>CAVTDM010000010.1:0-120078 GCA_963733415.1 uncultured Gammaproteobacteria bacterium | reverse complement strand
ACCCAAAGACGAGCAGCAGTCTACCCCCGCACACGAGCAACCGGGGAGGTTAGATAGAATGTGTCATATAGTCATGGAGATGGCGAGCCGACCTCGACCTGGAACCTCGGGGAGAAGCGGGGCATGGTCAACCGGATCCCCAGGGCCAGGTGCTGGAAGTTGGCGCAACGGTTCCGGTCCCTTGTGCCCCGCGACTGACAGATTGACGAAGGAGGAAAATCTCGGGATACCTCCAGGGTCCGTACCCGGTACCGCGCGTTGGTGAACAGGTGACCTCGGCCTCGCACCGGCGCTGGGCGTGTCCATCATTGCGACGGGGCCGCGGGTGGCGCCAGCGAGTTGGACACCGAATCCGAAAGCACCAAGCCGTCTACCCGGCTGAGCTCGTGGCCGCCAGCGACCAACAGAATGCTGGCCCGGCCGTTCAGCGCGGGCACCAGGCGCAGGTCCTGGCTGGGTGCAGGCACGACTTGGTCACCCGGCATGCCGTACGCCACGCCGCGTACCACGGCGACGTAGCCGATGTCAGGGTGCTGGCGACCGTTGAGCCAGTGCCGCAGGTTGCCGGGCACCGAGCGGGGCGAGGTCCGCGAGGGTCCCGCGCGAAACTGTCGCGGTCGATGCAGGTCGTCTCCACCTGGCGTTTCACCGAACAGCGCTTGATCCCGCCGAACAGCCCGCGGTCGTCGGTGGCGTCCAGCGCCTCCCGCGCGCGCTCGGTTGCCAGGTGTGGGGCGGCAATGATGATGGCCTGGTGACCGTGCCCGCGCCGGTGACCAGCCAGGCGCGAGCCGGCCACGACGCCGCCGGCCGAATGCCCGATGAGGTCGACCATCCGTCCGGTGCCCAGTGCGCCGATGGCGCCCAGCATCCCGCCGAGCAAGCGCGCCCTGCTCCATGAGCGGCGCGGTCGAAGGCAGGTCGACCGTGTCGATGGCGAATGCCCGCAGGTTGCCGACCAGCTCCAGGCCGCCGCACCAACCTGTTCGACTGCCAGTTCCCGGCGAGCTTCCAGCCGGCCACCTCCGACGCCGCAGTACCCCGCTCCGCTGCCACGAATCCGAGTCGCTGAAGTAGCCGTGCACGAGCACCAAGGCCGTCCAGCAGTAGCGGGGCCGACGAGCACGAGCCCGAGGACGAAGAGCGGGCCAGCCACGGCCGACCATGACAGCGCTTGATTCTGTGTCCACCAGTGGTCAGGCGGCCGGTACCCTCGATCTTGATGCCAACCAGGTTGCCAGCGGCGGGAAACCAGAAGCGGGTTCTTGCGAGTGGGTACCGTTCTCCGCAGCGTGCGCAGGGTCGTTCAGGCCGATGCGGAGGTGCCGATGAGCTGCGCCGGGGAGAGCCAGCGCGCCAGCGGAAAGCTCTGCGGATGAGGTTGCCAGGCCACCGTCAATCTTACTTCTCTTCGCGTGTCCATCCGAGCGTTCCGAGTTACCACGGAAAACGACGATTCTTCAAATCAGTGGAACACATTACAACAGCAGTCTGTTCGGTAACACACGGAGCCCCCGCTTTCTGCAGTTAAAAAACGTAACGGGTTCCCAGCAATGTGCGCCAGAAGACAGACGGAGGTCCCAGATCCGTGCTGCGCCAGCCTGCTGAGTCATTGGCCGCATGGCGGTACACCACGTTGTTCGACGGCTGCACAGTCTTTACCCCAGCGAACCGTGTGCCGACATGGGGTGTTCGGTGCATCGTTCCCGAATTTGCTCACTGGAGGCAGTATGAAATTAGTGAGAATCGTTGGCGCGCGCAGCGTTGGTGGATCAGTTCAGCTGCTTGTGGCCCGCTGCCCGGTTGCGAGAAGCGGAAAAAGCCCTGCAGAGAATGCTGGCAAGGCAGTCGACAATACGGTTGAGAAGCACGGGTCAGAAGATGGAAAAGGCCGCAATGGCATCCAGGACGCGACAACGCCGGGCAAGAATTCATCACAACAGGCAAAAGCCGCCGCCTTTGGCGGTGGGCTCCTCAAGGCTCCGCCGTTCCGGCATCTGGGAATTCGATGATACCTGCATTGGCCAGGACTCCTGTGATTGATGCGCTGCTCGGAGAGTGCGGACAGTGCGGCCTGGGAAGGCCGCATGTTGTAGCAATGAGGAATCGGTTTTTCAGAGTGAGAAGATAGGAAAGTATTTTCAAACTCAAGTGCGCTACCCGGGCGTTGGGGCCAGCCGAACATCTAGCCATACATGGGACCCCAAGGACCCCTCGGCAATCGGGCGCCCAACGGCCCGGGATTATCGCGTCGTGCTCGCGCATCGCGGCATCTGCGCGAATTATCGGTCGAAAGTTGAGCCAGCTTGTCGGCGAACGGTGATCACTATGTCTATGGGACTGATGTATTGGATTCTCATGCTGCTCTCGGCTCATGTTTCAGTCTGGTCTGGAACTTTGGTGGCGGTGCCATCAGCAGGACTGCGGACCGGCAGTCTCCGAACTCAGTGCTGCTCTCATCCTGTTCGTGCTACTCGGTGGAAGAGTCTTTGGGCCGCCGATCACCTGACGGCTAAGCGAGAGAAGCGGCCCCGTAACCCTGGTCCCATCGCCCCCTGCCAAGGAAGTGCGAGGCAGTAGGCCGGGCAGTCCCACGGAAAGCGTCAGGCGCAGGTGTGTCGCCGCGGTGGGGCTCATTGAGGAGTGCCGTGGGCGACCGCGGCATAAAGAAGGTCCTGATGACCAACGAGATTCAGCCCGCGCACCTCGCCAGCGCTGACCGCCAGTGCTTTCGCCGTCTGCGATGCTCCCTGGAACAGGCCGTAGCCGTTGGTTCCGGCGGCCTCCATGCAGATTTCCCAGTCTTCCGCACCGTCCCTGCGAAATCATTATCTTGCAATAACAGGCGTCGGTATTGATAGCATTCAGGCTAACTTCCTTTTCTTGTTTGTGGTAATCAGGACGTCTTTCACTTCAGAGAGTGCGCATGAAATCAACAGTCGTATTTTATTCGTCGCGTCATCGTGATTGGTGGCGTCTCGCCGCGCTCTGGAAGTTGAGTACTCTGGCCCACATCGGGACGACATCGATCGCGATATCGAGGTCCTGCATGCGATCGGTCTCGGCATCATGATCGCCGTCTCCAGTAGCGGCAGCAAACGAAACATGAAAATGACAGGAAGTGAGGGATGCCGTAGATTCGAGCACGGTACAAGGAGGTCGCACTCGCTCGACGCTGAATCGACTGGTTTTTTTATCTTCCCCGCTTACGGCGCGGTGCGCGGAACACCCGCGCCAAGGGTTCCGCCCGGTTGGCCTATTCGTAGTACCGGTCCTCCCGCGTCCTATTCTGGTCATAGATGCGCCCGGGCGCGCACGCCCGCAAGACGAACTCAGCATTTCCGCGACCTTGGGTGCGCGGCCGGTACAGCGGCATCGCATCAGCGGCAAGCCCACCCCACTTTGCCAGCGATGGGGGCCTTCTGTCCTTCCCGGGGAACTGCACCGACTCCTGATTCTTTCCGCCTGGGACGCCATCGGCCGGCGCGAGGAGCCGCTCGGTCTCGTGCCGCCTCGCCTGGCCTGCGGTGTCACCGGTGCGCAGCCATCCCGGCCGGCCTGACCCCGGACTTTCCGCCCGTCTTCGACTATTCGCGCCCATTTTTCACGTAACCCCCTAGCTTTATCGTCGGGCGAAGGTCGGCACTACAAGCGATTAGTGTGCTGAGGGCCTGGAGCGCGGCGGTCGATCCTCGTGGCCGTTGCGCGGGCAGTTCCAGATGCAGGCGATCGAGCAGCAGTTGCTGGTCGGGCTCCGGCTCGGTGTGACGACTTCGAAATGAGGGTTCGGCCGTGGATGATGGGCAGATGGACGTCGACCATCTGGATGGCAGCGAGTTTCTCCAAGGCGGAGCGTGGGGTGAGGCCCGGCGCGAGCGGCGGTAGCCGGGCCGTGAGGGTGACCTGGAGACGATCGGCCAGGAAGGCGACGAAGATGTGCGCTTCGATCCGCGTATCCAGTTGGTGATGATCGGGGCGAATACTTGCCGGTCGCCTTGAGTTTCCTTGAACGCCTGTTTCAAGCTCGGTGAGTTGGAATGTACCAGGTCCAGAGTTGGACAGGGTGCATTTGCTGGCCAGATTGGAGCGCCAGTGAATAGCGGACCTACGGCGGCGGCTTGGCGTAGCTTTTGGCGATTGAGTGCAAAGGTGAAGGTCGCGGCGGTGACGGGCTCGTCGGGCGCGGGCAGCTGGATGCGCACCAACCATAGGCGCGCCCGGCCGCTTTCTCGGCCGCCCGAGTTTCAGCAACAGTCGTCCCGGCGGAGAGTTTGGCCTTGCAACTCCTGCAACCGTTTCCATAGCCGCTTCAGCCGGCGGCGGTAGCCATGGCACGTTCCTTGTCTTGGCGCCCGGCGCTGTGGGCCAGCACATACAACTCGCCGTCCTGGTCCAGGAGCTTGACCGTGACCTGGTCGCGCACCGTGGCCCAGGGCTTCGTCAGAAAGGATCTTTCCCAGCTTGGTCGAGCGCCCCTCGATGGCCCAGCTAGTGCGCCGGTGGGTCCGACACGCGCATCAGGGCTAAGGTCTCCTCGGTCGGAATGCCCCGGTCCATCACCCAGATCCGGTCGGCCTTACCGTATTGCGCCTCAATCTTTGCGAGAGCGTGGGTGAGAGTGGTTCGGTCGTGGGTGTTGCCGGCGAGCACCTCGTAAGCCAGCGGAAAGCCCTCGGGGGTGACGACCAGGGCGATCACCACCTGCACGCAATCGGGACGCTTGTCACGGCTGTAGCCGAATGTCCGCTTGCCGTGCTCCGGCGGCTCGCTCTCGAAATAGGTGCTGGTCAGATCGTACAGCAGCATGTCGAAGTGCGCATAAGAGGTCCTTCCAGCGTCCCTCCAGTTGCGAGAAGAGTGCCTCCTTGTGCGCCACCAGATGGTCGAGACAGCGATAGAGGTTCTCTGTGGGCGACCGCAAAGTCCTCGCCCAGCAGGTCAGCCATCGCGCTGTCGTCATACCAGTGGCGATGCAGACGCCACTCGCTGCCCGGATCCATCAGACGGTAGGCGACCAGCGTCTTGAGCACGTTCAGCCAGCGCTGCCCTTGGATGGGTGGCAGGCGCGGCCGCCAGAACTCATCCAACTGCAGCATCCCATAGGCCGCAGGCCAACCAACAAGCGCCCCATTGCCGCGGTCGGCGCAGCAGCAGTTCGCTCAGCTTGACCTGCACCATTGCGCAGGCCAACTCCGGCGGCTGGCGATCCTCGGGGAACACCAGAACTGTCTGGTCGGCTCCCCGATCCTCGTCAAAGACCATCGCGGCACCAGGCCGCCTGCTGGGTGTCGTTGATCTCTCCGAGGTAAAGACGTGACGCTGTACCCCGCCCGGCCGCCACGCGGCGGTTCTCGACCACACTCCAGTAGCGGTGCTCTTTGCCATCCTTCTTGCGAGTCTTAGAGCGCAGAAACATGCCCGATAGTGTCGGCAGAACCGCCATCCGGCTCAAGGACCGGATCGGCGCTTCCAAGGTTTCTGCACCAAGCCCGCCCTAACTCGCTCAGGTACCTTACCCGCACCACCAAGGGCCAAAATGGCCCCAAAACGGCAACATGCCGGGGCGGATCGTCGAAGTCGGGCTAGTCATGGAGATGGCGAGCCGGGCGCCTGAGCGCTGAGGTCGAGGTCGGCTCGCCATCTCCATGACTAGCCCGACTTCGACTATTCGCCCCGGCATGTTGCCGTTTTGGGGCCATTTTGGCCCTTGGTGGTGCGGTAAGTACCTGAGCGAGTTAGGGCGGGTCGTGCAAAAACCTCTGTAGTGCCGACCTCGGTCCTTGAGCCGGATGGCGGTTCTGCCGACACTATCGGCATGTTCCTGCGCTCCAAGACCCGCAAGAAAGATGGCAAAGAACACCGCTACTGGAGTGTGGTGGAGAACCGCCGCGTGGCGGACGGGCGGGTGGTACAGCGTCACGTCTTATACCTCGGGGAGATCAACGACGCCCAGCGGGCGGCCTGGTGCCGTTCGATTGCCGTCTTTGACGAGGATCGGGGCGCCGCCACACAGCTCGCCCTGTTTCCGGAGGATCGCCAGGCGCCGGAGTTGGCCTGCGCGGTGGTGCAGGTCAAACTGAGCGAATTGCAGTTGCGCCGACCGCGGCAATGGGGCGCTTGCTGGCTGGCCTGCGGGCTGTGGGACCTGCTGCAATTGGACGCCTTCTGGCAGCCGCGCCTGCCACCCAGTCACAAGGGCAGGCGCTGGCTCAATGTGCTCAAGACGCTGGTCGCCTACCGTCTGATCGATCCCGGCAGCGAATGGCGCCTGCACCGTCACTGGTTCGACCACAGTGCCATGGGTGACCTGCTTGGCGAGGACTTTACCATCGCCCACAGTCATACCCTCTATCGCTGTCTCGATCATCTCGTGGCGCATAAGAAGGCACTCTTCTCGTACCTGCAGGGACGCTGGCGGGACCTCTTCAATGCGCACTTCGACATCCTGTTGTACGATCTGACCAGCACCTATTTTGAGTGTGAGCCGCCGGAACACGGCAAGCGTACATTCGGCTACAGCCGTGATAAGCGCGCCGATTGCGTGCAGGTGGTCATCGCCCTGATCGTCACCCCCGACGGCTTTCCGCTGGCTTATGAGGTGCTCGCCGGCAATACCCTCGATAAACAAACTCTCACCCACGCCCTCGCCAAGATCGAGGCCCAATACGGCAAGGCCGACCGCATCTGGGTGATGGACCGGGGCATTCCGACCGAGGAGACCTTAGCCCTGATGCGCGCGTCGGACCCACCGGCGCACTACTTGGTAGGGACCCCCAAAGGGCGCTTGACCAAGCTGGAAAAATCCTTTCTGACCAAGCCCTGGGCCACGGTGCGCGACCAGGTCACGGTCAAGCTCCTGGACCAGGACGGCGAGTTGTATGTGCTGGCCCACAGCGCCGGGCGCCAAGACAAGGAACGCGCCATGCGCCGCCGCCGGCTGAAGCGGCTATGGAAACGGTTGCAGGAGTTGCAAGGCCAAACTCTCCGCCGGGACGACCTGTTGCTGAAACTCGGGGCGGCCAAGAAAGCGGCCGGGCGCGCCTATGGGTTGGTGCGCATCCAGCTGCCCGCGCCCGATGAGCCCGTCACCGCCGCGACCTTCACCTTTGCACTCAATCGCCAAAAGCTACGCCAAACCCGCCGCCGTGAGGTCCGCTATTTACTGCGCTCCAATCTGGCCAGCAACGACCCCGTCCAACTCTGGACCTGGTACATTCAACTCACCGAAGTCGAACAGGCGTTCAAGGAACTCAAGGCGACCTGAGTATTCGCCCCATTTATCACCAACTGGATACGCGGATTGAAGCGCACATTTTCGTCGCCTTCCTGGCCTATTGTCTCCAGGTCACCCTCACGGCCCGGCTACCGCCGCTCGCGCCGGGCCTCACCCCACGCTCCGCCTTGGAGAAACTCGCTGCCATCCAGATGGTCGACGTCCATCTGCCCACCACCGACGGCCGAACCCTCATTTTGAGTCGTCACACCGAGCCGGAGCCCGACCAGCAACTGCTGCTCGATCGCCTGCATCTGCAACTGCCCGCGCAACCGCCACCGAGGATCACCGCCGCGCTCCAGGCCCTCATACACTAATCGCTTGTAGTGCCGACCTTTGCCCCTACGATAAAAGCTAAACAAGGGGTTACGTGAAAAATGGGCGCGAATAGTCGAAGACGGGCTAAGTCCGGGGTCAGGCCGGCCGGGATGGCTGCGACCGGTGACACCGCAGGCCAGGCGAGGCGGCACGAGACCGAGCGGCTCCTCGCGCTCGCCGATGGCGTCCCAGGCGGAAAGAATCAGGAGTCGGTGCAGTTCCCCGGGGAAGGACAGAAGGCCCCCATCGCTGGCAAAGTGGGGTGGGGCTTGCCGCCGACGCCAGTGCCGCCTGTACCGGCCGCGCACCCAAGGTCGCGGAAATGCCGAGTTCGTTGCGGGCGTGCGCGCCCGGCGCATCTATGACCAGAATAGGACGCGGCAGGACCGGTACTACCAATAGGCCAACCGGGCGGAACCCTTGTGGGTGTTCCGCGCACCGCGCCGTAAGCGGGGAGATAAAAAAACCAGTCGATTCAGCGTCGAGTGAGTGCCACCCCCCGGCACCCGTGCGTCGAATCTACGGCATCCCTCACTTCCTGTCGATTTCGATGTTTTGTTTGCTGCCGCTACTGGAGACGGCGATCATGATGCCGAGACCGATTGCAATCACGACTCCGATCGCGATCCATGTCGTCCCGATGCTGGCCAGAACACCCAATTTCCAGAGCGCGGCGAGAATGCCACCAATCACGATGACGTAACCAAGAAAATACGCACCTGTCCATTTCATGCCAATTCTCCTAAAGTGAAAAGACGTCCTGATTACCACAAAGAATAAGCTAGCTAGCTCGAGCCACCAATACCATGCTGTTATTGCAAGATAATGATTTCGCAGGGACGGTGCGGAAGACTTGGGAAATCCGCACGGAGGCCGCCGGGCCACCGGCTACGGCCTGTTCCAGGGAGCATCGCAGACGGCGAAAGCACTTGCGGTCAGTGCTGGCCAGGTGCGTGGCTGAATCTTGTTGGTCATCAGGACCTTCTTTATGCCGCGGTCGCCCACGGCACTCCCCACAGATGAGCCCCACCGCGGCGACACACCTGCGCCCTACGCTTTCCGCGGACTGCCCCGCCTACTGCCTCGCACTTCCTTGGCAGGGGGCGACGGGACCTCAGGGTTACGGGGCCGCTCTCGCTTAGCCGTCAAGTGATCGGCGGCCCAAAGACTTTCCACCCGAGTAGCACGAACAGGATGAAGAGCAGCACTGAGTTCACTGCCGGTCCGTACTGGCCGATGGCACCGCCACCAAAGTTCCAGACCAGACTGAACACGAGCCAGAGCAGCATGAGAATCCAATACATCAGTCCCATAGACATAGCGATCACCGTTTGCTGAAGAGTTGGCTTAACTTTCGACCCAATAATTCTCGGGGCAGATGCCGCGATGCGCGAGCACGACGCGATAATCCCGGGCCGTTGGGCGCCCGATTGCGAGGGGTCCTTGGGGTCCCATACGTATGTGAAGATGTTGCTGGCCCCAACGCCCGGTAGTGCACTTGAGTTTGAAAATACTTTCCTATTCTTTTAACTCCTGAAAAACCGATTCCCATCCGCTAGAACACGCGGCCTTCCCAGGCCGCACTGTCTTCGGTTTCCCGAGACAGTGATTATCAACAGGAGTCCTGGCCAACGGGAGGGAGATCATCGAATTCCCCTCAGCACGCCGGAACGGCGGAGCCTTGAGGAGCCCACCGCCAAAGGCGGCGGCTTTTGCCTGTTGCGGGTTAATTCTTGCCCGGTGTTGTCGCGTCCTGGATGCGATCGCCGGCCTTTTCCATCTTCTGACCCGCGCTTTGTACCGTATTGTCGACTGCCTTGCCAGCATTCTCTGCAGGGCCTTTCTGCTTCTCGCAACCGGGTAGTGCGACAAACAACGCAGTCACCACCAACGCTGTGCTAACGATCTCAACTAATTTCATACTGCCTCCAGTGAGACGGAATTCGGGACGATGCACCGACACCCCATGTCGGCACACGGTTCGCTGGGTAAAGACCGCGCAGCCGTCGAGCAACGCGGGGTACCGCCATGCGGCCAATGACTCAGCAGGCTGGACAGTACGGACAATCTGGACCTCCGTCTGTCTTCTGGCGCACATTGCCGGCAACCCGTTACGTTTTTTAACTGCAGAAAGCGGGGGCTCCGTGTGTTACCGAACAGACTGCCTGTCGTAATGCGTCCACCGATTTGAGAATTGTCGTTTTCCGGTGGTAACTCGGAACGCTCGGATGGACACGCGAAGAGAAGTAAGATTGACGGTGGCCTGCAACCTCATCCGCAATAAGCTTTCCGTGGCGCGCTGGCTCTCCCCGGCGCAGCTGATCGGCATCTTCTGCATCGGCCTGAACGACCCTGCGCACGCTGCGGAGAACGGTACCCCGATCTCGCAGAAACCCGCTTCCGGTGTTTCCCGCCGCTGGCAACCCGGTCGGCATCAAGATCGAGGGTACCGGCCGCCTGACCAACTCGGTGGATACAGAATCAAGCGCTGTCATGGTCGGCCGTGGCTGGCCCTGCTTTTCGTCCTCGGGCTCGTGCTCGTCGGCCCCGCTACCGCCGGACGGCGTCTGGTGCTCGTGCACGGCTACTTCAGCGACTCGGATTCGTGGCAGCGGAGCGGGGTACTGCCGGTGTTGGAGGCGGCCGGCTGGAAGCTCGCCGGGAACTGGCAGTCGACAGGGTCGGGTGTGCGGCTGGAGCCGGTCGGGCAACCCGCCGGGGCATTCGCCATCTACACGGTCGACCTGCCTTCCACCGCGCCGCTCATGGAGCAGGCGCGCTTGCTCGGCGGGATGCTGGGCGCCATCGCGCACCGGCACCCAACGGACGGGGTCGACCTCATCGGGCATTCGGCCGGCGGCGTCGTGGCCCGGCTCGCGCTGGTGAACTACGGCGCGGGCACGGTCACCAGGCTGATCACCATCGCCGCCCCACACCTGGGGACCGAGCGCGCGCGGGAGGCGCTGGATGCCACCGACGACCGCGGGCTGTTCGGCGGGATCAAGCGCTGGTTCGTGAAACGCCAGGTGGGAGACGACCTGTATCGCACCGTGCAGTCTTCGCGCGGGACCCTCGCGGACCTTGCCCCGCCGGTGCCCGGCAACCTGCTGTACTGGCTCAACGGTCGCCAGCACCCTGACATCGGCTACGTCGCCGTGGTACGCGGCGTGGCGTACGGCATGCCGGGTGACCAAGTCGTGCCTGCACCCAGCCAGGACCTGCGCCGGGTGCCCGCGCTGAACGGCCGGGCCAGCATTCTGTTGGTCGCTGGCGGCCACGAGCTCAGCCGGGTAGACGGCTTGGTGCTTTCGGATTTGGTGTCCAAACCCGCTGGCGCCACCGCGGCCCCGTCGCAATGATGGACACGCCCAGCGCCGGTGCGAGGCCCTTAGGTTACTTGTTCACCAACGCGCGGTACCGGGGACGGACCCTGAGGTATCCCCGCGTAGATTTTCCTCCTTCTGTCAATCTGTCAGTCGCGGGGCACAAGGGACCGGAACCGTTGCGCCAACTTCCAGCACCTGGCCCCTGGGGTCCGGTTGACCATGCCCCGCTTTTTTCCCGAGTTCCAGGTCGAGGTCGGCTCGCCATCTCCATGACTATATTACAGATTCCTATTTAACCTCCCCGGTTGCTCGTGTGCGGGGGTAGACTGCTGCTCTGTCTTTGGGGTCAATGTTCGTCTTGGGATCATGGCTATGCGCGATACCTGGCTCCGGTGGCCGCTGCAGTTACCTGGCAAGGGACCCGCCGCGCGGCCGGTTGGCGACGAGCCGCCGCTGCGGGCGGAGTTGTTCAGCGCCGTGCAGATGGAGCAGCACGGTAAGGGCCTCGCCGCCTCCCATCTGGTGACCCCGCGCCACGGGCCGGATCGCCTGCTGGCACGGCTGACCGACAATGAGCGGACCCTGATTGGGTGCTGTGCCCTGCTGATGGAGGCAGTCACGGCGACGCGGCGGATCACCCCGGCCGGGGAGTGGTTGCTCGATAACTTCTACCTGATCGAAGAACAGATTCGCACCGCCAAGCGGCATCTGCCCAAGGGTTACAGTCGGGAACTGCCGCGACTGCGCACCGGCCCGTCGGCCGGATTGCCGCGGGTCTATGACATCGCCCTCGAGATCATCGCCCATGGCGACGGTCGGGTGGACCCGGAGAATCTCGGCCGCTTCGTCGCCGCCTACCAGGATGTGACCACGCTCAAACTGGGCGAGTTGTGGGCCATCCCGATCATGCTGCGACTTGCCTTGATCGAGAATCTGCGCCGGGTCGCGGTCCGGGTCAGCGCCGGCCGGGCCGACCAGGACCTGGCCGACGGCTGGGCCGATCAATTGACGGCGATGGCCGAGACGGATCCGAAGAATCTGATTCTGGTGATCGCCGACATGGCGCGGTCGAACCCGCCGATGTCGAGTGCCTTCGTGGCCGAGTTGGCCCGCCGACTGCAAGGCCAGGGCTCCGCGCTGGCCTTGCCGCTGACCTGGGTCGAGCAGTACCTGGCCGACGGGAATCTCACGATCGAGCAACTGGTGCAAACGGAGAACCAGCAACAGGCAGCCGATCAGGTCTCGATCAGCAACAGCATCGGCAGTCTGCGGTTTTTGGGGGCGATGGACTGGCGCGAGTTCGTGGAGACCATGAGCCTGGTCGAGCGCACCCTGCGCGAGGACCCGGCCGGGCTCTACGCCAGGATGGATTTCGCCACCCGGGATCGTTACCGGCACGTGGTGGAGCGCATCGCCAAGCGTGGCCGGTGCCCGGAGTCCGAGGTGGCACGCGCCGCAATCGATCTGGCCGGTGTCGGCGCGGGCCAGCCGGACGACACCGAGCGCACTGGGCATGTGGGCTATTTCCTGATCGACCGCGGTTTGACGCTGCTGGAAAAGCGGGCGCGGGCGCGCCTGGGCCTGGTGGACACCCTGCAGCGGCGGGGACGCCGGATTCCGCTGATCCTCTACCTGGGTGGGATCATGCTGATCGCGGGGCTGTTCACGGCGAACCTGCTGGCGTCGGCCGCCGCTCTGCCGGGTTGGCTGCTCGCCGTCCTGGGTGTACTCGCCTTGCTCGGCACCAGTGAGTTGGCGGTGGCCCTGGTGAACTGGCTGGCGACACTGTTGGCGACCCCCTATCCACTGCCCCGGATGGACCTGAAAACCGGCATCCCGCCGGAATCGCGCACCCTGGTGGTGACGCCGACCATGCTCACCAGCCCGGCGGGCATCGAACCCCTGGTGGAGGCGTTGGAGGTCCGGTTCCTGGCCAATCGGGACGACAGTCTGCATTTCGGCCTGCTGACTGATGTCCGTGACGCGCCGGTCGAGACACTGCCGGAGGACAGGCCCCTGCTGGACTTGGCCGCACGGGGGATCGCGGCACTGAATGAACGCTACCCGCGGGAGCAGGGCGACACCTTCTATCTGTTCCACCGACCGCGCCGGTGGAATGCGCAGGAGCGGGTCTGGATGGGTTACGAGCGCAAGCGCGGCAAGCTGGCCGACTTGAACGCCCTGCTGCGCGGAGAGCTTGGGGAGCGGGTCGCTGAGCGCTTCGCGCTGATCGTCGGCGATACGTCACCCCTGCTGGGTCTGCGCTATGTCATCACCCTGGATACCGACACCCAGCTCCCGCGTGATGCGGCGCGCGAACTGATCGGCGCCATGACACACCCGCTCAATCGTCCGCGGTACGACGCCGCCCGCGGTCGGGTCTGCGCGGGCTACGGCATCCTGCAGCCGCGCGTGGCCGTGAGCCTGCCCGGCGCCAACCGGTCGCGTTATGCGCGGCTGCACGGCAGCGATGCCGGCATCGATCCCTATACCCACGCCATCTCCGATGTCTACCAGGATTGGTTCCAGGAAGGCTCGTTCATCGGCAAGGGAATTTATGACGTGGCGGCCTTCGAGCAGGCGCTCGGCGGGCGCTTCCCCGAAAACCAGATCCTGAGCCATGACCTGCTGGAAGGCTGTTACGCGCGCTCGGGACTGCTCTCCGACGTGCAGTTGTACGAGGACTATCCTGCCGCGTATCACGCGGACGTGAGCCGACGGCACCGCTGGATCCGGGGGGACTGGCAAATTGCCGGGTGGTTGTTGCCCTGGGTTCCCGCGGCGGCCGGCGGGTGGCGGAAGAACGCACTCTCGGCGCTATCGCGCTGGAAGCTGGCCGACAACCTGCGGCGCAGCCTGGTGCCCGCGGCCCTGACCCTGCTGTTCGTACTGGGCTGGGTGTTGGTGTCCGCGCCCTGGTTCTGGACCCTGGCGGTTCTCGGCATCGTGCTGGTGCCGGCGCTGCTAACGGCGCTGCTCGGCGGGATGCGCAAGCCGGCCGATGTGCGCTGGGGCCAGCACCTCGCCGCCGAGGTCCGCGCGGCGGGTCGGCAGTTGATGCAGGCGGGATTCACCATCGCCTGCCTCCCCTATGAGGCCTACTTCAGCCTGGATGCCGTGGTCCGCACGCTCTGGCGGATGGGCGTCAGCCGCGAACGCCTGCTCGAATGGACCGCCTCGGGCGACCAGGCCGCCGGGGAGCACGGCATCCGCGACTGCTACCGGCAGATGGCAGCCGCCCCCGCGCTGGCCTTGCTCACGGCCCTCGCGGTCGCGGCGATGAATCCGGCAGCCTTGAGCGCCGCGGCACCGCTCCTGCTGATGTGGTTGGCCGCGCCGGCACTCGCCTGGTGGCTCAGCCGCCCGCGCCTGCAGCGCCCGGCCCGCCTGAGTCTCGATCAAACTCACTTCCTGCGCGCGACCGCCCGCAAGACCTGGGCCTTCTTCGAGACCTTCGTCGGCCCGGAAGACCATTGGCTGCCGCCGGACAATTATCAGGAGCACCCCGCACCCGTGGTCGCGCATCGCACCTCGCCGACCAACCTGGGGCTGTCCTTGCTCGCCAACCTGGCCGCGTACGATTTCGGCTATCTACCGGCCGGCGGTCTGCTGGAGCGCACCGCCCATGCCCTGCGCACCATGGCGGGCCTGGAGCGCTACCGCGGCCATTTCTACAACTGGTACGACACCCAATCGCTGCGGCCGCTCGCCCCGCTCTATGTCTCCGCGGTGGACAGCGGCAACCTCGCCGGCCACCTGCTGACCCTGCAGCCGGGTCTGCTCGAACTGGTGGATGCGCCGATCCTGCACGCCCGCTGGCTGGCGGGCCTCGACGACACCTTGCGGATACTGACCGACACGCTGGACGGCGCCCTGCCGGACGCGCTCGCGGACGTCCGGCGACAACTGGACGCCGCGTTGCGGACGCCCCCGACTACCCCGGCGGCGGTGCATCAGTGCCTGGACGCCTTGGCCGCCGGCGCCGCGAACGGGGTTGTCGGTCTGCGCGCGAACGCCGACCGCGAAGCCGGCTACTGGGCGCAGGCGCTGGCCCGGCACTGCCGCGCCACGCTGGATGAACTGCTGTTCCTCGCGCCCTGGCTCAGCCTGCCGGCCGGGTCCTACGACCCGCCACTGACCGACGCTATCCCGACGCTCCGCCAGTTAGCGCAACTGCCGGAGACGACGCTGCCGCCGCTCATGGCCGAGGCCGGCCGCCGCGCCCGTGAGCGGATCGGTGCACTCGAACTGCTGGCCCTGCAAACTGGCGAACTAGCCCGGATGGATTACGATTTCCTCTACGACGAGGCCCATCATCTGCTCGCGATCGGCTATCACGTCGGCGAACGGCGGCTGGATAGCAGTTACTACGACCTGCTGGCATCGGAGGCGCGCCTGGCCAGTTTCGTGGCGATTGCCCAAGGCCAACTGCCCCAGGAAAACTGGTTTGCGCTGGGCCGCCTGCTGACCAGCGCGGCCGGCGAATCGACGCTCCTGTCGTGGAGCGGCTCGATGTTCGAGTACCTGATGCCGCTCCTGGTGATGCCGACCTATGACAACACCCTGCTCGACCAGACCTATCGGGCGGCGGTGGCCAGACAAATCGCCTACGGCAAGGCGCGCGGGGTGCCCTGGGGCGTGTCGGAGTCCGGCTACAACACAATCGATATCCATTTCAATTACCAGTACCGCGCCTTCGGTGTGCCCGGCCTGGGGCTCAAGCGCGGACTGGCCGAAGACCTGGTGATTGCCCCCTATGCCAGCGCCCTGGCGCTGATGGTGGCGCCCGAGGCCGCGTGCGTGAATCTTCAGCGACTCGCCGCCGCCGGCTTCACCGGCCGCTTCGGCTTCTACGAGGCCATCGACTACACCCCCGCGCGCGTGCCCCACGGGCAGGCTAGTGCCCTGGTGCGCTCCTTCATGGTTCATCACCAGGGCATGAGCCTCCTGGCGCTCGCCTATCTGCTGCTGGACCGCCCGATGCAGCGGCGCTTCGCATCGGCCCCCCTGTTCCAGGCGACCACCCTGCTGCTCCAGGAACGCATCCCCAAGACCCCGACCTTCTATTCGCACACCAGCGAGTCAGTCACCGACTTCAGCCCCGCCGGGAGTGGACAGGAGCCGCCGGTGCGGGTGTTCGGTAGCCCCAACACCCGCCTGCCGCAGGTGCAGTTGCTGTCGAACGGCCGTTATCACGTGATGGTCACCAACGCGGGCGGCGGCTACAGCCGTTGGAAGGACCTGGCCGTCACCCGCTGGCACAAGGACAGCACCCGCGACGCCTACGGCAGCTTCTGTTATATCCGCGACCTGGTGAGCGGCGCCTGCTGGTCGACCACCTATCAGCCGACGCAGACGCAACCGGATCACTTTGAGGCGATCTTCTCGGAAGGACGCGTCGAGTTTCGCCGTCGCGACCATGAGCTCGAGACCTATACCGAGATCGTTGTCTCGCCCGAGGACGACATCGAACTGCGCCGGGTGCGCCTCACCAACCGCGCCCGCGTCCGCCGGGTCATCGAGGTCACCAGCTACGCCGAGGTCGTGCTGGCGCCGCCCGCCGCGGATGCCCTGCACCCGGCCTTCAGCAACCTCTTCGTGCAGACCGAGGCGCTCGACCCGCAGCCGGCCATCCTCTGCACCCGCCGGCCGCGCTCGCCGGATGAGCGCTCGCCCTGGATGTTTCACCTGATGGCGGCGCGCGGGGCCGAGCACGGGACTATCAGCTACGAGACGGACCGGATGCGCTTCATCGGTCGCGGGCGCGGTCTGGCCGCGCCGGCCGCCTTGAGCAACGGCGGGCCGCTCTCCGGGACCGCGGGTTCCGTACTGGACCCGATCGTCGCCATCCGCTACTGCATTACGCTCGATCCAGATCAATCGGTCATGCTCGATCTGGTCACCGGCATCGGCGACACCCGTGCAAACGCCCTGGGTCTGGTCGAGAAATACCAGGATCAGCGACTGGCGGACCGCTGCTTCGATCTCGCCTGGACCCATAGCCAGGTGGTCCTGCGACAACTCAATGCCAGCCCGGCCGACGCCCAACTCTATGGACATCTGGCCGGGTCGATTCTCTATACCAATGCCTCGCTGCGCGCCGAGGCGAGTGTGCTGATCCAGAACCGCCGCGGCCAATCCGGGTTGTGGAGCCACGCGGTGTCCGGCGATGTCCCGCTCGTGCTGTTACAGATTAGCGACCCGGCGAACATTGACCTGGTCCATCAACTGGTCCAGGCACATGCCTGGTGGCGCCTGAAGGGATTGACCGTGGACTTGATGATCTGGAACGAGGACCACGCGGGTTACCGACAGGAACTCCAGGAACAGATCCTGGGGCTGATCGCCGCGGGCGTCGAGGCGCATGTCGTGGACCGTCCCGGCGGGATCTTCGTTCGACCGGCGGATCAGATCTCGAACGAGGACCGTGTGCTGTTCCAGACCGTGGCCCGCGCCATCCTCAGCGATAGCCGCGGCACCCTGGCGGAACAACTTGGGCGCCGCGGCCCCGTGGAGCGGCGCCCGCCGCGCCTGCGGCCGAGCCGCATCGAAGGTTGGGAGCGCTATGCCCCGGCGCGGCCGGAGCAGGCGGCGGTCAGCACCCGCGCGACCGCCCTGCTATTCGGCAACGGACTCGGGGGTTTTACCCCCGACGGACGCGAATACGTCATCACGATCGGACCGGATCAGACGACGCCCGCCCCCTGGGTGAACGTACTGGCAAATCCGCTCTTCGGCAGCGTGATCTCGGAGAGCGGCGCGGCCTACACCTGGAGCGAGAACGCCCACGAGTTCCGCCTCACGCCCTGGCACAATGACCCGGTTGCCGATCCGAGCGGCGAGGCGTTTTATATCCGCGACGAGGAAAGCGGCCGCTTCTGGTCGCCCACGCCGCTGCCCTGTCGCGGCGCAACCCCCTATGTCATCCGGCACGGCTTCGGCTACAGCGTCTTCGAGCACACCGAGGGCGGCATTGAGTCGGAACTGTGGGTCTACGTGGCCCTGGACGCACCGGTCAAGTTCTCGGTCTTAAAGATACGCAACCGCTCGGACCGGGCGCGTCGGCTCTCCGCGACCGGCTACGTGGAATGGGTCTTGGGGGATCTGCGCCCGAAGACGGCCCCCTATGTCATCACCGAGATCGACCCACGCAGCGGCGCGCTGCTTGCGCGTAATCCGTACAACACCGAGTTCGCCCATCAACTCGCCTTTTTTGATGTGGACGATCCGACCCGCGGCCTCAGCGGCGACCGGGCCGAGTTCATCGGGCGGAACGGGTCGTTGCGCAATCCGGCCGCGCTGTTACGCGCCGGGCTCTCGGGCAAGGTTGGGGCTGCCCTGGACGCCTGCGCCGCACTTCAGGTGGCCGTTAAACTGGACGCCGGCCAGGAACAGGAGATCGTCTTCCGGCTCGGCGTCACTGGTCGGCGCGGTTCCGACGATCCCGGCAACTCGGTCTATTACGGTTCCGGCACCGCGGCGGCCCGCACGGCACTGGATGCCGTGCGGCAGCATTGGCAGCACACGCTGGGAGCCGTGCAGGTGGAGACCCCGGACCCGGCACTCGACTGCCTGGCCAATGGCTGGCTGCTTTACCAGACCATCGCCTGCCGCCTGTGGGCGCGTAGCGGTTACTACCAGTCGGGCGGCGCCTTCGGCTTCCGCGACCAGTTGCAGGATGTCGCCGCGCTCATCCACTGTGAGCCCGCGCTGGTACGCAACCAACTGCTGCTCAGCGCGAGTCGTCAGTTTCCTGAAGGCGATGTGCAGCACTGGTGGCATCCGCCGACCGGCCGTGGGGTCCGCACCCGCTGCTCGGATGACTATCTGTGGCTGCCTCTGGTGACCGCGCGGTACTGTCTGGCCACCGGAGATACCGGCGTGCTGAATGAGCCGGTGGGATTCCTGGAAGGCCGCCTGGTCAGCGGCGAGGACGACTCCTATTACGACCTGCCCGGTCAATCCGAGGAAACCGCAACGCTCTATCAGCACGGCGTGCGCGCCATCCTGCACGGTCTGCGGTTTGGCGAGCACGGCCTGCCGCTGATGGGCTCAGGCGACTGGAACGACGGTATGAACCTGGTGGGGATCAAGGGTCGGGGCGAGAGTGTCTGGCTCGGCTTCTTCCTCTATGAGGTGCTGATGCGCTTTGCGGAGGTGGCCCGTATCCAGGGTGATCTCGTCTTCGTTGAGCGGTGTCGCCAGGAGGCGGAGCGCCTGCGCGAAAACCTCGACCGGCATGGTTGGGATGGCCGCTGGTATCGGCGCGCCTGGTTCGATGACGGTCAGCCGCTGGGCTCGGCGCTCAATCCCGAATGCCGGATCGATGCGATTGCACAGAGCTGGTCGGTCCTCTCCGGGGCCGGAACCAGCGAGCGTGCGCGTCTCGGAATGGCAGCTCTGGATGAACACCTGGTGCGCCGCGACCTGGGGCTGATCCAACTGCTGGACCCGCCCTTCGACAACTCGCCAATGAACCCCGGCTATATCAAGGGGTATGTCCCCGGCGTGCGGGAGAATGGCGGGCAGTACACCCATGCGGCGGTCTGGACGGCGATGGCCTTCGCGGCCCTGGGCGACCGCGCACGCACCTGGGAACTCTTCTCGATGATCAACCCGATCAACCACGCGCGCACCCCCGCGGCCGTCGCGACCTACAAGGTCGAGCCCTATGTCATCGCGGCCGACGTCTATGCCGTGGCACCCCATAGCGGACGCGGCGGCTGGACCTGGTACACCGGTTCGGCGGGCTGGATGTACCGGCTGATCCTCGAATCCATCCTCGGGCTGCGCCTGGAGGCCAGAACCCTGCACCTTGCCCCCTGTTTGCCCCCGGACTGGACCGGATTCAAGCTGCGCTACCGCTATCGCGAGACGCCCTACCATATCAACGTGACCCAACTGCCCGACGGGCTGGGCGAATCGATGGTGACAATTGACGGCATCGCGCGTGATGACCTGACGATCCCCCTAATCGACGACGGTCTGGAACATACGGTCGAGGTGCGACTATCCGCTCCGTCGGTGGATGCGGTGCCCAATCGTTAGTCGGCCCTGACCAACGGATACGGCGTCCGGGCCTTGCTCATCATTCCGCCCACGGGCGCTCGTGGCGCAGAGCGCCAGCCCGACACATGACACCGGGGTCACATGGTCTTGCAATCACACATGCGCGAGGAGATGTGGAAAGGCCATATTGCGAGACCTGAATCCATCCCTCCTATTTCTATCCAGAAGGGACACCGTCGTCTGCGATGCGCCAGGACAAACTGGCAAGAGGTAGTCGATGAAAGTCCGATACAACGTCCAACGTACAATGGGGTCACAACGCAACGTACAACGTACAACGGGGTCAGGTCTTGCCTTTTGCCTCCAGCGAACTAAGCTTGCGGCATGGCTCGCCCCCTCAGAATCGAGTTTCCCGGCGCTTTGTACCACATCACCGCGCGGGGCGACGCGCGCGAGGACATCTATCGCGGTGACGGCGACCGGCGGATGTTCCTTGGGCTCTTGGCCGAGGTGTGCGAGCGCTTCAACTGGTGGGGACACGCGTACTACCTGATGACAAACCATTACCACCTGCTGATGGAGACGCCGGACGCCAACCTGTCCAAAGGGATGCGGCAACTGAACGGCGTCTATACCCAGCGCTTCAATGACGTGCACGGACGCTGCGGGCACGTGTTCCAGGGCCGCCACCAGGCGATCATCGTCCAGAAAGAGACCTACCTGCAAGAACTGGCGCGGTACATCGTCCTCAACCCGGTGCGGGCAGGGATGGTCAGTCGGCCCGAGGATTGGCCTTGGAGCAGTGACCGCGCGACCACGGGCGAGGCGCCATGTCCGGATTGGCTGCGTCGGGATTGGTTGCTTTCCGCCTTCGGCGCCACCGAGCAGGCGGCCGTCGCGAGCTATCGGGGCTTCGTCGCCGAAGGCATCGGCCAGGCTGGGCCTTGGGAGCAACTCAGGCAGCAGGTGTTTCTCGGCTCGGAGGCGTTCGTGGAGAACCTTCGCCGCCGGCTCCCGGCGGATCGGGATCTATCGGAGGTTCCCCGCGCGCAGCGCCGCCCGCCCGCCAAGCCACTGGCCGAATACGCCGCCCTGCACCCGGACCGGGACGAGGCGATTGCGGCTGCCTATGCCAGCGGCGGTTACACGTTGAAGGAGATCGGCGAGTACTTCGGTCTGCACTACGCGCGGGTCAGCCGCATCGTTCGCGGAGCGAAAAAGGCAAAAGGCAAGACCTGACCCCGTCCCGTGCTCTGACCCCGTCCCGTGCTCGCGCACATAGGCCAGGACATTGAAGCCGTGGGTGTGCCCGAGCTCCGCGTAGACCCAGGATGCTGCGGGCAGGAAGGCCACCAGCCCCAGCGGGACCGACA
Source organism: uncultured Gammaproteobacteria bacterium (assembly GCA_963733415.1). Lineage (GTDB taxonomy): Bacteria > Pseudomonadota > Gammaproteobacteria > Chromatiales > Chromatiaceae > Thiodictyon. The sequence continues at coordinate 98,779 of CAVTDM010000010.1, read as the reverse complement.
GGGCGATGACCCACTTGATTGCGGCGCACGGGCGCTTCAGCACGATGGGCCGGCCTCGGGCAGGAAGAAAATTTCCGTCACCCGCTTGCGGTCCATCTGGACGATGACATCCACCAGGTTCGCCACCAGGGCGCGAATGTCCTCGCGGGTGAGCCCGGCCCGGTACGTGCTGGGCACAAAAGAACTGCGAGCGACAGCGCGCGGCGTCTGAGCGTTGTCGCAGTGATCGACTGCTTCCGAAAATGCGGAGTGACGCCTGAGGGTCGAGGCTTGCCGGCCAGCCACGCGCGGACGCAGCCGCCCCCCACCTACGTGATGCCGGTCGGCTGACGGTTCGCATCGACGGTGCTGGACAGCGGTTGTTGGTGGGCGATCGCTCTTGGACTGTCTCCTGAGACCGCAGCTTGCCTTGAGGATGAGACCTGAGCAATCACTTGGAGGAGATCCGGCTCACTTCTTGCCTTGTATTTCTTAGTGTCTGAGCAAACCTAACCCCATCAGCCGTGCTTTGACAGAAGGGTGACCGACCACCAGTGCCTTGAGTACAAAAAAATTGGCTTAACCCGGTTTTCCGTTCAACTGCGCCTCAAACCCCCGGTTCTAATCCGTCGGCAACGACCGGGCCACTTCAGCATGAATGTCAGGGATGGCTCTGTTCAACATCTGTATCGATTGCGAAGCACATGAATCCCTATGTCCTTGCAGTGCACTGCAGCGCGATGCACAGCTTCTCGAAGTCATCGAGAGAGACGATCACGCTCCTCGCAGGCCTGGGGGTCGAGGGTGATGCGCATTGTGGCGCGACCGTGAAACACCGATCTCACGTCATCCGCAACGCCGCGCAGCCGAACCTCCGCCAGGTTCATCTGATCCAGGCCGAGTTGTTCGCTGCACTAGACCGATTGGGCTTTAGGGTGCGGCCCGGCCAGATCGGCGAGAACATCAGCACCAGCGGGATCGATCTGCTTGGCTTGGGAACCGGCACTGAGTTACTGTTGGGCGATGAAGCAGTGGTCCGAATCACTGGTCTAAGGAGCCCGTGCGCGCAGCTGGATAAATTCCAGTCTGGGCTTAAGTCCGCCTTGCTTGACCGCACACCCGAAGGCGTCATCATCCGCAAGGCGGGTGTCATGGGCGTCGTCGTCAAGGGCGGCCAGGTGTCTGCATATTCTCCAATCAACATCAAGCGACGTCCTGAGCGCTTTGAGCCGCTGCAGCTGGTGTAAAGCGAGTGGTTGTTGATGTGCGCGGTTGCCAGCAGCGTTCTTAAGCGGCGGGCGAAAAAAACCCGGCTGGCGCCGGGTTGCGAATTGTCTCGTAACGACCGAGACAAGGAGGACATGGTCTCTCAATCGAGGATGGCCGTGGTCGACAGGGGTGGTCAGCCGGTATTGCCGTCGGCCCCGTGGCGCCCTGTATCAGACGCATCCCCTGATCAGAACAGACGGTGCTAGGCCGTGGTTTCGGATTTCGCCATCTTGCTGAGCTGAATATCCGTGGTGAAGACCACCCCCATATGCTTGCTGAAGAATGGCGTCAGTCCCTCCAGGATCGGGCCTACCAGGTCGTTGGGGACCGCGCTGATGATCATCACGAGCACGGAGTCGTCGTTGAACATCAGATGGCCTTGGTGGGTCCCATGGGTGCCCCGACCGGAAAGGTTGTGGAAAATCGTATAGCCGCCGGCCCCGGCGCGATCGAGTAGACCGACCACGAACTCCTGGTGCTCGCCCTCGACGATGATCTCGAGTTTCGTCATGGAACTGACGCTGAGTTGGCTCATGGCGCAGCCTCCGTGGTTGTCCGATTGTGTCGTGACCGTCGCGCGGCACGGGCCGCCACTGTTGGTGTCCCCGCTCTGTGCGGTGCGCGGGCACGCCAAGGCTGCGGTATCCAGGCATCGCGCTCGAAGAGGTGCACGGTATCGGCTTCCGGATCGAGCACCAGCAGGCGAATCCAGGCGTTGTGCACCAGTTCCCGAATCTTGTAGACCTTCGCCAGGCATTCCTCAAGGAAGGACCGGGGGGCCTCGATCAGAGTGATCAGGCGCATCGGTTCGTGGTAGGGGCGTTCACCCTGAAAGACTGTCTGTGCCGGCAGGCCGGTGCGCAGGTCGCTCACGTTTCCGGTCATGACGCCGAAGCGCCCAACGATGTTGTGGTAGATCTTGCTGCCGCTTCCGAAGACCTCATTGTCAACCACAGAGAAGTAGTGCTCCATATTGATCCACTGCGCGACGATCAGAGGTCCGGAGAGGATCCCGACCAGCAGATTACCGGTTGGATCCTGTCGATAATCATAGGAATGTAGAAAGGCGCGCCCCTCGAGATCGAGCCCTCGCGTCAGGGTGCGGCTGCCCACGATGAACGAGGCGTTCTTCGATAGACCCCATTCTGGACGAACCTGAGTCCAATCCAGTGAACGACGCTTCACGCAATGGGTGGCGGCCTCCGGCGAAGCCGCTCGCGGCTCCCCTAGGTGCATGCAGCGCTCGCGTGCGCACAATCGGCCGGCGGCGGCCAGGTCATCCTGAATGCGTGTGAGTTGGGTCAGCCGGCCGGGGGGCAGTTGATCGAGGTCGTAGAGCGTCGTCTCATCGGTGGTGGTGTCGTGCAGCGCCGGGATGAACCAGGTGTCTTCAGGGATGCGCAGGCCCTGCTCGCTAAGGCATTGGCGGACCTCGCGTCGATTCGCCATGGCCGCGAAGACGCGCGCATTCACCAACCCGTGGTCGCCGCCGCAGGCCCCGCAGTCCAGCGCCGATTCATAGGGGTTGTTTTGGGAGCTGCTGCCGTGCCCAACGACCAGCACGATCTTTCCGAAGCCCTCCACCAAGCCGATGGTCTTGAGGGCATTTCGCACCAGCAGGGCCTGCCGTTCGATGCGGAACCCGATGCGCGCCAGGTGTTCGAGTTGGATCTGCGCCTGGTCGGGATTCAAGCCGTATTCCAGGCGCAAACTCGTGGCGAACACGGCCTCGGTGGCGGGATTGATATCGAAGCGGCGGGCAAAGAGGCTGGGCATCGGCGCCTTGCCCAGGGCGATGTCCCGCAGTTCGTGGATCATCTGGGTCGTGAGGGCCTCCCGCTTGATCCCGAAATGCCGGTCCACGGCCTTCACGACCATTTCATCCTGTCGATTGGCGACGAGGTCCAGCGCCTCGTCCTTGGTGATCTTATCGATCATCAGCCGCGTCGGCTGCCGGCCATTGTCGAGATGCTTGCGCCAGGCGTGGTAGGCTACGGGGGCCAGGGTCTTTCCTACCATATCGACGCCAAACAGCAGACCGACTGCCTCGACCGTAATGTAGGGTGCCAGAACGGTCGCCTTGAGATCATGGACGACCTCATTGGCCACTTGGTACAGGGACTCGTGCGGTTCGGCGTGCCGGTGGGGCATTTCCAATACGACGTTATGTGGTGTGACGATGGCCGGACAGAGCGCGGCCTCGTGGCCCTTGCCGAAGGCGATAAAGTTGATCGGGACCCCGAAGAATCCGGCCACGCCGAAGGAATCGTAATGACCGAGTTGCTCGAGCTGTCGGCGCAGACGCTCCGAACGGACATCGATGCAGAACAGGGCCTGGATCTTGGCCTCCCCGTCCCGGCTGGCCGTCGCGCCGGCATGCGCCCGCCGCTCTCGCTCACTGCGGGTGGGCAGCTTCGGCAGCAGGGTGCGGATATAGCTCCGCTCAAGGGCCTGCGTCCAAACGAAGCCTTCCCGTGATCGGAAGGCATACACCGCCTCGATCATCTGCCGAAGTGGCCCCGTGCGCATGGTCGACAAGGCAGTGCGGGGAATGCCGGCCCGTTCGCAGAGTTCCTGGAGGCGCAGCGCTCGACTGGTCGCCTCGCGGCGGGTCTTTTCTGTTCCGTACTCAAGACATAGGGACTTGATTCGGTCAGGATCGCCGCCATCGAGCGCGACCTCGACCCGATGCGCGTAATCCGGCAGGATGGTCCCGGAGTGCAGTTCGTGACGCAACAGACACTCGTGTGGCCGGCCCTCGAGGCGACTGACCCAGGCGGGGTAACGGAAGTTCAGCTGATATTGCTCCTCGGCCTCTTCGATCAGCATCAATGACAGGATCAAGCGAATGGCGATGAAGTCCACCAGGTCGGCCGGGTTGCGCTCCTGCCAGTAATATCCCTTCGCCTGCGACCGCCAGCGTACAAAGCCGGCCCAGCCATGGAGCTTGGAGAGCTCGGCGGCAAAGTATTCCATCCACAGGGACTGCGGAATCTGCAGGCGACTCATCACCAGGTCGATCGCCGCCTCCGGGCTATCGGCGGCGGCGATCAGCTGGCCCAGGTCCAACCCGTGAAGCCGCAAGCGACGATTCCGGATGGCAATCTGGCTCCAGGCCCGAAACAGCCCCTGCCGGCGCCCTGGCATCCGCCAGACCGACTGTCCTTCGTCGAGAAAGTCCATGCAACCCTTGATCAGGAGTTCATTCAGGATCGCGTTGATCCGGCTGCCGTAGAGTTGATCGATGAGATCGTAAAGCGTCCATTGGACGGCGATCCGCGACGGGTTCAGCATCTTCATGGCGATGCGTTCGTCGGCCGCAATTGCGCCAGAATCGCATCCGTGCTCGGATAAGCGTTGCCAACGCTCGGCTGATCCATCTGGGTCATCAGCGTCACGAGAATGTGCCGCAGATCGATCTGGGCAGTCTCATCCTCCGTCAGGCCCGAATTCGGGGCCCAGTCAAGCAGAAACTCCCCGACTAGTTCTTCGATCACGCCCTCGTCGATCTTGCCCTCGCGCAGCAGGCGTTGATAGTCCGTGCGGCGCAAATAGCCCCGGGCATGGAAGCGCCCTGCCGCCTGTTCGATCGCCTCTTCGAAACGCAGGTGCTCGAACCCGTGCAGTGGATTGTGGTGGATAAACGTCCGAATGGGCCATACGCGCGGCAGGAATTCGCCGGCGACCGTGACCATGGATCGGATCCTTAGTTCATCGCCCAACGGCAGGAAACCCTGCGGGCGCCCGTGTTCGGTACCGCCGATCGTCGTTGTTCGGGTGTTTGCGAGTTCGTCGACACTCATAGGGCCACCTCTACCAGTACGATACCAAAGAAACCGAGCGCGATCATTGAGCCGCCGATGCCGAGGGCACCAGATGCATCCAGATCGCGATACGCCAGATCGTTTCGCGGCACCCCCCATACGATTCCATCCAACAGATTGATCCCGGCCCAGGTCCACAGGAGCCATGCCAGGCAGATGGGCAACAGTACCACGACTTCATCGGCCGCCACGCCTCCGAAGGCCAGTGCCGCAATGGCAAAAAATGAAGGAGAAAAGGGCACAGCGATCGCAGCCAGAACGGCCCCGATGAACAGGTGCGAAAACAGTGGCATGGGAGCATTGAGCCCGGGGTAGAGTCCGCTGCGCGCAATACCGAAACGCTGGGTCAGCTGGTCAAGCATGAATACCAGGGGCACCATGGAGATCGAGAGCCCGAGCGCCGGCAACAGCGGACTTACGCCGTAGGCGATGCCTATCCAGATCAACGCCAGGGAGGAGGAAAACAGATGTGAGACCCAGATCTCGCCATCCTTGGCGCTCAATAGCCGAAAGGCGTACAGCACCGAGGTCAGGCCGCCCCAGAGTCCAAAAAAGGGTAATAGCCACTTGTCCTCAGCGGACAGGGACGCCGCTCCCAGACCCACCAGGCCGAGCCCGATGATAGGAAAGATCACCACCAGCGCCGACTTGAAAAAGGGACCGCGACGCCAAGTGTCCCTAACCGGCATGGGACCGTTCACCTGACCTTGCAGCAGCATGTTCGGCAGGATGCTCTGTGGATAGAGCGGGAGGAACAGGCCGGCGATGCAGAGTAAGGTTAGGCCCATATTACACCCACCGCATCAGGGCGTTGAGTCGCCGCGAGCGCGTCACTAATCCGGTCGCCAAACGACCGTAGAGGTCGGGCATATAGAATTCACGCGACATCAGGGCGTAGATGGAGAAATAGAGGTGTCGGTAGCGGCGGGTGAGCGGTTCCTGGCGAGCGGCCGACCAGAACACCAACAACCACCCCCCGGCAATCAGAGTGACCAACACGAGCAGCAAAATGGTGAACAGGGGTGTGGGTAGCGACGCGGCCCGATAAAGGGCTTCCCGGAAGGCCGGGTCGGGATAGAGCAGGGTGTCGAGGGCATGCCCCGCCAGCAGATAAGTCAGGATCACCAAGGCAAAGGACAGGACCACGTAGCCCAGCAACCTGAATGGTTGTGACCCGCCGATCTTGTAGACAAAGAACAGGGTCTGCGCGCCAGTGATCCAACCGAAGAGGAGGAGGATGATCGCGCCCTGGTGGCCGAAGAACCCTTCGTCAACGATTTGATGTGCGCCCAATACAATTGCTAGCGGCACGGCGATGGTGATGCCCGCGAAGATGACCCAGGACAGTGGTGGTGTCGGGGCCTTGCGGACGACCATGAAGCGGTAGATCTCACCTTCCGGGATGTTTGGGTCCTGGCGGGTTTGGGCGATGAGAGTTCCCGAGCCCATGAACAGGGTAGCTTTGAAGACGCCGTGTGTAATCAGATGGAAGATGGCCAGTGAGAAGGCGCCGAGACCACACTCCATTACCATGTACCCCATCTGCCCCATGGTCGAATAACCCAGTGCCTTCTTAATGTCGCTCTGCATCAGCATCATCACGGAGCCCATGATCGTCGTTATCAGACCGACGAGCAGGGCCACCTGCAGGACCGCGTTGGTCTGCGTAAAGACCGGGGCGAAGCGATTGATCAGGAAGCCCCCGGAGTTTACGATTCCGGCGTGCATCAGTGCTGAGACTGGCGTCGGACCTTCCATGGTGTAGGGCAACCAGGTATGCAGAGGGAATTGAGCAGATTTCGCGAAGGCGGCAGACAGTACCAGCAGGCCGACGGTCTCGGTGATCGGCAAACCGAAGACATTGGTGTGAGCGGGGTCCCCTGCAATGGCGTCGAAGAGCGCGGGGATACTTAGTGTCCCATAGGCATAGTAGAGGAGGGCGGCTGCCACCACCAGGGGCAAATCACCGACGCGATGGGTGATGAGGGTCCAGAATGCATAACGGTTTGCCGCGCCCCGTCGGGTGTCGTGATTCAGCAGGAAGTACAGGATCACGCCGATGGCATGCCAGGCCAGCAGCAGGGTCAAGAGATCGCCGGCTAGCACCATCATCATGATCGCCGCATTGATCGTGTCCAGCAGCACGAAGAAGCGGGCATAGGCCGGATCGTCCTGCAGATAGCGAACGGAGTATAGATGCACGACCAGGCTGATCGCGCTCACGGCCAAGGCCATCAGGGCGCTGAGTGAGTCGAAATAGATCGTGAACAGACTTATCCCGAGCGTCAGCATGTGACCCTGGTTGAGCGCGGACTGATGCAGGAACAGCCCGAGGGCCACAGCGAATATCGCGACGCTAAACGCGACGCTCACACGCGCGACCTGTTCGCCAATCCGTCCGGCCGAGACCGTCACGATCACCGCGGAGATCAGGCCAAGTAGCGGTAGCAGGTAGGCCAGCTGGGAACTCAAGACGATCTAACTCCCTCGGGTCGAGTTACACGATTCGGCAATTGTCAGGTTAAAAAGCGAAGCTACCGATTTGACAAACAGGCAATGCCGGCGCCGGTCGGGAGCGACCGGCGAGTCCGCAGCCCGTTCTCTTGGTATTGACTGGTCAAGAGTTACGCACAAAGTGTGCCATTGGAGTCGCGACGAAACCGGTCGGCGCAGATCCTCGCCGGTGAGAAGGCTCGGAATCAGCGGTCGGGAGAAGGTGGACAGCAGTCCGGCGGACAGAATGATCACTGATATGCCCTGTGCAAACAGGCGGCATCTTGGTCTGAAGGCCATGCGTCTGGTGAACCTGCTCGTCCCGCATTGGGCCTGAGGACGCTCAGCGTGACAGTCTTTGGCGGGTATCGGAAGTGCCGGATCCGGTTCGGCATTGGACAAAACTGACCCCCCGGCACTCTGGGTTGAGACAGTTTGTCCCTGATGCTTCTAGACGTTCGTCGGTATGGTAGCCACACCGCACAACGCGCAACCGTACCGCTGTAGACCGGGGAAATGGTATGAGTTGTGCTTCGTCAAACTTGGGGCCGGCGTTCCCCGAAAAGACACTCTTTGGCTTTCCGCTCATTGGTTTTTCGCGAGCGCCGTCTCGCCTACATCAGATTCGTCGGGAGTGCGAGTGAACAGAGAGACAGGTCCTCATCAAGGCCGCTATCAAAAACCACAGGACATCGGCCAGAAGCCCCGCTTGGTTGACCGCTTCGGGCGGCATGTGAACTATGTGAGGCTGTCGGTGACCGATCGCTGTGACCTGCGATGCGTCTATTGCATGTCGGAGCAGGTGACCTTCCTGCCGCGTAATCAGGTCCTGACCCTGGAAGAACTGGCGCGTTTGGGTCGATGCTTCGGTGAACTGGGTGTCACCAAGTTACGGGTCACCGGGGGGGAGCCGCTGGTGCGGCCAAACGTGATGTGGCTCTTCGAGCAACTCGGTACGGTACCTGGCATTCATGATTTGACGCTGACGACCAACGGTACCCAACTGGGGCGTTTTGCTGGTGCACTGAAAGAGGCCGGCGTCACGCGGATCAACGTCAGCCTGGACACCTTGCGGGCGGAACGCTTTCGCAGCATCACCCGGGTCGGCGAGCTCAAACGCACAGTTGCCGGGTTGGATGCAGCCCTCGCCGCTGGGTTCCGCCGGGTCAAGCTCAACAGCGTGATCCTCAAGAACCGCAACCATGATGAGGTTTTGGACCTCGTACGTTTCGCCATCGGGCGCGGCGCCGATATCAGTTTCATCGAGGAAATGCCTCTGGGAGTCATTGGTGACCATGATCGCGCGGCGGCCTACTACTCCAGCGACGAGATCCGGCGTGACATCGGGGAGCATTTCGAACTGATTCCGACCATCGAGTCCACCGGAGGACCCTCGAAATACTTCCGCATTGCGGGGGTTGACACGCGCGTCGGCTTTATTGCCCCCCATAGCCACAACTTCTGTGGCGACTGCAACCGGGTCCGGGTTACCGCTGAAGGGCGCCTGTTGCTCTGCCTCGGTCAGGAATTTTCCACGGACCTGCGCCGCAGCTTGCGGGGCAATCCGACGGATGACGCGCGAGTCAAACAGGCGATCGTGGCGGCCATGGAGCTCAAGCCCCGTGGCCACGACTTCGATCTGCTGGCGAAGCCGGTGATCTTCCGCCACATGAATATGACCGGGGGTTAAACCAGCGATCTGCGCGACGCGTCCCTGCCTTGGGTGGGGATAATTTGTTGTGAGTGGGCAACGGTCAGGCGGTTTGCAACGGGGGATGTCTTGAAAGAAGTGAGAGGTCTCAGCCGCCGGTCACCGGTGGAAACAGGGCCACCTCATCGGCGCCTTGGATTGACGTCTCGGGGCGGGCCATCTGTTGATTGACCGCGACCATCAACCGGCTCTCCGGCCCCAGCGCCTGGGCCCAGACACCACCACGCGTGCGCAGATGTTCGATCAGATCGGCCACGGTCGCGACCCCAGGCGGAGGTGCGAATTGCTCACCGCCGCTCCCGAGCGTCTCCCGCAGGCGGGCGAGATAGAGTAATCGAATCATCGATAGTACCTGTGTCTGGCTAGAGGGCAGGCGCAATGACGAGCAAGCGTGCCGCGATTGGGGCGAGCGGGGCAAGCCCTGGGGACAGCGCTCGGGCGGGTGGTTTCACGATAGGAGACCGGAAAAGGGCAAGTAATCAACGGGGTCTCCGCGGGCGATGGTGTGCCCCTCCGGGATTTCCGCCAGGCCATCGGCCCAGGCGGCTGAGGAGAGCACGCCCGCGGAACGGGAGGGATGGACCTTGAGTTCCCATTCGCGATCCGCCCCGCGCTCGAGGCGGGCACGAACAAACTCCCGGCGGCGGTCAGGGCTGGGCCACTCGAAACCCGCGCGCACCTTGAGGCTCAGAGGTTCCAGATCCCCGGTGACCCCCTGCATTCTGAGTAGAAAGGGCCGGGCGAACAAAAGGGCGGTGACGAACAGGGACACGGGGTTTCCGGGGCTGCCGAGGAAGGGCGTGCCCGCGACTTGGCCGAACGCGAAGGGTTTTCCCGGACGGATCGCGATGCTCCATAGCTCCAAGGTGCCAAGGTGCTCAAGGGCGGGTTTCACATGATCCTCCTCCCCGACCGATACCCCGCCGCTGGCCAGGATCAGGTCAGCGGCGTCCGCTCCGCGCGCCAATGCATCCATGGTTCCGCTCAGGGTGTCCGGAACCGTCCCCAGATCGACGACCTCGCAACCCAGCCCCTGCAGCAGGCCGCTCAGGATGAACCGATTCGAGTTGTAGATCTGGCCCGGCCCCAGGGGTGTGCCGGGCATCACCAACTCATCGCCGCTGGCGAACATCGCGACCCGCAGTCGGCGATAGACCTGCAGTTTCTCCAAGCCAACTGAGGCCGCAAGTCCCAGGTGCTGAGGCCGCAGGCGGGTCCCCGGGGCGATGATCTCGGTACCCGAGCCGATATCTTCGCCGGCGCGGCGGATGTTGGCGCCGAGGGCCAGGCCGGTCGGGACCTGAACCCAGTCCCCATAACGCTCGCAACGCTCCTGGATCACGACCCCATCGGCTCCCGGGGGAATGGGGGACCCGGTGAAGATGCGCGCGGCGCTCCCGGGCGGTAATGGCTGACCGACCGATCCGGCCGGAATGCGTTGGGTAACCCGCAAGCGGGCGGGGCCGGCGGCGACGTCCGCGCAACGCAGGGCATAGCCGTCCATCGCGCTGTTATCCCAGGCGGGAACCTGGATCGCGCTGATCACGGGTGCGGCGAGCACCCGCCCGAGCGCTTGGTCGGTGGGGACCGTCTCTGTTTCACTGATCGGATGCGCGCGGGCCAGCAGCAGGTCCAGCGCCTCCTGCTTGCTGAGCGGGGATTGGGACATCCAGTCGGGGCAGCAGTGCTGGTCCGGGTTCAACATCGGGGTCATGGCTGGGCTCATGGTCTTCCTCGGCGCCCCTTAGTGCTCGCGCAGGCGCGGAATCAATTGGGTGAAGTTGCATGGACGGGTGCGGGAGTCGAGCTGACTCAGGAGGATCTGGTCCCAGGCGGTCTGGCAGGCCCCGGTGGAGCCGGGCAGGCAGAAGATAAAGGTACCGTTGGCTAGACCAGCGAAGGCGCGGGATTGGACGGTCGAGGTGCCGATCTCACTGAATGAGACCTGGCGAAATAGTTCGCCGAACCCCTCCACTCGCTTGTCGAGCAACGGGGAGACGGCCTCCGGGGTGCTGTCGCGGCCGGTCATGCCGGTGCCGCCGGTACTCAGAATCACCTGCACTTCCGGGTCGGCGATCCACTTGGAGAAAACTCGTCGCAACTGGTAGATGTCGTCCCGCACGATCTCCTTGGCGGCAATCCGGTGCCCGGCCGCTTCAGCCCTGGCCTTGAGTAAGTGGCCAGAGCTGTCTTCCGCCTCTCCGCGGGTGTCAGACACGGTCAGGATCGCGATGGCGAGGGGCACGAACCCTTGGTCGATGAAGTGTGTGGTCATATGGGTCGCTCCCATTAGGTCAAGTGCCATGTTCAAGTGCTGATCGGCCCACCGCTGTATCGCTCGGTGTGGTACCCAACGGCGAATGCAGACTGCCGACCAGGGTTTGGGTCAACCAAGACCCGTCGTCGTCGTAGATGGGCTCGCTGAGCACCCAGACCGTGAATTCCGCCCCTTCCCCCGGACTCGACTCCAGGGTGAGTGCCCCCCCGTAACGACGGATCAGGCCGGCGCTCACCGAGAGTCCTAACCCGGTTCCCTTGCCCGGGCCCTTGGTCGTGAAAAAGGGCGTGAAGACTCTCTCGGCGAGGCCCGCCGCGACCCCTGGCCCATTGTCCTTGATACTGAGAACGAGACCCCGCCCCTGCCAATTCCGGGAGTGGATAGCGATCTGGCCCGCCCGGGTTGGGACAGCGTCGAAGGCGTTGGCGAGGAGGTTGACGATGATCTGTTGCAAGTCCTGGCGGCCGATGCGGACCAACGTCGTCCCTCGCAGATCGCGGGTCACCGTGACACCCGGGCGCTGCCTTTGGTCGCACACATAGGAAAGACTTTCGTTGAGCAAGTTCGTGATGTCCAGGGGCGTAAGCAGGTCGACGTCGTCCATTGGCCGGGCAAGATAGAGCAGGCTGTCGATGATCCGCTGGACGCGATACACCTGCCGAACCACATGATCGACCTCCTGGTGAACTGACCAGGCTGTCGGACCTAATTCACGGGTCAAGAGATTCAGGTAGGCAAGTATGACAGCCAAGGGATTATTGATCTCGTGGGCGACCCCTGCGATCAATTCCCCGACCGCGGCCAGCCTCTCGGTCTGGGCTAACTGTTCTCGTCGACTCTCGCGAAAAAGCCGACTGAGGTCGTTCAGTTCCTCGTTGAGGACTCTGATCTGAGTGGCGCGACCGTCCGACTCCCGTTGGAGAGAGCCGACGCGGGCTCGCAACTGCTCGATCTGGCCCTTGAGCAGATCGACCATGGCATCGAAGGACCGCGCCAGACCACTGCTGGCCTGGTGGGGCGCCGCGTCGCGGATACGGGTGTTGCCGCCGGCGCAGATCGCTCGGATCACCCGTCGCATCGGTCGTCGGGAGCCGCCGATCAAGGAAACGGCGAGCATTACTATGACCCCGCTGATGAACGCGAAGGCTAGCAACACCATCGCCCAGCCCCCCTGCATCGGACCTCAGGACCGGCCGTGGCATGCTGCCACTGGGTCCAGATGGGCGTGGCCCGGGAGCGGCAAGATTCAGGGTCGGACGAACCGGAATGGACCGGTCTTGCCGCGGCGTACCAACAGCGCGCGATGAGGGTCAGGGCGCAACACTGGTCCGGCATGGGTCGCCCCACTCCTTCAGTTTGCGCTCAATGGTCTTACGCGAGACGCCCAGGGTCTGGGCCGCAAGGGTTTTGTTACCGCCGGCGGCAACGAGCGCGTTCATGATATGGGAGCGCTGGATCTTCTCCAGGGACTGGGATTGGGAGCTAACCTCGTCGTCAGTTTCCATGTTGTCCCGATCCGGCAGCGCCAGATAGTGGGAGACGGGTCGACCCAGGAGCAGTGAGCGCTCGATCACATTGCGTAATTCGCGGCAGTTGCCTGGCCAGTCGTAGCTGATCAGTTGTTCCCGATCCCAGGCGCTCAAGCCGGGATTAGGGAGACCCAACTCCGCTGCTAGGCCCTCCAGGAAGTAGGCAGCCATGCGCGGTATGTCGCCCTTGCGTTCCCGCAGGGGCGGGAGCTTGAGATCGATCACGTTGATCCGGTAATAGAGGTCCTTTCGAAAACGCCCGGCCAGCACCTCGGCCGCCAGATCCCGATTCGTCGCGGCGATCACGCGGGCGTTCACGGGGATCTCCTGGCTGCCGCCAACGGGTCGAAATCGGCGTTCTTCCAGGACCCGTAGCAACTTTGCTTGAAGCCCGAGGGGCATCTCGCCGATCTCGTCCAAGAACAGAGTGCCGCCATCCGCATGGCAGAACAGACCGTTGCGCGCCTGATGTGCGCCAGTGAAAGCACCCTTCAGGTGGCCAAACAGTTCCCCTTCGATCAGGTCCGGGGAGATGGCACCGCAGTTGACCGGGACATAGCTACCCTGCCGACCGCTGAGGTCGTGCAGAGCGCGAGCGACCAGTTCCTTGCCGGTGCCGGTTTCGCCCTTGATCAAGACCGTCGACGGCATGGGCGCGATCCGGTGAATCGTGCGCCAGAATCTCCTTGACCGGGGCGCTTTCCCCGACGAGCCGCTTCAGCGTGGGTCGCTGCTCGGCTTCCCGGTGGAGCAGGAAGTTCTCCCGGGCCGACCGGCGACGGTCTCGCGCCCGCGCGATCAGGGCCAGGAGTTGGTCGATATGGAACGGCTTCCTCAGGACCTCGGCCGCGGCATCGCGCAAGGCCGCTATCTCGTCCGAAAGGTCCGCGTAGCCGGTGATGAAGATCACATCCATGTCGGCGTTGTAATGAGTCCAACTCTCCCGTGCCAGTTCGAGCCCTGAACTCGGACCGGGCAACCGCATATCGGCGATCATGAAGTCATAGTGTGAGGATTGGAGCAATTCTCTCGCGCCCCGGGCGTCAGCGGCACTATGGACTCGTGTGAAATGCAAACTCAAGGTCTGCTCAAGAAAACTGCGCATTCCCGGCTCGTCATCGACGATGAGAATGGCATCGCCAAGCTTCGGTTCGGGTTCAACCGGTTGACCGCCGAGGGTGCTCGCGCGGTCCAGTGGTAGGGGTAACATGGTTTCCTCCGGGTGCCTTGGTGGTTGCCCCCAAAGCTGTCTTATTTGTTGTTTGCTTCATCGCTCTTTTTGAAGACCCGAACCGATAGGAATCGGCCCGATCAGCGAAAGGCCAGAGCCGAAGCGGGCTATTGGCCAGGCGTTAAGGGACCAGCGGTAGACGCCTGTCTAGGTCCGCCAGGTGCGACGGAGGATATCCGGCGCGATTCGATCAAGACAAACGAATTCTATCGGTTTTTAATATCGGATTTGGCGATAGATAGGCGCTTGAAACGCTAAGAATTCAATTAATAAGGTAATTAATGAAAAGCTAATCGCCGAGGGCAATCACGCTTTTTCCAGATTTATCAGGGGGATAACGGCGGGTACCGCGGCGGCGATTACCGCGTCGGTGGCTTAAGCGGAGGGATTCATCCAGGCGGTGGAGGGCTTAACGGTCAGGGCGGCGGCCGTGGCGGCCGCCACTAATCAGTCATGCCAGAGCGTCATGCCAGCGCCGTTTCCGCGGTCAGTGCGTCCTCGGAGCCGTCGGCGAGTCCGCTCAGCGCACGGTGGAAGGCGTCGACAAAAGGGCGAAAATCCTTGACGGTGCCGTAGATGGCCACGATTCCGGTCCGGCGCGGATCGTACACCAGATTCACGGCCTCGATGCGGCCGGCGGGGTTGGGGCGGGCCTTGCCATCGTAATAGATCCAATGCCGGGCCTGGATCGAGGCATAAGTCAGTTCCTGCACCGGATGGACCAACCACCAGACGACGAAATTCCAGCTCCCCATACTGAGCTTGGCTTTGAAGGTTTCGGCCTCCGGGGCATCCGGATCGAGCTGCCATTGAAAGACCGGCAATGGTCCCTTGTAGGTCGGGTCGCTGTTGCCTTGGGGTCCCTCGGGCGGCGCCATCTCCAGTGCCGCCGCCAGGGCGGCGTCGGCGTCGATCGGCGGCTTGGGCTTGCCCTTGGAGTCATCCCCCCGGGCCAACAGGTCCTTGAGGTGGGGCGCGCCGCCTTGGTCAGGATCGGGACTCGGTTCGAGCCCATACTCGTGGAGATCGACCTGCAACGGGTTGACAGAGGCTCCACCCAGCAGCATGGAGTCGTCGTCGTAGGGGGGTTCCGTGTGGATCTCGATGTCTTCGAACTGGGCCTCATGCAGCAGGACCCGGACCGCGTCCTCCATGGCCGTGACCTTCGCGGCGTTGATGGTGTCGGGTGTAAATTCGATTTCGATGTGCTTGCCTTGCACGGCAATACTCTTCACGAATCCGAGTGCGACGACATCCCGGGAGCGACCCGGAAAGCGGACCTGTCGCAGGAGTTCTTTCACTTCTTCAGGCTTCATTGGCGCCATCTTCGTCCCCCTCTGGAGCGGCCGGGACAACCTGGCCCCGGCCAAGTGAGGGACGTCTGGCCAGTGGGAACAGGTCGCCGTCCGGCGTGATTGGAATCACCCAAGGCACCGATGGGCCTTGCGGCGGTAGGCGAGTTTGGGTTGTGTGTCCGGCTCTGCCCCTCATCAGCGGGGCCGAGCGCGGCTCCCATAGCGAGATGCAAACTTCGGGCCTAACCGGGCGAGGGGCGCCGGTCCTGTGGCCGTCGGGTGGCCAGTGACGTCCTGGCCCCGGCGCGTGGCCGATCTTGTTGCGAGTCTTTAGTGACATCGCCGAGGCAGCGACTGGGCCCAGGAGTCTGAATCCACGCGCGCAAGTTTGGCGGTCACGAGACCGGACAAAGTGTCTACCCGCCGAGGCTCGCACGGGCCTTTTTGTCCCGCAGCCGCAGCACTAGCGCCACGAACACGCCCCTTTTTCCGACCGGCTGCATCAGCCGCAACCAAGGAGTCCGACACCCTGACCGATAGGGTGTTCGAACTCGGATAACGACGGCCCAGCCGATAACGAATATCAAGCACTCTTGATGCTGGATTAGGGTCCCAGGTGAACTGCCGTCCTGGTTGCTGCGAAGGCTCGACCGGCGCCTGGAAAGCCCGCTCTGGTCCGTTGAAGACGCGTCAATGGTGCCCTTGGCACCCCCTACACCCGCTGCCAGCGGCGCCCGACGACGCCATGGCACGTCATATGCACAAACGTCAGGGTAGGACAATAAGCAGGCATTGGCCCGGCCGTCACCAGTCTTTGGCCGCCGCCCTTCCCAATTCTGGCATCCACAACCTTCGACCCGCACGATTCACTGCCTGGTGGAGATCACAATGTCAAATTCGGCTTCAACCCTGGCCGCAAACCCCGATCAGTCCAACGCCGATCCCTCACTGTCCGCCCTAATCACAGGGACAGCGCTGGCGGTCATGCTAAGTAGTTACTGGCTCTTTGATACTTACATGGTTCGGCAAGCGGCCCCCCAAACCCTGGAAAACGGCAAGGCGTATGTCGCGCGATTCAGTGAGCCGCGCCAGTTGTCGCCGACCCTCTCCGCCGGGGGAACGCGACTGATTGCGGTCCTCAACCAGGCCAGAGACTTGGCCGAGACCTTAAAGAAGGACCTCGCGGTCGCTGCCGACGAACGGACCGCGCGGGAAGACAAATACCAGAAGGAACTGGCGGCCCTCCAGCAGCAGTCTGCCGCAAGCCGAGCGCCTGATGGCTGAACTCAGGCAGGCGATCGAAGGCATGCCCCGCGCCGCGCTCGCGGCCTCCACCGTCGATCGTCGCGCGAGTCACAACCCCTGAGGGCACCGTGAGTGCAAATCCACGCGCCTGACCCCTTGACCTGACCAGGAGAACCCCATGTCTGCCACCCTTACCTATGATGGCCCGCAACTCAAGTTTCGGCCGGGCCGTTGGATCGACCACTGGAATCCGGAGAGCGCCGCGCAATGGGAGGCCATCGGGAAGAAGACCGCGCGCCGCAATCTGGCTTGGTCGATGGTTGCCGAGTTCCTGGGTTTCGCCATGCTCGCCGTTTGGGGCATGATCGTTCCACGTCTGCCCGACGCTGGCTTTACCTTCAATGCGGACGAGCGATTCTGGCTGATCGCCATGCCGGGCCTGTTCGGGGCCATGATGCGCTTCACCTATACCTTCACGGTTCCGAAATGGGGTGGTCGTAACTGGACCATCACCTCCGCCTTGCTGTTGATGATCCCCGCGTCCGGTTTGGCTTGGGCCGTTACCAACCCGGACACCCCCTTCTGGCTGATGCTGATCATCGCGACCACCGCTGGTCTGGGGGCGGGGAACTTCACCTCGTCCATGGTCAACATCTCCTACTTCTACCCGGAGCGTGCGAAGGGCGCGGCCCTGGGTCTCAACGCCTCGGGCGGCAACCTGGGTACGGCTTGGGTGCAGTTCACCATTCCCATCATCATCGTTACCGCCGCAGGTCTCTCTCTGGATCGGGCTGGGCTAATGTTCATCCCCTTGTGCCTCATTGCTGCCATGGGCGCTTACTTCTTCATGGATAACCTCAGCGCCTCAAAATCCGACTCCAAGGCCTTGCTGCTGGCCACCGCGGACAAGAACACCTGGATCATCTCCTGGCTCTATATCGGGACCTTCGGCTCCTTTATCGGTTATGCCAACAGCTTTGCCACTCTCATGCGCTCGGAATTCCCCGAGGTCACCGGCAACTATGTCTTCCTGGGGGCACTGGTCGGGGCCTTGATCCGTCCGGTAGGCGGCTGGATGTCGGACAAGTTCGGCGGAGCACGGATGTCCATGCTGGCCTTCCTGATCATGTGTGTCGGATGTGGCGGCGTCATCCTGGTTCTGAACATGGAAAAACCCCTATTCCCGCTGTTCTTTGGGCTCTTCTTGCTTTTGTTCTTCGCCGCCGGATTTGGCAATGGGACCACCTATCGGATGATTCCGGCGGTCTTTCGCGCCTCGGCGACCGACCCGGAGACCGGGAAGATCGATCCGGTGCGACTGGTCAAGGCCCGGCGGCTCGCCGGCGGCTGCATCGGCATTGCTGGGGCTATCGGCTCACTCGGAGCCTTCATCATCCCCCGGGTCTTCGCCATGGCGGGTGTCGTCGGTGGCTTCATGATCTTCATCTGCGCCTACTTCATCATGCTCTTCATGATCTGGTACTTCTACGAGCGCAGCGGCTCGCCCCTGTCCATTTCCCGGGTCTAGGTTCAATCGCTTAAGCGCAGGTGCCACCATGTTCAAGCATATCCTTGTCCCCACCGACGGTTCACCGCTCTCTCAGGAAACCGCTCGCCAGGCGGTCGCGTTCGCCAAGAGCATCGATGCACGCATAACTGCTTACCATGCCAAGCCGGATTTGGCGGCCGCCTACTTCTACGGTGAAGAGTCCGAGGATGCGGCGACGCCCTTGAATCAGGTTGAGCAACAGATTGACAAGGAAGTCATGAAAAACCTGGGGTTCATTGAGGGCCTGTGTCAGGAGGCGGGTGTGTCTTGCGATACGCTCGCGACCTCGAGCAACAGCCCCTATGAAGCGATTGTGGGCGCCGCGGCCCGGTCTGGAGCGGATCTGATCTTTATGGCCTCTCATGGCCGTACGGGCATCCGGGCGAAGATCCTGGGCAGCGAGACCCTGCGAACCTTGACCCACTCGCCGATCCCTGTCCTGGTCTATAGCTACGGGGAACATACACCGGGAAGTCACTAGGCGTGGAAGGGGGTTGATGTACCTTCCGCGATCCGCTGAACCGCGCTGCTTCCCGGCAGCGCGGGACTTCGTATTCCGCTGAGACGTTGCCCGGTTACGAGTGGGCGGCGCCTCTGTTGCCAGGACTCAGTCCCGACATTCGGCAGGCGGAACTGCCTCCTATCCAGCTGTTTCCACCCCTCCCAGATTCGCTTCGCGTCAATGCAAGGGCTGATGCGTCGCATCCCTTCTCCCCCAAAGTCTTTGTTGCAAGTCCCGGCCACTGGGAATTTTGCGGGGTTCCGAGCTCGCTCTGAACGCGGAGCCCAATGCAGTCCGCACGACGCTGATCGCCGAAGCACCGTGCCGAACCGCCGGCCGGCGGCCTCAGTCTCTGCACCAACTCGTATCCGACTCGTTTGCTCGGACAGTTTGAACCAGCCGCCCCGAGTCGAGTGGACCATTCTGTCGCGATGCGTGTCGAGGAAAGTGCTGGGAGGTGCCGACAGAGCCGCTGAAGACTGTAAGTTCGGACTTGGCATGTGCATTGCTCTTTCAACTTCAGTCAACCGTGCAAGTGATCGCTCAAGCAGTGATTCGGAAAGGCTAAGCGACACCTCGCATGACCTGTGGCAGGCGAAAACTGGGGGTGACATCAGAATGGTCAGCGCGGAATCAGAGCAGGTTCGAGAAATGCTTCGGGAGGTCGGCTATCCGGGATTCTCACGCGATATCGTGGCCGCGGGGTTCGTAGGCAACATCGTAGCCATAAGACCGATGGTCGAGGTCGAATTCAAACCGGATACCCGGGATGCCGGAAAGATCGCGGCGATGGAAGAGGGTATACGCGCCGTCCTGCAACGAGCGGCGTTTGCGGACGTCCAAATTCGCCGGACCGTCCCGTTCGTACCAGAGATACCACTGCGCAATGCCAAGGACCTGGCGCGGGATATCGGTCTGGCTACCGATATCGGTACCTCCGCCCGCAATGGCGGCGCCGTCACCAGTCGCCTGATGACACCCTTGCAAGCGGAGTTTCTCGAAGACGGCGAACTGCCGGAGAACGACCTGCTCGCCATCGCCCTGGGTCGTTTCGATGTTGCACCCGAAGCCGGGTACGGACCCGGCGGACCCCAGCCGCTCAGCGGACCTCGTGAAGACCTGGCATATGAAACGGGAGTGTCGGTCCTCCAGTGGGATATCGACCCGCAGGATCCTGCCGCCCAGACGTTTCAGCAGGAAATTCGTCTGGAAGACTGGGACTACCGTGTGTGGTGGCAGGTCCACCCCGGCGGCGGCTTACTTTACGTCTCGATGCAAGCGATGCGTGAGGACTGGGTCGACCATGACAACAACGCCGTCCCCCATCCGATCGGCCGCTCGGAAGCGGTCAACCTGGTCTACGACGAAAGCCGCGGAGCCGTGGTGGCGATCTACGGAACAGTCCGAGACTTTCGACCGTTCGTGAAGGCCTTTGGGCTGGCCTACGCCGGCACTGCTGACACGCGCAACCAGCCCCCAACTGAAGAGGCAAGCGAGAAATGACTAACGGCAACGGCAACGGCATAATGGTAATGGCAAGGGCGGTAAGGCCGCGCGCTGGTTCCGGGAACTCGATGAGCCGCGGAAATGGGAGGATTTCTACCGTCGGCGCTGGCAGTACGACAAGTCGGTGCGCACCAGCCATAGCGTCAATTGCTCGGGCTCCTGCTCCTGGGAGGTCTTCGTCAAGAACGGCATGATCACCTGGGAACTCCAGAAGACCGACTGGCCCCAGATCAATGATCACACCCCGAATTACGAGCCCCGGGGCTGCCAGCGTGGGATCTCGGCCTCCTGGTATCCGTACAGCCCGGTTCGTCCCAAATATCCCTACGTCAGGGGTGTATTGCTCGACTTTTGGCGTACCGAGCGCGAGGCGGGTAAGGACCCGGTGGCCGCTTGGGCCGCCATCGTCGAGAACCCCACGCGCTCCGAAGCCTATCGTAATGCCCGCGGTAAGGCGGGCTGGCGTCGGACCAGTTGGGATGAGGCCACTGAGATTATTGCCGCGGCCAAGGTCTACACCATCAAGGAATATGGCCCGGATCATCTGGCATCCTTCTCGCCCATCCCGGCCATGAGCATGGTGAGCTTCCTCTCGGGTCACCGCCTGTCCAACCTTCTGGGCGGTACCATGCTGAGCTTCTACGAGTGGTATCACGATCTGCCCCACGTCATGCCGATGATCTGGGGTGACCAGACAGACGTGCACGAGTCCGCAGATTGGTACCAGAGCGCCTACTGGATCGTGATGGGCTCCAACCTGCCGATGACCCGCACGGCGGATGCCCATTTTGCCTCCGAGCACAAGTACAACGGCGGCAAGTTAGTCAATCTCTCGCCGGACTATTCCGACGTGACGAAGTTTGCGGACCTCTGGGTTCCCGTTCGGCCTGGTACCGATGCGGCCTTCATCCTGTCCTGCATCCATGTGATCCTCCAGGAGTTCCACGTCAACCGCCGGGCCCAGTACTTCCAGGACTACGTTGCCCAGTACACCAATCTACCCTTCATCGTCGAACTGGATCAGGAGGGCGATCACTACGGCAGCGGCCGCTTCCTGCGGGCCAGTGACCTCGCGGACTATGCCGACGAAGAATTGGGCGAATGGAAGCTCCCGGTCTTCGATCAGAAAGGCGGCTTGCGACTGCCAGGGGGTTCGGTCGGGTTCCGGTGGGAGGAAAAGCAGACCGGGCGCTGGAATCTCAAGAAGGAAGATGCGGTGACGGGGGAGGCTTTTGAGCCCCTGCTGAGCCTCATGGATGGGGAGTATGAGGAAGCAATCGTCGAGTTCGCGGACTTCACGGACACCTTCAATGTGGAGTTTGGGACGACGGCGCTGCGCGGTGAAAAGGCCAAGTTGTCCCTACGGGGTGTGCCCAGTCGGGTGCTGACCAAGGCCGATGGTTCCAAGGTGCGCGTGGCGACCGCCTATGACCTGCTCCTGTCGCACTTTGGTGTCAATCGCGGCCTCTCCGGGACCGGGAATCCCAAGGGCTACGACGATGCCACTCAGGCCTACACCCCTGCCTGGCAGGAACAGGAGACCGGCGTTGACCGTAACCTCGCGATCCGGGTCGCCCGCGAGTGGGCGGACACCGCGGAAAAGACCAAGGGTGGTTGCCTCTTCATCACCGGGTCCGGCATCCTGCATTGGTACCACGGCGGTTCCTTGACCTATCGCTCAGAGGCGGTGATGGGCATTCTCACTGGTTGCCAAGGGAAACAGGGCGGTGGCTTTGCCCACTACGTCGGCACGGAGAAGATCCGTAACATGGCCGCGGTCGGTACACTCGGTAACGCGGTGGACTGGGGCAACGTCGGGCGTCAAATGAACTCGACGTCGTATTTTTACTTCCATACCGATCAGTGGCGCTACGACGGCATGAGTCTTGACCCCCTATGGGCGCCGCGTGCGAAGGAAATGCCCGCGCGGGCGAATCACGCCGCCGACATGAACGCGGTGGCCGTCCGTAATGGCTGGCTGCCCTTCTTCCCGCAGTTCGATGAGCGCAATCCACTGGAGGTCATCAAGGCCGCCCGTGCGGCGGGTTGTACGACGGACGCCGAGGTCAAGGCCTGGGTGGCAACGCAGTTCAAGGACCGCAAGCTGAAGTTTGCCCTGCCCAATGTGGACGCGCCGGCCAACCACCCGAAGGTCCTTTGGATCTACCGCGGAAACCTCATCGGCACCAGCATGCGTGGCCATGAACTGAACCTCAAACACATGCTCGGGACCCACAACAACGTGCTGGGCGGTGAGGAGCGGGCCAAGGACATGGTCAACGAGATCGACTGGAGTGCGGATGCGCCCCTGGGCAAGCTCGACCTGATCTATAACGTCAACCTGCGGATGGACTCCTCCGCGAACTACTCCGATATCGTGCTGCCGACGGCGCATTGGTACGAAAAGTTCGATCTCACCTGTACCGATCTGCACTCCTTCCTGCACCCCTTTACCCCGGCGCACGATCCGGCCTGGGAGGCCAAGCACGACTGGGAGGCGTTCCGGATCATTGCAGAAAAGATCAGTGAGTTGGCTAAGACCCATCTCCCGGACCCGGTCGAGGACGTGGTCATGACGGCCCTGTCGACCGATACCCCCGATGAACTGGCGCAACCGATGGGAGAACTTCGCGACTGGTGGGTGGGCGAAGCTGAACCGATCCCCGGCAAGACCTTTCCCAATGTCAGCGTCGTGACCCGTGATTATACCAAGATTCACGACAAGTACACGACACTCGGGCCGGCGATCACCAAGCCGAACAGTTACGGTGCCAAGGGTATCAAGGGCGATCTCGCAGAAGCCTACGAGCAGATGAAAGAGAGCTACCTGGTTGGCGAGAAGGACGGTCGACCCTCGATGGAGACCGCTGCAAAGGTCTGCGAGGTAATACTGCGGATCTCGCCGGAGAGCGACGGTGAGTTGTCCTATCAGATCTTCAAGAAGCTGGAGGAGCGCACGGGGGTGCCATTGGCGCACCTGGTCGAACACGAACGGGAGATCGCTTACCATTATCCCGATCTGATTTCCCAGCCCCGTCGGAGTCTGACCTCACCCCATTGGTCGGCAATTGAGACCCATGGGCGGACCTATTGTCCCTGGACGCTGAACATCGAGACCCTGAAGCCCTGGCACACCCTCACCGGACGTCAGGAGATCTCACTATGACCATCGCATGTTCCGTGACCTCGGTGAGGACCTGCCGGTCTACAAACCGCCGGTGGACATGGTGTCAATCGGCGACGTGAACCCGAAGGACCTCAATATGAAGGGGGCCAAGCTTTTCCGGTTCATCACGCCCCATCAGAAGTGGGGGATTCACAGCATGTTCGGCGACTCCTGGCAGATGCAGAACATGTTCCGGGGCGGTCCTACCGTGTGGATCAATGACGACGATGCGCGGGACATCGGTGTGAAGGACAACGATTGGGTGGAGATATTCAACGAGAACGGCATCCAGGTCGCGCGTGCCGTGGTGAGTCACACGGTACCGCGAGATATGTCGATCGTCTATCACCAGACCGAGCGCCACATCAATGTGCCATTCTCATCACTGGCCCGCGAGCGGGGCGCGAGCGATCTGCGGGGCGGCAATAATAATGCAACCACCCGCATCATGATGAATCCGGCCACGATGGTCGGCGGCTATGCCAACTGGACCTATTGGCTCAACTATCAGGGTACCAGCCCCTCCGAGCGTGATTGTGTGGTGCTGATCCGCAAGAAACCGCTCGAGAAAGGTGGTCGGAAAGTCATCTACCAAGAGTCCCAGTTGGGTCTCGGAGCCTAGCCATGCGTATCAAGCAGCAGATGGGTATCGTCTTTAACCTGGACAAGTGTCTGGGTTGCCAGACCTGCACGATTGCGTGCAAGAACGTCTGGACCAACCGCGAAGGCGCGGAGTACATGTTCTGGAACAATGTGGAGACCAAGCCCGGCGCGGGCTATCCGAAACAATGGGAGAATCAGGAGAAGTACCGGGGCGGCTGGAAGCAGGACCCGGGAGGCGACGCGCCGAAGCTGAATCAGGCTTCGCGGTTTTGGGAGATGATCAGCCTCTTCTACAATCCGGTCCTGCCCCAGATGAATGATTACTACGGGAAAGGGCCTTTCACCTTCACCTACGAGGACCTGCATTCAGAGCAACCCACGAAGTTCTCCCAGCCGGTCGCACGTCCTAAGTCCCAGATCACCGGCGAGGAGGACATCGAACTCACCTATGGGGTGAACTGGGAAGACAATGGGGCGGGAACCCATGAGGAGGGGACCGGCAAACTGGACTATAACTTCAGCGACATGACGCCCGCGGCGCGGCAGGCCCTGTTGAAGTTCCAGGATTCGTTCATGATGTACCTGCCGCGAATCTGCAATCACTGCCTGAATCCGGCTTGTGTGGGGTCCTGCCCGTCCGGGGCCAACTACAAACGCGAGGAAGACGGTGTAGTCCTGATCGATCAGGACCGCTGCCGGGGCTGGCGTTATTGCGTCTCTGGCTGTCCTTACAAGAAGACCTATTACAACTGGCGGACCGGCAAGTCCGAGAAGTGCATCCTGTGCTTCCCGCGTCTGGAGACTGGCCAGCCCCCCATGTGCTTCCAGGCCTGTGTGGGACGGATTCGCTACCTGGGTCCGCTGCTCTATGACCTGGATCGCGTGGCCGAAACCGCGAATGCGCCTGATCTGGAGTTGGTACAGCGGCACCGCGAGCTCATTCTGGATCCCTTCGATCCAGAGATCATCGCCGAGGCGAGGCGCCAGGGGGTGTCGGATAACTGGTTGGATGCTTGCCGACGCTCGCCGGTCTATCGGATGGTCAAGGAATGGGAAATCGCGCTACCGCTCCATCCGGAGTTTCGCACCCTGCCGAGTCTGTTCTATATCCCACCGGAAAGCCCGGTGGCAACCGCGAAACCCAACGGCCGCAATACGCTTGATATGGTCCACGGCGGG
This sequence comes from uncultured Gammaproteobacteria bacterium, assembly GCA_963733415.1. Classification (GTDB taxonomy): domain Bacteria; phylum Pseudomonadota; class Gammaproteobacteria; order Chromatiales; family Chromatiaceae; genus Thiodictyon. The sequence goes on along the minus strand of CAVTDM010000010.1, from coordinate 73,420 downwards.
ACTGTGCTGCCGGATCTTAAGGAGTTTCGGATCCCGATCGAGTATCTGGCGCGCCTGTTGGCCGCAGGCAATATCGAGCAGGTCGAGAAGGCATTGTTGCGGCAGCTCGCGTTGCGTGAGTTCCGGCGTTTGGAGCGGGTAGAGGGGCAGACCGACGACAGCGTTCTGAAGAAGGTCGGACTGACCGTCGAACAGGCGAGACACATGCACCGGCTGCTGTCCCTCGCGCATTTCCATGAACGCTTCGTGATCGCCACGGCGCGCAGTGAGGACACCAAGAATGCGCCTTATCTGGAGCGGGGCTTCACCGGGTACGACCTCATGAGTCCGGGCGCCGGACCCAAGCGGCGCACGGAGTTCCACGGCAACAAGATGGGCGTCGGGAGCTGAGCATGAACTGGCAACCTGAAACACAGCAACCCATGGGGTCTGCGAGTTGGGACCTTGCCGCGGCTTATCGGGTCATTGCAGAGTTAATGCTCAATCCCGCGGCACGTGATGGCGCCTGGGCAGAGTCGGCCCTGGGGGCCTGGTCGGGACCCCGATGAAGGACGGCATCCAGCGGTTTTTGGACTCCCCGGCGGCCCACAACGTCGACGAGTATACGGCGACTCTGGAGCTCACGCCGCCTTGCCCGCTTTACCTGGGGGCGCACATGTACGACGAGCCGAGTTCCTGCCGGGGGGCAGGAGCCTGTGGCCGAAATCAGTACATGATCGAGTTGGGTGCGGTCTACGAGCATTTTGGCTTTGGGCTTGCGGGGGGCGAGCTACCGGATTTCGTGCCGTTGATGGTGGAGTTTCTGGCGGTCAGCAGCGAGCATCCGGAGCGTGATGGGATCGGATTACGGCGGCGCTTCGTCGAGACCTATCTCCAGCCCGGTTTCCCTCATCTGCGAAAAGCCCTCCAGAAGTATGAGAGCGTCTACGATCTTCTGATCGAGTCCCTCGAATGCGCGGTCAACGAAGACCTGGAGCGGCTGGCGGATGATCCGGTCTGGCTCGACCCCGAAGTGCAACGGACGATCCCAGTGCGCATGGGAAACTCGGCCCCCAATGAAATGTCCATGAGCGGGTAGGCATGCCAATGAACGACTTCTCGTCACTGAACTACGTCTTATGGGGGGTTTACCCCTATATCGCCATCACGCTGTTCTTCGTGGTGCCGTTCCTGAGGATGATCTATCGGCCCTTTGGGCTGACGACCCGTGCCAGCGGGATCTTCCTCGGGCGTGACCTCCTGGGTCTGGCCGCTCATCTGCTCCATTGGGGCATTTTCCTGGTCTTCTTCGGTCATCTCGCTGGACTGATTGGGGGCATCCTTGGATGGGGTAGCTGGGTTGGCGCCTTTTTCTGGATGGGGACCCTGGGAGGACTGGCAGCGATCATCGGGTCCGTGCTGGCGCTGGTCCGTCGGACCATGGTTCCCGAGATGCGGGCTATGAGTCAACCGGATGACTACATTGTCCATTTCTTTCTGATCGCAATCCTTGGAATTGCTATCTACCAGGCGGTGATTCATCGGATCTGGGGCGTCTCGTACACGGCTGCTCCTTGGTTTGCCAGTCTGTGGCGGATGTCGCCGCAACCGGAGCTCATGGCCTCCGCTAGCACGCTGACGAAGCTTCATGTATTCCTGGCGTTTACCTTTGCCGCCTATTTCCCGTTCACCAAGCTCATTCATGCCTGGACGCTTCCCGTAAACTATCTGGTCAGACCCTACCAGGTCATGCGCACGGCGGCGCGGAAGTTTCAGGATCGCTGGGAGTTTGGCTTGGTGTCGGATAAATCCTACATGACTTACCTGGCGGTTGGCGTGATCGGGGTACTGGTTCTGATCGGCGCGACCCTGTCCGGACCCAACGGTAAAGGGATTGTGCCGGTGGCATCGGCGACGACTGGGGCAGGGGACAAGGCGGGTGGCGAAGCGCCTCAGAATGGACGGTCAACACTGATGGGTTACCCACTGTTCGTCAGCCAGTGCTCCCGCTGCCATGGGTTGAAGGGTGACGGGCATGGTCCTGGAGCCAAGTCGCCGACGTTCTCCGCAGTCCCGCGTGATCTCACCGCTGGGCATTTCCAGTTCATTTCGACAGACAATGGTGTCGCGTCTGACGCGGACCTGCGCCATGTCATCATCAACGGCTTGCAGGGATCGGGCATGCCTGGTTTTCGCGCGCTCTCCGAGCGCCAGATCCAATCGTTGGTCGACACCGTTGGCAGCCTCTGGAAGGATCGGGCCGCCGCGGGAGCGCCAATCCCGGTGCCAGTCCGGCCGGTGACTACCGCCGCCATGGTTGCGGAAGGTAAGGAACTCTACGCAAACTATTGCACCATGTGCCATGGTGCCACCGGTGCCGGGGACGGTGTGCTGACAACCCTGAGAACCGACGCCGCCGGTCATGTGGTGCCGCCGCGCAACCTGAGGTCAGAACCGCTAAAGGGTGGATGGAGCGCGACTCAGATGTACTACCGTATCGCCGCCGGGATGCCGCGGGCGAAAGGGGAGTGGCTCATGCCCAGTTACCCGAATCTGGGGGCGGAGCGTACCTGGGCGCTGATTGCCTACCTGGAGCAAGAGGTCCTGCCGCAACGGTTGTCAACCGAGGTCGCTTCCGCCCGCTGAGTTAGCGAGCAGTGGTCAAGGGGGAGTGCCGGCCGCGGTGTTGGTCGGCGGCTCCCCGGCGCGCTAGACCGGATCCTCACGACCCCATCGACGTACTGTCATCTCGGGACCCCGGGCCGATGTGCCTGCAAACATTGTCGACGAGTGGAAGCGGAGCGATGGGACGTCTAACACACTCGCAGGCGATCGGCAATGTGACGCGGCATTGGATCGAGAACCTACCCCCCTCGTATTTCTCGCTGGTGATGGCCACCGGGATCGTATCCATCGCCAGTGACCTCCTGGGTATGCGGCTAGTGGCGATGATCCTGTTCTTCGTCAACTGCGTGGCCTTCTCGGTACTCTGGGTGATGACGATCCTCCGGATTCTCATTTATCCCAAGCGTCTGGTCAGTGATCTGCGAGTGCATGCGCTGGGTCCGGGCTATTTTACGATCGTCGCCGCGGCCGGGGTGCTTGGCGTTCAGGTGGTGAGACTCACCGGGGAGGTGGACCTGGCCATCGGACTCTGGGCCCTGGCCGGGGGACTCTGGCTGCTGATTACCTACGCCTTTTTCACCGCGATCATTGTGCACTCGCAGAAGCCCACGCTGAAGGACGGTCTGAGTGGTGTCTGGTTGATCGCGTCGGTCGCGACCCAGTCCATTGCGGTGTTGGGGACGACGATTGCTGGCCACGTCCCTGAACAACAACAGAGCATCCTCTTTCTGAGTCTGTGCTTCTACCTCATGGGGTGCATGTTATACATCAATATCATTGCCTTGGTCTTTTATCGCTTGACCTTCGTTCTGTTGGAGCCGGCCAGCTTTACCCCACCCTACTGGGTCAACATGGGGGCCACGGCGATTGCAACCCAGGCCGGGGCCAGCTTGCTCCTGCACAGCGATCAGTCGGTGGCGCTCCTGGGGCTGCTGCCATTCATCAAAGGCTTTACGCTTTTTTTCTGGGCGTCCGGTACCTGGTGGATCCCTCTGCTGATTTGCCTTGGGGTATGGACCCACGGGGTGAGACGGGTGCCGGTGGCCTATACGCCGCTCTTTTGGGGTGCCGTGTTTCCAATTGGCATGTACACCGCCAGTACCTATCAACTGGCGACGGCCCTAGAGCTTGAGGGCTTGCTGGTGATACCCGAGGCGACTATATATATTGCGCTATTGGCCTGGGTGCTCACTTTCTTCGGGTTGTTGCGGCGGATCGCGCGAGGGATTGGCGCGGTGATTCGGGGGGTCACGGCTGCCCATCTGGCATAGGGGCGGGGTTACGCAACTGGAGGGGAGAACAGACCGATGACAGACATCCATGGGTACTGCCCCCTCTGCATCTCGCGGTGCGGGGCCATTTCCACCGTGGAGGCGGGCCGGTTGACCAAGGTGCGGCCGGACCCGGACCACCCGACGGGCCACAGTTTCTGTATCAAAGGTCGGGCAGCCCCTGAGCTTGTACACAGTGAGCGGCGCCTGCTTTATCCGCTCATGCGCACTCGACCCAAGGGAGACCCTGACCCTGGGTGGCAGCGCCTGTCCTGGAACGCGGCGCTCGACCTTGCGGTGGAACGGATGGGGCGCAGTGCTGCCAGCGACGGCGCTGAATCAGTGGTCTTCGGGGTGACGACGCCGAGCGGCACGGCCGTTGCCGACGCCTTCGGCTGGATCCACCGTCTGGCGCATGCCTTCGGCAGTCCCAATGTCCTGTTCGCGACCGAGAACTGTAACTGGCACAAGGACTGGGCCAGCGCCCTGACCTTCGGGTCAGCCATCGGCACCCCGGATTTTGATCACACCGGTTGTATGCTGTTCTGGGGATTCAACCCCGCGACGTCCTGGCCCGCCTACGCGCAGGCGGCAACGCAGGCCCGGCGTCGGGGCGCGAGGCTGATCGTCGTGGACCCCCGGCGGGCCGGGCTCGCCAGCGGGGCTGACCAATGGTTGCCGGTACGACCGGGGACCGATGCGGCTCTGGCGCTCGCAATCGCCGGAGTCATGATCGCGCATGGCTGGTTTGACGCGCAGTTCATCAGCCAGTGGTCGAATGGACCCTTCCTGGTGCGGGCGGATACCGGTCGTTTTATGACCCTCGACGCGCTGGGGCCGCAGGGTGCGCCGCCCGTCCTGGCCGCCTGGGATGAATTGCGGCATAGCCCGGTTGGCTTCGATACAGGTCGGGGCGAGTACTTGGGCGAGGCCCCGGAACGGCCGGCCCTCTTCGGTGACTTCGTGTTGAGTGAGCAGGGTCAGCCGGTTCGCTGTCGCCCCGCGTTCCAGGTCTTTGCGGAACGCTGCGCGGAATATCCACCGGAGCGGGCGGCCGCCCTGACTGGCGTGCCGGCGGCGCAGATCCGGGCGACCGCCCAACTCTTGTTCCAGTCGCGACCGGTCAGCTACTTCCATTGGGCGGGCATTTGCCAACAGGCGGGCGCTACTGACGCTGGGCGTGCGGTGGGCTTGCTGTATGCGCTGACGGGGTCGTTCGATGGTCCCGGCGGGAACGTGCGCTTTGGCGCCCCCCGTCTGAATGACGTGCTGGGTTTCGACCTGTTGCCACCCGGCCGGCTTGCCATGACCCTGGGCCGGGACCAGCGGCCATTGGGACCGCCGGGCAAGGGCTGGATCACCAGTCGCGATCTGGCCCGGGCCGTGGTGGATTCGGCCCCCTACCGGGTGCGCGGTCTCGTCAGCTTCGGGGCCAATCCACTCCTCACCAAACCCTATACGCCGCAACTTGAGCCGGCCCTCAAGGCGTTGGACTTCTACCTCCATGCGGACATGTTCCTGAATCCAACCGCACAGTATGCGGACCTGGTGTTACCGGTTGCCTCGCCCTGGGAGCGGGAGGGTTTGGCGCCGGGATTCCAGCTCGGTGAACGCGGCTCGGCCTGGTTGCAGCTCCGCCAGCCGGTTCTGCCGCCCTTGGGTGAAAGCCGCTCCGATACCGCCATCGTCTTTGACCTGGCACAGCGGTTAGGGTTGGGGCGGTACTTCTTCGACGGCGACCTGGCCGCCGGAATGCGTTGCCTGCTGGCCCCGACGGGCCTCACACCCGAGGTATTGAGGCGCCATCCCCAAGGTCTGCCGATGCAGCTTAAGACCCGTTACCACGCCTACCGAGACGATGGCTTCGCGACCGCGACCCGGCGCCTTGAGGTCTATTCTGAGGTTCTACTTCAAGCCGGCCTGCCCCCCGTACCGGAGGCCGTGACGGGGTCCGATAAAACCAGTGAGGCCTTTCCCCTGCGCCTCACGACGGCCAAGTGGCCCCATTTCTGTCACAGTCAGCATCATGCGCTGCCGTCCCTCCGCGGCAAGATGCCAGAGCCCTTGGTCGAGATACATCCGTCCCTGGCCCAGCGGCAGGGGATCGGCGCGGGTGAGTGGGTGGTCATCCGCTCCCCTGTCGGGACCATGCGGGCACGGGCCAAGCTGACCGACGGCATCGCGGTTGACGCCGTTTGCGCCCAATACGGGTGGTGGGAGTCCTGTCCGGACCTTGACGTTCCAGGCTATGGGCTTAACCAAGCCAACTATAACGCGCTGATCGATGATGAACGTTTTGATCCGGGCAGCGGCTCCAACGCACTGCGCGGATGTCCTTGCGCGATCGCCCCCGAGCCTTCGCGGCAATGCTAGTCGCCGGTCTGTCGCATGCGCCATCGCTGCTGCATCACACCAGGCAACGCTTCATAACCCAGTTGGGAGGAGAGTCATGAATCCGCTCACGTCGATCAAGGGCGTCTGGATCGCCGGCATCGCTTTGGCTTTGGTGTTGGCCGTCACCGTTAATCTCCTTAATGGTACTGGGGCCTTCGCGTTCGGTGACCTCAGCCTGCTGCGCTGGGTCCATGTCGTTGCCGGGATCCTGTGGGTCGGACTCCTGTATTACTTCAATTTTGTGCAAATGCCAGCGGTGGCCGCGGCGGCCACGGATCAGGCCGGTCCGGGCCCAGCAGGAATCGCCAAATATGTGTTGCCGCGGGCGCTGCTCTGGTTCCGCTGGGCCTCCGTCGTGACCTGGGGTTCGGGGGTTTGGTATCTGGTTAGGACTGGCCAGTTGCTGAACGCCTTCAGCCTTGGCTTGCTTGGGGGAGGGGATTCTCACTATGGTCTCACCATGGGCCTCGGTGCCTGGCTGGGTACCATCCTGCTGATCAATGTCTGGCTGGTGATTTGGCCCCACCAGAAGCGGATTCTGGGCTTGACGCCGACCAAGGGTGCGTCGGACCTGGCGCACTCCAAGCAGACCGTCGCACGGTTCGCACGGATCAATGCCGTGTTGTCACTGCCGATGCTCTGGTTCATGGTCGCGGCCGGCCATGGCACGTCAGCCTGAATGGCGCGGCCATCGCAGTTCTATGGCAGTTCCGTCAGCGGTTCGGCATTCATAAGGGTATAAGCGAGTAACAATGCGCGCATCGCCCCTTCGATCGACCGTTCGCAAAGGGGCGGACATGATGTAGATCAAGGCAATCGGGTGTGGAAGCAGGGAGATTCCCGCCCATGGATACCGAACAAGTCCGCACCTTCCTGGCCGTCGCGGCCCATGGCAGCTTTTTGGAGGCGGCCAACCGCGTCCATGTGACCCAGTCCACGGTGAGCGCACGGATTCAGAGCCTGGAGACGGCCTTGGGTGCGCGGCTCTTCGTGCGCAATCGCGCCGGGGCGGTCCTGACCCCGGCGGGCAGACGATTCCTTCGGCATGCCAAGACCCTGCTGCTAACGGTCAAGCGGGCCAAGCATGAGGTGGGCCTGCCGAGCCGCTTCCGTGCAAGTATCACCCTGGGTGCGCGTATCGCCTTGTGGGATGGATTCCTGGCCCGCTGGGCCGGCGAGATGCGGGAACGCTTACCTGAGGTCTCGATTCGCAGTGAGATCGGGTTTGAGGATGATCTGATGCGCCGGCTGGTGGAAGGCACCATGGACCTGGCCTTAATGTATACGCCCCAGTATGGGCATGGCTTGCATGTGGAGCATCTGTTTGACGAGACCCTGATCCTGTGTAGTACCGACCCCCGATATCGCGAGCCGGACGACTCCTATGTTTTTATCGACTGGGGGCCGGCCTTTTATGCGCAACACAACGCCAGTTACCCGGACCTGGAGCGGACTGCCCAACTCGCGAATATCGGGTGGCTTGGCCTGCAATTGGTCCTGGTGAATGGAGGTGCCTGCTTTTTGCCCGAGCGCATCGCCACACCCCATCTCCAGACGCACCGCTTATACCGAGTGCCAAATAGCCCGCAGTTTCTCCTCCCCAGCTATCTGGTGTTCCCGTTGGAGAGCGAGTCGGAGGTGCTCGAACCCGCTTTGACCATCCTGCGGGGGGCGGCGGCGGCGATTCATGGCGTCGGGAACCTCGGTTCAGGCGCCAGTGAACCCGAAGGCTTGTCAACGATTCAGGGCGTTGTTAACGCTCAGCGCACGGTCCGCGCCTTCCGTTACTCTTGAAAGACCGGTCAGCTGACAGCCTTCAGCCTGGCGTTTAAGCGGCGTTGTTTGCCGCGCGCAGGATGAGGTGCTTGGGGGGAACGGGGTGCTTCGGGAAAGCCGCCGGTCGCGACGGGTGGCGAACTGACTCAAGTCAAGGCGAGCCCTGGTTGCCGCCTTGATCATGGTCTGCGTCGGGGTTCCCGTCCCGCTGAGTCTTCGGGCCTTTGCCGGGTCATCAGCGGTCAAGCAACGACAACGCGATCGCGCCATCCCAGAGTCCGGAGTCCGCCATGCCAGAATCGATCCTCGCCACCCTAACCGCGGATCATCGCCGCTGTGACCGCTTGCTTGCCCTGGTTGAGACTGATGCTGGCCGCGGTGACTGGGATCGCATCGGGGCCGAGGCCCTGGACTTCGAGCGGGCCATGGAGGGCCACTTCCGGTTCGAGGAAGAGACCCTGTTCCCCAGCCTCGAGGCCCGTGCCCCCATGGCCGCCGGCCCCACCGGGGTGATGCGCCTGGAGCACCGCCAGTTGCGGGCGCTAATGACGGACCTGCTCGCCGCGGTGCAGGCGCGGGATGCGGACGAGTGTCTGGGGATTCTGGAGACCCTGCACCTGGCGACCCAGCAGCACAACGCCAAGGAGGAGGGCATCCTGTATCCGCTGTCGGACCAGACGCTCGCTGCTCAGACACCGGAATTGTTGGCCCGTTTGGTTCGGGTGGCCGGGTAGGCCGCGATGGATCACTTGCTTGACGCCTCTGACCTGCCCCCGCCGGAGCCCCTGGAGCGCACCCTGGACACCCTGAGCACATTGCCGCCGGGCGATCGGCTCCTGCTGCGCCTGCGCCGTCAGCCCTTTCCCCTTTACGACCTGTTGCGGCGCCTGGGTTATCGCTGGGCGGCCGCTGGTGCAGGACGGGAGACTGGCGCATCCTGATCGAACCGGAGCCGCCCGGCCCAGGGCGCGTCATGGAGCGGCCCTGACGCCATGGTCGCGACCGCCGGGCTCAGCCTGGAGCAGGCCCCGCCCATCCACCTGCCCGCTGCGGTTCTTCCTCACCGCGCCCGGTTCGCCGTGGCGGCCGGGCTGCTGCTGGTGTTCCAGGGGGAGGCGGTGATGGCCTCGCGCTGGACCCCCGCCGCCCTGGCGGTGACCCATCTGCTCGCCATCGGCTTTCTCGGCCAGATCATGTGCGGGGCCCTGCTCCAGATGTTGCCGGTGATCGCGGGCGCGCCGGTGCCGGGGGTCCGCTGGGTGGCCCCCTGGACCCATGTCCTGCTGAGCGGCGGCGCGGCGTTACTGGCCTATGGCTTTCTGGGCGGTGGGGTTGGCGTGCTGGGGGTCGGTGCGGGGGCCGCCGCGCTCGGGTTCCTGGTCTTCCTCGCCGCCATGACCCTGGCCCTGGCCCGGGCCCAAGGCGTCCCCGCCACCCTTGTGGCCCTGCGGCTCGCTGCCGTGGCACTGGGTTTGACGGTGCTTGTTCGGGCTCGTCCTGACCGCCGCCCTGGTCGGCTGGCTGACCCTGCCGCGCCTCCCGGACTGGGTGCAGGCCCATCTGACCTGGGGGCTGCTGGGATGGGTCGGGGCTCCTGATCGTCGGCATCGGCTACCAGGTCGTCCCGCTGTTCCAGGTGACGCCCCCCTATCCCGGCTGGCTGACCCGGGGCCTGGCCCCAACCCTGTTCCTGGGGCTGACCGTGGTGACCTTACTGGTCCTGTTCGGGCGCGGCGGCTGAGGCGACCTGGGTCTATGGCGCGCTCGGGATCGGTTTCGGCGCCTTCGCGTCGGTCACGCTTTGGCTGCAGTCCCGGCGCTCCCGGCCCCGCGCCGACGCGACCCTTCAGCACTGGTGGCTGGCGATGGGCTCGGGCCTGGCGGCCGTCGTGATCTGGTCCCTGCACGGTCCCCCGGAACTTCTGGGGGTGCTGCACCTGGTGGGTGTCGGGGTAGGGCTCCCGAGTGGCATGCTGCTCAAGATCGTCCCCTTCCTGTGCTGGTTCCACCTCCAGTCCCGCCAGGTGGCGGCCCGCCGCTTTACGGTGCGGGTGCCCCACATGCACCAATTGGTACCGGATCGCCTGGCGCGCTGGCATCCGCCCCTGCACGGGCTGGCCCTGGCCCTGCTTGCGGTTGGCGTTTGGGAGCCGCTGCTGGCGCGCCTGGGCGGCCTGCTGCTCGCTGTCTCCGCCCTGTGGCTCCTCGGCCTGATTGCCGCGGCCGCCTGGCGTTATCGCCGGGTCTCGCTGGCCTTCGGGTTGATCTCGGGTCCCGGGGCGCGGAACGGACTTTTTCGCGCCTTCTATGCTGACCCTGGTTAGACTGCCGCATCGCGCGGCCGGCCCTGGGTACCGGCCGACCGGCCGTTTCACCCGGAGAGATCGATGATCGACAGTTTGCGGGCTACACCCCTGTTGTCCGAACTCAGCGACACTCAGTTGCAGCGGGTCGTCGCCCATGCCGTCCGCCACACCCTGGACGAGGGGCAGTGGCTCTTCAGTCAGGGTGATCCGGCGCGCTGCTTCTATTTGGTGGAGTCGGGTCAGATGCGGCTCTTTCGCCTCTCTCCGGACGGGGCCGAGAAGGTCATCGAGATCGTCTCTCCGGGCCAGACCTTCGCCGAGGCCCTGATGTTCCTCAACGCCCCCCGCTACCCGGTCTGTGCGGCGGCCCTTGCGCCCACCACCCTGATCGCCATCGACGCCCGGGACTTTGCCGCCATGCTGCGGGAGTCGGTGGACACCTGCTTTGTCATCATGGGGGCCCTCAGCCGGCGCCTGCGGGGGCTGATTGCGGAGATCGACAACCTCACCCTGCACACCGCCAAGAGCCGGGTCGCCCGCTACCTGCTTGCCCATTGCCCGGAGGACCGGCGCGCTTTTGCGCTGGATGTGCGCAAAGGGGTCCTGGCCTCGCGCCTGTCCGTGAAACCCGAAACCTTTTCCCGGGTTATCAAACACCTGACCGACGACGGGGTCATCGCCGTGCATGGCGCCCACATCACAATCCTGGACCGGGTGGCCCTCAGTGTGTTGGCGGAGTTGGCGGACACCGGCGAGTTGGGCGCCGCGCCCAGCGAGGGCGCCGGGGTGTCGGCAACATGACGGCGGGCTCAGGCCCACGCGTCCCCGGAAATAGGCGCTGCGCACGCCCGGCCCTGGTCGCGAGCGGCTGATGCGGTCAGTAAGACCGATGCCGAGCCGCGTCCAACAGCAACTTGCGGCGATCATTGCTGAGATCGACCGCTCTGGACACGCGGATGTCATGCGCCTGACCGTGCTTAAGAACTGGTTCAAATCACCAGAACGCCTGCGCGCCTTCGGGCTCTGGGTCGCGGAACGGGCCGTCGCCCGCGGGGACGGTGCCACGAGTGAGGCCGCGGCCTTGTTCGCGCAGGCGCGCACCCTGCTGACTGAGCGGCCCCCGACCGAGCCGCTGGACTGGACCGCGGCGGAGCAACTGCACCATCGCCTGCGCGCCTTCCAAGACACCTACCAGCGCCAGCAGTGGGGACCGGTGCGTGTGATTGCGAACCAGGACCTATTGCTTGTGGAAGAGGGCCTCGCCCTCTACCTGGGTCCCCAGCGTACACCAACGGCCGGCTACCGCCTCGCGGCGGATGACTGCAAGCACTACGACTCCCGCTTCGGCACGGACCTGAATGGACCCTCTCGGGAGAGATTGCTCGCCCTGCTCGGATATGTTTCGACGGTGGAGGCGCGCGAGAGTGAGGCGGGATAAACGCTCACCTGGCGGATACCGCCTGGTCCTGTCTGGCCCCCTCACTTCAGCGATTGGGCAGGAGCGCCCGTAGGTTGGGCCGACGCAGGAGACCCAACTTGGGAGCGATCACAACGCGCTGTTAAAGGTATCTCGACGATCTCGAAAGCGACAAGGCGACTGAGGCAGCCCTCGAGGGGAAAGACCTGGTTCTACATCCTGGATGAGCCCTATCGGTGGGACTATTGGGCGGCTCCAAAGGGCGCGGACGGCAGGCTTCCTGTGCGACGCGTTCGTGTACCTCGGGACCCGCATTCCCCAGCGCACCACGGCCCAGGACCTGAGGCGATTTCTGTCAAATCATGTACCACCTCGCTCGTCTTTTCGCCCGCCTTCGGCGTCGCACCGACAGTCACATAGCCCCGCTATGCTCCTGTCGGCGCTTCTTGAAGGCAGAAGAAAATCCTTCGCGATCTGGTACATGATTTTCCGGCAATCGCCTGACCATTGAGGAACGGACCTTATACGGAAAGGAAACGAAAATATTGACCTGTCTGGAGGGATTGTTCGCTTGTCGCGCAGATGCTGAGCCAATACACGTGCGGGTATCGATTCGGAAGGCATCGAAGTGGAGTTGTGATATGCCTATCCTATTGGTCCGCACAGAAGACGACTACCGCTAGGCCATGCGCGAGATTGCTACCTTCTTCGAGAATTAACCGGGAAACGGAGCCAAATTCAACCGCAGGTGAGTGCTTCGGGGTTCTGTCGACACTCGTCGAGGCTTACGAGGCCAAGCACTCACCGTTGGCTCTCCCGGATGTGCTAGGCTTCAACATAGCCCCCAATAACGCTATTGCCGGTTGCCGCCATGAGCCCAATCGCCGCTACCCACCCCCCGCCGACACGCCAGGCGCCGGCCCCGACGGTCGTGCACCCGCCTGGCGAGGACCCCTCTGAGCCGCGTTCCGCGGACGGCCTCCGGGTCTCGGAAGAGACCTATTGGAAGGAGTATTACCTGGAATCGGACGTCCACTACGAGTGGAACGATGGCCGCTTGGAGGAAAAGCCGGTGTCCGACTACGAGACCTATCTGGTCTACGCCTGGTTCATCGAACTCTTGCAGCACTTCCTGCGCGCCCACCCCATCGCGCGTATGGTGGCGCTGGAGATGGGCTTCCGGCTGAAGCTGCCGGGCCGGACTGTGATCCGCAAGCCCGATCTCGGTGTCGTGCTCAATGATAACCCTCAACCGCTGCTCCCACTGGATGTTTCCTACCATGGAGTGTTCGATCTGTGTGTGGAGGCACTGTCGGACAAGGAGCGCAGCGGCATCAGGCGTGACGCGGTTATCAAGAAGGGCGAATACGCCGCTGGGGGGGTACCCGAGTATTACATCCTGCACCGCGAACCGGAGCGCCAAGGGTTCTTCACCCGCACGGCCGCGGGAGTCTATGTCCCCATCGAGCCGGAAGACGGGGTGATTCGCTCGCGGGTGTTGCCGGGGTTGCAATTCCGGCTGGCCGACTTGTGCACCAGGCCCCCACCCGAGGCGCTGCGCGATGACCCGGTCTACGCTGACTTTATGCTCCCTGGCTGGCGAGAGGCCGAGCAACGTGCCGCGGCCGAGGGCCAGGCAAGGCGGGAGGCCGAGCAACGTGCCGAAGCGGAGGGCAAGGCAAGGCGGGAGGCCGAGCAACGCGCCGAGGCGGAGGGGGAGGCGCGGCGGCAGGCCGAACAGGCGCTGGCGGAACTGCGGGCGGAGCTGGCCCAGCGGCGGCTGGAACCTTGACGGATGAATGAGACCGACACCCGCGTCGAGCACATCGATCCGGCATTGCGGGCTGCTGGCTGGGGTGTGGTGGAGGGGAGCCGCATCCTCCTTGAGTATTCGATCACGCTGGGGCGGATCGAGGGGTAGTGGACTTCCAGCGCTGGCTCGACATGGCGGAGGCGGCCTCGGGCAAGGAATCCAACCACTTGTTCAGGGACACGGAGACGCTGACCTTCAGCCAGACGGCGACCGGCTTGAATCCGGTGCGGTCCGGGCCAACTACCCGGTGCAAACCCGAATCGAGTCGACAGCCCGCCCGCTCCACGCGCAGAACTCGTTGCCATGACCGCCTCGCACTCCGTCCTTGCCCCCGCTTGCCCCGCGCTGAACCTGCCGGGCATTCGTGCCCAGTTTCCCATCCTGAGCACCCGCGCCCACGGCCAGCCGCTGATCTATCTGGATAACGCGGCCAGCTCCCAGAAGCCGGCTTGCGTCATCGATGCGGTCGCCGACTATTACCGGCGACAGCACGCCAATATCCATCGCGGGGCCTACCAGCTCTCCCAGACCGCCACGCGTCTGCATGAGGACGCCCGCGCATGCGTGGCCAGCTTTATTCACGCCGCGGAGCCGGCCGAGTGCATCTTTACCCGGGGGACCACCGAGGCCATCAACCTGGTCGCCTCCGCCTGGGGTCGCGACAACCTCCGGCCAGGCGACGAGATCCTGCTCTCCGTCCTTGAGCATCATTCCAACATCGTGCCCTGGCAACTGGTCGCCCAGACTACCGGTGCCCGAATCAAGGTCATCCCGATCAACGATGCCGGGGAGCTGCGGCTGGACGAGTACCGCCGCCTGCTGACACCGCGCACCCGGATGGTGGCCGTGAACCATGTCTCCAACGCCCTGGGTACCATCAATCCGGTGCGCGAGATCATCGCGGCCGCCCATGCGGTGGGCGCCCTGGTGTTGATCGACGGCGCCCAATGGGTGGCCCACGGCCGGACCGACGTGCAGGCGCTGGACGCGGATTTCTACGCGTTCTCCGGCCACAAGCTCTATGGTCCGACCGGGATCGGCGTGCTCTACGGCAAGCGGCGGCTGCTCGACGCCATGCCTCCGTATCAGGGTGGCGGTGACATGATCGAGCAGGTGACCTTTGAGCAGACCAGCTACGCCGAGCTGCCCAATAAGTTCGAGGCGGGCACCCCGCATATCGCCGGCGCCATCGGCCTGGCGGCGGCAATCGACTGGCTGATGGAGGTTGGACTGGAGTCTGCCGCGGCTCATGAAGACCACCTGCTCCAGCACGCCACCGAGCGGTTGTCCGCCATCCCCGGGGTGGAGATCAAGGGCCGCGCCGCTGCGAAGGCCGGCGTGCTGTCCTGGGTGGTGACAGACCCACCCATCGCTACACTCGATATCGGCACTCAGCTTGATCTGGAAGGCATCTGCATCCGCACCGGCCATCACTGCTGCCAGCCGCTCATGGAGCGGCTCGGCCTGTCTGCCACCGCCCGCGCATCCTTCGGGATCTATAACAGCATCGGCGAGGTGGACCGTCTCGCGGTGGCACTGACTGAGCTCGTCAACCGCGCTCGGCGGACCCGGCCCGCCGTCGTCCAGATGACCGGGGCGAGGATTTCGCGTGCCGCGGCTCCTGGATCTGAGTCCGCCGCGGATGTCCCGTATCCCACCGCGGTGGCCGATTCCCCCGAGGCGGCGGCCGAGGCGATCCTGGAGCTTTTCGACTGCCTGCCCGATTGGCACATGCGCTATCAGCAGCTAATCGATCTGGGTCAACGTCTCCCGGCCATGCCCCAAGCGCTCAAGACACCGGCCAACTTCGTGTCCGGATGTCAAAGTCAGGTCTATCTGGCGGCCCGCGTCCGTCCCGGCTCCGCCGACATCATCGAATTCCTGGCCGATAGCGACGCGGACATCGTCAGTGGGCTGATCGCTTTATTGCAGCAGCTCTTTTCCGGGCAGCGCGCGGCGGCCATCCTGGCCTTCGACGCCCCGGCATTCTTTTCCCGGCTGGGTCTCGATCAGCATCTGAGCCTGACCCGCCGTAATGGGCTTTCCGCCATGCTCGCGCGTCTGCGTCAACTCGCCGGGCAGCATATCGGCGAGGCACCGCGTGCGTAGGGAAGAGACCGGAAGCGCCGGCCGGGCACGTTCATAGAGGGCCAGGGCGGGACGGTTGGCGTGCATGCAGGAGCCGTAGTAGATGCCCTGGATCTCGGGGTAGGCGTCGTGGAAGATGCGCGACCAGTTCCGTGCTCGGGGTACTGAACCAGCGCCACAGGGCGACCGGGTGCAACTCCGGGCTCAGTCGGGGAAAGACCTGTTCGACACCCGGAACGACCGCCCGCACCAGCGGTTGACCGTCCTGTTCCTGCACTTGGAACTGGTAGCGGGGCAGTAACCAACCGCGGCCCCGGCGGATGCCGACCAGGCTCCGCTCCAACAAGCGTTGCCGGATGCGACTCTCGTTGCGGCCCAAGGCCTGGGCCACGGCCTTGATGGTCAGGGCGGTGTCCAACAGGGCGGCATAGGCGGCCGCGGCCCGGGCAAGCAGGTCCTCCCCGGAGACCGGGCCGTGCGCGACGACGAACCCGCCGCTGCGCAGGATCTTCAATTCGGCCGTCGGGAGCTCAGCCGTGGCCGGGATCAGGGCCCCTCCTCCATCTGGGCGATGGCCTCGGCAACATAGTCAGCCAATTCGGCCGCGCCAGCGGTGATCCCGTGCGATGCGAATGTGGATTGAAGGCTGGGTTGCGACATGGGTTACTGAAGGCAGCTGGCGTTAGCGCTCGTTAGCACAGGATAGCCGGGGGCGGACACGACGTCACGGCGGGTCTCTGTGGTTGAAACGGCGCTCCACCTCAAAGATGTGGCGGCGCGCCTGGGCGAAGTTGAGGGTGCCGGGGGCGGGGTCCGGCTGGGCGCCAAGCCCGTACTCCATGGGCGTGACCTGGTTCGGTACGTAGGAGGCGGTGCGGGCGTCGATCCAGTCGCCGGTGCGCCAGTCATTGACCCAGATCTCGGTGGCGGGGTCGTCGCGGCCCGGACGGTCTTCCAGCCAGATCAGGGCGCAACCGAGGTCGTCGAAGGGGTAGACCCGGGAGCGCCCGTCCGGGGTCCGCTCGCGCACCTGGGCGGAGTGGCGACGGTCGCTCAGGACCATGCGGCAGCGCTCGCAGGTGATGCGGTCCCATTTAATGTCGATCGGACCGGTGCCCGGATCGCCGCAGGCGGCTAACAGCAGGGTCAGGCCAATAACTATCGATCCCGGCGGCCACATCCGGTTTCTTTTCACCCGGCTGACACCTAGCATTTGCGTCTATTGGCGTTCATTCGCGGCCAATCCTCCGGTGCGGTTTCAGGCGGTTGCATCCGGGCCGTCGTCCACCCGTTCGTCCCAGTGGATGGACGCCAGCAGGGCGGCGTAGCGGGAGAGCAGGCCCAGGAAGCGCAGGCGGTCCGGGCCCGCGACCTCGCCCTGCCAGTGGGTGCCGCCCTGCTCGGCGGTGAAGCCCCAGGCGCCGATGGCGCGGGCGAAGGCGTCGTCGGCGCGGCTCAGGCGCAGGGTGCAGGCGAGGCGGCTGGTGAGATCCACCAGGTCCGCCACCCGGTCGTCCAGTACCACCCGGCCCTGGTCCAACTCGATGACCCGGTTGACCAGGGCGGCCACTTCATCCAGTCGGTGACTGGAAATCAGCATGGCGGCGCTGTTCTGGCGCTCGGCCAGGATTTCGAAGAAGACCCGGCGGGCCTCCGGGTCCAGGTTGGCGGCGGGCTCGTCCAGCACCAGGATATCCGCGTCCCGTCCCAGGGCGATGGCGATCAGGAGCTTCTGCTTCTGTCCCCCCGACAGTTTGACGAAGGGCTGCGACCGAAAGGCCGTGAGGTCCAGGCCCAGCCGGGCGGCCAGGGCGCCGATGCGTGCCGGGTCCGCATCGCACAGGCTGGCGGCGAAGCGCACGCAGCTGGCCCACGGGCATCCTGAGCGGCGGCGGTAACTGGGGCACGAAGCCGACCCGGGCCAGGACCTGGGCGCGGTGCTCCCGGGGCGCGAGGCCGTCCACCCGGATCTGCCCCTCATGCAGGTATTCCCCCAGCAGGCAGCGGATCAGGGTGGTCTTGCCGGCCCCATTGGAGCCCACCAGGGCGACCCGATGACCGCGCTCGATGGTGAGATCGATCCCTGCTAGCACCGGCTGGCGGCGGAAGCGCTTGGCGACCCCTTCGAAACAGATCATTCCAAGGCCCCCATCAAGGTGCCTTGGGCCCCCCCAAGCCCTTGAGCTTGAAATTCAAGGACGAGGTTGGGCAGACATCGACGCAGAGCCCGCAGCGGGTGCAGTCGGCGGCGATGTCGGTGTCCACCGCCAGAGCGCGCCCGCGGATGGTGACGTCGAGTACATGGGGGACCAGGCAGACCTTGCGGCAGTCACCCTCATGGTGGCAGCCCCGGACGTTGTATTGCACGCGCAACGGGGACCCGAGGGCACCGACCAGGCCGTAGGTAATACCGATGGGGCACACGTAACGGCACCAGGCGCGACGGGAGATGAAGACCTCGAAGGTGAGCAGGAGCAGCACCCACAGGAGCGCGAGGCCGGGGCCATAGATCAGGGCACGGCTCAGGATGCCTGTGGGGGACAGGGTCTCGAAGACCGTAAAGCCGGTGACCAGGGCGAGCAGGGCGAAGATCACATAGAAGACCGCACGCCCCCCGCGGTGGAATTGGATGTCCCGCGCCCAGCCCCGGGCGGCGAGTTTGAGATGCAGGGACTCGGCCCATTCAGCAACCAAGTGATAGGGGCAGACCCAGGAGCAGAAGGTGCGCCCGCCCAGCAGCCACCAGAGGACAAAAACGGTGCTGGTGCCGATCACCAGGTTCAGGACCACGTGCTTGTAAGCGAGCATCACCTGCAGGGCAGAGTTGAGGTCCGCGAGGTGGAAGCCCAGGAACCGGGAGGCGGTGAGTGCCCCCTCCACCAATTGCACATCAAAGGTGAACGACACCACGAACAACAGATTGACGACGATCAGGGTCGCCCAGCGGCGATTGCGCCACTTGTGCCGACCGGGTGACTGTTCGTGCTTATGTTCCACCGCGCGCAGGGCGGCCTCCGTGAGCTTGTCCTGGCGCTTATCTGCATAGATGGTGCGGACCTCAACCGGGATCTGCTCCGGGGCGGGCTTGACGGGTTTGGCGCCGATCAGTTGGCGTAAGGAGTCCTGAACATAGCTCATGCGGTGATCCCCCGGTGATCCGTGTCCCGGTCGTAGTCCACGACGATGGCGGCAGGGTCGACCGGGCAGATCATCTCGCACACGCCGCAACCCACGCAGCCGTCCTCCACCACAGGCAGGGCGCGGGTACCGTCCGCGCTGGGCTCCAGACGGATGGCGTGGCGAGGCGGACACTGGTTGGGGTCACCCGAGGGCGGGGTACCAGCGGCGCATTGGGCCAGGCGGATCTCGATGGGGCATTGGCGCATGCACAGATCGCACCGGGGCAGGTCATAGGGGTGATCGGCCACCGGGATGGGGTTCCAACGGTCGATGGCCTCGTAGCGCAGCACACCCCGGAAGTCCGCTCCCCGGGCTTGGCCCTTGAAGCCCAGGCCCCGGGCGGCCAAACAGGCGTCCGGCCGGGCGAGTCGGGCGAAGCCCATGCGCGCCTCGGCCGGGTAGTTGATGGAATGGGTCAGGGCCCCGGTGGGGCAGGCGAGTACGCATTGGAGCCCGTCGCAGGAGAAGTCGCAGGCCTGGGCGCGGGCCTCGATGTGGGGCACGCCGATGCCGACCCCGTCGAGCAGATCGGCCAGATGGATGGCCTCCACCGGGCACACCTGGACGCACTGACCGCATTTGATACAGGCGGCCAGGAATTCCTGCTCGTCCAGACTTTGCTTCAGCGCCCCGGGCGGACGCAGCCGCGCATTGGCGCCCCCGCGGGCGGGTAGCAGACCGAGCAGAAAGGCGCCAACGACACCCGCGCCGAGCCCGGCGGTGCGCAGGAACTCCCGGCGGGCCTGGGCCTTGCGGGGAGAGACCCGGGGTGTGGGCGGATTGACGGGGGCTTCAGTCATGGGCTGGATTTCATCAGGGAGCCGGGCGGTCAGTTCTTGTCCAGTGACTGGCGCAGGGCCTCGTAGGCGTCAAAGCCCCCGGGGCTTGGAGGCGGGGCTACTGGTGGCAGGGCGTCATCCTCGGTCGCTTCGTCCGACGGCGCCGCCACGGGCGGGATGATCGGGGCCAGGGAGACGAAGTCCCCGGACATCCAGGGCCGGGGGTCCCGAGCCATGAGCTGGGGGGCGCTGAAGGGGGCGAGACGCTCCAGGAAGTCGAGGACTTCGAGCATGGGCGAGCCCTTGAAGAACTGAGCGCCCGGCACGTCCATCCAGAGTCGGTCCGCATAGGCATAGAGTTCATAGGGGGTGTCGCCAACCCCGTCGCTGTCCCGATCGAAGCCCTCGTAGTCCTCCCAGTGGTTGCCCTCCCAGTGGTTGCGGTTGGCGCCCTTACCGCCCTCCACCACCATCTGGGTGATGTTTCCCTTGAAGCGGTTGCCAGTGAATTCATTCCCCTGCCAATCGTTCAGCCAGCGGATGCCGATCCCGTTGTAGGCGATCAGGTTATTACGGATACGGTTGGTGGTGTCCGGCTGGTAGGGGGAGACGTCGAGATAAAGCCCCGTGGCGCAATACAGCACCCGATTGCCCTCGATGGTCACGTCCGAGGTTTCTTTGAAGCCGATCCCCACCCCGGTCGGGCCCTGCGCATGGGTGATGGTATTGTTGCGGACTATGACCCCGTCGCTATACATCAGAAAGATCCCGACCGTATTTCCCGCGTAGCGATTCTCCTCCACCGTATTGGTCTGGGAGTACATGAAGTGCAGTGAGTAGCGCCCGCCGCTGGCGTCGTTGCGTGCAATCAAGTTATCCCGGGAGTACCAGACCACCATGTCCCGGGAGTTGCGGATCAGGTTATCCGTCACCTGGTTGTCGAAGCTGTACCAGAGCCGCACCGCATCCCCGCGCACCCCCAAGTCGACCGCCTTGGAGGAAATCCGATTGCGCCGCACGATGTTGTTGCGGGACTGCTGCAGGTCCACCCCAAAGAGACAATCCTCGATCACGTTATCCTTGATCACGTTGAAGTTGCCCCGCACCTGCACGCCCGAGTCGAGGTCATTGTGGGAGTTGCCGGAGTTGCGCAGGGTCAGCCCCCTCAGGGTCGCGCCGTCGGTGTCCAGCAGAACCGCAGTGCCTTTACCCCCAGCGTCGATGGTCACCTGACCCCGGCCGTCGATGATCAGAGGCTTATCCAGCACCACGGGGCCGGCGTAGATGCCCGGCTCCGGGGTCAGCACCGCCCCCTCAGCGGTCGCGTCCACCAGCGGCTGTAAGGGCGGGTAGTCCGCCGAGGCCAGGGCAGGGCAGAGGATCAGCGCCAGCAGCGCCCAGGCCGAGCGCTTGAGCCGGGGGACAAGATGGTCGGCATTCGCGTTCATTCGCGGACAGCTGATTCCGTTATTCCTTTAATTCTTTGCGGCGCAGCAGGGCAGCAAAGGCCAGCACGACCGAACTCAGGAGCATGAGCCCGAATCCCCAGGCGGGATAGGAATGGGTGGCGAATTGGGCCACCTTGCCGTCGCCAAAGACGGTCGGCATAAAGGGCTTGACGGTAAAGGCGCCCATGGCGTTCAGATTATGGCCATACCACCAGAGCCAGGCCGAATAGTCGATCAGGAAGATCAGCGGCAGGGCCATGGGCACCAGCACCAGCAGCCAATACAGGGGACCGCCGGTGCGCCGGGCGCCCCACAACAGGAGGGCCATGGCGCCGAGCAGCAGCCAGGGCAGGGCATGGCCCACCGCGGACATGGTCGCGACCATGGGCTGGATCTCCGCGGGGTTGTTGAAGTAGCGGCCCAGGCTCTTTCCATAGTGCCAGGCCATGACCTGGGCGCCGCTGCCGGTCCAGGGTTGGCGTTCCGCTTCCGGCCGGCGCGCCTGGTCCCGCTCATAGGACACGCGCAGACCCTCGAGCAGGGCGGTCTTTTCCGACATGTCCGCAGCGGTCATTGGGGCGGGTGCGACCGGCTCCGGGGTGGCGCTGCCCGGCGAGGACTTGGCGAGCTCCGCCTTGAGTTGGGCGATCAGGGCGTCCCCGGCGGAGAGCCCGGGGCTGCTTCTGGGCTCTTCGGCGTCCGCTCTACCAGCCTCCTGGTCCAGGGAGGTCACCAGGGCGCGCACGAAGCCCGCGCTTTGCCAGCGCAGTCCATCCGGCCCGTAATAGGTGAGGAACATCCAGGCCAGGAGCCCGGCGAAACCGACGCCCAACACCAGCATCCGCGGACCCGGTCGGGTGACCGCGAACCCCAGCAGCATGACCGCCAGCATGGCAATGAGGAAGGGTGAGAAGGTCCGCTCCAGCACGCCCCCGGCGGCAATCGGGTACATGCCGACGTAGTGGTTGATGGTGTCCATTTCGTGGACGCAGTCCAGGGCTTCGTCCTCCTTGATCTCGGCCTTCTCCACCTTCTGGCAGCCGTTGAATACCCCGTTCATATGGAAATGAATGCGCACCCCGTCCGGGAAGGCCTCCGGGGGATAGTTGGGTGCGGTAAGCGACACCCACCACACCGGGGTGAAATACATGACCGCGAGCAGGCCGATCGCGGTGATGGATAACAGACCAACCAGGAGACCGCCGCGGTTGCTCGGGTGTGCATTCATCTGGGATACCACCGATCAGTCGAAGTCCGGGTTTTTCCAGTCCGCTGATTCGGCCAGCAGCTCTTTCGGCGGTTTGATGCGGGCGGCGTAATCGCTCACTGCCAACACGTCGCGCTCGGTGAAGGTCTGCACCTGCTTGACCATATCCGGGTTGGCGTTCTTGCGTGCGCCCCCCTTGATTTCGCGGAACTGGCGGACGATGTAGTTGTAGTGCTGGCCATGGATGCGTGGGTAGAACTTCTCGTTGTCACCCTCGCCATTGGCACCATGGCAGCGGACACAGTTCTCCTCATAGAGCTTCTTGCCATGCTCCAGGTCGTCCCCGGGGCCGAGCCCGTTGGCGGGGGTCATCGGTAGCTTGGCCATATAGGCGACCACGTCAGCCAGGGCCTGGGGACCACCGATCTGATCCGGCAAGGCGAAGGGGTACATGGTCGGATTGTTGCGGTTGAGGGCCCGAATGTCGGCCAACTGCTTGATGACCACGTTATGGTGCTGGCCGGCCAGTTGGGGGAAGGTGCCGTCCGGCATGCCCCAGCCCTCGGGCAGGTGGCAGGCGGAGCAGACCTCATAGACATCACGACCCCGCTCCGGGTCACCGATGAGATGAAGGGCCTCGTCCTTTTCGCCCCCTTCTTCGTTCCAGGCAAAGGCCGGACCGATCAGGACCGCGGTGAGGGCGGCGACGGTCAGGCGAATGCGTGAAGTCGATGCAACATGTTCGATCTCCGAATGGCGAGGGGCGCGGGGCCCCGGTGACCGCGGCAGAGCGGCCCCGCAGCGGAGCCGCGCCTGTCTCGAGGATCATCCTAGGACCCGGAGGTCGCTCGCGGCCTTGACCTTTGTCAAACCCTAAGACTCTGAGACTAGGCACTTATTGCAGACTGCCAAGCCACTGGGCGATGGCCCGCATCTCCTCCTCGCTGACCAGGTGCATGACCCCCTTCATGGCGGCGGTCTGGCCGTTATTGCGGACGCCGGACTTGATGTCGTTCATCTGGTTGAAGGCGTAGTCCGGGCTCTGGCCGGCGAGGCGGGGGTAGATGGGCAGGAGCGGGGTCTTGGCGTCCTTGCCGTGGCAGGCGATGCAGGTCTTTTGCTTGTAAAGGCTCGGCGCCGTCAAGGTCCTCGGCCTGGACGGCGGGCGTGAGGAGGATGGCCAGGGGCGCGGCGGCCAGCAGGCCCCGGAGGGTGGCGGACAGAATTGGCGACTGCATGGTGACCTCGATGTGATGGATTACCTTGGGTCTGGCACTTGCGGCTGGAACGTCGGTCGGGCCGATGCCCGCAGGGCGATCCGCCGTCGCCGGGCGCGGCGATGGCGGAACCGTCTTCCACCTTGGACCCCACGGGCTCAATCCCTACTTCGGCGCGGCGGCCTCATCCAGGAGGTTCTTGGCGCGCAAACCCAGGTCCGCGGCCTTTACCTGGTACTGCCACCACTGATTGGCCCAGAGCATGGCGTTTTGCCAGTCCTGGGTGTTCGCGGCGGCCTCGGACTTGGCCTTGGCCTCCTTGGAGAAGCCGAGCTGATCCGTGGCGTCCTCCACCAAGGCGAGCACCGTCGGGTTGGCCTTGAAGTCCCGGCTGGTGATGTAGGCCACCACCTGGTCGATGACGCCCTGAGTCTCCAGGTTGGTCTTAACCTGGGTGTTGTAGTCCGCCTCGGTGTAATGGGTGCCCTCCACCATGGCCGTGGTAGTCGCCTGATAGCCCTTCGGTTTCACCAGCAGGTAGCCCTGCATCTCCAGGTGCAGGGCGGAGCAGAACTCGGTGCAGTAGTAGGGGAAGACGCCCGCCTGGTCGGCCACGAAGGTGGCGCTGGAGGTCTTGCCGGGCTCGATGGAGAGTTGGACGTTCTGGCCGTGGAGAGCGAAGCCATGGACCTCGTCCTGGGCGCGCTCCAGGTTGGTCAGGTGCAGGGCCACGGTGTCACCCACCTCGGCCTCGATGATCTCGGGGTTGATGTGGGAGCGAATCACGGTGCCCTTGACGGTGACCATGCACTTGCCGGCCGCGTCACAGGTGCGCTCAGAACTCTCGCGCCCGGCGCGGGTGGCGAAGGCCGACTTCTGATTGGTGCGACTGTCCCAGCCGGACTTGTAGCGGACCTCCGGTTGCAGCTTGTCGGCCTTGATGGCGGCCACGTAATGGGGCTCGCCTAGGGGCAGGGGCATGTCATAGAGGAGCTGCATCTTGTCATTGCTGATGTCGATGAGCTGATGGTTCTGGGGGTGCAGGGGGCCCACCGGGTTGAACCGATCGATCGCAAGCTTGTTCAGGGCGACCAGGTATTTGCCATCCGGTTTGACGGTGTCCCCCTCCATGGTCATCAGATGGCCGATGTTGTAATGGATCGCCAGCTTATCGAGCACCTTGCCTTCGCAGTAGTCGTACTTGGCGACCATGGAGTCCACATAGAGCGAGGTGTAGGCGATGCAGGGCTTGGAATCGAACTGGGTATGCAAGGGACCGAGCCCCAGGTTGACCTGGGTGTGCAGCACCTCTTGCATGGGAATGATGGGCAGACCATAGGGGTCCTTGCCCTCTACCTTGCCCTCGGCGATGGCCTTTTGAATCTTCTCGAAGCTGAAGACGGACACATGGCTGTCCAGCTTGCCGGCGACGATGATGTACTTGCCGTCCGGCGTCACATCGACCCCATGGGGGCTCTTGGGCTCCGGGATCAGGTAGACCAGCCCCTCGGCGATGGACTGTTCCAGGGGGATGTAATACATGCCCTTTTCCTGGCGGACCTTGCCGGCCTTGACCAGCTCCTCGGCCTTTTTCCAGTTGGTCACATGCAGGAAATCGGTGTCCTTGGACGAGCAGCCGGCCTCGAAGGGCGGGCGCCCGCGCTCGATGCCGCCCACATACCGCTCGGTGCAGAAGGAGTTGGTGAAGCCGTAGCCGTAGCTCGGCCCCTTGCCCGCGTCGGACAGGTCCTGGCTATAAGGTGGCAGCTCCAGGACGATTGACTTCTCGGGGACGATGCGGCCTTTTTCCTTGTCGAAAGACCAATAGGTGAGACCGCCCCGGTACTTGTCGTTGAACTCTTCCAGGGGGACGAAGCCGTCCTCCAGCAGAGGGGCGGCGTACTGGGTCGCCTCCATGACGTACTCGGTATTGGGGGTGACGAAGGCCCCGCCATGCTCGGACTTAAAGAAGGGATTGACGACGATCTGCTTGGTTTCGAAGTCGTGCAGATCGATGACGGCCACGCGTGGGTTGGCCTTGTCGTTGATGAAGAGGTAGCGCCCGTCGTACTCACCCTCAGACTCAGAGAGCGCCGGGTGGTGGGTGTCGCCGTAGACGATGTCCTTGCCGCGAATCCGGCCCTGAGCCAGGACCGCCTTGGACTCGTCGTCGAAACCGTAGCCCTGCCAGGGCTCCGGGGTGAAGACCCCGATGTACTTTAGGAGCCGCATGGACGGGATGCCGTAAACGATTACCTGACCGGACTGGCCGCCGGAGGAGAAGGCCAGGTACTCGTCGCGCCCGCCCGAGGGCGTGTAGGTCTTGGCCGCCGCCAGCAGGTCCTTCTCGGTGAGTCCCCGTCGTTCCATGACGGTCTTCAGGTCCTCGGCCGACCAGGCGCTGACCGTCGCACCGGCCGTCAGGGCCAGCCCGATCGCCATGGCCAGCCCCTGTTTGTACTTGGTTCGCATCGCTCCGCCCTCCGCAAAGATTGAGAGAAAGCCCGTATTCCCCGCTGGGAATCAGTGCAAGTGTAGATGCTGTGAGGAGGAGGGGACTTGACCTAGGTTAAGGCGCACAGCCGGTTGCGGCATTTCCCGCGGTACCCGTCGCCGACGCGTCGCCAGTCCTGGCCAAGGCGGAGGCGGAGGCGCTGCAGGCGATGTTCACCCGAACATCGAGAGCAGACTTTTCCATACCTCCTTCACCGGACGGCGCGCGGCCTGGGTTTCCTGACTTACTTCGATCGGGTCAATAACCGCGAGCACAACAAGTTCATCGTCACGGACAACGCGTTGGCTATCGGCGGCGGGAGCAACATCGGTGGCCAGTATTTCGGGGTCCATCCCGAGTGTTCGGCGACGCCGCGCGGTAAAATTCGATTTTTTCGTCGGAGCAGGTCCATGTCCACCTTCATCGAAGTCGAGCACCTCACCGCGTACCGCTATGCGCAGCCGGTGGAATTCTCCAAGCATCGCGTCATGTTCCGACCGCGCGCCGCCCACGACATCCGCGTCCTGAACGCGACCCTCGAGGTCGAGCCGGCCGCCCGTCAACAGTGGGTCCACGATGTCTTTTCCAACTCCGTGGCGATCGTCGAGCCGCTGGTCCCGGCCGCAAGAGCTGCGCTTCACCGCCCGCTTCACCATCGAGCACTTCGGCGTGCGTAACCTGGAACTGGAGGTGGACCCGGAGGCGCGCGACTACCCCTTTCAATACAGCCCCGACGACCGGCTCGACCTCGCGACCTTTCTACCACTGCAATACCCCGAGGATGCACCCCGTGGTCAGCGAATGGGTCAAGCAGTTTCTGCCCGCCCGCGGCGTGATCCACAGCCGCGACCTGTTGCGCAACATCGCCGCCGGCATCCGCGCCGATCTGAGCTACCAATCGCGCGAGGCCATGGGCACCCAGCGACCGGCCGAGACCTTGAAGCTGATGAGCGGCACCTGCCGCGACTATGCGCTGCTGATGATCGAGGCCGCCCGCGGGCTCGGCTTCGCCGCCCGCTTCGTCTCCGGCTATCTCTACGATCCCTCCCTGGACGGTCCGGCGCCGGTCGAAGCGGGCACCAGCCTGCAACAGGGGGTGCGCCAGGCGGAGAGCCTCGACGGCGGCGACCTGGTCCAGGGGGCCGGTGCGACCCATGCCTGGCTGCATGTCTTTCTGCCCGGCGCCGGCTGGGTGCCATTCGACCCGACCAACAGCATTTTCGGCGGGACCGATCTGATCCGTGTCGCCTACACCCGGACCCCGGAGCAGGCCGCACCGGTCTCCGGTGGCTGGAGCGGTGCGGCCAGCGACTATCTCGGCATGGCGGTCAAGGTCAACGTACGCCGGATCGACGCCGAGACCGCCTACGAGAACGAACGCGACGCGATCGGGGAGCCCTGACCGATTCACCAGGGCCTTCGGTTGGGCCTCGGTCCTCAGTCCAACCGAGCGTGCCTGGCCTGTATTGGGCGCGTTGCCACGCGTCTCCTGCCGTTTCTGGATGAGTTTATAGGCCACCTCAGCTCGACGACCCGGTCATGGACCGGGTCCATCTGCTCGTCGCGATCAACGAGATAGGTGGCGAGCCCAGAGGCGATGGCGACGCGGGTCATACGCCGTTCCACCATGCCGTCCAGGTCCCCCGTCCAAGGCTGCAAGGCGTCGGCGAGGATGGGTCATGGGGCTCGCGCGCGTCCTCGCTAGCCTGTGCCCGGAGTGCGTCCGAACTCTGCAAGACCCCCAGCAACAGCCCCCCAGCAACAGCCGTCGGTCATCGCCGAAGGCGAGGGTCAGGCCGCCGCCCGATCCCGCACATCACGCAGCATCGCCACCAACAATTTGGCGTCATCCAGTGGGAAGACCCCGGCCAGGCCCTGGTCGTCCAGGTCGGTGAAGGGGCTTTCGTACAGGCGCCGCGGGTCCATGGCCCCGCGCTCGGTCAGGTGATCCAGGATCAGGTTGATGAATTCGATCTGGTTGGCGGTCAGGGTCCGTCCGGTCATGAAGCCCGCCAGGGCCGCCTTGGCCGCCTCCCGCTCCAAGCCCACCAGCGAGCGGATGAAGAGGCCGATACCGCCCTCGCCGCGGATGCGATCCAGGTCCTCGTCGCCCGCGATCCCCTCGGCTACGAAGATACGTTCCAGCTCGGTCAGGTCCATGGGGGTCAGCTGCTCGTTGCGCCGCAGCTTAACGATGGCGAGATGGTCCCGGTGCTGGGTCAGGAAGTGCCTGACCTTCATCAGGAACCGCGACTTGTCGGTGCCATAGCCGGCATGGGGGGAGGCAACCGCCATCGCCTCGCCCAGCTCGTCCTCGAAGTCGCTGTAGACGATCTTGCGCTCCTCGGGCTCGATCAGCTTGACCAGGTCGCGCAACCGGCGCCGCAGGTGCTCCAGCATCGCCGCCGTAACGTCCTGCCAATACTCGTCGGTCTGCACCTCGGCGATGAATTGCAGTTGCGCCTTCACCATGGGCACGTTCCCAAGCTCCTCCAGTTGCGCCGCGATCCCCCTGATACGGGCCTGAAGGCCGTCGAAGGCGCGGTCCGCGCGCAGCACGGCAAGCTGTGTCATCAGCACGAGCAAGTCGAATTGCTTGGCGGCCAGGTCGTCGTCTACCAAGGCGCTCGGCAGACCGGCCAGATGCTCGGCCAACTCCGCACGCCCCTCTGGGGGCAGCCGGTCCCAGGCCGTCCTGTCCTGGTATTTCTCGACGAACCGGCGCTTGGGCCGGACGATGAAGTTGTCCAAGCTCATGCCGGCGACCTCATCGAACAGCCGGGCGGCCAGGCCCGCGCGCAGTTCCATCAGGCCGTCGGTCTCGGCCCCGAAGTCGCGGTCCCCGTCCTCGATCTCCCCAATCAACCTGAGGCGCGTCTTGAACAGCCGCTCGCTCAAAGATTCGCCAAGCGTCCCGTCCGCGAGGTTCGGGTTCTGGTTGAAAAACTCGAAATTCTGGCAGAAGTCGAAGACCAGGAAGTGCTCCTTGTGCAGGCCCGGGCCGAAGAGGTCGGGACAGAGTCGCGTACCCCGCCCCATCATCTGCCAGAACTTCGTCTTCGAGCGGACGATCTTGAAGAAGACCAGGTTCACCGCCTCGGGCACGTCGATGCCTGTGTCCAGCATGTCCACCGAGATGGCAATGTGGGGGGCCTTGTCCTTGGTCGAGAAGGCGTCGATCAGCGACTGGGCATACTCGGTCTTGTTGTCGATGACCCGCGCGAAGTGGCCCCTGAGGTGCGGATAGTTGGCGTCGAAGCGCTCGCTAATGAAGGTCGCGTGGTCGTGGTTCTTGGCAAACACGATGGTCTTGCCCAGCCGGTCCCCGCCCTCGACCTTGAGCCCGTGCGTCATCACGTGCGCCAGCACCTTGTCCACGGTGTCCGTATTGAACAGCCACTTGTTCAGGGCCGAGGCGTCCACCCGGTCCGGGACCACCCCGTCTTCCGACCACTCCAGCGCGTCCCATTGCTCCTTTTCCTCGTCGGACAGGTCGTCGTAGCGGATGCCCTCCCGCTGGAACTTGAGCGGCACCGAGACCGCCCGTGCCGGCACCAGGAAGCCGTCCGCCACCGCATCAATCAGATCGTAGGCGTCCGTGGGTACGCCGCGCTCCAGCTCGAACAGCGAATAGGTGTCCCGGTCGATCTCGTCGCGGGGTGTGGCGGTGAGGCCCACCAGGTAGCTGTCGAAATAGTCGAAGATCGCCCGGTACTTGCGGTAGACGGAGCGGTGCGCCTCGTCGATCACGATCAGGTCGAAATGCCCGGCCCCGAAGCGGCGGGTGCCGTTCTTCATCTCGTCGATCAGGCCGACCATCGTTGGATAGGTCGATACATAGACCCGCCCCTCGGTGTCCTTCTCGGTCACCAGATTGACCGGTGCGACATGGGGCAGATGGGCCTTGAAGGCCGCGACCGCCTGGTTCACCAGGGCAACGCGGTCCGCCAGGAACAGCACGCGCTTCACCCAGCCGGCGCGCATGAGCTGGTCAATGAGTGCGATTACGGTCCGGGTCTTCCCCGAGCCGGTCGCCATGACCAACAGGACCTTGCGCAGGTTGTCCTGCTCGAACGCCTCGCCGGTGCGGCGGATAGCGCGGGTCTGATAGAAGCGCTCGACGATGGCCTCGTCGATCAGGACCGTGCCCAGCAACTTGCGGGAGGTGCGACGCTGAATAAGCAGCTCCAGCTCGGCCTTCTTGAGGAATCCCTGGACCGGGCGGGGCGGGTGACTGGCGTCGTCCCAGATCCAGTGCTCGTAGCCGTTGGTGTAGAAGATGATCGGCCGGCGGCCGTACATGGCCTCCAGGCAGTCCGCATAGAGCTTGGCCTGCTGCCGGCCCACCCGCGCGTCGCGCTTGGTACGCTTGGCTTCGACGATTGCCAGCGGCCGGCCGTCCTCGCCCCACAGCACATAGTCAACAAACCCCTCGCCCTTACCGTTCGGCATCCCGGTGACCCGAAACTCTCGGTCACGCGCCTCGATCCAGCTGCCAGCCGGCCTCGCGGAGCAGCAGGTCGATGAATGCATCCCGGGTCTGCGCCTCGTTGTAGTCGTGGTCGTCAGGGATCGCCTGGTTGGCTTTCTTGGTGGCCGCGATCGCGGCGCGCAGCCGCTTGATCTCCGCATCCAGCTCGTCGCGTTGCTGCTGGGTCTGGATGCGCGCCGCCTCGGCTGCCTCGTGCGCCTTGGCCTTCTTCTCGAATGCCTCGGCAATGGCCTGCAAGCCGGCGAGTGTCTTCGCCTCCACCAATTGGGTCTTGGGCAGGGACTCGGCGGAGAACTGCATGCCGGATGGCGGCTTGGCGCCCTTGGCGTAGGTGTGGACCAGCCAATAGCCGAAATGGAACAGCTCCCGCAGGGCCACGGTCGCGGTGTTCTCCGACACGGCGCGGCTGTCGTGCACCGCACTGTTGCCGAAGTCTTTGATCAGCCGCGCCTTGGTCACGAGCGCATTGCCGACCAGGGTGCGGAAGGTCCCCTCGTGGATCAGCGCGGACAGGGCGTCGTCATAGGGAGTGCGCAGGGTCCCGTCATGCTGGTACAGCCACTTGACCGCCGTCTCCAGGGCGAGCCGGGTGTAGAAGCAGGAGCCGCGCGGATCGGACAGCGACAGGACCTCGGCCCGGTGGGCGTGCTCGTAGACCGGTGCGAACTCGGGCTTGAGGAAGGCAAATTGAGACATAGCGGACCCACCAGACTCCTGTATTCGGGGACCTTGGCCTTACACCGCCTCGCGCAGAGATCTACTCGGTGCCCATGGTTCACTGTCAGTCGCGCAGTGAGGCAACGAATTCATCCGTTGAAACACCGGCCTGTTTCAGCAGACCAGCCAGCGTTCCGGTTTTCACCTCGCGGTGATTCGGCACCACACAGCCGGCGATGCCCCGGCGCATAACGATATGACTGCCACGCTGGCGCGCCACCACGAAGCCCAACCGTTCCAGGGCGCGCACGATTTCTGCCCCCGAGACGATCGGGAGCCTAGGCATGCTCAGGCAACTGGAATGACGTCAATAGCGGGCGCCCGGTAAACGTCATCGGGAACTCTTCAAGATACAGCTCGGTGGCTTCGCGCAGATTGGCGAGCGCCTCTTCCACGGTCTCACCCTGAGTGGTGGTCCCTGTCTCAGGATTGAACGCGACATATCCACCCTCCGCGGCCGGGGTCAACACGGCAGAAAGCTCCATGGGGTTACCTCTCGTCTGATAAACGGAAGAGGCGTTGGGCGCCTCGAATGTGGTGGGCGGAAAGGCCCCGCCATCGGCCGCCAAGGTAGCTCGAATCGGCTGTTGTCTGGGGCTCCTCGGCGCCGCGCGCGTCGCGTGCGGGCCTGGCGGCTACGGACTGACGCGCCCTCAGGAACTCCACGAAATCGCCAACTTACGCCTGCCCGTCGGGGGGTAGCCCGCGCAGGGCGGCGATGACCTTCTCCTCGGTACGCATGG
The DNA here is from genome assembly GCA_963733415.1 of uncultured Gammaproteobacteria bacterium. Classification (GTDB taxonomy): domain Bacteria; phylum Pseudomonadota; class Gammaproteobacteria; order Chromatiales; family Chromatiaceae; genus Thiodictyon. The sequence goes on along the minus strand of CAVTDM010000010.1, from coordinate 41,474 downwards.
TTCACCTCTGGTTTCAGGGGCATTGGAGCCAAGCCTAAAGTCTAACCGATCTCAGCGAGCTCGGTTCCGTCCTCCCCAAGGCGAGCAAGACCCGCGGGGTCCGGAGAGGACCAGAACCACCGGTCGCTGAGCATGCTCGTAGACCGGGGCGAATTCGGGCTAGAGGAAGGCGAATTGGGACATGGCTCGGTCCTAAAGTTCGCCGCGGAAGGCGCGGTGTTGGAGGGACGAGAACAGGGCCTCCAGTTCCCGGCGATGCTCCTCAAACGGTGTCAACATCAACTGACCAGCGAAGATTCGCTGCTGGAATTCCCTTTGCAGCTCAATCGGGGCCAGAGGAATAGGGATTGTCCGGAGTTCTTTCGCATTGATGTTCGCCATCCCAATGATGGCCTTGCACATGCCGCGCAGGGTCTTCTTTCCAACGGGGCTGTTCAGGTAGGTGCCGACGTACTCAGGCACACCTTTCTCATTGGTCCGCAGTCTCACCAGATAGCCCGCAAAGGCATACCCGTTTTCTCCACGGTAGACGGCTGTCTTGCCGACCAGATCAGGGCTGTTGGTTCGGTTGAAGAGGATATCGCCATCTCGCACCGTATACTTTTCAACATCCCCAATGGGCAAGTCAATGTACTTTAAGCTGGAGTAATCGAGGGCACCGGTTTCGGTGATATTCCCCATGCGCAGGATCGGAAAGGTGCCGGCCTCGCCGGCTTTTCCGCTTGTGCCGTATTGGGTCGATGCGGTCAGATCATCGATTGTGCCAATAGGCCAGCCTTTCGGATTGGTCGCGGGATCGCCAAACATCTCGAAAAAAATCGCCTCTGTTACGTTTGGTGTGGGTAACGGGGGTTTTCCCTAGTTCCACTGACCCCCATGTCCGGCACCATTGAACAAACTTGTTGCTGTGCCTGTGGAGTTGTGGGCGCGAGGCCCGAGAGTGTGGGCAACCGGTGGGCCGCGCCGGTGAGAGGCGCGCCGATCGCACGGTGGTTGGCGGCGCGGTCCAGGGGTTGTCCACACGTCCCGCAGGGCTCGGGCCGGTCCGCAGGACGCGTCCACAAATCCACAGGCAGTGCGCGTGAGGGTACTGCCATGACTGCTGCGTCGTCGTCCTTGTTCACCCTGGCCCTGGGCCTGCAGGCGCCCTGGGAAGTAGCCGATGTGGCCTTCGATCCGCAGGCGGGGCGCATCGACTTTCAGGTGGCCTTTCAGCCGGGAACGCGCTTCACCTGCCCGCACTGCGGGGCCGAACACCAACCGGTGCATGACACCCTGGTGCGGGAATGGCGGCATCTGAACTTCTTCCAGTTCCAGGCCTACCTCCACGCGCAGGTGCCGCGGGTGCGCTGCCGCCACTGCGGCAAGACCACCCAGGTGGCGGTGCCGTGGACCCGCCCCAGCAGTGGGTTCACCCTGCTGATGGAGGCCCTGATCGTGACGTTGTGCCAGGCCATGACGGTCCGGCAGGTGGCGCAGTTGCTGGCAGTCAGCGATATGCGCATCTGGCGCACCCTTGACCACGACGTCGATCAGGCGCGCGCCCAGGAGGACTTCGCCAACGTCGCCGCCGTCGGTCTGGACGAGACCGCAGCGCGGCGCGGGCACGATTACATCAGCCTGTTCCACGATCTGGATGCCGGGCGCCTGGTGTTCGCCTGTGAAGGGCGCAAGGCCGCGGTGGTGGAGCAGTTCGCCGACGACCTCGAAGCGCACGGGGGATGTGCCGAGAACGTCCGCGCGGTCTGCATTGATATGTCCACCAGCTACCAGGCGGGAGTCGCTCAGCACCTGCCGTGGGCCGCGGTCACCTTCGATGAGTTCCACGTGATCCAACTGGTCAACAAGGCCGTCGACGAGGTCCGCCGCCACGAGGCGAAATCCACCCCCGGCCTCAAGCGCAGCCGCTACCTGTGGCTGAAGGACACGCAGGACTGGACCGCCCGTCAGATCCACCAGTACACCGATCTCAAGCGCCTGAACCTCAAAACCCACCGCGCTTTCCGGATCAAAGAAGCCCTGCGCGAGATCTTCCGCACCGCCCCCGATCGCGACGCGGCAGAGCCACTGTTGGCGCAGTGGTACCGCTGGGCGCGCCGCTGCCGCTTGTCCCCGATCAAGCAGGTCGCCGCCACCCTCAAGACCCACTGGGACGGCATCCTCAACGCCTTCGACTCCAAACTGACCAACGGCCGCGTGGAAGCAGCCAACGCGCTCATCCAAGCCGCCAAGGCCAAGGCCCGTGGCTACGGCACCACCCGCCACCTGATCACCATCTCCTACCTTGTCGCGGGCAAGCTCATCCACCTGCCGGCCTCGCCCTTCAAACGCGTGGCGTGTGCGTGAGCCAGCACCAACGATCAGAAGTGTCAGACTCGATGCCCACACCAAACGTAAGAGAGCCAAAAAATCGCCTGCCCGAGACTGTTCAGGCGGTCGATAGCGCGCTGCCGCAGGCGGCGCAAGCTGTCCGCCTGATCGAGGATCGCCGCAATTCGCTCTTGATCTTTCAGGGGTGGCAGAGGAAGGCTCAATGAAAGCAAATCATCTTTGCCAACCGATGCTTGGTTGACCCAACGCCTACACATATTCTCGAATGTGCGCCGCAGCCATTGCTCATGCAGCCATCGGACGACGTAGCCGGGCGCAGCCCGGTTCGGGTCGCATCTCAGACGGATAAAGTGATTGCTGAACGTCACCGGTTCAGCATGGCCCGAGAACAATGCAGTCTTTCCAACAAGCTCAGGGCTATTTGTTGCATTGAACAGAATATCACCAGGCTCCGCAATTAGCTCCGCGAGATTCTTGGGCCGAGGAACCCTGCGCACTTTGTCCCAGATCAAGGCTCCGTCAGTCGTTACGTTATTCATGCGAACCTGGACGATTCCGCCCGCATCCGACTCCCCAGACGCAAATCCTGAACGCGCGTCTATAGCAATGTCTCCCAGCGCGACGCGTCTCATCCCAACATGCCCTCCAGCGCGCTCAGGCCCTTGGCAATCTCCGCCTCAATTCCCCGCAGCTCCCGAATGATATCGGCTGGCGCATCATGCTCGACATGAACATGCTCCACCTCCCGATAGCGATTGAGCGACAGGTCATAGCTCCCGCTGGCGGCGATCTCGGCCTTGGGCACGCAGAAGCTCTGTGCCGTGCGCGGACGCTCGCGCTCGGCTCCGTCGCGCTCCTTCCAGCGCCGCAGCACGTCGGGCAGGTTGTTTTTGGCGTGCTCGTCCTCGGTCAGCGGCTCGCGCGGGGTTGGGCCGAGCTTTTCAGGCGGCAGGAGCGGGTTGCGCTTGTCGTCGAGCGAGTAGCCGTCCGCCTGCACGTCGTAGAACCAGACCACATCCGTCCCGCCGACACCGGTCTTGGTGAAGCACAGGATGGCGGTGGAAACGCCGGCATAGGGGCGGAAGACGCCGGCGGGGAGCTTGACCACGGCATCGAGCTTGTGCTCCTCGACCAGCATCCGCCGCAGCGCCTGGTGGGCCTTGGACGAGCCGAACAGCACCCCGTCCGGGACGATGACGCAAGCCCGCCCGCCGGTCTTGAGGAGCCGCAGGAAGAGCGCGAGGAACAGGAGCTCGGTCTTCTTGGTCTTGACGATCCGTTGCAGGTCCTTCGCGGTGGACTCGTAGTCCAGGGACCCGGCGAAGGGCGGATTGGCGAGCACCAGGCTATAGGTCCCGGCGTCCTCGGTATGCTCCTGGGCCAGGCTGTCGCGGTAGGTGACATCGGCGTCCTCGACCCCGTGCAGGATCATGTTCATGGCCCCGATCCGCAGCATGGTCGGATCGAAGTCGTAGCCGTGGAAGAGCCCCTGGTGAAAGTGGCGCCGTAGTCTGGGGTCGCGCAGCAGCTCCGGATGGTGCTCGCGCAGATGCTCACCAGCGGCGACCAGGAAGCCGCAGGTACCGGCCGCCGGGTCGCAGATCCGATCCTCGGGGGAGGGGTCCATCATCTCGACCATGAGACCGATGGCATGGCGCGGGGTGCGGAACTGGCCGTTCTGACCGGCGGAGGCGATCTTGCCGAGCATGTACTCGTAGAGGTCGCCCTTGGTGTCGCGGTCGTCCATCGGCACGGCGTCCAGCATCTCCACGACCTTGGCGAGCAGCCCGGGATTGCTGAAGCCGAGCCGGGCGTCGCGCATGTGGCGGCCGTAGCTGGAGCCCTCGGCGCCGAGTCCACGCAGGAACGGGAAGACGTGCTCGTCGACCACGGTCATCATCTCCCGCGGCTCGAAGTGCTTGAAGCGGGACCAGCGCATGTCCCCGTAGAGACAGCCCTTGGCGTCCGCCCCCGCAGGGAAGATGCGCCGCTCCATGGGGATGTCGAGCGCCCGCAACTTGTTTTCCTCCAGGGTGTGGAGGTCGTCGAGACGCTTGATGAAGAGGAGGTAGGTGATCTGCTCGATCACCGAGAGTGGATTGGAGACCCCGCCGGACCAGAAGGCGTCCCAGATCCGGTCGACTTGATTCCTGATGTCGCCTGTCAGCATCTGTGCCGAGCCTCGCAGTGTCTTTGTGTGCGTCGAAACTGGCTCCCGCGCTGGAGCGTGGGAGCCAGAGCAGCGCATGCCTGGCTGCATGTCTTTCTTCCCGGCGCCGGCTGGGTGCCGTTCGACCCAACCACCAGCATCTTGGGCGGAACCGACCTGAACCGTGTCGCCTATACCCGGACCCTGGAGCAGGCCGCACCGGTCTCCGGCAACTGGACCGGCTCGGCCAGCGATGACATCGGCATGGCAGTGAAGGTCAGCGTGCGCCGCATCGATGCCGAGACCGCCTATGCGCTCGAACGCGACCCCACCGGAGAGCCGTAAACAGGGAAACAGCAGTTCTCACGCCAAGGCGCCAAGGTTTTTCGATGCATTCTCAGCCGCGGGCTTCCCGCACGCGACCGAGGAAGATCGATACCCAACCGAATGCGCTCGGCAGCCGCGGCGGTGCGGCCAGCCAACCGAGAGCGACGCCGGCCGTGTTCGCCGCCATGTCCGCAAGGGACATCGACCGATAGCCGGTCAGGCCCTGCGCGAGCTCCAGCGCGACACCCAGAGCAACGAGAAGCAACGCCAGGATCGCCCTGTGGGTCCTTCCGGCCAGCACCTGCGCAAACCAAAGCATCAGGCCGGCGTAGGCGACGAGGTGCGCTACCTTGTCGCCTTCCTCCATATCGATCTGCGGTGGAGCGGGGACGAGCGAGAAATAGGCGACCAGAGCGACGCCAAGCCAGCCGGCGCCAAGCCACAGGGTGCGCAGCGAAATGCGGGAGCTCATGGCGTAAAGGGTGCGAGTGCGCGTCGGCAGCGGTTGTCGCGTCATGTGCGCGCTCAGCCCATCATAGCCGTCAGAACCAATACGTAAACCGCGCCCATCGTCAGCTGCACCAGCGCGATGGGCAACCCGAAGCGGGCGAAGCGCATGAAGCTCACCCGCTCGCCCTCCTTCGCACAGATACCGACTGCGACGATGTTGGCGGAGGCCCCGATCAGGGTGGCGTTACCGCCCAGGGTGGCGCCGAACATCATGGCGATGAAGAGCGGCAGGGTGGCGGTGGGCCAGTCCGTGAAGGTGGCGGAGAGTGCCAGTTCCGGAACCGCCTCGGCGGCGACCAGGTAGCCCTTCGCCATGATGAGCGCCGCGGCCACCACCGGGATATTGGCGAGCACGGCGGAGAGCATCCCGATGCCGGCCAGCATGATCAGTCCCACCAGGGTCAACTGGGCTCCGAAGGCGTTGTAGAGCAGGACCGACATGCCTTGCAGCAGCCCGGTCTTGGTGAAGGCTTGCACCAGCACGAAGATGGCCGCGAGAAACACCAGGGTCTTCCAATCCACGTCCCGGAGCACGGCGTCCACTGGCTCGACGCGGGCGCCGTAGACCACCAACAGCGCCAGCGTCGCCCCGACGATCGCGACCTCGGGCGGGACGATGTGGGTGGGTAGGTTCTCGCCGAAGAGGAAGAGGCCGATCATGACGAAGAGTACCGCGATGGCAACCGCGACGAACCCGGGCCGCCGGATCGCGACCGGGGCCGCCGCGGGTGCCAACGGCTGGTGCCGCTGCCAGACCTCGGGCATCAGCTGGGGCAGTAGCGGGATGACGATCAGTACCGCCAGCAGGCCGCCCAGGCTGACGGTCTTCAGATAGTCCACAAAGGATAGTCCGATGGCGCTGCCGACCAGGAAGGTGGCCGGGTCCCCGACCAGGGTCAGCATTCCCGCCGAGTTGCTCACGATGGCAGTCAGGATCAGCGGACCCACGAAGTCCACCTTGAGCGCCCGCGCCACGGCGACGATGACCGGCGCCACCAGGATCACCGTGGTGGCGTTGGGCAGGAAGGCGCAGATCGGCGCCACCAGCGCCACCAGGAGCAGCAGGAAGCGCTTGCCGCTGCCCCCGGTGGCGTGCAGGAGGCGCGCCCCAACCCAGTCGAAGACCCCGGTGCGGGCCAGCATCCGGGCCACCACCATTCCGCCGAAGAGCAACGCCAGGGGTCCCCCGGCGGTCACCATGGCGGCGATCAGGTCCTCGCCGTCCAGCAGATCCAGGACCAGCAGCAGGCTCACCCCTAGCAGGGCGGCCAGCGCCATGTCCACCAGGTCCAGGGCGATCAGGAAGATCACCCCGGCGAAGATCGCCACGGTCAGGTAGATCTGAAACTCGGTCATGTCGTTGGTGTCCCGTGGGCCTTGGGCTCAGTCGATGGGCGGCGGATACATGAGTCCGCCCTGGGTCCAGAGTCGGTTCAGGCCGCGCTCGATCTTGAGCGGGCTGGCGGCTCCGACGTTGCGGTCATAGACCTCGGCGTAGTTGCCGACGGCCTGTACAGCCCGCGCCGCCCAGCCCGGGGCCAGCACCAGGGCCTTACCGATCAGTTTGAACTCCTGGCTGGTCAGCCAGGCGATCACGCCCTCGCCCGCGGCGGTCTTGGCCGCAACGTTAGCCCGGGTCAGCCCTTCATCCTCCGCGATCAGCAGGGCGTAAAGGACCCAACGCACCACCGTGGTCCACTGCGGGTCCCCGCCCCAGACGACCGGCGCCAGGGGCTCGCGCGAGATGCGCTCGGGCAGGATGACATAGTCGTCCGTGGCGCCGGGGGCCGAAAGCCGTGCGGCGGCAAGCTGAGAGGCGTCGGAGCTGTAGGCCGCGCAGCGCCCGGTAAAGAAGGCGGCGGCCACGTCGTGGGCCGAGTCGAGCACCAGGGTCTTGAAGGTCAGCCCGGATGCGGCGGTATACCGCTCCAGGTTGCGCCCATGGTTGGTGCCCTTCTCCACGCAGACAGTCGCGTCCTTGAGCTGCTCGAGCCCGACGATGCCGGACGCGGCCGGCACCATGAAGCCCTGGCCGTCGTAAAAGAGGATCGCCGGGAACTGGACCTTCAGCACCGCCTCGCGGGCCAGGGTCCAGGTGGTATTACGGACCAACAGATCGATCTGACGCGCCTCCAGCGCCGGGAAGCGCGTCGAGGACCGCAGGGGCACGAATTCGACCCGCTCCCCATCGCCCAGCACGGCGGCCGCCACCGCGCGGCAGAAATCCACATCGAGTCCCTGCCAGCGCCCGCTGGTGTCCTTCTGCGAGAACCCGGCAATGCCCTCGCTCACCCCGCAGCGCAGTACCCCGCGGGACTTGACCGAATCCAGGACCTCGCCGGCCCGGGCGAGCGGCAGGGCCGCCAATGCGAGCGCGCAGACGACCCCAAAGGCGATGAATCGATCTGTCCGCATCGGGTCGCTCCTGGCCTTGCCAAACAGGGCCGCCATGGTACCCGACGGGGCTTCAGCCGAATACCGCCGCGCGGCCAACCGGGGGCCGGCGGCGCGCCCCATGCAGTCGCCAGTGGAAATTCGATGGGTGATGAAGGGCTTGCAGGGAGGTTCGAAAGCGTGATGCCTGCGAGCTCCCGAAGCCAATCCGCGGCCGGCCGGAACCGTTTGACCGGGACGTCAGTGCGCTCGCCTGGAATCGCCTGGCCAACCGGGGCCTGAGGATCAGGCCCGGATCAGGATGATCCGCCGCCCTTGCGGGCTCAGGGCCTCGTCGCTCGTGGTGCGCTCGGCGATCGGCGGCTGACCGGACCGCCGGTCGAAGATGACCAGCCAGCCGGTCTCCAGCCCCAGGCCCGGCAAGATACGCGTCCAGTTGTTCCAGCCCCTCGGCCAGCGGGTCCGCGGCCCCGTCGCGCCAGACCTTCAGTTCCATACCCAGGGTCAGGGCCCCGATAGCGCAGGCACAGGTCCATGCGCCCGGAGCCGATGGCGTATTCGCGCTCCAGGGTGCCACCGCCGTTGACGACCCGATGCAGGAAGGCCATCAGCACCAGGTGGGGGGCGATCTCGTGATAGGGGGCGCTGCCCAGCAACGGTTGGCCGTGTTGGCGCCAGAAGGCGAGGAAGGCCGTCGAGCAGGCGCGTCGGGATTCAGGCTGCCGTCGGCGTTGAGCCAGGTCGGGCTGATCTGCGGCAGGGAGTCCTGGGGGCCGCTCGCCAACATGCGCGGCAGCACCTCGCGGTAGATGGGGTTGGCGACCACCAGGCCGCCGGCGCCGTCGCGGCGCAGCAGGCCCAGATCGACCAGATAGTCGCGATCGTCCGTCGGGTACCTCCCCCAGCGCTGTGCCGGCCAGCATCGGCTCGATGACGCGGCGCACCCGCGGCTCGCGCAGCTTGTCGGCCAACTGGTCCAGATGGGTGACGCGGTTGACGATCAGGTACTCCTTGGCCTGGTCGATCAGGTCGACCCCGATCGGCCGGGTGCGGTCGCGGCCCTCGCGCATCTCGAAAGCAGGCGTGGTAGGCCAGCGCATTGACCAGCCAGGGTTGGCCTTGGGTCAGGTCCCAGACCCGCGCCAGGGCCTGCGGGGGTGAAGACCTGGCCGGTCTCGCGCGGTATGCTCAGTGAGCAAGGCGGTGGCTTCGGCCGCCGTGAAGTCGCCCAGGCGCAGCGACTTGGCCTTGATGTTGAAGGCACTGCCGCCGGTGATCGGGCGCCGCTTCGGAACTGGCATGGATGCGGTAGTCGCGCAGATCGCGCACGCCGCACAGGATGACCGTCTGGGGGAAGGCCGTCGGGCGCTGGGTGTAGCCGGCCCGCAACTGGCGCAGCAGCGAGATCAGGGTGTCGCCGACCAGGGCGTCGACCTCGTCGAGCAAGAGAACCAGGGGTTGCGCGCTGTGCGCGCTCCAGCTGCTCCAACAGGCCGTTGAGCATCCGCTTGCGGGCCGCGCTCGGCACAGGCCATCTCGAGCCAACCCGACAGCCGCTCGTCGCTTGCATAAAGCCGTGCCGCCCCGACCAGGGCACCGCACGATGGCGCGCATGCCTTGCGCCACGTCTTCCCGCGCCGTCTGTGCCGTCTCCAGGTTGGCATAGACCGCCCGATAGCGTCCCTCGCGATTCAGATGCTCCATCAGCGCCAGCAGACAGGTGGTCTTGCCGGTCTGTCGCGGGGCGTGCAGCAGAAAGTATTTCTGCTGCTCGATCAGCCGCAGGATCTCCTCCAAGTCCCACCGCTGCAGCGGCGGCAGCCGGTAATGGAGGTCGGCCCGGACCGGACCCTCGGTATTGAAAAAGCGCATCTCGTCACTCCAGTGGCGCCGACCCGCTCGGACGCGCCGGGATCAGCGGGTCGGCCGCGCGACCTGCGCGGGTTGCGAACGGCAACGGATGGATCACGGGGGAGGATACTGCGCTTTTTGACCGCATCAAGGCGCAAATTCCCACCGCCAGCGGCTGCGGGTCAGGCGCCGCTTGGGTGAATCTGCGATCACCGGCACTTTGGGCCTTGATCACAGTCCCGGTCGGGGGTAATCGGTTCGTACCGCGGACCCCAGGGTGAGCCATTCAGCCTGAGCCGCCGGGTTCCCGGTGCTGCAGTGGGCCGCGTCGCTACGGTCAAGGGAGTGTTTCTTGGGAGTTGCGGGTCTCATCCCTCGCCGGGGGTGGGGTCAGGGCGCGCCGAGCAGGGCGCGCAGGTGCGCCGGCATCTCCAAGGCGCCAGAGAAGTCGGCGCCGGCAGTCACTGCGTTGACGAAGCGGGAATCCGTGAGCCGCGAGCCGAGGAAGCTGGCGCCCCGCAGGTGGGCGCCGTTAAGGAGCGAGCCTGTCAGATCACAGTGACGCAGGTCCGTGGCCGCACGCGGCGCGGCGCAGTCGCCCCGGGGAAGCTCCTGAGCGGCGACGCCGGCGGTGAGCAGGGCCAGGCCGAGGGCCTGGGCCCACTGCCTGACGTGTGGTGTCGGCGGTTGACGGAGCCCGATCAAGGTCTTGCCTGGCCGCCGCTGCGGTCGGGAGCGGCGCTGACCCGTGCTGGGAGGGCAGGGGGCATCAGGGTGTCACCGAGGCCCGCGGCGTTGGTTCGGGAACGGTCGGCGGTTTGACCAGCAGGGCCTCGATCTCGTCGACGACCTCGCACGCGTAGATTGGCCACCCAAACCGGGGGCCAGTTGCCGGCGATCTCAGCCCCGCCGGAGTCGGAGTTCGGGTGGAGGAAGAGGATACGCATGGGTCGGGCTCCGGGCGAGTGGTGGTTGTGGGGGAAAATTGATATCTCGTCCGTCCAGTCACCTTGACCCAAATCACACCCGGCAGGACGCGCCGGAGCAAACACCCTCGGCTCAGGGCTCAGTTCCGGCCGCCCCGCAGGCGCGGATCAGGTTCTTGCGGGCCAGCATCCCGAGCAACCGGCCCGCGCTGTCCACCACCGGCATGCTGCGCCCGCCGTGACGGGCGAAGGCCCGGGCCATGGCCGGTAGGGCGGCGTCGACCGGCAAGGTCAGGGCCGGGCTAGTCATGACGTCCGCCACCCTGGCCCCGGTGCAACAGCGCTCCAAGGCCTCGGGCTCCCGCCCCAGGCGTGCCAACAAGGCCAGGATTGAATCCACCCCCAGGTGGCGCAGGACATCGGTCTCGGACAGGAGGCCGATGACCCGGCCGTGCGGGTCCACCACGGCGGCGGACTTGACCCCAGCCGCCGCCAGTTGCGCGACCGCCGCGCGCAGGGGTTGCTCAGGCACCAGGGCAGGCGCGTCCACCCGCATCAGGGCCCGGGCCGCGGGGTTTCCCGCCAGGCGGGCCAGGGCGTGGATGGCGGACGCACGGTAGAGCTCCTGGAAGTCCCGGGGGCTGATGTCCAGGTACCCCGGGATGTCGCGCATGGCATCGGCCACGTCCAGTTCGGTGAGGTCCGGCAGCAACTCGGCCAGGGGGTCTCCGGTGGCTCCGTACCCCGCGTCCGGGTCCAGGTCCGGGACCAGGCCGCCGGTCGCGTCCGGCGGGGGTGGGGGATGCAGGGCCATGGCTAGTGCTCCCCCTTGGTCCGAAGCAGCCCGGCGAGCCGGTTGCCCTGCTTCTGGGGGCCGCCGCGGGGAAAGAGCCGGTGCAGGCTGGCGCTGCTGCCCGCCTCCCGGCCCCAGACCTGGGAGAAGTGCCGGACCATGTCCCGCACCGTGGCCTGGGTGCCGGCCCGGGCGAAGTGCTCCCGCAGGTAACGTATCAACTCCCAGTGGGCGTCCGCGAGGGTCAAGCCTTCCGCCGCCGCCAGGGTGCGCACGAAGGACTCGGACCAGTCCGCCGGGTTGACCAGGTAGCCCTCGCCGTCGGTGACCACCGGGCGACCATCCACCTCCAGGGTGCGGGTCTGCATGCTCGGATAGGCGTTGCTACCCAGGGGCAGGTGACCGGCCAACCCCTGGGAGTCGTTGGGGGCTTCGGTGATGGACCAGAGTTCTACCTGGACCTCCCCGGCCAGGCGTCCGTGGTAGCGCTCCACCCCGTCGACCAGCACCTTACCGCTGGCGTCGGGGAGGTCGAAGCGGGCGCGGCCCTCCCGGTCCGTGGGCACGGTCGGGGTGCAGTGCCCGTCGGTATCCAGACAGAGGGCAACGGGGACCCGCTTCAGTGGGGCCTGATCGAGCTTCATGCGCAGGCTGACGGTGATCATGGCAAACTCCTCCGGTAGGACCGTTCGGACCCGGGCGCGCCGGGGGCGCCCCGGCCGGCAGATCATTATTGGCGCTGGCCACGACGATGCCGCGAATGTGCAACGAGGACTTTGATTTGGATCAAGTCGGTCGCGCCTGGAGGCATTTGTATCCTGCGGACGCGTGACTCACGGACCATATCCGGTTTGAAGAGGACGCGCCGTTCGAGACCGCTCAGCGCATCCTGGGGCAGGATGCACTGACCGCCATCCAAACACTTCATGACGGGCCCGATGGGGACTCCATCCGCAAGTTCGGAGACTCAACCCCCGGTCGCCGAGGTCGCCGCGCGGAGCGAAGCCCTGTTGTCAAAGACACCGCGGTGCCCACAGCCGTAGCGGCTGTCGCTTCTCCCGACATTCAATCGTCCAGGGTCGAGAGATAGGCGAAGATGTCCCGGATCTCCTCCCGGCTAAACTCGGCCAGGAGTTCGTCGTCTGGATCATCCTTATCGTGGATGCGCTCACGGCGCACATATTTGTCCACCTGACGCCAGAGATAGTTGGTGTATTGACCGGCGATCAGGGGCACGGCCTCGTCCTCTTTCCCCATTCCGTCCGACCCGTGGCAGGAGCCGCATTCCCGCCGGTAGAGCCGTTCGCCCTGGTCCGGGTCCCCCTCGGCCAGTGGGATCTGCACGACCCGTTTGGTGTCCAGCAGACGCTGATAGGAATCGAAGCCGGGGGCGGATTCGTCCACGGGCGGGAGGCGGTTGGGGAGGGCGATCCCGGCCAGGTACACGGCGATGTGGGCGATGTCGACATCCGGCATTCTGGCGGTGGTCCACATACTCCACCATGGCCTGATTCATCCGCGAGCGATCCCGGAAGAGGAGCAGTTGTTCGGCGGTATAGCGGGCCGGCAGGCCCGCCAGCCGGGGATATTCCCCTTCCTTGCCGCCCTGACCATGTTCTCCATGGCATCCGGCGCAGGTCTCGTTGATCTCCGCGCCCAGGTCTGGGTCCGCCGCATGGAGCGGGACCCCCGCGAGTGCATCTGCCGGCGCGGCAACTTCCTCGGCCTGGACCTGCGCCATGAGTGGGGCTGGGAGGGCGACGGTCAGGACCGCGAACAGGGCGGCCAGGGAGCGGTCAGAGGGTAGCGTCACGCGACCTCCAGGGCATCATCACTGGCCGACGGGAGGGCCGGCCCTTCAGATGTAACTTAACGCTCGAGCGTTGGGGTCGTGTTGATCAAGGTCAAAGCCTGTTCCGGCTCATTCGGGGCTCAATGGGGCGTGCCGCCGAGATCTCAGCCTCTGTCCTCATCCAGTCGGAGATTTCAATCCGCCCATGACTCGCCCAGGCCCCCGGATCAGCCAGGAACAGCGCACCATGGATGCCATGCTGGACATCTATTGCCGGGATCTGCACGGCAGTCGTGGGGCGCTTTGCCCGGACTGCCGCCGGCTGCGGGACTATGCCCACCGGCGGCTCGACACCTGTCCATTCCAGGAGGCGAAACCAGTATGCAACCGTTGTGAGGTGCATTGCTACAGCCAGGTCATGCGGGAGAGAGTGCGTGAAGTCATGCGCTATGCGGGCCCGCGCATGCCCTGGCGCCACCCCTGGCTAACCCTGCTGCATATGCTGGATAAGCTGCGGGCGGTGCCTACGCTCGCCCGCCGTCACCGGCGCGCCGAGTCCGTCGCGACGCCTGGGGAGCGTCCCGCGCCTGAAGCGCATCCGGGGCCAAAGTAGGTCCAGCGAGAGTGCGGCCGCCAAGGCCCTGGGACGGCTCAGTCCGAGGCGTGAGCGCGCCCTGGCCGGTGAGTTGCTCGCCAATGGGGGGGCCATCGTCCGGGTGCTCCACCATCGCGAGCGGCCGCTCACCAACAGTGAACGCTCACCGCCTGGTCCGTGCGCTCTTGCAGGTTTGCACACGCTGGGAGCTGCCGTCCCTGGCATTGGATTCCGGGCTCCTGCCGGGGGATGGCGGCGGGTAGTCGCAGCTTCAGGTGCGATCCTGCGAAACCGCTGGCGCTTGTCCTGGCCGCCGCACCGGCACCTTCAGGGTGACCAGTTCCTCAGCGCTCCCCGGATGGATCGCGACTGTGTTGTCCAGGTCTGCCTTGGTGGCGCCCATCTTTAGGGCCACGGCGAAGCCTTGCAGCATCTCGTCGACGCCGTCTCCGATCAGGTGGATGCCAACCACCCGTTCCTCCGGGCCGGTACAGATCAGCTTCATGGCCGTGCGCGGGCCGTGGTCGTTAAGCGCGTAGCGCATGGGGGTGAAACTGGTCTCGTAGACCGTGAGGGTGTCGCCGTAGCGCTCCCGGGCCTCCAGCTCGGTGAGGCCGACCTTGCCCACGGGTGGGTGGGCGAAGACCACGGTGGGGACGTTCTCGTAGTCGAGCTTGAGGCCCGTCTCGCCGCCGAAGAGGCGCCGACCCAGGCGCCGACCCGCGGCGATGGCGACGGGAGTCAGGGGCTCGCGCCCGGCCACATCACCCAGGGCATAGATGCCCGGTACATTGGTGTTCTGGTAGGCGTCGGTCTTGATGACGCCGTTGGGTTGGACCTCGACCCCCGCCGCATCGAGCCCCAGGGCGTCGCTGTTGGGTCGGCGGCCCACGGCCCAGAGAATGGTATCGAAGCCGGTCAGTGCCTCGCCCGAGCGTGGCACCAGGGCCAGGCCGTCGGCCTGCCGCTCCAGGGCGGCGACCTCGAATTGCAGGTGCAAGTGGATGCCGTCCTGGCGCATGTTCTCGGTCAGGGTCTCGCTGACCAGGGGGTCGAAGAGCCAGAGCACCCGGTCCTCCAGGGCAACGAGGGTCACGTCGGACCCCAGGGCACGTAAGACCCCGGCCAGTTCAACGCCGATGTAGCCGCCGCCAATGACGGCGACCCGGCGCGGCAGCTCAGTGAGCTCGAAGAAGCCGTCGGAGGTGATGCCAAGCTCGGCCCCGGGCATGCGCGGGACCAAAGGACGGCTGCCGGTGGCGATGACGATATGGTCCGCGGTGTAGCAGTTGTCGCCGACCGTCACGGAGCGAGCGTCCGTGAAACTGGCGCGACCGGTCAGGCGGGTGATGCCCTCGGTCTGGACATACCCCTCCCAGTAGCTGTTAATGGCCTGCACATACCGGTTGCGCCCGGCCACCAGGGCCGGCCAGTCGAAGGGTTCGGCCTGGGCTCGGACCCCGAAGCCGCCGCCGTCCTTGACCGCCTGGGCCAGGTTCGCGGCGTACCACATGACCTTCTTGGGCACGCAGCCGCGGTTGACGCAGGTGCCACCGAGGGGTTCGGGCTCGACCAGCGCTACCCGCCGACCCAGTTGGGCCGCCTGTTCCGCTACCGCCAGGCCGCCGCTGCCGCCGCCGATGGCGATCAGATCGAAGTGTTGACTCATAGCTTGATGCTCCGTGAGACGCGGGTGAGCCAGGGCAGGGCCGCGACCGCCTGAATTGATGTCAAGAACAAGAATTGGACCGGCCTCCTTGCCGGTGATCTGAGTGCTTGCTGCTCCGTCGCTTAGCGCTTGGCGAGCCACTCGGCCAGCTTGTCGGAGCCGCCGATGTGCTCCCCGTTGATGAAGACCTGGGGCACGCTGGCCGCCTTGGCCACCGCCCGGAGGGTCTCGTCCGTGTAGTCGCGGTTGAGGACCAGTTCCTCGTAGACGATTCCGGCGTCCTTCAGGGCAGCCTTCGCCTTGGCACAGAAGGGGCAGCCTTCGCGGCTGAAGACGGTCACGTCCAGGGGCTTGGGGGCGTCCGGGGCGATGTAGGCCAGCATGGTGTCGGCGTCGGAGACCTCGAAGGGGTCCCCCGGCAGGTCCGGCTCGACGAACATGCGCTCAATGACCCCGTCGCGCACCAGCATGGAGTAGCGCCAGGAGCGCTTGCCGAAGCCCAGGTCGTCCTTGTCTACCAGCAGGCCCATGCCGGCGGAAAAGTCGCCATTCCCGTCCGGCAGGAAGGTGATGGCGTCCGCACGCTGGGTCTTCTGCCATTCGTTCATCACGAAGGTGTCGTTGACCGAGATACACACCACGGCGTCGACCCCTTGGGCCTTGAAGGCGGGGACCAACTGGTTGTAGCGGGGCACATGGGACGAGGAGCAGGTGGGGGTAAAGGCGCCCGGCAGGGAGAAGACCACCACGGTCTTTCCGGCGAATATCTGGTCGGTGGTCACATCCACCCACTCGGTGCCCTGACGGGTGTGGAAGGTCACCTGCGGGACGCGCTTTCCGGTACGATCTTCAAACATTTCTTAAGGTCTCCTGGGTTGTTGAGCCGGGGCTCGTCGGGTCTGTGAGGCGGGATCACTCCGCTGACGTTGCCAATCATACGGACCGGGTGATCATCTTAAAAATCGATTATTAATATCCTTATGATCGGTTCTGACGATAGAGTTTTCCCCTCCAAGCCGGACAGCTGACCGCGAACAGGTCTATGCAGGTGGGCATCAGTGCAGGGAGACATCAGTGCAGGCAGACACCAGGGCAGGCAGACACCAGTGGCGTCACACGGCAGTATTCTGATCGCCGCGGATAACCACAGCAACCGCGTGGTAGCCGCCGGGCCTGGGGACCGGGCGGGTTACGCCGTGGACGCGGCGGCAGATGGCCCCAGTGTCGTCCAGGCCGCCGCGGCTCATCCCTACTCCCTGATCCTCTTGGACCTGAATCTGCCTGGCCTCGACTGTGTTGAGGTTTCCCGCTGCATTCGCGGGCTCCCCGCTCCGCGCGGCGATGTGCCCATCCTGGCCATCGACGGGACCCTCAGCGAAGCGGACCGGGATCGCTGTATGGCCGCGGGCGTGAACGGATTTTTCACCAAGCCACTCGACCCGCTGGAGTTGCTGGATGCGGTCGCCTATTGGGTCGCGGTTGCCGATGAGCTTACCTGGAGACAGGGGTCGCGCCCGGGCCCGGCGCCGCCCCTGGTGAATCGCCGCACCCTGGCCCAACTGGAAGACGACCTGGGCGACGAGTTGTTGCCTGGGATCATGGTCAGCATTTTTGCAGAGAGCGAGCGCGGGCTGCAGGTGCTGGCGCAGCGGGTGGCGGGCGGTGACGCGATCGGTGCGGCCGACCAGGCCCATGCCCTGAAGGGCATTGCCGGTACCTTTGGAGCCATGGCCTGGAGCCAGATCCTCCAGGAGATCGAGGAGGCCGGCCTGAACGGGGACCAGGGGCGCCTGGTTAAACTTATGCCGGAGGCGCAGCGGCGGCTTGCCAGCACCTGGGCCCGTTTGCGTGCCGACTATCCGTTCATGGTCAGTGGCCCACCATGGTCATGACCCGCGCGTGGGGCCATGGAAGTTGGACCCCCAAACCCCCGACCTGCATGGCATTGCGGCGGGGGGCTTCGGTTGCCGCCGGTTATTCACCGCCGTTCCGGTCGGACGCCCGGGGGTGTCCATCAGCTCGAAATGGGGGCTTGCCAGGGTTGCAGTCAGGGCCGGAATACGACACTCTCTCGCTTCAGTTGCAGTCGGTCGCCCCTTGACGCCTTTGAGACGGCTGCCAATCCAGCGATTGGCTGTGCACTACACCCGCCAAGAATGGCAATATCCATGTCCAGCAGCAAGCCCAGAGTGTTGATCATCGAGGACAGCCTGGCCCTGGCCGAGGTCTATCGTTCCTATCTGCGCGATGAGCCCTACCAGGTCAAGCATGTGGGCGACGGCAAGAGCGGCATGGCGGAGCTGCGGAAGGACCCACCAGAGGCCCTGCTCCTGGATTTGAAGCTGCCTGACATGGACGGTATGGAAATCCTGAAGCATATCCATGATCATCGGATCCCCACCTCTGTCGTTATCATTACCGGCCATGCCTCGGTGGATGTGGCCATCGACGCCATGCGCTATGGCGCCTTCGATTTCATCGAAAAGCCGTTCAACGCCAAGCGGGTCAAGGTCACCCTGCGCAACGCGGTGGACCGGCAGAATCTCAATACGTTAGTCGAGCGCATCCGCGACGATTTTCAGCGGGACCATTACCACGGGTTCATCGGTTCGTCTCTCGCCTTGCAGGCGGTCTATCGCATCATCGACAGCGCCGCTCCCAGCAAGGCGACCGTCTTCATCACCGGGGAGAGTGGCAGCGGCAAGGAGGTCTGCGCCGAGGCGGTCCATCGTCAGGGCACCCGGAGGGACAAGTCCTTCATTCCGATCAACTGCGCTGCCATTCCCCGGGATCTGATGGAGAGTGAGATCTTTGGCCATGTCCGCGGGGCCTTTACCGGCGCCAGCCGGGACCGGGCGGGGGCTGCCGAACTGGCCAATGGCGGCACCCTGTTCCTGGACGAGATCGGTGAGATGGACCTGGATCTGCAGACCAAACTCCTGCGTTTCGTCCAGACCGGGACCTTCCAGCGGGTGGGTTCCACCCAATTGATTAAAGTGGATGTGCGTTTTATCTGCGCCACCAATCGCGATCCCGAACTGGAAGTGGCTGAGGGACGCTTCCGTGAGGACCTCTACTACCGTCTGCATGTGATCCCGATTCACATCCCGCCCCTGCGGGAGCGGGTGGACGACATCCTGCTGCTGGCCAATCACTTCCTGCGCAAGTTCGCCGCCGAGGAGCACAAAGCCTTCCGCGAGCTGACTCCTGAGGTGGAGTCCGTGTTCATGGACTACGAGTGGCCAGGTAACATCCGTCAGTTGCAGAACGTGCTGCGCAACGTTGTGGTGCTTTACGATGCGGAGCAGGTCACCGTGGAGATGCTTCCGCCCCCGCTCAACGGAATCGCCAAGCGGGCCAGGGACCCGGCTCCCACGGCTCAGTCCGGACGGGGAGCTGAGACCGGGTCCCAGGGAATCCGACCGTTGCACGTCGTCGAAAGGGAGACCATCGAACGCGCCATCGAGTTTTGTGACGGCAACATCCCCCGGGCCGCAGCGCTCCTGGAGGTGAGTCCCTCCACCATCTACCGCAAACGCCAGGCCTGGCAGATGGAGGGTGCCTAGACGGCCCGAGGTCCGTCTGGGGGACAACTCATGTTAAACCGCACCCTGTGGGTCCTGCTGAGTCTCCTTCTGGTGGCCATCGCGGTGGTCCTGGTGTTCAAGCTCCGGCCCCTGCTGGTCCCTGAACCCGTCCTGCTGGCCGTTTCCAGTCCGGATTGCGACTTGCGCGCCGGCCCCTGTACCGCGCGTTTTGCCGGTGGCGGCGAGGTCACGCTGGACGTCATGCCTCGCGGTATCCCGGTGATCAGACCCCTGGAGCTGATGGTCAGCATCCAGGACCTGGCGGCCAGTGACGTGATGGTGGACCTGGCCGGCGTGGACATGGACATGGGCTACAATCGCCCCGTCCTGAAACCGGACGGACCTGGCCGTTACCGGGGTGCCGGGATGCTCCCGGTGTGCGTGCGCAACCGCATGACCTGGGAGGCCCGGGTGCTCCTCGCCACGCCTCGTGGGCTGCTCGCCGCACCGTTCCGGTTCGAGACTCAGCGTTAGTTGGGCGAATCAACGCCGGAAATCCGCTGACAGCTGAGACCTGCTCGGTTCCCCTCAACTCACCAATAGAGACCTCCCATGCGCATACTGGTCGGCGATATCGGCGGGACCAAGACCAGGCTCGGGGTGGCCGAAAGCGACGGTGCCCGGGTGGTCCTGACTGCGCAGCGCCGCTATTCGAGCGGCGACTTTGTATCCCTGGAGGCCATCATCGGCCGGTATCTTCAGGAGACAGCCCAGACCCCGGCTCGGGATTGCCCCCTGGGTGCCTTCGCCATCGCTGGGCCGGTGGAGGGGCGACGCAGCCGAACGACAAACCTGCCCTGGGAGATCGACGCGCAGCTTCTGGAGTGGACACTTGGCTTTGAACGCGTTGGGCTGCTCAATGACCTGGAGGCCGTGGCCTGGGGCGTGGCTGCCCTGGGTCCGGATGACCTGGCGGTGGTGTACCCGGGGGAGCCCGGTGGGGGCAACGCCTGTGTGGTGGCCGCCGGCACCGGTCTTGGGGAGGCCGGCCTCTACTGGGACGGCACCCGCCATCATCCCTTCGCCACTGAGGGTGGCCACACCGACTTCGCGCCCCTCGACGAGCGGGAGTTCGCCCTGCTCGGATTTCTTCAGCAGCGTTTCGGTCGGGTCAGCTGGGAGCGCGTGGCGTCGGGGATGGGGATCGGTCACCTTTATGAGTTCCTGTTGAACTGGCACCAGGCGACGACCCCTGACTGGTTGGCCGCGGAGCTGGCCACCGGGGATCGGGCCGCCGTCGTCGCCACTGCTGCGGCGGCGGGCCGCTGCCCCCTCTGCCGGGAGACCATGGACCTGTTCTTTCATCTCTACGGCCGCGAGGCCGGGAACATGGGACTTAAGCACCTGGCCCTGGGCGGCGTCTATCTCGGCGGGGGCATAGCCCCCAAGAATCTGGAGGCCCTGAGTGCCAGCCGTTTCCTGGACGGTTTCTTCGCCAAGGGTCGGATGGAGCCCCTGATGCGGCGCATGCCGGTGCGGGTCATCCTCAGCGGCGATACCCCGCTACTTGGGGCGGCGCGTTTCATGGATGGACGCTGACCCGAGCCGCGGCAATGGGACCGCGGAAAATGGGAAAAGCCGCAGCATCAACCCCGTTTGTTATTGGCAACGAGGCTGAAGCGCCCAATTGCGAACTTGGCGCCGATCTGGGTTGCGATCGTGTGTTCCTACCCAGGTTCATTCGCGCGCTGTTGCGGGATAATGCGTGTGAAGGCTGAATTCGTTCGATTTCAACCGACTGATTGCAGCGATGAGAGGACCCTGATGACGATTGAACTCAAGATTACTGGAATGAGCTGTCAACACTGCGTCCGCGCGGTCCAGCAGGCCCTGACGGCGGTCCCTGGTGTCTCCGCCGTGCGGGTGGAGTTGGAAAGCGGTCGTGCCTGGGTCGAGGGTGATGCCGACGCGGATGCCCTCATCCTGGCTGTGAACGCCGTTGACTATCAGGCGGAGCTGGGCGCCGCGGGCTGATCGGGGAGCGCACGTTGGACAGGATTTGACAGAAATCGCCTAAGCAGAGCGGGCGAATCGCGGGGTGCCACCTCAGACGGTGAGGTACTGACGCACCAGGTCGTCCTCCAGTTCACTCATGGGTCCGGTCGCCATGAGCCGGCCCCGGTCCAGGATCAGGAAGCGGTCCGCCACCCGACGGGCGAAGGGGAGTTTTTGCTCCACCAAGATGACGGTGAGACCGAACTCAGCAATCAGGCGGCGGATGATGTCACCGATCTCGTGGACGATGTTGGGTTGGATGCCCTCGGTCGGCTCATCCAGGATCAGGAGTTTGGGGTCGATGCCGAGGGCCCGGCCGATGGCGAGCTGCTGTTGCTGGCCGCCGGAGAGGTCCCCGCCGCGACGGCCAAGCATCTGCTTCAGGACCGGGAAGAGTTCGAAGATGAATTCCGGCACCTGGCGTTGGCCGTCGCGGCGGGCCGGCAGGCCGATGCGCAGATTCTCCTCCACCGTAAGCAGGGGGAAGATCTGCCGGCCTTGGGGAACATAGCCAAGGCCCAGTTCCGCGCGCCGTTCGGCGGGGAGGCGGGAGAGGTCCTGCCCCTGATAAAGCATGGCGCCGGAGCGCAACGGGAGGAGGCCCATGATGGACTGCATGAGGGTTGTCTTGCCGACCCCGTTGCGGCCCATGACGCAGGTGCACTGCCCGGCGGGAACCTCGAGGTCCAGGTCCCAGAGGGTGTGGCTCTCGCCATAGAACTGGTTGAGGCCCTGGATACTAAGCATGCGGGGGCTCCGGCGTGGGAGGCCAGAAGTCGCCGAGCACTTGCGACTGATTCCACGGGCAGACTTCCGGGAAATGACCGTAATCGAAAGGCGTCTCGGCCACCGCCAGATCAATCGCTTCCGGATAGGCATCGACGATCATACGGTCGACCTGGACACCAAGGCTCGGATTTTCGTTGAGCAGCTTGCTTACCGAGCGGCGCTGGGCGTTGATGGTCGCCCGCCAGGATTTGCGGTACGGGTAATCCGGTTGATAGCGCCACTTGAGTAGGTGTCCCAACAGCACTGACAGCCGACTTTCTAAGGCGCGGCGCTCGCGTTTCCCCAAATCCTCGATCTCCTCGGCCAGGTGGGCAACATCAAGCTGGGAAAAGCATCCCGCCCGCAGCAGTTGGGCCTGCTCCTGGGACCAGGCAGTCAAATCGTGTTCATAGTCGTTATTCATGGTTGGCCCTCCAGGTGCCTTACGGGCATTGTAACCGGGACGCCCGCCGCGGACCGCCTTGGCGGTCACTCCCCCAGATAGACCTCCACCACCCGCGGATCATGCTGGACCTCATCCATAGAGCCCTCCGCCAGCACCGAGCCCTGGTGCAGCACCGTCACGCGCTTGGCGATGGACCTTACAAAGTCCATGTCATGTTCCACCACGACGACCGAGTGCTTGCCCTCCAGGGACAGGAGCAGTTCCGCAGTGCGGTCCATTTCCTGGTGTGTCATGCCGGCCACCGGCTCGTCCACCAGTAACAGCAGGGGGTCCTGCATCAGGAGCATGCCGATCTCCAGCCACTGCTTTTGACCATGGGAGAGGGCCCCGGCGGGGCGCTTGGCGTGCTCGGTGAGACCGATAATGCCCAGCACCTCATCGATCCGGTCCCGCTGGGCAACCGAGAGGCGGGCGAACAGGGTCGGCCAGACCCGCTTATCGCCGGCCATGGCAAGCTCCAGGTTTTCAGACACCGTATGCTGCTCGAAGACCGTGGGCTTTTGGAATTTGCGCCCGATCCCGGCCTGGGCGATACGGGGTTCGTCCAGCTCCAGCAGGTTGATGTGCTGGCCGAAAAATACATAGCCCGCGTCCGGGCGGGTCTTGCCGGTGACCACGTCCATCATGGTGGTCTTGCCCGCACCATTGGGACCGATCACACAGCGCAGTTCGCCCACGTCCACGTAAAAGGAGAGGTTATTCAAGGCTCGGAAGCCATCGAAGCTCACCGTGACCCCTTCCACATAGAGCAGGGTCTGGTGTGAGATGTCGAGGGTCTCGGCCAGGGTCTTACCCGGGTTGAGATACTGCCAACGCTCGACCTGACCGCCCATCAGCCGGCCCTCCGCAGTGACAGCAAGCCCGCGATACCGCGGGGCAGGAAGAGTGTTACCAGCACGAAGAGACCGCCGAGGGCGAAGAGCCAGGCGTCCGGAAAGACGCCGGTGAAGACGGTCTTGCCGTAATTCACCAGGATGGCCCCGACCACGGCGCCATAGAGTGTCGCCCGTCCGCCCACCGCGACCCAGATGACCAGTTCGATGGAGTTGAGCGGCGAGAACTCCCCCGGGTTGATGATCCCCACCTGGGGCACATAGAGGGCGCCGGCTACCCCCGCGAGCATGGCGGAGAAGGTAAAGATGGCGGCCTTGGCCCGCTCCACTCGATAGCCGATGAAACGGGTGCGGGATTCCGCATCCCGAATGGCAACGGCCACCCGCCCCAGGCGGGATTGAACGATGTACCGTGCGGCCAGATAGCCCAAGGCCAGGGCCAGGGCCGAGGCGATAAAGAGTCCGGCGCGGGTGCTGTCGGCCTGGAGGCTGAAACCCAGGATGTCCTTGAAGTCGGTCAGGCCATTGTTTCCGCCGAAGCCCATCTCATTGCGGAAGAACGCGAGCATCAGCGCATAGGTCAAGGCTTGGGTGATGATGGAGAGATAGACCCCGGTGACCCGGGAGCGGAAGGCGAGATAGCCAAACACATAGGCCAGGACCCCGGGGACCAGGATTGCCATGAGGGCGGCGAACCAGAATTGATCGAAGCCGTGCCAGAACCAGGGCAACTCCTGCCAGTTCAGGAAGACCATGAAGTCCGGCAGGACCGGGTTGCCATAGACGCCGCGATCACCGATCTGGCGCATCAGATACATGCCCATGGCATAGCCGCCGAGGGCAAAGAAGGCCGCGTGCCCCAGGCTGAGGATTCCCAGATAACCCCAGACCAGGTCCACGGCCACCGCCAGCAAGGCATAGGTCAGGTACTTACCGAGCAGGGTGACGGTATAGCTGGACAGGTGCCAGGGGCTCGACTCCGGCACTGCCAGGCTCAGAATCGGCACCACGATCGTCACCACCAGCAGCACGGCCAGCATCACCTGGCCGCCGGTGTCACTCCGCATCGATTTCGATGTCATTTGCTAACCCTCCGCGGCCCGACCCCGCTGAGGGAAGAGTCCTCGCGGGCGCTTCTGGATGAACAGGATGATGAAGACCAGCACCAGGATCTTGGCCAGTACCGCACCGGCCCAGGGCTCCATGAATTTATTGGCGACGCCCAGGGTCATGCCGCCGATCAGGGTTCCCCACAGGTTGCCGACGCCGCCGAAGACGACGACCATGAAGGAGTCGATGATGTAGGCCTGGCCCATATTGGGGCCCACATTGGTGAGCTGTGACAGGGCTACCCCGGCAACTCCGGCGATGCCGGCGCCGAGCCCGAAGGTCAGGGCGTCGACCCGCGCCGAGCGCACCCCCATGGCGCGGGCCATGGCACGATTCTGGGACACGGCCCGGACCTGAAGCCCCAGGGCGGTGCGCTTGAGGATCAGGAGCAGGGCGAAGAAGACCAGAAGTGTAAAGGCCAGGATGTACAGCCGGTTGAAGGTCAGCGCCAGCCCGGGATTGAGCTGTAACGACCCGCTCATCCAGGAGGGGTTTTCCACGGTCACGTTCTGGGCCGAGATCGTCGTGCGAACCAGTTGCTGCAGGATCAGGCTGATCCCGAACGTGGCCAGCAAGGTCTCCAGAGGCCGGCCATACAGGAAGCGGATGACCGTGCGCTCGATGGCGATGCCGAAAAGCCCGGCAACGAGAAAGGCTGCCGGGATGGCGACAAAGAGGGAATAGTCGAGAAACCCGGGCATGGCCTGCTGGACCAGGTAAGTCGTATAGGCCCCGATCATCATCAACTCCCCATGGGCCATGTTGATGACCCCCATGACCCCGAAGGTGATGGCGAGACCGATGGCCGCCAGCACCAGGACTGAACCCAGACTGAGTCCGAAGAACAGGGTCTCGGCCCGGCCGTTCCAAGCCACCCGGGCGTCGATGGCGGCCAGGGCCTTGCGCCCGGCGGTCAGGACCTCCGGGTCTTGCTCGGTGTCGAGCAAGGTCGCCAGCCCATTACGGGCCTCCGGGTAGAGACTGCCGTTGAGTTGTGCGATGGCCGCAAGCCGGCCCTCGCGGGTGCCGACCCGCAGGTCCGATACCGCCAGGGCCAGGTCCAGGGTCTCCCGGATCTGCGGATCGTCCTCCTGCGCCAAGCGGGCGCGCAGGGCCGCCGCGGCCTCTGGACTCGGGTCCCGCATTACTTCACGGGCCGAGCGCAGACGCACCGCCGGGTCCGGGCTCCCCAGGCTCAGGGCGGCGATGGCGGCTTTCAGTGCGGTGCGCAGGGCGTTATTCAGTGTGATCTTCTTCAGTGCCGCGCGGTCGCGGTCTCCCAACTCGGCCCCAGTGACGGGGTGGCTGACCCGGTATCCTGCCCCCGAGGGGCGGGCGACGACCACCGGGGGTTCACCATCCTGGGTATAGAGGTCTCCGGCGAGCATGGCCGTCAGGAGGGGGAGGGCGCGGACATCCCCGCTGGCGGCCAGGGTCGCCAGGGCCTGCTGCTTGACCGGGAAGGCGCGATCGGCCAGGCCCGGCAGGGCGTCCTCCAGGGTGTCGGCCGCCGCGGCGGTGGCCCAGAGCAGGCCCGCGGCAAGCAGGCTGAGCGGGGCGCATGCGGAGCGGTCGCGGGCGCGGCCGGAGGGGTGCGTGATCATGGTGAGACCTGAGCCGGGGTGGCGTCGACGGAAACCGAACTTTCACCGCCGGGCGTGAAAGTTGCGCTAACTCGGTGGGGGAGCAGTCTGTGGCGACGATGGACCGCGCCGGACTGGGAATCCGTCGTGGCGGCAGGCCGCTCCCACCGATGACCGAAGGGGGCGGGCAACCGCCCCCCGGCGCCGCATGCCTATTTGGCCGAAGCCCCCAGGCAGGTCTTGGTCTTGGTGTTGTAGTTGCCGCAGTTGATCGGCGCCGTCCAGTCGGCCTCCAGGTCCTTGGAGCCTTCCAGGAAGTCCGACCAGGCGTCACCCGGGACTGTGCCCTCCGTCTGCCAGACCACCGCGAACTGGCCGTCGTCCTGGATCTCGCCGATCAGCACCGGCTTGGTGATGTGATGATTGGGCAGCATCTTGGCGATACCGCCGGTCAGGTTGGGGGTCTCCAGGCCGACGATGGCCGCGACCACCTTGTCCGTGTCGGTGCTGCCGGCCTTCTCCACCGCCTTCACCCACAGATCGAAGCCGATCTTGTGTGCCTCCATGGGTCATTGGTGACCCGCTTGGGGTTCTTGATGAAGCCTTGCCACTGCTCGATGAAGGCGGCGTTCTCCGGGGCATCGACGCTCATGAAGTAGTTCCAGGCGGCCAGATGGCCGACCAGGGGTTTGGTGTCGATGCCGGAGAGTTCCTCTTCACCCACCGAGAAGGCCACCACCGGGATGTCCTCGGCGGAAACACCCTGGTTGCCCAGTTCCTTGTAGAACGGCACGTTGGCATCGCCATTGATGGTGGAGACCACGGCGGTCTTCTTACCGGTGGCACCGAACTTCTTGATGTCAGAGACGATGGACTGCCAGTCCGAGTGGCCGAAGGGGGTGTAATTGATCATGATGTCCTCTGCAGCCACGCCCTTCTGCTTCAGATAGGCCTCCAGGATCTTGTTGGTGGTGCGCGGGTAGACGTAATCGGTGCCGGCCAGGACCCAGCGCTTGACGCCCAGGTCCTATCAGATAGTCCACCGCCGGGATCGCCTGCTGATTGGGCGCTGCACCGGTGTAGAAGACGTTCTTGGAGGACTCCTCGCCCTCGTACTGGACCGGGTAGAAGAGCAGTCCGTTCAGTTCCTCGAAGACCGGCAGCACCGACTTGCGCGACACCGAGGTCCAGCAGCCGAAGACCGCCGCCACCTTGTCCTTCTCCAGCAGTTCACGGGCCTTTTCCGCGAACAGGGGCCAGTTGGACGCCGGGTCCACCACCACGGCTTCAAGCTTCTTGCCGAGCAGGCCGCCCTTCTTGTTCTGCTCGTCGACCAGCATCAGCACCGTGTCCTTGAGCGTGGTCTCGCTGATGGCCATGGTGCCGGAGAGTGAGTGCAGGACCCCGACCTTGATGGTCTCATCCGCGGCGAAGGCCCCCAGGGCCCCTGACAATCCCAGGGCCAGGCCTGCGCCTAGAACCAACCGCTTGATCAGCTTGCGTTGCCGCATCGAGGTGTCTCCTATTAGTGTGGTGTGGAGTAGATGGGCGTTGGCGGGTGCCCACCTGGGAGACTTAAGCAAATCGCGGGCCAGCACCTGGCATTGATTTCTGAGGGAAAGCCTCGGAGGTTCGGGTCTTGCGCGCCCTGTTTCGGTGCGTTCGCTCGGGATCGGTGCCCGGCCCTGGGCCAGTTCGGGGCGAAAATGCCGGACCTGGACCCAGGATCGCGCAAAGGGTCTGGCGCGGCGCGCCGGGTTGGGCTATCGTCGCGACGCCAGATGACCACACTGACGACCACACCAATGAGGAACGACCGGATGAAGAAGACTCTGATCGCGTTTGCCGTTGCCACCTCGGCTGCCCTTCTGGGCGCCACGACCCAGGCCGCCGACATGGCCACGCCTGACGAGGCGAAGGCGATGTCCCAAAAGGCTCAGGCCGCCGTCAATGAAATGGGCAAGGACAAGGCCTTTGCCGCCTTTGCCGCCCCCGATGGCGGCTTCAAGGAAAAGGACCTGTATGTGTTCTGCATGGACATGGACGGTGTCATGATCGCCCATGCGGTCAAACCCGAATTGGTCGGCAAGAACCTGCTCGACTTCAATAAGTACGGCGACACCCTGTTCAAGAATATGGTCGCTAAGGTCAAGGAGTCGAAGGAGGGCTGGGTGGACTATAAATGGCCCTACCCGGGCACGGAGGAGATCAAGGCCAAGACCAGCTATGTGATGTCCAACAAGGAAGGCTTCTTCTGCGGGGTTGGTGCATACAAGTAGGCCCTCCCGGCGTTGCTACCGGCGGTGAAGGGATTCACCGCTGTCCGTCTCGCCGGTCCCCGAACTCATCGTCCGGCAGGGACTCTTCGAGCCCATAACCCAGGGTTGGCAGGTGCGGAACAGATCCGGTTAGCCTGGAGACCGGTGATTCCTGCCCGCTGACGGCGTCACTTACCGGGCATTGCGGCCCGAGCCACCTCTGAACCCTCAGACCGGTCGCCCGAGGCGCTCGTCAGTCCTGCACCCCTAGCTCATTTCCCCATGGCTGCCCTTAGGGTCGGCCACCTGCCGGGTGTCGATAGCCCGGGCCAGACCATCAAACTCAAAGCTGAACGCTGAACGCTGAGGGCTGATCGCTGACCGCTGGCGAACCGTTTCCGGCACGCGCCAGTCGTGGGATCATCCCGGTATCCACGCCGGACCGCACTGCTCTCCCGCGAGCCCCAGGCAACCATGACCCAGAACCCGATCGTCTTCACCTTCTTTCTGGTGTTCACCGGTGCCGCGATCCTCGCGACCGTCGCCCTTGCCGCCCGCCAATCCCTGTTAGTGGCCTATATCGGGTTGGGGATACTGTTCGGTCCCTGGGGGCTCAACCTGGTGGGGAATGCCACCCTGGTCTCAGAGTCCGCTCAGGTGGGCATCATGTTCTTGTTGTTCCTGCTGGGACTTGATTTGACCCCCCAGGATCTGATTCGCAGCCTGCGCCGGACCACTCTGGTGACCGTGGGCAGCGCGGTCCTGCTGCTGGTGGTCGGCGGTCTGATCGGACTTCTGGCCGGTTTCACCCCGGTCGAGTCCTTGATTGTTGGTGCCACGCTGGGTTTCTCCAGCACCATCATCGGGCTCAAGTTGCTGCCGACCACCGTGCTGCACCATCAGCGCATGGGCGAGGTGATCATCAGCATTCTGCTCTTGCAGGACCTGCTGGCGATCGCGTTACTGTTGCTTCTCAAGGGGGCCGGGGGGGCGGCGCCCTGGCTCAAGATTGCCCTGCTGCTGCTGACCCTGCCGGGATTGGCGCTCTTCGCGGGACTTGCGGCGCGCTATGTCCTGATCCCCCTGATCGCCCGCTACGACCGCTTTCGCGAGTACATCTTCCTAGTCGCCATTGGCTGGTGTCTGGGGATGGCGGAACTGGCCGGTCTCTTGGGGCTATCCCACGAGATCGGCGCCTTCATCGCCGGGGTCGCCATGGCGTCCAGCCCCATTTCGCTTTACATCGCCGATAGCCTGCGTCCCCTGCGGGACTTCTTCCTGGTATTGTTTTTCTTCGGGGTGGGGGTGCAATTCAATCTAACGATGGCGGCTGATGTGTTCGCCCCGGCCCTGCTGCTTGGAGCGACTGCGCTGATTCTCAAGCCGGTGATCTTCCGGTTGCTCCTGGTGCGCACCGGAGAGCCGCGGCCCCGAGCCTGGGAAATCGGGTTCCGGTTGGGCCAGATGAGTGAGTTCTCGCTGCTCATCGCCGGCCTCGCCCTGACCACCGGTGTCCTGGGGGACAGGGCCGCTTATAGCCTGCAGATGGCGACGGTGGTGACCTTCCTGGTCTCGTCCTATCTCGTGGTGCTGCGTTTCCCGACCCCCATTGCCATTGCCGACAGCCTGCGGCGGGATTGATCCAGGATAGCTGTCAGCCGTCAGCAATCAGCTTCAACGCGAAATGCTGTTGGCTGATATCTCACTGCCCTGTCGCGAATCAGCCGAGTAATGCATCGTCCCACTGAGGGGCTTCTCCCGCCTGCTGGGGCTGCGGTTGAGGTGCCACCACTTGGTCCGCGAAGGACTTGTCCAGGATCTTGAGAAAGCACTTGGTCTGGGGCGACAGGAACTTCCCGCGACGCTGCACGGTGCCGTAACTGCGCTTGGGAAAGTATTGATCGAGCGGGACCCGGGCCAGGCGCTCTTGGCCGGTCAGGCAGACGTCGGTCACGATGGAGATGCCGAGCCCCAACTCTACGTACTTTTTAATGACCTCCCAGCCGCCCGCCTCCAGGGTCACCCGGTAGGCGAGGTTGTGTTGCTTGAACACCAGGTCCACGAGGCGCCAGGTGCTGAGATGACGCGGCGGCAGGATCAACTGATAGGGGGCGATCTCCTCGAGGGTGACGGTCTTCCGTCCAGCCAGTGGGTGATCCAGGGGCGTGATCAGGGTCGGGCGGTAGGTGACAAAGGGCCGGTAGTTGATGTCGTCCGGGACCTCCAGCATGGACCCCACCGCCAGGTCTGCCTCATCGGCCCGCAACATGGCGAGGCCGTCGCGACCGGTGACGTTGTGTAGCTTCAATTCAATGCCCGGGTACTGCTCGACAAACTGACGCACCGGTTCGGGGAGGATGTAGAGGATGGTGGACTCCCCCGCCGCGATGTTCAGCACCCCATGATCCATCCGCCCACACTGGCTTGCAAAGGCGTCGTGGAGCCGGTCCATGCCCTCTACCAGGGGCGCGGCCATCTCAAACAGGGTCTGGCCCTCGGGGGTGAGGCGGATTTTGGGTCCGCGCCGCTCGAACAGCACAGTGTCAAACTCCCGCTCCAGGGCCTGGATCTGGAGCGAGACCGTGGGCTGGCTGAGGAAGATCTTATCCGCTGCAGCACTGACGCTGCCGGTGCGGGCCGCGTGGCAGAAGGCCCGCA
This sequence comes from uncultured Gammaproteobacteria bacterium, assembly GCA_963733415.1. GTDB lineage: Bacteria > Pseudomonadota > Gammaproteobacteria > Chromatiales > Chromatiaceae > Thiodictyon. The sequence continues at coordinate 10,879 of CAVTDM010000010.1, read as the reverse complement.
GTTGCTTTAATCGATTTTGCTTATAGTGGATTTGGGAGCCGGCACCCATGGTTCACTCTGCTCGATCCGGTGGTAGTGAACCCAATACTAGCCCATACAGATTATTGAGAAAAGCAATAGGTTGGGGTTCTGTAACCGGCTGCGGTGGACCTCGGGTAAAACCCGAGGATACCGCCCAGCCCGGTCACCTCTCGTCGAGTTGGTTGAGGATGTTGCGCGCGACTCGCCGTTGGGACTCGTCGCCTTCCTCCAGGACCTCATAGAGGACCTGGCGGGCGGCAAAGGGATTCTCCAGTTCGCGGAGCCGGTTGGCGCGTTGGATCTTCTCCTCGACCCGGTCTGAGACAGTCGGGGGCGGGGGCGGTGCGGGCCGCTCCGGGAGCTCTTGCGCGTCCACCAGGTCCAATTCGGTCTCCATCTCCTCATCGGTCAAGGGGCGCCAGCGCTCCGGGTCGTTCAGGTTACCAGGCTCCAGTTCCCGGCCCACGACTGTTCCGCCGCTCTTACCAGTCGAGGTGGCGGGTGGTGGTGACCGGCTCGGATCGACCACGGGGACCAGCGGTGCGTCCTGTGCCTCGGCGGCCTCTCGGGCGGCACGCTGGCGCACGATAATCCGGGAGAAAAAGACACCGGCCTCAAACAGCAGCCACATAGGTATGGCCAACAGGGTCTGGGAGAAGACGTCCGGCGGTGTCAGGATCATTCCGATCACGAAGGCCCCGACGATCACGTAGGGACGTTTCTCCACCAGGGCCTCGGGGGTCGTCACGCCGGTAGCGACCAGCAGGATGGTGGCGATGGGGACCTCAAAGGCGATGCCGAAGGCGAAGAACAGGGCGAGTACGAAGTCCAGATAGGCGGAGATATCTGTCATCATCGACGACGCCTTCCGGGGTGGTCGCGGCCATGAAGGCGAAGATCAGCGGGAACACCAGGTAGTAGGCGAAGAGCATCCCGACATAGAAAAGGACCACGCTGGAGGCCAGCAGGGGCACCGCCAGGCGCTTCTCGTGGCGGTAGAGCCCGGGGGCAACGAAGGCCCAGAGCTGGTAGAGCAGATAGGGCATGGCCAGGAACACCGCCGCCACCAGCGCCAGCTTGAAGGGCGTCGAGGAAGGGCGAGATCACCTGGGTGGCGATCATGGTGCTGCCTTCCGGCAACTGGGCGATCAGCGGCGCTGCGACGTAGGTGTAGATGCTGTTGGCGAAGGGGAAGGTCACCGCAACAGGCGACGGCGACCCCGATCAGCATCCGGATCAGCCGGTCACGCAGCTCGATCAGGTGGGAGATGAAGGGCTGTTCGGCGCCCGGGTCATCGGGCTCAATGGAGCGGGGCCATGGGGGGTCTCGGGGCTGGCCAGGGCGGCACCGGATCGGAGTCCAAGGCTGATCCGCGAACAGCAACCGTCGGATCGGGTCGCGAAGGGGCCCAGTCGCGTGTGAGGCGTCGTGGGGTCGTCGGGTGAGCTGGCGTGGGTCCGGCGGTGACGCCTCATCCGGCTTCGCCTTGTGCCAGACTTGGTTTTGGGTCGGTCTCGGTTGCCTCGATCGGCGCGGCTGTCGGGGTGGCACCGGGCTACCCCGGTCGGTCGGTCGGGCTCCTCAAGGAGCCGTCTCCAGCGGGTTGCTCTAGGCCTGCTTGTTCAGGATCTCCTGAAGCTCCTGGGCCTTGAACTCTCGGTCGATCTCGTCCTTGACGGAGGCCAGGGTGCGCCGCGCCCGCCCGACCCACAGACCGGCCATGCGCGCCGCCTTTGGCAGGCGCTCCGGCCCGATCACCAACAGGGCGACCACTCCGACCAGGACCAATTCCCAAAAGCCGATATCGAACATGGCAGGCGGACCTAACGTGTTCGTTCAGGGCTTCGGCCGATCGATCGGCTTCGCCTGCCCAGCCCAGATGCTTGGGTCGCCGATGGGGCCCCGGCCGGGCCCGTGCTCGGCCACGCGCCGGGCCGGCTCTTGCTCGAGTCTGCTTCGGCTCATCTTCGTCCTCTTCCTTTTCGCCACTGGACATGGCGCTGCGGAAGCCCTTGACCGCGTCGCCCAGATCCGCGCCGATGCTCTTGAGGCGTCTTGGTGCCGAACATCAGCAGCACGATAACCAGCATGATCAAGAGGTGCCAACACTGATGCCGCCGAGTCCCATGATTGCCTCCGCACCGCCGTGGTCGCGGCGGACTGTAATGGTTGTCGGGGTCGCGCCGGTCTGGCGCCGCCCGCAGATTGAACCGGTCAGCGCGGTAGCAGATCTCGTAGGATGACCGCCGCCGGATGCGCGATCATACCCCAATCGCGGCCGGACGTTCAGTCCGCCGCGCGCGCCCCGCGGCTCGCCTTCTCCGCAAGTCCGGAGAGACCGAAACGCCGGTCCAGTTCCGCAAGCACCTGTTCCGGGCGCAACTCCTGGTGGGCGAGCAGCACCAGGCTGTGGAACCACAGGTCCGCCACCTCGTAGATGATCTGATCCGGCATCCCATCCTTGGCCGCCATGACCGTCTCGGTTGCCTCCTCCCCGATCTTTTTCAGGATGGCGTCCAAGCCCTTAGTATAGAGCCGGGCCACGTAGGACGAGTCCGGGTCCGCCTGCTTGCGGGCCTCCAGGACATCGGCGAGACGTTCGAGGGTGTCGGACATGCGTTTGACGCGGAAGGTTAAGGGTTAAAGGCAAAGGGAGACGTGCCCCCAGGTTATCAAGTGACTCAGAAAACCGTCAGGACGGGGCTCAAGCCCCGTCCAGTTTCGCTGAAAAAACTGCCGGGCCATGCAGGTCAGGTCATTACTCCCATGGACAACGCGAAAAATCGCCCTCAAGGCGATTTTTCGAGCTTAGTGGGCAGTCAGCTTCCCAATGTAGCCATTCAACACCAGCCCGGCCAGGATCAGCCCGATCACGATCAGCCAGCCGGTGACCTTGCGGCCGGCTCGCTGGGCCCGTTCGCTCGGCGGCTTGATCAGGTACTTCTCCAATTCCCCGCTCGCCTTGAGCCGTTCGTACTCGAGGGCATGCTCATGCTTGAACTCCTCCAGGGGCACCGCACCCGTGGCCATGACAATGTCCATGGGCCACTTCTCCGGGCGGAAGTGGACGTTGAAGTAGTGCACCGTGAACAGGAAGACCGCGGCCAGGATGGCCTCCTCCGCATGGACGATGGTGGCGATATTGAAGACCCACCCGGGCAGGATGCTTGCCGTCACGGTGGGGAACCACAGCATGAGGCCACTCAAACCGATAATGGTCATACCCCAGAAGGGGGCCCAATAGTCGAACTTCTCCCAGTAGGACCAGCGATCGAACTTGGGCCGCGGTGCGAATCCGAGGAACCACTTGAACATGGCCCCGATGTCACGGATGTCTTGCCAGTTGGGGACCATGGAATCCGGTCCCAACCACCGGAATCTGTCTTTTGCCCGCAGGATATTCCAGGTCACCACCAGCAGGTGGCCGAAGAAGATACTGATAAAGGTGAGGGCGGCCACCCGATGAATGATCGCCGAGACCTTGGGGCCGCCCAGCACATTGATGATGTACTGGGCCCAGCCCTGCTCAGAGAAGAGCACGGCGGTCCCGGTCAGCACCAGGGTCATCACGGCGATGGCCAGGAGGCCGTGGACTAACCGCCAGCCAGTGCTGAAGCGGCGGAAATAGACCTGGGGTGGATTGGCCGGATCCGGGACATACCCCTTGCCCGTCTTACGATCCTGCCACTCGCGATAGATCCAAAGGAGCATATGGGTCCAGAAGAAAAGAAAGACGCCGACGATCACGACCTCCATGAAGCGGGCGGCGATCCACATCTCCGGGTAGTTCTCGAAGTCGCTGGAATCCCCGTGGGCGTGGAATCCCAGGAAGCCCTCCGGCGCATCTTTATGACATTGGCGGCAGGTTTCCAGCCGGTTGTCAGGGTGGACCTTGGAGGCCGGGTTCTTCACATCCATGATGCCGTGACTGCCGTGGCAGTCATAGCACTTGGCGGTATGGGTGTAGCCCAGGCGAACCACCTGGCCGTGGTAGGACGCCTGATAGGTCTTTAGTTGTTTTTGGTGGCAGCCGCCGCAGTTGTCGGTGATGGTGAGCTTGACCTTTACCTGTTCCGGCGAGTCGATGTTGTGGGGGGTATGGCAGTCGGAACAGACGGCGGCGCTGGCGTCCTGCCGCTCGATGACCGCGGTGCCGTGGATGGACTTCGTGTACTGCTTCTTCTCCTCCTTGTGACAGCGCCCGCAGACGTCCGGGTTTTGACTGCGGTGGTCGGCACGGGCGGCACTCCCGAGGGTACCGATGGCGTGAGCATCGTGGCAGTCGTAGCAGGTGGCATTGGTCCGCGATTGATCCATCAGGTTCGGCCGGGCATGGACCGAGGCCATGTAGCCCTCGATCTGGGCCAGGACAACATCCAGGCGCTTGTACTTAGGGTCGTCGCTGTCCTTCTGGGCCTCCGCTGTCTTCAGGTGGCACTGCACGCAGCCGATGCTCTTGGGCAGGGGCATCTCGTGGTTGGCCTTCTTGACCGTGTTGTGGCAGCCCACGCAGGGTTGTTTGCCGTGAACGCTGTGTTCGAAGCGCTCCCGGTCGATAAAGATGTTGACCTCGGTGCCGTCCTCGCGCTCGGAGGTCTTCTCGTCCTCGTCGTTGTGGCACTTGAGGCAGCGCTCGTTGGGGATCGCCGGCAGCTTGAGGAGTTCCGTGGCGGTCGGCATCTTTTTGACGGGGGACTCCTCCCCGTCGCCGTCTGAATCGGCCGCCGCCAGGGCAGTTCCGCCCGCTAGCGGCAGGGTCGCCAAGGCGAAGACCAGGATCAGGAACCAGGGACCCAGGGAGCGCACGGTTAGGGGCATCGGTGGCCTCAATGATTCTGTATGTGAGGACGCCATCTCGGGGTCTTGGGCACCGGGTGCGACCAACCTGGGGCTCGCCGCGGCGGCGCCGGCCCCAAGAAAGGGCAGAGCGGCCGTGGTTATACCATCGTCCGTGTCGCGGAGCCAAAGCGGAACGATCGACTAGACCTCCTGGTAAATCCGCGCCCCGTCGTCAACAAATTCCTTGGCCTTTTCTTTCATGCCCTCCTGGATGGCAAGCTCCACGTTGTCTAGCCGATGGGCCTCCGCATAGTCCCTTACATCTTGCGTGATCTTCATGGAGCAGAAGTGGGGACCGCACATGGAGCAGAAATGGGCCACCTTGTGGGACTCGTGGGGCATGGTCTGGTCGTGAAAGTCACGGGCACGTTCGGGGTCGAGGGACAGGTTGAACTGGTCCTCCCAGCGGAATTCGAAGCGGGCCTTGGAGAGTGCGTTGTCCCGGATCTGCGCGCCGGGCAGGCCCTTGGCCAGATCTGCCCCATGGGCGGCGATCTTGTAGGTGACGATCCCGTCACGCACGTCCTGCTTGTTGGGAAGTCCCAGGTGCTCCTTGGGCGTCACATAGCAGAGCATGGCGGTGCCGTACCAGCCAATATTGGCGGCACCGATGCCCGATGTGATGTGGTCATAGGCGGGGGCGATGTCCGTTATCAGCGGGCCCAGGGTATAGAAGGGTGCCTCGGCGCAGTCCTGGAGCTCCTTTTCTACGTTCACTTGCACCATGTGTAATGGAACATGACCAGGCCCCTCGATCATAACCTGTACGTCGTGCCGCCAGGCGACCTGGGTCAGTTCGCCCAGGGTTTCCAGTTCGGCGAACTGGGCGGCGTCATTGGCATCCGCAATTGAGCCTGGGCGCAGGCCGTCTCCCAGGCTGAAGGCCACGTCATAGGCCTTCATAATCTCGCAGATCTCCTCGAAGTGGGTGAAGAGGAAGTTTTCCCGGTGGTGGGCAAGACACCACTTGGCCAGGATGGAACCGCCCCGCGAGACAATGCCCGTGACCCGGTCGGCGGTCAGGGGAACGTGGCGCAGCAGGACCCCGGCATGGATGGTGAAGTAGTCCACCCCCTGCTCAGCCTGTTCGATCAGCGTGTCCCGAAACAGCTCCCAGGTGAGTTCCTCGGCCTTGCCGTCCACCTTCTCCAGTGCTTGGTAGATGGGCACGGTGCCAATGGGCATGGGGGCGTTGCGCAGGATCCATTCCCGGGTCTCGTGGATATTCTTGCCCGTCGACAGGTCCATCAGGGTGTCGCCACCCCAGCGGGCCGACCAGACCATCTTTTCTACCTCCTCCGCAATGGATGAGGTAACCGCCGAATTGCCGATGTTGGTATTGATCTTCACCCGGAAGTTACGCCCGATGATCATGGGCTCCAACTCTGGATGGTTGATATTGGCCGGGATGATGGCGCGGCCCCGGGCGACCTCGGCACGCACGAACTCCGGGGTGATCTGTTCCGGCAAGCTGGCCCCGAAATGATGGCCCCGATGTTGGCGCAAGACCTTCGCGTAGCGTGGGTCCTGGCGCAGCTCATCCAGCCGCAGGTTCTCGCGGATGGCGACATATTCCATCTCCGGGGTGATGATCCCGGCGCGGGCATAGTGCATCTGGGACACGTTCTTGCCCGGCAGCGCCTTGCGTGGGGTGCGCAGGTGCTCAAAGCGCAGGTGAGCAAGGTCGGGATCGCCCTGACGGCGGCGCCCAAAGGCTGAACTGGGCCCAGCCAGCCAGTGGGTATCGCCGCGTTCCTCGATCCAGACGGACCGGACGTCCGGCAGACCCGCGAGCAGGTCGATCTGGACCCGGGGGTCCGTGTAGGGGCCTGAGGTGTCGTAGAGGTAAACGGGGGGATTCTCCTCAAGACCCTGGCTGGTCTGGGTGGGCGTCAGACTGACCTCGCGCATGGGCACCTGCAAATCCGGTCGGGAGCCCTGGACATAGATCTTGCGGGAGCTGGGAAAGGGCTGGGTGACCACGTCCGACAGCCGGCTGGTCTGCTGAAGGAACTCGTTGGGAATGGCGCTCATGGGTGTCCTCGAAGTGCAAGCGGGCGCCCACGCAGGAGCGCCGGATTTCGTCGACTCATCGGCCTGGCCGGCGGGGTCTGATCGGATGGCCGCAGGCACCAGGGCGGACGCGGGGCAAAGCGGCAGCGAACAGGGGCGGGGGCGCGGCAGCGCGGGGTGCCCGGCGGGGTTCGCCTGCTTTCCTGCGCCGGCATGATCCGGATCAGGTTCAAAGGGACTCTCTCAGCCCGACCCTGGTCGGACACCCCCAGCAGGTTCAGACCCTGGAAACTAGCGAAATACCGAGCGGATTTCAACCGCCGCGGTCGGTGGCGGTCTCCGTCACCTGGACTTGGTTCCGGTCCCGGTAGTCATTTGCCGGGGTCCAGTCGATAGACCCGTTCTGTCAATGCGGCAAGGCCCCGTTGGCGCATGCCCGGAGATTCCGGCAAGGCATCGAAGGCGGCCAGTTCCGTGACCCGATGGTCCTGGCCGAAGAGCCGTTCGACCTCCTCGAACCTCACCGAGAAGGGCGGCCCGGGCATCCGTGACTGATCGTACTCCAGGGTGATCAGGAGCCGTGACACCGGGTTTGGGACCAGTAAATCCAGGTGGGAGGCATAGCGGGTGCGCAGTTGTGGCGGGAGGGCGATCAGGGCGGCGCGATCATAGACGGCCCCGACGTCACTGACCAAATCCGGTGTCAGGTCGAAGAAGTCCCCACACAGGACCTCGATCTCATCAACCTGGTAACGACGCAGGTCGGCCGCTTCCGACACCCTGGGCTTCAGACCGTTGTCAGCGAAGAAGGATGCCACCGCCAGCCCGCTGAGTTCGATTCCGAGGACCCGATACCCCTGGGACGCGAGCCACAGGAGGTCCAGGGTCTTGCCGCAGAGGGGGACCAGGACCTGGGTTCCGGTCGGGACTTGAAGGGCTGGCCAATACTCGCAAAGGTGACGATTGATCTCGTCCCGGTGCCAGCCAGTCTCTCCGCGGTGCCAACGGGTCAGCCAAAAATCGGTGTCCACGGGGTCCTCCGGGGCGGTCGGCGCGGGTCAGACCGCTGATCATGGTTACATGGGCGTGACGGTCGTGATTCTGAAGCGGGCGCTGCCGGCTGCTGTGTTGGTTCGCCTGGTGCCCGCTTAGCGATCACTGGTCGGCGCCACAGATTCGATGGGGCCGACCTCGATGTCCGGTTCATCGCCGAGTTTCTCGAACCGCAGGAAAAAATGGTCGCGCAGGAACTCCGGCGCTTCCACCAGGCGGAAACCGGCCTGCTGGACCGCGGTGACCACCCGCTCCCGGTCAATGCGCCCGGGTGAGGCGCTGCGTCGGCTACGGGGGGCGGCCAGGTCCCGTTGCCCGATGACCACCAGGCTGCCGTAGGGGATCAGGGCCTGGCGTATCGAGTCCAGCAGGCTGCGGTCCGCAAGTCCATGGTCGAAGCCATGACCCGATCCATACGCAGTGTCACCGAGGAAGGCGAGGTCGATGCCCGCGGGCGGGAGTTGGGTGTCCTCGCCGGGGTTGAGAATGGGCTCGATGTTCGTGACATGGTATTCCTGGGCCAGCGTCTGGAGTCTGGCAACGCCCGCCGGTGAAGGATCGACCGCGTAGACCCGCCCCTCTGGGCCGACCGCCCGGGCGAACAGGACCGTGATGTCGCCAGTCCCGGGGCTGAAGTCGGCGATCCGCAGGCCCTGGCGCACCTGAGCGGTGTAGACGATCTGGAATCTTCGCTCGAAGATTTCGCGTCCTGGGGTTGGGCTCACCGGTGGCGCCGTGTTGGGGGCCAAGCCCTGATAATGGCGATTCAGCAGGGGGCTCGAGGTGCGATCCCGTGGGGCGGGGTCGACGCCCCCGTCCAGATAATCGTCTGACTCCGGACCTGGCAACGCCAGTGAAATCTCACCCGTACCAAGCAGCGCGAGGACGGATGCCAGGGCCAAGGCGGGGAGTCCCAGGGTCCGGTGGGGGCGGCGGCAGGAGTGCGCCGGCGGTGCCTCTGGTTCCGCAGGGCCTCGCCCTCGGCCGCGGACAGGGAACCTCGGGCGGAGTCCGATGGGCCGGGAAGACCAGATTGGGAATCGACAGGTTGCGTGGGGTCAGGGCGTGATCTTTCCCAGAATGCGGGAGACATAGTCCTGGGTCTCCGGATAGGGCGGGATACCGCCGTGGCGCGTTACGGCTCCCTCGCCCGCATTGTAGCCGGCCAGCGCCAGGCGCACGTCGCCCTTGAAGTACTCGAGCAACCACCGGAGGTAGGACATACCGCCGCGGAGATTCTGCTCCGGATCCCAGACGTTATTGCACGCCGAAACGTTCGGCCGTGGCCGGGATCAACTGCATAAGACCCTGGGCGTTTTTCGGGGACTGGGCGTTGGGATTGAAGTTGGACTCGACCTCAACCACGGCCAGCACCAGGTTGGGATCGAGCTTGTAGTCATTTGCCAGGTCACGCACCAGGTCGGCGATTGGTCCCGTGGCCCGTTGGTTGCGGGTCGCTACCGAGACTAACCATCCGTGTCAGGCGGGGCGACGGCGGCCGCAGGGCATCGCGGCCGTCGCTGAGGGCGCAGATCGGCTGGCGCTTGGGCTTCTTGGCGAAGCCCAGGCGGCTCAGGATCCGCTTTGACTGGGGATCATCCTGGGCGGCGGCCAGGTGCAACCAGGCCGCAGCCAGCTCCTCGTCGCGACGCACGCCGACGCCACTGGCGTACATGTACCCCAGGTAGTACTGGGCGTCGATGTCGCCCTTCTTGGCGGCCTTGCAGTAGAGCCGGATGGCGTTGTCCAGATCCCGGGGGACGCCCTCGCCGGATTGGAAGCGGCGGCCCCACTCGGTCAGTGCACGCTTATCGGTCGCGGCGTAGGCCTTGGCGAAGGTGGGGTCCGCGGCGCTGCCCAAAGACGGCGCCGCCAGCATGCAGGCGATCAGGAGTCGGCAGGGCAGCAGCTGAGAGATGCCATGTCGCATGATGATTAGTCCGCGCTGGGTGGGCCGGGCACCCCGACCGGTGCGCCGCGAAGCGGCAGCGGGGTGTGATGGGAGCAGCGATCTGTTAGGATGAGCGGATGGTACCCGACACGCCGGACGCCGTCATGCCTAACCATACCGGACGCCTGGTCCTGGCCACCGCCGATCCCCTCGCCGGTCCCGATGGGACCCTGTTGGTGGCGGCCCTGTCCCGGGCTGGCTTTATCTCGGCCCCCTTGGCTGCGCGCCGCGACGCCTATCACGTTGGCCCCAATTTCCTGAGCCTGCTTGCCTTCACCGGCTGCGCCGTGGCCATCGCCGCGCGCGCCGGGGGCAGACCCGCGGGCGCCCTTCTGTCATGTCCACCTCTCCACCCTCACCGCGGCGCCGCGGCTCCGGTGGGGCCGCAACACCCGACCGCCCCGGTGTCCGAGTTGCCGGACGCGCCTCCTCGACTGGCAGCGGCGCATCCTCGACCGGCCGGACCGGCCCCAGTCCGGCCTGACCTGCACGGCCTGCGGCGAGATTCGCCCGCCGTGGCGCTGGGATTGGAAGGAGCAGGGCGGTTACGGGCGCCTGTTCGTCATGGTGGAGGAGGTCTTCCCCGGGGAAGCGGTGCCAACCACCCCCTTGATCGACATTCTCACCGACGCCTGCGGGTCAGGTTGGCGTCACTTTTTCGTACAGGATTGAAGGGCTGACCGCGCAACTGGGCCGGCTCGGCGAAGCCGACGCCTTCCGGCAGTCCCAGGGTCATGCTGAGGGGGAGGTGATCGGACAAGGGATAGTCGATCACATGGGCGCTCAGGATGTGCAGGGGGGCCGAGACCAGGATGTGGTCCAGGTTGCGGCGCGGGCGCCAGCTCGGGAAGGTCTTCAACTCGCAGTCCAAGCCCCGCATCCCGGTTCGTCGGACCATGGACCGAGGCTGCGGGAGTCGCACCCGCAGTTGAAGTCCCCCATCAAGACCAACAACGGGTGTTGCTCCGCCAGCTCGGCCAGGTACTCCAGTTGCCGCTTGC
>CAVTDM010000009.1:0-50146 GCA_963733415.1 uncultured Gammaproteobacteria bacterium | reverse complement strand
GCTTTTCCCGCTCTCCCTCCAGCATTCGGGAGACCGGGATTCCAGTCCATTTGGAGACGATGTCGGCCACCTCTTCTTCGGTCACCTTGTTGCGCAGGAGCCGGGTCTCCCCCTGCTCCCCCCCTTCCGACAGGGCCGCAGCGGCGGTGAGCTGCTTCTCCAGTTCCGGGATGCGGCCATAGGCCAGTTCCGACATTCGCGTCAGGTCCCCGGCACGCCGGGCGGTCTCCATCTCGATGCGCGCCCGGTCCAGTTCCTCCTTGATGTGGGCCGTCCCCTGGACCGCCGCCTTCTCCGACTTCCAGATCTCGTCGAGATCGGAGAATTCCCGCTCCAGGCGCTCGATCTGACCCTCCAGGTCCGCCAGCCGCTTCTTGGAGGCCTCATCCGACTCCTTCTTGAGGGCCTCCCGCTCGATCTTGAGCTGGATCAGACGGCGATCGAGCTTGTCCATCTCCTCCGGCATGGAGTCGATCTCCATGCGAATCTGGGACGCGGCCTCGTCGATCAGATCGATCGCCTTGTCCGGCAACTGGCGGTCGGCAATGTAGCGGTGGGACAGGGTTGCGGCGGCCACGATGGCGGGGTCCGTGATCTCCACCTTGTGGTGGACCTCATAGCGTTCCTTGAGTCCCCGGAGGATGGCGATGGTGTCCTCCACATTGGGCTCGTTCACCAGCACCTTCTGGAAACGCCGCTCCAGGGCGGCGTCCTTCTCCACATACTTGCGGTACTCATCCAGGGTGGTAGCACCGATGCAGTGCAACTCCCCGCGGGCCAGGGCCGGCTTGAGCATATTCCCCGCGTCCATGGCGCCCTCGGCCTTCCCGGCGCCCACCATGGTGTGCAGTTCGTCGATGAAGAGGATGATGTTGCCCTCCTGGCGGGCCACATCGTTGAGCACGGCCTTGAGCCGCTCCTCGAACTCGCCGCGGAACTTGGCCCCGGCAATCAGACCGGCCATGTCCAGGGAGAGCAGGCGCTTGGTCTTGAGCCCCTCCGGTACCTCCCCGTTGACGATGCGCTGGGCCAGCCCCTCCACGATGGCGGTCTTGCCCACGCCAGGTTCACCGATCAGCACCGGGTTGTTCTTGGTGCGCCGGGCCAGTACCTGGATGGTGCGGCGGATCTCGTCGTCCCGCCCGATGACCGGGTCCAGCTTGCCCTGCTCCGCCCGCTCCGTCATGTCGATGGTGTACTTTTCCAGGGCCTGGCGCTGCTCCTCCGCGTTGGGGTCATTGACCGCCTGACCGCCCCGCACCGCCCCGATCGCCCGCTCGATTCCCCCCTTGCTGGCGCCCGCATCCCGCAGGGCAGACCCCAGCACGCCCTTGTCCTCCAGGGCGGCCAGCACAAAGAGTTCAGAGGAGATGTACTGGTCGCCCCGCTGCTGGGCCAGCTTGTCCATGTGGTTCAGGAGTCGGTTGAGGTCGTTGCTCACATGCACGTCACCCGCCGCCCCGCCCTGCACCGTCGGCAACCGTTCCAGGGCCTCACCCAGGGCCGAACGCAGGCGGTTGGGATTGACGTCTGCCTGGGTCAGGAGATGCCGGACGCTGCCGCCCTCCTGGTCCAGCAGCGCGGTCATGAGATGAATGGGCTCGATGAACTGGTGATCACGCCCCAGGGCCAGACTCTGGGCATCCGCCAGGGCCTGCTGGAATTTGGCTGTCAGTTTGTCCATACGCATATGGGGGTCTCCGGGAGATTGGCATTACCGATCATGTGTGAATTCCCGTTGACAAAATCAACGGTCTCGTCTGCCTTCAGCTGCTTGCCACGACGGCGCGGGAGCGTCTCGCCCAGGCGTTGCGCCGGGTCAATTAGCCATCTCGCCGCATACCAGATAAGAGATATACTGATGACGTTGACAGTTCAACTGTGCCCCGAGGCGGACGTGGAGCTTCTGAATTCCACGCCTGGCGCAGGAAACCGCCCAGGCCCGCCTGCTGAGACTGACTGAATGATTGAACTTGCCGAGGTGAAGGCCCGCTTACTGGAAGACCCGGACATCGTCAAGGGTTGCTGAAGGTCGAGAAGCCGATTCAACCTGAGCCTACCCTTAACCCGGAGAGCCCACTATGACGGCAGACATTGAAAGCCTGGTCCTTGAACATCTGCGACACATCCGCGGTCGGGTTGACCAGATCGCCGATGACGTAAGGGACATGAAGCACCGCATGACGAGCCTTGAGGGTGCAATGAGCCTGGTTAAGCGCGAAGTGTCCTATGGGGACGAGACCGACGCTCGGCAACAAGTCACCATGGACAAGCTTGCAGCGCGGATCGAACAGATTGAGAGACGCCTGGAATTGAGCGAGGGCTGACTATTTTCGGCCGGGTCTTGGCTGATCCCCGAAAAGGCGGCTCCTGCACCGCCCTGACTCGGCCACCTTACTTGCACGCACCCGGCGAACCCGAGAACCCAATGGTGCGCGTCGCGTTCTATGAGCCGCTGTAAAGTGGATCCCATGGACATGCGCGAAAGGGAAGAACGCGCCGCCCTCCCGCGGCACCCGACCGGCACGAATGACGAACCGATCCTGAAATTCCACGCTTCCTTGGCCGACGCTGTCGCTGGCCCACCGCTGAGCAATCCGACGAACGGCCCACCAGCGCAAAGACCGGCCAAGCGCCGCGCCGGGTTGCAGAAAACTGCTAACACGAGCGCTTACACGAACGCCGGGCAAATAAAAGGGCTTACCGGAATCACCGATAAGCCCTTGTTTTGTTTGGTAGCGGGGGCAGGATTTGAACCTACGACCTTCGGGTTATGAGCCCGACGAGCTGCCAGACTGCTCCACCCCGCATCTGAAGTACCCACTATACCCGCGCCAGTCGAAGAATGCAAACCTGGTTTTCTGGTCGCCGACAGCGTGAGCTAAAGGGCTTTCAGGTATTCGATCAGGGCCAGCCGGTCCTCGCTGGACAGCTTGTCACCGAAGGTATGACCGCCGTTGCCGTAGCCCGGACCGGTGGTGTCATAGATGCGGTTGCGCTCGTCCCAGCCCATCGCGGCGGCCTTGCCCTGGGCCAGGGTCTCGTAGGCCCACCCGATCGCCGCCCGGTCATAGACGGGCTGATCTTCGCCCGTACGCTGGAAGCGCCAATAAGCCGGCCGCTCGGGGCTGTTCAGCAGGGCGGCCAGGGTCGGCACCGAGTCGTTGTGCAGGTAAGGGGCAGTGGCCCAGACCCCATCCAGGGGCGGGGACACATACCCCAGTGCCGGGGCGACCTGGGAGAGCTCACCGTAGAACGACTCCCGAAACCAGGCACGGAACCGGTCGGCGTCCCCATAGGCCGCCCGGGCCAGGGCCGGGTCCGTCCCCACCTTGCCCAGCGCGACTACCCGATTGGGATAGCGCGGCTCCTCGCCGTAGGTGCCGTGGCAACCCTTGCAGTTGGACCGAAAGACGGCTGTAACCCTGCTCCGCGAGGCCCTGATCGATGGCATAGGGATACTTGGGCGGCGCCAAGGATGCCAGATAAGCGCGCACGTCCACTAACCAGGCGTCGATGGCCTGGGCCTCCGCAACCGTATCGGTGCAGGTCGTGGAGGCCAGCATCATGTAGCGGGCATGGTCCCCTCGCCCCTCCCCGCTGTAGAACATGGCGTGTTTTTTTCCCATGTTCCACCAAGGCGGCACGGCCACCGGAAGGGGCCGCTCCGGCGGTGGCTCGAGCAGGGGCTTATCCGACCAGGCCAGGGTCTTGGGGTCCCGATGGGCCATGAGGGCGAGGGTCAGGTTATTGGCCGAGTTCACCCCGATGGTGTCGGTCATCATGTAGCTGGAGAGGACCGTGATCCGATCCGCCCAGCGCCGCCACTCGGCCCGCTCGGCCTTACCCGTCACCAAGTTCCCGACGGACGCGACGCCGACCAATGGGTCCTGGGTCATGTCCAGGAAGGCGTTGCCCAGACCCATGACCAGGGCACCATCGAAGGGCGCGGCATGGCAGCTGAGGCAATTCGAGGTCACCAGTTCCACCCCCGAGTCCGCCTGATAGGCGGTCAGCAGATAGGGCAGCTCCGCATTACGCCCGCGGCGCCCTGGGAACTGGGGACCGGGGTCCCGCCCGGGCCGGGTTCCCGTTCGCCCCGCGGTCCTGTCCAAGGCCTTGACGTAGGCACTATAGGGCAGCCCGCAGGTCACCACCGCATGGTTGAGCAGTGCGTCATAGCCCTTTGCCGGGTCTCCAGGGCGCTGGGGGTAGGCGGGGATCCTGCCCACCTCCGCCGTGGCGAGGCCCTTGCCGCCGCCCGCAGCACCCTGATCACCCGAGTCGCAACCGGCCAGGGTCAGGAGGGCCGGCCCCAGGGCAAGCCACCAGAGGCGCGGGGGACGAACCAGAGGGAGGCGCGCGGATGAGGACACTGGGTGCTCTTTTTCACTGAACGAACTCCGGGGGCAGCAGTTCCGGGAACTGACCCCAAGCGACCTGGTTGGGTGGTGCCCAGGCAGAGGAACGTTCAGGCGGACTAGGCGCCGATGCGGCTCGGGGCTCAGCCCTGCCCCCCGGCCTTGCGGTAGGCGGCCAGGGCCTGGGGCATGAATTTCTGCAGTTCAGCAATGCGGGTCGCGTCCAGCGGGTGGGTACTCAGGAACTCGACCTCGGCCCCCCCTCGCCCATTGTTGTAGGTCTGGAAACGCTGCCAGAAGGCAATCGCCTCCCGGGGATCAAACCCGGCCCGGGCCATGTACAGAAGCCCGATGCGGTCGGCCTCGGCCTCCTGGGTTCGGGAATACGGCAGCAGGACGCCATACTGGGCACCCAAGCCGTAGGCCTGCATGGCCATGTTCTGAGTCGCCCCGCCGTAGCCGCTGGCCCCCAGGGCCGCGCCGATAATGGCCCCACCCACCTGGACGGCCATTCCCTGAGACATCCGCTCCGCTCCATGGCGGGCACTGACGTGGGCGATCTCATGGGCGACCACGGTTGCCAGGCCCGTCTGATTCTTGGTGATGGGGAGGATTCCGGTGTTGACTCCGACCTTGCCGCCGGGCAGGGCGAAGGCATTCGGCGACTTGTCGTCGAAGAGGACGAACTCCCAGCGGGCGTTCGGCACCTTTGCGACTTGGGCGATACGCCTGCCGACTGTTTGAAGCTGGGCACTCGCCTGGCGATCCCTGGAGATCGGTGTCTCCTGCTTCTTTTTCTCGAAGGCGCTCAAGCCCAGCTGCGCCTCCTGAGACGGATCAACCATGAGCAATTGCCGACGCCCCGTCTCCGGGGCAGTGGCGCAGGCGCTAAGCACGAGGGCGGCCGCCAGAATCGCGGTACCGCGGTGGCACATCATTGAAGGCATGGCGATAAACTCCAAGGCCAAGGTGTTCCGGTACGGAGCCCGACGAATTCAATCATCCTGGATTCGCACAGCGCCCGCAAATCACCGGGCCGGCCGGTCCGGGGTCAGTCGCTCGCGTAGTAAACTGGGCAGTCAGAACAAGATCACGGTCGAACTACGCCGGTTGGCGCCCGCGCGCCCCGGGACCCGCTGCGGAGCCTCACCCATGCTGCACATACCACTGGAAACCCTCTGCTACCTCATCGCCAAGGCCCGGGAGTTTCAGGCCAAGGAGGAGGTGGTGATCCCCGACACGCCTGCCAGCCCCACGGAGGACTGGGCCCTCCAGGTCCTGGCCGACCATAGCGGCGACTACACCTTGACCGAGGTGATGGAATGCGTCGGCGCCATGAACCAACGCCAGCGAGCGGAGTTGGTCGCGCTGATGTGGGTCGGGCGCGGGGATTACCCGGTTGAGGACTGGGAGACGGCGGTGGACGACGCCCTCGGCGACTACTCGGTGCGGGCGGCCGAGTACCTGCTCGCCCACCCCACGGTCTCGGACGACCTGGAGGAGGGGCTGATCGCCCACGGGTATTCCTGTCAGGATTGAGGGGGAACGGGGTCAAGGCGTACGCGTTTTCTGTCACCTTTCAGCCGTTACCTTCGATCCTTACGCCGTGCCGCGATCAGCGTCCTCAAGAATCAGTCAGTTCTGAACTGGCTGCTGACCGCTAAGACTCCCGTAATCCCAGCACGTCCTGCATGTCGTAGAGTCCAGGCCCGCGGGTCCCGAGCCAGCGTGCGGCCCGGGCGGCACCCGTGGCGAAGTTCATGCGGCTGGACGCCTTATGGGCGATCTCCACCCGCTCCCCATCTGCGACGAACCAGACGCTGTGCTCGCCCACCACGTCCCCGGCCCGGATGGTCTCGAAGCCGATGGTGCGTCGGTCACGGGCCCCGGTGTGACCTTCTCGCCCGTAGACCGCGACCTCATTGAGATCTCGTCCCAGGGCCGCGGCGACTACCTCTCCCATGCGCAGGGCCGTGCCCGAGGGCGCGTCCACCTTATGACGGTGGTGGGCCTCGATGATCTCGATGTCCACCTCATCCCCCAACACCCGGGCGGCGATATCGAGCAACTTGAAACACAGGTTCACGCCTACGCTCATGTTGGGGGCGAAGACGATGCCGATGCTTGCCCCCGCCGCGGCCACCGCCGCCCGCTGCTCCCCATCGAGCCCGGTGGTGCCGATGACCATACCCTTACCCGCCCCGCGACACAGGGCCAGGTGAGCCAGGGTCGCGGCGGGGACGGTGAAATCGATCAGGACGTCGAAGGCCCCGGTCAGGTCCGCCAGGTCAGCGCCGATCCGAACCCCCAGCCGGCCGACCCCCGCCAGATCACCCGCATCCACCCCGATCAGGCTCGACCCCGGGCGCTCAGTGGCGGCACCCAACACCAGGCCCTCAGCCTCCGTGACCGCCTGCACCAGGATCCGGCCCATGCGACCACCGGCCCCGGCGACCGCGCATCTGATCTCGTTCATTGCCTCAATTCCTGCCAGTCAGCGTTAGGACTGAATCCCCCGGGGCGAGGTCCCTGGGGAGTCGTTGGATGCCCAGGATATTAACCCTGAAAAGAGCAGTCAGCGATCAGCCTTCAGCGTTCAGCTCTCAGTTTCATGGGGATCTCGTCGCCTGACGGAGCACCCCCAGGGTGAGCGGGCGTCGCCAAAAAAATGTGCGCAAGTTGTACTTCGGAGATCACTGACGGCTGATGGCTGACCGCCGACTGCTCCTGACTAAGTTAACAGACCAGGGGGACCTGAGTCTGTCCCTGTGCCCGACGTAACCGGGCATAACACTTGACTCACTTTGTGATAACTTTCCTTTGGCTTGTAGCACACTGATAACCAACACCAGCGGAGGCCCCCATGGGACTGTTTGATTTCGTGAAAGGCATCGGCAAGAGCATCTTCGGCAACGAGGCCGAGGCAAGCGACAGGATCAGGGAGGAGATCGAGAAGAACAACCCTGGCATCAAGGGGCTCAACGTGACCTACGAAGACGGCGTGGTGTCGCTTTCCGGGGAAGCCGACAGCCCGGAGGCCATGGAAAAGGCGGTACTCATGGCGGGCAACGTCCGGGGCGTCGGGGAGGTCAAAGCCGACCATCTCACGGCCCCGCCGCAGGTCGCAGAGGTCGACTTCTATATCATTCAGAAGGGGGACACGCTTTCGGCGATTGCCAAGCACGCGTACGGCGACCCCAATGCCTACCCGCGCATCTTCGAGGCCAACCGGGAGGTCATCCAGGACGCAAACCTGATCTTCCCGGGGCAGAAAATCCGCATCCCCAAGAATGTCGCCTAGCCCGGTATCCCGCCCAGCCCCAGCGTAAGGGTTACGGGTTGTGGGAGACCTCAAATCCGGCCGCACGCCGGAATCCGGTGCCAGGGATGGCCGCCTCCCAGCCGCGCGTGCTTGCGGGGCAAGTCGTAACGGATTACTCGCCGATTTCTCCGGCACGGACCCCGGTCCGCGCGCCCGGGTCAGGGCGCCAAGGTCCGAGTTGACATGGAAGACCAGCTCCACGCCCTGACTCACCAACTGCTGAACACGGCCCGGGCCACCGGGCACCGATTGACCCTGGTCGTGAGTGGCGATCGTCCCTGGTCCGCCGCCACCGCCCGGGCGGTCGCGGAGGCCTCTGACGGTCCGGCCGTCTGGCTGAGCGACCGCCCCATCCACCTCAGCGCGAAACCGCTGGACACCGCCACCTACCTGCTGGGCGGCGAGAGTCGCCTCCTGGTCTATGATGCCTGGTCCGGGTTCGACCCCGATGGCTTCGGCGCCGCCACCGGGACCCTCCGCGGGGGTGGACTCCTGATCCTTCTGTGCCCCCCCCTCGACGATTGGCCCAGCCACCCGGACCCCCAGGCCCGTCGTATTACCCCCTGGCCCCTCACCGCCGACGGGGTGACCGGGCGCTTCATGGCGAGGCTGGTTCGGGTGCTGCGCGCCGCATCCGGGGTGGTGATTGTCGCCCAGGCGGCGCCTGACTGGCCCGCCGCGGGCGGCCCCCCGCCGGCCCGGTCTCCCGGCTTGACCGAGGACGGACACCTGGTCGACATCCGGGACCCGACCCAAGCCGCGACGCCTGACCAGCACCGAGCCGTCGCGGCAATCGTGCATCACGCCCGGGGCCGACCCCACCGACCACTGGTCCTCACCGCCGACCGGGGGCGGGGCAAGAGCGCAGCCCTGGGAATCGCCGCCGCCCGCCTGCTCGCCCGACCGCCTGAGACCCCCGGACCACGCTCCATCCTGGTCACCGCCCCCCGCCGGGCCGCTGCCGAGGCCCTCTTTCGCCACGCTGCCCTGGCCTGGGCGGGTGCGCATCCCGTCGGAAGCGACCTGACTGACGGGTTGCGGATGATCGCCTTTCTGGCACCGGACGCCCTCTGCCAGGACCACCCGGCGGCAGACCTGCTGCTGGTGGACGAGGCGGCCGGGATCCCCGCTCCCCTCCTCTCCACCTTACTGGGACATTACCCCCGGGTGGTCTTCGCCACCACAGTCCACGGCTATGAGGGCACCGGGCGGGGCTTTGACCTGCGCTTTCGGGAGACCCTGGACCGGCGCACTCCCCACTGGCAGGCCTTAACCCTGGCGACTCCCATTCGCTGGGCACCTTCCGACCCCCTGGAGGCATTGGTCTTCCGCTCCCTGCTGTTGGATGCCGCGCCGCTATCGATCGACAAGGCACCGTCCACCGGCCCGGTCGAGGTTCTGGACCGGGACAGCCTGGCCACAGACGACGACACCCTGGGGCAGGTCTTCGGCCTCCTGGTACTCGCCCACTACCAGACTCGGCCTCTGGACCTGAGGCTACTCCTGGACGGGCCCGGGGTACGTGTCCTGATTCTGCGCGACGGGGGGCGGATCGCGGCCACCCTGATCGCGGTGGAGGAAGGGGGTCTGACGGACCCGGACCTGCTGCGCGACATCTTCGACGGCCGCCGCCGTCCCCGCGGCCATCTGCTCCCCCTGACCCTGTCCGCCCACGGCGGCCATCTGGACGCCCCGCGGCTGCGCTACTTGCGGGTGATTCGCATCGCCGTGCACCCGGGCCTGACCCGGCACGGCCTGGGTCGGCGGCTGCTACGGGCGTTGTTTCGGGAGGCCCGCCGGGACGGTATCGATCTGCTGGGGGCGAGTTTCGGCGCCACGCCTGGCCTGATCGGCTTCTGGGACGCGAGCGGGTACCGTCCGGTGCAGATCGGGACCAGCCGCAACGCCGCGAGCGGCGAGCACGCCCTGGTCATGCTTCGCCCCGCCAGTACCATGGGCTGGACCTTCCTGAGCGCCGCCGGTCGGCGACTGGGGCATCGGTTGCCGGTCTTGCTGGCCGGCCCTCTCCGGAGCCTGGACCCGACGGTGGCCGCGGCGATCATCGCCGCCCTGCGCCACCCCCTGGGGTCGAGCGCGCTTGACCTGGACGGGGACGGGGCCAGCGACCTGGAACTGGGTTCCTTCACCGCCGGGCACCGCACCCTCGAGGCCGTCCTCCCAGCCCTCGCCCTGCTGGCCTATCGCACCCTGGGACCGGCCCTGCGAGCCGGGGGCCTGACCCCCGCCGAGGCCGCGCTCCTGGTCGCGACCGCCGGCCAGCTCCGACCGGTTGGGGACTTGGTACGCCTCTTTGGGGCGAGGGGCCGAGAGGAACTTGTTGCGAACCTGCGCAGACTCGTCGGCCGCATGCGCTCCTGAATGCGTCTCAGCCCCGGCGCAACAAAACCGAAACAAGCGGTGCCGACGCATCCTGGAAGGACACCCGGCTATGGTAAAGTCGGCGACCAGCGAATGACACTGACCCGGAGACGCCCGATGCCCTGGCCGCACGCTGCCCAACCCTGTGACCGTCAGGCCCGCGCACGCGGCTGGCTCAGCAACTGGCCCCGGGACCGGTGGGGCCTGCGGATGGGTCTGCTGGTCCTGTTGGTCATGCTCCTCGGCGCATGCACCCCGAAACTTTACGAGACACGGCTCATCCCAGCCACCGGACCGGAGGCCGAGACCTGTCTGCAGCACTGCGAGTTACCAAAGACCCAGTGCCAGCAGCGCCAGGAGACACGGGAGCGGAGCTGCGAGGAGCGCTACACCGCCGCCCGGGCGGATTATGACGTGTGCATCGCCAACAAGTCCCCTAACTGCCGCGCACCGGTGGGCTGCCTCGGGGTGGATCTGAGCATCTGCGACCGCCAATACACGGACTGCTTCGCCGACTGCGGCGGCCGGATCGAGAAGCGGCTGCGACCCCAACTCGGTTCGGGGTCAGGCACTGGGGCAACCCCTCGCCCCGCCGCCGGAACTCAGTCCCCTAAGGTTGACACGGCAGGCGGGGCGGCGGGCTAATCCGGCCAAGTCGGCTCGGCTGGAGGGCTGGGGCCTTACCGGACGGGATAACCACTGGTCCCGTATCCTTTTCCGCTCGTCCTGATAGAATTCACTGCAGCGCGGACCCGGGGTTCGCCTGTCCACCACCCGCTGTTTCCTGCCGGGGCACTTAGCGTCCCGGACGTTTCGACACTAACCTGGAGGATAATGAACATGGCCCAACTTTTTTCTGCAGAGTGGATGAACGCGCTCAAGGACGCCTGGAACAATGAGCCCGAGGTGACCGACAAGCTGGCCGAGATCGGCTTTGACTCCGTAATCTACTGCGGCTTCAAGAACGAGGAGAACCCCCGCGGTGTCTTCGTGGTGGAGAAAGGCGTGTGCGTTCGCGCCGGGGCTTGGGCCGAGAGCGATCCGCCCGCCAACTGGGACATGCGTGCGGACCTCAAGGACTGGCTGAAATGGGTCGAGAACGGCATCGGCATGGCCGGCATGGGCATGGCCTTCGCCACCGGCAAGCTTAAGTTCAAGGTCGGCGACTACAAGTCCATGCTCAAGGACCCGCGAATGGCCAACCCCTTCGTCAAGAGCTTCGGTCTCATGCAGCTCATCGGCGCGGACGAACTGGCCTGAGGCCAGCCCGCATCGCTCACCAGCCGAGCACTCATACACGAAGGTGGAGAATGCGACGCCCTTCGGTACTGTCCCGGTCGGTGAACATGACGCGGTGCGGGCTATGACTGGGAACGACTTGGATTGTCGCCCACGGATGGGCCTCGCTCCCCGGTTTGTGTCGGTAGCGCGGCATTGGCCATGACCGTCGGTCGGTGCTGCTAAGCTGCGCCGTTCCGGGAGGTAACGGGAGGCCAAACGGCAGTTTCGACAGGTCATCGCAGATACAGCAGCGGCGGCCGGCCCGAGTAGTCGGAGCGCATGGATCGTGCGAATACCTGCGACTATGCCGATTCACCGCCGCTGGACGATTTCCGGGCCAGCCAATCTCGGGGCACCAGGAAGTGCTTGTAAAGGTCAGCCTCCGGGCTTCCGGGTTCCGGTTGCCAGTCGTAGCGCCACGAGACCTCCGGGGGCAGGGACATCAGGATGGACTCGATGCGCCCGCCGGATTGGAGCCCGAACAGGGTGCCCCGGTCGTAGACCAGGTTGAACTCCACGTAGCGGCCGCGGCGGATCTTTTGGAATTCCCGTTCGCGCTCGCCGTAGACCAGACCTCGACGACGCGCCACGATGGGCAGGTAGCCGCTCAGATAGTGATCGGCCACGGAGCGCATGAACGCGTAGCACTGATCGAAGCCCCCAGCGTTGAGATCGTCGAAAAAGATCCCGCCGATACCGCGGGGCTCGCCCCGGTGTTTCAGAAAAAAATACTCGTCACACCACTGTTTGTAGCGGGGGTAAAGATCGTCGCCAAAGGCTTGGCAGGCGTCGCGGGCGTTGCGATGCCAGTGGACCGCGTCGTCCTCGAAGCCGTAGTAGGGGGTCAGGTCAAAGCCGCCACCGAACCACCAGATCGGTGCCTCCTGCGGATCTTCCGCGATAAAGAAGCGCACGTTCATGTGGGAGGTGGGCACATAGGGGTTGTGCGGATGCATCACGAGGGACACCCCCATGGCCTGAAAGGCCCGCCCGGCCAGTTCCGGACGGTTGGCAGTGGCGGTGGACGGCAGGGTGTCGCCGAAGACGTGTGAGAAATTGATCCCACCCCGCTCGAACACTGCCCCATCGGCCATGACCCGTGTGCGGCCCCCACCCCTGGCACCGGCGCGCTCCCAGGAATCCTCCCGGAACCGCGCCTGAGCATCGGTATCCTCGAGGGCGGTCCCGATGCGATCCTGGAGCGCAAGCAGGTAGTCGCGGACGGCGGCGGTGTCAGGTGCCTCCACGCTCACCCGGCCCTAGCCCCGCTTATCGATGGGGACGTAGTGCTGACCGGTCTCCCCCGTGTAAATCTGCCGCGGCCGCGCGATCTTGTTTGCCATGGTCCGATTCTGCTCCCACCAGTGGGCGATCCAGCCGGGTAGACGGCCGATGGAGAAGATGACGGTGAACATATTCGTGGGAATACCGATGGCACGCAGCAGGATGCCGCTGTAGAAGTCCACGTTCGGGTACAGTTTCCGATCGATGAAATAGGGGTCGGACAACGCGATCTCTTCCAGCCGCCGGGCGATGTCCAGCAATGGGTCGTCCCCGCAGAGCTGGGGCAACAGCTTCTCAGCGATGGCCCCCAGCATGCGGGCGCGCGGGTCGAAGTTCTTGTAGACCCGGTGCCCAAAGCCCATGAGCCGCGCCTTGCTGTCCTTGTCCTTGGCCAGCTTCACGTACTCCTCCGGGGTGATATTGCCTTGGTGGATCTGCTCCAACATGGTGAGCACCTCCACATTCGCCCCGCCGTGGAGCGGCCCCCAAAGGGCGCAGACCCCGGCGGCACAGGAGGCAAACAGGTTGGCGCCACTTGAGCCGACCATGCGCACCGTGGACGTGGAGCAGTTCTGCTCGTGGTCCGCGTGCAGGATCAGGATCAGGTTCAGGGCTTCACGCACCAATTGGGGGCAGACATATTGCTTGTAGGGCTGGGAGAACATCATGTGCAAGAAGTTCGGCACATAACGCAGGGCCGGGTCCGGGTAGATATAGGGCAGACCCCGGGAGTGGCGGAAGGCATAGGCGGCAATGGTGCGGATCTTACTGATCAGTCGGGCCGCCGCGTGCCGGAACTGGGTCTCGTCCTCCAATTCATGGAGTTCCGGATGGAAGCATGAAAGGGAGTTGATCATGGCCGAGAGGATGGCCATGGGCGGTGCACTGCGCGGAAAGCCCTCGAACTGGTGCTTCATGCCCTCATCGAGGTTGGAGAAGCGGGTCAGGTCCGCGGAGAACTCGGCATATTCCGTCTCCGTGGGCAATTTGCCGCAGATCAGCAGCGCTGCCACCTCGGTGAAGGTGGGACTTTGGGAGAACTCCTCGATGGGGATACCCCGGTAGCGCAGGATGCCCTGCTCCCCGTCGATGAAGGTGATGGCGCTCTCGCAACTGCCGGTGTTGCCGTACCCGGGATCCAGGGTGATATAGCCGGTGCGGTCGCGCAGGCTGCGGATGTCAATTGCGCGCTCGCCTTCGCTACCCTGGATAACAGGGAACTGATACTCCTGATTACCCAGAATCAGGGTGGCCTGGTCGGGACTGACTGCGTTCATGGGATGGGTCTCCGGGTTTACGACAGGTCACTGGCGCGGTCCAGTGGGGCTGGAGCGCGACCGCGCCCCTGGCAAAATCCTACCGCCGGCAAGCGGATATCCGGCAGGCCGAGTGCGAATGTCCGATGCAGGAACTGGGCCATTGTGGCCCCAACCTGAACGGTCGGCTTGGCAATGATCGGCTTGGCGGTTCGCCGGCCGGGCCGGGCGGCCGTCCAAGTCCGGACCCACTGAAAGCAACCATCCTTGGCCCTGGTTTCCGTCACCCGGTGCTGACACCGGGCACCAGAGCCCAGCCGGTCCCTCCGGCTCAGTGCCCGGTTTTGCCGGTGATCGAACGGATCGCTTCCCGGGCCTTGTCCTGCAATTCGCGGGCCCAGGGGGGCTGGGGCAGGTTCCAGCCGATGACGATACCGATGGCGATGAAGAAGAGCGCGGTGATCATGGGGGTCAACCGTTTAAGCTAGGAAAATTGAAGGCAATTGACCGGCCCGCAGGGATCTTCATCCGGACGAGGGCCAGTCTGACCGGGAGTGCGCCTCAGGCGAGGCCAACCGCCTGGTGCAGGTAGGAAACGACTTGAGGGTCCAGCCGCAGCTTGGTGGCCAGGTCCGCCATGTAACGACGCTCGGCGTCCGTATCGACGGTGATCGCCATCAGTGAGGCAGTATAGACCTGAGCCGCCACCTGGGGACTGGGCACCGCGCGGATCAGCGCATCCAGGTCGATGGGCTTCTTCATCTCCTCGGCGACGAAGCGCTGCTCCTCTGTGGTGATCCCCTCCTCCTTGAGCTTGCCGAGGAGGCGTTGCTGTTCCTGCGCGTCGACTTGGCCGTCTGCCTTGACCGCGCTGATCATGGCCTTGAGGGTCAACATGGCGACATCCATCACCTGCTGCTGCTCCTGGGGCGTGGCGGGTGCGCGCATCCCGGCCAGGACTGCGCTCAAATCCCCCATGCCGCCGCCGGGAACACCAGCGGGGGCGGCGCCTGCCTGGGACTGGTTATTGCCCAGCATCCCCTTTGCCATCTCCAGGGCCTGAGCAGCCAGGGTCCCGAAGACCGCCATGGAGCCTAGCCCGGCCCCGGCATTGCCCTGGGCCGTGTTCCCGCCGAGCACGGCGCCGGCCACCTGCTTCAGGATCTCGGCGGGGAAACCGCCCATCCCGCCGACCCCGGCGGGCGTGCCGGCCTGACTACCACCCTGGCCGCCGCCCAGCATGGCGCCCGCGACCTTGGTGAACATGTCCATCATGCCGCCACCCGGCGTACCGGCCGGCGCCGGGCCCCCGCCGCCCATCATCTGACCGAGCACTTTCCCCATGCGATCACCCGTCTGTGGGGACATGCCGGACTGTAGCACCGCACCAAGGATATCGAACGCGTTCATGGAGTGTCTCCGATGGTTCTCTCGTTGAGTCGTCGTCTGACCGGCCCTGGGTGCCGACCGAAGTGGTTAGGGAACAAGGCACGCTGGCACTGGTTGGGCGTCTGCGTATGGCAGGGGCACCGCTCCAGAGACGGCTACCCTTGAGCCCCCGGGAGGATGGTACAACGCCCGGGCACACTCGGATACTGGCCAAAACCGGACGCTCACCGATGGTCTTCCAGGTGGAACCCGAGCAGTTCCAGGACGACGCCGGTGATGGCCCCACCCAGGAGCCCACCCAGGAAGCCCGCCGGGATCTCGCGACGGATCTGCCCCAACAGGTCTTGGCTGGTACCGTCCAGGGCCAGGGTGGGTGTGCCCCCGAGCAGCCAGATACCGGCCGCCACCATACACGCGATCAAGCCGGCCACTACCGCCGCAGACAGGGTGGCAGGTAGCAGCTCGCCCCTGTGACCCGTCAGCCACCGCTGGGAGAGCTGGAACAGGGTGCCCACCGTGGCCACCACGCCCGCCGCGAGCACGAACATGTCCGCCTGGTGACCCGTGAGCGCGACCACCGCGACCAGCACGCCTCCGGCGATGAGCCCCCCAAGGAGCCCGGCCAAGGTCTGCGCCAGGGGCCGCCCGGCACCATCCGTCATCCAGGCGTAGAAGCTCCCCGCGCCCAGCCCGGCCACCCCGGCGGTTCCGGCAATGGTGGTCAACCCCGGGTCGTGACCAAAGAGGATCAGCGACGCGATCGAGGCCAGGACCCCGGCCATGGCGCCGGTCAACGCGACGGGCATGGCACTATAGAAGGCCGAGGTGGTCATCGCGGCAGCGGCGGCGGCGGCCACCGGCGGCTGCCAGGCGGTCAGGCCAAGGGCCGTGAGCACCTGATGGAGTCCGGCGAAGAGGGCTCCGAAGAGCCCCCCGGCCAGGCCCCAAACGACTAAGGTCATCGCGATAGCGGTAAACTGATCTTTGGTTATCATCTCGGCTCCGCCGCTGCGGTGGTAGGCGATATCAGTCTAACAGGATGTGCCCGAATTCCGACGAGGTCGTCTTTGGCCACCACAGCAAGGTCCCGCACCTGATCCACCTGAAATAGTTCGACATGTTCCGGATGCTGGTCTTCTGCCCCCGAGATGTCCCCGCCCGGCAGCAGACACGGAGCAGGTCCGATACACTTCCGCCACGCCACCCTGAACCCCGCACCACCCATGTCCGAGCCTACGGCCAACGGCACCCGTCGCCAGATCGACGGGGAGCTGCGCGTCTTTTACGACGGGTACTGGATCAAGCATTATGACCCCCCACCCGATACCCTGGAGACCCGCAAGCGTCTGATTCAAGCCCTGACCCGTCGACTCTTCAACCATGTGGAGCACGGGATCAATATCCCTGGGGCGCGGCTCGAAGACGCGCGGGCGGCCTACCAGGCCGAGACCGACATCGAGCACAAACGGGTCAATGGGGCCATGCTTGCTGGCGCCCTGTTCAACCGCGCGGGGGACATCTTTACCTGCCTGGTCGAGTTGCAGGCCTCAGGGGTCACCATCGCCCCGGACAACACCCTGATGCGGGAATGCGGGCAATGCCTGATGGAGGCACTTGACCTGGGCAAGATGGTGCTCCACCGGGGTGGGGACGAGGGCATCGACGAACTCTGGGGTGAGCCATTCAAGGCCTTCTCGATCCCTATCCAGTCCTTTTACGAGAGCCGTTACGTCAAGATGGCGATGGCCATGCGCGACGTGGACCGGCTCGGAGCCGGACTGAAGGACGCCTTTTCCACCAGTACCCGGTTCTCCGACCTGGACCCCCGTGTCGATCACCTGGTGCAGGCGGCGAAGCGCAAGTGCGAGACCCTGCGCACGGACCCCTGCATCTTTCGGGTCTGGCCGGACTTCGTGGTCGCCCGTGAGCAATTGTGTAACAGTCAACCACTATTGCCGGCAGTGCCGGATGCGGCGGCCATTCGGGAGGTCCTGGAGGGCGCACGCCTGCTCCGGGAGGGGGCGGACCTGATCACCTACATCGTGCGCGCTCGGGTCTCCATGCCCAAGAGCACCCGGGAGTTTCTCGATCGCTGCAACCGGTTTCGGCAGGCCATCGATCGCGGGAACGGGGAGCGACGTGCGTAACCAAAGCCTGATCGACCTCAAGGTGGACCAGGATGCGTGGCTCGATTACATCCCCCGTGAATGATGGGTCAGCCTGGGCTGCCGACCCCACTTGCGGCGATGCACCCACCATTGGATAGTGCGCCTGGTCAGGGTCAACCGGAGACCATCCATGCCTGACCAGCACACGTCCAGATCCGAATCGCCTTCGCCCAACCTACCGGACGCCATGTCCTCATCCGCCCAGAGTCAGAGCGCCCCGCGGGCTCCGCGACAGAGCGCCCTGAAGCGCTCCAAGCATCACCGCCCGCCCTGGGGACCCAAGTCCCGGTTGCCGCGCCTGCACCGATCCCCGCCGGGCACCCCCGCGGGGATCGAGTACCACGAGTTGGTCCAGACTCCGGGCATGGGACCAGCCCGGGTCATCTGCACGGATTACTGCCCGGAGCGTTGGCAGGTTCAAGAGGTGGCGGACCTGGCGGCCTTTCTCGCCGTACACCGCCCTGACTGGTCCCAGGTGCGCTGGATTCATGTGGAGGGGCTCGGGGACCGGGAGGCGATCCGGGCCCTGGCGGAGAAATATCAGTTACACCCTCTAGCGATTGAAGACGCCCTGGATGGCCAGCACCGCCCCAAGGCGGAGGACTATCCGGCCACGGGGGACCAGCCAGGACGGTTGTTCGTGGTGGCGCGGCGGGTGGCGTTGCAAGATGGCGTGCTCCTGGCCGAGCAGGTGAGCTGCTTTCTCGGGCGCCACACCCTGTTGACGATCCAGTCCAGTCCCTGCCCGGCGGTTGAGGCGGTGCGTCGCCGCATCGAGAGCGCACGCTCGCGCCTGCGTCAGAATGATGCGAGCTTCCTGCTCTATGCCCTGCTGGACACCATCGTGGACGGGTTCTATCCGGTCCTGGAGGACGCATCACACCATCTGGAGGAGGCAGAAGACGCGGTGCTCGACCATCCTGACCCCCAAACCCTGCACGCCATCCACCAGATCAGGCGCGGTCTGTTGCTGCTGCGCCGGGTCGCCTGGCCCATGCGGGAGCTGATCGCCGTGCTCCAGCGGGACCGGCACGAGTGCCTGTCGGACGTCGCCCAGACCTACTTCCGGGACGTCTACGACCACTGCGCCCAGGTCATCGACCTGATCGAGACCTACCGGGAAATCGCCTCCGAAGTGGGCGACATGCATGTGTCCATCCTCTCCAACCGCACCAACGAGATCATGAAGGTCCTGACCATCATCGGGACTATCTTCATCCCCCTCACCTTCATCGCCGGGGTCTACGGGATGAACATGCACATCCCGGAGAACCAGTGGCCTTACAGCTACGCGGTGTTCTGGGCGGTCTGCCTCGCCGTTGCCGGGTACATGCTGTGGCGCTTCCGGCGCGGGGGCTGGTTCTGACGGACTAGGAAAGAGCACATTAGCGCTTGCTAATTTAGAGAATGCTTATATAATGCCCCCATCGTCCCTCAACCCAAAGTCTCGACTGGAGCTGTATCATGGGTATTCTTGGTGTACTTGCCTCTGTAGCCCTGCTGATTGGCGGCGTTCAGACCACGATGGTCCTCAGCGAGGGCGACCGGCTCGCCGCTGAAGAGACCAAGACCCCGGTCGTCGAGGTCCAGGCCATTCAGGCCGACACCACCCAGGAGGCGAAGCCCTTCGGCTTCTGATCCCGACGGCCAACCGTGGCTGCAAGGCGGGCCCGGCCCGCCAACCAGGCCCCGATGTCCTCCGACATCGGGGCCTTTGTGTTTTTTGGCCATCAGCGAGAGGCGTCGCGGTGTCCCGCCCCGAGACCTTCACCACCGGGAACGTGGCGCCCCCGCTGCGCTGACTTGCCCGACTCCCTCGCCCTGGCAAATGCAGTCCGCCTCCGGCGTCCAGTCCAACCGGCACGCTGGCGCGACAGGACAGAAACACGCTGGCCTTGGGGTATCCTTGTAGCCCTGCTCCCAAACCACTCAGTGGCAAGCCGAGTCTCATGTCCAAACCCGATGAAACGATCCGCTTCAGCGTCTCCCTGCCGCGGCCCTTGCTGGACGAATTGGACCGCCGGGTGGTTGGCAAGGGCTATGCGTCCCGCTCGGAATTGGTGCGGGATCTGATTCGGGAGCGCCTGGTGGAAGAGACCTGGGAGAAGGGAAACGAGGAGGTGGCCGGAGTGCTTACGATCGTTTACGACCATCACCAGCGGGAGCTGACCCAGCATATCCTGGACATCCAGCATCACCAGTACATCCATGTGGTGGCGACCACCCATGTCCATCTGGACCACGACAACTGCCTGGAGACCATCATCATCCGGGGCCAACCGGCGGAGATCGAGCGGCTGAGCCTGGAGATCGGAGGGCTCAAGGGCGTGCGCTTCTCGGACCTCACCCGCGCCTCCCGGCTGGGCCACTGATCCCGCACCCCGTCCTAAGCTACTCCGCGAGAGTCCGAGACTCACCCAAACCCCCATGGAATCATGGCACCCCACACCCGTTAGCCGGTCCCGGTCTGGAGTAATGCGTCAATGATCCTGCACCTGTTTCTGCTGACCATTGGCTTTATTCTCTTAACGGGCGGCGCCGAGTCTCTGGTCCGCGGGGCCTCAGGGATCGCGAGCCGGCTCGGCATTCCGCCCCTGATCGTCGGGCTCACCGTGGTCGCGTTCGGCACCAGTGCTCCGGAGTTAGCCGTGAGTATCGCCGCGGCGTGGAGCGGTCAGGCGGACCTCGCCCTCGGTAACGTGGTCGGCAGCAACATCTTCAACATCCTGCTGATCCTTGGGATCTCCGCCCTGATCACCCCACTCGCCATTGGCAGCCAACTGATCCGCATCGATGTACCACTGATGGTGGGCGCCTCGGTCCTGGTTCTGGTGTTTGCCCTGGACGGGCACATCGACCGGCTCGAAGGGGGTGTGCTGTTCTCCGGTCTGTTGGCCTATATCGGCTTTCAGGTCCGGCAGGGGCGGCGCGAACGGCTGGTCAACGGGGATGATCCGGGACAAGCGACCCAAAGCCGCTGGTGGCTGGACCCGCTTCTGGTCTTGGGTGGACTGGCGATTCTGGTCATGGGGTCGCGATTACTGGTGAGCAGCGCGGTGGCCATCGCGCAATCCCTGGGGGTCAGCGAGTTAGTGATCGGCCTCACCATCGTGGCGGGGGGCACCTCGTTGCCGGAGGTCGCAACCTCGGTCATCGCCAGCCTGCGCGGACAGCGGGACATCGCGGTGGGCAACGTGGTCGGTAGTAACGTTTTTAATCTCCTTGGAGTGCTGGGTCTTGCAGCCCTGATCTCGCCCGCCGGCATCGGCGTAGCCCAGCAGGCCCTGGTGTTCGACCTCCCGGTGATGGTCGCGGCGGCGGTGGCCTGCCTACCCATCTTTATTACCGGCCGTGAGATCGCCCGCTGGGAGGGCGCCCTGTTCCTGGCCTACTACCTTGCGTACACACTCTATTCTGGTGCTGTCGGCCGTCAATCATGCGGCCCTGGACTCCTACAGCAGCACCATGGTGTGGTTTGTTCTCCCGCTCACCGCCATGACCCTGATGGTGCTGCTGGCCCATGACCGGATCGCCAACGGCAAATCACTCCCGTGACCGCGGCGATGCCCCGCCTGCACTGTCACATCGAGAAGGAGCATCGCCGCCAATGAAAAGCGCCAACTTCACCAATGTCTTCGGCGCCCGGATCGCCCTCGGAATCTTCCTGGCGGGACTCTTGGTCCTGAGCTATCGGGTCCTGAACCTGTTTCTGGTGCCCGTGGCCTGGGCAGCCATTCTGGTCTATGTCACCTGGCCCCTCTACCAGCGCCTGCGGGGCCTGCTCGGACGCAGGGCCAACCTGAGCGCCCTGATCATGACCCTGGTCCTGATCCTGACTTTCGCCCTACCCCTGCTGTCGATGGTCTCCATGCTGCGGGCCGAGGTCCCAAAGGCCTATACCCGGTCGGTCGAGATCCTCTTGAGCGGACCAGACTCGGTTCCGCCAGCCCTGGCCCGGGTCCCCTGGCTGGGAACCGAGATCGAGCATGTGCTCGCCCTATCATCCGAGGACCCCGCGACCCTGCGAAAGCAGGTGGTGCAGTGGCTTAAGCCCTGGGTCGATCAGTCCCTCAAGGTCCTGGGAGACATCGGATTCAACGCCTTCAAGTTCACCTTCGCCCTGTTCACGGCCTTTTTCCTCTACCGGGACGGCGAGTCGCTGTTAGATCAGGTCCGACGGCTGCTCTATGGCCTCATCGGGCCACGTTCCGGGGCCTATCTTTACGCCATTGGGGGAACGATCCGGGCCGTGCTCTACGGCCTGGTACTGACCGCCTTGCTCCAGGGTGCCCTGGCCGGACTCGGGTACTGGGCGGCTGGAGTCGACGCCCCGGTGCTGCTGGGCGTCCTGACGGCGATCCTGGCCCTGATCCCTTTCGGCACGCCCTTGGTCTGGGGCGCGGTGAGCATCTGGCTGCTGACCATCGGTGACACCTGGGCCGGCATCGGGCTGGCCGCCTGGGGTGCCCTGGTGGTGAGTCAGATCGATAACCTGCTGCGGCCAATCGTCATCAGCAGCGCCACCCGGATCCCCTATCTGCTGGTCTTATTCGCGGTGCTGGGTGGGATCGCCGCCTTCGGACTGTTGGGGCTCTTCCTGGGCCCCATCGTCATCGCCGTTCTGCTCGCCGTCTGGCGGGAATGGATCGAGGAGCAGGTTCCGCGCGGCCAGCTCACCTATGCGGGGCAACCGGACCCGCCAATCCCGGACGGCACCCCAAGAGCAGACCTGACACCCGCGTCAAATCCGCGAAAAACCTGATGCCGCGTCCTTGCGTCGCCTGAGCTCGATGGTGGCTAAAGGCTGGCGCTTCAGGAACGGTCGCGCCGCGAACTGATCACCGTCAGGGAAATGCTCCTGGGTCTGGCCCCACCGCTCCAGGGTCAAGGTCCCACGCACTCAGTCACATCGTACTGCGCTTTGTAGCGATGAAGGAGACTTCGGCCGGTTTTCTCCTATACTGAAAATCGGACGGAGGGCCGTCTCCTTACTCTAGGCGATATCAAAGAGCAGGTGTCCGACCGGCCAACCCGCCGTCGATCTCGTCCTAGCCAATGGGTCCTCTTCATAGCGACCAACACCCAGGGGAAACAGCCGATGTCACTGAAGTCAATAATCGCGCCATCCGTTGCGGCCATCACCGTCGTCCTGTCCGGCGCACTCGGTGCCCAGACCGCCGCGGAGGATGCAGCCGCCGCCCAAGCGTACATGCGCATGAAGATCGACGAGGCGACCGCCGCGGACGACAAATTCCATGCGAATCGCACGCAAGCGAACATGCTTGCCCGCGACAAGGCTGAGGCGGAAGCTGCCGAGGCAATCAACCGCGCTCACGCGGCCGCGGACAAGGCTAACGCTGCCAGCGACAGCGGAGCGAAGCCCGACAGTCCCCGGTAGACACAAGCGCGGCCGGACCACCGCTGCCTTTGGGTCGACACGGCATCGATGGCGCCCTTTGATCAATCTAGAAGGAGCAGTCAGCGGTCAGTCATCAGCCGTCAGCTATTTCAGAAAAGCTGCTTGCGCACAGTTTTTTGGCGGCGGGTGCTCACCCTGGGGTGATCCGTCAGGCGACGATATCCCCATGAAACTCAGAACTGAACGCTGACGGCTGATCGCTGACTGCTCTTTTCAGGGTAACAGGCGCATCGTCTAACGAAGTTACTGCTCCTATTGGGCCAGCAGGCTGTCGCGAAAGACCCGGTGGCCATTACCCATGCGGCGTGAATAGCCGATCCGATCGAAGAACTCCAGGATCTGGATGGCCAGCTTGCGGCCGGTGCCGATGGCGTCACGGAACTCTGCGGCGCGGGCCTCGCCATCGCGCTCACTCAGGCGCAGGGCAATGGCCGCGAGGTCCGAGACCGCGGCGCGGGTGAAGTAATGGTCGTGGGCGACCCGGTAGACCTCGCCCATGGTGACCAGGCGTTTGAGCAGTTGGCGGATGCTGTCCTCTTCCCGACCCAGAGCCCGGGCCAGGTCCCGTACCCGCGGGGGTTCAAAGGGTTTGGCGCTGAGCAGGGGCCTGATCCCCTCCTGCCACAACCGCTCGTCTGTTTCTGCCAGTCGCACCCGATGGCCCGGCAAATGGACCCAGGGGCCGGTGCGGAGGATCTGTCCGTCCGCGTTAAGCGCCTCCAGCAGGGCACCGAAGGCCGGTCGGTTCATGGCCGGGCAGGCGATTCGGCGCAGGCGCTCTCGGTCTGGACCGAGTTGGTCCGGGTGCTCGCGATGGGCCTCGGCCAGTATCGCGATGACCCGCTCGGCGAGCGCCCGCCAATGCGCCGCGGCGAACAGCAGTAGCCCCTGGGGAGTGTCCACCCGCATGCAGCCGGTCCGGTTCGCGATCGCCGCGGCCGTTGCGTCGTCCAGATTCCAGTGCCGGGCCAAGCGGTCCAGGTCCAGCCCCTGATCCGCCAGATCCAGCGCTGCGGCGGCTGCGGTCAGGGTGTTGGGCTCCGCCAGGGCGGCCAGCAGCGCGAGTCGGGCCGGTCGGCGGCGACCCCGGGCCGGGGGCTCAGGGTCCAGGACCCATCCCCCTGCGAGGGTGCGGCGGGCAGACTGGTCGCGCAGGATAAAGCGGTCCCCGCGCAGGGCCGCTAGATCGGCGTCCAGCACCAGTTGGACAAGGCCCGTGGCGCCGGGCTCAATGGCCTCGCCGTCCAGCACGGCCAGCCGACCGGTGACGTGGGCGGCACCCAGGTGGCAATGGACCGGGGTCCAGTGTTTGAGGGGCCCGGGCTCGCTCTCCAGTACCCGCAGCCAGGCGTCCAGACGCCGAGTGGGCAGGTGCAGAGCCGGGTCCAGGATCAGGTCGCCGCGACCGACCGCCTCCCGATGCAGATCGGCCAGGTTCAGGGCGCAGCGCTGGCCGGCCAGCCCTTGCATTGCCGGTCGGTTCTGGGCATGGATGCCGCGCACCCGGACCGCCTGGCCGGAGGGCGAGACCAGCAGCCGGTCGCCGACCCGCACCCGGCCATCCAGGGCGAGGCCGGTCACGACGGTCCCGGCCCCGGCGATGCTGAAGCTGCGGTCCACCGCGAGCCGGAAGCGTCCGCCGACCCGGCGGGCCGGTGCCTCGGCCGCCAGCGCCTCCAGCTGCGCTCGCAGCGTCCGGGACGCCCTCGCCCGTCAGTGCGTTGACGGGAAAGACCTGTGCGCCTGGCGAGCCCGGTCCCCTGCAACAGCGCCCGGACCTCGGCCCCGACCTGGGCGACCCGCTCCGGGGTAACCCGGTCGATCTTGGTCAGGGCGACCACGCCGCGATCCAGGCCCAGCAGGTCAAGGACCTGGAGATGCTCCCGGGTCTGGGGCATGGGACCGTCATCCGCCGCGACGACCAGGATGACGCAGTCGATCCCGGCCGCCCCAGCCACCATGGTGTGCACCAGCCGCTCGTGCCCTGGCACGTCCACAAAACCCAGGACGTCACCAGCGGCGCTGGGTTGGTAGGCGTAACCGAGGTCCAGGGTAATGCCGCGCGCCTTCTCCTCCGGCAGGCGGTCCGTATCCACGCCGGTCAAGGCGCGCACCAGGGCGGTCTTGCCGTGGTCGATATGCCCGGCGGTGCCGATGATCATGGGCGCGCCAGGGCCCCGAGTTGGGCGCTGAAGGTCCGCGGGTCTTCCAGGCAGCGCAGGTCAAGCCACAGGGCGTCCGTCGGCGATGCGGCCGATGACCGGGATGGGGAGTCCGCGCAGGGCGGTCTCAAGTTCGCGCAGGACGCCGCGGCGGCGTCCCGCCGGCCGCACCACCAGTGCATGGCTGGGCAGGCGGTCGATCGGCAGGGAGCCGCTGCCGATCTGGCTCCGGACAGGGCCGGTGCCGACCGTCACCGGCCATCCCGTCAGGGCCATGGTGAGGGCCTGGAGCAACTCAGTCGCCAGGGCCTCAATCTCAAGGGCCGGGCGGGTCAGGAGGCGCAGGGTCGGCAGGCGTTCGGTCAACCGGTCCGGGTCCCGATACAGCCGCAGGACGGCCTCCAAGGCGGCGAGGGTGAGCTTGCCAAGGCGCAGCGCACGCTTCAGTGGGTTCTTCTTGATGCGGGCGATCAGGTCCTTCCGCCCCACCAGGATGCCGGCCTGGGGTCCGCCCAAGAGTTTGTCGCCGCTGAAGGTTACCAGGTCCGCACCGTTGGCCAGGGTCTCCTGGGGAGTGGGTTCGTGGGGCAGGCCATAGGGTGCCAGGTCGATCAGGGTCCCGCTGCCCAGGTCCACCACAAAGGGCAAGCCCTGGTCGTGGGCGAGTGTCGCCAGTTCCCGCTCAGGGACCGTGGCGGTGAAACCCTGGATGGCGTAGTTGCTGGTATGGACCTTCATCACCAGGCCGGTGCGCGGACCCAGGGCCTGCGCGAAGTCCCGGGCGTGGGTACGGTTGGTGGTGCCAACCTCCTTCAGCCGCGCCCCGGCCCGGGACATGATGTCCGGGACCCGGAAGGCCCCGCCGATCTCCACCAGTTCGCCCCGGGAGACCAACACCTCCTTGCGCAGGGCCAGGGTGTTCAACAGCAGAAAGACGGCAGCGGCGTTGTTGTTCACCACGGTGGCGGCCTCGGCCCCGGTGAAATCCCTGAGCCAGCCCTCGACCAGGCGGTCCCGGTCACCCCGGGCACCGCCCTCCAGGTCGTACTCCAGGGCGCAGGGCCCCCGGGCGGCCAGGGTCAGGGCGGCCACGGCCTCCTCCGGCAAGGGCGCGCGCCCGAGATTGGTGTGCAGCACGGTGCCGGTCAGGTTGAATACCCGCCGGAGCCTTGGCGCCTCAGACCGCACCAGGCGCTCGGCCAAGCGGGCGGCGAAAGAGGCCTCCGCGAAGGGGTCGCCAATCGCCTCCCCCGCGCTGATCTGCGCTCTCAGGTCAGCGATGATTGCCCGCACGGCGGCGAGGACCGGTTGACGGCCGTATTCCAGCAGGAGGGGCGCCAGGATCGGCCAGCCGAGGACACGATCAACGGATGGGGGGCGGTAGACGGGGAGGACGCTATTCACGATAGACGATCCTTTGATTTTCCTGAAAGCGTTGCGGATTTGGATCGAATCACCATTCGACGCCCG
The DNA here is from genome assembly GCA_963733415.1 of uncultured Gammaproteobacteria bacterium. GTDB lineage: Bacteria > Pseudomonadota > Gammaproteobacteria > Chromatiales > Chromatiaceae > Thiodictyon. Next base: position 23,655 of record CAVTDM010000009.1, on the reverse strand, counting down.
GTGGGAGCGCCTGTGAGCCGCGGCACGTGATCTCACAGCCGCCCCCGGCCAGGTCTCTGACCGCCAGATTGACGCTGGGTTTTCGGGGGGTTCACCAGCCCCGGCATCCCGGCTGCAAGCAGCTCCCACGGGCGGAGAGGCCTCAGGGCGCCGACGTTCCGCCTTGCAGGAGCAGGAAGTTGAGTCCGGCCCGTTCGAAACCCTCCTGATCCACCAGCAGATCCAGCGCCAGGGTCGCCAGATCATCCGCCCAGGGGTCCAGGTGCGGGTCCCGGTCCAGACGGCAGAGCTTGAGATAACCCCGACACTCGGGACAGGTCTCCGCCTGGACCGCGGGCTGGGTTCCCGGCCCGGCCTCATCCCCTTCCCGCGCCGTCAGACTCAGGTAGGCCACCCCGCGGGTGTTATCACACAGGCTGCACTTGGCGCGGACCACATGCCATTCGCTGGCACAGAGCCCGCAATGCAGATAGCGCAGTCCGTCCTCCGCCCCGCCGATACGCTGGATCGCGGCCACCGGCGGTGAGCCGCAGACCGGACAGACCCCTGGTTGGGTCTGGCCCAGACCGGGCGGGGCGATGTCACTCGGGTCGAGCCGGGCCGCGGCAGCGGTCCAGCAGACCTGGAGCACAGCGCCGATCAGGGGAGCGGCGGCCAGGTCCAGCGTGTCCGCCTCCCCAATCAAGAGGGCACGGGCCTGGGCGTCCAGCCAGTCACCTTCGACCTGTGCGAGTCGGCTCAAGGCCGCCGGGTCCGGTGCCTGGGGTGCAAGCTCCGCGGCCAGTCGGCGCACTTGGTCGTGCCAGGCGGGGCCAGGCCACCAGGCCGGGGCCGCGAGGGGCGGCATGGCCGCCTCCCGACAGCGGGCCAACAGTTCAGGGGACGGCAGGGAATCCGGCGCCTTTCCCTCCCAAAGACGCTCCTGGCACTGGGCGAGGCCGGCCGCAAAGCGCAGAAAGGGCTCCAGGGCGTGATTGGGGGCCAAGGTCCGCAGCCGGTGCGCACGGGCGGCGAAGAGCCCGGGTGCGGGCAGACGCAGAGTTGGAAAGGCCCCGGCGGCGGGTTCCGTCTGGCCGGGCTGGAGAATGGTGGTGGGCATAGCGGGTCGGGAAAGCCTTCAAATTCTCGTAAAGATTTTGGTGAAGTTCAGGCTGGAGCCTCGGCGGACAGGTAACCTAGGGCGGGTTAGCGTCCTCACGTAACTCGCTTTCCCGGGCTCACGCCTGGAAGCAGACGGTCCAGGAAAAGAACCTGCCCCTTGACCAGAACCCGGGCGACGCCGCTGCCGCCTTCCTTGGCGAACTTACCCGTTGAACCGCCACGCTTCAGCTTACCCCTCCTTCGTCGCCTCCTTATACCAAGCCCGATGGTGCTGCTTGGCCCAGGCGCGGGTGACGGTGCCGTACCACATGGCGCGGATGGTGCCTTTGGTCCAGATGGCGGCGTAGACGTGGACCATGATGAGTCCGATCATCACCGCCGCGCTGGCGGAATGGACCACGGCGGCCAGTCGCACCCATTCCACCGGGAAGCTGAACCAGGTGCGCCACAAGGGAATACCAGAAAGGATGAGCAGCAACATGCACCAGAACAGCAGCCAGAAGAGCAGCTTCTGGCCGCCGTTGTACTTGCCTTGCTCGGGCATGTTGTGGTCGTCCCCGTCCACCATCTCCCGCACGCGCCTGATCCATTGCCAGTCCGTGGCGGTCATGAGGTTCAGGCGGGCGAAGCGGATCAGCATGACGACGATAGGCCAGGGCCATCAGCACCCCGAGGTAGGGATGGATGATGCGCGTCCAGGTGCCCCCGCCGAAGAGCAGGGTGAAGGGCCAGAAGGCCGGGTGGAACAGGGCGAGCCCGGAGAGGCCGAGCAGGATGAAGCTGATGCCGACGATCCAATGGTTCAGCCGCTCGCTCGGGGTGTAACGGACCAGATCGCGTGGATCGCGTTGCATTATTCCACCTCCTTCTCGGTCTCCTTGGAGACCTCATTGGGACCTTTGGTGATGTAGTGGAAGAGCCCGGCCAGACTGACCGCCGCAAAGGCGGCGATGGCCAGGGGCTTGGTGATGCCCTTCCAGACACTGACCAAGGGGTCGATCTGCGGGTCCTGGGGCAGGTTCGCATAGAGCCCGGGCTGGTCGGCGTGCTGCAGCACATACATCACATGGGTCCCGCCGACTCCCGGCGGGTCATAGAGACCTGCATTGACAAAGCCGCGCTCGTTCAGATCCCGCACCCGGATGGCGGCATGCTCCATCATGTCGTCCTTGGCGCCGAAGGTGATGGCCCCGGTGGGACAGGTCTTGACGCAGGCCGGCTCCAGACCCACCGCCACCCGGTCCGAGCACAGGGTGCACTTGTAGGCCTTGCCGTCCTTCTCGGCCAGAGCGCGGGATATTGAAGGGACAGCCGGTGATGCAGTAGCCGCAGCCGATGCAGTTCTCCTGGTTGAAGTCCACGATGCCGTTGCCGTACTGCACGATGGCGCCGGGCGCCGGGCAGGCCTTGAGACAGCCCGGGTCCGCACAGTGCATGCAGCCGTCCTTGCGGATCAGCCATTCCAGGTGGCCGTTGGGCTCCACCTCCGAGAAGCGCATCACGGTCCAGGACTGGTCGGTGAGGTCCATGCGGGTTGTCATAGACGCCCGTGGTTGATGCCGACCTCGTCGCGCAGGTCGTTCCACTCCATGCAGGCGACCTGGCAGGCCTTGCAGCCGATGCATTTGGAGATGTCGATGAGCTTGGCGACCTCGAACCCCTGGCGGGCCGAGGGCGAGGGCGTGGTGGTGGCGGAACGGGCCTGGATGTCGAGTGATTGCAGTGCCATGGTCGCCTCCTCACGCCTTCGTCTGGATCTGCGGACCTTTTCGATGTCGACCAGGAACGCCTTGAACTCCGGCGTCTGGGTGTTGGCATCGCCCACGAAGGGGGTCAGGGTATTGGTGAGATAGCCATTCCTGGCCACCCCCTTGAAGCCCCAATGGATGGGGATGCCCACGGTATGCACCGGCTTGCCCTCCACGGTCAGCGTCTTCAGGCGCTTGGTCACCACCGCCACGGCGACGATGAAGCCGCGCTTGGAGCGCACCCGCACATGGTCCCCGGCCTTGATCCCCTTGGCCTTGGCCAGCTCCTCGCCGATCTCCACGAACTGCTCCGGCTGGACGATGGCGTTGAGCCGCACGTGCTTGGTCCAGTAGTGGAAGTGCTCGGTGAGCCGGTAGGTGGTCGCCACATAGGGGAACTCCTCCGGCTTGCCGAAGCTCTCCCAGTCGCCCTTGAAGACCCGCGCCGCCGGATTGGCCCGCGCCAGCGGGTTGTCCGGGTGCATGGGGTTGTTGGCGAGCGGCGACTCCATGGGCTCGTAGTGCTCCGGGAAGGGACCCTCCGCCATCATGTCCACGGGCGAAGAAGCGGGCCACGCCCTCCGGGTTCATGATGAAGGGACCCATGCCGTCGGCCGGGGCGCTATCCGGCCTTGAAGTCCGGGATGTCCGAACCGGTCCATTTGCTTGCCGCCGCGTCCCAGCCGATCAGCTTGCGGTTCGGGATCGTAGGGCTTGCCGCTCGGCATCGCAGGAGGCGCGGTTGTAGAGCACCCGCCGGTTGGCCGGCCAGGCGTAGGCCCAGTTGAGCGTCTGGCCGATGCCGTAGGGGTCGGAGTTGTCCCGCCGGGCCATCAGGTTGCCCTTCTCGCGACCAGGCCCCGGCGAAGATCCAGCAGCCGCAGGCGGTGGAGCCGTCGTCGCGCAGCTCGGCGAAGCCGTTGAGCTGCTCGCCGGCCTTGACCAGCACCTTGGTCGCGTCCTTGGGGTCGGTGACATCCTTGAGCGCCCGGCCGGAGAACTCCCTGGCCAGTTCCTCCGGCGACGGATGGTCGCGGCTGCTTGTAGCGCCAGGTCAGGTTCAGGATCGGGTCGGGGAAGGCGCCGCCGTCCTTCTTGTACATCGCCTTGCAGCTTGAGGAAGATGCCGGCGATGATCTCCTGGTCGTTGCGGGCCTCGCCGGGTGGCTCGGCGCCCTTCCAGTGCCATTGCAGCCAGCGCGAGGAGTTGACCAGCGAGCCGTCCTCCTCGGCGAAGCAGGTGGAGGGCAGGCGGAAGACCTCGGTCTGGATCTGGGTCGGGTCCACGTCGTTGTATTCGCCGTGGTTCTGCCAGAACTCGGAGGTCTCGGTGGCCAGCGGGTCGATGACCACCAGGTACTTGAGCTTGGCCAGCGCCCCGGACACCTTGACCTTGCAGGGCGCGGAGGCCAGCGGGTTGAAGCCCTGGCAGATGTACCCGTTCATCTTGCCGTTGTTCATGTCCTCGAACACCTGCAGGATGTCGTGGGTCTTGTCGAGCTTGGGCAGCCAGTCGTAACACCAGTTGTTCTCCGGTGTCGCGCGCATCGCCATACCAGGCCTTCATGGTGCTGACGAAGAACTTGGGATAGTTCTGCCAGTAGCTCAACTGGCCGGGCCGCAGCGGCTTGGGCGAGCGCTTTGTCAGATAGGCCTGGAAGTCCTGCTCGCCTCTCGCCGGCAGGGTCATGTAGCCCGGCAGCAGGTTGGAGAGCAGCCCCAGGTCGGTGAGCCCCTGGATGTTGGAGTGACCGCGCAGCGCGTTCATGCCGCCGCCCGCCACGCCGATGTTGCCGAGCAGCAACTGCACCATGGCCCCGGTGCGGATCATCTGCGAGCCCTGCGAGTGCTGGGTCCAGCCCAGGGCGTACATGATGGTCATGGTCCGGTCGGGCGCCGCGGTCTCGGCGATCATCTCGCACACCTTGAGGAAGGCGTCCTTGCGGCGTCCCGCAGATGCTCTCGACCATCTCCGGCGTATAGCGGGAGTAATGCGCCTTCATCAGCTGGTAGACGCAGCGCGGGTCCTGCAGGCGTCGGATCGGTCATGACGAAGCCGTCCGTCCCCATCTGGTAGCCCCAGGTGGACTTGTCGTACTTGCGCTTGTCCGCGTCGTAGCCGGAGAAGATCCCGTCCGTGAAGCGTGAACTCATCCTTCACCAGGAAGCTCATGTCCGTGTAGTCGCGGACATACTCGTGATGGATCTTGTCGTTGCTCAGCAGGTAATTGATGAGACCGCCCAGGAAGGCGATGTCGCGTGCCGGCACGGATCGGGGCATAGTAGTCCGCCACCGCCGCGGAGCGGGTGAAGCGCGGATCGACCACGATCAGCCGGGCCTTGCGATGGGCCTTGGCCTCGGTCACCCATTTGAAGCCGCAGGGGTGGGCCTCGGCGGCATTGCCGCCCATGATGAGAACGAGGTCGGCGTTCTTGATGTCGACCCAATGATTGGTCATGGCGCCACGGCCGAACGTCGGGGCAAGACTTGCCACCGTCGGGCCGTGTCAGACGCGCGCTTGATTGTCGAACGCGAGCATCCCCAGGCTGCGGACCACCTTGTGGGTCAGATAGCCGGTTTCGTTGCTGGAGGCGGAGGCGGCCAGGAAGCCGGTGCTGTTCCAGCGGTTGACGGTCGTGCCGTCCTTGTTGGTGGCCTCGAAAGTTGGCGTCCCGGTCCGTCCTTCATCAGGCGGGCGATGCGGGTGAAGGCATCGTCCCAGGAGATCCGCTGCCACTCGCGTGCTGCCGGGGGCGCGGTATTCCGGGTGCGTGAGACGGCTGTCGCTGTGGATGAAGTCCAGCAGGCCGGCGCCCTTCGGGCAGAGGGTGCCGCGATTCACCGGATGATCCGGGTCGCCCTCGATGTGGAAGATGCGCCCCTGGACGTTCTTGGCCCGTCGCCCAGGCTGTACATCAGGATGCCGCAGCCGACCGAGCAGTAGGGGCAGGTGTTGCGGGTCTCGGTGGCCCGCGCCAGCTTGAAGGTGCGCACCTCCGCCAGGGCGGTGTCGGGCGCGAAGCCCAGCAGGGTCAGGCTGGAGGTCCCCACCCCGGTGGCGCAGACCTTCAGGAAGGTCCGACGTGTAGACTTGCATCTGCTTTCGGTTCCTCTGGTTGGTAATGATTGCGCCATAGACCCCGGGGTTGGTATCCGGGGTGGGCGGGGACTCATGGATTCTTGTCGTCAGCGGGTCGGGCGCCGGATTGGTCTCAGGCGACCAGCACGCGGGGCGCCGGGGGTAAGCCGATTACGGCCCGAATGAGGACGGGGACTTGAGGCCGGGGGACGCGGACAAACCCGCCCGCCCGACGCTGACTTCGGGGAATTGAGAACACATCGATGCTCCTTTGGCAAATTGCTCGCCGGTGCGCGGGAGCGCCGCCGGACGGCGTTGTAATTTTTCGGTGTCTCGGACCAGGACAACCGGGCGGTAGGACCCACCGCAGTCCGTCACAATCTGGACACGTTAGTCGGAGTGTAGAACATGCCTGGACTCTTGGTACAGGGGCCAGCGACACCGCGATGGTCTGAAATTGGCCCTGGCGGACTTGGGAGTGCAAGGCGGGCGCGAGTCAGGGAGGCGGAAAACGGTAGACCAAGCTCCCGAGCTCAGTCAGGCACTCCTCAGGATGCGAACGAATCGAACTGCACCACCACCGCCGTGACGTTGTCGCGGCCACCGGCCCGACAGGCCTGCTGGACCAGGGCCTGCGCCGCTGACCCGGGGTCTGACCGGCCGAGTAACGTGGCGATCTCCGAATCGGTCAGTTCCTTGTCCAGTCCGTCGCTGCACAGGAGGTAGCGATCGCCCGGGCGCAGGGCTTCAAGCTGGGTGTCGATCGTGACCTCTGGGGTCGCCCCGATGGCCCGCGCCAGGACGTTGGCATGGGGATGGTGTTCCGCCTGCTCCGATGACAAAAACCCCAGGTCCACCAAAGACTGGACCTGGGTGTGGTCCCGGGTGAGACGGGCAATGGCGCCTTCCCGCAGCCGGTAGACGCGGCTGTCCCCGACCCACAGGATGGCGCTGTGGTCACCGACCGCGATCAGGGTCACGATGGTGCTGCCGATGATGTCACTGCCTTCGGCGGCAGTTTCCTCGGCGAGTTGGCGATTGATGTCACTAAGAACGCCCCGTACCGCCTCTGCCCCGGCGCCGAGCAGGCGCGGGCGTGGCAGGGCCGCCAGACCCTCGACCAGCAGCCGGCTGGCGCGATCGCCGTCCCGGTGGCCCCCCATGCCGTCAGCGACGGCCCAGAGCCCCAGGTCAGGGCGGTCCAGGAAGGCGTCCTGATTCAGGGCACGGACCCGGCCCTGGTCGGTGGCACCGCCTGACGTCCAGCGCAGGCCGCTGATCTGATCGCCCATCCCAAACCTCTCAACGTGTCGTTTCTGGCCGTTGGCCAAGCAAGCGCCAGCCGGAGCCACCCCAATCCCCGCTGAGCAGGGCGCTGAAACCATCCTCCGGTGGCAAGCCCTGGCAGGCCAGAAGCGACGGCCCCACCTGCTCCGATCCCAGAGTCCACCAAAGGCTATACGCGAGGAAAACCTGATCCAGGGCCTGGGCCAGGAATGTGGCACAGGCACCCGGGGCTGGGGCCTCGGTCGGCAAGCCCAGATGCCAGGCGTTAAATCGGCCACTGCGGGGCACGGGCGGGTTGGGTCCCAGGTCGGCCGTCAGGGGGGCGCCCAGGGCCAGTACCTGATCATCAAAGGTCTCCAGGGAAAAGGGGTCCGCGAGGACCGAGAGCACGAGCGTCTCGGCCTGCTCGAACCAGGTGGCAGCCCCCAGGACCTCAAACAGGTTGGTACCGCCCGGGAGTCCACAGGCCAGGGTCAGGGGAAAATAACGGCCGACCCGGTCCACGCTCGGCATCAGGACCCCGGCCCATACCCCCTGGCCCGCCACCCCCGAGCTCAGCACGAAGCGCCACAGGGGGCTGGTCAGATACCGATCGAGCCAGGCGTCGCCGAGTTGGGCCTGGCTGGCGGCCAGGGACCCTTGCAGCCATTGATCCCAGGGTTCGATCAGATCCGCCGGCAACCGCCGGTTCACAAAGTCCCCCAGCTGCGGGAGTTTGCCGAAAAAGCCCGTGGCACTCACAGCCGCTCCGGGCAGACGAAGCCGCGCAATTCCTTGAGGTCGAAGGCGTTGCGCACGCTCGTGGCGCGTAGATCGAAGCCGGCCGAGAAACCGCCCAAGGAGAAGGTGACGCGGAAGAGTTCCGGCTGACCGGTGGCCTGCAGGCGCGCCCGGTCCAGGACCCGAAACCAGGCCCAGGGGCCTTCCTCGGTCTGACCTGGGGTCTTGCCGTCCACCCCGGTAAAGACCAGCCGCACCCGTCCCACCCCCTCCGGGGCTGGCCATTTGAGTGCCTGGGCCTTGAGGGGCCCGTGGCGGTAGTCGAGGATCTGGCCGCCGAGGTCCAGGGTGACCTGGGTCGCCTGGCTGTCCAGGCTGGTCGGGGTCAGTTCGAACTCCACTACCGGGGCTTTGCCACCGCTGGCGAAGAAGGCGTCGCGTATCACCCCGGCCCGTTGGAACTGGGTCAGCACCGCCACGGGGATCCCGAGGTCAGCGTTGACCCAGCGCCAGGGCCGGCGGTTCGTGTCCGCCAGGGGTGCCAGGTTCTCCTTGAAGAATGCGTCCAGGAGCCCGCCGGGGCCAAACAGCCGGCCGAAGTCGGCCAGGGTGGTGTCACGGGTGCTGCCGCGTTCAAACGGATAACGACCCTGGATCGCCTCCCGGCAGAACGGGAGGACCTCGGCAGTCCAGAGGTTATTCAAATGTGAGCGCGCCCCCCCGGCCACCAGGTTGGCGCTGTCCTGAATCAGGGTACCGAGCAGGCCGGCCAACACCGGTGGCTGGGCGGCGGCGGCCTGCTTGGCCGTCTGGAGCTCGGTCCCGGTACCGACCGCCAGGGTCCCCCGCCCGGCTACCGCGGCCCCGGCCACCGCCCGCAGGTGCACGCCAAGCTGGCCAACGGTCTCCAGGGTCTTGTCGAGTGGGGCAGGCTTGTCGCCCTTGGCCCGCACCAGGTCGTGGAGCCAGGCGAAGCGGCGGGTCACATAGGCCTCCGGGGACTCCCCGGCGGGACCGGCCGCGGGGCGGTCATCGCCAAAGTAGCGCTCGACCCGGGTGCGCAGTTCGGTGAGGGTTCCGCCCGCCTCAGCCTTGGGGTCGCCGCCCGGCGGGGTCGGCGGGCGGTCGAGTTCAGTCTCCCGCGCGGCGGCCACCAGGAGCCGGCGCAGCGGCGATTGCTCCGGGTCCGCCAGGGCGTCGGCCAGATCGGCGGCGTGCGGCAGGTCCCGGGGCGGGACCAGGGCGAGATCGTCCAGGAGTTCGCCCCAGCGGGCCACGTAGTCCCGCAGATAGAGGTCCCGCACCTCCGCGGCCAGGGCCTTGGCCTCCGGTGTGCCGGGGGCAACCCGCGCCTGAGGCCCCAGGACCCAACTCTCCTCCGCCGCGGCGGCGATCAACCGGTCAGTGGCCGCGTCGAACCCTCGGGTGTAGCCATCATAGGTAAAGAGGGCCGGGATGCCCTGATTGATTGGCTTGCCGCTCCGCCGCACCATGACCAGCTTGGCAAGGTCACCGCCGGCCTGGCTGATGGTGAAGTCAGGCAGGCCGCCGGCCAGGCCCGTCTCTTGTAGCCGGGCGTAGACACGGGGCGCGAGCCGGGCAGCACCCAGGGTCTCCCGTGCCTGGCGGATGAGGTCCCCGTCCAGGGCCAGGGGTAAGGGTTTCGGGCGGGTCTCCAGGAGGGCGGCCAGGTGACCGCTCAGCGCGGCGCGCTGCTCAGTGGTGGTCTCCCGGGGCAGCCGACGCGCCCAGTCGCCCTCGATCCAGAGCTTGAGGACCGCCGGGTCGTAGTGGCGCTCATCGTCCAGCATCAAGTAGACCTGGAGCGCGTCGTAGAGCCGGGCCGGGTCGCCCATGGCCTGACGGACCTGTTCCTCCAGACCCAGGATCACTGCCGGCAGCAGGGCCTTGTGCAGGATGCGGCGATAGGTGCGCTGGGCCTGGGAACCGAGCTTGCCACCTTGGTAGAGACCCAACCCCATGGTCAGCGGGGTACCAGCATTGCGGTCCCCGTAGCCGCCGGGGATGCCCCGGGCGTCGTCCAGCAAGGGCAGGACTGCAAGCAGGTCTCGACTGGTCGCACCCGGCGCATCCAGGCCGTCGATCCGCGTCTGGATGGCAGCGACCTGAGCGGAGACCTCCGCCACATACGCCCGGTTGCGGGTATAGCTGAGGGTCCAGGCCCCGGCAGCGGTAACGGCGGCCAGGGCGGCGGCGGCATAGGCCCCACGCGTGAGCCAGCGCCGCCGCCGTTCCAGGCGTGGGTCGAGCCCGGCAAGGGGGGTCTCTGGGATCACGACCTCGCGCAGGAGGCGGGTGACGAAGAAGCTCTTGGCGGTGCCGCTGAACGGGGGCGGGCCCTGGCGCCCCAGACCGAAGTTGGCGGCAATGGCGGCGAGCACCCGGTCGATGGGGGTGCCGATCTGGGTGCCGCTGGTGAAATAGACCCCGCGTACCAGGGGACGGGCTTCGTAACGGGTGGCGTCCAGGCAGTCCGTGAGAAAGCGTTCGATGCTCTCGCCCAGGGCACCGAACTGGCGCGGGAAGCTGAAGACCAGACCGCGGCGGCGCGGATCCCGCTCAGCCTGCAAGCGCCCCAGCAGGTGCTGGTCGAGCCGCTGGACCAGTGCCTGGAACTCCGGGCCGAGGGTCCCCAGGCTGATCGACGCCTCCGGGGCCGGGTCGAAAGGGAAGGTCACGCCCCAGACCTGCTCGCGGCCCTCCTTGCCCAGATCGGCGAAAAACTCCGTGAAACCGGCCACCAGGTCCGCCTTCATGAAGAGCACGTAGATCGGGAAGCGGATACGGAAGGTGCTGTAAAGCTCCTGAACGCGTTGGCGGATGGCCTGGGCGTGCGCGGCGCGCTCGGCTTGGGACCACTGCATCAGGTCTGACAGGCTGATCCCCAGCAGGACGCCGTTGATCGGGCGGCGCGGGCGGTGCTTCTTCAAGAGTGCCAGAAACCCCTGCCAGGCGGCGCTGTCGACCTGGGCATAGCTGTCCTGGGTGGTGTAGCGGCCCGCGGTATCCAGGAGTACGGCCTGGTCCGTGAACCACCAGTCGCAGTTGCGGGTTCCGCCCACCCCCGCGATGGGTTCCTGACCCAGGCGCTCGGCCAGCGGAAAGCGGAGCCCCGAATTGAGGAGGGCCGTGGTCTTACCACAGCCAGGCGGGCCGATGATCAGGTACCAGGGGAGTTGGTAAACCCAGTGACCGCCAAGCCCCGTGCGGCCCTCAGACCCCTTGAGCAGGGTCAGGGCCTCCTCGAAGCGGCGCTTGAGCGTCGCGAGCTCTTCTGCCGAGGCCAGGTCCGCCGGATCCGGTGCCGGGGCCGGAACGGCTGCCAGCTGTTCGACCAGTCGGCGGTTGCGCAGTCGGGCGGCGAGCGCCGACCCGAGCTGCCACAGGGCCCAGAGACCGAACAGGCTGCCGATCAGCCACCAGCGGTTCATCTCCGGGCTCAACGGCTCGGCGCCGGCGAAGCCGAACAGGGGGCCGACGAACCACACCAGGGCGGCCAGGGCCGCAGTCCCCAAGAGGCTGAGGAACCAGCGGGCGGTAAGGAATCCGAACAAGGCTTTCATCGCTGAAGGGTGATCTCCACCCGCCGGTTACGTGCATCCCGAGGGTTCTCGGGCACCACCGGCTCGCTGTCGGCACGGCCCTCGGCGGCGAAACGGGCCGGGTCCTTGGTGAGCAGCCCGAGCCGGTTGGCCACTTCTTGTGCGCGCGCCTGGGACAGATGCCAGTTCGAGGGGAAGCGGAGTGACTTGATGGGTGCGCTGTCGCTGTGGCCGGTCACCAGGACCGACCCGGGCAGTTGCGCCAGGGCCACCCCGATGCGCTCGATCAGGGGCGCAACGGCCGGTGTGATCGTCGCCTGGGCGGAGGCGAAAAGCCCCTCCCCGCGGATGGTGAGGGTCTGGCCCTGGGGTCCGTCCGCGACCGCCACGCGGCCGGCGCTGATGTCCTCGGCCAGCAAGGTCCGGAGGCTGATGGGGGCAGGACCCGGCACCGGGATCGGTTCCGGCGTCGGAGGCGGCACGGCACGACGCGGTCGGTCCGTGGGGTCCGGGATGCCCCGGTCCAGGCTCGCCAGGGACAGATAAACCGGGTCCGAGTCACGGCTCAGGGCGAAGGTAAAGGCGGCGAAGAGACCCAGCAGCAGCAGCCCCGCCACCGCCGACAAGACCCACAGGGGTACCTGCTGAATCAGCGGATCCCGCTGGGGCGCCACCCCCCGCCAATGGGGGGAGAGTTCCCGCTCAGGCTCACCCCGCTGAGCGCGGATGGTCTGGTAGAGATTGGCACGCACCCGTTCGAGTTGGTCGCGGCCGCCCTCCCGCACGCGGTAGCGGCCCTCGAACCCCTGGGCCAGGCACAGGTACATCAACTCAAGCACCTGCAGGTTGCCAGCCGGATAGATGAGCAACCGCTCCAGGGCGTCGAAGAACTTCTCGCCGCCCCAGGTCTCGTTGTGGAAGCTGACCAGGAGCCCCTGCTTGCTCCAGATACTCTCGCTGCCCCAGGGGGTGTCCAGGACCGCTTCGTCCAGCAGGGCACACAGCACGTAGCGGGCGGGCAAGACCACGGTATCCGCCAGGCCGCGCCCCCGAACACAGTTCTCGAATTCCCGCACCTGGCGCACGAGACCCGCCCTCAGACCCTCCGGATCCCGGTGGGAGGGGCTGCCGCGCAGTTCACCGGCGACGCTGAGCAAGTCACTGGCGCAGGCCAACAGGGGGTTGTCCGTGGTAATCACGGAGGCGACGGGGGGCGGTGGGGTCACCGAACCCGGAGAGGCGGCCGGGGGCCAGGCCGCGGCGGGTGGTACGGGCGCACCGGTCGATCGCCGTCCTCCGGGCGTCGGTCGGATCACGGTGGCACCGGTGTCGGCGGGCTGGAAGAAGGGATCGTCCTGGGTCAAGGTCTACTCCCGGATCGCCCACAGGGCCAGTTCCAGGCCCGGAAACTCGCCGCCGATGTGCAGCCCAAGCCCGCCCGACTGCCGCCTGTTTCCAGAATTCGCTGCCGCGATCCAGCTCAAAATAGTCAAATCCCGCGTGGTAGGGGATCTCCAGGGGGACGGTGGGTAACGGTCGCAGTGCAATCCCCGGCAGGGCGAGCTTAACCAGCTCTTGGATACGTTCGATGGACCCGACCTTGGCCTGGGCGGGAAAGCGGTTGCGCAGTGCCTGGGAATCCAGGTCCGCATGGACCGCGAGGACGAAGCGCGCCCCGACGAACAGGGACCGGTCCGCCACCAGGGCGACCCGAAAGCCAAACTTGCGCTCCTGGATGGGGATCTGGACGGCCCGCTCCACCAGTTCCCGGCTCAGATAGTCGCGCAGGCGCTCCATGAGCGGTGTGAAGGTCCCGTCCAGGTCGTCGTGGCGGTAGGGTGGGAAATCCGGGGGGCGTTTGGTGTCACTGGCATAGGTGGCCAGTTCCCCGGCAAGCCCGAGCAAAAAGCGGTAGAAGGGCTCCGGATGCAGGCCCTGAATGCGGGCCAGGTGGACGGTGACCGGCTCGCTGCGATTGATCAACTGGAGCATCAGAAAATCCGCCCAGTCGGAGACCCCGCCCCGACCGCCCCCGCGTACCCGTCCGGCCCGGGCCTCGGCCTGGCGGTGTAGGAGCCCGCTGACCTCCTCCAGAAAACCGGACAGGCGCGGCACGGCGCGCAGGTCCAGACAGGGTGCACAGTAGGTCTCATCCAGGACCGCCAGCCGATCGGCCCGGCACTCCAGGAGCCGGGCGACACCGCAACAGGCAAAGCCGTCCCGGGTGTCGCGCTCGCGCAGCAACCGCAGATCCAGCCGCCCCACTTCCAGCAGCGTCTCGGTGTCTGCGCCCAAAGCGTTATCCCGCACCGTGAGCTCTCCGGCCCGGTAGCGCAGCATGGTCTCCGGGGTTTGCGGGCCGCCACTCTCCGGGGCCCCCGGACGGCGCAGGGGCAGCGCGAGGAAAAGGGTCTGGCCGGCGGCGTCCCCGTCGAGCAGCAGCGGTGTTGGCAGGGGGTCGCTGGCCGGGGCCGCGAATGGGGTCCCGTCCGGCAGCCGGCCGACGCACTCGGTCAGGGCGAGCCGACCCTGCGCGAGCAGGTCCCGATCGATGGTCAGGAGCGACAGGCCCCACGGATAGGGGCAACCGAGTCCCGCCTGCGATTCAACCAGATGCTCCAGGAAGCGGTCGTGCTGCTGGAAGTGGTGGGGCTGCAAGAACAGCCCCTCGGACCAGAGGACGCGATTGTCCTGGGCCATAGTGTCTCCTCAGCGCGCCTGGGCGGTGATCGCGGCCGCCCCCACGTCGATCTGCACGGTGTTGTCCTGACCTGGCCTGAGCGTCACAAGGGCGCGCCAACTGGCCTGGTCGATGTCCCGGAAAGCGCCGAGCACGCCCAGGTAACTGGCCTCGGGGCTCAGGGGGCGCACCACCAGGCGCCGCTGGCCGGGGACCAGCGTCAGCTCCTCGCGGGCGATCAGCTCAGGGCCTAAGGTGGCGGACTCCTTATCGTAGAGGCTGAAGAAGTCCGCGCTCGCGAAGGCGCCCTCCCCCTTGAGTTCATAGAGCCGCACCACGATCGGCAGGGCGCGTCCGCCAGGGTCCCGGTTCGCGCTGGGGGAGGCGATGACCTCGGCACGCAACTCCGGCGGCGGCTTGTCAGCCTTGGGCGGGGGCGGCGGCTTGCCGGCGCAACCGAGTACCGCAGCAACAACGACAGCTACCAATACCAGGGCACCCGGTGTCCCTTGCCACGATCCTCTCGCTCGGTTCATGCCATCACCCGTCGTACGTCTTGGTTGTCGCCACGTTTAGGTTGTCGCAGATAGGTTGTCACAGAGTATCAAGGAAACGCGAAGCGGGCGTGGGATGCGGTGAGGCCCAAACCGCATCAACCGCAAACGCTGTGGTTCCCTCGTCACGCCATTCTACCGACCGTCCACCCGCTGTTGCTGGCGCGCCTGGGCCAGTCGATGGATCTGGTCCTCATAGGCGCGGGTGAAGGCGTCGCCGAACAGCTGCATAAAGTCGTCCGCCGCATCCGCTGCCACCTGGTCGTAGGTCTCGTTGAAGAGGTCCCAGTAGTGGGACCGGCGCGCCATCGGCAGTAGCTTGTCGAGCCCGGAGGCAACGCCCATGCGGCGCTCCAACTCGGCCGGTTCGAAGCGCGCCAGGAGCGCACGCAGGGCCGCGCGGAGCCCGGCGATCATGGCCATCTCGTGGGCCTGGATGTCCTCGCAGGCACCGCGGGCCGCGTCCACGGGAGGCAGGAAGCCAGGGCCGGGCCGCAACAGGAGCCGCTCCAGGGCGTCGTCCACCCCGACGGAGAACTTGAAAGGGTTGTTCTCCGCGGCACGGATGGTGGTCACCCCCAGGCGCAGTTCGCTCTTGAACTGGGCGCGGGCCTGCATGGTTGCGGTGAGGCCCTGGGTCAGGGCCCGCAGCAGTGCCCCGGCGTCTCGAAGAAATCGTTCAGGATCATGGATCTGCGTGACACTGCCGGCCCCGAGTCCGGCCAGGAAGGCGGCGAGGCCGCTGTCTGCGGCCGCCGGCGTGGGGACCGGGGCCGCGCCGGGCGTGGGGTGCGGTAGGACCTCGGACGCGGGGGCCGGCCCTGACTTGGCGAGGTTTGCCGCGAGCTCGGAGGCTGTCGTTGAACCGGCGGCGACCGCCTCCGGCGATGACCCTGGCAGCGGCTCGATCCGTGACAGGATCAGCGACGGGGCGGGCGCTCGCTCCAGGGAGGCTGACGGCGTCACCGGGGGCAAGGGTTCAGGCGAGGACTCAAAGGCCGCAAAAGGGTCAACCGCGGGGGTGCCGAGGGCATCGGCGAGCAGGTCATAGTCATCCGGTACCAGCGGTCGGTCGGGTACCGCCCCCGGGGCTGAAACCGGTGCCGAAACCGGTGCCGGGCTGGGCCCGATCTCCGGCGGGCGGAAGTGGACGTGCTCGAAGGGCGTCGGCCGGGGGGCGCTCAGCGGCGTCTCGGCAGGAGCGGCCGGTCCGGCCAGGAATGGGTCCAGGGCCAGGGCGTCGGCGAAGGGGTTCTGAGTCTCAGGCCGCGGCGCCGTCCCAGTCCCCGGAGCAATCCCGGGGGTCGGGTGATCCAGGAGGTCCAGGATGTCCAGTGCCGCCCCGGCGCCCTGAAGCCCGCCCAATGGTTGGACATCCGCGCCCGGAAGATCGAAGGGATCGGACAGGGCGGGCCGTCCGCCGACCCCCATCACACTGGCAGCAACGACCAGGTCATAAGGGCCAATCGTGAGGCTGTCCGCCAGCGGCCAATCGCACCGGCTGATTCAACGGCAGCCGCTCCGTACTCTGGTTCAGGAAGGTCCCATTGGTGCTCAGGTCCGTTACCCAGAGCGCGTCGCCGCGGGCCTCCAGGCGCAAATGACGTCCGGAGACCACCCGCTCCGGGTCGCTGAGCGGCAGGTCGTTGTCCAGGTTGCGGCCGATGGTGCAACCCCGCTCGCCAATGCTCAGCCTGGCGGGGGTGTCGGGTGCCAGGCCGCGGCAGCGCGCGACGGTGATTGTGAACTCCATGTCGTGCCCTGACTGGTGGCCGATGGGGGTCTCAGTATAGCCGAGGTTCTGGTTGGGATCGGCAGGCTCCAGTCTGCGCGGCGAGTTCGCCCGGCGGCCACGGGACGCGTTGCGAACCGGGTTACCCGGCGTCTGGCCCGGGATTCTCGTCCTGCGCGCCGGATCCTAAACCCGCCAGACCGCCAAAAGTGCACACCGCCACTCAAGTGTTCGGCCCCGGCCAATGACTCCAGAAGTCACCGTTTGAGGACGCCTTTGCCGATCCCCGCTGACGTCACCCCCCAGACGATTGCATTTCCTATACTTGGGTCGCGGGATTCGGTGTCAGAGTCAGTACACGGAAGCGTCAAGGTGACCCATGAGACAGTTCAGATTGGCCGCGATGCCAGATCTCGCCTGGTTGATGGCCGGGGTGATGGCCGGGGTGATGGCCAGCAGATGGGGCCGGGGTCCAGCCGCTCTCCCATACGCTCGACGCGTCGCTATCCCGACAACCCTGGCCATCCGATCGGTTCCCCAATCCATCGCAGGAGGTTGCCATCATGATCGCAACGCGTGTCGATCAGGTGCTCCGGGACCAAGGCGCACCATACAAGCTCATCCCCCACCGGAGTACTGGCTCCACTCACGAGTCTGCCGACGCCGCCCGGGTGCGCGACGACCATATGGCCAAGGCGGTCATCGTCCGCGACGACCAAGGCTGTGCCATGGCCGTGATCCCCGGCGACACCTGGCTGGACCTGGCGGCCTTGGCGCTGGAGACTGGCCGGACCTTCGAACTGGATAACGAGTCGGACCTCAAGTCCCTTTTCCCGGACTGCGAGTCCGGCGCAGTTCCGCCGCTCGGCTTCGCCTATCACCTCGAGACCTTCATGGACGAGGTCCTTCTACCAGCCTGTCGATGGTCTATTTCGAGTCCGGGGACCATAAGCACCTGGTGCGGGTTAACGGCGAGACCTTCGCCAGTCTGATGCGCGGCGCGCGCCGTGGACGCTCGGCCGCTCGCCTGGCACCGATTAACGCTGAGGGAAATGAGACCTGACACACCGAACGACAATCCTCGGGCTGCGACGATGGTACCCGCGCGAGAATGGGTGGCGTTAGCGGCCATCAAGTCCCGAGGACTTAGCATGCAAGCACCGCGATACCCGGCACTCCTGTTCGCCGCTTCCCTGACCCTGTCGGGTGCGGGGACTTCCGCCGTCGAGCCGCACACCCCGCCGGTTGTGCTGCTCCCCAGCCAGGCCCTGGCGGCGGACCAGTTGGCCGTGATCGTGAACGACCTCGATCCTTTGAGCCGGCGCATTGCGGATTACTACGCGGAGAAGCGGCGCATTCGGCCTGCGCATCTGATCCGGGTGCGCTTACCACCCGGTCAGTCGCAGCTGGACGTGGCGGAGTTCCGGAGGATCTATGCGCAGGTCATCGCCGCGACACCAAACGCGGTGCAGGCCTATGTCCTGACCTGGGCCGCGCCTTATCGGGTCGATTGCATGTCCATCACCACGGCCTTCGCGACGGGCGATGACCCGCCTTCTGCGCCGCCCCCTGTGCCTCGACGCGCGAGAGCCCGCTGTACGGCGCCGACACCCGCCGCCCGTTCCAGGACTTGGGATGGCGACCCACCATGGCCTTGGCAGGGACATCCTTCGCGTCGGTGAAGGCACTCATCGATCGAGGGATCGCCGCTGACGATACCCGCCCGCCCGGGACCGGATATCTGGTCGAGACGAGCGACCTGCGGCGAAGCGTGCGCGCCCGATTCTTCGATCGCGTCAAGGCGCAGCTGGGACAGGCTGTGAAACTCGAGCACATCAAGGCCGACGCCGTAACGGACAGGCCGGATGTCCTCTTCTATTTCACCGGGGCCGTGCAGGTACCGCAGATCGAGACCAACCGATTCCGTCCGGGCGCCGTGGCTGATCACTTGACATCGACCGGGGGTCAGCTGACCGATAGCCGCCAGATGAGCAGTCTTCGCTGGCTCGAAGCCGGTGCCACGGGCAGCTACGGGGCAGTGGTCGAACCTTGTAATTTCCCCTCAAAATTTCCGAACCCGGGCCGGCTGATCGCGGCCTATGTCTCCGGGGCCACGCTCCTCGAGGCCTACTGGACGAGTGTGCAAAAGCCCGGCCAGGGATTTTCATCGGCGAGCCCCTGGCCCGGCCCTTCGGCGGCTACCAGCTGACCGATGCCCGCGACGCCTGGGAATTGACGACCTACGCGCTGACGCCGGACCCTACAAGGTCGAGGGCGCGGATGACCCGCTGGGCCTCGTATCGCCCCCTGGGGTCCTTTCGAAAATCGGGTTTCGAGCCGGTGACGATTCGCTTACCCAAGGAGGGCAAGCCCTACTATCGGCTGGCATCGGCCGCTGCGATTCCGCTCTCCGCGGAGGTTCCGGTGCAACTGCCCCCGCTCCAACCCCCGCGCTACCCCTCCCCCGCTGAGATTACCCCGGCGTTTTCGCCCCGGTTATTGACCCGTTGAAGCTTCCGGAGGCCGTCACTGGTCGCCAAAGATGAAGTGACCAACGGTCACCCATACGCCGCTCTCTCCACCAGAAAAGCGCCCTGCTGACGTCTCCTTGCCGTTCGATACTGGCCCGATAAGGACCCGTCCGCCACCGAAGGCGCCTTGAGACGTCAAGCTGAACGCTGACGTCTGATCGCTGAATGCCTACCGCCGGCCGCCGCCGCACCCTGCGCCTCCCCAACACCTCCCCGCCTCCCTAGCGAGGGGGCTGCGTCGATATCCGGAACCGCCCGTCCGCGTCAGCCAATACGTGACATAGCGCACAACCCATCCAGTGAATCCGTGCTCACCCGCGGTTCGCTCTTCATTCCGCCTCGACTTCCCTTTCGACTCACTCGACGTTATCCGCGTGACTCGGTTCACAACCTGGGTCATCGGGTACTAAACGTCGATTGAAGTGATGCATCGATCACAACCGTGGCACCCCGCTAATCGCAGACTTCGCGTGCAGGTTCGCTTGGAAGCAAACCGCTTGGCAGGTTCCAGCAAGGGCTTTGGATGCAGCTTGCCAACAAACCTACTGTCCGAAAAAAAGTCTGCACAATCTGATGATCGGTATTGATGCCGCTCGATCCTTGATGCAGACGCACCTGGCTCGAGGTATTACCATGTCACGCATTCCAAAAATGAGAAGAGGTTCCGAGACCTGGCTTTCATCTTTTGAAACGTCGTTTGTAAGGCTCATCACACTCCTAAGCATGCTTATTGCCATTGGGATGACGGGCGAGCTCGCTGCAGGTGACGTCCAGCTTGCGTGGGATACCGTCTCGGACAGCCGGGTGGGGCTCTATCAGGTCCATTACGGAGAGGCCAGCGGTCAATATCAGAGCCAGGTCCCGGCAACCAGCCCGGGAGTCGCCGTGACCGGGCTGCAACCAGGTCACACCTATTATTTCGCCGCCCGCGCCTGCACCCAAGACGCGTCCAATTGCAGCGCCTTCTCAAATGAAGTCAGCACCACCGTCCCTTATCCGACACCGGTGGCGGCGATGAGCGCGAGTGTCGTGGTCGGCACGGCGCCCCTGGCGGTGAACTTTGCGGACCAGTCCAGCGGTCAGGTGACGGGCTGGAACTGGAACTTTGGCGACGGTGCCAGCGCGAGCATCCAGTCGCCCCAGCACACCTATACGACCCCCGGGACCTACTCAGTGACCCTGTCTGTCACGGGGCCGGGCGGGACCAGCACGGTGACCCGGAACGCCTTGGTGCAGGTGCAGTGGCCGGCGCCGGTCGCGGAGTTTGGGGCGAGCACGCGCTCTGGCATCGCGCCCTTGACCGTGACCTTCTCAGACCTGTCGTCCGGCCAGGTCGCTTCCCGCAGTTGGGCCTTTGGCGATGGGGGTGCAAGCACGGCAGCCACGGCGGTCTACGCTTACAGGGTGCCCGGCATCTATACGGTCAGCCTGCAGGCGACGGGTCCCGGCGGCACGGACACCGAGGTCAAGACCGCGTTCATCGAGGTCAAGTCACCCGCCCCGGTCGCGGCCTTCACCGGCAACGGCCTGAAGGGCCCGGCACCGCTCGCCGTCACGTTCCAGAACACCTCGACTGGCCAGTTCAGCACCGCGAACTGGAACTTTGGCGACGGCACGACCAGCAGCCAGACCAATCCCAGCCACAGCTATACCAAGCCGGGGTCCTACACGGTGACGCTGACGGTCTCCGGGGCTGGCGGGACTGACACCGAGACCCGCAGCGCCTACGTGCAGGTGGAAGGACCCCAGGTCCCGCTGGAAGTGGCCGAAGTTCAGGTCAATCACGTGTGGCAGCGGGTCAACTTCAAGACACCCTTCGCGGACCCGATCGTGGTCGTCAAGCCGCTCAGCAATAAGGATGGACAACCGGCAGTGGTGCGGGTGAAAGGGATCGACGCCAACGGCTTCTCGATCCGCGTCCAGGAATGGGACTATCTGGACGGGGTGCATGCGTACGAGACGGCAAGCTACCTGGTCATGGAGCGCGGTCGGCATCAGTTGCCCGATGGGACCTGGGTCGAGGCGGGCCGCCTGTCGACGACGCTCACCAGCACCTTCGGCGGCCAGACCTCCTTGGCCAGCCAGACCTTTAGCACAGCCTTCACCGCGGTCCCGGTGGTGTTTGCCGCGGTGACCAGCGCCAACGAGGCGGACGCCGTCGACACCCGCTTACGCAGCATTACCAAAACCGGCTTCCAGGTTGGCATGCGGGAGCAAGAGCGTAACCAGCAGAAGCATCTGAAGGAGACCATCGACTACATCGCCTGTGAACCGTCCTTCGGGGTTGTCAACGGCCTGCGCTATGAGGTCGGGCTCACGGATACCGGGGTGTCGAGCACCAGGTACCCCCTCGTCTACCGCAGTGTCTATCTGCACTCCCCCCGGTTCCTGGCGGACATGCAGACCACCATCAATGCGGACACCGCAAACCTGCGCTGGACCAACCGCACCGAGGTATCGCTGGACCTGTGGGTCGCGGAAGAACAGTCGAAGGATGTCGAGATCGCCCATCCGGCAGAGTCAGTAGGGTACTTTGTGGCCGACCAGGACCAGTAGGATCCTCCGCCACATGGGCTGCGGCGTCCCCGCCTGGGATACCGCAGCCATTTTTTTTGACTGGGCGGCAGGCTCGAATCACGGCCAACCGCTCGCCCGTCGGCGCTGAGTTGCTGGCGTCCCAGGTCCTCCCGAATATTTGGAGAGGAGCAACCCGCCGGGCTTGAATCATGCTCGACCCGAGCGAACCCAGAACCGCCTCAGGTGCCGGTATTGCGCAAGAGCCCGTGCTTGGCCATGAGCCGATACATCGTCATCCGTGATACCTTCAGGTCCTGTGCCGTGCGTGAGACGTTCGAACCATTTAGTGCCAGTGCCGCCTCAAGCCGTCGTTTTTCTGACAGATTCCTCGCGTCTTCCAAAGTCTCATGGTCCTCTCCGAGGTGCGCTTCACCCCGATTCCAAGCGCCTCCCAAGTTTAAATCCTTGGCACGGATCTCGCTACCCGGACAATGGAACACGGACTGTAACACACTACTGCGCAGTTCCCGCAGGTTGCCCGGCCAAGAATAATGCCGCATGGCAGTCAGCGCATCCTTCGCAAAGCGGAGGCCCGGCGCGTTCCGAACCACCGCAATGGCCTCTGCGAGAAAGTAATTGGCAAGCACCTCGATATCGTCCTCTCTGCGACTCAAGGCGGGGGTGCGGACAAACAATACGGCAAGTCGATAGAACAGATCGGCACGAAATACCTGATCGCGTATGGCTGCCTCAAGGTCCCGGTTCGTTGAGGCGATCACCCGGACATCAACGTGCTTGCTCCGAGTGCTGCCCAGCGGAGTGACGACCTTGTCCTCCAGGAAACGCAGCAAGGTGGCCTGGGACTCGAACGGCATGTCGCCGATTTCGTCCAAGAACAGGGTGCCCCCTGAGGCCGCCTCGATATGACCCATCTTTCCCTCAGATGCGTCGGTAAAGGCCCCCTTGACGTACCCGAAGAGCTCGGCCTGGATCAACGTTGGCGGAATCGCCGCGCAGTTGAGCGCCACGAAGGGTCCGTGGGCGCGCGCCGAGTTCTCATGGATCGCGCGTGCGGCCTTCTCTTTACCGGTCCCGGTCGGTCCGGTAATGAGAACCGGCACATCCGACTCCGCCGCGTGCTCCAACACCCGGTAGAGTTGGCGCATCACCGGGCTATCGCCGATCATTCCCAGGCGAGCGGGAAGTGCCGCCACCTCGTTGCCCTGAACCTCACGCTGGATCATCGCCATTCCGTGGGCATGCCCAAGCGCCAAGGTCAGCCGCTCGCCATGGAGCGGGAACACCTGAAAATCATAGAGCGCGTCGGCGATAAAGCGCTTCATCGCGCTATCCCGCAGGTCCCCCCGCGACAGCACGCCGACCCACTTGATAGCGGGGAGCGAAAACACAATTTGCTGTATCACCTGCTGGTCGGCGGGTTGGCGCAACTCAGGGAACACTGCCAAGCCGACTGAGAAATCCTGGTCGCCCTCCAGACACTGCGCTGAACCCGCGCTCTGCAGGTAGGTCAATTCCCAGGCATTCTCAACCAGTGAATCAGTGATATCGGGTGCCAAAAACTCTTGTGCCGCAACGATTAGATTCCGCATCGCAACTGTGCTCCTAAGCACGGTCCAAACTGCTCCTGGTGATCTGAATCCTCTGGCCAGGAACCCCTATCCCGCAATCCACGCGACCGTTCCGGGACTTCACCTCAGCGGTTTGGCACAACCCCATCTGGGGTACCCCTCAGTCCAGGCAACCGTCGCCCGGCAATCCAAAATCCTCCCCGGAATCTACCATATCGCCATCCCGGGTGACACGTCGTGGCGTCCCGACCGGCGGTGCTGGAAGCGCGACAGTCGGTTACGGCGCCACGCGTGCTGGGGGAAAACCTTTCCGCGCAGGGATCCGGCGCCCCACAACGCCCCGGTCATCGTCTCAGGATGCTGCGCGGCCCGGCTCAGATCGCCGCTTTCCACCACGACGACAGAGGCTTGGAGGCTCGTAAAATCGGATGCTTGAATGGCGGCCGGGGTCTTGAAGTCACTTGACCAGAATGCGAACGGTTGGCGTCGGCGGGACAGTCAGCGTCCGGGATGCAGGCGGATTTCAGACAAAAAAAACCGGCCTGATGGGCAA
>CAVTDM010000008.1:0-172696 GCA_963733415.1 uncultured Gammaproteobacteria bacterium | reverse complement strand
CTTGGCCACGACCTTGCGCACTGTGGTCGGGATGGGCTCGCCGTCAGGCAAGCACCACCGGACACTCTCAGAGTCAGGAGTGCCCGGTTTACAGCCGCAAGGGGCCGTGTACCACTCACACATGACCGCATCCACCCCCTTGCCGCCCGCGGCCTCGCCGCGCGCACAGGCGGCAAGGACCTGGACAACCGAGGGTGCACGCTCGGCGGTAGCGGCCGGTCCCACCAGGAGCAGAAGCGGCAGGAGTAACCCTGGCCGTTGAGACAGGCTGGATTTCATGCGCCCACTTGGGGTCTGGTTGGGCCAGCGCCTTCGCTGATAGCCGACAGCTGGCACCGCCAAGCGCTCACACGAAGCAAATAAACGAAAGGGAAAAAAACAAAAGGGCCACTCACTGAGCAGCCCTATAATCGATTTGGAGCGGGAAACGAGACTCGAACTCGCGACCCCAACCTTGGCAAGGTTGTGCTCTACCACTGAGCTATTCCCGCTTCGGAAGCCCACTATTCTACGAACTGAGCCTGACCTGTCAAGGCCGGATTGTGACCCGGGCCAGGACCCCGGGGTTGCGGCCGGGCTAGCGCTGGGCCTGACTTGCCTGGCCGGACAGACTTGGCCAGGCGGCGCGCAGGTAGATCACCATTGACCACAGGGTCAGCCCGGCCGCCAGATACAGGAGGAACAGTCCCAGGCCGTAGAGCCAGGGCCCCAGAACGGAGTCTCGCAGCAACAGCAGGCAGATAGAGACCATCTGGGCGATGGTCTTGAACTTGCCAACCCGGGAGACCGCCACCTGGGCCCGGGCGCCGATCTCGGCCATCCACTCCCGCAAGGCCGAGACAGTGATCTCCCGGCCGATGATGACAATGGCCGGCAGGGCCAGCAGGGTCCGCGGGTCCGCCTGGACCAGCAGGACCAGGGCGACCGCGACCATCAACTTATCCGCGACGGGATCGAGAAAGGCACCCAATGGCGAAGTCTGATCCCAACGCCGCGCCAGGTGGCCGTCCAGCCAATCGGTGAGGGCTGCCGCGCCGAAGATGGCGGTGGCCGCATAGGGGGTCCAGGGGTCTTCCACATAGAAGACGACGACGAACACCGGGATCAGGATGATCCGCAGCAGTGTCAGGAGGTTCGGGGTATTCCACATGGGTCGGGCGGGCGCTCAGGCGGCGGGGCTGTCCTGGAGTGAGGGCTCAGGGGGCGCATCGTGGAGGACGTCATGGATGCGCTGCGCCAAGTCGCGGCTGATGCCCTCGACCCGGGCGATGTCCTCGACGCCCGCCCGGGCCAGGCCGCGCAGACCTCCAAAGGCGTGCAGGAGCTGCTGGCGGCGCTTGGGGCCAATCCCGTCAATTTCCTCCAGCACGGATGCGGTGCGGGCCTTGGCTCGGCGCTGCCGGTGGCCAGTGATGGCGAAGCGATGGGCCTCGTCGCGGATCTGCTGGATCAGGTGCATGGCGGGGGAATCGGCCGGAAGTATAACGGGGGTACCCTGACCCAACAACCAGACCTGTTCAGCACCGGGGCGCCGGTCTGGACCCTTGGATACCCCCACCAGGGTCAGGCCGTTCAGACCCAACTCCTGGAGCGCCTCCGCCACCGCGCCCAGTTGGCCACGACCGCCGTCGATGAAGACCAGGTCCGGCACCGGGTACTCACCTTCCTTGACCCTGGTGTAGCGGCGGGTCATGGCCTGATGCATGGCGGCATAATCGTCCCCGGGGTTGATGCCGGCGATATTGAAGCGTCGATAGTCCGACTTGCGGGGCCCGGCAGCGTCGAAGACCACGCATGAGGCGACGGTCCGCTCGCCGAGTGTGTGACTGATGTCGAAGCACTCCATGCGTTCTGGCAACTCGGGCAGTTCCAGGGCGTCGCGCAGGGCCGTCAGGCGCCGGGCATAGCCCGCCTGACTGCCGAGCCGGGACTTGAGCGCCACCTGCGCATTGCCGCGGGCCATCTCCAGCCAGCGGGCACGCTCCGCCCGCACCCGGGCCTTGATCTGCACCCGGTGCCCGGCGTGCTCTGCCAGGGCCGTCTCCAGCAGTTCCAGGTCGTCCGGCTCCGCGGAGCAAACCAGTTCGGTTGGGACCTCCTTGTCCGCGTAGAACTGGGCCAGGAACCCGGCCAGCAGGGCACCCTCCTCCGTATCCGGCGGCGTCAGGGGGAAGAAGGCCTTGTTGCCCAGGTTGCGCCCGCCGCGGATGAAGAAGACCTGAACACAGCTCTGACCCGCCTCCTGGGCGCAGGCGACGATGTCCAGGTCGCCGCCCTCCCCGCTCACGTACTGCCGCTCCTGGAGGCGGCGCAGGGTGGCGATCTGGTCGCGCAGGACCGCGGCCCGCTCGAACTCCAGGGCGGCGGCGGCCTGCTCCATGGCGGCGGCCAGTTCGTTGATGACCTCGTCAGTGCGCCCTTCCAGGAACTTGGCGGTATGGGCCACATCCTCGGCATAGACCGCCTCGGACACCAGTCCCACGCAGGGTCCGGTGCAGCGCTTGATCTGGTACTGCAGACAGGGCCGGGAGCGGGTGCGATAGAAGCTGTCCTCGCACTGGCGGACCGGAAACAGCCGCTGCAGGAGTTGCAGGGTCTCCCGCACCGCCCAGGCGCTGGGATAGGGCCCGAAGAAACGCCCCGCCGCGGTGCGCGGACCGCGGTAGAAGGCCAGGCGGGGAAAGGCGTCCTGGGTGGTGAGACGGATGAAGGGGTAGCTCTTGTCGTCCCGCAGCACGACATTGAAACGCGGCTTCAGGGACTTGATGAGGTTGCTCTCCAGGAGCAGGGCCTCGCCCTCGCTGCGGGTGACAGTCACCTCCAGGTCGGCGATCTGGGCGACCATCACCTGCAGGCGTCGATTCAGGGCACGGCTGAAGTAGCTCCCCACCCGGCGGCGGAGATTCTTCGCCTTGCCGACATAGAGCACGGTGCCGGCCGCATCCAGCATGCGGTAGACCCCTGGGGCTTGAGGCACCTGCCGCAGCCGCTCCCGAGGATCGAATGGGTCCGGTCGACCGGTCCGCCGTCCGCGGCACCGGCCGCGCACAGCCCCTCAGGACCGCCTGCGGACTCATCGCCGCTCCCCTCGCTGGATCAAGCCATGACGCAAGGCCAGGCGCGGTCAGTTCCACGTCCGTATGGACACCAAGCTTCTCGTAGATCCGCTGCCGATAGGTGCTAACCGTCTTGGGGCTCAGGGAGAGCGTTTCGGAGATATCCTGGGTGCGCTGCCCGTCCAGGATCATCAGCGTCACCTGCAGCTCGCGGGACGATAACTCCTTGAAGGGCGTGCCGGACCCGCCCTGCCAGTCCGCCACCATGCGCGCCTGGGCGACCGATGAGTCCACATAGGGCCGGCCAGCCGCTACCGACCGCACCGCCTTTACCAGCTCCTCTGCCGGACAGCCCTTGGTGAGATAGCCCATGGCCCCCGCCTCCCGCAACTGGCTCGGAAAGGGGTCATCGCCCAAGCACGGTCAGGCAACGACCCGACAGTCAGGGACCAGGCGCAGGAGTCGGCGGGTCGCCTCAATACCGCCCATGCCGCCGGGCATCTGCAGGTCCATGAGACAAATATCCGGCGCCAGCCGTTTCGCCTGCTTCAGCGCGTCCTCCCCGCTTTCGGCCTCCCCAACGACCTCGATCTGATCCTGTTGAGCAAGAATCAGCCGCAGCCCGGTGCGAAACAGGGCATGGTCGTCAACGATAAGTACCTTGATCATGGCCGGGCCTCTTGGAATGACGCAACGGCGATCGGCACCGCCGGCAACGGGTTTCCCTTGCTCGGCAGTCGACGGTGGGAGCGGACGCGGCTGGGATCAGGATGGGTCGATAGTGATTTGGCGGAGAGGGAGGGATTCGAACCCCCGGGGGATCACTCCCCAACGGTTTTCAAGACCGCCGCTTTAAGCCGCTCAGCCACCTCTCCGGGGCGACCGAAGTCAGGATAAGCCCTTGCAGCCATGGCAAGGGACCCTACTTCAGCGCCACAGGATAACCGAAACCGCTTTGACGCCCAAGGTTCCCGGCTTTTCCAGTACGGGCTGGTCCGGTATCCTAGAGGGAACTCGGCCCTTCCGCCCGTGGTCTCACGACACGCCAAGTTCAACGACGCACTCAGCGTCATGTCATCTTCACGAGGAGTTAGACCATTATGGCCAACACCGACTACACCTTCATGCCGAGTGCTCCCGCGGCGACCGCGGCCAACAAGGTACTGAAGAACACCTACCTGTTGCTGTCAGCAACGCTTGCCTTCAGCGCCCTGACCGCCGTCCTGTCCATGGCGCTCCAGATGCCGCCCATGACCTACCTAGGCGCGGTGCTGATTTCCATGCTGCTAGGCATCTTCGTCCTGCCCAGGACCGCCAACTCGGCCGCCGGAATCGGGGTGATCTTTGCGATCACTGGGCTCCTGGGCTTCGGTCTGGGCGCGCTCCTGAGCCTCTATCTGGCCATGCCCAATGGGCACGAGACGGTCGCCGTCGCCTTCGGCGGAACGGCGGCGATCTTCCTGGGGCTGTCGGGCTACGCCCTGACCAGCAAACGGGATTTCAGCTTCATGGGCGGCTTCATCTTTGCCGGTATGATGGTGGTCCTGATCGCGGTCATCGCAAATCTGTTTCTCGCCATGCCCGCCCTCTCTCTCGCGATTTCCGGCGCCGTGATCCTGCTGATGAGCGGCCTGATCCTCTTCGACACCAGCCGCATCGCCCGCGGTGAAGAAACTAACTACATCATGGCGACCTACAGCATTTATCTCAGCATCTTCAACATCTTTATCAGTCTGCTGCAGTTGCTGGGGATAATGGGCGACGACTGAAACCTGCCTGCCTTGATCGATCGTCTGACCCCGGCCCCGCGCCGGGGTTTTTGTTGGTGCCGAGAATTCCGAGGGTTCAAGCGATGGAACTGTTTCTCAAGATTGCGATGGCCGCCGTGTTGGTACTGCTGCTCTTCCGGCTGTGGCCGGCCTACAAACAATGGCAGGACAACGGCACCAAGGCCGGGAAGGGGGACTGGCAGGCGGCCCTGCTTCCCTTGGGTGGAGTGGTCCTGCTGGTCATCCTGCTGATCGCGGCGGTACGGGCCTAGAAATATCGGAGGGATAAGCATTCCCGGCAAGGGCGAAGGGTCCGCGACGGCGGAGACCACAGCGGTTCCCGCAACCTGGGAGGAGTCCGTGGCGGCGGCGAGGGGACTGCCGGTCGTCATTTCGATTCGGATCGGGGATCATTCACGGACACCGGAAGCCGTCTAAGCCGCTATAATCCCCCAGGCCGGAATCAATGGGGAATGGCGGCGCCAAGGCGGCCGCCGATCCCGACAGTCGGACCTGTCAGTCAGATCATCTGCCGTCGCGGGCGGGATCACCGAGCAGCTCCTGTGGCCGGTGCAATCCGGTGTGATCAGAACATCCTCGGGGGAGGTCATGGGCGGACAGAGCGGGACTATTACACTCTTCTTGCGCAACCTGCCCCCCAACACCAGCCGCAAGGATCTGAAAACCTTCGTCCACGACGAACTGCGCGAGGCCAAGGTGAGCGGCCTCCCTCTCTTCAGTCTCTGCACGAATTGCACTATTCTGTGTATAACGGACCGGGCTACTGGGACCGTCGCCTACCACGGACTGGTCGAGGTCAAACCCGCACGCATCGGGCTGCGGGCGATCCAGGTGCTCAACGGCAGAGAGCTCCATGGAACACCCATCGAGGTCCATCGCTACCGGCATCGCTCCGCCTGGGGCGAGCACCGCCAGCGTAGCGAGGACGGCGGCTCCGGTCAGGTCGTGGCCCGCCCCTTGATGGAGCGACGCCGCGCCAATCTAAAGATCGACCTGGTGGAGAGCACCCCTTCCGCCCAGCCCCTCGGCGCCACACCGATCCCGACCTGAGTACGCGCGGGCCAGGCTCACCAGACCCCCTCTCGGACGACCTGTACCACCGCCCCACACAACACGGCCAACTCCCTATCATCGATGATATAGGGCGGCATCAGGTAGATCAGCCGCCCGAACGGCCGAACCCAGACGCCCAGGTCCACCAAACGGGCCTGGGTCGCGCGCATGGCGACCGGCCGCTCCAGTTCGACCACCCCGATCCCCCCGAGTACGCGCACATCCGCCACCCCCGGCTGCCCGCGACAGGGGGCGAGCCCAGTCCGCAGCGCCCCTTCGATGCGGACGAGCGTGCCCCGCCAGTCGGTGGCGAGCAGCAGTTCGATGCTCGCATTGGCCACGGCACAGGCCAGGGGGTTGGCCATGAAGGTTGGCCCGTGCAAAAAGACACCGGGGTCCCCGCAGGAGATCCCCTCGGCCACCTGCTCGGTGGCCAGCGTCGCCGCCAGGGTCAGGTAGCCCCCAGTCAGGGCCTTGCCGACCGTCATCAGGTCCGGGCGGATCCCCGCCTGCTCGACGGCGAACAGGGTCCCGGTTCGCCCGAAGCCGGTGGCGATCTCATCCAAAATCAACAGCACCTCATAGCGGTCGCACAGGGCCCGTACCGCCCGCAGATAGTCCGGAGAGTAAAAGTACATCCCCCCCGCCCCCTGGACGATGGGCTCCAGGATTACCGCCGCCAGTTCATCCTGATGACGTTCGATCAAGGCGGCGAAGTCCGCGATATGGCAGGGGTCCCAGGGCTCACCCAAACGGCACCCGGGCCTTGGGGCGAAGACCTGCTGGGGCAGCACGGCGCTCCACAGCCGATGCATCCCCGTGCCCGGGTCACACACGGACATGGCATGGAAGGTGTCCCCATGGTAGCCCCCGCGCACGGTCAGCAGCCGGTGCCGCCCCGGCCGCCCCCGGGCCTGCCAGAACTGGAGGGCCATCTTGAGGGCCACCTCCACGGCGACTGACCCGGAATCACACAGAAAGACCCGCGTCAGGCCCGCCGGGGTCAGGTCCACCAGGTGCCGCACCAGCCGGGCGGCCGGCTCATGGGTCAGGCCCCCGAACATCACATGGGCCATGGACCGCAACTGGTCCTGCACCGCTTGGTTCAGCACCGGGTGGTTGTAACCATGGATGGCACACCACCAGGAGGACATCCCATCCACCAACGCCCGCCCATCCGACAAGTGCAGAAGACAGCCCTGGGCCGAACGCACCGGCCAGACCGGGTCCTGATCAATGGTGCCCGTATAGGGATGCCAGGCATGGGCCCGGTCGATGGCGAGGAGCTGGTCGAGTTCCATGGTCAGGTGGTTCGCGAGAGGCCGTGGGTCGGTGGCGAATCAGGCTGGAGCGCCTGCGGTCGGCTGGCATTCTAAGGTCCTTTACTCGTAAACTTCCGGCCTCTTCTATTACATCGAGGTCACCGTGGTCCTTCCCGAGCCCGATTTCTCCCGCATCAAGCGGTTACCGCCCTACGTCTTCAACATCGTCAACGAGTTGAAGGCCGAGGCACGAGCCCGCGGCGAGGACATCATCGACTTTGGAATGGGCAATCCGGACCAACCAACCCCCCAGCATATCGTCGATAAGCTGATCGAGGCCTCCGCCCGCAAGGACACCCACCGTTACTCGGTCTCCCGGGGCATTCCCCGGCTGCGCCGGGCCATCTGCAACTGGTACCGAGACCGCTTCGACGTCCATCTGGACCCGGAGACCGAGGCCATCGTCACCATTGGCTCAAAGGAAGGCCTGGCCCACCTGGCACTCGCGACCATGGGGGCTGGAGACACCGTGTTGGTACCCAACCCAGCCTACCCGATCCATCCCTATGGCTTCATCATCGCGGGGGCCGACGTACGCCATGTGCGCCTGACACCGGACGTGGACTTCTTCGAGGAGCTCAAGCGCGCCATCACCGACTCCTGGCCCAAGCCCAAGATGCTGGTGATCAACTTCCCCGGTAACCCGACGACCCAGTGCGTGGACCTGGACTTCTTCCAGCGGGTAATCGACATTGCCCGCGAGCACGGTATCTGGGTCGTGCACGACCTGGCCTATGCGGACATCGCATTCGACGGCTACAAGGCGCCTTCGATTCTCCAGATTCCCGGCGCCAAGGACATCGCGGTGGAGTTCTTCTCCATGTCCAAGAGCTATAACATGCCGGGCTGGCGGGTCGGCTTCATGTGTGGCAACAAGACATTGGTCTCGGCCTTGGCGCGCATCAAGTCCTATCTGGACTATGGCACCTTCACCCCCATCCAGGTAGCAGCCATCGCCGCCCTGGAGGGCCCCCAGGAGTGCGTGCGCGAAATCGCCGCCATGTATCAGGGGCGTCGCGACGTGCTCTGCAAGGGCCTTCAGGAGGCAGGCTGGGAGGTGCAGCCCCCCAAGGCGACGATGTTCGCCTGGGCGCGCATCCCCGACGTCATGCAGGAACGCATCCGCGCCCAATTCCCGGAGGGGGGCTCCCTCTCCCTGGAATTCTCCAAGCGGCTGTTGGCGGAGGCCAGGGTGGCGGTCTCCCCAGGGATCGGCTTTGGTGAGTACGGCGACGACCACGTACGCTTCGGCCTGATCGAGAACGAGCACCGCACCCGCCAAGCGGTTCGCGGTATCAAAGAGATGTTCCGCCGGGAGTCCCGCGCCGGCGCCTGATGGCGCCTGAACCTGATGGCGCCTAAAGACAGAGAATCAGTCCGCGAAGAACGCGAAAAGGCACAGACGTTTCAGGCCGCTGCGATGTTCGCGAACGCTCACGTCGCCACAGCGAGCAACAGTTGCCTCTAGCACGCACCTGTCTTGTCTCACGTTCTTCGGGTTCTGCGCGGACTCATTTCCGCCCTCCAACGCGGGATGCGGGGCGACTTTTCATGATTTCGACGAGGATCAACGTATGGAACCGGTCAAGATCGGCCTGTTGGGTCTGGGTACCGTCGGCGGCGGCACTGTCACCGTGCTTACCCGCAACGCCCGGGAGATCGCGCGCCGGGCCGGCCGCGGAATCGAGATCGCCCACGCCGCGGCGCGGGAGTACAAGCGAGACGCCATTTCCGGGATCGAGCAGATCGGGCACATCGGCGATGATGCCTTCGCGGTGGTCGATGACCCGGAGATTCAGATCGTCGTCGAGTTGATCGGCGGTTACTCTCCCGCCCGGGAACTGGTACTGCGGGCCATCGAGAACGGCAAGCATGTGGTTACGGCCAACAAGGCCCTGATTGCCCGCCACGGCAATGAGATCTTTGCCGCCGCCCGGGCACGCGGGGTCACGGTGGGCTTCGAGGCAGCGGTTGCGGGCGGCATTCCCATCATCAAGGCCCTGCGCGAGGGGCTTGCGGCCAACCACATTGAATGGATCGCCGGCATCATCAACGGCACCGGCAACTTCATCCTCACCGAGATGCGGGATAAGGGCCGGGACTTCGCGGATGTCCTGCAGGAAGCGCAGGCGCGGGGCTATGCGGAGGCGGACCCGACCTTCGACGTGGAAGGCATCGACGCCGCCCATAAGCTCACCATTCTGGGCTCCCTGGCCTTTGGCATCCCGCTCCAGTTCGAGCGCTGCTTCACTGAAGGTATCTCCCGCATCGAGGCCCAGGACGTCGCCTATGCGGAGGCGCTGGGCTATCGCATCAAACATCTGGGCATCGCGCGCCGGAGCGCCGACGGCATCGAACTGCGCGTCCACCCCACCCTGATTCCCCACCGGCGCCTGATCGCCAACGTGGACGGGGTCATGAACGCGGTGCTGGTAAAGGGCGACGCGGTGGGTCCAACCCTCTATTACGGCGCCGGCGCGGGCTCCCTGCCCACCGCCTCCTCGGTGGTGGCGGACCTGGTGGACGTGGTGCGCACCCTCACCACCGACCCCAGCAACCGGGTGCCCCACCTGGCCTTCCAGCCCGACGAATTGGCGGACACCCCCATCTTGCCCATGGAGCAGGTGGAGACCGCCTACTACCTGCGCATGCTGGCCCTGGACGAGCCCGGCGTCATGGCCCGTATCGCCAGCATCCTGGGGGAGCAGGGGATCAGCATCGAGGCCATCCAGCAGAAGGAACCCGGGGAGGGCGACACCCATGTGCCGCTCGTCATGCTCACCCACCGGGTGCGGGAGGGCCAGATGAACCAGGCCATCGCCCGCATCGAGGCCCAGGGATCGGTCCAGGGGGCGGTGATGCGGATTCGCATGGAGACCCTGGCCGGTTAGCACACCCCTCAGCACAAGGCCCCGGGTCGAACAGCCGCCAGGCCCCGGGCAGCAGGCCCTGTTCGCCGAACCGTGAAAATCGAGATCCTCTGCCCGGGGCTTCTGATGGCCTCAGGCTTGCCCCCGGGGCAGTTCCCGCGGACACCCTCCCTGGACCGCCTGTTGACCCGCTCGGACTTGCGGTCGACTCCGGGACGGGACCCTTTGAAGACCCTGGTCGCATCCTTTGGCGTGCATCCAGCCACCAGGCCGGACCAGGACTCGCCCCCAACCCGAACCCGCCATTCCGCCAGGACACCGGAATCCAATGTCCGGGATGGCAAGGTCCCGGCCGACATGGGTCATGAGGATGCGGGGCTACGGGCCGCCGGGGCGGACCACGACCTCCCGACGGCCCCCCTTTGCCTCCTCGCCGAAGCCCCCGAACTTGCCGCGCAAGGCTGCTGGTTCCACGCGGACCCCGTTCACCTGCGCCCGGACCGGGACCGCCTGCTGCTTTTTGGCGGCCCCTCGCTTGGCGTTACGGCAGACGAGTCGGCCGCCCTGGTGGCCGCCTTCAACAACCACTTTGCGCGTGATGGACTGACACTGGTCGCCACCCGTCCCGATCGTTGGTATCTGCGAGTCCTGACCGCACCCGACCTGAGCACCAGCCCTCTGCATCGGGTCAGCGGCCAGGGCGTCGCTCCCTATCTGCCGTCCGGACCGGACGCCCGCGCCTGGAACCGGTGGCAGAACGAGGCCCAGATGCTCTTCTATCAGGACCCGGTGAATCAGGCCCGGGAGGCGGTCGCTAAGCCGGCCATCAGCGGGATTTGGACCTGGGGCGGCGGGGTGCTCCCCCAGGTGGTTGGCGGGCCTGATCTGATCATCGCTGAACATCCCCTGGCCCGTGGTCTGGCTCGAGCAGCGGGAGCACGGTCGCTGGGACTGGACGACTTGATCCGGCATCAGTTCACCCGGTCCGATCCCCCGCCGGCTCACGTGCTGGTCTTCTGGGATAGGATCTGGTGGCCGGCCATCGAAAGGGACTGGGACGCGTGGAGCCGCGCGATTGCGGGGCTGGAGTCCCTGATCGCAGGCCAATGCACGGAACTCGCCGCCGGCAGGGTTTGCGCCCTGACGCTGGACGTTGGGGAGGGTTGGTCCTTTGGCCTGAACCGCTGGGCGCTCCGCCGTTTCTGGCGCCGCCGCGGGACACTGCGGCAGCGGATCGAGCAGGCAGCACGCTCACAGCGTCCATCCTGATCGAGATACCAGCTGACGCCTCGCGCCCTGCCCGGACCAGGGAGGACCGGCCCCAGACGGTGCAGAGGTATCGGCTCCCGGCCCGCTAAGCGCCTACTTGACCTTGGCCGCCATGGCCTCGATGCCGTGTTTTTTGAGCGTGGCCTGGGTCTCCGTCAGGGCCTTTTTGTTGCTCAAAGGCCCGGTCATGACCCGGTGCCAGACCTGGCCGTTACCGAGGGTGACGGGCTGGACCCGGGTGGAGACTCCCAGCAGGGCGAGTTTGGCCTTCATAGCCTCGGCGTCCTTGGCGGTCTTGAAGCTGCCGACCTGGAGCACCGATGTCCCCGATGCCGCGACGGGTGCCGTATTGGGTTTTGACCCGTCGGCAACCGGGGGGTTGGGCTTGGGCGACTCCGGCCCCGCCAATTCCGCTCTAGGCGATTCCGGTTTTGGCGGTTCGGGCCGTGGCGCCGGGGGCGGCGGCGGCTTACCGCTGTCGGTGGTGTCCACCACGGTCTCGCGCAGGATCTTCTCGAACTGGAAGTTGGGCTGGGGTGCCGCAGGCCGCTCGGTCTTGGGAATGGCCGCCACCGGGGTCGGCAACTGATCCGGGGCCTGGGTCATCCAATAGAGCCCGACCCCAAAACTGCCGACGACGCCCCCGAACAGGAACCACCAGACACAGGAGCGGGGTCGCTGGGAGCGCCGAGGCGTGACCTTGCCGGCACCACGACGGAAGTCCTGGGCCATCTACATCACCTCCGGGGCGGACACGCCCACCAGGGCCAGGCCGTTGCGCAACACCTGGCGCACGGCCAGGATGAGCTTGATGCGTGCATCGCGGAGCGTCGCGTCGTCCACCAGGAACTGATGGGCGTTGTAATAGGTGTGCAGGTCGTTGGCCAGATCACGCAGGTAGCCGGTGAGCTGGTGGGGCTCGTGGTTCAGAGCGGCGGTCTCGATCACCTCCGGGTAGCGGGCCAGGGTCCGCAGCAGGGCCTGCTCGTGGTCCTCGGTCAGGCGCTCCAGGTTGGTGGTGCCGGGGCTCGGGTCCACGACCATCCCCTTCTCCGCCGCCTGGCGCAAGACGCTGGACACCCGGGCGTGGGCGTACTGGCAGTAATACACGGGGTTGTCCGCGGACTGACTCTTGGCCAGGTCCAGGTCGAAGTCCATGTGCTGCTCGCACCGGCGCATCACATAGAAGAAGCGGGCGGCGTCCCGACCCACCTCCTTGCGCAGTTCCCGCAAGGTAACGAACTCGCCGGAGCGGGTCGACATCTGGGCCCGCTCGCCGCCTCGGTAGAGGATGGCGAACTGCACCAGCAGCACGTCCAGGCGGCTCGGCGTCGTCCCCGAGCGCGGTGAGGGCGGCCTTGACCCGCGGGACATACCCATGGTGATCCGCTCCCCAAATGTCGATGACCCGTGCGAAGCCCCGCTCCAGCTTGTCCATGTGGTAGGCGATGTCGGAGGCGAAGTAGGTGCTCTGCCCGTTCTCGCGCACCAGCACCCGATCCTTCTCATCCCCGAAAGCAGTGGAGCGGAACCACAGGGCTCCCGCCTGCTCGTAGGCATGACCAGCCGCGCGCAGGCGCTCGATGGCCCGGTTGACCGCGCCCCGCTCGGCCAGGGACCGCTCCGAATACCACTCCTGATACTCCACCCCAAACTCAGCCAGGTCCGCGCGGATGTCGTCCAGGATGACATTGAGCCCAAGCTCAAAGCAGTAGCGGTAGCGGTTGTCCCCCAGCAGCCGCTTGGCGGCGCCGATCAGGGCGTCGATGTGGGCCTCCTTGTCGCCCCCCTCCAGGCCGGGCTGTTCATCCGGCGGGGTCCCGGCAAAGACCTCCTGCGCCTCCACCCGGTAGGCGTCCCCGTGCTCCCGGTGCAAGGTGGCGGCAATGTCCCAGACATAGTCACCCTTATAACCGTTGCTTGGGAACTCGATGGCCTCGCCGCACAGTTCCAGGTAGCGCAACCACACGGAGGTGCCCAGGATGTCCATCTGGCGGCCGGCGTCGTTGACGTAATACTCCCGATGGACCTCATAGCCCACCGCTGCCAGCAGGTCGGCCACCGCCGCTCCATAGGCCGCGCCGCGCCCGTGGCCGACATGCAGGGGACCGGTGGGGTTGGCGGAGACGAATTCCACCTGAACACGCTGGCCGGCACCGAGTCGGGAGCGACCATAATCGGGCCCGGCGCTGAGAACGGCAGGGATCACTGCCAGGTAAGCGTCCCCGGCAAGAAAAAAGTTGATGAAGCCAGGCCCGGCAATCTCCACCCGGGCAACCAGGGGCGAGGCCGGAAGGGCGGCCACCAGGCGCTCCGCGATCTCGCGCGGCTTGGCGCGGACGGGCTTGGCCAGGATCAGGGCCAGGTTGGTGGCAAAATCGCCGTGGGACTGGTCCCGGGTACGTTCGACCTGCGGCTCCGGAAGTGCGATGGCGCCCCAGGTCCCATCAGCAGTCAGGTGCGTCAAACCGGCACGCAGGAGGTCCGTTATCTGTTGTTTCATGAGTCATTCGGATGGAGAGAAGACAGGGGCCGCGGGCCTGGGGACGCGCCGCGCGTAGGCGTTTAAGGATACCCGAATCCGGCCCTCACAGCATGTCCTGAGGGTCCACATCCAGCGACCAGCGCAGACCGCCAGTCCGGGGAATGCGCCAGAGCGCGGCGACCCAAAGGGCGAGAAAGCTCTGCAAGTCCGCGCGGCGCGAACCCTCCAGCAGGAGTTGGGCCCGGTAGCGTCCGGCGCGGCGCTCCATGGGAGCCGGGACCGGACTGGACACCTGAACCCCGGTGCCGTGCAGATCGGCCAAAAGGGTCAGGGCCAGGACGCGGCCCTGACGCAGGAAATCGAGGGGTACCTGCTGCTCCGGCGCATCGGCGCGCAACAGGGCCAAGTGGGCAAAGGGCGGCAGCCGCGCGGCCTCCCGCTCGCCCAAGGCCAGTTTCGGCGAACCCGGGGTAACCGCCCTGGATCAGGGACTTGAGCAACGGGTGCTCAGGGTGGCGTGTCTGGAGCACGACCCGCCCCGGGCGCTCCGCCCGCCCGGCCCGGCCGGCCACCTGAACGATGAGTTGGGCCGTGCGCTCCGGGGCGCGGAAGTCCGCCGCATAGAGTGATTGGTCCAGGTCCAGGATACCGACCAGGGTGACCCCGGGGAAGTCGTGCCCCTTGGCGAGCATCTGAGTGCCGAGCAGGAGTTGGATCTCGCCCCGGCGGCTGGCAGCGAGTAGTCGGTCCAGTTCCCCCTTACGGCGGGTGCTGTCCCGGTCGATCCGGGCCAGGGTCAGGTCCGGAAAGACCCCGCGCAGTTCCTCCTCCAGTCGCTCGGTGCCCAACCCCAGGCCGCGCAGGTCCAGCCCCTGGCAGTCCGGGCACTTGGTGGGCATGGCCTGGAACCAGCCGCAGTGATGACACCAGAGGCGCCGCAACTTCAGATGCAGGGTCAGGCGGGCGTCGCAGTGGGGGCAGGCACCCACCCAGCCGCAGTCGTGACAGGTGAGCACCGGGGCATAACCGCGGCGGTTGAGGAACAACAGGACCTGGTTCCCGGCCCCGGTCTGGGCGGCGACATGCTCCCGCAACAAAGGGGATAGACCTGCGCTCAGAGGCTGGCCGCGGATGTCCAGGAGCGCAATGACCGGCGGACTGGCGCCCCCGGCGCGCTGGGTCAGGCGCAGCCCCCGATAGCGCCCGGAACGGGTGTTGTAGAGGGTCTCCAGGGACGGGGTGGCGGAACCCAGGACCACCGGGCAGCCGACCTGCTGGGCACGGCGGACCGCCAGGTCCCGGGCCGAGTAGCGAAACCCATCCTGCTGCTTGAGCGAGACGTCGTGCTCTTCGTCCACCAGGATCAACCCCAGGCGCGGCAGCGGCACGAAGCAGGCCGAGCGGGTACCGAGCACCAGGGTCGCCCGCCCGCTGGCAGCGCTGTGCCAGGCCCGCTCCCGCTCCCCCTCCGATAGCGCCGAATGCAGGACCGCATGAGGGCTAGGCAGGCGGCGCTCCAGGCGGTCACGCAACTGGGGGGTCAGACCGATCTCCGGCACCAGGACCAGGGCCTGACGACCGGCCGCGATGACGGTCTGGATGAGCCGGATATAGACCTCAGTCTTGCCACTACCCGTGACCCCGTTGAGGAGGAAGGGCGCGAAACTCCCCAAGGCCGCGGTCACCGCGTTCACCGCCTGCTGTTGCTCGGCGTTGAGGTCCGGCCCTATTGCATTGGGGTCCGCCGGGACCGGGTCGGCCTGGGGCGAAACCCGACAGGGCTCGATCAACCCGCGCTCGCGCAGCACCCTGAGTACGCCGGCACCGGCCCCAGGGCCGAGCCGGGCCTTGAGCGCCAGGGTCGCAAGCCCCTCCGGCGCCGCCCGCAGGGTTTCCAGGACACGGCGCTGCGCTGGGGCCCGACCGAGTGCTGCCGGGCTCAGGGCCAGCCCGGCGGTGGTGACACGCAGACCCGGGAGGCCCGTCTCGAGACGCACGTCCGCACGCCGCAGGCGCGCCGGCAGGGCGCTGAACAGCGCCTCCCCCAAGGGCGAGCGATAGTAATCGGCGGCCCAGCGGATCAGGGCCAGATTCCGGTGGTCCAACACCGGGGTGGGGTCGAGCACGGCGGTGACGGG
This sequence comes from uncultured Gammaproteobacteria bacterium, assembly GCA_963733415.1. Lineage (GTDB taxonomy): Bacteria > Pseudomonadota > Gammaproteobacteria > Chromatiales > Chromatiaceae > Thiodictyon. The sequence continues at coordinate 156,713 of CAVTDM010000008.1, read as the reverse complement.
CTTCAGACGTTCCACCGGCTGTTCCGAGTGCCTGACAATCTCGACCAGGATGCCCACCCGCCGCCCGCGCCCGAAGGGCACCAACAAGCGCAAGCCGGGGACCAGAGCGTCAACCGCCAGGTCCACCGGTGGAAGATAGTCGAACAGCCCGGCCAGGGGCGCCGCGACCGCGACCCGCAGGATGGTACCGATCGACTGAGAGGGGGGGACCGGTCGCTGTGGCACTGGGGAGTTCGTTGGTGGTGGTGGGCGCCTCCCCATCAGGGGGCGGGCCCTGAGACGCCCGGGCCGGAGGTCATCCGTCGCTGCCAGGCGACCTAACCGGCTGGCGGTCTTGGGGAAAGCCCAGCTGTTCACAATATCTGTGGATAAGTCTGGGGATAGGCCCTGAAGCATGGCCGCAACACGGCGCAGTGATTGCGGTCCTGTCTAATCGGACAGGAAATGCCCGGTTTTCCAGGTCATTGGTTTATTTGATTTTTAAGATCTTGGTTGATTTCTAATCAATGTTCTGGGCCAAGGCTATCAGTTTTTCCAATGCGCCCTCCGGACTGTGGACTCTTTGGCCAGGCCCGGTTCTTACCCTGCTCGACTCGGCGCGCACAGGCGGTCGACTGGCCCCCGGAGTCCAAGGTTGTACACCGATCGGCCCCCGGTCGAAGCCGGCTTGGACGGGATCTCCAGCCGCCAACACCGGCGACCCGCAGGCGCTGAAAACGCCGACCCCTCCGCCCTTGCGCACCCGCCCTCAATGTGTATCATGCTGGACGAAATTCCGAGCCTTATCCCGCTATGGTGCCATTGAACCAACAGGTACTGCGAACGGATTTGGCGGGTATGCCCCTGGAATGGGTGGACTACCGAACCGCCGCTCGACTGTATCTTCTCGATCAGGTTGCCTACGCCTGCGGCGACCCCCTCTTCGACCTGCGCGGTGGTATCAATGCCGCCACCAGGCGCCGCAGTCGGCTGCGCATCCACTCCATCATCTCCACCTACGGCATGCACAACGCCCTGAACAAGCTGCAGGACGACTATGTGCCGCCGCTGTCCAACCGCACCTTATTCCAGCGGGACGACCAGATCTGTCTCTACTGCGGCTGCCACTTTCCGAGCCGCCAACTCTCCCGTGACCACGTGCGTCCCTCCAGCCAGGGCGGGCGCGATCACTGGAACAACGTGGTCACCGCCTGCGTGCGCTGTAACAACTTCAAGGCCGGGCGCACGCCGGAGGCGGCCGGGATGGAACTTCTGGCGGTCCCCTTCACCCCGACCCATGCGGAGTACGTCTATCTGATGGGCCGCGGCGTGCTGGCCGACCAGATGGAGTTTCTGCGCGCCCACTTCCCGCGCAGCAGTCCCCTGCGAGGGCGCCTGGGTAAGGGACCCGGGGCCTGAGCTGGCCCGCCCCCTGGCCGACTGGGCGACGATCGCCACCCACATCGGGTCGGTGACCAGCCTGCCATTCGCGCCCGCCCCCCCACGCCCGGTGAGCGGCGGCTGCATCAACACGACGGCGATTCTGAGCGACGGGACCCGCGACTATTTCGTAAAGACCAATGGGGCAGAATGGGTCGCGATGTTTGAGGCCGAGGCCGCGGGGCTCGCCGCTCTGGCCGCAACCCGCGCGCTCCGGGTTCCCGCACCCCTTTGTTGGGGACAGACTGGCCGGTTCAGCTATCTCGTCCTGGAGCACCTGGACCTGAGCGGACCCGCCCGGGGGGCCGCCGCCGGGCGGCAATTGGCCGCGCTGCACCGAACTCTGGCCCCAAGCTTCGGCTGGGAGCATGATAACTTCATCGGCTCCACCCCCCAGTTCAACACCCCCAGCCCGGACTGGGCGGAATTCTGGCGCGACCAGCGACTGGGCTACCAACTGACACTCGCCACCCGCAACGGCCACGCCCGCGCCTTGCAACCGGCCGGAGACCGGCTGCTGGCAGACCTGGGTGCCCTGCTGGACCACCGGCCGCCGGCCTCCCTCGCTCCACGGGGACCTGTGGGGCGGCAACCTGGGGTATCTCCCGGATGGCCAGCCGGTCGTCTTTGACCCAGCGACCTACTACGGGGATCGCGAGACGGACCTGGCCATGACCGAGCTGTTCGGCGGTTTCGGTGCCGACTTCTACGCTGCCTACCGGGAGGCTTGGCCCCTGGACCCGGGTTATGCGGTGCGCAAGACCCTCTACAACCTTTACCACATCCTCAACCACCTGAACCTGTTCGGGGCCGGGTACCTGGGGCAGGCGCGGGCGATGATCGACCGCCTGCTGGCTGCGATCCGCTGAGACCGCTCGCGCTAGGGGGCGCCGGGGCAACCAAGCCACCGACCCCGAGCAAGGTAGTTGGAAAATGACGGTTGTGTTAAAACGGCGCAGCCCCCTTGGCCGGGGCGCCACACGATCATCGGAATTGAGCTACGCCGAACCCTTTTTCCATATGCCCCGCGAACTTCTGATCCTCCGTCACGCCAAGTCCGATTGGGACACCAGCGCCGCCTCCGATTTCGACCGGCCCCTGACCAAACGCGGCAAGCACGATGCCCCCAAAATCGGTGCCTGGCTTTACCGGGAGGGGCTGGTGCCGGACTATGTGGTCAGTTCTCCCGCCCAGCGGGCCCAACAGACGGCGCTCAAGGTCTGCAAGGCCCTGGAGATCCCCAAGGGCCAGATTGTCTGGGACCAGGCCATCTACGAGGGCAGCTTAACCGAACTGCTTCAGGTGCTTAATCGCTGCCCCCCGGCGGCTGCCACCGTCCTGCTGGTCGGTCATAACCCGGGGCTCGAGACCCTGGTCCAGCACCTGAGCGGAGACGACCTCGACCTGCCCGATGACGGCAAGCTTCTCCCCACGGGCGCCCTTGCGCGCCTGGAGATGCCGAACCAGTGGGACCATCTGGCTCCCGGATGTGCACAACTCCTCTCCATCACGCGCCCCCGCACCCTATAACACGGCTCTACCCGTCCGGCCCCCTACCCGACCGGCTTCACGGCGTCGCTCCGCAGTAATTCACACAATCCTCAAGGGTCTCAAAGGGTATGCGCCCGCCGCAGCCGCTGTAGGTGAACGGCTTGCAACGGTTGTCCCGATAGTCGTAGTAAAACTTCGTGTAGCGGCCCCGGCAATTCCCCGGCGCCGGCTTGGCCACGCAACTGACCGGCAGGTCCTCCGGGTCGGTGGCCTCCCGACCAGCCCCGCCACACCCGCCCAACAACACCAGCGCCGCTAGCGCTGAAACACCCCAGACGACACGCATAAGGCCCCCGCTGAACAACCGGTTCTGCTCGACACGAGCGAGGATCTTAAGCCCTTTGCCCGGAAAAGAGCGGTACGTGTCCAGTCGCTGTTCTGAAATAGCTGACGTCTGATGGCTGACCGCTGACTGCTCCTTCCAGGTTTAACCCTGGGCAGGCTCGATCGATGAGACCACGGGCGCGGGCCCCGCTGAAGCCGTGGCCCCAAAGAAGAAAATAGATAAATACGAATCTTTCTTATTCACAGATTGCTGGTACGAGATTATCATTGCACACTGCGGGGTCGAGTATCACGACTGTATTGATCGTGTTACCTTCTCCGCGCCGCGCCCACATGGGCCATATACCGACCTTGCACCTTCACCAGCAATTCCGGACCAGACCGATGCACCAGAGCCAGACTCACCGCCGCGCCTTCGCCCTGACCTTGATGCTGACCCTCGCCCCTGCCGCGGGCGGTACCGCCTGGGCCTTTGACATCAACGAGCAACTCGAGCTCAACGGCCTGCTGGCGGGAGCCGGCCAGTGCCAGGAGGTCACCGGGGACCCGGAGGCCAAAAACCTCTGCCGCGGTGCCCTCGTCTTTCAGCCGGAGGTTTTCTACAACCCGACCAAGCAGGACCAGTTCTTCTTCAAGTTCGGCTTCGCCGCCGGCAACGCCCTGAACCCGGACAGCCCCTTTGTGCTCGCCCCCTGGGCCGCGGACCTGGAAGCGGACGTGCAGGACATCAACGGGCGCGACCGCAGCTATCTGCTGGAGGCCTGGTATGCCCACACCTTCAAAATCTCGGAAACCAACCAGGTCCAGGTCACCGGAGGCATCATCGACCCGGCCTTCTACGTCAACGAGAACGCCTATGCCAACGACGAGTACACCCAGTTCATGAACGAGGCCTTCGTGAACGGGCGCAGCGCCTTCCTCCCTGCCTATGACGTCGGCGGCGTGCTGGCGTGGAAGGCCGGCAACCTCACTGTCACTGGCGTGGGCATGAACGTCGGCGAGAATGAGGATGGCAACAACTACAACTGGTATGCCGCGGAACTGGACTATCACCTGGAGACCGCCCTGGGCGCGGGCAACTATCGCGTGATGTATGCCGGCACCTCCAGCGCCTTCTCCGCCCCCGCTGGTGGCCCTCAAGCGGACGACGACCTGGACGCGGAGACGGAGCTCAACCCGGAGGCCTACCCGGACACGGCCCTCGACCCAGCGCCTTCCGAGAAGGAGCCCCTGTCCGGCTGGCTGCTGTCCTTCGACCAGGAGCTGGGGAAGGTGCTGGGGGTCTTCTTACGCCTGGGCTGGCAGGCGGAGGATGCCTTGGTGGACTACAAGGCTGACTACTCGGGCGGTTTCGACTTCAAGGGGGCCGCCTGGGGACGGGAAAATGACAATATCGGTATCGGCTACGCCTACCTGGATGGTGGCAATGGGGACATCGGCCGCACCAATGCCGTCGAGGCCTATTACCGCCTTGCTTTCAACGACTACCTGGCCCTGTCAGCGGATGTCCAGTACATGCAGGACAAGTACCGGGAGGGCGAGGACGTGGACGGCTGGATCTTCGGCCTGCGCGCCGTCGCCGAGTTCTAGGAACGCCGGGCCCTGCGCCGGTGGGTGCACCGTGCGCATCGGCAACCATGAATCCCTTGATGATTCCCTCTGTTGAACCCGGGACTAGCGAGGCGGCTGAATGACTTGCGGTCCCTCAAACAGGTGCACGTTGCGCACCCTGGGGCCAGGATCCGGCCATTGACCAAGGTGCCAGGGGCTAAAGCTCGCGGCGGATGAGATGGTCCAGCAGGCCCTGCGCGGCCGCCTCGACCATGTCAAACACCTGATCGAAACCCCGCTGCCCCCCATAGTAGGGATCGGGCACCTCCCGACGCTTGAGCTGCGGCGCAAAATCCATAAGCAAAAGAAGCTTACGCTCCATCCCCTGGGGACAAACGCGAGACAGGCTATGGTAGTTGTCCTGGTCCATGGCCAGGATGTAATCGTAGTAGGCAAAATCCTCGGCTGCCGCCCGGCGGGCGCGCAGGTCGCTGATATCGACACCCCGGGCCAGGGCCGTCTCCTGGGCCCGCTCGTCCGGCGGCTCATTCAGGTGATACGCGTGGGTGCCGGCGGAGTCGATTTCGATCTGTGTGGCATAGCCCGCCGCCCGCACCAGGTGCCGAAAGACGCCATGGGCGGTGGGGGACCGGCAGATATTCCCCATACAAACGAACAAAATCTTGACCTTGGGGGTTTCACTCATAGTGCGATACGCGTGACAGCAGGGATGACCTTGGCGGGAATCATATACCAAGGACGCGGGGCGGTCCGTAAGCCGAGAAAGGCCCGCGCTAACTTTCATGGCGCGGTGCCACCCCGGAAGATGAAGTGTGTGTTTCACGTTAACGCACCCGAGAGCGCCCGGGCGGCGTCCCCTGAATGCGGCGGTCCAAGCCCTGACGCAGGCGCAGGGCCTCGAGTTCCCGGCCCTGTCTCAGCTCCTCGCCAAAGCGGCGGACCTCATACCCCGGTGGTGCCCGATGGGTCTTGCCGGCCCACCGTGGCACTCGATCCCAGGCCCGGCGGCGCTGCGCCTGAAGGGTCTCCCGAAGGCGCAGCGCCTCCTGGTGCTCTCGGATCTGTAACTGGCGGGACTCTTGGGGCGTCAGGGGTTCGGCCTGGCGCCGGGCCTCCCGTTGGTCCTGCCCCAGCTGCAACCAGCCCCGGGCGGCCTGGTCGGCTCTGACCCCGCCGCACCAGACCAGCACCACCAGGGCCATACCGATCGTTCCCAGCATGGATTGCACCCCCATCGGTTGACGTCCAGCAGACCTGTCACGACGATTGACCTTATCCCAAGCCCCCGGTTCACCAACAACGGCTTGAGCGGCGGCGCCTGGGCTCGGCTGCATTGCCGGGTGTCCACACCGACCGCTCCAATGGGTGCGCGTACCCTCCTCAGGCACTCGCGGTTTGCGAGCGGGTTCCACCGGGCGGCGACCTGTGCCCACTAGCCCCACGCGCTGCAAGGAATACCAGCGGGTTAATTGCTGAACTCTTGATCTGGATTCGGTATCTCAGCGCCAAAATTCGTCCATGATTGCGCCTATTCGCATTGACAAGCCCCTTGAATTGCGTTAGCGAATTAGTAATTACTCATTCACGGATGCTGGGCCGAGGGAACGGCAGCACGAGCCACCAAGCCCCAAGAAAGCCCACCCGCGGGTGGAGGAGTACACGATGCTGAACATGCAAGTCGCCGGTCGTGAAATGAACAAGAAGGGCTATCTGGCCCGCTTCGATGACTGGGATCGCGACCTGGCGCAAACCCTCGCCGGGGAGGAGGGACTGACACTGACGGATTGCCACTGGAAGGTCATCGGATTCCTGCGGGACTACTACACCACCCATGAGATACCCCCGTCACCCCGGGTGGTCGTGAAGTCCATGGGCAGCGAAATCTCGGAGCATGTCCCCTGCACCCGCCGACACCTGGAGGACCTGTTTCCCAACGGCGGCTGTAAGCAGGCCTGTCGCATCGCCGGACTGCCGGATTACTACTGCCACGGCTGCTGAACCCAAACCCTCATGGCCTCTGATTTCCAGGCGCCCGACTGCGGGGGCTGATTCACTGCGGAGCAAGCGGCTGGTGAAGTGATGTCACCGGCCAAATCAACACCCTAAAGGTCGCAGATGCGCAACACCGGCGCCTCGCAGCGGGTACCCCGGCAGCGGTAGGCCCGGGGGCCGCTCCCGGGGACCATACCGGCCAGGGCGCCGGGCAGATCGGTCTCCGAATCAGGAATGGCCAGCGCCAGCCGACGCGGGCGGTAACCCTGCTGGGCAGCGGCCTGCCAGTCCCCCAGCAGGTCCGGGGCGGCACGAATGATCAGGGTCTCTGGCGGGTCCAGATACTCATCCAGGGTGAACAGCAGGGTGGCGTGGGCATAGGGCAGGCCTCGGATGGCCTCCGCGGCGAGTTTCAGGGTCCCTTCTGCCGCGGCCAGGTAGCGCGGCTCACCGACCAGGTGTCCCAGGCGTTGCAAGGCCAAGGCCGTCACCCCGTTGCCCGCGGGCAGGGACTCGTCCCCCAGGGGCTTGGGCCGATGGATCAGCGGCTCGTGGTCCCGACCCGTGAACCAGAAGCCGCCGACTGCCGGGTCGTGGAATTGCTCTAAGAGAACCTCTGCCAGCTCCAGTGCAAACAATAAATCCGCCCGAGACCAGCGGGTCTGCAGAAGCTCCAGCAGGGCGTCCAGCAGGTTCGCATAGTCGTCCAGATAGGCGTTGAGATGGGCCTTGCCGTCCTTGGCGGTCGCGAGCAAGCGCCCGTCCTGCCACAGCTTGGCACGGATAAAGGCCAGGGCGGACTGCGCCGATTCCAGGTAGTCCGGCCGCCCCAGGACCCGGGCTGCCCGTGCCATCGCCTTGATGGCGAGCGCATTCCAGGCGGTCAGCACCTTCTCATCCCGTCCGGGGTGCACCCGGGTTTCCCGCTCCGCGTAGAGGGTGGCGCGGGCGGCGGCCAGCAGCGCCTCGACCTGGGCCTGCGGCAGGTCCAGACGCGCCACCACCTCGGTCGGCGTCTGGTAGCCGTGCAGGTGCCACTGCCCCTCGAAGTTCGCCGGGCGGTCCAGGCCATAGACCGCCGCAAAGGGGCCATACTGCGCCGGGGTCAGCAGTGCCCGAACCTGCTCCCTGTCCCAGACGTAGAAGCGTCCCTCATGACCCTCGCTGTCGGCGTCCAAGCTGGAGTAATAGCCGCCGTCCGAGGATTGCATCTCCCCCATGAGCCAATCAGCGGTGGCAGTTGCCGCGTCCTGGAACAGGGTGTCCCCGGTGACCTGAAAGGCATCGCAACAGAGTGCCAGCAAGGGCCCATTGTCGTAGAGCATCTTCTCGAAGTGGGGAATCATCCACTGGTCGTCTACCGAATAGCGACAGAATCCCCCGCCAAGCTGGTCGTTGAGCCCGCCCCGGATCATGCGCTCCAGAGTGAAGACCGCCATCCGCAGGGTCGGGTCGTCCGGCGGCCCGCCGACCGCCTGGCGCAGCAGAAACTCAAGGTTGGTGGGATGGGGAAACTTGGGGGCACGGCCGAAGCCCCCATGCTCCCCATCGAAGCGATCGGAGAGTTGACGCAGGGCCGCGTCCATGACGTTCGCAGCCGGCACCTCGCTGCCCCCCACGGGCTCCAGTTGTTCCAGGGCCGCCAGCAGGTCCGCACCCTGGGCGGTGATGGCCCCCTGCTGTTCCCGCCAGGCCCGCGCGGCCCCTTGCAGGAGCTGGCTGAAGGCGGGCAGACCGTGACGAGGTTCCCGCGGAAAGTAAGTCCCGGCGAAGAAGGGCTGGAGGTCCCGGGGGCTCAGAAACAGGGTCAGGGGCCAACCGCCGGCCCGCCGGGCGAGCAACTGGTGGGCCGTCTGATAGACCTTATCCAGGTCCGGCCGCTCTTCCCGGTCCACCTTGATGTTCACGAACAGCTGATTCATCAGGGTCGCCGTTTCCGGGTCCTCGAAGGACTCATGGGCCATTACATGGCACCAGTGACAGGCCGAGTAACCGATAGAGAGCAGGATGGGCCGGTCCTGCTCGCGGGCCACCGCCAGGGCCTCCGGGCACCAGGGCCACCAATCCACTGGATTGTGGGCGTGCTGCAGCAGATAGGGGCTGGTGCTCGCCGCCAGCCTGTTGGCAGGGCCAGACGGGTGGGCGTGGGTGCTGGTCATCATCGTGCGTCCTGAGACTGGTCGGGGTTGGTCAGACGTGGGTGTTCAGGCGCGGGCTTTCCATGGATCGGGGCAATCACCGCCTCGCGTTACTCCCCCCTGGGGCGACCGGCACGGGGGCTTCGTCCCCTCCGCGGGACCAGGGAGCCGGATTGGTGCAACGCAACACGGCGATAGACCAACCCCCCCGGGCCGGGTTAGTCTCTAAGCCTGCCCTGCGAGCGCGCGCCCCGGTACCCATCGAGAATCGATTTCGGAATCAAGGTGGCAGACTCCCAAGGCGATATCCAACCCCTTTGTTGGCCCCGGATACTTAGGAGGGGACATGAGCCTGCAGCTAACCCGGCCCGCCCTGCCCAGCGACGACAAGCGCTGGAAGCTGGTCAATGCCACGATGCGTCGCAACGGTTATGCCGGGCACGCCCTGATCGAGACCCTCCACAGCGTCCAGGAGGCCTTTGGGTTCCTGGATGAAGCCTCAATGCGCTTCGTCGCCGGTTCTCTCGACTTGCCCCTGTCGAAGGTCTTCGGGGTTGCGACCTTCTACCACCTGTTCATGCTTAAACCCAAGGGCCGGCACGCCTGCGTGGTCTGCACCGGCACCGCGTGTTACATCAAAGGGGCCGGCGGTTTGGTCGAGGCGGTGGAACAACGCTACGGCATCAACCCCGGCGAGACCACGGAGGACGATCGCCTCTCGGTCCTCACCGCCCGCTGTGTCGGCGCCTGCGGTCTGGCCCCTGCGGTGGTGGTGGACGGCAACGTACTGGGTAAGCAGAACGCCGACGACCTGGTCGCCAAGCTGGAGGCACTGCCATGAACCTGGACGATCTGGCCGAGAAGGCCGCGGAATACCGCGCCCTGGAAGCGGGTATTCAAAAGGAGGTGCGGGTGTGCCTGGCCGCGAGTTGCCAGTCCTCCGGCGCCCTGCCGGTCTTCGAAGCACTCACCCAGGCGCACAGCCAGCGCAGTGGGACCTGCAAAGTCAAAGGGGTGGGCTGCATGGGCCTATGCTCCGCCGGTCCCCTGGTGGCCGTGGCAGATCGGGGGGCTGAGTTGGTCGACACCGTGCTCTATCGCGACGTCAAGGCCGATGACGCCGCGGCAATCATGGATAGCGTCGGCGGCGCCCCGGTGGAGCGTCTGCGCTGCCCCACCGACCAGCCGTTTTTCGCCCGCCAGCAACGCATCGTGCTGGAGAACTCCGGGATTATCGATCCCGAAAGCTTCCGAGGCTACCTTGCGGTGGGCGGCTACTCGGGTCTGATCAAGGCGCTTTCTGAGATGACTCCAGCAGACGTCCTGCGGGAGGTCACCACCAGCGGCCTGCGGGGTCGGGGCGGGGGCGGTTACCCCACCGGCCTCAAGTGGTCCACCATCGCGAAGATGCCGGCCAACCAGAAATTCGTCATTTGTAATGCAGACGAGGGCGATCCGGGGGCCTTCATGGACCGGGCCGTGCTGGAGTCCGACCCCCATCGGGTCCTGGAAGGCATGGCCATCGCCGCCTATGCGGTGGGTGCCAACAAGGGCTATGTCTATGTCCGGGCGGAGTACCCGCTCGCCGTCGAGCGCATGCAAACCGCCATCCGCAAGGCCAAACGCTCGGGTTTCCTGGGCAACCAGATTGCCGAGACCCAATTCAGTTTCGAGGTCGAGATCCGTTTGGGCGCCGGGGCCTTCGTCTGCGGCGAGGAGACGGCCCTGATGGCCAGCATCGAGGGTCTGCGCGGTCAGCCTCGTCCACGCCCCCCCTACCCTGCCGAAGCCGGGCTCTGGGGTCACCCCACCCTCATAAATAACGTGGAGACCTTCGCCAACATCGCCCCGATCATTCGCAAAGGGGGTGAGTGGTTTGCCGGTATCGGCACGGAGCGCTCCAAGGGTACCAAGGTCTTCGCCCTGGCGGGGACCATTCAGAACACGGGTCTGATCGAGGTCCCCATGGGCACCGCCTTGCGGGACATCATCGAGGTGATCGGCGGCGGTATCCCCGGCGGAAAGGCCTTCAAGGCCGTGCAGACCGGCGGTCCGTCCGGCGGCTGTATCCCTGGGGAGCATCTGGATATCGCCGTCGACTACGACAGCCTGAAGACCCTGGGCACCATGATGGGCTCCGGCGGCATGATCGTCATGGATGAAACCTCTGACATGGTGGACGTGGCCCGGTACTTCATGGAGTTCTGCATGACAGAGTCTTGCGGCAAATGCATCCCCTGCCGCACCGGGACCTATCAGATGCACGCCATCCTGGATGGCATCGCCAAGGGGACCGGCACCCGCAAGGAGCTGGCCCTGCTGGAAGAATTGTGCGAAGTCGTCCAGGCCACCAGCCTCTGCGGACTCGGGCAGACGGCGCCCAACCCGGTGATGAGCACGCTGCGATATTTCCGGGATGAATACGAGCAGAAGTTGGTGGCGGGCTAGCATTTTACGGGGGACTCGACCATGGCTGATACTGGTTTAGGTCGGGTCCTTGGGATTGATAGAAATTGCGGCTTCACTGTATCGAGAGACGACTGAACCCGCCAGACGGGGCTTGAGCGCCACGGCCTCGCCCGGGTGATTGCCGCCCGGGTTATTGCCATTAGGCTGTTTGAACCTGGTCCACGCGTCTCACCGAAGGCCGCTGCGGTGATTACCTGCTTTCCGCCTCACCGAGCCGCCGACCCTGATTTATTTCCGGCGCGAAGACCCCGACGCCGACCGAGTTTATTTGGAGCAGTAGCAATGAGTAGTACCGTATTTCAAGATCGCGTCTTTCCCAAACAAATCTCCGATTTGATGGGGTTGATGCACATGATGGTGTTCGACGGCACCGATGGTGAGGAGCATTGGGACACCTTTCTGAGCTATGAGCAGAAAGAATGCGTGGCCCTGGGCCTGGCCCAGTATTATCAATGCGAACACTGTATCGACCACCATACCAAGGCCATCTGCCGCGTCCGCAAGGTAACGCCGGATGTCCTGACCAAGAACATGAACTCGATGGTGCTGTTCCTGCGGACCGATATGTCACGCATCAGCGAGAGCGAGCGCTACCGCTGGATTCAGGCATGGGAGGAGTTCGCACTCAAGATTGCCCTCCAGAGGGGCGACCGCTCGACCCCCTATCTCATTGGCCTGGCCATCGGCATGGCCCGTGACGATCAATTCCTGATCGAATTCTGTGGCCGCGAGGTCAAGGCGATTTTTGAGGAAAAGGGCGTGGACCCGCGGCTCGCCATCGGCGAACTGGAGTCGGTGGTGATCTTCATGAAGGCCGCCGCCTCCAAGAATCGAATCGTGCATAAGGTCGAGCACATCCTGACCGCATGACGTGATTTCATTATCCGCGGTCGCCTTTTTTTATTGCGGCCTAAGACCAACCCGGAGCCACCATGCCCCCACCCGCCCCCCAACCCAGCGTCCGTGTCGTTACGCTGAACGTCGACGGTCAGGACCTCTCGGCCCGTGCGGATGAGACGATCATCGAGGTCTGCCGGGAGAACAAGATCCCGATCCCGAGCCTGTGCTACCTGGATGGCCTGAGCATTTGGGGCGCCTGTCGTCTGTGTCTGGTGGAGGTGGCCGGCCAGAATCGCCTGTTTGCCGCCTGCTCCACCCAGGTCGCGGAGGGGATGCAGATCTCCACCAATACGGAGCGGCTCCAGCGCTATCGGCGGACCATCGTGGAACTGCTCTTCGCCGAGCGCAGTCACGTCTGCTCGGTCTGCGTCTCCAACGGGCACTGCGAGTTGCAGTACCTGGCCCAGAAGTGCGGGGTCGACCATGTGCGGGTGCCCTATCGCCAGGCCCGCTATGAGGTGGACAGCTCCCATGAGATGTTCCGCCTGGATCATACCCGCTGCATCCTCTGCACCCGTTGCGTGCGGGTCTGCGACGAGATCGAGGGCGCCCACACCTGGGATGTCATGGGCCGCGGCAGCGACTGCCGGGTCATCACCGACCTGGCCCGCCCCTGGGGCGAGAGTGACACCTGCACCAGTTGCGGCAAGTGCGTTCAGGTCTGTCCCACCGGGGCCCTGGTGAAGCAGGGCACGTCCGCAGGGGAGATGGTCAAAGACCAGCACTTCCTGCCCATCCTTGCCCGCCGGAGGCACGCCCAATGACCACCCCCGCGACAGCACCCCGGATCACGGTCGCCACCGCCTGGCTCGACGGCTGCTCCGGGTGCCACATGTCCTTCCTGGATATGGACGAGCGCCTGATCGACCTGGCCCAGAAGATCGATATCGTCTACAGCCCCTTGGTGGACGCCAAGCAGCTCCCGGACCAGGTGGACCTCGGCATCCTGGAGGGGTCGATCAGCTCGGAGGACGACCTGAGACACGCCCAGGAATTCCGCAAGCACTGCAAGGTCCTGATCAGCCTCGGGGACTGCGCGGTCAATGGCAACGTCCCGGCGATGCGCAACCCCTATAAGCTGGCCGCGGTGCATGGACCGGTCCTACCGAGAGAACGTGACCCTCCAGCCCCAGATCCCGACGGTCGGCGTGCCGGCCCTGTTCCAACAGGTGCGGCCCATCCACGGCTGCGTGCCGGTGGACGTCTTCATCCCCGGCTGCCCGCCCCCTGCGGATGCCATCTGGTATGTGTTGAATGAGCTGATCGAGGGTCGGACCCCGGACCCGAGCAAAGTGACCCGCTTTGGGGCCTGAACCACGAGATCACCGAGCGCGCCCTGGCCAATGACTCCAGCACGACCCCGACCTGATCCGGCCCGATGCTTTCCTCTAGGGATAGCGCGCACCCTCCATCGATTTTCCCAAGGGGACTGAACCCATGAGCCGCACCGTCACCATTGAACCGGTCACCCGCATCGAGGGACATGCCCGAATCACCCTGCAGCTGGGCGACCAGGGCGAGGTGGAGGACGCCCGCTTCCACCTCACCCAGTTCCGCGGATTCGAGAAGTTCTGCGAGGGCCGCCCCTACCGGGAGATGCCGGCGCTGACGGCCCGCACCTGCGGCATCTGTCCGGTGAGTCATGTGCTGGCATCCAACAAGGCGTGCGACCACCTGCTCTCGGTAACGATCCCGCCGACCGGCGAAAAACTCCGGCGAATCATTAACCTGGCGCAGATCACCCAGTCCCACGCCCTGTCCTTCTTCCACCTGTCCTCCCCCGACCTGCTGCTCGGCTGGGACAGCGACCCCGCCACCCGCAACATCTTCGGCGTCATGCGCCAGGACCCGGCCCTGGCCAAGGACGGGATCCGGCTGCGCCAGATCGGCCAGACCATCATCGAGACCCTGGGCGGCAAGAAGATCCACCCCACCTGGGTCGGTCCCGGGCGGTGTCAGCGAGGCCCTGACCCCGGAAAAGCGCGAGGCCATGCTCAAGCTGCTGCCCGAGGGGCTGGAGATCGCCAAGCGCACCTATGCCTTCTTCAAGACCCTGGTCCCCAAGTTCAAGGACGAGGCGAGCCACTTCGGCACCCAGGACACCATGTTCATGAGCCTGGTCACCCCGGACGGCAACCTGGAGCACTACGACGGCTTCCTGCGCATCAAGGACGCCCGGGGCCGTATCCTGGAGGACATGGTGCCCACCTGGGAGTATGAGCGCCTGGTCGGGGAGGCCGTCGAGGACTTCAGCTACATGAAGTTCCCCTACTACAAGCCCATCGGTTATCCCCAGGGCGTCTATCGGGTCGGACCCCTGGCCCGGCTCAACAATGCCGACGCCTGCGGCACCCCCTACGCCGACGTGGCCCTGGCCGAGTTCCACATGCTGCAGGAGTCTGGCCCCATTGCCAGCAGCTTCCATTACCACTATGCGCGCCTGGTGGAGATCATCTTCGCACTCGAGATGATGGACCGTCTGCTGAAGGACCCGGAAATCCTGGACACGCGTGTCCGAGCCCGCGCCCGCAGTAACCGCAACGAGGGGATCGGCGTCTCCGAGGCGCCCCGCGGCACCCTGATGCATCACTATAAGATCGATGACGACGGGCTCGTCACCTGGGTCAACCTCATCATCGCCACCGGCCACAACAACCTGGCCATGAACCAGGCCATCCGCGAGGTCGCGGACGCCTATGTGGACGGCAACAACCTTCAGGAAGGCATGCTGAACCGCGTCGAGGCCGTCATCCGCTGCTTCGACCCCTGCCTCTCCTGCGCCTCCCACGCCTTCGGACAGATGCCGCTCCTGATCGAACTCAAGGACACCGCGGGTCAGGTGGTTGACCGGCTAAGCCGCGGTTAGCGCGCAGCGAAAAGAGACAGCGAATGTCTTCAAGCCGGACACGAGAGACTGGAATGACTCCCAAGACCCTCATCATCGGCTACGGCAGCCCCATCCGGGGCGACGATGCCATCGGCCCCCTGGCCGCGGACGCCCTGGCCGCCGGCCCCCTGCCCCTGGGGGTGGAGGTCATCTCCCGCCATATCCTCACCGCCGAACTGGTCGAGGACATCGCGGCCGTCGATCGGGTGATCTTCCTCGACGCCACCGTGGAGGGCGAGCCCGGCGAGGTCCGGGTCCGCCGGCTGGAAGCCGACGCCAGCGCCATCTCCACCATGGCCCACTTCCTGGACCCCCGGGAACTCCTCGCGTGGTGTCAGACCCTCTACCAGCATGAACCCGCCGCCTACCTGATCTCCGCCGCCGGGACGTCCTTCGACTACGCGAACTATTCCTTGAGCCCCACGGCCACTGCGGCCATGGCCCCCATGCTGGCCCAGGTCCATGCCCTGCTGACAGCACGGCCGGAAGCCTTGTACCTGAAAAGAGCAGTCAGCGATCAGTCGTCAGCGTTCAGCTCCGAGTTTCATGGTGATAGCGTCGCCTGACGGATCACCCCCAGGGTAAGCGGCCGTCGCCAAAAACCGTGCACAAGCCGTTGTTCTGAAATAGCTAACGGCTGATGGCTGACCGCTCCTTCTAGGCGCATCGGTTCCGCGCGCGCGACGGCAATCACTGGGGCTTGGTGATCGTCGCCTTTTCGACCAGTAAGGGATATTTGTAGCCCGACCCGAAATCCATATCCACCACCAGGGTGCCGACGACCGTGACCTCGTCGTTCAGGTTCGCGCTGTCCTGGGTCGTGATCGTAATGTCATTCGAGCCATCGGCGGCATCGCCAGACCCGTCCCGCAGGTGCACCCAATTGCGGTCCATGATCTGGTTATTGACCTTCACGACCTTACCGTGAAGGGTCACCTGCTTGCCGTTGAGTTCCGCCCGCTCCTTGTAGAGGTCGCCGACGGCCTTGGCGGGCGCTTCGGCGGCGAACACGGGAGCGGCAAGAAGGGCGGACAACAGGGTCGCCAGGGGAAAGAAGTGGGTCATGAGCGGCTGCCTCACAGGAAGTGGCTGGGATTGGGGCGCTGATTGTACTGGATCAGCCGCGTCGCCGGGCGAGTGCGGTCACCCCGCCACCGGTCCTGTCTCACTGGCGTGATCCCACAACGGCTCCGGGAACCGAGGGGCACCGCCGCTAGTGACTGGTCAGCGCGCGGACCCGCCGGGCACCCTGAGCAAGGGTCCCGGATCAGGCGCCCTTGCAGGCCGGGCAGAGACCATAGATCACCAATGAATGGTCCTCGATGCGGAAGCCATGTTGGGCCGCGATAGCCTGCTGGCGCTCTTCGATCAAGGCGTCCACGAACTCCACCACCCGGTTGCACTTGATGCAGACCAGGTGATCGTGGTGATCGCCGCTGTTGAGTTCGAAAACCGATTGGCCGGTCTCAAAGTGGCGCCGACACACCAGGCCCGCGCCCTCGAACTGGGTCAGGACCCGATAGACCGTGGCCAGCCCAATGTCATCCCCGCTGGTCAACAGCTCCTTGTAGACATCCTCTGCGCTCAGGTGACGACGACCGCTGCGCTCGAGTACGCCCAAGAATCTTCTCCCGGGGTCGGGTAACCTTGAGCCCCGCCTCTTTGATCTGTTGGTTGTCCATCTTCGCCCTCCCGCCTGGGTTGCGGCAGCCGCCCGGCCGGGTCCGGTGATCGGGGACCGGGGCTGCTGTATGATGCGGGGGTTTACCCGCTTGGCCCCTATCATAGCAAGATGCGAAAGCTTCTCAGTTGTTCCGCTGCCTGTCTGTTTGGCCTCGTCACGGTCGCCGTGACCGGGTGCGCAGGGGAGAGCAAACCGGACGAGTATCAAAACTCCATGCTGGAGGACCTTCCCTTCGTCTACAAGATGACAGTACAACAAGGGAATATCCTCACGCCGGAGCAGGTGGACCAACTCCAGCTCGGCATGAACCAGCGCCAGGTGCGCTACCTGCTCGGCACGCCGCTCTTAACCGATTTCTTCAACACCCAGCGCTGGGACTACGTTTACACCATCCGCCGCGGTCACCAGCCGGAGGAGCAGCGCCGGCTGACCCTGCACTTCCAGGAGGACGCCCTGGTGCAGATCGAAGGCGACCTGCGCCCCAACCCCCGGGGGGCGGAGACCGACAAGCCGAAGGAGATCCTGGTCACGGTGCCCGACTACGAGCCCCCCAAGGGCTGGTTCAAGCGCGGGCTGGAGGCGGTCGGGGTCGGACGGTCGGACTGACGCGTGCATCAGGGGTTTCGGTAATTATCGGCGAGACTCGGCCGCGGCCCATCGCCCGCCGGTGGCACGCCACTTCACTGCCGCAGACACTCTAGCGTGACCTGATGCGATGGTCCCAAGCCAGGATGCGTGAGGCCATTGGGGCTTTATCGCATCGGCGACAGGGCAAGTACCACTCGTCGCGGCGGCGCATACCCATTAAACATCGGTTGGTTTCCACAGACACTGACCGAAGGGCGGCCTCAGACGCGCTAACCTACTGAGACAATGAGGCTATTTGCTCAACGGCACCTTGGGATACCGGTCAGACCGAACCGGCATCAGATTTTTCGTCGCCTCAGGCGGCCATTTTGGCACTTGCCACTTTCCCTCCCAACACCTAGCCTTTGTTTAGTGCCAACCTGGGGGATTCGCGGCGCCCTGTCGCCGCGAACGCCTCCCACGATCTAGTCGTCTCACCGCCACGCGTCCAATCTGCCGCGACGTCCGAGACTGCCCGTCCGCGGCGTACCAGACAATCCACAATCGCACCATCGACCGGAGCATTCCATGGCCACCATCACAGGTACTACTGGCAACGACGTCATCACCCCGGACGACCTGACACTGGGCATCGTTGGTGGCATTCCCTCGGATTTAGCGGACTCGATCTCGGGGGGGAACGGCGACGATTCGATTGAGGGCGCGGGCGGCAGGGACACCCTCCTCGGCGGCTTCGGCAACGACACACTGATCGGTGGCGCGGGCAACGACATCCTCGACACCAGCCCCACGTCCCACGGTAACGATTCTCTTGATGGCGGCGCCGGCAACGACACCCTCTTCGCCTATCGAGGACACCATCGATGGCGGGGAGGGCGACGACCTGATTCAGGTCTGGAGCGACCAGGCCTATGTGCTCCAAGGGGGCACGGGCACCGACACGGTGTCGCTCGCCTCAGGCTCCTGGATCATCGGCACCTCCTTCAGCCTGGCCGGCAACGGCATCGAGATCATCCAGGGCAACGGCGGATATCTCAGGGGAGGTGTCAGCAACGACATCCTCGACTTCTCCGGCATCACCCTGAACTCGGTGGCTTACATCGACGGGGAGGGTGGCAACGACACGATCAGCGGCTTCGCGGCGGCGGCGGACGTTCGTGGCGGCACGGGGGAGGATTCCCTCACCGGCGGAGTCGGTCACGATACCCTCAGCGGCGGCAGCGGCAACGACACCCTGAGCGGGGGTTCCGGCAACGACATCCTCGACATCAATACCACCGCCGCCCAGGGCAACGATCTGCTCCAGGGCGGAGCCGGGAACGACACCCTTTTCGCCTATCAAGGCGATACAATCGATGGCGGGGAGGGCGACGACCTGATCCAGGTCTGGAGCGACCAGGCCTATGTGCTCCAAGGGGGCACGGGCACCGACACGGTGTCGCTCGCCTCCAGCTATTGGTTCACCGGTGACAGCTTCAGCCTGGCGACCAACGGCATCGAGATCATCCAGGGCAACGGCGGATATCTCAGGGGAGGTGTCAGCAACGACACCCTCAACTTCACCGGCATCACCCTGAACTCGGTGGCTTACATCGACGGGGAGGGTGGCAATGACACGATCGGCGGCTTCGCGGCGGCGGACGTTCGTGGTGGCACGGGGGAGGATTCCCTCACCGGCGGAGTCGACAACGATACCCTCAGCGGCGGCAGCGGCAACGACACCCTGAGCGGGGGTTCCGGCAACGATATCCTCGACATCAATACCACCGCCGCCCAGGGCAACGATCTGCTCCAGGGCGGTGCAGGCAACGACACCCTCTTCGCCTATCAAGGCGACACCATCGACGGTGGCTCGGGCAACGACCTGATTCAAGTCTGGAGCGACCAGGTCTACTCCCTGCAGGGCGGGATTGGTACCGACACCGTCTCCATTGCCTCCAGCTACTGGTATAGCGGCGCTTTCAGCCTGGCCGCAAACGGCATCGAGATCATCAATGGCAACGGCGTGGGGATCTACGGCACCGTTTCCAACGAGGTGATCGACTTTACCGGCATCACGCTGAACCAGGTCGCCTTTGTCGACGGCCAAGGGGGTAACGACACCATCTCCGGGTTCGCGGCGGCGGCCGCAGTCGCCGGCGGCGTCGGGGAAGACTCGCTTGTTGGCAGCATCGGCAACGACACCCTCCGCGGGGAAAGTGGCAATGACACCCTAGTCGGCGGGGACGGCAACGACATTCTCGATATCAACACGACTGCCGCCCAGGGCAACGATCTGCTCCAGGGCGGTGCGGGCAACGACACCCTTTTCGCCTATCAAGGCGACACCATCGACGGGGGCTCGGGCAACGACCTGATCCAGGTCTGGAGCGACCAGGTCTACTCCCTGCAGGGCGGGGTTGGTACCGACACCGTCTCCATTGCCTCCAGTTACTGGTATAGCGGCGCTTTCAGCCTGGCCGCAAACGGCATCGAGATCATCAATGGCAACGGCGTGGGGATCTACGGCACCGTTTCCAACGAGGTGATCGACTTTACCGGCATCACGCTGGACCAGGTCGCCTTTGTCGACGGCCAAGGGGGTAACGACACCATCTCCGGGTTCGCGGCGGCGGCCGCAGTCGCCGGCGGCGTCGGGGAAGACTCGCTTGTTGGCAGCATCGGCAACGACACCCTCCGCGGGGAAAGCGGCAATGACACCCTAGTCGGCGGGGACGGCAACGACATTCTCGACATCAACACGACTGCCGCGCAGGGCAACGATCTGCTCCAGGGCGGTGCGGGCAACGACACCCTCTTCGCCTATCAAGGCGACACCATCGACGGTGGCACCGGCGACGACCTGATCCAGGTGTGGAGTGATCAAGTCTATGCGCTCCAGGGCGGGGCTGGAACCGATACCCTTTCCATCGCCTCCAGTTACTGGTACAGCGGCGCTTTCAGCCTGGCCGCAAACGGCATCGAGATCATCAATGGCAACGGCGTGGGGATCTATGGCACCGCGTCAAACGAGGTGATGGACTTTAACGGCATCACCCTGAACCAAGTCGCTTTCGTCGACGGCCAAGGGGGTAACGACACCATCTCCGGGTTCGCGGCGGCCGCCTCGGTCATCGGCGGCGTCGGGGAGGATTCGCTTGTCGGCAGCATCGGCAACGACACTCTCCGCGGGGATAGCGGCAATGACACCCTGATCGGCGGAAGCGGCAACGACCTCATCGATATCAGTACCAGCTACGCCGGCGGCAACGACCTGCTCCAGGGCGGCGCGGGTAACGACACCCTTTTTGCCTATCAGGGCGACACCATTGACGGCGGCACCGGCAACGACCTGATTTCGGTGTGGAGCGACCAAATCTATTCCCTGCAGGGGGGCACGGGCACCGACACGGTTGCTATCGCCTCCAGCTACTGGTTCATCGGCAACAGCTTCAGCCAGGCCGCGAATGGCATCGAGATCATCGATGGTAACGGAGAGGAGATCTACGCCACGGCTGGCAATGACACGATCGACTTCACCGGGATCACCCTCAACTCGGTGCTCTTCATCGACGCCCAGGGCGGCAACGACACCCTCACCGGTAGCGCGGGGGCCGATGACCTGAGGGGCCTTGCCGGAAACGACAGCCTCATCGGTGGGGCGGGGGACGATACGCTGAACGGCGGTGTCGATACCGACAGTTTTGACGGCGGTGCCGGCAACGACACCATCGATTACAGCTTCACCGGCACCGGCGGCTCCATCACCCTGCCGAGCGGGGTCAGCACCATCGGCGGGGTCAACGAGACCTTCACCTCCATCGAGAGCGTGATCGGCAGCCAGGGCAACGACACCATCACCGGGTCCGGCGGCGCCAATCGGCTCGATGGTCAGAACGGGAACGACTCCATCGTCGGCGGCGACGGGGACGACACCATCAGCGGCGGCGCGGGCACGGACACCCTGGACGGCGGCAACGGCAACGATACGGTGGACTTCACCTTCCTGGGCGTATCAAGCCCCGTGGACATCAACCTCGTCACCCAGGTCGCGACCTTCACGAGCAGTGTCGAGGCGATCCTCTCCTTCGAGAACGCCATCGGCGGCTCGGGCAATGACACCATCACCGGGACAGCAGGCGCCAATCGCCTGGACGGGTTTGGCGGTAATGACTCGATCCTCGGCGGTGATGGCAACGACACCCTGAGCGGCGGGCTCGGCACCGACGTCCTGAATGGCGAGGGCGGTGTCAACACGGTCGATTACAGCTACGCGCTCGGCGGGATCATCGATCTGGCGGCCGGTACCGCGAACTTTGGCGGCACCGATGTGGATACCCTGATGGGGTTCGAGCGGATCATCGGCTCCGAGGGGCGCGATACCATCACCGGCTCCGCCGACGCCGATTACATCGACGCCGCGCGCAGTAACGACTCGGTGCTTGGCGGCAACGGCAACGACACCATCCTGGGCGGCGTTGGCCGCGATACCCTGGAGGGCGAGGGCGGCAACGACTCGATCCTGGGCGGTAACGGCGACGATTCCCTGACCGGCGGGGCCGGCAACGACACCCTGAACGGCCAGGCGGGTATCGATACCCTGGTGGGCGGGGCCGGCAACGACCGTTACATCTACGACGGCAGCGCCGATTCATTCGTCGAGCTTGCGGGTCAGGGGACCGATCAGGTCAACGCCTCGGCGAGCTTCTCACTGACGATCGGCGACAATATCGAGAATGTCGTCCTCACGGGCAGCGCCGCGATCAATGCCACCGGCAACGAGCTCAACAACAAACTGACGGGTAACGGCGGTGCGAATGTCCTCTCCGGCCTCACCGGCAACGACACCCTGATCGGGAACAACGGCAACGATACCCTGATCGGCGGCGCGGGCAATGATTCACTCAATGGCGGAACAGGGACCGACACCGCCTCCTACGAGGACGCCGCCGCGGCCGTGACCGTGAGCCTGGCGGTTGCCGGCGCCCAAGACACCGGCGGAGCGGGGACTGATACCCTCACCCAGCTCGAAAACCTTACCGGCAGTGACTTCAACGACACCCTGACGGGTAACAACGGCGTCAATGTGCTCCGGGGTGGCGCGGGTAACGATGTGCTCAATGGCGGGAGCGGTGCTGACACCCTGCTCGGTGAGGCCGGCAACGATACCCTGAACGGTCAGGCGGGGAACGACTCACTGGCGGGCGGTCCGGGCGATGACGTCTACCTCTACGATGGCACCGCCGATACCTTCGTGGAACTCGCGGGCCAAGGGACGGACCGGGTGGAGAGTTCGGTCACTTACACCCTGGCCGCGGGCAACAACATCGAGGACCTGACCCTCACCGGCGCAGCCGCCGACGGGACCGGCAATGAGCTCGGCAACCTCATCACCGGCAATGCGGGTGCCAACACGCTCTCAGGCCTCGACGGGAACGATACGCTGATCGGCGGGACCGGGGACGATACACTCGACGGCGGGGCCGGCTCGGACACCGCTTCCTACGCGGATGCGGCATCCGCCGTCAACGCCGATCTTGGCACCGGTGCGGTCAGCGGCGGGGCCGGCAACGATACCCTGACGGTCATCGAACACCTGATCGGAAGCGGTTTCAATGACCAGCTCACGGGCAGCACGGCGGCCAATCTGCTCAACGGCGGCGCCGGCAACGACTCGCTGTTCGGCGGCAACGGCGCCGACACCCTGATTGGAGGGGGCGGCAATGATTCCATGAACGGTCAGGGAGGGGTCGATTCACTGGCGGGCGGTCTCGGCAACGACATCTATACCTTCGACGGTACCGCCGACCTCTTCGTCGAACTGGCCGGCGAGGGCACGGATCGGGTCAACGCCTCCGCCAGCTACATCCTCGGGGCCGGAAACAACATCGAGAATGTCACGCTGACCGGGACCGCGGCGGATGCCACGGGCAACGAGTTGAACAACCAACTGGTGGGCAACGCCAGTGCCAACACCCTCTCGGGCCTCGCGGGCAACGACACCCTCACGGGCGGCGGTGGCGCCGATGCATTCAAATTCATCACCGCCGGGGAGGGTGTGGACAGCATCACCGACTTCGACAATACCACCTCGGACCAGATCCAGGTGGTGAGCGCCAACTTCGGCGGCCTCCCCTTAGGCCCCCTGAACCCGTCGCGATTCCTCGCCCCTGGAGACCCCCTACCCGCCAATGCCGTCTTTATCTACAACGGCATCACGGGGGCGCTGTCCTTCGACAGCAACGGCAGCGGCGCCGGCGGCAACACCCAGATCGCCACCCTCACCGGACCCAAGGCCCTGGTGGCGAGCGATATCCTGGTGGTCGCCGCCTGAGGAGGCCACCGCCAGGCGGTCTGCGCCTGGCGGCGTCCGAACCACTGTTCCGGCCTGGATCATCGTTCCAGCCGGAAGGGTGGACCAACTCGATCCAGTCTCCCAAGACTGAGTCCCGGCAAGATGTCGGAACCCGGTCCTGGGATCTGTGCCCTGCGACTACACCGAATTCAAGAGGATCAGCGAGGCAAGTCGTTCCGATAGAATGCCGGTGGTCCACCCGCCGCGCAACGCCGCTGGCACGGCGTTTCCCGGAAGCGTCGATTGCCCATTCACCACGGAATCCAGGGTCCAGCTATGGCCAACGTCACCGCCAACGAACAACTGATGCTGGAACTAATCAACCACGCCCGGCTCGACCCCGAGGGCGAGGCCCAACGGCTCGGGATCAATCTGAACCAGGGCCTCACCGCCGGCACCATCAGCGCGACAGCCAAGCAGCCGTTGGCCTTCAACGACCTCCTGATAAACGCCGCCCGCAACCACGCCGTCTGGCAAATCGACCAGGACATCTTCTCCCATACCGGGGCAGCAGGGAGCTCCCCCGGTGACCGGATGACCGCCGCGGGCTACCTCTTTGCGGGCTTCCAGGGCTGGGGCGAGAACCTCTCCTGGCGTGGTCAAATCCCGGGGCCCATCGACGCGGCTGGGGTCGTCCCGTTAGACCATGACGGTCTGTTCCTGAGTTCGGGCCATCGGCAGAACATGCTGACGGGCGATTTCCGGGAGATCGGAATCGGACAGGGGATCGGGGATTTCACGAAAGACGGCGAGGAATGGTCGGCGTCGGTGATCACCCTCGACTTCGCGGTGTCGGGACCACGGGTCTTTCTGACCGGCGTCATCTACCAGGACGCCAACGGAGATGGCTCCTATGGACTCAATGAGGGTCTTGGCCAACGGCAGGTCAATGCGGTCCAGGGCGGCACCCAAGGCAACACCCAGACCAACGCTCACGGCGGCTACGAATCCATCGTTGCCCCAGGAGCAAACCGCATCAGCTTCCTGGGAGCCAACCCGGTTGCCGTCGAAGTCCAGGTGACGAGCCAGAACATCAAGCTCGACCTGGTAGGCACCACGGTCAAGAGCTCGGCCAGCCTCACCCTGATCAGTGGGACCACGACCGCGGAGCTCCTCGGGGTCGCGCCCAATGGGATCACCGGTTCCGCCGCAGCAGAGCGGCTGGTCGGCAACCGGGGAGCCAATCGCCTGCTCGGCAACGGGGGCAACGACACGCTGGACGGCGGTGCCGGGGCCGACACCCTGGAGGGCGGCAGCGGAAACGACACCTATCTGGTTGATGACCCGAACGACCTGGTAACCGAACTGGCGGGGGCCGGGGCTGACACTGTCCAGGCCAATCGAAGCTATACCCTGACCGGAAATGTCGAGCATCTCTTGCTCACCGGCACCGGGAGCAGCGACGGTACCGGGAACGAAACCCACAACCGCCTGACCGGGAATGCCGCGGCCAACCGGCTGACCGGCCTGGGCGGCAACGATACCCTCGATGGCGGCGCCGGGGCCGACACCCTGGTGGGTGGCGCCGGTAACGACACCTACATCATCGACCACGCCGCAGATCAAGTGACCGAGCTCCCGAGCGAGGGGGTCGATACCGCGCGCGCGGCGATCACCTACACGCTGGTCGCCAACCTTGAACACCTGGTGCTCACCGGTGCAGGCGTAACCCAAGGCACCGGCAATGACCAGCACAACCACCTCACCGGTAACGCCTCCGGCAACATGCTGCGGGGCCTCGCGGGCAATGACACGCTCGACGGGGGTGAGGGGGCCGACACCCTGATCGGCGGAACCGAGGACGACACCTATGTCGTCGACCAAATCGGGGACCAGGTGACCGAGGCAGTCGGCGAGGGCACCGATACAGTCCTCGCCGCGGTCAACCACACCCTCGACGCCCATGTCGAGCGGCTGACCCTCAGCACCGGCGCCCTCAACGGCACGGGTAACGACCTGCACAACACCCTCGCCGGCAATGGGGCCGCAAACCTCCTCACGGGCCTCGGTGGCGACGACACCCTGGACGGCGGAGCCGGGGTCGATACCCTGGTGGGCGGGGCAGGAGACGATGTCTATGCGGTTGACCACCCCGACGATCAGGTCAACGAGTCACCCGGCGAGGGCAGCGACCGCGTGGAGAGCGCCGTCTCCTATACCCTCGGCAACCAGGTGGAAGACCTGGTACTGGCCGGCAGCGCCCTCAGGGGCACTGGCAATGGGCTCGCTAACCGCCTCACCGGCAACGCCTCTGGCAACGCCCTCTATGGCGAGGGCGGCAACGACACCCAGGACGGGGGGGCCGGCAACGACACCTTGGACGGCGGAACCGGGGTCGATACCCTGGAGGGCGGCGCCGGGGATGACTTCTATGTCGTAGACCAAAGCGGGGATCGCGTGATCGAGACGGCCGCGGGGGGGATCGACAGCGTCCAGTCGAGCGCCAGCTTCACCCTCCCCGATCAGGTGGAGCATTTGACCCTCACCGGCATCGCGGCCGTCAACGGTGTCGGTAACGCCCTGGCAAACCGACTGACCGGCAACGGTGCCGTCAATCGACTGAGCGGCGGCGAGGGCGACGATACCCTCGCTGGCGGCGCCGGCAACGACCGCCTGATCGGCCACGCCGGCAACGACAGTCTGAACGGCGGTGCCGGGGTCGATACCCTGGAGGGTGGGACCGGCGACGACAGCTATGTGGTGGACGACGGCGCCGACCTGGTGACCGAACTCGCCAACGCCGGCAACGACACGGTCCGCGCCAGCGTCACCTGGACCCTGAGCACCCAGACCGAGCGACTGATTCTCACCGGCAGTAGTCCCATCCACGGAACCGGCAACGGTCTCGCCAACACCATGGCGGGCAACAGTGCGGCCAACCGTTTGGACGGTGCCGCTGGCAACGACAGCCTGAACGGGAGTGGCGGCGACGACACCCTCATTGGCGGCACCGGAGATGACACCCTCAACGGCGCCCTTGGCGCTGTTTTGATGGAAGGAGGGACGGGCAACGACACTTACTTGATCGACAGCCCGGGCGACCAGGTTAGCGAACAACCCGCTGGTGGCATTGACACCGTGCGTACCGACATCAGCCATACCCTGGCGGACCAGGTCGAACACCTCGTCCTGACCGGAACCGCTGCCAACGACGGCACCGGCAACGCCCTGGCCAACACCCTGAGCGGCAACGCCGCACCCAATCGACTCGACGGCGGCGCGGGCAATGACAGCTTGCGCGGTGCCGGTGGGGACGACGAACTGTATGGCGGCACTGGCCATGACACCCTGGACGGCGGCACGGGCGGCGACCTCATGGAGGGTGGCACGGGCAACGACACCTACCTCGTCGACAGTCTGGGCGACCTGATTACCGAAGTCCCCGGGGCGGGGAGTGACAGGGTCCAGGCCAGCATCGATCAGATCCTTGGCGCCAATCTGGAGCACCTGATCCTCACCGGACACGCCGCAATCAGCGGTATCGGCAACGAACTGCGCAATCAACTCACCGGCAACGGCGCGGTCAACCACCTCCAGGGTCTTGACGGTAATGATCAATTGCTCGGCGGCGGCGGCAATGACACCCTGGAGGGCGGTAACGGCGCCGATACCCTGGCCGGCGGCGCCGGCAACGACCGCCTGACCGGCGGGGCCGGGGTCGATCGGTTCAAGTTCCTCGTCGTCCGTGAAGGTGCGGATACCCTCACTGACTTCACATCAGGGTCAGACAAGATCCAAGTGGTGAGTGCCAACTTCGGCATGCTTCCAGTCGGGGCGCTCGATCCCGCGCGCCTGCTCACCGCCGGTGCGCTTCCGGCCACGGGCGATGCGGTCTTCCTCTACAACGGCACCACGGGCGCCCTGGCCTTCGACACCGACGGCAACGGTAACGGGGCGGCCGTGAAAATCGCCACCCTCATCGGCACCAAAACCCTGGTCGCTAACGACATCCAGGTGGTCACCGCCTGAACAGGACGCTGCCAGGCTTCCCGCGCAGTCCTGATCAACATCCCTGTGCTGGCGCCAATCGACTGGCTGCCAATCAGCCGAAAAAGAGCCGTCAGAGATCAGCTATCAGCATTTAGCTTTGATTCTCAAAAGGTTTTAGCCACCCGGTGCATCACCTTTAGGGTGAGCGCCTGCGGCTCCAAGACGGCTCGTAAGATGCTGATGCACATATAGCTGACGGCTGATCGCTGACTGCTGACTGCTCTTTCCAGGATCAGACATCCCTCCACGAACTGATCCGCAAGGGTCAGGATCGCCACCACCTGCGCAGTCCGTTGCTTGCCGGGGCCCGCCGATAACGCCCATTTCGGTGGCCTGCGCGACTGCGCCCCCCCTGGCCCCGGCGGATGAAGGCCAAGCCCGTCGTCCCGCGCGAACTGGCCGACCGGGATTTTGACGAGGTCATCGAGCGCTCCCTGCCCTTCTGTACCTTGCCCTGCCGAGCCGCCAGTTTTATTTGGATTTGTGACGGCGGTCTCGGTTCGCTTTGCGGCCTACTGTCAGTCGGCAGTTGACGCCGGTCAGCATTCCCGTCTGCGCCACCTTGTCGGATCTCCTTACGTCGCCTATGGTTTAACGCCATGGGTGCATTGCGCGGGTTCGGGTGGGCTGGGCGTCGGATGTGAAAGAACCGTGCAGCGGCCCAGGGGGCAACCAGGGGACGCGAGCACTCCTCCACGGGACATCCCTTATCTGGTAGCGATTATCGCCGCTGCCTTGCCTGGACCAAGTCGACCGCAGCCCATGTTCTGACCCAGGACCCTGGTGGCAAGCGATATCCAGCTCGTCGCGGCTTGAGGCAACCTATCCGGCGGGCGTTCTGGAGCAGCGCCGCCGATTGGATCGATCGCTCAGCGCGGTAGCCGGAGTCGTCGTGCCAAGGGCGGCGCTCCGAAGGTGGACATGGAGGCTGGGGTGAGGAACGAACCCCAGCGCGCTCGCCCACCAGCGCGGCCAGTGCTCGGGCCACGTAATTGCCGGGCTCTTTTTCCCTGTTGACTCGCGTCTACCGGAGGATGAAATGTCAACAACACGTAGTGAGCCCGATGGTGTGACCTTCGCTGCCCGGTTCCCTGAGGTCTCGACCGAGACCGGTGTCCCGGCGATCACCGATCCGGCGGCGGACTCCTCGCGCATGGACAGTGGTGACCCCGTCTTGTTCGGCACCTCGGGGCTGGCCCTGGCCGGCACCTATCCGCTTCCAGCCATGACGACGCCGCGCCGCTTCGCGACCGTCGGCACGCCCGGTCAAATCATCCCCCTCGCCTTGGATGCTGATGGCGATGTGGACGTTGCGGTGGTCGGAACCGTCTACAGTGCGGGCAGCCTGAAACCCACGCTACAGCTTTTCGAGAACAGGGGCAGCGGCACCCTGGTGTCGCGCGCCACTCTTGAGCTGCCAGCGACGACGCGGCTCGCCGCTGCCGACCTCGACGGAAACGGAACCCTGGACCTGGCACAGGTGCACGGGGAGGGCACGACTACCAGCCGACTCGACACCTGGGTGCGCACCGCCCCATTCTCCTTCGTGCATGGGACGCTCGCCCTGCCCTTCCCGGCCAGCAACGTGTGCATCGGCAACCTCGATAACCGGCACCAACTGGACCTGGTGCTCGACGATGGATTGTCCGGTGCCTCCATCCATACCTATGTCGCGAGCGGCACCGGCTCTTACGTTGCGGCTGGCGAATACGCGACTGAGTCCCTGGATCGCGATACCAACGGCGACGGTCATCTCGATCGCAACGACCGGGTCGATGTGGCTGCCTTCCAGCTCGCGGACATCGACGGCGACGGTGACCAGGACCTGGTCGTCGTCAACTCGATCGATCGTACGGAAAGCCGTTACGACCCCGGCTACCCTGGCCAGATCATCTATGTCGCCAGGTCGGTGCACAACATCGTGGCGCTGATCAACCAGGGTAACGGCCAGCTCGGCCCCTATCGTCTGATCGTCGACCCGTCATCGACGCCTGGCCTGGTCGGCATCGACAGCGAGCTCAGCCTGACCGATATCGATGGGGACGGCGATCAGGACTTGGTGACCATGGGCCGCCTGGTCTCCTCGACGGGTGTGCACGAGGTCCTGGTCCTGCGCAACAACGGCGACGGGAGCTTTGCCGCCGCGGAGTCATATTCGGCCGCGGCCGGTCTCGACCCGGCCGGGGGACTGACCACGGCGGACGTGGATCGCGATGGGGATCAGGACGTTGGCGTGCTGCTCTATGGTCCCCTAGACGGGAGCAATAACGATCCACTGGTTGACCGTTGGGCCTTGCTGAAGAACCCGGGCGATGGCCGCCTCGCAGCGCCGGTGTTGCAGCCGACCGGTGCCTCCGTCCTGGGTCTCGCCTTCGCGCAGATCGATGGCCTGGACGGATTGGATGCCTTGACCACGGCCGGACACGATGACCGGCTGAGTGTCCACTACAGCCGCTTTGGACACTATCCCTCCCCGCTCCGGGTCCCGGTCGACGACCCGGACGCCAGGATCGCGGGGACGGCCGCCACCGCAATCGTTTCCGGCGATTTCAACAACGATGGGGTCACCGACCTGGCCGCCCTCGGCTGGCATTCGCAGCTCGCCGGCGATGGGGCGGACAGCCTGATCGTGGTTTCAGGTCCCTTCGCTGACGGGGGGGCGGCGCCTGGATTCATCGACCTGCCCGAAGACCCCACCAGTATCATCGCCGGGGCCTTGGCTGGGGGAGCGGCCACCGACGTCGCGATCACCCATCTGAACGACAGCGTATTTGGCGTGTCGGGTGGGGTGTCGTTGGTCCTGGATCCCGGGACACCGGCGGCTACGCGCCGATTCCTGGCGCTCCCGGGGACGCCAACCGATGTCGCCGCCTTGAAGCTCAATTCAGATACGACGGTCGATCTGGCAGTGCTTCGCGAGCCCGGCTCCTCCGGGTCCACCGCCCGCATCAGCCTGATCACTGTCGCCACAGGCGGCGCCCTGACCTGGGTCGGCGATCTGGTCATCGGCAACGAGAGCACCTTCGACTGGCGTCTCACGCAGGTCCTGACCTCCGCCGACATGAACGGCGATGGCCGTACGGACCTTATCGCCGTCACCCAGAGCCTGTCCGGTGCACCCATCATCGACGTGATCCTGAAGCAGGCCGGGCTGAGCTTCAGCTTGGCCCATGAGGGCGGGACCGCCAGCGCCGACCACAAACAGGTGACCGACATCATCGCGGCCGATTTCTCCGGTGATGGACTCCCGGACCTGGCCTTGACCAGTCTCTTCACCGGTTACTCCGTGAGCGGGCTGGTGCAGGAGGGCCTGGTCGAGATCTACCCCAATCTGGGGGGCGGCGTTCTGGGCAGCCCCACCGCATACGCCGTGGGGGCCTCACCGCAAGGGTTGGTCGCTGCAGAGCTGGACGGGGCGCCTGGTCTCGATATCGCGGTCGCCAGCGATGGAAGCAATGAGGTTATCCTGCTGCACAATGACGGTACTGGCCGGTTCACGCAGCAGGAGCGTTATCTCACGGGAGGCGGCACAGAGGCTCTGGCGCTGGTCGACGCCGATGGTGATGGTGATATGGATATCGCCGTCGCCAATGACGACTATGACATCTTTAAGCACCACGCATCGATCAGCTTCGTGCTCAACCGCACCATCAATCTTGATCCCACCCCCGGTAACGATACCCTCATCGGCGGACCAGGTGATGACCGGATCGACGGACTGGCCGGTAATGACCGCATCGAAGGGCGGGATGGGAACGACAGCCTGGTTGGCGGCGGCGGGAACGACACCCTCGACGGCGGCACCGGGGCGGATACGCTCAAAGGCGGGTTGGGCAACGACACCTACGTCGTCGACGACAAGGCCGACGTGGTCAGCGAATCCAGCGATGCCCTGAACGGTGGCATCGACCTCATCAAGTCGAGCGTCACCCGGACCCTGGGCAACTATCAGGAGAAACTGACCCTGACGGGCACGGCGGCCATCAACGGGACCGGTAATGCCCTGGCCAATGTCCTCACCGGCAACGCGGCGGCGAATGTCCTCAAGGGAGGGGACGGCAGCGACAGGATCGATGGCGCTGCCGGCAAAGACATCCTGGTCGGCGGTGCTGGCAACGACACCCTCACTGGCGGGGCCGATGCGGACAAATTCAAGTTCGTCACCACGGGTGAGGGCGTGGATCGCATCACGGACTTTTTGACCGGGAAGGACAAAATCCTGGTGGTGAGCGCGAACTTCGGCGGCCTGCCGGTCGGTCCGCTCGATCCATCACGCCTGGTGGCGGCGGGGACAATCCTGACGACCGCGGACCCGCTATTCCTGTACAACGCCGGCACTGGCGCACTCTCCTTCGACAGTAACGGCAGTGGCGCGGGCGGCGTGACCCGGTTCGCCACCCTCACCGGACCCAAGGCCCTGGCAGCGAGCGATATCCAGGTCGTCGCGGCGTGAGGGGCAAGGCGGCTTTCCCACGAACCGGACGGGGCATGCGCCCCGTCCGCGATGTCGACTTCGAGGCGTCCGAGACGGGATATGCGTTACCCTTCGCCATCACGCGGTAGCGTCGCGCGCGCCGATCGCAGGCAAGGTTCAATCTCGACGCTTTGCGGCGGGTGACCCCGGCCCGAGACCATGCCCTCAAGGCTTCAGCGCGGAGCGCTCTGCCCTTTGCTACCCCCCGTTGCTAGCCTAGGGTTGTGATGCGGGTCATTTCATGTCGTTTCGCGTAACCTTCTGGTTCAAATCTTGAGTCTTTTTTGGAGCCCGCTTGTTATGAGATTCATGAAGTTTCAGCCGAGTGTCTATGTGTGCCTGCTCCTGGCCCTTTGCTCAGCCCGGGCGGGCGCCTCGGTCATCTCCGAGGTCAGGCACGTCGAGGTGGACGCGGCCACCAGCAACGCCATCTTCCATTGGCAGGAATGGGTGGCCTATCCGGGCGGCTTGTTTGCCCTCGAAGAGGCGTCGGTCGCGAGCCGAATCGCTGGCTCGCTCGATCTGGTCCTCACCACTTATGTCTGGGACCTCGACTGGCTCGGGCAGCCGGTGACGACGCCCCTCGTCGAGACCTGGGTCGGCTATGCGAACCTGGACTTACGATTGCTGGATGCAGTGATCCCCCTCGATCTGCTGGTGACCGCGCCGCTGGTTGGCGGCAATTTCATCGGCGATAACGGGGCCTGCTCGTTCCCGCGCCCCCCGTGGTTCTCCTGCTCCGGATTGTCCGATCCGAACTTTGTGAGCCACGTTGACGGTACCGTTAGCGAATCCGGGGTCAGCCTATCCGGCACCGTCCCTTACAGCGGCGGCCTTTACCGATCCTACACGTCATACACAATCAACGGCGCCTTCGGCCCAAGCCACGAGCCGCAAGCGATACCAGTGCCGTCTCCGGTTTGGCTGCTGCTGGCCGGGCTGTTGGGACTGGGGCGCGCGCGGGACCGGCGTTAGCCGAAGAGGGGCATAGAAGCCGAGCTTGTCTGCCATCTCCTTGACGCTGTTGGACCCGCCGGCCTTCGACAACCCCAAGAGGACAGCGCCCATGGCCACCATGCGGACACCGGAACGCGCCGAGACCTGATCGCGGTCGAGTTTACGGCCGATCCGGCCGAACGCGAGATCGCGGGGGATGTGTTCTTCGTCATCGGCCACTACGACGAGGAAGACCTGGCGCGACCCCGGACCGCCCTGCGCGGGGGTAACGACCGGATCACCGGCACCACCGCCCGCGCGCGCATCGCGGGCGATGTCTTTTCCGTCTCCCGGGAGGGTCGCGTCTTCGGGGGCCACGACACCATCGACCTGTCCGAGGTGGCCGAGGTGAGCAGCCTCTGGGTCTTCGGCGACGTGGGGGGCATCAGTGGCGACGGTGGCTCTGCCGCGGAATGGGTGGAGGGCGGCAACGACCGAATCTTCGGACCCCGCGGATCCACTGGAACCCTGCCGATCCTCATCGGCGACGTGGGCACCATCGAATATCCGGCCGATCCCTACGCATCGCGTCCGACCGTCATCGGAGGCCACGACCGCATCGTCCTGCACTCCCCCGCCCTGGCCGTTGGCGACATCTACGACGCGGGGCCCGCCGACCTCAGGGGCGGCAATGACACCCTGGTCGGCAGCCCGGGTGACGATACCCTGGTGGGCGATTTCTACCACCTGTTCGACGGCTGGGGCATCTGCGGGGACGACGTCCTCCGCGGGGGCGCGGGCAACGACCGGCTCTTCGGTGATCGTCCCGAGCTCAACGCGGGGGGTGATGCCGGGGGCCATGACCGGATCTCGGGTGGCGATGGGGACGATACCGTGGACGGCGGCGTCGGCGACGATACCCTGTCCGGTGGCACCGGCCGGGACACCCTGACCTTTGAGACTATCGAGGTCGGCGTCATCGTCGACCTGGTCTCAGGTATCGCCACGGGCCAGGGCACGGACAACCTCCGCGGATTCGAGAATGTCATCGGGACGACCAACGCGGATCACATCACCGGCCATGGGGGCGCCAACCTGCTCGACGGGGGCTACGGGGCCGATACCCTGATCGGTGGGCGCGGCAACGACACCCTCGTCGCCGGTGGGGGCGGCGACAGCCTCACCGGGGGCACCGGCGCGGATGCCTTCAAGTTCATCAGCGCCGATGGGAGCTCCGCCCGCCTCGCCGATTTTCGGTCCGGG
This sequence comes from uncultured Gammaproteobacteria bacterium, assembly GCA_963733415.1. Lineage (GTDB taxonomy): Bacteria > Pseudomonadota > Gammaproteobacteria > Chromatiales > Chromatiaceae > Thiodictyon. The sequence continues at coordinate 122,231 of CAVTDM010000008.1, read as the reverse complement.
ACCGACCGAATCGAGGTGGTGAGCAGTAACTTCGGCGGCCTGCCGGCCGGGCCCATCGCCGCGGCAACGTTCCGCCGGGTCGACCTGCCGCACACTCTCGCCATCACGAACCGGCCCCTGTTCCTCTATGACGGCACCAGCGGGGCACTGAGCTTCGACCTGGACGGCGACGGACCCCGCTCCGCTGTGCCCATCGCCTCTCTCACCGGCCGCAGGACCTTGGTGACTGGCGACATCCAGGTCGTCGTCGCCTGAGGACCAGGCGGCCGGGCCTCAGTCGTCTGGCGGTTACTTCAACGGCATCCCCTAACCCGATCCGCTTACGCTCGACCCCGAGTTCGCCCGTGCTATAGTCCTGACCGCACACGGACTAACTTTGCCCGGCGCCTCACCCGATGCACTTTCTCTTCGTCCATCAAAACTTCCCGGGGCAATACCGGCACGTGGCCCGCACCCTCGCCGCCGATCTCGGTCACCGGGTCATCGCCATCGGGGAGGCCGCCAACCTTCAACGCCAGGGGGTCCTGCACCCGGCCATCCAGCGCATCGGCTATAAGCTCGACGGCCAGCGCGTGAGCACCACCAACCCCTGGCTCAAGGACGTGGAGGCGGCGGTCATCCGCGGCCAGGTCGTCTCACGCATCGCCCGCGAGCTGCAGGCAAAGGGCTTCACCCCGGACGTCATCGCCGGCCACCCCGGCTGGGGCGAGACCCTATTCCTGCGCGATGTCTTCCCCAATGCCCGCATCCTCTCCTACTGCGAGTTCTATTACCGCGGCACGGGGGCGGACGTGGGCTTCGATCCCGAATACCCGGGCCACATCGACGACGTTCCGCGACTGCGGGCACGCGACCTGACCCACCTCTCCGCCATCGAGTCCGCGGACCTGGGGATCAGCCCTACCCAATGGCAGCGCAGCCTCTTCCCGCCCACGATGCAGTCGAAGATCCAGGTGCTGCATGAGGGCGTCGATACCCGCCAGGTCCAGCCGGACCCGGCGGCCGCGGTGGAACTGGGAGACCTGCGCCTGCACCCCGGGGACCCGGTGGTCACCTATGTGGCACGCAACCTGGAACCCTATCGCGGCTTTCACAGCTTCATGCGGGCGCTGCCGGCAATCCTGACGACGAATCCCCAGGCCCGGGTCCTGGTGATCGGCGGCGACGAAGTGAGCTACGGCAAGAAACGCACCGACGGGCAGACCTTTCGCCAGGCCCTCACCGCGGAAATCGGCGCACGCGCCGACTGGGGACGGGTCCATTTCCTGGGACGGGTCCCCTACTCCACCTATCTCCGGGTCCTGCAGGTCTCCGCGGTCCACGTCTATCTCACCTACCCCTTCGTGCTCTCCTGGTCTCTGCTGGAGGCCATGGCCGCCGGCTGTCTGGTGGTTGCCTCTGACACCGCCCCGGTGCGGGAGGTGATTCAGGACGGCGAGAACGGTCTTCTCACCGACTTCTTCGACACCAGACGTCTGGCCGACCGGGTGACGGAGTGCCTGAATAGCCCCGCGACCCTGACCTCCCTACGTGAGCGGGCACGTGAGACCGTGATCGATGGCTTTGATCTGAACAACCACTGCCTGCCCGCGGCGCTTGCCCTTTTGCTTGGTGAATCCGGACCAAGCACGCCCGGCTAGACAGGATTCCGCACACTACTGCGCCGCGAGCGCTGCGGAAGATAAGCCGCGAACGGCCGGGCGTCCGACGCAAACCGAAGTGCGGCGATGATCGGGTATCATCGCTGACGCCAGGGAAATCCCGCGGCATTGACCGATCAATCAGGAGGGGCAACCCACCCGTTGGTGCGTTGCCCCGGTGCAGTCTATGGAACCAGCCGTCAAGTCCCTCCCCGACCTTCAGAGCGAGTCCCCCGCGGACGACTCCGCACTCAGCAGTGGCCTGCTGTGCCTGGTCGCCATTGCCCGTCACCACGGATTGTCCACTTCCGTGGAGCAAATCCGCCGCGGTCACCTGCCGGTCTCGGGTCGACCGACCACGCCGGTGGAGTCCATCCTCGCCGCCGCCAGTTCCCTGGGGCTGCGGGTCCGCCGGACCAGCGGGGTCGATTGGGGGCAGCTCGGTGCCCTGCGCGAGACCTTCCCCGCCATTGCCATCCTCAAGAATGGCAATGCCGTGGTGGTGGTCGGCCTGAAGGACACCGAGGCCGGCCCGGGCGTTGCCGTGATGGACCCCCTGGCTCAGCCGCCCAATGCCATCTTCCTGCTGGAGCAGGCGCGCTTCCTGGACGCCTGGGGCGGCGACCTGATCCTGCTCAAGCGGCTCTACCCGCTGCTGGACGACAAGCAGCCCTTCAGCCTGCGCTGGTTCATCCCGGAACTCTTCCGCCAGCGCCAGTTCCTGCGCGACGTGGCCGTCAGCTCCCTGGTGCTGAATGTGCTGGCCCTGGCCGTGCCCATCTTCATGCAGCTGGTGATCGACAAGGTTATCGTCCACCAGGGCTATTCGACCCTCTATGTGCTGACGGGAGGGGTCGCGTTGGCGCTGCTGTTCGATGCCGTCTTCGGCTTCCTGCGTCAGTATTTCCTCCTGCACGCCACCAACCGCATCGATATCCGTCTGGCCCAGAAGACCTTCTCCCACCTGCTGCGCCTGCCGATCACCTACTTCGAGACCGGCACCGCGGGCGTGATTACCCGCCACATGCAGCAGGCCGAGAAGATCCGCCAGTTCCTGACCGGACGGCTGTTTCTGACCATCCTGGACGCGACCGTGCTGATCGTGTTGTTGCCGGTGTTGTTTTTTTACTCCACCAAGCTCGCGGTCATCGTGCTGGTCTTCGCCGGCATCATCGCCGGGGTGGTATTCGCGCTGATCCCCACCTTCCGCGCCCGCCTGCAGGCCCTCTACAACGCGGAGGCCAATCGCCAGGCCATGCTGGTGGAGACCATCGCCGGCATGCGCACGGTGAAATCCCTGGCCGTCGAACCCCAGCGCCGCCGGGATTGGGAGGACCGCTCCGCCCGGGCGGTGGACATGCACTTCCGGGTCGGCAAGATCTCCATGACGGCCCATACGTTGATGACCTTCCTCGAACGGCTGATGATGGTCACGCTGATCGCCGTGGGCGCCCATGCGGTCTTCGATCAGACGCTGACCATCGGCGCCCTGATCGCCTTCCAGATGCTCGCCGGGCGCGTGGTCTCCCCCCTGGTGCAGATCGTCGCCCTGGTCCACGAGTATCAGGAGACGGCACTTTCGGTGCGCATGCTGGGGGAGATCATGAACCGCCCGGCGGAGGGCCTGCGGGAATCCGGCGGCCTGGAGCCGCCCTTGCAAGGGCGCATCGAGTTCGACAGCGTCACCTTCCGCTACGCCCCCAATGCCCCGCCGGCCATCGACCGCCTGACCTTCACCCTGCCCGCCGGCAAGGTGGTGGGCATCGTGGGGCGCAGCGGCTCGGGCAAGACCACCCTCACCCGCCTGATCCAGGGCCTCTATCCGGTCCAGGAGGGGGTGATCCGCTTCGACGGCGTGGACATCCGGGAGATCGATCTGGCCCATCTGCGCCGCCACATCGGCGTGGTGTTGCAGGACAACTTCCTGTTCCGCGGCACGGTGCGGGAGAACATCGCCGTGACCCAGCCCAGCGCCGCCTTCGAGGAGATTGTCGCCGCCGCCCGGGTTGCCGGGGCCGAGGAGTTCATCGAGCGCCTGCCCCAAGGCTATGACACCCTGCTGGAAGAGAACGGCGCCAACCTCTCCGGCGGCCAGAAACAGCGCCTGGCCATCGCCCGGGCCCTCCTGCCCCAGCCGCGCATCCTGATCCTGGATGAGGCCGCCAGCGCCCTGGACCCGGAGTCCGAGGCCATCTTCCTAAACAACCTAAGCCAGATCGTCGCCGGCCGCACGGTCATCATCGTCTCGCACCGCATGTCCACCCTCACCCGTGCGGACGCCATCATGGTCCTGAACCGGGGGTTGATCGTGGATGCCGGGCCCCATGAGGCGTTGCTCAAGCGCTGCCAGATCTACGCCCACCTCTGGCAGCAGCAGACCAGTCATCTCTAACCATGGGCAAGCCAGACCACCTTCAAACCTTGCTTGGGGAATTCCTCCCCGATGCCCAGGCGATCGAGCAGCGCGAGCCCCCGCGGACCCGCCGTCTCACCCTCTATGCCCTCCTCGCCCTGGTCATCACGGCTATCCTGTGGGCCAGCCTGTCCGAGATCGACAAACTGGTCATCGCCCACGGGCGCCTGGTCACGCCCCTTCCCAACCTGGTGGTGCAACCGCTGGAGCCGGGCATCCTGAAATCCATCGATGTACGCGTCGGGCAGGTGGTACGACAGGGCGAGGTACTTGCCACCCTGGACCCGACCTTTGCCGCTGCCGACACCAGCCAGTTGACCTCCCGCCGCGACACCTTGGCGCTGGAGATCAACCGGCTGGAGTCTGAACTGAGTGGAAATGCGGGCGCCGACGCTGCGGGCGACGCCCCCCAGCGCCAACTCCAGGCGGACCTGCTAGCCGAGCGCCAGGCCGGCTATGCTGCCCGTCTGCGCCAGTTCGAAGAAACGATTGGGGGGCTGAACGCCTCCCTGGAGACGAACCGGCGCGACCAGCAGGCCCTGGCCCGCCAGGTCAAGTCCCTGGCCGACCTGGAGGCCATGCACCTGGCCCTGGAGACCAAGCAGATGGGGTCGAAGGCCAACCTGCTGGAGGTCCAGTCCCAACGCTTGCAGGTCGAGCGAGACCACACCTTGGCGGTGAACCGCCAGCAGGAGATCCAGCGTCAGATCAGCGCCACCCAGGCCGAGCGTGAGACCTTCATGAAGACCTGGCGTCAGGACGCCATGGAAAAGCTCTCGGACGCCCGGCAGCAGCGCGACGAGGTCAATGAGCAGCTCGCCAAGGCCCGGCGCCGCTCTGAGCTAGACACCCTCAGCGCCCCGGCGGACGCCATCGTCCTGGAGCTCGGCAAGCGCTCGGTGGGCTCCGTGGTCCAGGACGCCGAGCCGATGTTCGTCCTGGTTCCGCTGGACGCCCCCCTGGAGGCCGAGGTCGAGGTCAGCCCCGCGGATGTCGGTGAGATTCGGGTCGGCGACACCGCCCGCATCAAGATCGATGCCTATCCCTTCCAGAAGCACGGCACCATCAGCGGCAAGGTCATCAATGTCAGCGCCGATACCTTCAGCCGCCAGAACGCCATGGGCGGCCAGGGCTATTACTATCTGGCGCGCCTGAGCCTGGAAGACACCCACCTGCAGCACCTGCCGAGCCCCACCCGGCTCTTGCCCGGCATGACCCTCAGCGGGGAGATCATTACCGGCAAGCGCACCGTGATCTCCTACTTTCTCTACCCGGTGATTCGGATCTTGGATGAGTCGTTGCGTGAACGATGATCAAAATCAATGCCTTGACCTCACGGCCCACTTAGGCTTGGCGACTGTGATGCGATTGCTCGTGAAATCGCGGGTGTCGGCATTTGGCAAAACTCTGGGACAGAAGTTGATGCGGCTCCCGATGACGCATTATGAGGTTTACACAGGGATGTGAACCATAACCATCAGGGCCAATGGCATATGAACAGTCTGTGGCCCCCGAAGGAGCGGTTCAAGAACATTGGCTACAGGCTGTAGGCTGGGGTGAGCTTGCGAACCCCAGCCTACATGGTCAGCGGCGTTGATCATGGGCCCAACAGGATAACTTCAAGCCGTAGGGTGTGGTGAGGAACGAACCGCACCAGCCGCCTGCGGTGCGGTTCGTTCCTCACCACACCCTACACGAGTCATCGTGGCCGGAACGATGATCAAGGCTTGATCAGCTTATTTTTCACCTGCCTAACCCCCCTTGCGCATGGTCTTACCCTCCTCCGCCCGACGTTTGCGGGCCTCTTTAGGGTCGGCGATCAGCGGGCGGTAGACCTCGGCCCGGTCGCCGTCCGCCAGGGGCTGATCGAGCCCTGTGAGCTTGCCCCAGATACCGACCTTGTAGACCTTGAGGTCGATCTCCGGGCACTTGGCAAGGATACCGGACTGTTCGATTGCGGTGCGCACCGTGGTGCCGGGTTTGAGCTCCAGCGGTCGCAGGAACTGCTCCACCGCCCCCGCATAGGCGACCGAGATCTTGATGGGGTTAGCGCGGCGATCAGGGGCGGGCTCAGACACGGTAAACATCATCCGCACGCTTGCAGAAGGCATCGACCAACGAGTTGGCGATCTGGTTGAAAACGGCACCAAAGGCCTTGTCGATCAGCCGGCCGGAGAACTCGAAATCCAGTTCCAGTTCCACCTTGCAGGCGTCCTCGCGCAGGGGCGTGAAGCGCCAGCCGCCGTGGAGTTTGCGAAAGGGACCGTCCAGAAGCGAGATATCCATGCGCCGGTCCCGCTCAAAGCGGTTGCAGGTGCTGAAAGTCTGGTGGACACCCAGGCGCGCCACTTCGATCCGCCCGCAGATCTGATCCGCGGTCTCGGAGATGACCTGGGTGCGATGGCACCAGGGCAGGAACTCGGGGTAGGAACCCACGTCGTAGACGAGCTCGAACATACACTTGGCCGAATGGGGGACCAGGGCGCTCTTTTTGACGATTGCCATGGTCAGACCAGCCCGATCACTTCGAGAACGCCCAGGGCATTGAGCAGCACCAGCGCGACCGCAATCGGCGCCACATAGCGCACCAACAGCAGCCAGAGCCGGTAGACCAAGCCGTTACCCAGGGCCAGTTCGTCCTGGCTGACCTGACGGGGCAAGACCCAGCCCGCGAAGACCGCAATCAGGATCCCGCCCACCGGGAGCAGGATGTTGGCCGTCACAAAGTCAAAGAGGTCCAGGACCCCCTTGCCGAAGAGGGTGTACTCCGACCAGGCGTTCAGCGAGAGCAGGCAGGTGATGCCAAGCAGCCAGGCCCCGGTGCCAGCTAGCACGGCGGCACGGACCCGGCTGAAACTGCGGTTCTCCACCAGCCAGGCGACGATGGGCTCCAGGAGTGAGATCGACGAGGTCCAGGCGGCGAACACCAAGAGCAGAAAGAACAGGGCACCGAAGAAGGACCCGCCGGGCATCTCGCCGAAGGCGATCGGCAGGGTCTTGAAGACCAGCCCAGGTCCGGCAGCCGGCTCGAGCCCATGGGAGAAAACGATGGGGAAGATGGCCAATCCAGCAAGCAGGGCCACCGCGGTGTCCATCAGGGCGATGATCACGGTGTTCTGGGCAATGGAGGCGTCGCTCTTGAGGTAGGACCCGTAGATCATGATGGCCCCCATTCCCAGGCTGAGGCTGAAAAAGGCCTGGCCCATGGCGCTCAGAATCGCCTCGCCGGCCTTGTCATTGAACTCGGCAAAGTCGGGCTGGAAGAGATACCGGGCGGCAGTCGCCAGGTCCCCATTCAGCGCGGCATAGCCCACCATCACCAGCAGCAGGACGAAGAGGGCCGGCATCATCCAGGTTACGGACTTTTCCAGTCCGCTCGCCACCCCCCGCGCCACCACCATCACCGTCAGCACCATAAAGACCGTATGCCAGGCCAGCAGGGCCTCCGGGTTGCCGATAAAGGTGTTGAAGACGGTCTCGGAGGCGGCGGCGTCGATTCCGGTAAAGACCCCGGCCCCGGCGCGTACCATGTAGGCCAGGGTCCAGCCGGCGATGACACTATAGAAGGACAGGATCATGAACCCGGCCAGGATGCCCAGCCAGCCCAGCAGGGACCAGGCGGGGCTCTTACCCTCCCGGCTGGCCAGGGTGCTCATGGTATTGATGGGGCTCTGGCGCCCACGCCGTCCGATCATGACCTCCGCCATCATGATGGGTATACCGATTCCGGCGATACACAGGAGATAGACCAGGACGAAGGCCCCGCCGCCATACTCCCCCAGGGTGTAGGGGAAGCGCCAGACATTGCCCAGCCCGACGGCGGAGCCGGCGGCCGCCAGGACGAAGGCGAGGCGGGTCGACCACATTCCGTGGATAGAGGTCGTGGGCGTCATTGAGACTCCTCGGAGCTGAGCCGTGCGGTCAAGCGAGGTTGCACGAGAGGGTCAATCATTCTCCGGCAATCGAACCTGAGGCTCAAGGCAAGCCCGTGCAAAGCTCAGACAAGTTGCTCCCGTACCACCGCCGCCAACTGCTCCGCCAGGGACTGAACCTGGACCGAGTCCGCCCCCTCCACCATCACCCGCACCAGGGGTTCGGTCCCCGAGGGGCGCAGCAGGACGCGGCCACGCCCGTCCAGCTCCTGCTCCGCCCGGGCGACTGCGTCGATGACGGCCGGCAGGGTGACCAGGTCCCGGCGCTCGGGAAGCCGGATATTGATCAGGACCTGAGGGTACAGTTCCACCTCGGCGCACAACTCATCGAGGCTGGCATTCAGGCGCTTGAGGGCGGCCAGGACCTGCAGGGCCGCGACGATGCCGTCCCCGGTGCTGGTGCGGTCCCGGCAGATGAGGTGACCGGAGGGCTCCCCACCCAGAATGCCGTCGATCTGCTTCAGGTGCTCCATGATGAAGCGATCGCCCACCTGGGTGCGGGCGAAGCCGATGCCAAGCCGGTGCAGGGCGTGTTCGAAGCCCAGATTGCTCATCAGGGTTCCCACCACGTCCCCGCGCAGAGTCCCCGCCGCGAGGCGAGAACGAGCGATGATATAGAGGAGTTGATCCCCATCGACCAACTGTCCCGCGCAATTGACCATGAGGACGCGGTCCCCGTCGCCGTCGAACGCGATCCCGAGGTCGGCGCCCTCGGCGACGACACGCCGGCACAGAGCCGCAGGGCTGGTTGAGCCCACGTCGCGGTTGATGTTAAGGCCGTCCGGCTCGGTACCCAGGGGCACGACCTCCGCCCCCAACTCCTCGAAGACCTGGGGGGCGGTGTTATAGGTAGCCCCGTTGGCGCAGTCCACCACGATCTTGAGCCCGCGGAAGTTCATGGACGCGGGGATGGTGCTCTTACAGAACTCGATATAACGTCCGTTGGCGTCCTCCACCCGCTTGACTTTGCCCAAGGCGCCCGCGTCAACGGTCTGCAGGGGCCGCTCCAGCTCGCGCTCGATGGCCAACTCCACCGCGTCCGGCAGCTTGTCGCCGTCCGCGGAGAAGAACTTGATGCCGTTGTCCTGGTAAGGGTTATGGGAGGCGGTGATGACGATGCCGGCGCAGGCCCGGAAGGTGCGGGTGAGGTAGGCGACACCGGGAGTGGACATGGGACCCAGGAGGCGAATATTGACCCCGGCCGCCACCAGGCCCGCCTCCAGGGCGGACTCGAACATGTAGCCCGAAATGCGGGTGTCCTTCCCGATCAGGATGGTGCGGCCGCTACCGTTGGCCAGGACCCGACCGGCCGCCCAGCCCAATTTGAGCACGAAGTCAGGGCTGATATTGGCCTCACCCACACGGCCACGGATCCCGTCCGTACCGAAATACTTTCGCATTATTCCTCACCCCCGAATAACGAACCGGTCTGGCACGTCAGCGCCAGCCGATCATGAGGTCTTTGGCCGCGGGTCCAGATTGGATCCGGTCGCAACCGACGATAGTTGGACTGGTGTACCAGGGTTTCCCAGGTCTCGACAGGGCCTTGGATCGTTACCAACTCCTGTGAATCCTGCCGAATCCGGTCAATCCTAGCCAGTTACTCGCCTGCAGGCGGATCACCAGCCAGGCGGACCGCGTCCCACACCGCTAAGGCGTCCCGCGTCTCGGCCACGTCATGTACCCTCAGAATCCGCGCCCCACGCTCCACGGCCAGCAACGCAGCGGCCAGGCTTGCGGCCAGCCGCTCCGTCGGTGCACGACCGGTCAGGACCCCAATCATGGATTTGCGCGACAGGCCCACCAGCACCGGCACCCCGAGGTCGGTCAGCGCCCTAAGGTGGGCGAGCAGACTGAGGTTGTGCCCCAGCGTCTTGCCGAAGCCGAAGCCCGGGTCGATAAGCAGCCGCTCCCGGGGGATGCCGACGCGAACACAGGCATTCAGGCGCTCCGCCAGAAAGGTCCGGACCTCGGCGACCACATCCCCATAGGCCGGGGCCGCCTGCATGGTCCGCGGTTCCCCGGACATGTGCATCAGGCACACCGGAACCCCGAGCCCGGCGGCAGTCTCCAGGGCTCCGGGTTCCTGCAAGGCACGTACGTCGTTGATCAGACCCGCGCCCGCGGCAACTGCCTGGCGCATGACCTCGGGTTTGTAGGTGTCGACAGAGATCGGCACCGGCAGGGCCGCCGCCAGAGCAGCCACCACCGGGATCACCCGGTTGAGTTCCTCCTGGAGGCTGACCGGCTCTGCCCCAGGGCGGGTGGACTCCCCGCCCACGTCGATCAGATCAGCCCCAGCCTCCGCCATGGTGTGGGCGCGTTCAAGGGCCGCCTGAAGGGAGTCGATAGGCACCCCCGTCCGAGAAGGAATCGGGGGTGACGTTGAGGATGCCCATCACCAAGGGTCGGGTGAGGTCGAGACGATGGCCACCGCAATCGAGTTCAGGCATGCCGGGCGTCGCGCCGACTTAGTGCTCGCCGGCCGGGCGGCCGAGATGGCCATCGTCCGGCGTCTGGACCGCGGCCGGGTCATCCTTGGCACGGCTGGCGCGTCCCGGGCGGGTCGGCTCCTCGTCGTTCCAATCCTTGGGCGGGCGGGGAGTGCGCCCGGACATGATGTCGTCGATCTGGTCGGCGTCGATGGTCTCGTACTTGATCAGGGCGGCGGCCATGGCGTGGAGCTTGTCCTGGTTCTCGGTCAGGAGCTGACGGGCACGCGCATAATTGCGCTCGATGAAGCGTCGGACCTCTTCGTCGATCAGGTGGTTGGTCTCGTCCGAGACGCTCTTGTGCTGGGTCACCGAGTGGCCGAGGAAGACCTCCTGCTCCTCCTCGCTGTAGGTCAGGGGCCCCAACCGGTCCGACAGACCCCACTTGGTCACCATGCTGCGGGCGATGTCGGTCGCGCGCTGGATATCGTTCTGGGCCCCGGTGGTCACGCTCTCGGGTCCGAAGATCAACTCCTCCGCCACCCGCCCGCCGAACAGGCTGGAGATGCTGCTCTCCAAACGCTGCTTGCTGTAGCTGAAGCGGTCGTCCTCCGGCAGGAAGAGGGTCACGCCCAGGGCCCGCCCACGGGGGATGATGCTGACCTTGTGCACCGGGTCGTGCTCTGGCACCAGGCGCCCGACGATCGCGTGGCCGGACTCGTGATAGGCGGTGAGCTTCTTTTCGTCATCGGACATGACCATGGAGCGGCGTTCGGCCCCCATCATGATCTTGTCCTTGGCCTTCTCCATGTCCTCCATGTCCACCAGCTTCTTGTTGGCGCGGGCGGCGAAGAGGGCCGCCTCGTTGACCAGGTTGGCCAGATCGGCGCCCGAGAAGCCCGGTGTGCCGCGGGCCAGCACCGAGGCCTTCACATCCTCTGCCGCCGGGATTTTGCGCATGTGGACCTTCAGGATCTGCTCGCGCCCGCGCACGTCCGGGAGGGGTACGACCACCTGTCGGTCGAAGCGGCCGGGTCGCAGCAGGGCCGGGTCCAGCACGTCCGGGCGGTTGGTCGCGGCGATGACGATGACGCCCTCGGTGCCCTCGAAGCCGTCCATCTCGACCAACAGCTGGTTCAGCGTCTGCTCGCGCTCGTCATGGCCGCCGCCCAGACCGGCACCCCGGTGACGGCCCACCGCATCGATCTCGTCGATGAAGATGATGCAGGGGGCGTGCTTCTTGGCCTGCTCGAACATATCGCGCACGCGCGACGCACCCACACCCACGAACATCTCCACGAAATCCGAACCGGAAATGGTGAAGAAGGGCACCTTGGCCTCGCCGGCGATGGCCCGGGCCAGCAGGGTCTTGCCGGTACCGGGAGGGCCAACCATCAGCACACCCTTGGGGATCTTGCCGCCGAGCTTCTGGAACTTGGACGGGTCGCGCAGGAAGTCCACCATCTCGGAGACCTCCTCCTTGGCCTCGTCGGCGCCGGCCACGTCCTGGAAGGTGACCTTGACCTGATCCTCCGAGAGCATGCGCGCCCGGCTCTTGCCGAAGGACATGGCGCCCCGCCCGCCGGCCCCGCCCTGCATCTGGCGCATGAAAAAGACCCAGAGCCCGACCAGGATGAACAGCGGGAACCAGTTGATCAGGATCGACATCAGCATCGACGGCTTCTCGGGCGGCGCCGCCTTGATGATGACGTTGTTGTTCAGCAGATCGCCCACCAAGCCGTCGTCACCCGGGCTGTAGGTGGAGAACTGTTGCCCGGAGTCGGTGATCCCCGTGGATCGTCCGGCCCTGGATGGTGACCTCCTTCACCTCGCCCTGCTTGACCTGTTCGATGAAGTCCGAATAGGTCAGGCTGCGCGGGGCCGACCGGGTCGTGGTGAAATTGTTGAAGACGGACATCAGCACGATGGCGATGACCACCCACAGAATCAGATTCTTCGCCATATCGCTCACGGCAGCTGGCCTCTGGTAATGGGGTGCCCGAGGGTCGGCACCCGGCTCGATACGGGTCAAGGTAACACCCTTGGGGTGCCGAAAAAAGGTGTTTTCGGTCCACGGGTTGAAGCGTAACCCTGCCCCCTGACGCGCGCTTCATGGATGAAACCCCTTGGCCACCAGGTACAATTCCCGGCTCTCCGGCCGCGAGGCCTTGGGTTTGCGGCTCGCCACCGCGGTGAAGCTGGCGCGCAACTCCCGCAACACCTGGTCGAACCCTTGGCCCTGAAAGGCTTTGACGACCAGGCCCCCCCCAGGTTTCAGGGTCTCCCGCGCCAGTTCCAGGGCCAACTCCACCAGATAGACCATCCGGGGCTGGTCCACCGCGGCAGTTCCGGAGATGTTGGGTGCCATGTCGGAGAGCACCAGGTCCACCGGGGCGGCCCCGAGCTGGAGGCGCAGCTCCGCAAGCACGGCGGGCTCACGGAAGTCCCCGGTAAGGACCTGGACCTCGGCCAGTGGTTCCATCGGCAGCAGGTCCAGGGCAAAGACCTGACCGCGCCCCCCGACCAGGCGTGCGGCGAGTCTGGGACCAACTGCCGGGGGCCGCCCCCAGGTCGACCACGCGCATGCCAGGGGCAAACACGCGATCCTTTTCCTGCATCTCCAGAAGCTTGTAGGCAGCTCGGGACCGATAGCCCTCCTGCTGGGCACGCTTCACGTAGGGGTCGCTGAACTGGCGGTCGAGCCAGCGGCGGCTGGACTTGGTGCGGGCCATGGGATTCAGACGTCGTGGACCCAGGAAAACCCGAATGCCTGGAGCAGGGCTCCCGCCACCGCCCCGCCAAAGATGCCGCCGAGCAGGGCCAACGGCAGATCGCTGTAGATCGCGGACCCGATCTCCCCCGCAAGCCCGCGGACTCACCCAAGAGGGGCCCCGCCATCAGGCAGACACTGCCAGCGGCAAGCCCGGGAGGGTCGCGAGCACCAGGGCCTCGCTCAGGGGCAATGACCAGCACCCGGGCGCAGCCGCTGGACTCAGGGAGATCCAGCCACGCACACTGGCCACATAGAGGACCCCATTCACGCTCACCAGGAAGATCAGGAGGGTAAAGGCGGAAAAGGGTTGGGGATGCAGAGGCTCCGCCACCGCGAGCACGGCCCCACCCAGGGCCCCGGCGGTCAACCCAGCCAGGACCTTACCCGGGATCTGACGGGTGCATTGACCGGGAAAGACCCCTGCCAGGCCAACCAGGGCGGCCACCGCGGCCGAGACCACCACGGATTGACCGAAGCCGAGCGCCCCGGTCGCCGTCATCAGCAACAGATGCCGACCACCAAGCCAATGCCGGTGCCCACCAGGGCCAGTTCGCATGGCACCATAGAGGGCGGCCCCCGCTGCCCCGGCCAGGGCCGCTGCAGCCACATAGGTAGCGGGACCGGCGCCGAACCGTTCGAGAATGGCGGTGAGGGCAATGAAGAGGGGGGCGTAGATCAAACCGATCAGACCCCAGACGATCCCACGCATCCAGATCAGCCTGCGCCGCGTGGGACCCATGGGCCGCGCGGACGGGTGCTGGGGGCTAGGACCCGGGATGCTGCCCAGGGATGCCGTTCTCGGGACCGACGCCTGCTGTACGGTTGTCATTTTCGGGATCAGGATACTTCGATGTCAGGCATCCGAAGCATGGACGGATCCGCGGGTGCCGACAGTGACGGTGCACACGGTTCCCAGCCAGGGACCCACCATGATTGCGTCGGGCGGAGAATGCAAAACGGGGCCCTCAGGCCCCGTTCCTCGATCCCAGGGGACCGAACGATCAGCGATCAGCCGGCCTTCAGAGTCCAGGAGGCGCACCAGCCGTTGACGTTGATCAGCTTGCCGGGGAACAGGCTGCAGCCGTGCCAGTCACCAGAGCCCTGATCGGCCAGCATGAACTGGCAGTTGGCGCAGTGCTGCTCGGCTGCAGGCTTACCCGGACGGGCGGCGGCGGCGCGGTCGGCCTTGGTGGCATCCGCGCTGTACTTCAGGGCGACGGCGGTCGGATCATCGGCGGCGACGGCATTGGCCGGGGCCTGCGGCGCGGGCGATACCCACACCCATCAGGTTGATGACCGGGATGGCGACGGCGGTGCCGAGCATCATCTTGACGGCGTCACGACGGCTCTTGCTCATTGGCTTATCGGACATGTCTACGAGACTCCTCAGGGTTTCACGACAGTGTGGGGGACACTGCCCCGGGACAAAGCCTGGGACCGCTGGACATTCTGCAGCATGGCGCCGGGAAAAGGCGAGCCGCACGAAGTCCCTGCTCGACCGGACGCATTCACTCCAGATAGGTCCCGGCGCCCAGATAGCGAGCCTTCCAGTAGGGCGCAGCGCAGCCGCGTCAGACCCGACCTTCTGTTGGGACGTCGACGCGTGTACGAAGCGGTCCGCATCCACCATCAGCCCCACATGGTGGACGCCGGGGCCGGTCTTGAAGAACACCATATCCCCGGGACGCAGGGCGTTCGGGTTGCACCGGCTTGGCGCCGCGCAGCTGGTCGAGCGACATGCGCGGGATGCGCACCCCGACGACGCCTGATGGGCGTAGTGGGTCAGGCCGCTGCAATCGAGCGCCCGTCCGGGTTGATTACCGCCGTAGCGATAGGGTGTACCCACCTGGGAGAGCGCGGCCGACACCACCTCCGCCCGCTTGCCGCTCAGTCCCGCACGTTGAGCCCCGCGCAGCCCCCCAGCATCAGCGGCGACCGAAACCAGGGCCGTGACCGCCAGCGGGCGCACGTATCTTCATAACTCACTCCCGATTAACGCGCTAATAGCGCTGTTTCGGATTAGTTTTAGACCGTCGGAGCCGGCCTGTCAACTGGATCGTCACCGAGGGTCTGCTCGCCACCGGCACGCGGCAATCTCACCGGGACGGAGCACGACAGACCGGCAAAATCATCCTGGCACGATCATCCCAAGCCGACTGATCGTTGACGTCCCAACGCGCGACCACGTGTTCAAGGTTTACGCGACCTCCCCAAACCCTTACATTTGCGCCCTTGGCGGACGCGCTGACCACCTGGCCAGACCCCGCGGCTCCAGTGGACACACAGCAGGCCGCAATCCCGAGAGGAGACCCATGAGCAACACCAAGCACTGCCGACTGCTGATCCTGGGATCGGGACCCGCGGGCTATACCGCCGCCGTCTACGCCGCCCGGGCCAACCTGAACCCGGTCCTGGTCACCGGCCTGGAACAGGGCGGTCAGCTCATGACCACCACGGACGTGGACAACTGGCCCGGCGACGCGGACGGCGTCCAGGGTCCGGACCTGATGGACCGGATGCGCCGCCACGCGGAGCGCTTCGAGACGGAGATCATCTTCGACCACATCAACCAGGTCGATCTCAGCAGTCCGCCCTTCACGCCTCACCGGCGACTCGGCGGTCTACACCTGCGACGCCCTGATCATCGCCACCGGGGCCAGCGCCCGCTATCTGGGCCTGCCCTCGGAGCAGGAGTTCCGCGGCCGCGGCGTCTCCGCCTGCGCCACCTGCGACGGGTTCTTCTACCGCGGCCAGAAGGTCGCGGTGATCGGCGGCGGCAACACGGCGGTCGAGGAGGCCCTGTACCTGTCCAACATCGCCGTCCGAGGTCACCCTGGTCCATCGCCGCGACAGCCTGCGCGCGGAGAAGATCCTGCAGACAGCACCTGTTCGAGAAGGCCGAGCACGGCAATGTGCGGCTCGTCTGGAACACAACCTGGATGAAGTCCTGGGCGACGCCACCGGCGTCACCGGCATCCGCATCAAGAGCACCACGGACGCGTCCACCCGGGACCTCGAACTCCAGGGCGTCTTCATCGCCATCGGCCACCAACCCAACACCCAATTCTTCGAGGGCCAACTCGACATGGCCGGCGGCTACATCAAGGTCCAGCAGCGGGACCGACGGCAATGCCACCGCCACCTCGGTCCCCGGGGTCTTCGCCGCCGGCGACGTGATGGACCATGTCTACCGCCAGGCCATCACCTCCGCCGGGACGGGCTGCATGGCCGCCCTGGACGCGGAGAAGTACCTGGACGCCCTCACCGCTGCCGGCCGCTGAGCCGCGGCG
The DNA here is from genome assembly GCA_963733415.1 of uncultured Gammaproteobacteria bacterium. Classification (GTDB taxonomy): domain Bacteria; phylum Pseudomonadota; class Gammaproteobacteria; order Chromatiales; family Chromatiaceae; genus Thiodictyon. The sequence goes on along the minus strand of CAVTDM010000008.1, from coordinate 105,751 downwards.
AACCCCGACTGCGCTGGGCAGCGTGCTGCCCAGGGCGCTCCCGGTCGGTCTGTTCTGCTTGGTCCCTGTCGCCCGCATCTCCCTCGGTACTGACCGACGGAGCGCCCGGACCCATGTACCACCTCAGCACCCATGACACCATCGACGCCATCCCGGCCGCCGACTGGAACCGCCTGACGAACGGGGACTCCCCCTTCCTGCGTCACGAGTTCCTGGCCGCCATGGAACGTCATGGCTGCGTCGGCGAGGCCCTGGGCTGGCTGCCGCGGCACCTGGCCCTGCGAGACACCGGCGGCCGACTGGTGGCCGCGGCGCCCTGCTACCTCAAGTTCAATTCCTACGGCGAACTGGTATTCGACTGGTCCTGGGCGGACGCCTACCGCCGCCAGGGTCTGGCCTACTACCCCAAGTTGGTCGTGGCCTCACCCTACACCCCGGCGACCGGCCCGCGTCTGCTCGATCGGCGACGACCCCGCGGGCGCAGAACATGCCCGCGCCCTGGCGGACGGGGCGGTGCGGGTGGCGCAGGAGTTGGGCGTCTCCTCCCTGCACTGGCTCTTCCCAACCGCCGCGGAGACCGATCTGCTGGAGGACCGCGGTCTGATGCGGCGGGTAGGCTGTCAATTCCACTGGACGAATCCGGGCTATCGGGACTTCGATGACTTTCTCGGGACCTTTACCGCGGAGAAGCGCAAGAAGGTGAAACGGGAACGGCGCCGGGTCCAGGAAGCCGGGGTCAGCATCCGCCAGGTGCATGGGGACGAGGTGACGCACGCGGAATGGGTGACCTTTCATCGCCTCTACGAGGACACCTTCGACAAGCGCGGCGGCCTCCCCACACTGACCCTGCCCTTTTTTCAGGAGATCGGCCGAGACCATGGGGCGCAACCTGCTCCTGGTGTTCGCCGAGCAGGGGCCGGAGATCGTGGCCGCCGCCTTCAACCTCATTGGGGAGCGCTCCCTCTACGGTCGCCACTGGGGCTGCTTCAAGGACTTCCACAGCCTGCACTTCGAGGCTTGCTATTATCAGGGCCTCGACTATTGCATCGCGAACGGCCTGACTCGCTTCGACCCTGGCGCCCAGGGCGAACACAAGGTCAGCCGGGGCTTCCTGCCGACCCCGACCTGGTCGGCCCACTGGATTGCAGACCCGCGCTTTCGCGCCGCCATCGGCCAGCTTTCTCGCCCGCGAGACCCAGGGGATGAACGAGTACCACCGGGAGATGCACGACCACAGCCCCTACCGCGAGCCCCCCGCCACGGCCAGCGCGCTGCCCCTGACCGGCCCCCTGAGTCATGATCCCCCTACTCGCGCCTGACGACCCGCGCCCCTTCCCGGACGTCCGTCGCGCCCTGCGTCACCCCAACGGTCTGCTGGCCGCGGGGGGCGACCTGAGCCCGCAGCGCCTCGCCAGCGCCTATCGGCACGGCATCTTCCCCTGGTTCAGCCCCGGAGACCCGATCCTCTGGTGGTCCCCGGACCCGCGCACCGTGCTCTTCCCGGACCGCATCCGCCTCTCCCGGAGCCTGCGCAAGCGGCTGCGTCGGCGCCAGTTCGCCGTCACCATGGACCGGGACTTTGCGGCCGTGATCCGCGCCTGCGCCGCGCCGCGGGGGCCGCGACGGCGGCGCGGGCGGCACCTGGATCCTGCCGGAGATGATCGCGGCCTATGAGGGCCTGCACCGCTTAGGGGCGGCCCACTCGGTGGAGGTCTGGGCCGAGGGGCAGCTGGTTGGTGGGCTCTACGGTGTCGCCATCGGCCAGGCCTTCTTCGGCGAATCCATGTTCAGCCGGGCCACGGATGCCTCCAAGGTGGCCCTGGTCCACTTGTGCCAGGCGCTCAGTGAACGGGGCTTCGGATTGATCGACTGCCAGATGCGCACCGAGCACCTGCTGAGCCTGGGCGCCGTGGAACTGCCCCGCGCCGCCTTCGTCGCCCGCCTGGATCGCCTCTGCGTCGTTCCCGGCAGCACGGGTTGCTGGGATGACGGGCACGACCACTTCCCCACGGATCGGCCACCCGACACAACGACGACCCCGCTGGAGACGCGCCCATGAACCCGGGGGACCAGGCGAATCGGGAGCGCCAGCTGGCCCTGTATCTGACGGCCGAGCATGCCTGCTCCTATCTGACCGGGCTCAGGGCCAGGACGCTCTTCGTGGACCCCCTGGCGCGTATGGACCTGACCACCTATCAGGCCCTGGTAGACCAGGGGTTCCGCCGCAGCGGCGCCCACGTCTACCGTCCGGCCTGCCGGGGCTGCGCCCGCTGCGTTCCGGTGCGCCTCCCCGTGGCGGACTTCCACCCGGACCGCGCCCAGCGGCGAAATTGGGCGCGCAACGCCGGGGCACTGCGCATCGTTGAGTCACCGGCCGTCTTCGAGCCCCGACAGTTTACCCTCTACTTGAACTACGTCGCCCGCCGGCACCCGGAGGGGAGCATGGCGGACGACACGCAGTGCCGAGAGTTACCGGCGCTTCCTGGTCGATCCCTGGGGGGGTGAGACCCGCTTTCTTGAACTACGCCTGGCTGACCGCCTGGTCGGAGTCGCGGTCACCGACTTCCTGCCCCGCGGCCTGTCGGCGGTCTATACCTTCTTCGATCCCGACATGGCCGCGCGGGGGTTGGGGACCTTCGCGGTGCTCGCCCAGATCGAGATCGCGCGCCGACTGAGCCTACCCTATCTCTACCTGGGTTACTGGATCGCTGAATCACCAAAGATGGCCTACAAGGCGCGCTTCAGACCGCTGGAGGCTTGGGACGGGGGTCGCTGGGGCGAGTTGGCAGCCGCGGGGGCGCCAAGGCGCATAAGCGAGGAAGGCGGCTGAACCGGAAGGATGCGGCCTGAGCTCAGACACCCCTGTCAGGGGATTCCAAGGCAGGCCCTGTGCTATACTCCCGGCGCTTGACGAGCCCGGAGTTGTTTTTTCCAGATCATATGAACCATGTCTAAAGACGACGTTATCCAGATGGAAGGGACGGTCACGGAGACCCTGCCCAACACGGTGTTTCGAGTGCAACTGGAGAACGGTCACACGGTGACCGCCCACATCTCCGGCAAGATGCGCAAGCACTACATCCGTATCCTGACCGGCGACAAGGTCACGGTCGAACTCACTCCTTACGACCTGACCAAGGGCCGTATCGTCTATCGGGCGCGCTAATCGGCCGCTTTTCCCTCTCGACACCGCGTAACGGAGTCGGAGCCTGAGTCTACACGAACCTCTCCGCTTCCCATTTTCTTCCCAGACGAATGAATGGGAAGTTATTTTTCCGCGGAAATCGAACGGAGACATCAGGCAGCACGCCCCAGGTGCCGAATGGTGACGCCCCCCAGTCGACTCAATCCTTTTTAAACCCGGCTTTAAACCAGGCCAGACGAACGGCGGCGCCCGCACCGGGTGGCCGTTCTGATCGTCTGTGAACTCTTTTCGACCGCTTCTGCCGGTGTGCCTGTGCTTTTCACATCACTGATCTGCAGATCAATGATGGGGATCAATGAGCCGGATCAATGAGCGGCCTTCGCCGAATCGATATCGAAGCCCAGCGCATCCCCGTCCACAGTGACCCGCACCGCGCCCCCGCCGACCAGAGACCCGAACAGAAGCTCGTTGGCCAGGGGTTTCTTGATGTGGTTCTGGATCACCCGGGCCATCGGCCGGGCGCCCATCCGTGGGTCGTAGCCCTTCTCAGCGATCCAGGCCCGAGCTGGCGCGTCGACGGTCAAATGAACCTTCTTGTCCAGGAGTTGCTGTTCAAGCTCAAAGATGAACTTGTCAACCACGCTCTTGATGGTCTCGGCACCCAAGGGGCTGAACTGCACCACTGCATCGAGGCGGTTGCGGAACTCAGGGGTGAAGTAGCGCTTGAGGGCTTCCAACCCGTCCGTGGAGTGATCCTGCTCGGCAAAGCCCATCGAGCGACGGGCGGTCTCCTCCGCCCCGGCGTTGGTGGTCATCACCAGCACCACGTTGCGGAAGTCCGCCTTGCGGCCGTTGTTGTCCGTCAAGGTGCCGTGGTCCATGACCTGGAGCAGCAGATTGAAGACGTCCGGGTGGGCCTTCTCGATCTCGTCGAGTAACAGCACGGCATGGGGATGCTTGTTCACCTCCTCGGTCAGCAGCCCACCCTGGTCGAAGCCCACGTAACCTGGGGGTGCGCCGATCAGACGGGAGACCGTATGGCGCTCCATGTACTCGGACATGTCGAAGCGTATCAACTCCATCCCCAAGATGCGGGCAAGCTGCCGGGTGACTTCGGTCTTGCCGACGCCGGTGGGGCCCGTGAAAAGGAATGAGCCGATGGGCTTCTCCTCGTGCCCCAGACCCGAACGGTTCATGCGAATCGCAGAGGTCAGGGCGTCGATGGCCGCCTCCTGACCGTAGACCACCAGCTTCAGATCCCGATCCAGGTTTCGCAAGGACTCCACGTCGGACATCGAGACCTTCTTCGGCGGGATCCGCGCGATCTTGGCGACGATGGATTCCACGTCCGCCACGTCGATCCGCTTCTTGCGCTTGGCCGGAGCGCATGAGCTGGACGTTGGCCCCGGCCTCGTCGATCACGTCGATGGCCTTGTCCGGCAGGTGCCGGTCATTGATGTAGCGGTTGGAAAGCTCCGCTGCCGCCCGCAAGGCGGGGTTGGTATAGGTGACCTGATGATGGGCCTCAAAGCGCGACTTGAGTCCTTTCAGGATCTCGATGGTCTCTTCCACGCTCGGCTCTTCCACGTCGATCTTCTGGAAGCGCCGGGCCAGGGCCCGGTCCTTCTCGAAGATGCCCCGGTACTCCTGATAGGTGGTGGAGCCGATGCAGCGCAGGTCACCTGAGGCGAGCACCGGCTTGATCAGATTGGAGGCGTCCATGACCCCGCCCGAGGCGGACCCGGCGCCGATGATGGTGTGGATCTCGTCGATGAAGAGGATGGCCCGGGGCTGGCGCTTGAGTTGGGCAAGCACGGCCTTGAGACGCTTCTCGAAGTCGCCTCGGTACTTGGTTCCGGCCACCAGTCCGCCCAGGTCCAGGGCATAGATCACCGCGTCATTGAGGACCTCCGGCACCTCCCGGTCCACGATCATCTTGGCCAACCCCTCGGCGATAGCGGTCTTACCGACGCCGGCCTCACCCACGAACAGTGGATTATTCTTGCGGCGACGGCACAGGATTCTGGATGGTCCGCTCCACCTCGGCGGACCGGCCGATGAGCGGGTCGATGCGGCCCTGCCGGGCCATCTCGTTGAGGTTGGTGGCAAAGCTTTCCAGGGGGCTGGCGCCTTCCTTCTCCTCCCCGCGCGACTCCTCGGGCTCCCCGTGGACCTCGTCCTCCGCGTTCTCGCCCGGCACCTTGGAAATGCCGTGGGAGATATAATTCACCACGTCCAGGCGGGTGACGTCCTGCTGGTTCAGCAAGTAGACCGCCTGGGAGTCCTGCTCGCTGAACAGGGCGACCAGGACATTGGCCCCCGTCACCTCCTTCTTGCCGGCGGACTGCACGTGAAAGACCGCCCGCTGGAGGACCCGCTGGAAACCCAGGGTCGGCTGCGTGTCCCGTTCCTCGCGCGCCGGAATCAGGGGCGTGGTCTCGTCAATGAAGGCGGTGATCTCCCGACGCAGACGTTCCGCGTCGGCCCCGCAGGCCCGCAAGACCTTGGCCGCCGCCGGATTATCCAGCAGCGACAGGAGCATATGCTCCACGGTCATGTACTCGTGGTGCTTCTCGCGCGCCTCTTTGAAGGCGCGGTTCAACGTGAACTCGAGCTCTTTACTCAGCATCGGATTCGTCCAAGCGGGGTTAGGGGAACCAACTGATCTTCTCTCATCAAGGCACTTAATAAAAAGCTGTCTGGCAGCGCCCTAGCGATCAACCGCATGTTGAGCGGCCATCTCTGTGAACGCTGACGCGGCGCGCCGACGCCAGGGCGCATGACCCGTGCCGCTGGCTCCCGGCTTCATGCCTCCTCCATGGTACACATCAGCGGGTGCTGATGGCTGCGAGCGTAGTCGTTGACTTGCAAAACCTTGGTCTCGGCGATGTCGCGGGTGAAGACACCGCAGACCCCCACGCCGCGCGTATGCACGTGCAGCATGATCTGAGTGGCCTTCTCTCGGTTCATGGCGAAGAAGGTCTCCAGGACCTGAACTACGAATTCCATGGGGGTGTAGTCATCGTTCATCAGCAGGACCTTAAAGAGCGGGGGCCGCCGTAGTTTCGGCCGCGCCTCCTGCACCGTCAGCCCGGATTCTCGTTCCTCACTCGGGGTCTGGTCGCTCATGGTTCAGAATTCTAGACAATTTTCGTCTGGCTGCGACTGGCGCAGTACGACCCGGCGGCGACCCTGGACCGGCGCCAGCGGCCCACCGAGGCCGGGCTTGGCGCGCTAAGGTTGTGATCCGTAGGCACCTCTGATCGGGACGAGGAGCTGGTTTGACTAGGCAAATCAGCCCACTATACTAGCGACGTATGGCGCCGCCCGCCGGATTCAAGCCCGGATTCCAGGGCGCGGCCAGACGACACGATAACGACTACACCGAGCAAACCTCGGAAGCCCCTGGAGGAGTATGCCCCAATGATCACCGGTATTGTTAAGTGGTTCAACAATGCAAAGGGTTACGGGTTCGTAAGGCCCGACGGTCGCGAGGAAGATGTGTTCGTACACTTCTCCGCGATCGACATGGACGGATACAAGACCCTGAGAGAAGGGCAAAAAGTCGAATTTGAGCTCAATCAGGGCCCGAAAGGTCTCCATGCGGCCCAAGTCCACCGGGTGAGCTAAGCCAGCCGCCGCGCGTACTCCAGAGCAACGGGGCAGAGCGCCGACAGCCGGGCGTGCCGATTGGTCGGCATGCCCGGCTACCGTGGTCTATTATTGCAGGCTGTTCTGCCTTAAATCGCCGATCCGCGCTCGCCGGAATTTACCGTCCCGGGCGATCGACTTCCGGCGTCCTGCCGGAATAACGGCGGCGGGGGTCGCCAGCGACTTTCAGTTGTCCGGGATCCTGGGATCCTAAGGCCCCTTCACATCTTGCCGATCACCGCCTCGCCGAAGCCCGAGCAACTCAGTTTGGTCGCCCCGTCCATCAACCGCTCCAGGTCGTAGGTGACCGTCTTAGCAGCGATAGCCCCCTCCACCCCCTTGATCACCAAATCCGCCGCCTCGGTCCAGCCCAAGTGTCGCAGCATCATCTCGGCGGACAGGATGAGTGAACTGGGGTTGACCTGGTCCTTTCCCGCGTATTTCGGGGCGGTACCGTGGGTCGCCTCAAACATGGCTACCGAGTCCGAGAGATTGGCCCCCGGGGCCATCCCGATGCCCCCCACCTGGGCGGCCAGGGCGTCCGAGATATAGTCGCCATTGAGATTGAGGGTGGCGATCACCGCGTAGTCCTTGGGCCGCAACAGGATCTGCTGGAGGAAGGCGTCTGCGATCACGTCCTTAACGACGATGTCGCGACCACTCTTCGGGCTCTTGAACCTGCACCAGGGGCCGCCGTCCAACTCCACCGCACCGAATTCGGACTTGGCCAGATCATAGCCCCATTGCTTGAAGGCGCCCTCTGTGAACTTCATGATATTCCCCTTGTGCACCAAGGTCACCGAGGGGCGATCGTTATCGATGGCGTACTGGATCGCCTTGCGGACCAGCCGCTCCGTGCCCTCACGGGAGACCGGCTTGACGCCGATCCCCGAGGTCTCAGGGAAACGGATTCTGGTCACACCCATCTCCCGCCGCAGGAAATCGATGACCTTCTTGACCTCAGGGGTACCCTCCTGCCACTCGATGCCGGCATAGATGTCCTCCGCGTTCTCCCGAAAGATCACCATGTCCGTGTGCTCCGGCTCCTTGAGCGGGCTCGGGGTACCGGCAAAGTAGCGTACCGGACGCAGGCAGACATAGAGGTCCAGCTCCTGCCGCAGGGTCACATTGAGGGAGCGGATGCCGCCACCCACCGGAGTGGTCAGGGGGCCCTTGATGGAGACCACAAACTCCTTGACCGCCCGCAGACTCTCCTCGGGAAGCCACACGTCCTCCCCGTAGGTGCGGGTGGACTTCTCACCGGCATAGATTTCCATCCAATGAATGCGCCGCTGCCCCCCGTAGGCCTTCTGCACCGCCGCGTCCGTCACCGCGATCATCACTGGGGTGATATCGATGCCGATTCCATCACCCTCGATATAGGGGATGATCGGTTGGTCGGGTACGGACAGGGACAGGTCCGCGTTGACCTGAATCTTTACACCACCCGCGGGGATTGCAATCTTCTCGTAGGCCATCTTCGGTCCTCACTGTAGTCGACAGAAAAACCAATCCTAACACTGCGGCGCAACCCAGGGGCGACCAGCGGAGAGCCCCTTGAGAAGCCAATGGTAAGTCTTGGCCACATCCGTGAAGTGCCCTCACCCGCCCGTAGCACACTGCCCGAAGCCACCGCCGCCGCACCCTCTGTGATAGGATTCAGGGCTTTGACGCGCCCCCATCATAGGGCGCGTCTTGGTTTCCTGCGGTTATCGTTGATCGGGAGGCACAGGTGAAAGGGCGTTTCTACGCGACTGTCGGTTGGTTTGTGTTCAGCGGGTGGTTACTGGCGGGATGCGCAAGCACTCCAACCACATCAGACAGAGTTGACTTTAGCAAGCACCCCCAGATGTTTATGCCCGGCGCCAACCGCGCCGACGTCAAGGGCCTGGCCATGGGCTCCGCGCGGAGCAAAGGCTGGACCCTAGTCAAATCCACGGACGACCTGCTGGTCATGCAGCGTCCCCTGGACCCTGCTTCGCCGACGGCAGTCGCAATTGGGGCCAGCAACAGCACAATCCCGCCGGTGATCGAGGTCACATCCGCCTTCCAGGACCAGTCCGGCGGGGTCAATGTCGCGGTGGCTGCCGTATTGATCAGTCAGCCACCCGGGGAGAAGGCCCCCAAACGAACGGATTTCACTGAGAATTATCGGGACACCGCGACCCAATCCCTGGAATCGCTCCGTGCGAACTGGTCCCGAAACCAGCAGCGCGTCGCCAACGCAATGCCCACCCACGCCACGACACCTGACGAAACCGGTGCCGCGGCGAGCAATCCACTGGTGCAGGTCTGGGGCCAGGCCTTAGCCGAGGAGAACGCGTCGAAAGGTGGCAAGCCCGTCACCGCCACGGCTGTCCCGACACCGACCACGCCCGCCCCGGAGCCACGTCTCGCCCCAGCCCCGGCGGCGCCAACGCCGAGTCCCCCGATACGCACCGCGACCAGCCCCGTCCCGGCACCCCAGCCCCCGTCGACGCCGACACCCCAACGCAGCGTTTCCGGCCCCGCCCCCGTGGTGGACGGAAGCAGTACGCTGGCTGGCAATGCCGCGGCAGCCCCGACCCCCGCGGTGCGAATCGCCCCGCCCCCGGCAACACCTGAGCCGGTTGCCCCCAAGGACAACATGCTGACCCTGAGTCAGGCGGGCGGAACCGGCGACTGGGCCTACTATGCCGAGCAATATGCCCGCCTGCGCGGCTGCAACGTAAGCGACGGCGGGACCCAATTGATCGAGAGCCGCGCGGATGGCGAGATCCACAAGGTCTCCTGCGTGGGTGCGGACAGCTACCTGCTGAAATGCCAGAACGGGGTTTGCCGCGGGCTGGAGTGAGGCTCAACCCCGTCGCTTGAACCAACCGGTGAGGCTCAGGCGCTCGCGGACCGCCGGCATCACCTCATGCTCGAAACGGGCGCTCAGGAAGGTCACGAGGGTGCCGCCCCGGGGAGCAATCTCCACATACCCATCGGGGCAGACCGGGTCCGTGTAGAGGCGTAAAGTACCGCCGTCGGCGCTGCGCCACTCGGCGTTCAGATAGAGGATCACGGTCAGGATGCGCAGTTCCCAGCCCTGGAACTGGTCCAGATGACGCCGGTAGCAGGACCCGGTGGGATAGAGGGCCAGGTGCCCCTCGAAGTCGAAGAGCCCTAAGGTCAGCTCCCGGTTGAGGGTCTGGCGCAGCTCTTCGAGCCGGCCCAGGTAGACACCCAGGGCCCCGTCGTGAACGCCGGGGTCCAGCCAGCAGATGCGGTCGGAGCGCACCTGGGTCCTGACCGCCTGGCCCTCCCCCCGGCCAATCCCCGCGGCCCGGAAAGCCCCCTGACACGCAAGCGCTCTGGCCTCTGCGCCCAGGGCCTCGACCTGGATCGGTGGAATAAAGTCCGGGATGACGCACCACCCAGGTCCCGCCAAGGCGTCGGCGATTCGCGCAAAGTGGCTCGCTTCCCCGCCGCAGGGTTCCTTCATTCGCCCGTCGGAACCTGGTAGAGGGCCTGGACCAGATCGGTGACCCCGCTGTCGAAGCCCACCTCGCAGTAGGCCAGGTAGTAATCCCACATGCGCCGGAAGCGCTCGTCGTAACCCAGGACGGCGATGGGGTCCTCGGCCTGATGGAAGGTCCGACGCCAGCGCCGCAGGGTCTCCGCATAGTCGTCCCCATACCAGCGGTCCCCCAGGTGCTGGAGCCCGGCGGCATCGGCCTCCGCCTGGAGCCGCTCCGGGGTGGGCAACATCCCGCCGGGGAAGATGTACAGTTGGATGAAGTCCGCATTGCGGCGGTAGTTGGGGAAGTCATCCGGGTTGATGGTGATGACCTGGAGCGCGATCCGCCCGCCCGGCCGCACCAGACGCCGCAACGCCCGGAAATAGGTTGGCCAGTAGGCCTCGCCGACGGCTTCAAGCATCTCGATAGAGACCGCATGGTCAAACTGACCACGGATGTCCCGGTAGTCCTGGAGCCGCAGTTCCACCTGGTCGGTCAAGCCGGCCCCCGCGATGCGGGCGCGAGCGTAGTCCAATTGGGCCTGGGACAGCGTCACTCCGGTCACCTTAAGGCCCCGCTCTGCCGCCGCCTGGGCAAACCCACCCCAGCCGCAACCGATTTCCAGGATGTGTTGGCCCGAGCAGGCGTCCAGGTCATTCAGAAGTCGCTCGTACTTACGCGCCTGGGCCGTCTCCAGGGATTCCCGCTCCCCGGTCCGCGAACAGGGCCGCGGAGTAGGTCATGGTCTGGTCCAGCCAGAGCCCGTAGAAGTCGTTACCGAGATCATAGTGCCGGGCGATGTTACGGCGACTGTTGACGCGGTGGTTATCGCGCAGGCGGTGGTAAAGGCGATTGAACCAGCGCGACCAGGCCATCCCCTGGGGCCCACCGCCCAGGTGTTCAATATTGAGCTGGAGCAGGTCCAACAGCCCAGGGAGGTCCGGTGTGGACCATTCACCCAGCATGTAGGCCTCGGCAAAGCCGATTTCGCCTCGGGTGAGAACGCGCAGCAGAAAACGCAGGGGCCGAGCGACAACCAATTCACCGGTGGGTCCCTCGAAGGGCCCCCGGTAGAGATCGACCGAACCGCCCGGGAACCTGACCAGCAAGGTTCCGAAGGCCAGATGACGACAAAACCTGCCGAGCAGTCGCGCCAGACCGGCCGGCCGGGCCGGCGCGTCAGGCGGCGCACAGTCGAGTATCTCCTCCGCAGACATCAGGTAACCTCCTCCGGGGGCGGCGCAGGCTTGGGGAAATAGGTCGCGCCGCGCAGCCAAATCTTGAGGGCCTGCCAGTGAATCAGGGCGACGACCTTGAAGGTCAGCAACGGGAAGGCCAGGGCCGCCCGCAGCAGATTGGAATCCGTGAGTTCTTGCCGGGTGCCGCGCTGGACCGCCACGAGCATCAGTTTGTCGTCCTGGTACTCGTGGATCACGACACTCGACTCATCCCCCGCGCGGGCGAAGCGAAAACGGTAGTCTGCCTGCATACCGACGAAGGGCGAGACATGAAACCCCTTGGAATGGGATTGACGCACCGGCCACGCCAGGGGCACGCCCTCCTGGTGCAATAGGTAGCCGTGGCGCTCGCCGAAAGTGTTGTGGACCTCGCACAGGATGGCCACCAGTTCATCCGTGGGGCCATAACAGAACCAAGGGGTCATGGGATTGAAGCCATAGCCCAGAACCCTCGGCATGCATTGGATCTCGATACGGCGGATGGGCAGCGTCAGACCCAGGCGCGCCACCTGGCCCAGCAGCCAGTCCCGTAATGGGGTGTCGTCCCCGGCCCCATGGTCCCGGTCATGGAAGGCGAACAGGTTGAAGCGGTTATGGGAGAACCAGCGGCGGGTCCGCGCCACCTCCCCGATCTGGTCCAGATCCAGGACCAGGCTGAAGACTCGGTAGACGAAGCGGTACTGCACCGGGAAGAAGCGCCGGTGCATCACCTGGCCGAACAGCAGATGGCCCGCGGTGTCGCTCATGGACCCACCGGCTGGGGCAGTACGGCGGGGCCATGGGCCGGGCGGGACGGCGCAGCGACCCGGGCCCCAGCCCAGGGAGTAGGCACCCCCAGCGACGCGGCCACGTCGACGGCCGCACGCAGCCCATCCTCATGGAAGCCGTAGCCCAGCCAGGCCCCGCTGTACCAGAGGCCGGACTGGCCCTGGATCTCCTTCATGCGCCCCTGGGCGGTGATGGCCGCGGCATCAAAGATCGGATGGTGGTACTCCAACGCGGCGACTGTCAGGTCCGGCCGCGGGGGTTTCCCGGGGTTCAGGCTGACAAAGCAGTCCAGGTCCTTGGGCAGGTCCTGGAGGCTGTTCATCCAGTAGGTGAGGGTCACCGCCGTGGCCGGGTCGCCCCCGGAGCCGCCCCCTGATCCCCCAAGGTAGTTCCAGGACGCCCAAACCCGCCGCCGCTTAGGCATCAGGGCCGGGTCCCGGTGCAGATAGACCCGGTTGGACTGGTAACGGAAGCAGCCCAGTAGTTCCTGCTCCAGGGGGCTGGCATCCTGGATCATCGCCAGGGCCTCGTCGCCGTGGCAGCCCAGCACCAGATTGTCGAAGGCCAGCCGCTCACCCTGGACCGTTTCGACCTCCACACCCTGACCGGTGCGACGCACCGCCCGCACCCCGGCGCCGGTGCGCACGGTTCCTCTCATCTGCCCCAGTATCCGCTGCACATAGTCCCGACTGCCGCCGGTGACGGTGCGCCACTGGGGCCGGTCGCTGAGGTCCAGGAGGCCGTGGTTGTTGAAGAAGCGGGCGAACGTGAGGAAAGGGAAGGCGCGCATCTGCACCGTGGGACAGGACCAGATGGCCGCCGCCATGGGCAACAAATAGTGATTCACGAAACGCTCGCTGTAGCGCCCGTGCTCCAGAAACGCCCCCAGCGACAGGCGACTGTCCCCGCCCCGCGCCAGGAAGCCCTTGGCCGAGCGGTTGAAGCGCAGAATATCCACCAGCATGCGCAGAAAGCCCGGGCTGAGCAGATTGCTGCGCTGTCCGAAGAGACCGTCTAGGTCGGACCCGGCGTACTCCACCCGCCCAGCGTCCAGGCTGGCCGCGAAGGACATGGTGGTCGGGTATGAACTCGACCCCCAGATGGGCGAAGAGCCCGCACAGCAGGGGGTAGTTGCGGTCGTTGAAGACCATGAAACCGGTATCCACGGGGAAGGCCCCGCCCGGATGATCCACCATCAACGTATGGGTGTGGCCGCCCACATAGTCGTTGCGCTCCAATAGGGTGACGTCGTAACGCCGGTCGAGCAGCCAGGCCGCCGCCAGCCCGCCGATCCCGCCCCCGACCACCCCGATCGTTTGTGGTGACACCAATACCCCCTTATCTTATCAATGATATTGCGCATTCAGTGCGCAACTCCCAGCCACGCACGGCCGACCTCGGGATTCCGCCGAGAAATCCCGCCGGGCCTGAAGCGCGTCGTTCCGATGAGCCAGGCGCCTGTGCGCCCGCACCGAGTCCCGCACGGAATCCCCCGGCTGGTTTGGGCTATTGTCCATGTTCCGTCCAATATTGAAACCGCGGACGGCGAGAACAAGGGGGCTGGCGCCACCTCCGCCCGCGACCCTGGTCACCGATCATAGCCAAACACCGGATTCGCTTGAGCCTTGCCTGGGGCGCGACCGGACCAAGGTCCTAAGTCCCGGGCACTGACGCGCGTGGCAACCACTGACCTGGAAAGCGCAGTTGAACTCAACCCTGTGAGGGTTTCTCATGAAGATTGCACGCCTGATCGACACGACCGGTCAGACCCATTACGGATCGCCCCTGGATGACCGTCACGCCCGGCGCCTGGCCGGTGACCTGTTTGCGGGGCTCACCTCGACCGACGAGACCTTGACCGTGACCCGCTGGCTGGCACCCGTCGTGCCTGTCAATGTCTATGGCATCGGGCTCAACTACCGGGCTCACGCCCAGGAGACCGGGGCGGCCATTCCGGAACACCCCGTCGTCTTCATGAAACCGACCACCGCGGTTTCCAACCCCGGGGACCCCATCCCCCTGCCACGGGCCTGCGAACACGGGCCGGAGGTGGACTATGAGGCGGAACTGGCCGTCCTGATCGGCCGCACCGCCCGGGACGTGCCGGTCGCCCGGGCCCTGGACTATGTCCTCGGCTACACCTGCGCCAACGACGTCTCGGCCCGCCGCTGGCAGAAACAGGGCGGGGCCGGCCAGTGGGTACGGGGCAAGAGCTTCGACGGGTTCTGCCCCTTGGGTCCCTGGCTGGTCACCAGCGACGAGATCCCAAACCCCCAGGCCCTCACGATCACCTGCACCCTGAACGGCGAGCGGGCTCAGACCGGCGACACTGGCGACATGATCTTCAGCGTGGCGGAGTTGATCGCCTTCCTGAGCCGTGACACCACACTGCTGCCAGGGACCCTGATCCTCACCGGCACCCCGCCGGGGGTGGGGATGGCACGCACGCCACCGTGTTATCTCCGGGACGGGGATCGGGTGGTGGTGGAGATTGCCCGTATCGGCGCCTTGGAGAACCCGGTGCGGCAGACGCCCTGAGGCGTCGCCGGCGCCCGCTGGCGAGCCCCGTCCAGGTTTGGACGCTGTTCAAAAAGCCCGTTACCCAGGGAGCGCGGGCGTCCCGCCCCCGGCGCGCAAGTGTCGGGGCGGGACGCCCCGACGCCTGTTACTCCCGCCTGGGGGTCCAAACGTCGCCGAAGGGGAAGGGTTCCGCCCGGCCCAGAGGCAGATAGCCGAAGACGATCTCACCCTTGGTGCCATCATTCAGAGTCAACTGACCAATGCCGTTGCGGCCGCTTTGATCCAGGATCAGGTCCGCCCAGCCAGCGCGGCCATCGTCACAGTAGACATCGTAAAGGGCGTCCCGGGAGCCGCTCAGCACGCTGAAAGACCCCCTGCAGCCGTTACCCCCTTGAGCAACCCGGAAGGACCCGCTAAAAGGTGTGGATTCATAGGTGCCCAGATAGAGCGCCCCCTGCATCGCCACCGCAAAAGGCCCCGACGTGGATTGCCCAGGGGGGAGCACATCGGCATGGGGCTCCTCAAAGTAGTCCAGCACATGGCTCAGGCAGGAAGGATAGCTTTCGAGATCGAGATTGCCGCACAACCGCTCCCCATAGTCCTCGGGCGAGACATAGGTGGTGATCCCGCCGATATGCCCCGGCAGGGCAGTGCCGCAGCCCCCCAGGAACGGGGCCAAGACCAGAGGGGCGGCAACCAGGAGAGATCTGTGCATGGATGTTACTAGCGAGCCTTCGATCGTCTGTTTGTGGCGCTCCTGCGCCCTTGCCCGCCACCACGCGTTCGCTCGCTACGGTGCGGCGGGTACTCTGCGCCCAGGCGCTGTCAGTTTAGCCGCTTCCGCGTCGGGAATGGGTGCAAGCGGCGGGCGATCGGGCTAAAGTTGAGCCCGTGGGGGCCTCACCCTGCCTCCGCCAGCCGCCCTCAGGAGCCCTCGGGCTTCTTGGCCTGGGTCCCGGGTAACGGCCCCGGCGCACGTCAGCAACACGACAGGTGTCAGCGTTCAGGTATCAGCCCAAAAAAACAACAACAGGTCGCGAACTGCTCTTGATCGCTGGGCGTGCACCCTATGGGTGAACCTCTCCGCCAACGCACGTCCCGTCAAACGCAGGGCTGAATGCTGAAGCCGAAAGCTCACTGCTTGTTCCAGGATCGCCAACATGAGCCCGACCCCCAACCGCCGCGAACCTGTCCCGGCAACCAACAGCGGTTGTGACCGCCGCCGCAGCGCCGCCCGGCGGTTGGCGTCAGGGGCGGCCCTCCTGGCCGCACTGGCGGGTTGCGCCCAATTCACCCAAACCAGCGAAAAACTGGCCCGGCAGGTCGCGCAGATCGGCTGCATCAGCCGGTGTCAGACGGTCAAGGACCAATGCGACAGCGACGCCCGCGTCGACTATCAACAGTGCCAGGCCGGCTACCAAACCGCCCAACGGGACTTCCGTTGGTGTAACGCCGCCAGCGAGGACCGCTGCGGCTACCCCTGGTGGACGTGCAGCGAGAACCTCTACGGCTACTGCACCAATCGTTACTGGGAGTGTCATGACGGGTGCCGTCGGACCCGTGGCGCGCCGGACGGTTGATTCCGCTCGCCTAAGCGACCATTATTGTGCAATGCACAAAAAGGCCCGGAGCGCGGCGCAAGCCCGGTCCCGGCCCCCAACTGCCCGCCGGGCAGGGGAACCCAATGGATGAAACCCATGAGATCACACCGCAAGTCGACAGTTTAGACCACCGGCTACTGACCCGGAATCTGCGCATCCGGCCCTCCGGGGCTGCTGACCGGCGGCGGGTTCAGGCCTGCTTCGACGCCCTCTCACCCGAGTCCAGGCGGCGGCGCTTTTTTGCCGCCAAACAGTCATTAACCCCGACGGAGCTGGATTTCTTCACGAGCGCCGACGGCTGGGACCACATCGCCTTGGCGGCGATCCGGCTGGACGATCAGGGGCGGGAACGTGAAGCCCTGGGCTTCGCCCGCTGCATCCGCCTGAACCCGGGGGATGACACCGCGGAGTTCGCCGTCACGGTCGCCGATGCGGCCCAAGGGAAGGGAATCGGCCGTGCGCTGCTCAGCCAACTGAAAGCATCCACCCTGGCGGCCGGGATTCGTCGCCTGCGTTGCGAGGTCCTGGCCGACAACCAGGCCATGCGGATCCTCGCCGAACGGATGGGGGGCACCGCCCACCGCTCAGGGGACGGCACCGTGGATTACGAATGCCTGCTCGAACCGGCACCAGGGCCGGTCTTGGACCTGCCCTGGTTCGCAGACCCAGGCAATCTGGTCGCCGCCTGCACTGACCGCTGGCTGGAAGCCCTGGATGACGCCCTTACCGGGATGCGCACCGCACAGCAGGAGGTCGCCGGTTGGCTGGCCGACCTGTGCCCGATGAAGGCCGACGCCTAGTCCCCGGTCCACCCGGAGGCGTGTATACCGCCGGTAGCTGCGCAATAAAAAAACCCGCGGGTCCGGAATGGACCCGCGGGTCTCACGTCGATCACGCTGCCAGCGACCGCGGTCGGGTGCGATCTCTCACCCGACCAGGGGCAATGACCTCGCCGCGTCAATCCTTCGCCAGCAGTGCCGCATGGGCCGCGGCCAGCCGGGCGACCGGCACGCGCGGACCCGAGCAGCTCACATAGTCGAGCCCAGCCCGATGGCAGAAGGCGATGGCCTCCGGGTGGCCGCCGTGCTCGCCGCAGATGCCGACCAGCAGGTCAGGCTTGACCGAGCGGCCCCACTTGACTGCCAGTTCCATCAGTTTGCCCACACCTTTCTCGTCCAGGATCTCGAAGGGATTGTCCTGCAGCACACCGATCTCGGTATAGAGCGGCAGGAACTTGTTTTCTGCATCTTCCCGGGAGAAGGAGAAGGTCGCCTGCGTCAGGTCGTTGGTGCCGAAGGAGAAGAACTGGGACTCCTCGGCGAGGGACTCGGCGCGCATACAGGCCCGCACGACCTCGATCATGGTGCCGAACTGGAAGTTCACCGGCTTGCCGTCACGGGCCTTGATCTCCTCATGGATAGCGTCTACCCAGCCCTTGACGATCTTGAGCTCCTGGGAGGTGCAGACCTGGGGCACCTTGATCTTGGGATGCACATCGACCCCAGCCTTCTGGCACTCGGCCGCAGCCTCCAGGATGGCCCGGATCTGCATCTGGAAGATCTCGGGGAAGCTGATCCCCAGGCGCACGCCCCGGTGGCCGAGCATCGGGTTGGTCTCAAAGAGGGCGCGAACCTTGTGCAGCATCCGCTCTTTCTTTTCGAGGACCGCTTCCACCAGCATCGGGTCCAGCATCCGGCGCAGGGTGTCGACGTCGCCGCGCACCTTCTCCGGGGCCTGCATGAGCCCCATGGCCGCACCCAGTGCCGTCAGGCCGTGGGCGTTCTTCGCCAGCTGTTGCAACTCGGCGATCTCGCGCACCAGCACGTGCTCGTTGGGCAGGAACTCGTGGATCGGCGGATCGAGCAGGCGGATGACCACCGGGTAGGGGGACATGACCTCGAACAGGGCCTTGAAGTCCTGCTGCTGCAGGGGCAGCAGTCGGTCCAGCGCGTCCTGACGTTCCTCGGTGGTCTCGGCGACGATCATGTCGATGACGATCGGCAAGCGTGCCGGGTCATTGAACATGCGCTCGGTGCGGGCCAGACCGATGCCCACCGCACCGTACTTGAGGGCGCGCCGGGCGTCGACCGGTGTGTCGGAGTTGGCCATCACCTTGATCTCCGCCACCTCGTCCGCCCAGCCGAGCAGGGTGGAGAGCTCATCGGTGAAGTCGGGCTCCACGGTCGGGATCTCGCCCAGGTAGACCTTACCTGAGGTCCCGTCGATGGTGATCATGTCGCCTTCTTTGAAGCTGTTGTCGCCGACGACGGCGATGCGCTTTTCCACATCGACATGGATGCCCTCGGCCCCGGCTACGCAGGGCTTGCCCATGCCGCGGGCGACCACTGCCGCGTGGGAGGTCTTGCCGCCGCGGGAGGTCAGGATGCCCTCGGAGGCGAAGAAGCCGTGGATGTCCTCGGGCTTGGTCTCTTCACGGATGAGGATGACCTTGAGCCCCTGCTCCTTGCCGAGCATCTCGGCACGGTCGGCGTCGAACACCGCGATGCCGGAGGCGGCGCCGGGGGAGGCCGGCAGGCCCTGGGCCACCGCGGTCGCCTTGACCTTCGGGTCCAGGCGCGGGAACAGCATCTGCTCCAGGCTATCCGGGGCGATGCGCAACAGGGCCTGACGCTTGTCGATAATGCCCTGCTGCTCCATCTCAACGGAGGTGCGCACCTGGGCCACTGCATTCATCTTGCCGTTGCGGGTCTGCAGGCAGTAGAGAACGCCGCGCTCGATGGTGAATTCGAAGTCCTGCACCTCCTTGTAGTGGTGCTCCAGCCGGTCGCGCAGGGCGTCGAGCTGCTTGGCCATCTCCGGCATGTCGGTCTTGAGCGCATCCAGCGGCTTGGGGGTGCGGATACCCGCCACCACGTCCTCGCCCTGGGCGTTGACCAGATATTCGCCGTAGAGCTTGTTCTCGCCGGTGCCGGGATCACGGGTGAAGCCGACGCCGGTGCCGGAGTCGTCGCCCCGGTTGCCGAAGACCATGGTACAGATGTTGACCGCGGTGCCGTTGGCCATGGCCGGGGTGATGTTGAACTGTCGGCGGTAGTCCACCGCACGCTTGCCCGACCAGGAACCGAACACCGCCTTGATGGAGATCTCGAGCTGCTCGTAGGGGTCCTCAGGGAAGGGGCGGCCGGTGTAATCCTGCACGATCTTCAGGAAGCGCTCGCTGGCGTCCTTCAGCTGGGCGGCGGAGAGTGCCACGTCTTCCTTGACGCCGGCCGCCATTTTGACCAGCTCGAACTGCTTGTCGAAGTGCTCGTCCGGCACCCCCAGGGCGATCTTGCCGAACAGCTGGATGAAGCGGCGGTAGGCGTCGTAGCCGAAGCGGGCGTCACCGGTAGCCTTGATCTCCCCTTCCAGGGTCGTCGCGTTGAGGCCCAGGTTAAGGATGGTGTCCATCATGCCGGGCATGGACATGGCGGAACCGGAACGGACCGAGACCAGCAGCGGTTTGTCCCCGCTGCCGAAGCCCTTACCGGTCTTCTTCTCCAGGTCGCGCATCTGGACGTGTACAGCGTCCATCAGTCCCGCGGGGAGTTGCCGGTCGGGAGAGGCGAGGAACTCCAGGCAGGCCTCGGTGGAAATCACGAAGCCCGGCGGGACGTTGAGCCCGATCTGGGTCATCTCACACAGGTTGGCACCCTTGCCGCCCAGAAGGTGCTTGTTCTTACCATCACCCTCTTCGAAGGCGAACACGTATTTCTTGCTATCGCTTGCCATGGGTCCTGTGAACCTCTCGAAAAAAATCCGACCGGTGGATTGGTCCGGGCAGGTCGCCCGCACTCAGAATGAAGCCGTTTATTATCGCAGAGGTTGACCACAAAGACCGCTTGAATTGCACGAATTCTTACTATGAGACAAGTGACGGGGTCTCCACTCCGGATTTTCGCAGCCTGATGGGACCCGTCCCTACCGTTCCCCGCTGGTCGTAAACCCGCCGATTCGCAGCAGTTGGCTCACCAGTTCACCCGTGTCGTCCGGCGCGTCGGCCCGGGCCGCGGGGGTCCAGGTGTGGAAGGCCGGGGCGAGGCGGCTGACTGGATAAGGTGAGGCGTGGTCCGCCCCCTGGTGCAGGAGCGGGGGGCGTCTGGTCGTGTTTGGTCGGTCATGGGTCGGGAGCGGCGATGATGAGCTTAGACCTGTCAGGTGGCGATCAGGCCGCCCCGATCAAGCGATCCCATGGGTACATGGTTCCAGATTGCGCCCCAGGCCCCGGCCCGGGTCTAATCGAGGGATTGGCGCCGGCGAGAGACGAACCGCACCCATGGACCAGCACCTGACCGACCCGGACCCCGCCGCACGCCACAGCGCGCGCCTGACCGCCCTGATCCGTGCCGAAATCGCCGCCGCCGGGGGCACCCTGCCCTTCGACCGCTTCATGGACCTGGCGCTCTATGCCCCCGGGCTCGGCTATTACGTTGCAGGGGCGACCAAGTTCGGCGCCGCTGGCGACTTCGTGACCGCGCCGGAGATCTCTCCGCTGTTCGGTGAATGCGTTGCCGTCCAGTGTGCTGAGGCCCTGGCGCGACTCGGCGGGGGCGAGGTGCTCGAATTCGGCGCCGGGAGCGGTGCCCTGGCCGTCCAGGTCTTGCGCGGTCTGGAACAGGCAGGCGCCCTCCCCCACCGCTACCTGATCCTGGAGCCCAGCCCGGACCTCCAGGCCCGCCAGCGGGAGCAGCTGGCGGGGCAGCCCCCCCACCTCGCCGGACGCTGCCAGTGGCTCACCAGCCTGCCCGCCGGTTTCCGCGGCGTGATACTGGCCAACGAGGTCCTTGACGCCATGCCGGTCCACCGCTTCCACATCGATGAGCGGGGCGAATCCCAGGAGGTCTGCGTCACCGACCAGGACGGGATCCTGGGCGAGGTCGTCGTGCCGATCCGCTCCCCAGGGCTTGCGGGAGCGATTGCCGCTCTGCACGGGGAAGGCCTGGCCCGGGCGCCCGGCTACAGTTCCGAAATCAATCTGCGCCTGGCCCCCTGGTGCGCGGCCCTGGCTGACAGCCTGGTCGCCGGCCTGGTCCTCCTGATCGACTACGGCTATCCGGCAGCCACCTATTATCAGCCCGACCGCACCATGGGCACCCTGGTGTGCCACTGGTGCCACCAGGCCCATGGAGACCCCTTCCGTCATGTCGGGCTGCAGGACATCACCGCCCATGTGGACTTCAGTGCACTGGCCCAGGCTGGCCAGGCGGCGGGGCTGGAAATCGCCGGCTTCGCCACCCAGGCCCACTTCCTGATCGGCTGCGGAATCGATCGGCTGATGGCCAAAGGGTCGGAGTCAACCGAGCCGGACCCGAACCTCGCCCTCGGTGTCAAGCAACTCCTGCTGCCCAGCGCCATGGGCGAGCGCTTCAAGGTCCTGGCTTTCACCCGGGACCTCCCCGGCCCCTGGTGCGGCTTTACCCTGCGGGACCTGCGCGACCGGCTCTAGGTCCCTTTCCGATGAGGGTGATTTCCAGACAAGCCTGCACATACCCATGGGAGACGCAAGCCTTGCGAGCTTCTTGCCCTCCCCCGCCCGCGGCACCTCAAGGATCTTCGCCTGACGGGCCGATCCCTGTAAACTCCCAGCCTCGTCCGTCCGAAATCGGCACGGACACCCGCACCCGCCGGCGTAGCTCAGCTGGTAGAGCAACTGATTTGTAATCAGTAGGTCCACGGTTCGAATCCGTGCGTCGGCTCCAATCAAGCAATTAGGAAAACCGATCGGTTAGGCGCAACGTGGCGCGGAACGTCGAATCCTTTGAGTGTCAAAAAGTGCTCCACGGGTCACGCTGGGGGAACAAACCGCACCCGTTAGGCCCTGTTCGGGGCTGTTATACCCGTTCGGCGGATCGCACAGCGGCGCGTCCGAGAATCCACAAACTGCGTGAGGAGAAGCCGCCATGACCGCAGCGATTGAAAGTCTGGTCCTCGAACACTTACGTGCGATCCGGTCGGACCTCGCAGACCTCAAGCGGGAAGTCACCAGCAACAACGTCCAGCGATCCGCCATGGGGCAACTACTGGCAGGACTGACCGCGGCGGTGTATGCGGGCAAGTCCGACGTTGGCGATCTCAAGCGGCGCATGGACCGGGTAGAACGGCGGTTGGAACGAAACGACAGCCATTGACCCCGGTCGCCAGGGCGAGCCCGTAGCCGACCCACCACGGCGCCGACGACTCGCACCAGGTCGGGTAGTGGGACGGAACAGTGGACCAGAGTAATCTGTGTCCGATAGAGATTAGGCGTGGGTAAAAGGACGGCTCAGCGGCTGTGGGCCGGGTGTTGGCGATCACATCAACCGAGGCATCCCCGCACCCGGCGCAACCGGTCGGATGGGGGCGCTCGACTGGCGGGCGGCTCTACGCGGTCTATACTGTCAGTGAGCCCCGCAAGCAGAAAGTCAGCCATGGCCTCGGCGGCGGATGCGAGGTCGCTGGGATGCTTTCCAACTGACGATGGGCGAAGGGCCGGTGAGGCGTAGACTGCGCACCCGATGCTCCTTCACTGCGGTGTCAGTTTGCGGGGTTCTTCGCGCACCCGCCCCTCAGTCACTCCGGCGGTTTGCCGCCTTGGTTGCGGAAGTAGCGGAAGAACTCCGATTCGGGCTGCAGCACCATCATGTCGCCACCGGCCCCGAAGGCCCCGCGGTAAGCACCCAGACTCCTGTAGAAGGCGTAGAAATCAGAGTCCGCACTGTAGGCTTGGGCGTAAATTTCAGAGGCTTTGGCATCGCCCTCGCCGCGCGACTGTTCCGATTCCTTATACGCGTCGGCGAGGGTCACGGTGCGCTGCCGATCCGCATCCGCCCGGATACGCTCAGCCGCCTCTTTGCCCTTGGCCCGGAGGTCGCTGGCCACCCGCTCGCGCTCGGCTCGCATGCGCATGTACACCGATTCGCTGACCTCCGGCGGAAGGTCGATCTTTTTGACCCGCACGTCGATAACCTCCACCCCCAGTTCATTGGCCTGGAGGTCCACCCGCTTGGTGATCCCCTCCATCAATTCGGTGCGGTCTTCGGAGACCACCTCCTGGATGGTGCGCTTACCGAACTCGTCCCGCAAACTGGTGCTGATACGCTCGGACAGGAGCCGGGCGGTACGGGACACGTTACCCCCGGTGGAGCGGAAGTACTGGGCCGGATCTGAGATCCGCCACTTGGCGTAGGAGTCCACGATGACGTCCTTTTTCTCGACCGTCAGAAACCGCAGCGGGGGCGTGTCCAGGGTCTGGATACGGCGGTCGAACGTCTTGATCTCATTCAGGATCGGGACCTTGAAATGGAGTCCGGGGGTATAGTCCGTACCGACGATCTCGCCGAGCCTGAGCTTGATGGCCGTCTCCCACTCGTTCACCACAAAGATGGTCGACCAGATCACCAGCACCAGGGCGGCCAGGGCCGCCGGCAGGAACTTTTTATACTGACTCATTGACGGGTCCTCCGGTCGCGGTCTACCGGGCGGGTGGCCCCCTGACGCGGGTCGACCTCCACCGGGACCTGGGGCGGCGGCGGCGCGGCGATGGTGGCGCCCGGCCGTTTGTTCATCAGTTGGTCCAGGGGCAGGTAAAGCAGACTATTCGCGCCACCTTGCTGCGCGTCGAGGACGACCTTGCTGGTACCGCTCAAGATCTTCTCCATGGTGTCCAGATAAAGCCGCTCGCGGGTCACCTCGGGCGCCTTCTGATATGCCGTAAGTACCGCGGTGAAGCGGGCCGCCTCACCCTCGGATTCCGCGATGACCTTGTCCCGGTAGGCCTTGGCATCGGCGACGATGCGCGCTGCCTCGCCTCGAGCCTGGGGCAGGATCTGATTGGAATAGGCTTCCGCCTGGTTTTCCGAACGCTCCTTGTCTTCCCGCGCCTTGATGGCGTCGTCAAATGCCTCTTTGACCTGATCCGGCGGCTTGGCCGGCTGCATATTGACCGAAGTCACCAAGAGCCCGGTTTTGTATTGGTCCATCAAACTCTGGACCCGCGTTTGGATGGTGTCACCAATCTCACCGCGACCCTCGGTGAGGATGAAGTCCAGCTTGCTGCCGCCGATGGTCTTGCGCACCACGGTCTCGGTCGCATCCCGCAGGGTCTTCTGGGGGTTTTGGTCCTGGAACAAGAACTGCGCCGCATCCTGGATACGCGACTGGACAGTCAACTCCACGTCGACGATGTTCTCGTCTTTAGTCAGCATGGCCGCCTGGTGGCTGAAGGAGGAGACTTCGTCCACGTTGACCCGCTCGACGGTCTCGATGGGATAGGGGATGATCCAGTGAGGTCCCGGATCGGTGGTATCCACGTACTTACCGAAACGCAGGACCACCCCGCGCTCGGCGGGGCCAACAATGTAGATACCGGTGGCCATCCAGATCACAAAGAGGACGCCGATCGCGATCCCGATCGCTCGGGAACCGATACTTCCGGTAGGCAGGTTGAAACCACCGCCTCCGCCAGAACCACCGCTGCCGGCAGGCTTGTTGCCACCGAACAGACCGCCGAGCTTCTCTTGGAGTTTCCGCACAACCTCGTCGAGGTCTGGTGGGCCTTGATCGCCCCCGCTCTTGCCGCTCCAAGGGTCTTGATTGCCGCCACCTGGCTCATTCCAGGCCATATCTACTCCGTCGTTCGTACTCAGCTTCGCTAGAAGAATGCATCGACTGATCCGGAGACCAGACCGAGGCCGTAAACGGCGGGCTGCAAGCGGGATTGCGACCCTGCTGCCGGAAAGATGCCGCCTGATACCCGCCGAATCAACCTTGAGTCGGGGGTTCGGCGCCGAACTGGCGATTGTAGGCAGCGCGAGCCCGGTGCGCAAACCTGGTGCAGGGTCGCGAGCCAAGCAATCCGCTGGGCAGCACCATCAATCGGCAGTCTGGGGCACCCCCTCCCCAACGGCCGGGGACGCGATGCCGAGCCGGTCGCCCAGTCCCCCATCCTGAGCCGCCAAGCGCTGCAACTCCCCCGGGCCGATCAGGAAGTCCAGGTGCCAGCCGCCCCGGTCGTCGGGCCTGTCGGTCAGGACGCTGGCGTGGTCATAGATCCAGGCACGCAGGCGGCCCTCCCCAGGCCCCAGACTCAGACGATGATAAACCCGCCCGCCCCCGGTCAGCTCGGCGACGGCGGTCAGAAGCAGATCAAGCCCGACACCGGAGCGGGCGGACAGCCAGACCCGCACGGGCGTCCCCTGCGCGTCCCGCTCCAGTCGCGGCTTTTCGTCAGCCAACAGATCGAGTTTGTTCCAAACTTCCAGGCGCGGTAGTTCCAGGCTACCGATCTCCGCCAGTACCGCCTCCACATCGGCGACGAGACGCGCCCGGTGAGGCGCGGCGGCGTCTACCACGTGCAGCAACAGGTCGGCGTTGCGGGTTTCCTCCAGGGTGGCACGAAAAGCCGCGACCAATTCATGCGGCAGCCGACTGACGAAACCCACGGTATCTGCGAGCAGGGCCCGGCGCCCGTCCGGCAGGGCAAGCCGCCGCAGGGTGGGATCCAGGGTGGCAAAAAGCTGGTCGGCCTCGAAGACCCCCGCCTCGGTGAGACGGTTGAACAGGGTGGACTTGCCCGCATTGGTATAGCCGACGAGGGAGACCACCGGCAATTCGGCCTTAGCCCGTGCCCGTCGACCCTGGGCGCGCTGGGACTCGATACGCTCCAGCCGTTGATTGAGCAGGGCGATCCGCTTGGCCAGCAGGCGACGGTCAGTCTCGAGCTGGGTCTCGCCTGGCCCGCGCAGGCCGATACCGCCCTTCTGGCGCTCCAGATGCGTCCAACCCCGCACCAGGCGGGTGGACATATGGCGCAACTGAGCCAGCTCCACCTGGAGCTTGCCCTCGAAGGAGCGGGCCCGCTGGGCGAAAATGTCCAGAATCAACCCAGTGCGGTCCACCACGCGGCATTCGAGCAGACGCTCCAGGTTGCGCTCCTGGGCCGGCGAGAGGGGGTGATTGAAGACGGCGAGCTCAGCCCCGGTGGCAGCCACCAGGTCCTTGAGTTCCTCCGCCTTGCCGCTGCCGATGAAGAGCCGGGAATCAGGCACTGAGCGGCTGCCCGCCAGGTTGCCGACCACGTCCGCACCAGCCGCTTGCGCCAGCAGGACGAACTCCTCCCGTTCGTCCGGCTCGGTATGACCGCCCAAATCCAGCTGGACCAGGACTGCACGCTCGCCGGAGCTCGGCCGATCAAACATCGGATGCTCCGCGCACGGACCCGGCCGTGAAGCGCACCCTGAACCGGGCCAAAACCTGCCGCTTAGCTATTACCCGGCTCCTCCGGTTCGTCACCGGTGGGCGGCAGCTTGACGTTGCGCGCCGGAACCACGGTGGAGATCGCGTGCTTGTAGATCATCTGGCTCACATTGTTCTTGAGCAACACAACGAACTGGTCGAAGGACTCGATCTGGCCCTGTAGTTTGATACCGTTGACCAGAAAAATGGATACGGGGATACGCTCCTTTCGCAGGGCGTTAAGGAAGGGGTCTTGTAGGCTTTGGCCCTTGGACATGGGGTGGCTCCTTGTTGTACTCGTTACGACGCAATTGCCCGACTTGAATGATGGCCCAGGAGGGGGCCGCGAAACGTGGGAGGCAGTCGGGACATGCCGCGCCACGCAATACTTGTGCCTTAGTGTCGCCCAGGGCGCCCGAGAAATCCATTGGGATTATCCCCGGTAAGCCATTCGACCTGAAATTGCCGGTAAGACCCCGTCCCCAATCCGGCAGCCGCCCGGAATCCACCCCAGGGACGGTAACTCTCAGCGAGCGATGACCCGCAAGCCGAATCGGAAGGGCCGGAGACCGTCCCGGCCGGCAAGCGCTCCCAGGGTCACCGGGAACGCCCTGACAGGGCCGGCCCCCTGCCGAGAGCATGCGGCGGCATCCGTGTCCCGATTCAAGCCTGACTCCGGTGATGATCACGGCAGGCCGCGATTCGTTCCAAGGCCCGGGCGAGCGGGTCTTGATCATCACCGAGCCAGTGGCAACCGGCCTCAGCACGCAACCAGGTGAACTGGCGTTTCGCCAGTTGCCGGGTGGCCGCAATGCCGCGGTGCAGCATTTCTGTAAAGCTGCACTCACCCCGGATGAATTTCAAGACCTGCCGATACCCGACGCAGCGCAAGGCCGGCAGATCCTCGCTCAGATCGCCGCGACCCCAGAGGGACTCCACCTCCCCGATCAGGCCCTGGTCCAGCATCCGTCGGAAACGTCTCTCGATCCGCTCATGCAGGATTTGCCGGTCCACGGGGGCCCGCACCAGCTTGAGCAGGCGATAGGGCAGGCCGCCGCCCAGGCCCTGCTCCCGTTGAATTAGGGTGCTCATGGGTTCCCCGCTGATGGCATGGACCTCCAGGGCCCGCTGGATCCGTTGGGGATCGTTGGGGTGGACCTGGGCGGCGGTCAGCGGGTCGAGCGCGGCCAGGCGGCGGTGCATGGCCGCCCAACCCAGCAGGCTGGCCTCGTCCATCAGGGTCTGACGCACCACCGGGTCCGCGTTCGGCAGCCGGGCTAGACCCTGCTGGAGCCCACGGAAATAGAGCATGGTCCCACCCACCAACAGGGGGATCTTGCCCTGAGCGCTGATCTCCGCCATCGCCGCCAGGGCGTCCGCCCGGAAGCGCGCCGTGGAATAGGACTCGCTGGGGTCCAGAATGTCGATCAACCGATGGGGTGCTACCGCCAGGACCTCCGGCCCCGGCTTGGCAGTCCCGATGTCCATGCCCCGGTAGATCATCGCGGAGTCCACGCTGACGATCTCGCAGGGCAGGCGACGGACCAGTTCCACCGCCAATTCGGTCTTGCCGGCAGCAGTGGGGCCCATCAACAGGACGGCGAGTGGGCGGAAGTCCAGGTCCTGAGAAGGGTCCATCGGTTGGTCGAATGACATAAATGGGAACGGGCGGTGGACCGAAGTTCCGGCGAAGGTGAGAGGTGCTTCCGACCTGAAAAGAGCAATCAGCGATCAGCCGTCAGCGCTCAGCTCTGAGTTTCATGGGGATATCGTCGTCTGACGGATCACCCCCAGGGTGAAAGCCCGTCGCCAAAAAACTGTGCGCAAGCCGCAATTCTAAACTTGCTGACGGCTGATAGCTGACCGCTGACTGCTCCTTCTAGGTCCCAAAGGTTACCGCAACGGCGCCTTACGCACCGCCCCGCAACCGCAACGCGAGACGCCGACATGTTCCCGGCAACGGTGCGCAGCCGTGTTGGAACGTCCAAAACGAAGTGTCTTGACTCCAATTCCAGAGATACTCATGCCCGGCGCCGCCGACTCCATCAGCGTCGGGCACCGGCTGGCGTCCGGCGCCGCCCCTGTCCCGAGCCGTTCAGGCCATGAGTTTTGCCAGCGAGACGAGACCCAATACCAGGGTCAGAATGCCTACGCCAGCGCGGATCCAGCGCTCCGGCATCCGCCGTACCGTGACCGTCGCCCAGGGCACCGAAAGCAGGGCACCCGCGGCCAGGGGCAGGATCAGTGCCCAGTCCGGCGACCCCTTGACCACAAGATAGCCGAGAAAGCCCACGAGGCAGGTCAGGGCCTCGGCGAGGGAGGTGATCACCACCGCGTGGCGCGCCGGCACCCCGGAGACCACCTGCCCGGAGGTGACCAGTGGCCCATAGCCCCCGCCACTCAGGCCCTTGTTGAAGGCGGCAATCAAGCCGATGCCGAGGATACCGACAGCCCGGTAGCGGATTCGACGCCGAGCCGTGAGCAGGGTGACGACTCCCATGCTCAGCACGATGATAACGATGGCGTAGCCGAACCAGGGACCGCTGAGGCGTACCGCCAGCGACACCGCCGCGAGGGCGCCGACACCGCTCAGGGTGGCCAGCAAGATCAGGGTGCGGCGAGCGCGGTGGTCGTGGAGCAGGTCGATATTGCCGTCCCGCTGGTGCAGAAACCCGGCAGCCATGCCGGTCAGGAGCTCGGAGAAAAGCACCGCAGGGACGATGTCCATGGGCGCGAAGCCCGCAATCAGCAGCAGGGGAGTGAGCGTGGTCCCGTAGCCCATCCCCAAACTGGAATCGAGGTACTCGCAGAATAGGGCGACCGTGAAGACGGCAAGCAGGGTCCCAGTGTCGAGGCCAACCCTCGCCGGCGCCGCATCCCAAAGGCCGCGCCATGCATCCTGCGTCAGCAGGACCCCGATTGTCAGCATACAGAGCATCAACCATAAGACCAGGCGGCGGCGATGGGCAAAGGGAAAGGGCAGGCTGAGGGCGGTGGAATGGGCCATGATGGACTCCTCTGGGGTTGAATTGCACCAGAAGGATCGGCAAGGAACGTACCAACGGTCTCGGGGTCGGTCGGATCGCCAGAACCAGGCGCGTCCAAGGTTTCTGACCGACGCGAAACCCAGCGCCGCCGCGGGACGAGGAGCCGTTAGGAAGCGGCGATGACTGGGGTGGAAGCGACACCCTGGCCGCGATGGAGGCTCAGATTACGACCGGACCCTAGTATTTCCGTGATATTTCCCGGCCGCGCCCTGAGATGTGCTGGAAATACTTTACACTGCCCTGGCTATGGACCGCTTCCTCCCCCTCCTGCTGGACGTCTGGCGCCTCGCCTGTCGCGAGCCCCGCATCACCTTGTCTGCCGCTCCGATCGCCGCGGTGGTCCGACTGCGCATCCCCTGTGACCGCCTACTGATCCGCCATCTCGATCCTGGCCGGGGCCGCATCGAGACGTTGGCGGCGGTCGGTTGCCCTGCCCCTTCGTCCGCCGCGCCGCCGCGGGAACTCAAGGGGCTGCTCGACTGGTGCCGGGAGGCCCGGCTGATACGAGGTCCGGTGGGGCTGCTCAGGTCCGAGCAGCCAGGGGTCTCTGCCCGAGACCTGGAACGGCTGGGGGATGGCCGCGGGCCTGATGGTCGAGGGCGAGCCCCTGGGCCTGCTGGCCCTGGGCAGCGACGATCCGGACGGCTACGACGCCGAGCATGAGCCCCTGGTGCGCGCGCTCTGCGAGCCCCTGGCGGTAGCCCTGCGCAACGATCGGCAATGGCGGGAACTCGAGACCCTACGGGCAGCGGCGGAGGCGGACCGGCGTTCACTGCTCCAGCGCCTCGGGCGGCAGGACATCGCGGACACCATCGTCGGCGCGCACGCGGGCCTCCAGGGGGTCATGCACGAGGTCGACCTGGTGGCCCCAGCCGATGCCCCCGTGTTGATCCTGGGTGAGACCGGCACTGGCAAAGAGGTGGTGGCGCGGGCCATCCATACCCGATCGACCCGGTCGGCAGGCCCCTTTCTGCGCGTCAACTGCGGGGCCATCCCGCCTGAGCTGGCGGACTCGGAACTCTTCGGCCACGAACGCGGAAGTTTTACCGGCGCCACTGCCCGCCGCCAGGGGTGGTTCGAGCGTGCCGACGGCGGCACCCTGTTCATGGACGAGATCGGTGAACTGACACCGGCGGTCCAGGTGCGGCTCTTGCGCATCCTCCAGGACGGGAGTTTCGAGCGGGTGGGCGGCCAGCAGGCTTTGCAGGCGGACGTGCGCATCATCGCCGCCACCCACCAGGACCTTCAGGCCATGGTCGCCGCCGGTCGCTTCCGCGCCGACCTCTGGTACCGTATCCACGTCTTCCCCATCCGCCTGCCGCCCCTGCGCGAACGCCCCGCGGATATCCCGGCCCTGGCCAGGCACTTCGCCGAGCGCGCGGCCCAGCGCCTGGGACTGCTGCCCTGCGCTCCGGACCGGGACGCGATTACCCGGCTCCTGGCCTACCCTTGGCCTGGCAACGTGCGAGAGCTGGCAGCGGTGATGGAGCGTGCCGCCATTCTGGGTGAGGGCCGGCGCCTCGCCGTGGCCGAGGCCCTGGGTGGTGGCCCGCTGAGCGGGCCGGCGCCGTGGCCGGGTGTCGCGGCCGGCCCGTCGCCGGGCGGCACACCCACGACCCTGGACGACGCCATGCGCACCCAGATCGAGGCCGCACTGACCCGTTGCCTGGGCCGCATCGAAGGCCCATTCGGGGCGGCCCAAGTGCTGGCCATCAACCCCCACACCCTGCGGGCGCGGATGCGTAAACTCGGCATCGATTGGGCGGGATTTCGGACGGTTAGGGGCGAGGGCAGGGAGCAATAGCCACGAAGACCCGGGGCCTTTCAGAGGCCTACGCACCATTGAGCCTAGTAAGGAGCAGTCAGTGGTCAGCCATCAGCCGTCAGCAATTTCAGAACACCGACTTGCGCACAATCCTTTGCGGCGGGCGCTCACCCCGGAGGTGATCGATCGAGCGACGATATCCCCATGAAACTCAGAGCTGAACGCTGACGGCTGATCGCAGACAGCTCTTTTCAGGTGGCCCCGAGCCGCAAACTGACCCGCACCATCCCCGTATCCTCGGGGTCGCGCCGCTGGGCGAACCCCAGTGCCTGGCACAGCCGCAGCATGGGCCGGTTCTCGTTCAGGACCTCGCCGAAGACCTCGCGGATGCCGCGCTCCGCGCGCGTAGTCGAGGATGCGGCGCATCATCAGGGCCCGAGGCCCAGACCGGTCAGGGCCTGTCCGACGACGATGGCGAACTCGGCGCGCTCGTTGTCCGGGTCGGCGATGAGTCGCACGACGCCGTAGATGTCGGAGTCCCCGGGACCGCCAAGCTCGGTGAGGATCAGGGCCATCTCGCGGTTCGTAGTCGATCTGGGTCAGGCGTGCCGCGGCGGCATGGTCCAGCGCGCGCATGGGTGCGAAGAAGCGCATCCGGACCTCTTCGGGCGTCAGTCGGGCAAACGCCCGCTGGAGCGACGGCTCGTCCTCGGGGCGGATCGGGCGCAGCAGGAACCGGCGGCCATCGGCGAGCTGAATCTCTTCCTCCAGTTCCTTCGGATAGGGACGGATGGCGAGCCGGCGGGTGCGCGGTCCGGTGGACTCGGCCAGTGCCATGCGGGCGTCGAGCGCGATCACGCCGTAGGGGTCCACCAGCAGGGGGTTGATGTCCAGCTCGTGGACCTCGGGGCACATCGACGACGAGCTGGGAGACCCGCACCAGGGTCAGTGCCAGGGCATCCAGGTCCGCGGGCGGCTGGCCGCGTCCCCCTGGAGCACCCGAGAGATGCGGGTGCGGGAGACCAGCTCCCGGGCGAGGCGCAGGTTGAGCGGCGGCAGTCCGATGGCGCGGTCGGCGACGGCCTCGACCGCGGTCCCGCCCTGGCCGACCAGGATCACGGGACCGAACTGGGGATCCTCGGCGGCGCCGACGATGAGCTCCTGGGCGCCGGGGCGACGCACCATGGGCTGCACCGCGAAGCCCTGGATCCGCGCCTCCGGGAAGGCCGCGCGGATCCGCGCCAGCATCCCGCGCGCGGCCTCCAACACGGCCGCGGGGCCGATCAGGTCGAGCACGACCCCGCCGACGTCGCTCTTGTGGCCGATCTCCGGCGAGAGGATCTTGAGCACCACCGGGCCATCGATCTCCGCGCCGAACCGGCCGCCGCCTCCTCCGGGGTCTGCGCCGGTGCGGGTGGTCACCACGGGGACGCCGTAGGCCGCGAGTACCCGCTTGGCCTCGGGCTCCGAGAGAGCCGCTGCCTGCCCTCGGCCAGGACCGCCGCAACCAGTGGGCGACGGCGGCCGTATCGGGCGCGAAGGTCTCGTGGATCGAGGGCGGGGTCTCGCTCAGCAGCGCTTGGCCACGGCGGTAACGGACCAGATACAGGAAGGCGTGGACCGCCTGCTCCGGGGTCCCGTAGGTGGGGATGCGCCGCTCAGCGAAGAGTTGGCGCGACTGGTCATGGCACCGTCGCCGACCCAACTCGTCAGCAGCAGTGGACCGCCCGGTGCCTGGGGTGTGGCGGCGACCGCCTCGGCGGCCTCCAGGGCGGAGACGACCGCGGTCGGGCAATGCATCGCGAGGATCGCGTCGACCCCGGATCCTGGCGCAGGATCGCCAGGGCCTCGCGGTAGCGCGGACCGTCGGCGTCGCCGATCATGTCCACCGGGTTGCCGTGCGACCAGGTGCGCGGCAGGACGCCGATCGAGCGCCGTCAGGGTCGCCTCGGACAGGGTCGCGAGCCGGCCACCCTCGTCGATCAGCGCATCGGTAGCGAGCACGCCGACGCCACCCCCGTTGGTCAGGATCGCCAGCCGGTCGCCCCGGACGGGCGGGCCAGGGCCAGGATCTCCACGGCGTCGAAGAGCTCCGCCAGGGTGAAGACACGCAGGATTCCGGCCCGGTCGAAGGCCGCCTGATAGACCGCGTCGCTGCCGGCCAGTGCCCCGGTGTGGGAGGCGACGGCCCGCGCGCCCTCCGCGTGGCGACCGGCCTTGACCGCAACGACCGGTTTCACCCGCGCGGCGGCGCGCGCCGCGGACATGAACCGGCGGGCGTCGCCGACCGATTCGATGTAGAGAAGGATGGCCCGGGTCCTCGCGTCCGCCGCCAGGTAATCCAGCATGTCCGCGAAGTCCACGTCGGCCATGTCGCCCAGCGAGACCAGGCTGGAAAAGCCGATACCGCGCGACCCCGCCCAATCCAGGACCGAGGTGATGATGGCACCCGACTGGGAAACGAAGGCTGAGATTTCCCGGTCGCGCGGCGCAATGGGCGAAGCTCGCGTTCAGTCCGATGGCCGGGACCAACAGACCGACGCAGTTCGGTCCCAGGATCCGCATGCGGTGCGCGCGGGCTGCCTCCACCAGCTCCTGCTGGAGTCGTGCTCCCGCGGGCCTCCCGATCTTCAGCAAAGCCCGCCGTCACGATTACCGCGGCCCGTGCGCCCTGCCGGCCCAGGGCCGCGACCAACGCTGGGACCGCCGCGGGCGGCGTGCAGACGACGCCCAGGTCAGCGGGCTGGGGCAGGTGATCGAGGTCGGGATAGCATCGGGTCCCGGCAATCGCGGTGTGCCGCGGGTTGACCGGCATCACTCGCCCCTTGAATCCGCCATTGAAAAGATTGGCGGTGAGCACCGCACCGATGGATCCAGGCACATCGCTCGCACCCAGAACGGCGATGGAGCGGGGATTAAAAAGGGCCTCCAGGTTTTTGACCGTCACGGCTCACCCCTCAGGTTCCGAGGGCCTCCCAATACGCATCTACCCGCCCCTGGATCGCGGCGATCACATCGTCCCGGCGGACCGGCTCGAACAGGTGCCGGAACCGTCCCTGGGTCTCCAGATAGCGCTCCACAGGCACCCGTCGCAGGGGCGGCTTGGTATGGACGACGCGGCCTTCGCGATATTCCTTGAGCGGCCAGATACCGGTCTTGACCGCCAGCTTGCCGATCTCGACCGTGTGCCGCGGGTCGAACTCCCAGCCGGTCGGACAGGGGGCAAGGGCCAGCAGCAGCCGCGGTCCCTTGATGGCCAGGGCCGTCTCGATCTTGCGCGCCAGATCCAGCGGATCGGCGCCGATGACGGTGGCGGCGAAGGCAGGCTTGTGGGCACACCAGATGGCGAAGAGGTCCTTCTTGTAGCCGGCGAAGCCGCCCGGCCCCCGGCAGGTCGCGGTGCGTGCCCCGTGGGGCGTGGCCGGGGAGGTCTGCTGGCCGGTGTTTCCGTAGCCCTCGTTGTCGTAGACGATATAGAGGAAGTCGAGCCTCCGCTCGATGGCCCCGGAGGTCGCCGACAGGCCCATGCCGTAGGCCGCACCGTCGCCGGTCAGGACGACGACCTGCAGGTCCTCCTCCGGTGGAATGCGCCCTTGCCCGAGGAGTATGTCCAGGGCATCGCGCACGCCCTGGGCCCCGGCCGGAGCCGAGGCCATGGCGGTGTAGAGCCAGGAGCCCCGAAAGGGGGTGAAGGGGTAGACCGACAGCAGGGTCATGCACCCGGCGGCGTTGACGAACACCGACCGCCCGCCCAGCACGTCGTAAATCTGGTGCAGTGCCTGGAGCCCGCCGCACCCGGCGCACATGGGCGTGCCAGTGCCGAGCAGACGGGTGGAGGGCAAGTCCTTGACGCTTTTAAAGCGCGTCTCGCTCATGGTCCATCTCCCAGAGTGTTCCGCTCCACATGGGCCAGGGTCTGGAGCTTCCGCACCTCGCGTAGCTCGTCCTGCGTATAGAGCAGGCGCGGCGGCGGGGCCTCACCCCGATCTGCCGCCGCGGCTGCCAGGCGCGCCATCTCCACGAACTCCTACTGGGCAATGTCCCGACCGCCCAGGCCGCCGATGAAGCTCAGGAGGACCGGGGCATCGGTCAGTCCGTAAAGCGCCGAGCAGAGCTCGCCATGGAGCACCCCACCGAACCCGAATGACAGGTTCTGATCGATCACGGCGACGCCCCGCTTACCCACGAGGGCCTCGCGCAACGCCTCTCCGGGGAAGGGGCGCAGAAGACGCGGACGCACCAGTCCGACCCGGTGGCCGACCGCGCGCAGGGCATCCACGGCCGCCTTGGCCTTGGTGGCGAAGGAGCCGATCATGACGAAGCAGACCTCGGCGTCCTCGCTTTGGTAGCACTCCAGTGCCTCATAGGTCCGGCCGAACCGTTCGCCCCATTCCGCTCCCGCCTCCGCGTAGACCTGGAGCCCGTTCCGGGCGGCCAGATGGGTCTCGTAGCGGAAATAGGAGTAAGGCCCACCGCCCAGCACGGCCACCGCCTGGCTCTCGGGCTGGCTGGCGCGAAACTGGATATCACGCGTCACAAAGGGCGGAACGAAGGCGTCGATCTCGTTCGGGTCCGGCAGCTCTACCGGCTCGCGGGTGAAGGAAAGATAGAAACCGTCCAGATTGACGATGACCGGCAGCCGGACCCGCGGGTCCTCGGCCAGCCGATAGGCGATCGGCAGGTGGTCCAGGACCTCCTGGCAGGTGGCGCAGTGGATCTGCAGGAACCCGCTGTCCCGGGCGGCCAGGACGTCGTTGTGATCCGGCTCCAGCGTGATCGGGGTGGCGAGCCCGCGGGACACGTTCACCAGCACGAAGGGCGCGCGCCAGCCGGCAACCGTGTAGAGCATCTCCATCGCGTAGAGCAGCCCCTGGCTGGAGGTGGCCGTGAAGACCCGCACGCCGGTCGCGGCCGCCGCGCCCGCCGCCGTGAGCATGGAGTGCTCGGACTCCAGCGTGACCAATCGGCCAGGCATCGGCGCCGCTGTCCATCCAGTCGGCGAGGGTCTCGATGATCTCGGTCTGGGGCGTGATGGGGAAGGCCGGCACGTAGTCGACCCGCGCCAGGCGCGCGCCCCAGGCGGCGGCCCCGTTGCCGGTCAGGAGCATTCGAGTCATGGCTGCGTTCTCAGGTCGGACTCGGGGACAGTCGCGATGGCGTGGGGCGGGCATTGGGCCACGCACACCAGGCAGCCCTTGCAGTGGTCGTAATCGATCCGCGGTGTGCCGGCCTCGACGCGGATGGCCCCGTCCGGACAGAAGGCCGAGCAGACCCACCAGCAGCGGTTGCAGCGGTCGTAGTCGATGACCGGGCGCAGGGTGCGCCAAAGCCCGGTGGGGACCGCCTCGCTGGTCAGCCCGGCATGGATTGTCGGGGCGCTGATTCGCGCCTCCTCAAAGGGCAATTCCACCCAGTCCGGCGCCGCTTCGGCGTCCGCAGTGATGGCGGGTCCGGGCGTGACGCGCCCCGTCCAGGCGGCGACCTGCGCGAAGGCCGCCCTCGCCTTGTCCAGGTTGCGACTGACGACGGCCTCGCCGAATCCAACAACCTCGTCCCGGATGGCCTGATCGAGGTGTTCGAAGGTGACGAATCCCAGCAGCCGAGCGGCCGCCGCCGCGCAGGCGGTCCCCACCAGCGGCAGGCCGGCACGATCCTCCGCCAGCTCCCCCGCCTGGAAGCCGATCACGAGACCCCTGAGTCCCAGCCGATCCTGCCAGACCTCGGGGGGATCGAGGCTATTGATGAGCAGAATGCTGTGCTCATCCAACCCGGCCAGCACCCCCGCCGCCGGGATGGCGATCAGGGACGGATCC
This sequence comes from uncultured Gammaproteobacteria bacterium, assembly GCA_963733415.1. Classification (GTDB taxonomy): domain Bacteria; phylum Pseudomonadota; class Gammaproteobacteria; order Chromatiales; family Chromatiaceae; genus Thiodictyon. The sequence continues at coordinate 68,509 of CAVTDM010000008.1, read as the reverse complement.
GCGACCACCGCCAGGTCCGGCCGGGTAATGACGCCGCGCTCCCAGATGGGCCGGTCAGCCACCCGGACAAAGGCGAAGATCGGGGCGCCGCGGCGCTCGGCCCCGTAGCGGGGCGCATCCTGGACCTCGTAACCGCCGAGGAAGCAGGCGCTGCCCAGGATGCGGCTCGCGGTCTTCATCCCCTGACCGCCTCGACCGTGAAAGCGGATACGGACCATGGCTCACAGGTACCCCGGTGCCGAGGAGAAGAGCGAGTAGCGACGCCGCCCCATGGCCTTGCGCACCCGGGCCTCGGCCATGGCGACCGCGGCCTGCCGCGGCAGGATCGCCCGGCGCTGCGCGTCCTCCAGGACGGTTTGGGTGTTGCGCCGGACCTTCTCCTCGATCGCCTGGAGTGCCGCGGTCTCGGTGGCCCCGCGCAGCTCCATGGCGGCGCAGATGACCCCGCCCGCGTTGGCGATGAAGTCCGGGACGACGATCACACCACGGTCGTGCAGAATCCGCTCGGCCCCAGCCGTGAAGGGGATGTTGGCACCCTGCACCACCAGGCGCGCCTGGAGCCGGTCCACGTTTGACTCATCCACCACGTCCGGGCGGGCCGCCGGGATCCAGACATCGCAGGGCAGGCCGACCACGGCATCCCGATCGAGACGTTTACCTCCTGGATAGTCCGCGACAGTCCCGCCCGCGTCCTTCAGCCGGATCAGGGTCCGGACATCGAGGCCGTCGGGGTGATGGATGGCACCACGGGAGTCCGCCGCACCGACCAGGATCGCACCGCCCGCGGTCAGAAAGCGGGCCGCATGTCCGGCCGACGGCACCGAAGCCCTGGATCGCCACGCGGGACCCGCGCAGGGCGGAGCCGCAGACGCGCAGCGCCACCTCGCAGGATTTCAGCAGACCCCAACCAGTGGCCCCGATCTCATCGAGGGGGATACCACCCAACTCCCGGGGCAGGCCCACAGAGCGGCCGATCTCGTCCCTGACCCAGGCCATGCTTTCTTCGTCCGTCCCCATGTCCGGGCCGAAGATGTAGTCATCCTCGGTCCGCAGCGCCTTGGCGAAGGCACGAATCAATGCCTCCTTGCGACCCTTCTCCATTCGCGGATCACCGAACAGAACCGACTTCCCACCCCCGTGGGGCAGACCGGCGGCCGCGTTCTTGAGCGTCATGGCACGGGCGAGCCGAACGCACTCCTCGACGCTGACGTCCTCGGCCATCCGCAACCCGCCGATCGAGGGACCGCAGGCGACGTTATCCACTACCAGGATCCCGCGCAGCTCAATCGAGGGCTCGTAGACATGCAGGATCTTCGTCGGACCCAATTCATCGGCAAAGGCGAAGCAGTTTTCCATGGACACCCCCTGGGACCTGAAAATGTCAGTCAACCTCTGACTTCCAACCCATCGCCCGCTGGGCTCGCTGTCCTGGCCTATTCAAACAACCCTGGACACGCTGGTGGACCTGTGGTTAAAGCCCTTGACAAGCGGTTGTGCGACGCCAACGCCCATTCAAAGTATAGGCCCCAGGAGCGGAGTGGCCACCCGGGAGGAGGGTGGGACCGCAGCGTCACGAGCAATCCGCTGACCAGGCGCGCGCCCCGCGAACCACTTCACGCCTGGGGTAAGATGCCGCCCTTGTCACGTACCCGACCCCACCCGGATCGCAAGAGCCAGCCATGCCCCTGTGGCGCACGCTGTTCCGAACGCTGACCCCGACCCTCGTCCGGTGGGCCTTGCTCATGGCCCTTGCCCCGGCGCACGCGGCAGGCGATCCGCTCCCATCCCTGCCGGATATCGGCGCCGAGACGGCGAGCCTGGTGGAATTCCGCAACGAACTGGAGGCGGCGGCCGCGCTCCGCGTGGCGGAGTCCGAGCGTCTGGCGGCCCGACTTGCCCAGGAGGAGGAGACACTGCGTGCCCGCGACATCCGCCCGGACATGCTGCGGGCAGCGCGACTGCAGCTGGACGAGACCCGCCAGCGCGCAGACACCTTGGCGGGCCAAAGCGCGCACCGGCGAGCCGCCCTGACCCGGCTCGAGCATACGATCACAGTCCTCACCCAAGCACCCGACCCCCCACCGAGCGACAGCCGCGAGGCCCTGAACCGGGTGGCGGCCCTGGAATTGCTGCGCGCGCGGGCGGACGCCCTGAATGGGCTCACCCATGGCCTGGATCAGCTGATCGCGGCCAACCGCAGCTTGCTGCGGCTGTACCAGCAGCGCCTGCGCCTGCTTCAGACCCGGATCCGCCTGGACATCATCGATGATCAGGTTCACCCCGGCCGTGGCGGCACCGCCTTCGGACCGGACCCGCGCGTGGCCGCCATCCAAGCGGCTGTCACTCAGGCCCTGCGCGCGGCCGCCCGGCTCGCCAACGCGGCTTCGGCCATCACGGGGGATGACCCGGACGCCGTCCGCCAGCGTCAGGACCTGGAGGCGCAGGCTCAGGATTGGGTCTTCCGAGCCAACATCGACCAAAATGACCTTGAGCTGCTCTCCCTGCGCGCGCGCCTGGATGATCTGAGCTCACTGCGCGAGGACCCCTCCATGCCGGTAACCCTGCTGAGGGCGGCGGCGGGGCGGCTGCAGCAGATGAGGGCTCAGGTCAGGGGATACGCGACCGAGGTCCAGACCCAACGCCGGATGCTTGCGACCCGCCACGCCCTGGCGCAGGGCCGGGACGAGGGAAGCCCCGCCGCCCGTCAGGCGAACCGCGACCTGGCGACGGCGATCGACCGCCAGGAGCAGGAAGTGCGTGACCTGCGCCAGCAGGTTGAGCAGGAGCGGACCCGCTTGACCGAACTGTCCGACCAGGTCTACGCGGACTCACTGACTGAACGTCACCCCATCCCGATGGGGGCCGGGGAGTGGCGCCGGACCGCGGCCGGGGCAGCCGGACTACCGGCACTCCTGGTGCTGGAGTTTCGGGTCCTGGGTCGGGACTTCCTGATCAGCGCCCTGGACCAGGAACCGGCGGAGTGGGCGACCTTGCTGGCCGGAGGGCTCCTGGTGATGGTACTCGGGGGCGGGCTGTCCCTGTGGCTGGGACGACGCCTGGTTGACCTGAACCCCGCCCGACGGATAGTAAGGCCCGCCCGCGCCCTGGCGGCCGTGCTACCCGGGGCCATCCCGGCTGCGCTCTGGACCTGGATCGGTGCCCGGCTCGAGCTGCCGGCGAACGAATTTGTGCCCGTGCTGCTCCTGCTCGGGATCTGGCCGGTGAGCGCCTTCGTGCTCAAGCTCACCCATGAGGAGTTGTTCACTACCGATTCGGACGCCGCCCACCGAGCGGCGCGGGAGGTCTTCTCCCGCCGACTGCACTGGGGCCTGGTGCTTGCAGCCCTGGTGGCCACGCTGTACGTCCTGACCCGGTCCCTGCCGGTCTCCCCCCTGGTCGGCGACGTGCTCGACCGTCTGGCTATGATCGGGCTCCTGCTGCTGGCCGTACCCGCCTTCGGGCTGCACGATCTGATCCTGCCCCGCAACGCGCACCCTCCCGGAGCCGGGATTGCGGAACCGGCGGGCCGGTGGGCAAGGGTGCTGGGCGGAATCTCCCGGCTCATCGCGCTGGCCCTGGTTGCGGCCGGTGTGCTCGGGCTCCTGGGCTACGCCAACCTGGCCTGGGCCATCACCATCCGGCTGGGTTGGCTGGCCCTGGTGGCCGCCCTGCTCTTTTTTGCCATCGGTGCCCTGGGTGACCTTCGGGATCTGGCCCTGGAGCGATTGAGCCGACAGCCCCAGGGCACCCCCGGCGAGTTCTGGCAGGGCCAGTTCGTGACGCCGGGCTATCGCCTCGCGGTCCTGTTGGCCAGCCTGGCGGCGGCGTCGGGCCTGCTCCAACTCTGGGGCTGGAACAGCCAGAGCCCACCGGTCCACGCCCTGCTGGGCTGGGCCGAGCGGCCCCTGTTCCAGGCCCGCAACCTGAGCCTGACCCCCTGGGACCTGGGCCTGGCCGCCCTGCTGGTGGCGGCGGCCATCCTGGTCGGCAACTGGGTCAACCGGGTCAGTTTCCAGCTGGCCTATGCCCGGGTGCGCGACCGCGGGCTGCGCAAAGCCCTCGCCGGCCTCAGCCAATACCTGGTGATCCTGATCGGCGTCCTGCTGGCGCTCAAGGTCGTGGGCCTGGACCTCACCACCCTGATGGTCTTCGCCGCCAGCCTGGGGGTCGGCATCGGATTTGGCCTGCAGAATATCGTCAATAACTTCATCTCCGGGGTCCTGCTCCTGGTGGAACGTCCCCTGAGGGTAGGCGACGTCGTCGCCGTCGGGCCCCACCAGGGGGAGGTCACCCGCATCGGCATCCGCTCCCTGACGATCCGCACCTTCGACAAGGAGGAGGTCTTCATCCCCAATGGGACCGTGATCAGCGGGGACTTCGTCAACTGGACGCGGAGCGACGATATCCTGCGCACCGTGCTCGCGGTCGGAATCAGTTACCACGACGATCCGGACCGGGCCAGCGCCCTGATCCGGGAGATCCTGGCCGGCTATGAGCCCGTGCTGCGATTCCCCGCGCCGGAGGTCTACCTTTGGGAGTTCGGCGATTCCGCCGTCCTGCTACGGGTCGAGTATTGCGTGCACTTCCTGGGGGACGTGACCCGCAACAAGGCGCGATCCGAGGTCAATCGGCGCATCTGGTATGGCCTCAAGGCGGCGGGCATCACCATCCCCTATCCCCAGCGGGACCTGCATGTGCGGATGATCCCGGACGGAGGCCCGCCGCCGCAGGATGACCCGACGCCGGCAGGCACCTGACGTAACGCGTCAAGAACAAGCTAAACACAACCGCAATCGTTGTCGTTGTCGTGATCGTAATCGGATAAACGATGCAATTCGCGGTGCGAGAGAATCCGGGGCGCTCCGATAGCCTCGATTACGACAACGACAACGACTGAGTTTCACCGCTCCCAAGTAACGAAATCGAGATGCAATGGCAGTGTCTTGAGGACGATGGACTGGCGAGCCCTCAGCGAGGTCGGCCAGGCCGGCGATACCGACCCCAGGCACCTCTCTCTGAACTCGTTTCGTCACCGACCCTTCGATCAACCTCCTGGGTTGTGCGCGTGCCACCCTTGTCCGTAAACGTATCGCCTCCTGCTCACCAGCGTGCGCGAAGCGGTCGTCGCTTTGCCGCAGCTTCTGGGGTGCCGCCGCAGCGACCACCTGGTAAGATCATTCCCATCGAATATTCCCATGAGAACTAGGCATGGAAACCGTCAATGTCAGCGGACTCAAGAATAACCCCAGCGAGGCTCTGCGCAAGTCGCACCGTGACCTGGTCGTCGTCATGAACCGGGATAAGCCCGATGCACTGATGGTCGGGGTCGGCCTGGCGGGGGTCCTAGACGTGAAGGGCGTCAAACCGGCGCTCGCCACGGCGCTGTTTCGTGACGGCAACCTGTCGCTGGCGCGCGCCTCCCGGTTGGCGGAGATGACACTGGGCGAATTCGTGGCGCACCTCTCCCGCCTGGGGATTGCAGTGGTGACTCTGGACGCGGACGAGGCCGAGCGCGACATGGACACCCTCGAGTCATGGCTCGCCTCGTCCTGACGGACGCGAGCCCACTGATCGGCCTTGCGCGGATCGATGGACTGGCGTGGCTGGGCGCACTGTTCGGCGTGGTCTGGATGCCGCCGGAGGTCGCCCGCGAGGTGCTGCCGAACCGGGGGTTGCGCGACGAGACGGCAATCCTCGCGGCGGAGGCCGCGGGCTGGCTGAAGCAGGCCGATGCGGCGCCGGGCACCCTGGCGCTCCCCGATCTCGACGAGGGCGAGGCGGCCTGCATTCGCATCGCCCTGGCCCACCCCGAGCCCAGCCTGTTGCTGATGGACGAGCGCGCCGGCCGTGCAGTCGCCATCGAGCATGGACTGGCCGTGGCCGGTACCGCGGCGATCATCGGGATGGCCAAGACGCGGGGGCTGATCGGCTCGGCACGGGAAGTCTTGGCACGTCTACACGGCTGCGACTTCCGCATCTCCACACAGGTAATCGAGACAGTGCTCCGACGCGTTGGCGAATGAGCGCCAAGCGCGAGGGCAAGGAACGGTTCATTAATAAGTCAAAAAAACCCCTTTAGCAAATGCTTTTAGCGCCATTGTCGTTGTCGTTGTCGTTGTCGTTGTCGTTGTCGTTGTCGTTGTCGTTGTCGTTGTCGTTGTCGTTGTCGAGATTATCGTAGCGCCACGGATTCTCTCGCACCCCAAATTGCATCGCTTCTCCAATTACGATTACGACAACGATTGCGTTTGTGTTTCACTTGTTCTTGACTCGTTACCAACGCGGTATGATCGCCGCCGACCTGAACGACCGCCGTTGCAGATGAATCAGCCGCCTGAGGGCAGCGGAGCCGACACACGCCATGCCCGACTTCCGCCCACCCGCCCTGGCCCCGGACGCCCGCATCCTGCTGGTGCGGCTCTCGGCCATCGGGGACATCGTGTTCGCGTCACCCCTGGTGGCGGCCCTGCGGCGGCTCTGCCCCCGGGCCCATATCGCCTGGCTGGTCCAACCCGAGTGCCGCGCCCTCTTGGGCCACCACCCGGACCTGGATGAGGTGATCGTCTGCCCCCTGGGCCATTGGCGGCGCCTGTGGCGCGAGCGCCGCTTCGTGGAACTGGGCCGGCGCCTGCTGGCCATGCGGGAGACCCTGCGGGAACAACACTTCACAGTCGCCATCGACCTGCAGGGCCTCGCCAAGAGCGGACTCCTGACCCGGCTCTCCGGGGCCGCGGAGCGCATCGGCCTGGGCTCCCGGGAGGGCAGCGCCTGGTTGATGACCCGCACCGTCCAGCGGGGCGGGGACCCGGCGCGGATCGGCTCGGAGTACCTGTTTCTGGCCCAGGCCCTGGGGCTGCCAACCGACCCCTTCGAGATGGCCGTCCACTATGATCCCGCCGCCGCCCGCACCGCCGATGAGACCCTGGTCCGGGAGGGACTGACCAGTGGTTTTGTGGCCCTGTGCCCCTTCACCACCAGGCCCCAGAAGCACTGGTTCGAGGACCGCTGGGCGGACCTGGCCCGGCGCCTGCGCCGGGACCTGGGGTTGACCCCGGTCCTGCTCGGCGGGCCCAAGGACCGGGAGGCGGCGGACCGCATCGCCGACACCGCGGCCGACGGGAGCGAGGGTGAGCGCCGGCCCGCCCTGGTCAACCTGGCGGGCCAGACCAGCCTGACCGAGGCTGCGGCCCTCATCGATCGGGCCGCGCTGCTGGTGGGCGTGGACACCGGCCTGAGTCATATGGGCATCGCGGCCGGCACCCCGTCCGTGCTGCTGTTCGGCTCCACCTGCCCCTATCTGGAGACCACCCGCGCCAATGCCCGAGTCCTCTACCATCGGCTCCCCTGTTCACCCTGTAAGCGCCGGCCCACCTGCGCCGGGGCCTTCACGTGCATGCGGGAGATTCGGGTCGGCGAGGTTCTGGCCGCGGCCTGCCAGGTTATCGGACGGGCGCCATGAGGGTCCTGCATGTGGAGGGCGGGCGCCACCTCTACGGCGGGGCCTTTCAGGTCCTGCACCTGCTGACGGGACTACATGCCCGGGGCCATGAGAACCTGCTGGCCTGCCCGCGGGGCTGCGACCTGGCCGCCGCCGCGGCCTCCGTGGCGATGGTCCGCGCGCTCCCCATGCACGGGGATGCGGACCTGCTGCTGGTGCCGCGCCTGGTGCATCTGATCCGGTCCACGCGGCCGGACCTGGTCCACCTGCACAGCCGCATCGGGGCGGACCTGATGGGTGGGCTCGCGGCGCGCCTGACCGGCGTGCCGGTGGTCCACACCCGACGGGTGGACAACCCGGAACCGCGGTGGCTGGTGGGCCTCAAGTACCGGCTCCATGACCGGGTCATCGCCATCTCCGAGGGGATCGGCCGGGTGCTGCTCAGCGAGGGGCTGCCCCCGGCCAAGCTGCGCGTGGTGCGCAGCGCCGTGGACTGGGAGCGTTATGCCCAGCCCTGCGATCGGGTGCGGGTGGCGGGGCTTCTCGACGTACCGGCCAGCGGGACTTGGGTGGCCGTCGTGGCCCAGTTGATCGAGCGCAAGGGCCACCGATTCCTGCTGCGCGCACTGCCGCGGGTGGTGGCCGACCACCCGGGGCTGCAGGTGCTGTTCTTCGGCCAGGGGCCCCTGGCGGCAGACCTGGCACGGGAGATTGAGACCCTGGACCTGACCGGCCACGTCACCCTGGCGGGCTTCCGGGATGACCTGGACGCAATCCTGCCCTGCCTGGACCTGGTGGTCCACCCGGCCCTTATGGAGGGGCTCGGGGTCTCCCTGCTCCAGGCGGCGAGCGCCGGGGTGCCCATCATTGCGAGTCGGGCCGGGGGCATCCCGGAGGCGGTGCGGGACGGCGAGAACGGTCTCCTGGTCCCGCCCGGCGATGTGGACGCCCTGGGTGCCGCCCTGCTCACCCTGCTCGCCGATCCCGGCCGCCGCCAGGCCCTGGGCGCCGGGGGTCGCGCCCTGATGGCGCGGGAGTTCTCCATCGACGCCATGGTGGAGGGGAATCTTGCCGTCTATCGGGATCTCTTGCCCGACGCGGACCGCAACGGGGGATCGCTGCCATGACCGGGCGTCCGTCACCATCCAGGGCAAGGGACTGAGGGGCCTGAGGGTCTCGGGCTCAGTAACGAATCAAGAACAACTTGAACACAAACGCAATCGCTAATCCTAAAAAGAGCAGTCAGCGATCAGCTATCAGCATTTAGCTCTGAGTTTCAAGAGGTTTTAGCCACCCGGTGCATCACCTGTAGGGTGAGCGCCTGCGGCTCGAAAACGGCTCGTAAAGTGCTGATGCACATATAGCTGACGGCTGATCGCTGACTGCTCTTTCCAGGCTAATGGATTTGTTTCACTTTTCAGTAAACCGTTCCTCAGGGCCGGTCGCGGGTCACTGCACTGCCCTTGGGGCGATGTTTGAACTGGACCTTCCACAGAAAGCCGAGCAGATCGTCGCCCAGTGAGACCGCCTTGCGCGGCAGGGCCAGCGGGTCGAACGCGCGGGTCGCCAGGGCCCGCTGACAGGTTAGACCGGTGGCGTAATCGGCGCGAGCCGCGGCCTCGACCACCGCCAGGTCATGGCTGCCGAAGGGGTAGCACAGGTGACGGACGGGCTCACCGAGCAGATCCTCCAGCGCACTGCGGCTTCCCGCCAACTCCGCCGCGAGCGCGCGCGCCCCGAGCCCGGCCAGCGGCACGTGAGTCAGGGAGTGCGACCCGACCTGGATGCCGGCACGGCGGATCTCCCGCAGACGCGCGGCGTCCATGAGTGGCGCCTCGGGCAGTCCGTCGGCCGCGAGCCAAGTCGCTGAGCGACCGACCAGGCTGGCGACTGTATAGACGGTGGCCGGGAACCCGTGACGCTGTAACTGCGGGAGCGCGAACTCATAGAAGTTCTCGTAGCCATCGTCGAAGGTGATGGCCACCGCCCGCCGCGGCACCGACCGCTCCCCGGCGACATAGGCCTGAACCTGGTCCATGGTCAGGACGTTGAACCGCAGCCGCTTCAGCAGCGCCATCTGGGCGGCAAAGCGGCGGTGATGACAGTAGACCGCCCGGTGGTTTTTCACCCGCCGGAAGTCTCCGACCTGGTGATACATCAGAATGGAGACACCGTTCATGAACGAGAACCCACCAGCACCTGTCGATAGACCGCCTCGGTCCCGCCCGTCATGGTCTCCAGCGAGAATTGGCTAAGATAGCGCGCCCGGGCCTGCGCCCCGAGCCGGCCGCGCAGTTCGGGGTCGGCGGCCAGGCGCAGCATGGCAGCAGCAAGCGCCGCTGCATCCTCGGCGGGGACCAGCAGACCGGTCTCGCCGTCCGCCACCACCTCCGGGATACCCCCAACGCGGGCGGCGATGGCCGGCAACCCGACCGCCGCCGCCTCCGCCAGGGTGAGCGACAGGGCCTCGCGGCGCGAGGGTGCGAGGATCACATCCAGCTCTCGCATCCACTGGGGCGCGGCGTCACGAAACCCGAGAAAATGGACTCGCTCGGTGACGCCGCGGGCGGCCGCACGCGCGCGCACCGCCTTGCCCCAGGGTGTCGAGTCGTCCCCAATCATGACCAGCTGGACCCGGTCCGGGCAGCGGGCAAGCGCATCGATGGCCAGGTCCTGGCCCTTGGCACGCACCAGGCGGGCCACGATCCCACACAGGATCGACCCCGCGGGTATCGCCAGCGAGTCCCGGAGCGTCGGACGCAGCGGGACCGTCAGCGGGTCGGCGACCCCATGGTGCACCACGTCGATCCGCCCCGGGCCATAGCCCTGGGCGACCAGAAAATCGGCCACCGCCCGACTGACCGCGATGATCCGAGCCGCGCGGCCGAAGTGCTTGCCCGCGTTGGTGGAGTGGGCCGTCACCACCACCGGGACACCGGCGAGCCGCCCGCCGATGCCCGCATAGAAGGCACCGCGGGTCAGGTGCCCGTGGATCAAATCCGCGCCGAAGCGGCGGGCCACCCACCCGAGCTTGACCATTGACCAGGGGTCGAAAAAGCCGTGCATCGGCACGTGATAACAGGCCAGGCCCGCCGCCCGGAAGCGTTGCGCCAGCCAGGAGTCCCCTGGCCCCGCGAAGGCAACCAGGTGCCCACGGGCAGTCAAGCCCCGCGCCAACTCCGACAGGTGCATCTCCGCCCCCCCATAGGAGTGGCTGTGCAACACGAACAGGATCTTCATGACCACCGGCTGACCATTGGTGCAACGGCCGCAACGTCAACCTTACTCATGGTTCGCTGCGCCGGCTCGTTGATCGACAACCTGAGCCACGGTCGGCCATTGGCAGCTCACCTGACCACGCTCAAGCGCGGCACCTTTGGCCGTTCGGGCTCTGCCGGTAAGGCCGGCAGGGCGCCGCGCTGGTAGGAGACGGTGACCGCGTCGTTGCCGAGCAACCGGCGCAGTTGTTTAAGCAGCGCGTCCCGGGGCTGGACCCGCCAGGCGTCGCCGCACAACATCCGGCCGCGGACGCCGGGGCGGCGGTAGTCGAACAGGATGCGCAGATCCCCGCCCCGGAAGGGTTCGAGAACGGTTCTGATTTGCCCGATCAGGTCCGCGTCCCGCGCCGCGCTTGGGTGCGACGCTCCCGAGGTCGAGATCCATGGTCAGGGCCAGGTGGTCGGCCTGGGACTCCCGAGCCTGTTCAAAGGTGCGGACATCGTCGGCCCGAACCGTCCAGGCACCGCGGAAGTCGTCGAAGCTGAGTGAACCCGCCACGGTGATGAGCTGATCCGGCACCAGCAGGTTGCGGACCTGCTCGTAGAGTTCGGAGAAGACCGTCACCTCCAGTCGTCCGGTGCGATCATCCAGGAGGACTGAGGCCATGCGCCCGCGGGGGGTCTTGCCGTGGCGCACACTGACCACCAGCCCGGCGATGGTGCGGCGGTCCCGCTCGCGGCGCTTGTTGTCCCAGCGCTCGGTCTCCGTGGGGTCCCGCTCGGTCTCCAGCAGGCGGGCGATACGGTTGCCGGCGCCCACCATGGCGTCGATCTCGTCCGTGTAGCGGTCGATGGGGTGGCCGGTGAGATAGAGCCCCAGGGTCTCCCGCTCCCCGGTCAGACGCTGCTCATCGTCCCAGTCCTCCCGCACCTCGGCGCCGATCTGGGGGTCCGGGGCGGGGGTGGCCGCCGATTCCCCGTGGCCGAAGGCGTCACCAAACAGGTCGAACTGACCCGCGGCCTGGGTCTCCCGGTGCTGCTCGGCGAACTTGAGCGCCAGGGGTAACTGGGCCATGAGCGTGGCCCGGTTGGGGGCCAGACCATCCAGGGCACCGGCCCGGACCATCCCCTCCAGGACCCGGCGATTGGCCTTGTGCAGATCGATACGGCGGCAGAACTCCCACAGGTCCCGGAAGGGCCCGCCCGCGCGACGGGCCTCCAGCAGGGCCTCGATGGCGCCCTCCCCTACCCCCTTGATGGCCCCCAGGCCATAGACCACGGAGTCCGCCCCCGCGATGGTGAAGCGGTATTCGGAGCGGTTCACCGCTGGCGGTTCCACCTTGAGCCCCATGGACCGACACTCGTCGATCAGGGTCACCACCTTGTCCGTATTGTCCATGTCCGCCGAGAGCACGGCAGCCATGAAGGCGGCCGGATAATGGGCCTTGAGCCACAGGGTCTGGTAGCTCACCAGGGCATAGGCGGCGCTGTGGGACTTGTTAAAGCCGTAGCCCGCGAACTTCTCCATCAGATCGAAGATATGGGCGGCAATGGCACGGTCGACCCCGCGCCCCTCGGCCCCTTCCTGGAAAATGGCCCGCTGTTTGGCCATCTCCTCCGCCTTCTTTTTGCCCATGGCCCGGCGCAGCAGGTCGGCACCGCCGAGTGAATAGCCAGCCAGGACCTGGGCGATCTGCATCACCTGCTCCTGGTAGAGGATGACGCCATAGGTGGGCTTCAGGACGGGTTCCAGGTCCGGGTGGGGATAGGCCACGTCAGCACGGCCGTGCTTGCGGTTGATGAAGTCGTCCACCATGCCGGATTGCAGCGGTCCGGGGCGGAACAGGGCGACCAGGGCCGTGATGTCCTCGAAGCAGTCCGGCTGGAGCTTTTTGATCAACTCCTTCATCCCGCGGGATTCGAGCTGGAAAACGGCGGTGGTCTGGCAGCGCTTGAGGAGTTCAAACGCGGCCGGGTCGGCGGGGTCGATCTGCTCAATATCCACCGGCGCCGCGCCAGTCCCCTGGCGCGCGTTGATGGTCTTGAGCGCCCAATCAATGATGGTGAGGGTCCGCAGCCCCAGGAAGTCGAACTTCACCAGGCCCACTGACTCCACGTCGTCTTTGTCGAACTGGGTGACCAGGTTATCGCCCCCCGGCTCGCAGTACAGGGGGGCGAAGTCCGTGAGCCGGGTGGGGGCGATCACCACGCCCCCGGCGTGCTTGCCGGCATTGCGCGTGACCCCTTCCAGCTTGCGCCCCATGTCGATCAGGGTGCGCACCTCCTCGTCGTCCTCATAGGCGGCCTTGAGATCGTCGCTGTCCTCCAGGGCCTTCTCCAGCGTCATGCCCAATTCGAAGGGGACCATCTTGGCCACCCGGTCCACGAATCCGTAGGGGTGCCCCATGACCCGGCCCACGTCGCGTACCACCGCCTTGGCCGCCATGGTGCCGAAGGTGATGATCTGGGAGACGGCCTCCCGCCCATAGCGGCCGGCGACGTAATCGATGACCCGGTCCCGACCCTCCATGCAGAAGTCCACGTCGAAGTCCGGCATGGAGACGCGCTCAGGATTCAGGAAGCGTTCGAACAGGAGGTCATGCTGGATGGGATCCAGGTCCGTGATCCCGAGCGCGTAGGCGACCAGGGAACCGGCGCCGGAGCCGCGCCCGGGGCCCACCGGGATGCCATTGCGCTTGGCCCAGGCGATGAAGTCCGCCACGATCAGGAAGTAACCGGGGAAGCCCATCTGGCAGATGACGCCCAACTCCAGGTCCAGGCGGGACGCGTAGGCGCGACGACGCTCGGCCGGATCCGGAACGCCCTGGAGCAGGCCGCGCGCATAGCGGCGGGCCAGCCCCTCATGGGACTCGGCCTGGAAGAACGCATCGATGGTCATCCCCGCTGGCACCGGGAACTCCGGCAGGTAGTTCTTGCCGAGTTCCAGCTCCAGATTACAGCGCTTGGCGATCTCCACCGAGTTCTCCAGGGCCTCCGGGAGGTCGGCGAACAACTCCGCCATCTCGGCCGGGGTGCGCAGATACTGTTCCTCGCTGTAGACACGGGGTCGACGCGGGTCGTCCAGGGTGCGCCCCTCGTGGATGCAGACCCGTACCTCGTGGGCCTCGAAGTCGTCTTTACTCAAGAAACGCACGTCGTTGGTAGCCACCACGGGCACGCCCTTGGTCAGGGCCAGATCGACACTCTGCTCGATCAGCTCCGCCTCCTGCTCCCGGCCGGTGCGGATCAGCTCCAGGTAATAGCGGTCGCCGAAGACCTGGAGCCAGTGATCCAGGAGCCCCTCCGCCGCCGCCCGATTGCCCGCCAGCAGGGCCTGGGCCACATCCCCCCCGGGACCGCCCGAGAGTGCGATCAACCCATCGGCCGCTGCCGCGATCCACTGTGGCTTCACCTGGGGCACTCCCAGGTGCTGGCCCTCCACATAGGCCCGGGAGATCAACCGGGTCAGGTTGCCATAGCCGGTCTTGTCCTGGACCAGCAGCACCAACCGGTGGGGCTTGTTGGGGTCCGCCGGGTTTCTGACCCACAGGTCGGCCCCGGCGATGGGCTTGATCCCGGCCCCCAGGGCCGCCTTGTAGAAACGCACCAGGGCGAACAGGTTGCACTGATCGGTGAGTGCCACCGCCGGCATGCCCCCCGCCCGCAGGGCCTTGACCAGGGGTTTCACGCCTACGACGCCGTCGACCAGTGAATATTCGGTGTGCAGGTGCAGGTGGACGAAGCGGGGTTCCATGGAGCGCTCGGGTCTGGTGGAGGACAGGCGCGGGAGGCGCCGAACTGGGGCGCGGAGTCTACCAAGTCGGGGGGACGGCCGTGCGGATCCCGCCCGTCTGCTGGCGCCAGCCCCACGCCCGGATGGGGCGAAGCGGAATCCAGGGTGGTGGGCCCGGGCCCCTTGTTCGGGTTCCCCCCCGAACCACGGCTGTCAGCATAGCGCGCCAGTTCCGTTCGAACCCCATGAATTGAGGCGCATCGGCCCCGCCGTCCGCGGGCACCGGACGCCCCTAAAGTACGGTGGCGCACCGATGATGCTGAGGCATCGAGGCAAAATAATGGATGAGTGGCGGCTCTTTCCAGGTTGATCATGAGGTCCACCAGGCCCGCCTCCCCCCGTGCAACTCAGAGACCCTGGAGTCCCCCCAATGACAGGCTTCAGGGCGCTCTCGGACCAGACCCTTGCTGAGATCCTGGCCGCCCTGCGCCGGGACGTCCTTGACCAGCCCGACCCCGGACGGGTGGTGCAGGACCTGCAAGTCCACCAGATCGAGCTGGAACGTCAGAACCGGGAGTTGCGCGAGGCCCAGCAGGCCCTGGAGGAGTCCCGGAACCGCTACGCAGACCTCTACGACTTCGCCCCGGTGGGCTATGCCACCCTCAACCGCCTGGGCCAGATCACCGAAATGAACCTGACCGCCGCCCGGTTACTGAGTGTCGAGCGGGGTCCGGCACGGGGCCTGTTCCTGGGCACGCGGCTCGTCCCAGGTGGCGAACGCGCCCTGCTGACGACCCTGGCACGGGTACTTGACACCGGGGAGGAGACTTCACTGGAGGTCGGCCTGGGGGCCACAGCGGGGGCGCTGACGGGAAGCACAGTGGTGCCGCAGGCAAGTCCCGAGGCGCCGCGCCAGCTGCGCCTGGTGATCCACCGCGAACCGCAGCACCCCGGGGTGAAGGACCCACCGGCCTGCCGGGTCGCCCTGCTCGATGTAACCGAGCACCTCCGACTGACCCAGCAACTCCGGGAGCGGGAGCGGCAATTCGCACAATTGGCCCACTACGACGCCCTCACTGGCCTGCCCAACCGACTCCTGTTCGCCGACCGCCTGACTCAGGCCATACGCCAGGCCCACCGGGAGCGACATCAAGTCGCCCTGTTGTTTCTTGACCTCGACGGGTTCAAGGGTATCAACGACAGCCTGGGACACGCCGGCGGGGACCGGGTTCTTCAGCAAGCGGCCGAGCGCATGTGTGGTCTGGTGCGGGGAAGCGACACCGTGGCCCGTTTGGGGGGCGATGAATTCATCTGCATCCTGGGTGCTCTGGAGCACGACAGCGCCGCGGGGGAGGTCGCCCACAAGCTGGTCGAGGCCTTCAAACAGCCCTTCGAAGTCAACGCGAAACTGCTCTATGTGACCACAAGTATCGGCATCAGCCTCTACCCCCAGGACGGGGCAGACGTAGAAACCCTGGTGCGCAACGCCGACACGGCCATGTACCTGGCCAAGGACCAGGGCCGCGACACCTTCCGCTTGTATTCGGCGGACATGCCTATCCGGTTAACGCACCTCGATACAACACGTCGGTCGCAGCCCCGCCCGACGCCCGCGCGCGCCCTCGACCACATAACGCAATACCCTACGCCCTGACGCCCTTACTCAACCCGTCCGGTGCCACCAAAGAGCCGGTCCAGGTCCTCGATCAGCGCCCGCTCCGGGCGGGTCGAGAAGACCCCGCGGCGCGGACCCTCCGCCGGGCGCATGCCGCGCAGAAAGAGGTAGCGGACCCCGCCCATGGCCTGGTCGTAGTCGTAGCCTGGCAAGCGCTGGCGCAGGTAGCGATGGAGCGCGACGGTATAGATCAGGTATTGCAGATGATAGCCGTGCTGGACCATGGCCCGGGCCAGACCGGCGGGACCATAGTCGTCCAGGCTGTCGCCCAGGTGGTTGGATTTGTAGTCCAGAACGTAGAAGCGGCCTGCCACGCGAACCACCAGGTCGACGAAGCCCTTCATCAGCCCGGAGAGACCGTCCCGGTCGGCGCTACTGCGGGTCCCGCCAGGGCCCAGGGTCGGCACCCCGTGGCCCGCGAGTACCCCGCCCAGGGCGGCCGGGCAAAAACTATCCAAGGCAAAGTGGAATTCCAGTTCATTGCGCCGATCCGCTGGGCTCAGGCCCCGGAGCTTGAACACCCCAGTCTCTCGGGGGCCCCCCTGGGGCGGGAGCGAATTCAGGGGGGTGTCCAGGACCCGACTGACCAGTTCCACCAGGGTGTCGGCCCACTGGGGCTCCAGGCCGTGTCGGGCCAGGGCGGAGACCGCCGCGCGTTGCAGGTTGGGTCCGTCCGCGGTGCGAAAATCCAGGTGCTCGAAGAGGTCATGCAGGCAGTGCCCGGCCCGGGCACCCCGGGGGAAGCGGAAGACGGGGTCGAGGGCGGCCACCGGCGGTGGCCCGGCGGGCTCGCCCGCGGAATCGATGAGGTCGGCGGGCACCGGGTCTGCGCGCTCGCCCCCGGCCTCCGGGTCCGGCACGGGGACGACGGCGTCGTAGTCAGGCCGCTCGCCCTCCCGACCCTGGGCCAGGGCGGAGAAGCTCAGGAGCCGCCAGTCGTCCGGAACGGCCCCCTGGAACCTGACCGCGTTCAGGTCGGGGCCAGCAACGGCAGGGGGCGGCGCGACGGCCGGACTGTCGACCGCCAGATCCTCGATGCGGATGGCACCTGCCAGATCGGCAGGCAGGTCTGCCGCCAGGGCCTGCAGGTCCGCGCGCAGGGCCACCGGGTCCAGGGCGCCCATGCGCGTGGCCGCGGGGGTGCCGTCCAGCCCCTGGTGGAGCACGTAGGCGGCGGCAGAACCCTCGGCCTGGTTGACGGGTCCCCAATGGATGACACAGCGGTGCTTGGCCCGGGTGACGGCCACATACAGGAGGCGCAGGCGTTCGGCCAGGTCTTCCTCCGCCAGGAGCGCGCGATGGGCGTCCAGGTCGGCCGAGCCCAGATCCAGACAGGCGGCCAGGGTCTCGCGGTCGTGGAAAGCGACCGGATCGTGCGTCTCCGCACCCTTGCCCTGGGACCAGGGCAGGGGCAGGAAGACCACCGGGTACTCCAGACCCTTGCTCTTGTGGAAGGTGACGATCTGGACCAGGTTCTCGTCGCTCTCCAGACGCAGCAGGGCGGCGTCCCCGCCGCGCTCGGCAGGCCGACCCGGACGGCGCCGGTCCGCAAGCCAGCGGCTGAGCCCCTCGGGGCCCGGATGCTCACGGGCGGCGGCCTGGGCCAGTTCTTTCAAGTGCAGCAGGTTGGTGAGCCGACGCTCCCCGTCCGGACCCCGGCGCAGCCGCTCCGGCACCTGTTCCCCATGGATCAGGGCCTCCAGGGCGGCCATGAAACCACGCGTGCCCCAGATTTGCCGATAGCCGTCGAAGCGGGCCAGCACCGCGCCCCAGCGGGCCTCCGCCCCCGGGCTGACGGCACCGGCTGGCGCATCCTCTTGCGGGTTCCCGACCGCCGCCAACTCGGCCGCTGTCCATCCCAGGAGCCGGGTCGCAAGCGCCGTGCGGACCCGCGCGTCCCCGGCCCCCGGGGCGAGGGCGGCGAGCAGGGCGGCAAAATCTTCAGCCTCCTCGGTGTCGAAGACCGTCTCCTGACCGATGCTGACACAGCCCACGCCCAGTTTCGCCAGGGCCTCCCGGATCAAGAGTCCGTCCCCATGCTTGCGCACCAGCACGGCGATGTCGCCGGCACACAGCGGCCGTTCGCCGATGCGGGTGCCGCCCGCGGCCGCGCCGGCCAGCAGGTCCGCAACCTGGCGGGCGCAGTCTGCGACCGCCGCCGTACGGGCCGCCTCTGCAACAATCCGATTCCCCTTCTTGGTGGCGTTGTCCGCGGTCAGTGGCAGCCAGCGCAGAACCAGTGGCGCCGCCGTCTGGCCACCGATCAGAAGCGGCGCCCGGTCGGCATCTGACTGGGACTTCACGGGCTCGAAGCAGATATCCGGCTCGAAGATGAAGGGTTTCCTGACGCGTCCAAAGAACCGGTTGACCGCTGCCACCAGGGCGGCGGCGGAGCGGCGGTTGGTGTCCAGGGTGTGGACCTGCCCCTCACCCTGGGCCTGCCGACGGGCGGCGATGTAGGTGAAGATGTCGGCGCCGCGGAAGCCATAGATGGCCTGTTTGGGGTCGCCGATGAGAAAGAGTCCCAGGTCCGCGCCGCCGCCACACCAGTCCCCATAGACGCGCCGCAGGATGCGGTACTGGAGGTCGTCCGTGTCCTGGAACTCATCGATCAGGGCCTGGGGGTAGTCGGCGCGCACCCGGGCCGCCAGGGCCTCGCCCCGGGGGCCATCCAGGGCGGCGGCGGTACGGGTGAGCAGGTCATCGAAGAAGATCACGCGCCGCTCGTCCTTCCAGCGGGTCAGGTCCGCGCGCAGGGCAGCGTAGGCCGCGGTCAGGAACTCCGCCCGGCGGGCGCGCTTGACGGTATCCGGGTCAATGGCGGCCAGGCGTTCACACAGGTCGAAGAAGGGGTGCGTGGGCCTGCTGCAGTTCTTCTTGAGCGAGTCGCCGAAGCTTCCCCGGGGTTAGCAGGGCGAGTCGCTCGGGAGGTATGCCGATGGCGGGTCCATGGCAATAGGCGTCCATCCCGGCGATCACCTCCTCCACGGCAGCAGCGCTGTAGATATTGCGCTTCAGGGCGGGGCTGTCCCGCAGCAGGGCGGTCACGGCCTCTCGCGCCCCAGGCCAGGCGCTGGCGAGCCGATGGTGCAGGTCCAAGAGCGTCCGGCGCAGCGCGGACCAGTCACCCGGCGGCCCTGGTAGCAGGCGGGGTGCGGACCGGCCCAGGTAGGGGCCCAGCGCGTTCAATAGGTCGCCAGGGCCATGTGGCCATTCTTTGAGCAACCATGCGGCCTCCTCCGCGTCCGCCCCGGCCATGCGGCGCCGCCAGAAGTCCTGGGCGGCGGCTTCACGCAGGTCCTGCTCATCGGTGATCAGTTCCGCATCGAAGGGTGCGCCGCTCTCGAAGGCATAGTCCCGCAGGACCCGCTGACAGAAGCCGTGGATGGTGCGGATGGCCGCCCGGTCGAGGCTGGTAATGGCCGCATCCAGGCGCGCCTGAGCCAAATCCGGGTCCGGTTGGCGGGCCAGGGTGGCCACCAGCAGGGGGTCCTGATCCCCGTCAGGGCGCGGACCCTCCAGCAGCACGGCCCGGGCCTCACGCAGGCGGCGGGCGATCCGCTCGCGCAGTTCCTCCGTGGCCGCGTCGGTGAAAGTGAGGACCAGCACCTCATCCACCCGCCGCCCGGCCTCCAGGATCAGGCGCAGTGCCAGATGGGCGATGGCGTAGGTCTTACCCGTCCCCGCGCTCGCCTCGATCAGGTGCAATCCGCTGAGCGGGAGGGTCAGGGGGTCCAGGGGGGTGCCGGCGGCCGGGTGCAGGGTCGGTTGCTTCATGAGAAAAAAGTCCGTCGTCGCCAATTAGACCCGCACACCCCGCCGCAATCGGCACTCGGTCAAGTACCGGAGGCTGCAATGAACAGCATCCACAGCCAAGAAATCACGCGTCGCGTCATCTTCGTCCGTCCCCGCAGCGCGCCGCAGATAGGGGTCTCCGCGTCTCATCCGCTTGCCCCATCCCCGCCCCGCTGTTAGCGTTGACGGGCGCCGGCAATTCCAACTAAGGCAGCAAGGTCAAAAAAAGGAGCGCGCGCAATGGTCCGTCACATACCCTGCGGGACCTTCGTCAACGAAAGCGAGCGCATCGCCTGCGAACGGCTGCGTGTCAAGCTCCAAGGCGCCCCTGGCGAGTGGATCATCCTCTCCAATCTGCTGGAACTGAAGGACGGGTGCAGATCTCCGGCGTGGCCCAGGAAGGCGTCTTCGCCAATCTGGAGATCTTCACCCAGCGACTGGCCCGTGAATACGCCCGTTCACTCCATGGCTGGCACCCCACCGAAGAAGAAGGCTATGTCTGCGTTAGCTGTTGGTGTCTGCTATCCCTATGATAGGGCTTAAAAACGTTCGGAGGAAGCCGCCATGCGTACCGCCGCGTTCCGCCAGTGGCTTGCGAAGGCCGACGAACTGACACCCGCCCAGCGCCAACGTACGATCACCGTCCTGCAGCCGCCGGAGAGGGCGTCCTCCGACGGGGTTGCGGGTGTGCTTGATCAAGCGCCCGTCTGCCCGCGTTGCCAGCACCGTCCGTGCGGGCGCTGGGGCCGCGCCCACGGCTTACCGCGCTATCGCTGCGCCGCGTGCGGCAAGACCTTCAACGCCCTCACTGGAACGTCCCTGGCCCGGTTGCGGCATCGCGTGCGCTGGGCGGAATACGCTCAGGCCCTGATCGACGGCAACAGCGTGCGGCGCGCGGCACAACGCCGGCCACGCAGGCCCACATCGCACATACCCCGGTCAATCTGAGCGCCGGCATCCGCGTCATCGACCACGCCCTCCACATTCAGAACGTCAACGCTTACCACCGCCGTCTGAAGAGTTGGATGGACCGCTTCCATGGCGTCGCCACCAAGTACTTACCCAATTACTTGGGATGGCGACGGGGTCTGGAATGCTTCGCCGACACCCTGACGCCGTCGCTGCTGCTGCGCCTGGCGGTCGGCAGGGACCAACAGTTAACGCAGACATAGCCAAAAAGTAAGGGGTCTTCCGGGTGCGCATCGAACCGCGCGATGGGCAGCACTTTTTTGGTGCGGGAGGCGCTATGATTAACCCGGTCAACTACGAAGAGGTCGCAGATATGAACACTAACGAAATCGAAGGCATGAGCATTGCCGAGCGGATTCAGGCCATGGAAGCGATCTGGGCTTCCCTGCTGAAAAGCGACTCGGATATGGAGTCGCCCGACTGGCATCAAGACGTATTGGCCGAGCGGCGCAAACAGATCGACGATGGTTCCGCTGAATTCGTCTCGTTAGCCGAGTTGAAGGCAGCCCGTCGGTAATGCCCATCAAGGAAGTTCACGTCTTGCGCGCCGCCGTCGCCGATATTGAGAGCGCCAGCGCCTTCTATGAAGGACGGCAACCCGGCACCGGCGATATCTTCTGGGACAGTCTGCTCGCGGACCTGGACTTGCTGATAGTATACGGCGGCATCCACGGCAAGAAATCCGGGTTTCATCGAATGCTGGCAAAACGGTTTCCCTATGCAATCTACTATCGGGTCAAGGATGACATCGCCTACGTCGCCGCAATTCTTCCCATGAGGCGAGACCCCACCTGGGTCAAACAACAGCTTGAGACGCGATGACGAAATTGCCATGATCATCCTGTCCGCTCCACTGCCGGGAAAAAATAGCGGGTATTCCGGATACAGGTCGAGCCGCGCGATAGGGCGGCAGGTATTGATGCGAGAAGTGATGTAGCCGTCATGAGTCATAGAACGATTGCGAGTCAAGCCATGCAAACCATTGAGTTCGATGCGGTCGCACAAGAGAAGTCTATTCCTTTTCCAAGCTCCACCGGGCTGCCCCCTGGACCGTCGGTCCGGATGGTTGTGATGTTTGCGCAAAGGTGCGGGTGAGATGAGTCGACACCGGACGAAGACGCGATCGTCAGGCTTGCGCGGCATCCCCAGGTCTTCCAAGGCTTTGCCCCACTCTGGCGGGATGAAATCCATGAGCAATAGCATCTTTGTGGATTCCAATCTCTGGCTCTATGCCTTCGTTCTGCGGCCCGGCGAGCGGCGAGGAGTTCAAGCATACGCCCGCCTTACCTTTGGTGGAGGCAATCAACCGCTACACGATCAGCACGCCAGTCGCGTACGAGATCTCGTCCAACCTGTTGAGCAATTAGGGATTTGACAAGAAACTCACCATCCTGAACCCGTTTTTCGAACGACCAACACCTTGACAGACCGGACGCCAATTAGTCCACGAGAGGATGAGGCTTGCCCCGTTTGGTCCCAATTCGCGCAGTATTTTAATTGCCAGGTCATCGATTGATGCAGCTCGACTTCGACAGGGTGGCTGATGCCGCCTATTTTTAGATGGCTTCCGCCGAGATCGAGGGACTTCGATCCCTCACTGTTCACCGCAGTCGCCAATTACCTGGCCCTGCGCCCGAGCGAGACGGACGCCAAGTTGATGGCGAAGAACTTCGCCGTCGCGGACAAGGTCGCGCTCTACACGGACCGCATCAAGCAGATGCCCAAGTACCAGGCGATGTACTACGGGGAGGGGTTGCGTGCACCGATCCGGGTGGCGTTGGGTCAATATCAAGCTGCGTATCAGCGGGGAGTTGCGGTTGGGGAAGCCTGAGCCCAACCGACGCACTTGGCCATCTGATCAGAGGGTCCAAGGGCGATTTACCAGGACCGGCACAAGGATGCGCTAGTCGCCGAGGACATACCCGAGGTCGATCTCCACCGTCTCGAACGGATGCAATCCACCAACCGCCGGGGCCGGTAATTCGGCTGAAGGGCCCGAGTTCGGCGGTAGTGGTGGCCTGCACCAGGCCATGTTCCATCCGCGCCATCGGTCGGCGAATGATCTCGCCGCTGATCAACTCCACGCGTTCTTCGGCGCACGCCAGCAGTTCATCGAGGGTCTTGAGTTTCCGTGCTTCCATCGGGTGACCTGGACGGGGGTGATGTTTGCTGATGGTACCTGGGGCAAGGCCTATTGCACATCGGCGTTGATCGACCCGAATAGTGGTCCGAAGACCCGTCCGGCGAGGCGCTCGAAGTCTCCGTTCAGAGGCTCCCGGCCGCGGAAGGCGGTGCGGATCGCCCACTGGAGCGACTCACCTTCGCGGTTGAAACCGCCCTCCCAGGCGGTCTTGGTCTTGGTGTCCCAGCCAAGCTGCGCGAAGGCGGCCGAGGTCTCCGGGAACAAGGGTAGAGGTTCCATCTGCCCCGCCTGGAAGATCGCGATCAGTTCGGCCAGCCGGTCAGTGGCATCCGGGACCGGGTTCAGGACCAGCGCTGTCAGCGCGTAATCCTGGGACTTGTTCTTTTCTTCGGTCATCAGGGTGCTGCGGGTCGGCAGCCCGGCGGGCGCCAGGCAGTTGAGAGCCAGGTGCCTGACCCACAGGGCCAGCAGGTCCTGGGCGCGGCACCGGCCCAGCCGATAGGCCAGCAGCCCGTCGCGAGTGACCCCGTCGATCCAGCCCAGGAGCCGCACCCCGCCGATGACCAGGTCCAGTTCCAGGGGTGGGCGCGGGATCGTGAGATAGGGCGCCAGACCGTCCCGGAAGGCGGTCACCCGCGCCGCCTGCCCGTCCAGCAGCAGCTCGGCGGCGGCCCCGTGGGGCAGGACCCCGGACGCCTGCACCAGGGCGCGGGCCTCGTCGCTCCGGACGGTCCTGCCCCGCAGGGCAAGGAGCCGCTGGCGCAGCCCCCAACCGGCAAGGCCGTCCAGGACGAAGGGCTCGACCTCCTCCAGGGCGGCCTCCTGATCCGGGGTTCGCAACCCCAGGGTGCGGGTGAGGAACCACTCGGCGGGCAGGCGCAGAAAGCGGATCAGGTCAGCCAGTTCCAACTCCTCCAGGGACCCGTCCGCGGCCGGCTCCAGGGGCCGGGGCGCGAAGCAGTCCGAACCCGGTTCCCGCTCCGCCCGGGCGGCCTGGCACCAGTCCTCCCGATAGCTCCACAAGGCGCGGGTCTGAACCGTCGAAGTAGCGCCGGGAGAAGGGTTGCAGGGGGTGACGTACCACCAGCCGCTCCAGCAGGTCCACCCCGTCGGTGAATCGGAAGGCACCCCGGCAGTAGTCCAGCAACTCGTCCACCAGCACCGAGGGCACCCGCACCCCGTTGTCCCGCTGGTCGCTGCCGAGATAGGACAGATAGAGCCGCTCCCGGGCGGACAGCAGGGCCTCCAGTAACAGGTGCCGGTCATCCTCACGGCGGGAGCGGTCGCCCCGGCGGGGCTCCTTGGCCATCAGGTCGAAGCCCAGGGGGTGCTGGTCCCGGGGGAAGTCGGTGCCATTCAGGCCCAGGAGACACAGGACCCGGGCCGGAATGCTGCGCATGGGCACCATGTTGCAAAAGGTCACCCGGCCGGTGAGGAAGCGGGGCACCGGGTCGGCGCTGTCCAGGATCGCGGCCGACCTCCGCGCGGATCAGGTCCCGCCCCACCGGGGCCGTCAACCCGGCGGCGGCGCTATCACCGGCGAGCTGGTCCAGGGCGGCGCGCAGGGGCTGGAGCAGGGCCTCGTCGTCCTCGTCCGGATCGAAGAGGTCGGCCAGCAGCCGGTTGATGGCACCGACCCAGTCCGCCAGAGTTCGCGGGCTGACCAGATTGGCCCGCCAGCGCCCAAGGGTGTCGATGAAGTCCTGGAGACCACCCAGGGCGAGCGCCTCCGGGCCCTCCAGGTCCGGATAGGGCAGGACCCCGCGATAGAGGGTATCGGCCGGCGGCAGGGCCAGCCCCAGGAAGAGGCGACGCAGCCCAAAGGCCCAGGAGTTGGCGTCCTCGCCCGGCAGGTCCAGGCCGGCGCGCATGGCCCCGTCGAGACCCCAGCGCACCCCGGTCTCGGCCACCCAGGCGCGGATACGTTCCAAGGCCTCCGCCGTCGATACCGAAGCGCCGGGCCAGGGCCGGCACCTCCAGCCAGTCCAGGACCTCCACCGCCCCCAGCCGGGAGTCCGGTAGCCCGAGCAGGGCGGCCACCGCGGCCAGCAGGGGCTGCTCCGCGGCCAGGGGCCGGTCGGCGATGGACCAGGGGATGCGCCGGTCGGGCGGTGCGGCACCGAAGATGGCCTCGATGTGCGGGGCGTAGGCGTCGATGTCCGGGGCCATGCAGAGGACCTGACGGGGCTTGAGGCCCGGTAAGGACGCGAAGCAGTGCAGCAGCCGGTCGTGCAGGACCTGAATCTCCCGCTGGTGGCCGTGACAGGCCTGGACCTGGATGGAGTCATCCGCCGGGTCCAGGGGCGTGCGCGCGGCGGAGTCCAGGCTGCGCCGGTCCCTCAGGTCCAGGATGTCGGCCTGAATCAGACCCAGCAGGGTGTCGGGCGCCGGGTCCCGAAAATCGTCGAGGGTATCCCCGCTCATCTCGACCAACTGATCCTGGAAGGCCTTGCCCGCCTGTCCCCAGGAGGCGAGCAAGGGATTACCCTGGTCCAGCAACGCCGTGCTGTCCGGCGCGCCGCGCGCCAGGGCGCGCTCCCGGATGCGGGCCTGGCGCGCCTCGTCCACGAGATCGGCCCAATACTCCCGACAAGGATTGAGCACGAAGAGATAGACCGGAATTAACCCCGCGAGGCCCGTCAAGACACGGCAGTAGATGGGCGGCAGGGCCGTGGGTGCGAAGACCAGGACCCGCTCAGGCAGGGGTGCCTGGGGCGGGGTCCCATCCCGCAGGGCCTGGTCCAGGCGGGCAAACAGGGCCGCCCGGTGGGGCGTCTCGATCTCCCCTGCCAGCAGGCGCCAGAGACGGGCCTGCCAGTGATCCTGCCGGTCCGGACGCGGTTGGAGCGATCCGCCGGGCCTTGCTCCCAGCCCAGGACCACATCCGGCCGGTAGACCAGGTATTGATCGAAGAGGTCCGCCACCCGCCGTGCCAACTGATAGGTCTTCAGCTCCCGGGGCTCACCCTGGAGATAGCGTGCCGGCTCGGCGAAGTCCGGGTCCGTCAGCAGCCCCGGCAACCGGGCGAAGATGCGCCACACCAGCCGGTCCTTGTCCCAATCCGATTGCTCCGGCAGCTCCGTGAACCAGCAGCCGAGCAAGTCCCACACCAGGCGCGCCGGCAGCGGAAAGCGCAGATTGGCCGCGATCCCGGTGCGCAGCGCCAGCCCCTGAGCCAGCCAGCGGGCCATGCCCTGGTTCTGCACCACCAGGAACTCCTCGGCAAAGGGGTCCGGGAGCGGCTGGTCCAGCACCGCGACCAGGTGCTCCAGGAGGACTTCAAGCCGGTTGCTGTGGTGGATTTCGAGCATCGGAGGGGCGCGCTTGGGAACGGTTCACGAATAAGCTAAACAAGTCCATTACCGAATTCCTATAGCACCATCGTCGTTGTCGTTGTGATTACCTTGTTCTTGACTCGTTACTTAGTCCGCGCATTTCCATCGCGCTGGGCAAACCGTCACTTCAGCGTCGCCGTCACTGAGCGCTTATCTTCCTCGCGGATCTGGCGGGCAATTTCCCTCTCGACGACCTGCGCAAAGGTGCCGAGATGGATATACAGCGCGAGCACCTTCAGGACGGGCTTGATCGATCGTGGATTGGCTAGCACACAACGCAGCAGGCTCGCCCAGAAGAAGCGCTTGACGCCCGGCAAACGTCCGGGAACATTCCAAAGCAACTGGGCGAATTGGCGCAGGTCTTTGCCCAAACTGGCAAGGTGCAGGCTTCCCGAAGGCCCATCGAGTTTGAGCGCGCCGGCCATTCGCTCGACGCGGCCAAAATACCGTTCCGGTCGGTAGACCTCTTCGATCACACGCCGATAGTCGCCGAGTACATCCCTGCGCGGTCTCTGGGTAACAAAATTCAGCCCGCTCGTGCACTGATCCGCCGAGCCCTCGCTCGGAGCATCGACATCGTGGCCGGAGAACAACCGTCCCTCCTGTTTCAGGCGCCGGGTCAACTGGGTATTGGGGAGCGCATACAGGAGCCCCACCATGCATACCGGAATCGCCGCATCCTCGATCAGGCGGATCATCGGCTCCGCAATGTCGCCGTGTTCGCTGTCGAGGCCGACAATAAAACCAGCCAACACGAACATGCCCGCATGGTGGATACGCGCGACGCTGTCGGCGATGTGGCCGCGGGTGTTCTGCTTCTTGCCCGTCGCAATCAGGACCGCGGCATCCGGGCTTTCGATACCGATGAATACCGCAAAGAAGGCTGCCGCCTTCATCATCGCCAGCAATTCGGAATCGTCGGCCAGGTTCAGCGATGCCTCTGTAGAAAATTCAAACGGAAAGCGCTTGAGTTCCTGCCATTCCCGCATCGCCGGCAAAAAGGCTTTAACGGCCCGCTTGTTGCCAATCAGGTTGTCGTCAACGAAATCCACATGGCCACGGTAGCCAAGCTGGTACAAGCGGTCAAGTTCGGCCAGCATCTGCGCATTCGTCTTGGTGCGCGGCTTGCGCCCGTAGAGTTCGATAATGTCGCAGAACTCGCAGGTGAACGGACAACCACGGGAAAACTGTACCCCAACCTGGGCGTAGTTAGCGAAGTTCAGCAAATCGAAACGCGGGATGGGGCTTTGGGTCACATCGACCTGAAACTTCGGAGACTCGAACACGCCTTTTGGCTGTCCGGACAAATAGGCAGCCACGAAGTCATCCATCACGCCCTCGGCCTCGCCGAACACCCTGAAGTCAGCGCCCGCATAGAGATCTGGACTCGATGTCACATCAGGCCCACCGACGACGACGGGTGTGCCCCGGCCCTTGGCCAATTCGACAATGGCCAGGGTATCCGCCTGCTGCGGAAGCATGCCGCCGGTGAGGATCAGATCGGCCCAATCGATATCCGACGCCTGCAAGTCGTCGATGTTGCGGTCGACCAGACGCAACTCCCAGGACGACGGAAGAAGTGCCGCAACAGTGATGAGTCCAAGGGGTGGGGCGGGGTGCTTCGCGCCGATCACCTCGCAGGTCTCCCGATAATTCCAAAATGAGCTACCAGAAAACCGAGGGTAGACCAATAAGGCCTTACAACATTGATTTAGCAAGCGACATTTCCTTAGTAACGCGTCAAGAACAAGTCAAACACAAACGCAATCGTTGTCGTTGTCGAAGTCGTCATCGGAGAAGCGATGCTATTTGGGGTGAGAGAGACTCCGGGGCGCTACGATAGCCTCGATTATGACAACGACAACGACGCAAAAAGCAGTCCCTAATGGATTTGTTTAACTTATTTGTGAACCGTTCCTTAGGGCCTTGACTGGTATGCCGTTGCGCGGCGCGTAGGCAAGCTGATCGGTCGATCCTGAGCGGGTTGGGGTGACGGGGTTGGGCCCGTTATCCCGCTCACACCACCGGACCTGCGGTTTTCCCCATTCAGCAATTCCGCCCGGCGGACTGAACCCGTAAAACGGCCATGGTCGTGATCGCATGATCGCCAGCCGTATGCTCCTTGAACCGTTTCTGCGCCGAACCCGCGGCTAGCGGCGGTGTTGGAACCTCGGTAAGGCGGGGGCGGTGCCCCGTCGGGGCCGTTCACCAGCCCCTCGTCCGCGCCCGCGGTGGGCTCACTTTCGCCCCCAGTCTTGACCACTCCGCCGCAAACAGCCTGGTCAGTTACCTACGAGAAGGCCAGGATCAGCTAGAATCCGTTCACGGGTGCATGAACTTTCTACTCCTTATCCTGGTTGCATGGTAATGAACGACAATGCGCTTAGGGTCCTAGTGGTCTTTGCCTGATGGCCACTGGAACCGAAGTCCCATCCGCCGCCTCCGCCGGCCCCACCACGCCCCGAACCCTGCTGGCAATCCTGGAACTGGGCGGCTACCCCAATCTTACGCCCCTCTATCGGACGCTGGGGCTGGACTTTGAAATCGTCACGTCCCAACGCAAGGCACAAGCCGCCCTGAAGCGCCGCATCCCGGATCTCATCGTAGCGGAGTACAATTTCCAGTCAGATTTCCGGGACCGTACCAGCAACCTCGAAACCCTGATGAGCGTCCTCCAACGCCACCCCCAAGTGCGCGTGGTTTGCTTCTACCTGCCCGAGTTCAAGCACAAACTGGACCTGATGACGGTCCGCTTCCCAATCTTTGCCGCCATCCCCCATCCAGTCACGGTCCCCGCCGTCGCCGAGGCGCTGCGTGCCGCTCTGGCCGACCAAATAGCACCGCCGGCACATCACCCGACCTGATCCAAAATTTCGAACCGCACCGTCAGTGACCGCCCTGATCCCGGGGCAAATGTTCCCCGAGCCGCTTCTTTAATAGTAGCCACCAATCAGGGTCCCTAACAGGGCGGCCAGGCCCAGCAGGTACATCGGCTCATGGGCCTGGGAGTCGAGCACCACCACCTTACGGGCCAGGGCGGTGATGGCAATCAAGAGCATCATCTGCGGGGCTGCTCAAAGGTGGGCGCTACGCCGACGGGCCTGGCTGGCGATGGCACGGGCCTCGACCCCCTGGGCAGCCCCAGCCAGGGCACCGAGTTCTTGTCCGGCCCAGGTCCGGTCCGCGAACAAGTCGACGATGGCGTCCGCCCAGGCCAGGCGCTCGGGGGTGACGCTCAGCCGATCTTTGAGGCCCGCGTAGAGGTCCCGGACCTGGGCCTGATCGAAACCGTCCGCAAGCAACCGCCGGGCAAGTTGACGGGCCTGGGCGGCACTGGTGCAACTGACCGCGGCCCGCTCGAGGAGGTTCTGAACCTGGTCACCAAGGTCCAGGCCCCGGGCAACCCGGGCCAGCTCGGCGAACTGGAAGTGCGTCGCCGCCTGACTGGCAGCGCTGGTCAGGGCCGCCCCAGCGCCCTTGCGATCCCCCAACAGACGCCCGCGAGCGTCCGCAAGCTTGGACAAATCGTAGACGCCGGGGACCGACAAGCCCTGCTGATACCGCTCCAGCAGGTCTGTGACCAGAGCTTGCGCCTGCTCTCGGTCCGGCAGCAGTTCGGCAGCGGACTCGGCGACCACCATCAGGTTGGTGAACCCCTGGACCCGCTCCCCGGCGTCTTGCAGCAGACGGCCCGCCCAAGCGCTGTCACCCAGGTGACGGCTGACGCCGGCCACCAGCTTGCGCGCCTTGGAGAAGTCCCAGCCCTCCTCCTCCAGCTTCTTCTGCGCATCCACCAGGAGCTTCTGGGCGTAGAACTTGTCGTCCAGCTCCGCCATCACCGCGTCGGCCAACTGCAGGGTCTTGATGGCCGTGTTGGCGCCCTTCTCGCGCTCCTGGAAAACCGCGTACTTGGCCTGATTGGCCTCGCGCCGGGTGAGCTTCTCGTCCACCTGGGCGACCCAGACCCCGTCCTCGGCGAAGTGCGCCTTGACCGCCGCCACCAGATTCTTCATCTCACCGACCGTGGTGACCTGTTCCTCCGCGCGGGCGAGCAGGTCCCGGGCCAGCGGCAGGTCCCGCAAGGTGGTGACCGCCCGCTGGGCCAGATCCAGAAACTCCGGGGTACCGCTGGCCAGTGCCTGGGCCTTCTCAAGGATCTCCCGGCCGAAGGCCTTGTCGCCCGAGGCGACTGTCCACCGCTTCCAACAGCTTGGTGTACTGACCCAGGTCGCCCATGGCGGCCATGGCCTTACGGTAGATGGCCCCCGCAGCCGCCTGGTCGCCCGAGTTGATCCACCAGATTGGCGGCCACGGACAGCAAGTCATTGGGCTGGGTCAGGCTGTCCGCCGCCCGGCCATAAACCGCAGCCGCATAGCCCTTGTCACCTGTATCCCGCAGGACTGCCTCGGCGAGCTTGATACGCTCGGCAGCAGAGGAAAGCTTCTCCTCCGCCTTGGCATAGAAGCGCTTGGCCAACTCCGCATCCCCGACCTGGGCGGCGATGAATCCGCCCAGCTCCAACAACTGGCCCTTATCGTTGACCTCTGGCAGGGCCTTGGCGTAGGCCGCCACCGCCTTGGTCTTATCCCCCAGCAGGTCCCAGTAGCCCCGGGCGAGGTCCAGGTGCTCTTCACCGCTCATGGCAAACTCGGCGGCCTGCTCCATCAATTCGGTCACCTTGGCCTGGTCGTCGAAAATCTCCTTAAAGCCCGCCGCCAGCGTGGCAAAGTCCTTGGGGAACTGGCAGTCGGTCTCGGCATCCTCCAACACCTTACGGGCGGCCGCCTGATCCCCAAAGACGTCCAGGTAGCCCTTGGCGTAGGTCAGGGTGTCGGTCATACCGTCCAGATGCCGCGCAGCCTTCTTGTAGAAATCCCGGGCAGCCTCCGCCGCACCCTGGGCATGGAGAGTCTGGGCCAGCTTGAGATAGTCGGGGAGCCCCTTGGCCTTGGCCTCCACCTTAGCGAGCAGACTGGCGGCCAGGGCCTCGTCGCCCAGGTCCTCCTTGGCGTAACCGGAGATGGTCAGAAACTCATTGAGCTGCTTGGCCTCCGCCGCGGCCTCCTCCAGCAGGGCCCGGCCCTTGGCGGCATCGGTGCCGGTACGCGCCAGGCTGGCGCCCAAGGCGGCCTTCTCCAGGGCGTCGAAACAGGCGTCCTCGGCCTGCCCGTAGAGGTCCAGGGCGTAATCGGTCAGCCCCAGGGCCACCGCCGCCTCGGCCACGGCCAGATAGTCCGGCGGGAGTTGGCACTGGGCCTCAGCCTTCGCGAGCAGGGACTTGGCATAGGCCCCATCCACCGGGTGGGCATCCCGGGCCAGGGCGGCGAAGTCGGCGGCACTCTTGCAGGTGGCCGCGCGGGCCTCGATGGCGTCGATGCTGGACATGGGTGCTCCTCGTGATCGGGCGTGAATTGGGTGCAAGCCGACAGCAGGGCGGGCCTTGGTCATTGTCCCGGCCAGCCGCGATCGGTCCGCACGCGGACCGACGTCCTTACCGCCAGCAAAACGGGCGGGTTTGTGATCAAGGCCCCAGGGTCGCTTGCTCGATAATGACGGACGGCAGTCTAAAGGGATTTCACCGGGGGCGCACGGCTGGCCAGCGTCCGCCTGCCGCGGTCTGGGGAACTGCCCCGTCGTCCCCAAATGCGATGTAGCAGGAGCGCAACCCGCCTTCCACTCTCGGCCGCCCGCATCCCGGAGTCTCCCATGAGCCGCAGCCCCTTTTTCCCCCGTTTCGCCGACCTTCCCGCCGAACTGCCCGATCTTCCCCCTGCCCGGTGCAGTGGTGATGCCGGGGGTTCAGCTCCCGCTCAACATCTTCGAGCCGCGCTATCTCAGATATGGTCGCGGACGCCCTGGCCGGCTCCCACCTGATCGGCATGCTCCAGCCCACCAGCGAGACGCTGCCTGGATGAGGTCCCGGAAATCCACCGCATCGGCTGCGCCGGTCGCATCACCTCCTACAGCGAGACTCCGGACGGGCGCATCGTGCTGGTCCTGACCGGTGTCTGCCGTTTCCAGGTCCGCACCGAGCTGGAGGGGCGCCGGGGCTACCGCCGGGTCTCAGTGGACTGGGAGCGCTTTGCCGCGGACTATCATGACGAGACCCAGGCAATCGCGGATCGCGACGGCTTCCTGGTCTCGCTCAAGGCCTACTGCACCCTGCGCGGCGTGGAGGTACCCTGGGACGACGTCAGCAAGATGGCAGACGGGGACCTGGTCAACCTGCTGTGCGCCCATCTGCCCCTGAGCCCGGAGGACAAGCAGGCCCTGATCGAGACCATCCCCCTGAGCGAGCGCGCCAGCCTGATGCGCGGGCTCATGGATATGGCCTCCGCCGCCAGTATGGACGTGGCGGAGCACCGGCATTAATCGGGGAGGCGCAGTCAGCGCTCAGCCGTCCGCATCCAACGTTGCTGTTTTGCGTCGATCGGGTCGACAGGCGCGGTCGTGGGCTTGAAATCCGCTTCACCTACTGCAACCTCCTGCCCAGATCAGTGAAAGATGTACGAGGTTCCTGAGATGGCTGTGATACTCACCGAAGCGGCGGCGCGCCATGTGGCCGGGATGTTGGACAAACGCGGTCATGGCCTGGGCCTGCGGGTCGGCACCCGCAAGAGCGGCTGCACCGGCTTACGCCTACGACGTCGACTACGCGGACACGGTCGACCGAGGCCGATCAGGTCTTCGAGAGCCACGGCGTCAAGGTGGTGGTCGACACCGCCGAGCCTGGAGCGTATCGACGGTATGGAGATCGACTATGTGCGCTCCAGCCTGCTAAACCAAGGCTTTGAGTTTCGCAATCCGCGGGTCAAGGACACCTGCGGTTGCGGTGAATCCTTCAGCGTCTGAGCCTCCTGCATGATGATCAGTGACGAGATCGCCGCGGTCGTCGCGGATTTCGAACTCCTCGACGACTGGGATCAGCGTTACCAATACCTCGTCGATCTTGGGGAACGCATCCCCCCCATGGCGGAGGGGGACAAAACCGCGGTCCACTGGGTCAAGGAGTGCATGAGCACCGTCCACGTGGCCGCCCACCCCGACGGGGGCACGCCCACCCGGCTGCGCTTCACCGGCGATTGCGACACGGCCATCATCAAGGGCGTGGTCGCGATCCTGGTCCAGTTGTTCTCCCACAAGACGGTCGCAGAGATCGAGGAAATCGACGTTGATGCACTGTTTACGGGCCTGCACCTGGAAGAGCACCTGAGCCCCAACCGGCACGTCGGCGTCTACGCCATCGTGGAGAATATGCGCCGCCAGGCCCGGGACCTGGGCCTGACTGGCCTTTCGGGCGTTGCTTACGGTTCCGTCCAACAGGATAACGCCAGGCCGTAGGGGGCGGTGAGGAACGAACCGCACTAGGCGCCCGCGGAGCGCCTGGTTCCTGTAACCCATGACAGTCGGTTCGAGTGTCACAACTGTGACCTGGTCATGGCCTGACAGTGAGCACCCCGACGGTAACCCTCAGCCACCCTCCGTGATCGGGGCTATGGTGATGTCCACCCGGCGGTTCAGGCGGCGGCCGGATTCGGTGTCATTGCTCGCGATGGGTTGGGATTTCCCGAAGCCGGAGGAGTAGATGCGCTCGGGCAGCACGCCCCGGGCCGTCAGATAGCTGTCCACGGAGGCCGCGCGCCGTTCCGACAGGTACTGGTTGTGCTGCGCTGATCCCGTGCTGTCCGTGTGGCCAGCCACCACCAGTTCGGTCTTGCCGTACTTGTTCACGATCTCGGCGATGGTGTCCATGGTGCCATTGAAGCCGGGCTTGATCTGATCAGAGTCCACCTGGAAGGTCGTCTCACCCGTCATACCCACCAGCAATTGATCGTTCGGAAGCTTCTCCACGCGGATCGCCCCGGCGGCGATCTGCGGGGCCAGCTCCTTCTCGAAGTCCTTGCGCTGTTGCTCCATGTAGGCCCCCACCATACCGCCGACCAGGGCGCCGCCCACGGCCCCGATCAGGGCACCGCGGCCGGCATTCGCGCCTTGTGAGCCGATCAGCGCACCCAGGGCGGCCCCCGCGGCGGTGCCGATGGCGGCGCCCTTGCCGGTTTCGGTCATGCCGGAGCCATCCGAGGCACAGCCAGTGACGATCAGACTGACGGTCGCCGCGATCGCGGCACCCTTGAGAAAACGCTGTTTCATAGATGCGACT
Organism: uncultured Gammaproteobacteria bacterium; assembly: GCA_963733415.1. GTDB lineage: Bacteria > Pseudomonadota > Gammaproteobacteria > Chromatiales > Chromatiaceae > Thiodictyon. Next base: position 34,041 of record CAVTDM010000008.1, on the reverse strand, counting down.
CCAAGACCATAGGGATAAGGTGAGCGGATGCCGGCGGCGATCTGGGGCCCCGGGACCGCGGCTGATTGGCGCAGAATCATAACAGAGCCCGGGGAGCCATCCCCGCGCACTGCCCGCACCGGTGGCGATCAGACCCGCCCGGGGCCGCGTCCCGCCGGCCTTGTTTCCCCGGGATTGGACATTAGCTGAGTAGTTCGATGCAAATTGCAGGATCCTCGGAGGTTCCATGTCCACCCGACCATTCTCCTCGCGTCCCCGCCGGGACCCGATCAGCCCGTCGGCCCCGGGTTCGACCCTGGGCCGACGCCCGGGCTTTGATCCCGCGCCGTGGCTGTTGATCCCCCGGCGCCGGGGCGCCGAACGCCAGCCGCCTGTCACGCCACGGGGCGATCTCGGCACCAACCCGATGCGCCGGCAGGGTGCCGACGGTGTTTGACCTGGACCTCTATGGGGTCGGCCTGGCGGTCGCCCTGGCCCTCGGGCTGGTCGGCTGGCTGGTGAGCATCCCGCTCAAGAATGCCGGCATCGCCGACTCCCTATGGCCGCTCTTTTTCGTGCTCTTGGGTCTCGCGTATGTCTTGGGCACGCCCGACCCCAACGCGCGATCCTACCTGGTCTTTTTCCTGGTCACTCTGTGGGGGACACGCCTCAGCGCCTACATCACGCGCCGCAACTGGGGGGAACCTGAAGACCGCCGCTACCGGGCCATGCGCGCGGGGAACGACCCCGGGTTCTGGTGGAAGAGCCTCTACATTGTCTTCGGCCTGCAAGGCATCCTGGCCTGGATCATCTCCCTGCCCCTGCTGGCAGCAATCCTGGGGTCCGCCCCCCTCGGCTGGCTGGACTATGGGGCCCTGTCGTTGTGGCTCGTCGGGCTCTTCTTTGAGGCGGTGGGTGACCAACAGCTCGCCGCCTTCAAGGCGCGGCCCGAGAACGCGGGCCGAGTCATGGATCGGGGCCTGTGGCGCTACACCCGGCACCCTAACTACTTCGGTGAGGCCTGTATCTGGTGGGGCTTCTATTTGTTCGCGTTGGCCACGGGCGGTTGGTGGGCAATCGTCTCACCGCTGCTGATGACCTGGCTCCTCCTGCGGGTCTCCGGGGTCAGTCTGTTGGAACAGGACATCGGCGAGCGCCGACCCGGTTACCGTGCCTACATCGAGCGTACCAACGCCTTCATACCCGGGCCGCCCCGTCCGGCGGCCCCAGACTCAAACCGGAGCAACCCATGACCCATCCCCCGCGGATCACGCGTCGCCCCACCGCACACCGGACCCTGCTGGGGCTTCTGTTGGGACTCACACTGGTACCGCAGGCCGACGCGACCTCGGACTCCCTGCGGTTTCGGGTCTATCTGGACCAGGATCCGATCGGTGAACACAGCTTCCAGGTCTCCCCCGACCCGGCCGGCAAGCAGGTCCTGAGCCGGGCCAGCTTCGACGTCAAGCTGCTAATTTTCAACGCTTACCGCTATCGCCATGAGAGCCGGGAGCGGTGGCGGGATGGCTGTCTGGAGCAGATCCGGGCCACCACCGATGACAACGGCAAGGCCTCAACCGTCGAGGGAGATTTGGGGCCGAATGCACTGGCCATCCGCGTCAACGGGGACCCCAAACGGCTCCCCCAATGCGTCTCCACCTTCGCCTATTGGGACCGGGATTTCCTCAAAGAACGGCAGTTGCTGAACCCCCAGACCGGCGAACTGGTTACGGTACGCGTCGAGTCGGCGGGGACCGAGCGGCGCCTGGTCCAGGGCCGGGAGGTCACGGCGGAGCGCTACCGGCTGCAGGCGAACCAGGTCGATATCACCCTCTGGTACACCCCGGAAGGACAATGGGTCGGCCTGGAAAGCGACACCGGTAAAGGCCGCACCCTGCGTTACGAGCGGATCTGAGGCACGGTCAGGACGATCGTCGACGGGGGATTGCGACTAGCGCCGACCCTCGCTCAGGCCCGCTCCACCGGAAAGGTGAGGACCGTGTCGATGTGGCGGGCACCGATGACGGCCATGAGCAGCCGGTCCAGACCCAGGGCGACCCCCGAAGCGTCCGGCAGCCCAGCCCCCAATGCATCCAGAAAGGCCTGGTCCAAGGGCGGCGTGCTACGCCCCTGACGGCGGCGCAGGTCCAGGTCCCCGTGGAAACGGGCCGCCTGGGTCGCCGCGTCCGTCAGCTCCTGAAAGCCGTTCGCCAGTTCCACCCCGTCCAGATAGAGCTCGAAACGCTCGGCGACCTGGACCTGATCCTCGCGCAACCGCGCCAGGGCCGCCTGAGTCGGCGGGTAGTCGCAAAGAAAGGTCAAACGCCCCCGCCCCAGGTCCCCTTGCAGACAGTGGGTCAGCAGCAGATCGAGCCAGGCGTCCCGGTCCAGGTCCAGGGACCCGGCACTGGCGATTCCGGCCTCCAGGGCCCGGGCGCGCAGCCCCTCGGCATCGATGGACCAGGGATCGATGTCCAGCCGCGCCTGAAAGAGGCCCCGATAGGTGATCCGCTCCACCGGCAGGTCCGGGCGTCCCAGCACCCGCCGCACCAGTTCGGCGACCTCGTCCATCAGGCGCTGATAACCCCAACCCGGCCGGTACCACTCCAGCAGGCTGAACTCGGGGTGGTGGAGACGCCCCCGCTCCCCATCCCGGAAGACCTTGCAAATCTGATAGATGGGACCGAGTCCAGCGGCCAGCAGACGCTTCATGGGGAACTCGGGTGAGGTCTGGAGATAGAGCGGCAAACCCCGGGGGTGCCCAGGGCCTTGCCAGCGGGTGGTCAGGCTGTCCAGGGCCGGGTCGGTCCCGGCCGCGCGGGAGGCGATGGGGGTCTCCACCTCCAGTACCCCGGCGGCCGCGAAGAAGGCACGGATACGGGTGAGCATCTGCGCGCGGGCACGGATGGCCGCGGGTGCGGCGGAAGGCCAGCCAGTCAGCGCTCACTCCTTGACGCGGGAAACGTACTCGCCAGTGCGGGTATCCACCCGGATCATTTCACCCTCCTGAACGAACAAGCGGCACCCGCACCACGGCCCCGGTCTCGAGGGTGGCGGGCTTACCGCCGCCGCCGGAGGTGTCGCCCTTGAGGCCGGGATCGGTCTCGGTGATCTTCAGGACCACGAAGTTGGGCGCCTCCACCGCGAGAGGCAGGCCGTTCCACAGGGTCACGTTGCACATGTCCTGGTCTTTGATCCATTTGGCCGTGTCCCCGACCACGGTCGCATCGGCGGTCATCTGCTCGTAGCTGGCCGGGTCCATGAAGTGCCAGTGCTCACCGTCGTTGTACAGGTACTGCATATCGGTATCATGGACGTCCGCCGCCTCGACCGTGTCCCCGGACTTGAAGGTCTTCTCCACGGTCCGCCCGGTCTTGAGGTTGCGCACCCGCACCCGATTGAAGGCCTGGCCCTTGCCCGGCTTGACGAACTCATTCTCAACAATGTTGTACGGGTCACCGTCCAGTATGATCTTGAGCCCGCTTTTGAATTCGCTCGTACTGTAGCTCGCCATGTCGCCCTCGTTACCGGTAAAAAACAAGCCCGCAATGGTAACGCGAAGTACGGGGGATTGTCAGAGCGTGCCCTGGCAGCGAGACCTCGCCCAGGCCTTTACCCAGGTAGACCCACTGCTCCGCTTTCTGGGCCTCACCCGCGATCAGATCCCGGACCTGGACCCGGCGCCCGGACCCTTCCGGCTCCTGGTCCCCCGCGCCTTCGCCGCCCTGATGGCGCCGGGCGATGCCGCCGACCCGCTGTTGCACCAGGTCCTGCCCCGACGCCAGGAGACGGTGATCACCCCCGGGTTCCATCGGGACCCGGTGGGTGACGGGCCGGCCACCCGCTCCCCCGGCCTGCTGCACAAGTATCAGGGGCGCGCCCTGCTGATGGCCCACGGCGCCTGTGCCGTGCATTGCCGCTACTGCTTCCGCCGCCACTTTCCCTATGCCAGCTTGAGCGCCTACGGCCGCCGCGTCACCACCGCCCTCGAGCAGAATCCGGACTGATTCCAGCCTCTCAGAGGTTATTCTGAGCGGCGGCGACCCCCTGATGTTGGACGACGCCGCCTTGGGCAGCCTGCTTACCCGGCTAGCCGCCATCCCGCACCTGCGGCGCCTGCGGCTGCACACCCGCCTGCCCGTGGTGCTGCCAACCCGGCTCACGGCGGCCCTGAGTAACCTCCTGAGCGGACTGGGTCCGCGCCTGGTGCTGGTCATCCACGCCAACCATGCCCGGGAACTGGGTGCGCCGGCCCAGGCCGGGCTGCGCGCCCTCAGGGGGACCGGCTTGACCCTGCTCAACCAAAGCGTCCTGCTGCGCGGGGTCAATGACTCGGTGGACAGACTCGCCAGCTTGAGTGAAGAGCTCTTTGATTGCGGCGTGCTCCCCTACTACCTGCACCAACTGGACCCGGTCCAGGGGGCCGCCCACTTCCGGTCACCGACCGCGTCGCCCTGACTCTCCTGGACGGCCTGCGCGCCCGGCTGCCTGGCTACCTGGTGCCGCGCCTGGTGCGGGAAGTCGCGGGCGCACCCGGCAAACAACCGATCACAGAAGCCATTTCCCTTACTACCCCGCTGGGTCGATAATCGGCCGAGTGACAATGTCGGACGCCACCCGTATGCCGTCTCCAGCCCGCGCCGCCACCCTGTTGGTCATGACCTCCCAGGCAGACGAGGCTGAACGCCTGATCAAGTCCCTGCGCGAGGCCGGCCTGGCGGTGCGCGGGATCTACAGCGCCCGCGCGGACCGCATCGAGCGCCTGGTGGAACGGCGCGCCTGCGACCTGATCTGCTGCTGTGTCTACGACCCGGACGTGGACCTGGACGCCGTCCTCGCCAGTCATCGGGACTTGACCGCCGACGTCCCGCTGATCGTGATCGCCGACCACCAGAGCGCCCACCAGACCATGATCAAGGTCATGAGCAGCGGGGCGCGGGACTTCATCGAGCGCGACGACACCCACCGCCTGGAACTGGCGGTGGGACGGGAATTGGCTGACCTGCGGGTCCGCCGCCAGGCCCGGCACCTCAGCCATCGCCTGCAGCATTACGAGCAGGTCGCCCTGGAACGGCGCGTGCCGGCGACTGACCGCGCGGCCCTGGCCGCCCTGGCCGAGGCCACCGCTGGCCAGCCCGACCGATCTGCCCGGTCTGGCCGCCCTGCTCGAGGCCATCTCGGCGGCCCAGGCGGGGGTGCAGACCACCGACCAACCCATCGCCGTGTTCTATCTTCGGATCAGGGCCGCCGCCAACCTTTACCAGACACTGGGCCTGACCCGCGGCCGGGCCCTCATTGGCACCCTCGCCGCCCCCCTGGCCCGCCTGTGCGCTGATCCGGGTACACTGCTGGCGCGGGTCAGCGATGACGGCTTCGGACTCCTGGTCCCGGGGCTTGATGAGCCGGCCGCCGCCGCCCTGGCGGACCGTATCCGCGCCGAGGTCCGTCTCCCCCGGGACCTGGCCGACCCGTCCCCTGCCGAGGCCGACTGGGAGGTGGGTTACGTCCTCGGCCAGGGGACCGATCCCGACCCGGCCGAACTCCTCGACGCGGCCTGGCGGAACAGCCACAGCGCCGTTCCTGGCCATCCGGAAGGGCATCAGGCCACCTCCCTGGCCGCCCGCGCCAAGCAGGATGCGGAGGACGGGGACAACCCGATGACCAGCAAGATCGAATGGGCCCTGGCCAATGATCGCTTCCTGCTCGTTTATCAGCCCATCATCAGCCTCATGGGCGATAGCCAGGAAAACTACAGCGTCCTGGTACGAATGATCGATGAGGCCGATAACCTGCTGGAGGCAAAGGAATTCATCGGCCCGGCCATCCGCAGCGGGCTCATCGAGCAGCTCGACAAGTGGACGATACGCACCGCCCTCAAGACCCTGAGCGAACACCGCCAGCTTGGTCAGAACCTCAACTTCTTCATCAACCTGGCGGAGGACAGTTTCCGCGACCCGGGCCTCCTGATCTGGCTGTGTGACTGCCTGCGCGAGTTCGACGTGCGCGGCAATTGGCTCACCTTCGTCATCCAGGAGGAGTTGGTCGACAACAACCTGGGGAGCCTCAGCCGCTTCGTCGAGAGCCTGAAGAAGGTGAAGTGCCGGGTCGCCGTCAACCGCTTTGGCACCACTGACCACCCGCAGAAGCTCCTGCAGGGGCTCTCCCTGGATTTCATCCTGTTACTCCCTGAGTTCGCCCAGGGCCTGTCCAACGCCCCGGAAAAGCAACAACGCCTGCTGGCCCTGGCCAATTTGGCCCGGGAATTCAATGTCAAATCCGTCGTGACCGGGGTCGAGGACGCCCACACCCTGACCATCCTCTGGAGCGCCGGCGTCGACTATGTCCAGGGCAACTTCCTGCAACGCCCCTCCCCCACCCTGGAGGTCGCGACCTGAGCCACCGGACACGCCCACCGGGGCTACGACCACCCGCCCTGCCGCTCAGTAGGACTGCTCGCGCCCAGGCCCAAAAAAACTCCGCAAGCCGTCCCATGCCGGCCGCCCTGCTCTCAGGCGCTGCACATTGACCATCCGCGCGCCGAAGGTCTGTCAGTTCTCGGTGAACACCGTCTACGAGCGCTCCAGGGCCGGAACCTTCTGAGCGATCCGTACACGGGCTGACCCCTCGCCTCGCCCCATCGACAACGCCTCCCCCTGGAGCTCCGCTATCCAGTCAGCGAACTCGCGAACACAGTTCGATCGCGCCGCTGCCGCGTGCCCAAGGCCGGCGCACCCCAGCCAGAGGCCAGCGGTAACGCGCTGCCTGGTCAGACTCCTCTGGCCAACTTGCGACGTCAATCACGGCGCGAAAAACCTCGCTCAGTATCCTTAACCCAAAGCTTTCCGTACCGCGGCAGCACCTGCTGCCCCGCGGTCACCCAGAAACAGACCAGGCACCCGAGTGAGAAACCGATGAACACCCTGAGACCACGACACGGTTTCACCCCGGTCGCCGCGATCTGCGTGGCCGACCACACACCAACCTCGCACACCGACGGAAACGCCTTCCGCGACCCCATGGCTGCCGCGGCTAACGGCCACCCCATGAACCCGGTCCTGAGGTGCAAGATGCCCGCTCGGTCTCGCAAGACGAAACAGCCAGGCTTCACCCTGATCGAGTTACTGGTCGTCGTCGGCATCGTCGGCATCCTGGCCGCGATTGCCTACCCCAGCTATACCGATTATATCATCCGCGGGAAGATACCGGATGCGACATCCGCGCTAGCGACAAAGCATGTGCAGTTGGAGCAGCAATTTCAGGATGCACGTACCTATGTCGGCGCTCGCGCCTGTAACGACGACAGCACCACCAGTCAATATTTTGATTTTACATGCCCGATCATCACGGAGACTACCTTTACCCTCCGGGCGGTCGGCAAGGGTTCCATGGACGGATTTACCTTCACGATTACCGAACACAATACGAAAGCGACCCCCGCCGTGCCCGACGGTTGGTCGCTCCCGAATCCCAACACCTGCTGGGTCACGAAAAAGGGAGGTAAATGTTGAAACCCGACACTTACCAACGCGGGGTCACCCTGATCGAACTGCGTCACGCCTGGCGATCTCCGCCATCCTACTCGGGATGGGAGTGCCCAATTTTGTCGACTGGATACGTAACACCCGCATTCGGACCGCCGCGGAGGCCTTTCAGAACGGCATCCAGCTCGCCCGGACGGAAGCGGTGCGACGCAACACGCCGTACGCTTTCAGGTCACGAACACCGTGACCGGAGCCTGTGTCCCCTCCGCCACCGGTACCAATTGGGTCGTGAGCCTGAACGACGTCACGGCGAAATGTGCCGTCGCCCCGACCGAACCACCGGCCTATCCAACGCACCAGACCCGAACAATCCCTATATCATTCAGGTACGCTCTGCTGAGGACTCCGCGAACACGGTCGTGACAGCGGGACAATCGTGCATGACCTTTAACGGACTGGGAGAGTCTCCCCGCTACCCGCCAACAACATCACCCTCGACATTATCGGCGCCACTGGCACCTGCGCTAGCCCGGTGGGTCAGTACGTTGTCTGCGCGTCATCCTCTCGCCCAACGGGCAGGTGCGCCCCTGTGACCCAGCGGTCACGAGAACCGATGATCCGAAACGTTGTCCATCGCCCTCCCCGGCAGCCGCCTGAGCGGGCCGCACCGGGCGGCACTCAACGCAACCCGAGAGCCTGCTGAAATGAATAGCGCCAGAATTCCCCGAACCAGCAATCCGGTTACATGCTGCTTGAGGTCCTGATTTCCATCCTATTGTTTTCCATGGGCATGCTCGGAACCGTAGCCATGCAGGCCGTCTCCATCCGCAACAACAGCGACGCCAAGTACCGGGTCGATGCCAGCTTTCTGGCCAATGCCCTGATCGGCCGGATGTGGACCGATGACCGGTCACCGGCGGCCCTGCTGGCCAAGTATGGCACCAACGGCACCAACGGGACCGACGCCGCCGGGTATGCCACCTGGCTCGCCGATGTGAGGTCCCGATTGCCAGGCGTCACCGAAAACCCCCCCAGCGTCCTCGTGACCACCGTCGCGGGTCCTGCCCCCCCCGCCACGTCCAAGAGCCTGGTCACGGCCACTGTGAATTGGCAGCGCCTGGTGAAACGGTAGTACATCACTATGTTGCGGTTACCCACATCAAGTAATCCACCCGGACAGGCGCGGCGATGACCATCACCGCGTCGCCCGCACTGCCGTACCGGGACACGAGTGCCGGCTTCAGTCTGATCGAAATCCTGGTCGCACTGACCATCGGCATGATCAGTACCCTGGCGATCATGCAATTGTTCACCCTCTCCGAAGGGCAGAAGCGGTCCATCTCCGGTGGCGGGGATGCCCAGACCAACGGCGCCTTGGCGCTCTTCAGTTTGCAACGCGATATCCGCCAGGCCGGGTACGGCGCCAGCGCCCTGAACCTGCTCGGCTGCAACCTGCTGCTGCGCGCCGGCGTGACCCTCAACGCGATGGCCCCCGTTACCATCAACCATGCGGACATTCCTGCGGGGGACGCCAACACCGACACCCTGTTGGTGATTGTGGCAATGGTAATGGCGTCTCCGAAGGCGATCGCATCCTGCCGCGCGGATCGAGCCCCACTTACACGGTAAAGACGCCGACGCCTTCGCGGTGGGTGATCGGGTCATCGCCATGCCGCAGTTTCGGCCGTCCCCCTGCAGCGGGGATACCGCTGATTCTGACCAGCGTGACCGGCATCCCCGCAAACCAAAAACTTCCGCGTCAGTCACTGGGTCTCCGGCATGTCCAATGGCATGCTTTTCAATCTTGGTCAGACCCCAAGATCCTTGCCTACGCGATTCGCGGCGGTAACCTGACGGTTTGCGATTACATGGTGAACAACTGTGGCGATGATGACAAGGTGAGCGACGAGACGGTATGGGTCCCAATCGTAAACAATATCGTCGGTCTGCGCGCCCAATACGGTCGGGATACCAGCGGCCCGATGGATGGCGTTGTCGACCGATATGACCAATCCGTCGCGTCCCCGACGACCAATCCCCCCGTGAGCTCCATCCAATGCGGTTGGGCTCGGATCTCGGCCGTACGAATCGCGGTCGTTGCACGAAGCGATCAATACGAAAAGGCTGAAGTGACTGATGATGACCAACGGCCTACCTGGGCTGGCGACTCGTTAAGCCCCATCGACTTGAGCGCCGGTGATGAGTGGCAACACTACCGCTACAAGACGTTCGAAACCATCGTGCCACTGCGGAATATCATTTTGTCGGGAGTGCAACCGGGATGTTGACGGGACGCCTTTCCGCCACGGTCATGCAGCGCGGCGCCGCGTTGATCTTCTCGCTCATCGTGCTGGTAACGATGCTATTGGCCGGCGCCGCGCTGATGCGTTCGGTGGACACCAGCGTCGTTATCGCCGGTAACCTGGCAATAAAGCAATCCACCATCGCGTCGGGCGAGACGGGCATCGAGACCGCAATCGCATGGTTGGAAGCCAATGATACCAGACTGCAGGACAGCATTGCCGGTGAGGGCTACGTCGCGTTCCGGAGACAATCCGGAGGCCGGGCAATCATGGGACTACTTCTGGACCCAGGTATTGTCTCCTGCCAATCAGATAGTAACCTTGCCCGCCGACTCCACCGACAACCGGGTCTCCTACGTGATTCACCGATTGTGCCGCGTAACCGGAGACCCAAAGAGCGCTTCCACGGACTGTTCCTCTTCCCCAACCGTCACCGCGTCCGGCAACAGCAAGGGCGCAGGCGTCATCAACCCGATTTCCAGCACCCAGGTGTACTATCGAATCACTGTCCGCATCGATGGCCCACGCAATACCGTAAGCTACGTGCAGGCCATCGTGGCCATGTAAAGCAGACACGAAGGAAGATCATACAATGACTAACCACTGGGTCAATACTTCCATTCTGGCAGTTCTCTTCCTTGCCGACATTGCCCGGGTGCCAGGGTGATACCACCGATCTTGCCAACACGCCGCTGATCACCTCCGGCCGCCGTCACAACCTTGCCCAACCTATTGTTTGTGCTGGATGACTCCGGCAGCATGGATTGGACCCACATGCCGGACGACAACGATGACTCAGGCAGCACAGTAACCTTCAACTATCGGCTACTACGGCTACCGGAGCAGCCAGTGCAACGGGATCTATTACAACCCCGAACTCGCCTACGAACCGCCAGTCAAGGCCGATGGCACGAGCTATCCGAATGCGACCTTTCGAATGCTTGGATAAACGGATACAAGACTTCCGACGGCACAGTCAATCTAGGAACAAAATTCCGAGCCGAGGGCGATTCCTCCGGACAAGGCCGCCTATTACTTTCTTACACTGGTACCGAGACGACCGCCGCCCAGAAGGATTACAACAGCACGACCAACAACTTCTTCATGGAATGCAGCAGCAGCCAAAGACGCCTCGCCCGGTAAGGATGTATTTACCATGGTCACTGTAGGCGACAGCGAACAGCAGAATTTCGCCAACTGGTACAGCTATTACGCACCCGCATGCTGACCATGAAGACCGCCGCGGGCCGTGCCTTCAAGGGGATCGATGCCAATTACCGCGTAGGTTTTTAGCCATCAATTCAGACTCCTCTTTCCTAAACATTGCGCCTTTCAACACGCGCAGAAGACCGCTTGGTACACAAAACTCTACGGAATTCAGCCGAGTGGATGGACCCCGCTGCGTAAGGCACTGGCCACCGCCGGACGCACTCTATGCCGGAAAAGTGAACCTGGCCAACATCGCCGTCACTGATCCGATGCAGTACGCCTGCCAGCAGAATTTCACCATCCTTTCGACCGATGGGTTCTGGAACACGGACGCTGGGTTGCAAGATCGACGGAACGACCTTGGTCGGCAATCAGGACGGTGACGAAATCAGGCCCTATTTTGACGGCAAAAAGTCCATCTACCACACCAGCACGACGCCGTGCACCACCGTAGAGCGTAAACAGATGTTACCCAAAAGACCACGACGACACCCTGGAGTCGGTACCGTTACTACCTGGGAAACCTCGGTGCAAACAGTTGCAGTAGCACGAGAAGAAAATACCTTCGCCAGAGCCAAGTCTACAGCCAGTCCAAGGTGGAAACGACCACATCCATCGTTGAAGTCACCACGACGACCAACCGTGTAGTCGTCACCACGGACGGGGTCGTCACCTCCGACACAACGACTCCCGCGGGCAGCCCTTCCACCACAACGGTCAGCACTTCTACCACGACGGTTGACTCAGGGACACCGGATGCTTCTACCCTATGGACTGACTCGGGGACACCTGCAGCTCAGGGATCCTGCTCTGCCAACCCTACGCTGCCAAGCCCAAACCCGAGCAATCCTACCAAAGGGACGTCAAGTACCACGACCCTGGGTCCCACGACCACGGTCATATCGACCCTTGGCCCGACTCCCGGAAACACGACCGAGCAAACGACCGGTTCGGGCGGCACGTCCGACACCCTGGCGGACGTTGCGCAGTATTATTACACGACAGATTTGCGAACTTCGGCATTGGGGAATTGCACCGGGGTGCTTGGTGACGACGTGTGTCATAACAACGTTCCCGGCAGGCGGGCGGGATGCGGCCTCCTGGCAACATATGACCACCTTCACCCTCGGGTTCGGTGCCCGCGGTCGCATGGTCTTCTCGCCCACCTATCTGATCGATACCAGCGGGGACTTTCATCGACGTGAAAAACGGCCGCTCGGCAAATCCGCCAACCGTTTGCCCTGGCAAACCAGCGGCAGCGGTGCCTGTAATTGGCCGATTCCCGGCATTACCGGCACCGATGGCAAGATCGAAAATATCGATGACGTATGGCACGCGGCAGTGAACGGCCGCGGCACCTATTTCAGCGCCACCGACCCATCGTCGTTGGTGACCGGTCTGTCCAACGCCCTGGCCGGGGTGAGCGCCCGACTCGGTTCTTCCGCTGCCGCGGCCACCAGTAACCCGAACGTATCCTCAGGAGATAATTACGTCTTCAGTTCCACCTTCACCACCCAGGACTGGGATGGAGAATTGATCCGCCAGCAATTGGACCTGACGACCGGCACCTTATCCGACGCTGTCGACTGGCATGCCCAGGCCCAACTGGAGACGAAGGCATCACGCACAATCTATACCTATGACAATCCGCCTTCACTCCAGCCATTTGAAGGAATTCCGGTGGGACAACCTGACTTTGCACCGAGCGGAGCTATTTTAGCGAAAGCGCCCTTTCTACACTGACGCAATTTTGCGTGTCGGATGCGACCTGTCTCAGCGCTGCAGCGAAAAGCAGCGCCGCCGGCGCCAACCTGGTGAATTTCCTGCGCGGCGATCGCACCAACGAGGGACCGACGATCGAACCCAACAAATACTATCATCAGCGGACCCATATTCTCGGCGATATCGTGAGTTCAGAGGCGGTCTATGTCCGGGGCTCCCTGTTCCAGTACACGGATGCTGGATACGGCGATTTCATAACGGCCAACGCGGCGCGCCAGGCCATGATCTACGTCGGCGCCAACGACGGCATGCTGCACGCGTTCAACGGAGACACCGGCGCCGAGGAGTGGGCCTATATACCGGCGCTGGTACTTCCCAATCTCTATCAAGCTGGCGGATAAGAACTATGCGAACCTGCATTCCTACTACGTCGACGGTTCGCCCGTTCAGAGTGACGTCTATTTTGGTGGTGCCTGGCATACCATCCTGGTCGGCGGGCTGAATGGGGGCGCGCGGGGCTACTATGCGCTGGATATCACGGAGCCGCTTGCGCCGAAGGCACTGTGGGAGTTTTCCGATACCAATCTCGGCTTCACCTATGGCAACCCTGTCATCACGAAGCTGAAGAACGGCACCTGGGTTGTCCTGATCGCTTCTGGCTATAACAATGTTTCACCGGGCGACGGGGTCGGCCGCCTGTACGTGCTCAACGCCGCCACCGGCGCCATCATCCGGCAGATAGCCACCACGGCGGGTAACGGGACCACGCCGAGCGGTCTGGCGCGCATCAATGCCTGGGTGGACAATGCCCAAATCGACAACACGGCACTGCGGGTCTACGGGGGGGATCTACTCGGCAATGTGTGGCGATTCGATATCAATGGCGATGTGGGGGCGAACGGCTACGACGCGCAATTGCTTGCAAAGCTTAAAGATGCCTCTGGTAACCAACAACCGATCACGGCCAAGCCGGAACTCGGGGACGTGGGTGGCAACACGATCGTTTATGTCGGTACCGGGCGCTTCCTTGGGCTCACCGACCTCTCTGACACCAGCCCCCAGTCATTTTATGCGATCAAGGATCCCCTTGCGTCCACGACGACGCCAAGTTCCGCGATTTTCGAGAATCCGCGCACCGGAGGAACCTTTGTTCGGCAAACCGAAACTGAGGGCACCTGTCCAGCCGGCACACCTGCTACCATCTGTTCCACTGGACAAATTGTACGCACCAGCAGCCACAACGCCGTGGACCTCGGTAGCAACAACGGTTGGTTTGTTGATTTCCCGCAGGGTGGTGAGCGCGCGAACACAGACCCGTCCCTGGTGTTCGGTACTCTGGTGTTCACGACCAACAAGCCCGATTCAAGCGCGTGTACAGCAGGCGGCTATAGCTTCCTGTACTTTCTCGATTACCGCACCGGTGGGGCGGTTTCTTCCTCAACGACCGGGGTCGTCGCCAAGGCCATCGGCAATGCTTTTGCCACGCGCCCAACGGTCGTCCAATTGCCGGACGGGTCGCTGCGTGCCTTGGTGCGAATGTCCGACGTCAGTACCGTTGTCGCCGATATCCCCATCGGTAACGGATCAATGGTGACCCGACGCGTTTCCTGGCGCGAGATCGTCACCGACTAGCCAGGGGGGACGATTGGCTATCGGTCGGCGCCCCGGGGGGCCGAGATTGGGCATGCCCGCCTTGTCACCCCCGCCCCTGACGTGTCTAATCGAACCCTGAGACACGCCGAGAGTCCCCGCCCATGTCTGTCCCCGACCTCGCTTCGGTCCTGACCCGCCCCGGACTGATCGACGATTACCTGCCGCTGCCGGGCTGCTTCGATGAGATGCGCCCGGCGGAGGGTCAGGTTCGCCCCCAGTGGCGCTATGTCCTGGAAGCCCTGCGCACCATGGGCCCCACGGGCATCGAGGAGCGCTGGCGCGAGGCCGCGCGGATGATTCGGGACAACGGCGTCACCTATAACCTGAACGGGGACCCCCAGGGCATGTCCCGGCCCTGGGAGCTGGACCTGCTGCCGCTCCTGATCCGCAGCGAGGAGTGGGCAGTGCTGGAGCGCGGCCTGATGCAGCGCGCCGAACTGTTCAACCTGATCCTGCTGGACCTCTATGGCCCGCGGGACCTGATCGACCGCGGCCTGCTCCCGGCCGAGTTGATCGACGGCTACCCCGAGTACCTGTTCCCCTGTCACGGCATCGAGGTGGCGGGCCGGCGCCCCCTGGTCCATTACGCGGCGGACCTGACGCGCACCCCGGACGGGCGCTGGCGGGTGATCGGTGACCGCACCCAGAGCCCCCTGGGGGCCGGCTATGCCCTGGAGAATCGGGTGGTGCTCTCGCGGGTCATGCCGAGCCTGTTCCGGGACTCCCATGTCCACCGCCTGGCGGGCTTCTTCCGCACCCTGCGCCGCACCATGACCCGGCTGGCCCCGGGCCGGGACGGACACACCCGGGTGGTGGTACTGACCCCGGGGCCGCAGAGCGATGCCTATTTTGAGCACGCCTATCTGGCCAATTACCTGGGCTACACCCTGGTCCAGGGTGGGGACCTGTCGGTGCGGGACGGCGCGCTGTGGCTGCGTACCCTGGGACGCCTGGAGCGCATCGACGCCATGCTGCGCCGGGTCAACGGCAGCGAGTGCGACCCCCTGGAACTGCGGGAGGACTCGCCCCTCGGGGTACCGGGCTTGGTGCAGGCGGTGCGGGCCGGCAATCTGGTGGTGGCCAATGCCCTGGGCAGCGGGGTTCTGGAGCACCCGGGTCTGATGGCCTTTCTGCCCGGGCTGTGTCGCCACCTGCTGGGGGAGGACCTGCAGCTCGGGGACATCCCCACCTGGTGGTGCGGGGACGCAGAATCCCGGGCTTTCGTCCTGGAGAATCTCGATGA
This sequence comes from uncultured Gammaproteobacteria bacterium, assembly GCA_963733415.1. Classification (GTDB taxonomy): domain Bacteria; phylum Pseudomonadota; class Gammaproteobacteria; order Chromatiales; family Chromatiaceae; genus Thiodictyon. The sequence goes on along the minus strand of CAVTDM010000008.1, from coordinate 18,451 downwards.
CCTGGTGATCAAGCTGGCCGGTAAGCCGCCAGGCCAGCGCTGCCTGTTCCCGGGGACCATGGAGGAACCGGCCCGCGCGGCCCTGCGTCCAGGCGATTGAGGCCAACCCCAGCCGCTATGTGGCCCAGGAGCGGGTGCAGCCCTCCACCGCCCCGGCCCTGATCGGCCAACGTCTGGAGCCGCGCCCCATCACCCTGCGCACCTTCCTGTGCGCGGAGGACGACGGCTACGCGGTGATGCCCGGGGGGCTTAGGCGGGTGGCCCTCACCAGCACCGCCTCCACGGTCAGCAGCCAGTTGGGCGGGATCGGCAAGGATGCCTGGGTGTTGGCGTCTGAGCCGGAGCGGCAGGAGACCCTGCTGGTCAGCCGGGAGAGTCAGGCCCCGGCGGTGACCCAGGAGAGCGAGGTCTCCAGCCGGGTGGCGGACAACCTGTTCTGGATCGGCCGCTACGCCGAACGCGCGGAAGGCCTGGTGCGGCTGTTGCGCATCATCATCTTCAAGCTCTCCGAGCGGGCCGATCTGGTCTCGGCCAAGCCCCGAACCTATTTTATGCGCTCGCTGCTCGAGGCCCTGACCCACCAGACCCAGGCCTTTCCCGGCTTCCTGGGCGACGGCGCCGAGTCGCGCCTGCGCAACCCGCTGCCCGGAGTTGCTCTCCCTGATCTCCGACCCGCGGCGTCTGGGCGGACTGCCCCAGACGCTTCAGGCCCTGGGCCTGGCGGCCTATTCGGTGCGGGAACGCCTCTCGGTGGACACCTGGCGCATCGTCAGCGACATCGAGGCCCGGCTCAGCGCGCTGACCCGCAATCCGCCGACCCAGATCTCACAGGCCCTGGACGAACTGGACCCCCTGGTCACCTCCCTGGTCGCCTTCTCCGGCCTGACCCAGGAGAACATGACCCACAATGAAGGGTGGCACTTCCTGGAGACCGGGCGGCGGCTGGAGCGCGGGGCCTCCCTGGCCGCCCTGCTGCGCTCCACCCTGACCCCTCTGACCCCGGAACAGGACGAGACCACCCTGATCGAGGCCGTCCTTGGGGTCACCGACAGTACCATCACCTATCGGCGCCGCTACCGGGCCGGCACCCGGGTCGGAGCCTTGCTGGACCTGGTGTTTCAGGACGAGGGCAACCCGCGCGCCCTGGCCTACCAGTTGATCGCCCTGGAACGGCTGGTCTCCGAGATGCCCAAGGGCGACCTGGCGATCGGGCGTACCCCGGCGGAAAAGCTGGTCTTGAAGAGCCTGACCCGGGTCCGCCTGGCGGAGCTCGATACCCTCTCCCAGCCGGAGCCGGAGACCCACCGGCGGGTCATCCTGGAGCAGATGCTGGAGGACCTGGAGTCCGACCTGGCGGCCATCTCGGACGCCCTCACGGCCCAGTTCTTCCGGCACGAGGAGCAGCCCCACAGTTTGCTGCGGCGGATTGGGGCCGTAAAGTGAAGATCGCTCCGTCGTGGTGTGGGAGCAGAACGTTGATCATGGGGTCCGGCCAACAGGAGAACGATAGGCCGTAGGGTGCGGTGAGGAACGAAACGCACCAGCCGCCTGCGGTGCGGTTCGTTCCCCACCGCACCCTACGGGAGATCGGCAGGCGGACACCTGGTCTGCTACGTGGGTTTCCTTTGGATTCTGGGAAAAGACGACTATGCGGTACCGGATCAGCCACATGACCCGCTACGACTACGCGGAGCCAGTCTCCCTGTGTCACAGTATCGTGCACCTGAAACCCCGTCAGTGCCCGCGCCAGCGCTGCCTGTCCAGCCAGGTGCGGGTGGACCCCTGGCCCGCGGTGAATCGCGAGCACGAGGACTTCTTCGGCAATCGGGTCAACTACTTCTCCATTCAGCAGTCACACCACGCCCTGGAAGTGACCGCCGTGAGCGAACTGGAAGTGGACCCGCCACCTCCGCCCCCCCCGGGCACCACCCCCCCCTGGGAGGACGTACGCAACGCCCTGGGGGAACGGCGCAACCACGCCATGAACGCCGCCCGGGTCTTTACCCTGACCTCCCCCCTGGTGCCCCTGGAGGCCCAGGCCCGGGACTTCGCGGCCGAGTCATTCCCACCCGGCCGGCCGATCCTGGAGGCGACCTGCGACCTGATGGCCCGGATCTTCAACGAGTTCGCCTATGACCCCCACTTCACCACCGTCTCCACCCCGGTGGCGGAGGTCATGGAGCACCGGCGCGGGGTCTGCCAGGACTTCGCCCACCTGGCCATCTCCGGCCTGCGGGGCCTGGGGCTCGCGGCCCGCTACGTGAGTGGCTACCTGGAGACCCTGCCGCCCCCCGGTCAGGTCAAGCTCCAGGGCTCCGACGCCTCCCATGCCTGGTTCGCCGTGCTGGTGCCGGACCTGGGCTGGGTGGACTTTGACCCCACCAACAACCTGATCCCCGGAGCGCAGCACATCACCACCGCCGTGGGACGGGACTTTCAGGACGTCACCCCCATGCGCGGCATCTTCTACGGCGGCGGCGCGCACGATCTGACCGTGGCCGTGGACGTGAATCGACTGGACGAGCCCCCGCTCGCGGGCCCGGTCGCTCCCATCGCGAGTCTACCCGACGCGTCAGCCCCAGATTGACACGGTCGGATTCGATGCGGATAATGCTGCGCTCGATGAGGTAAGCCAGTCGGTCTCCTCACCCAGGGGTCTCATCACCAGTCAATCAGCCAGCAGGCATGCATGGCTGGATAAAGTCTCCACGGAGGGAGAACCACAAACAAAGCGCCCGTAGCTCAGCTGGATAGAGTACCTGGCTACGAACCAGGTGGTCGGGAGTTCGAATCTCTCCGGGCGCGCCAAATAGAACAAAGGCTTAGCATCAACCCGGTGCTAAGCCTTTTTCGTTAGTGCACCCAGCAGGCGAAATTACCCCCACTTTTACCCCCACTTCCCCGGCCGCTTGGATTTAGTCTCGATAGTCTCGAGGTTGGGTTGGGTCGCACGCGCTTCCAGCACCCGACGTTCCAAGTGTCACCTCAGGCGGAAGCCGATAGCCAGATTTACCAAACAGACTCATGCCTCGCCGGGGCAGATCGCCCAGCAGGCCGTGAAGCCTCCGATCGACTACCCCCATGCGCTCCAGGAACCGGAGGCGTGCCGCCATCCCAGCCAGCAACACGCCCACGAACTGATCGTGTTGGGCTGTCAGCCATTCGAAGGAGCGCCAGCGCATAGTCTTGGCATTTGGCCCCGGTCCGTTCAGGATGCCCAGCATCCTATAGACCAAACGTCAAGGAAAGCTCGACCATAGATTCCTCCTCGCGCATGCCGGACAATCGGCCTCTGGATACGATTTCGCGAGATTTTCGACTGTCTAGCTTTAAGTCGCCTCTGCCATGCTGAACCACCTGCAGCGGATCGCTCGTCGCATCATACCGGCCCGGCCCGCTTTGATGGGCCTCGTCGCGCTTGGGGCGATGATCGCCGGGGTCGGGCTCCTCGCCTTCGACGGGACGGCAGGCGATGACATCCTGGTGCCGGGACTGATCCTCGTGCTGTGGGCCGTCACCGGGCTGATCTTCATCGATGTCTTCGCCCATGTCCCGTGTCCGCCGGAGCCGACCTGGCATCCCTGGCGCAGACGGCTACGCACCCTGTGGCGTGGCCTGCACTGGTTGCTGCTGGCTGGGTTCCTGATGCTGAGCCTGATGGCGGCGGATGTCAGCCTGCACATCGGTGGTGCTTGGCTGGACGAGCGGACGAGATCCGGGGACTAGGCGATTTCTGTCAACGAGTCGCCGCGGACCGTGGGGCAACGGCTCGTCAAACGACCCCGCCGGAGCAGAACGGCTCGACGGAATCAGGAATGCGGGCGGGAGGCGTCCACCGCCGCGCGAGAAACAGCGGCACTGTTGCGGCGACGGTCTACCCTAAGGTCATCGGTTGGACAGTCCGCCCCCTGGCCCACGCAAGATGCCCATACACAATGAGGACGTCGCCCGGGTCTTCGACGAGATCGCGGACCTGCTGGAGATCCGCGGCGAGAACGCCTTCCGCATCCGTGCCTACCGCAACGCCTCCCGGGAGGTGCGTGGCCTGTCGAAAGAGCTGGCCCAGATGGTGGAGTCCGGGGCCGATCTCACCGACCTGCCATGCATCGGCGAGGCCCTGGCGGGAAAGATCGGTGAGATCGTCCGGACCGGCACCTGCGAGGCGCTCAAAAAGCTGGAGCGCGAGTTTCCGCCGGACCTCACGGAGTTGCTGCGCCTGCCGGGTCTCGGACCCAAGCGGGTCCATGCACTGCACTACGACCTGGACATCCACACTCCCGAGCAGCTGTACCGCGCCGCCAAGGACGGCCGACTGCGCGAGCTATCCGGCTTCGGCCCCAAGACCGAGGCCAGTATCGTCGCCGCCCTGGAGACCCACCTCACGACCGAGCGCCGCTTCAAGCTGGCGGCCGCGGCCCGTTACGCCGAGCCCCTGGTCGCCTGGCTGGGGCAAACAGAAGGCGTCAACCGGGTCACGGTCGCCGGCAGCTACCGGCGCTGCCGGGAGACGGTCGGCGACTTGGACATCCTCGTCACCGCGCGTGAGCCGGCCGCCGCCATTGCGCGGCTGGTCGCCTACGACGAGGTGGCACAGATCCAGTCCCAGGGGAGCACCCGGGCGACCGTTTTCCTCACATGCGGACTGCAGGTTGATCTCCGCGCGGTAGAGGAAGGCAGTTATGGCGCCGCCCTGCACTACTTCACCGGCAGCAAGGCCCACAACGTCGCGGTGCGCACCCTCGGCCGCGAGCGCGGCCTCAAAATCAACGAGTACGGCGTCTTCCGGGGGGCCAACCGGGTGGCGGGCGAGACCGAGGAGTCGGTCTTTGCCGCGGTGGGCCTGCCCTGGATCGCGCCCGAGCTCCGGGAGAACCGGGGCGAGATCGAGGCCGCGCGCAACGGGCTGCTGCCTGACCTGGTGGAACTCGCGGACCTCCGGGGCGACCTGCACTGCCATACCACCGCCACCGACGGTCACGCCACTCTTGTTGAGATGGTCGAGGCCGCCCGGCAACAGGGTCTCGACTACCTCGCCATCACGGAGCACTCCAAGCGGCTCACCATGGTCCATGGGCTCGACAGCCGGCGACTGTTGGAGCAGATGGAGGAAATCGACCGGCTGAACGAGCGGCTCCAGAAACAAGCAGGCCGCTTCCGGGTGCTGAAAGGCATCGAGGTCGAAATCCTGGAAGACGGCGGGCTCGACCTGCCGGTCGCGGTCCTCGGCCGACTCGACCTGGTCGTCGGGGCCGTCCACAGCAAGCTCCATCTGAGCCGCGCCGAGCAGACCCGGCGTATCCTCAAGGCCATGGACCACCCACACTTTAGTATCCTCGCGCACCCGACGGGCCGGCTGATCGACGAGCGCGAGCCCTACGATGTCGACATGGCCCGCATCGTCCGCCACGCCCGCGACCGCGGCTGCTTCCTGGAGCTCAACGCCCACCCCGAGCGCCTGGACCTCACCGACATCCACTGCCAGATGGCCCGTGAGGAGGGGGTGCTGGTCAGCATCGCCTCAGACGCTCACAGTCCCCTGGACTTCGCCAACCTGAGCTACGGCATCGGTCAGGCCCGCCGCGGCTGGCTGGAGCAGCGGGACGTCCTCAACGCCCGACCCATCGCGGAACTGCTGGCCTTGCTGCGCAAGACCATGTGAGGGCGGGTCCCGGCGTTGGGCGTGTCAGCCCCGCGGCCTGTTAGTACTCCTTTGTTTGTTCGCGACGCACGAGCCCCCTGCAGCGCCGCACGCAGGTTCTTCGTCTCGCCATGTCCAGGAAGCTTGCCGCAAGCGCTCGGCCAGTGCCTGGCAGCGCCCCCGCCCGCCTTGCCTGCCAACCACATCCGGGCTATCGTCCATCCGATCTCCACGTAAGACGGTTGGATTTCCTTTCCCACTTACACATCACACTGACGAGGAACGACATGAAGAATCGACTGACTTTGCGGCGAGGGCTGTCCCTGATTCTCGGCGGCGCAATCGCCTGCGGCGCGGGCAGCGCCTTGGCATTCGATATGGGCAATATGATGAACCCTTCCAAATGGATGGGTGGCGGCAACAACCGCAATGACGACGATGAAGGTCCGCGGGGCGGCTACGGAGGTCCCGACGACGGCTACGGGGGGCCGGGCGGATATGGCGGCCCGGGCTACGGGTACGACGATTCCCGAGGCTATGGTGGCCCCGGCTATGGCTACGGCGGTCCCGGCGGCTACGGCGGTCCCGGCGGCTACGGTGGTCCCGGCTACGGCTATGGCGGCCCGGGTAGTTATGGAGGTCCTGGCTACGGCGGTCTGGGTGGATACGGCGCTCCCTCCATGGTTGCTCCGGCTGCCCCAATGGGCCCAGCGGGCGCCAATCCGCCGGTCTACGGAACACCGGCTCCCGCCCCGCAGGGTCAGTCCGAACTGGACGCTCTCCGCGAACGGGTCAGGAAACTGGAAGGCGCTGGGAACCGCTACTAGATCGCCCGGGTAGGCCTGACGTTCCAGCGAATCCAAGTCGCGTCACGGCCAGACAATGAGAAGTCCGGCGAAAGCCGGGCTGGTCCACGCGTATCTGCGACAGACCAGCACTCGAACGTTGCCCCGAGTACGCTTCGGAGCGGTGAGTTTCCCGCACCGTGTCGGTGCTCCGCGAAATCGCCGCGTCCACGACCGTTGCTGCAGGCCCGATCGCGTGTTCGAGCCCCTGGACGATCTTTCCCAGATGCCTGCCTTGGCCCCCGGACGGCCAGGATCCGCCTGACTCGTCGCCGTTTCCGGTGGTACCCTTTGCGCCGGCTTGCAGTCCACACCGTTCGGGTTGCCGGCTCGGAGCGAGCGCATCCGACGCGGAGGTCCACTCGCCCCGAAGTTCCAACTGCCCTCCGCGGCCCCAGTCCTGGGGACCCTTTCCCAACGCCGGCCGTTGGTTGCGAGTGCTAATCAGGCCAGAACGACTCAGCGCCCATCGGATCACGTCGTGTCCAATCAATCATCGAAAACGCCCTCACGGCTGGACGTTGGGGGGACGGAAGGGCTGGACATGCCTCCGGTAAGGACCACCGCGACACCTGGCAGGCCGGAAACCGCTCCAAGAGTCACATCTCCACGGCGCTCGGACCAGAGTTCCGTTAGACGTCCCGAGGACACTCTCGAAACGTTGCGCAACGAGAACTTGCGATTACGGCGGGAGCTCAAGGCACTGTCCCGGGAGGCGGGGAAGAACGAGGTCATCTTCTGGCGCTTTCATTCGCTGGAGCTGTCGCTGCTGGACGCCACGTCGCTGCCCGAGCTTGTGGACCGCATCATTCACGAGACGCGGGAGATGCTCGGACTGGACGAGGTCACGTTGATCCTCGACGACCCCGGGCACGAGATTCGGAATCTCCTGGCAGGCAATGGGCTTGCCCTCCCGCTTCCGCCCCTCGTGCAGTGGAGGGATGGTCCGACGACCGGCAAGCCGGCTCCAGGCAGGCCGAAGGGCCCCTGGCTCGGTCCCTACCATGAGGAGCATTCCCGCCTTTTCAGCGGCAGGAGCCGCCTCGGCAGCGTCGCGTTGTTGCCGCTGATGGCCCAGGGTTGTCTGTTCGGACGCCTGAATCTGGCGAGTGCGGACGCCGCTCGGTACACGCGCCGCCACGCCGTCGACTTTCATTGCCGCTTGGCCAGTGTCGCGTCCCTGTGTCTGCAAAACGCGGTCAACCGGGAGCGGCTGGTCGTCGACGGTCACACTGACCCCCTGACCCGGTGGCGCAACCGGCGCTATCTCGACCTGCGTCTGCCCCAAGAGGTAGCGCGCGCCATCCGGTACGGCGAGCCCCTGAGCTGTCTGATCCTGGATGTGGACCGTTTCAAACAGGTCAATGACCGGTATGGTCACGCGGCAGGGGACTGCGTTCTTCGGGAAGTCGCCGAACGCGTCAGGAACGAACTGCGCAACAGTGACCTCGCGGTACGCTACGGAGGTGAGGAGTTCGTGGTATTCCTGATTCGTACCACCGAGCGGGACGCGTCGGACGTGGCGGAGCGAATCCGCCAGTGTGTCGCGGCGACCCCTCTGCGGGTCCCAGGGGACCAACTGCTTGATATCACTGTCTCCGGTGGCACCGCGGAATTGGTGCACGGGGATGGTCAAGAAGACCCAGCCGCCCTGGGGGCGGCCATGCTGCATCGGGCCGACACGGCACTCTACCGTGCTAAGGCCCAGGGCAGAAACCGGATCGTCAGTTACTCGTTGCTGGCGGGTTCGCGCATCGATCTGGGCGTCTGTTGACCTACTACAGCAACCGCGCAGGCGCCAAGCTCAACCCTGAACAACGGGAGCGCCTCGAGATCGCCTTCGAGGTAGTGGACCGGCACCTGGACGAGGGTCTTGCCGACAAGGTCGCGCTCCGCTGGACGCGCGGAGCTCCCCGGCCTGCGTCACGATGAAGGTCAGCTCCGAGATCGCCCGGGACTACGACCTCTCCCGCCTTCGCTTCCTGGCGAACGTCGGCGAGCCGCTGAACCCCGAGGGCGTGATCTGGGGCCGGGATGTGCTCGGCGGCTGGTACCTGACCGGTGACCTGGCACAGCGCGACGCGGACGGTTACTACTGGTTCCTCGGCCGGCATGCTCGAACCAGCCGGACGCGCCCGCATCGATGCCGAGATCGAGGAGGAGCTGGCCGCCGCCGTGTCTCCCCTGCCGCCCGCCCACTGGCCCATGGGCTTAGCCTGATGCTGGAGGACCTGACCGGCACGGGCCCGGAGGGGCCATCGTGCTGGCCGATGTCCGCGTGGCAGCGCCGCAGGCGCAGGCGCCTGCCGAGCACCCGACCCCTCGCCGCGGTCTGGACCTGGCGGCCATGCGCGAGGCGATCGCCGCTGCCACTAGCCGGTCCAAGCGGGAGATCCCCCACTACGACCTGAGCCATGAGATCGACCTGACCCCGGCGAGCGACTGGCTCGCCCGGCGGAACGCCGAGGTGCCGCCGAATCGACGCCTCCTGATGGGCGTCCTCTTCATTAAGTCCGTCGCGCTGACCCTTGGCCACTTTCCGGGACTCAACGGCTTCGATCGCGACGGCAATTCACGATGCCGACACGCTTGACCTGGACTCCCTCATGGACTGTCTGCACGACCTGGTGGCCCGGGTCCGCGCCGGCACCCTGCGCAGCTCGGAGCTGTCGGTTGAATTGCGCACTCGGTCACCCCCTTCGGTACGGTCAGCGGCCAGGGCGAGGCACGACTGCTAGTATTGACTGTGGGCGCCAGGGTTGTTGCACCTGCTGTCCGGTCCGGAGCCCTAACGCGAGTGACTGCCGCGGTCGCGGGCCCCGGCAGACCTCTTAACCAAAGGAGATCGCCACCATGAAACCTAAGAGTTACAGATCTCTGGCCATCGTCGCCCTGCTCGGCAGTGTTGGCCTGACCCCGATCGCCTGGGCCGACCAGCCGATCGGCGTGGGCTACCGCATCGATTATGCTGAGGCCAAGGGCATTGCCTCGCCGGGTGTGACCGCCGGCGGCGATGCAGAAGTCGCCGTGACCCTGGTGCACGGAAACCGGTCTCTCGCAAAGAGCTACCTCGCCGTGCTGTTCCCGGGCTGCGGCCGGGACCCGCAGGTGGGCGGTCGTCCGCTGTTCAACCTGGAGGACGTCATCGCCGGCAAAGCATCGCCAGACTATAACCGTGAGTGGCAGGTGCCGGGGGCGCGCTGGTCTGCTTGCCCGGACCGTCATGCGGTGGTTCTGACCCCTGATCAAGAAGAGAAGATCCTGCTCAACGTGGACTTTTTGCGCTGCACCGGCGATGGCCTTTCGCCCCGGCTGCGGGGCGAGGTGTTCAGGATAGACGAAGGGACGGCGAGACAAATTCTGGCGGACGGCGCTTCGTCGACTCTGCTCTTGGGGGAGCGACAGCCGGATTCGGAGGTCGTTATCGACTCCTACTACCGGATCGGCACGCGTTGCGACTGGGTCGCCGGAAGCTTTGAAAGCGTCTTTGGCACCGGCGGCAAGTCGGCCCCTGTCAAGAGCTACGACAAGGTCCCCGACACGACGCCGGTGGATGTTCTCTCCTATCGGCGGAATGTGCGTCTGCCCGGCTCCTTCAAGGACGACGGGGGAGCGCTCCTGAAGCGCACGCTCGAGGAGATCGGCCAGCGAGGCTCTGGGCTCGCCGGGGAGCCCGATTGCTTCACTGACGACCTCAAGCTCGGTCCGATCTTTGATACCTCAGAACCCGCAGCGGGCGCCGCGGATCTCGCCGGGGAGGGACTCCACGACCTCGGGGCGGCAAGGGGTCCCTCGGTGATCGTAAGTGGGCGCTTCTCCACCAAGTGGTCAACCGACCATACCCTGCACCCTGCCTGGGGCTTTCGGGTCCAGGCGGGCACCGCACTCGGCACCACCAGTGCTTGGGTAGCATCGGACGGCGCCTGGTCCCTCAGCGTTCCGGCCGGCATTCCCTACACCATCCATTACCGCTCGTATAATGGTTACTATCGGCCCCAGAACCAGTCGGGCAACACCTACTCCTGGTCGCACTCCTTCCCCGCAGCGGCGGCCGCCACCAACATCGGCCACTGGTACGCCGACACCGATGGGGGGAACCACAACGGGCTCGGCGAGTTGGTCGATGCCGCGATGTGGATGTGGTCGCGGCTCTATTGGGACGGCGGGATCAACCCGGTGCCCTCCTCCGCGCTAACCTTCTGGTATCCCAACACCTGGTACGACTGTGGTGATGGCAGTGGTAACCCTTGGAGCTGCGCCAACACCAGCGGGGAGATCTGGCTCATTGCGACCCATGGCGTGCAGGCCGATGTCGTAACGCACGAGATGTCTCACCAGCTCAATAACAAGTACTGGGGTAACAAGCGCCCGGCGGGCAGCGGCGGCTCCCACACGCTCACGGGTTGTTACCCGACGCGGCTCGGCATGGCCCTCCGCGAGGGTTTCGCCGATTTCATGCCGGGTTGGATCGGATACCCCAACCGCAACGTACCGGCGGGCGGCTTCGGCAGCGGAAGGTGGGCACTTGACTGGGACGCCGAAAGTAACGCGTCGCCGCCGAACTGCGCGAGCGGTTGGCAGAACGAGGTCTGGGTGGCGCGGACGTTCTGGGACCTGCACGACAGCCGGGCGGACGGCGATGACATCCTTTGGTTCAACCACAAGGGTGCGGTACCTGCGATCTTCCTGAGTAACGGCATTGCCAACGACGGGGACGCCCGCGACATGCGCGACTATGAGTCGGTCTATCGCGATGCGGCAAGCGCCGGCCATGAAGGATTCATCACCGACATCTTTGAGCAGAACCGGATGTAGACACCTTCGCTGGCCCTGCCCGCGCAGTTCGCTCGGCGTGACGCGCAAATCGCGCTCGCGCGAAGGAGTTGGGTCTGTCTGGCCGCGGAATTGGCCAGGCAGGCTTTGCGCCTGATCTGTTGGGCAAACTGGCTGAGCCGTAGTAACTTCGAACGGCGCGACCACGGCCCGTATCATGGTTCGGCGCGAGCCTGTGGCTAGCTTCCCAAAGCGGCGGACACCGCGCCCCGCGGAAACCGGGGCTAGACCACTGTTATTTCGTAAAGGTCGCGAGGGGTAGCGAAGAAATTTAACGTGGTCTGTCCCTCATTGCCCTCCTCATTGCCGTCCCTCATTGCCCGCTCATTGGCAGAGATTTGTTTGCTGCTAGGCGAGATACGGGCGGGTTGAAGTATCACGCCACTCGCCTCAGAAAATAGACGCTTTCAGATCGGCAGACACGGAATTACCTATCGTGACCAGAATAAGGGGAAAGATCAGATCTTGGAACGACGACAAGGGGTATGGATTCATCGTGTCAGAACACGGCAGCCGAGACTGCTTTGTCCATATCTCGGCCTTTGGAAACATCCCGAGGCGCCCACGTATCGGCGATGTTGTCGACTTCCAAATTGCGGAGTCAAGCGACGGCAAGCAAAAGGCCGTCAGTGCCCGCATTGCCGAACCGAACGGATCGCTCCAATGCGGCCCCAGGTTCGCGCCCAAGCCCCGACAACAGGCACTCGAATCTCTGCGGGTGCCCCTTCCGCGAGGGCGGCACCGGAGGTGGCTGCGCGGCAGTGCGTTTGCCGTTCCGTTCGCCCTCGGGGCGGCCATGTATGGATACGAAACATTTCAGTCCGGCGCGATTTTTCCAGGAATCGCGAATCCGGCCCCGCTAGCGTCCGATAGAATCGACAGGCCAAGGTTTCGCTGCGCGGGTAAGATCTACTGCCGCGAGATGACTTCCTGCGAAGAAGCGCGATTTTATTTGCAACACTGTCCAGGAACGAAGATGGACGGGGACCACGACGGCATTCCTTGCGAATCTCAGTGGTGCGGCGGGTGACGCGCGCTGCATCGCATCGACCGCTCCCGCCGCTGAGTTCCGGACCTCAACCCGCGCTGGCGTGATACTCCCCCGCGGACCGTGCTGACCACGGTTTGGGGCGCGGTACTGGGGTACTGGGGCAGCCGTAACCGGTGCCGCGGCGGTCTCAACGGCCCCGACGATCTAACCGAACCGGCTCCTGCCGTCACTCGGTGCGCCGCGCTCGGCGGTGACCTCACCGCGACGATGCGCTCCCTTCCTCCACTGACCCTGACCCGTTGGTGAGGGGCGGCAGCCGCTTGCCGAGGGCCAAGGGCTTCGGCCTCGCGTTCAGACGATCACCCCTTGAATGTTCGCGAGGTGCCACTGCCGCCCTTGCCCCGCGCCTGCGGCAAGATCGCCACCGCCGCCGGGGTGCGCTACCTGATCCCCTTCCACCTCTCCCGCCGCTATCAGGATGCACCCTGGCGGGTTAATGGGGAGGTCGCGGCTGCCTGCCCACGGGTATCGACGCCATTTGCAGGGCCATACCGGGATCGGGTACTTTCGTCCGTTGGCCGCGAGCCCGGGGAGCGGCTCGCCGGTCGCCCCGTCGCCCCCGAACCAACCGGAAGTACCCCATGCAGCCCGTCCTCAAGTCCTCCAAACTGGCCAATGTCTGCTACGACATCCGCGGCCCGGTGATGGCCCGCGCCCGTCAGATGGAGGAGGAAGGGCACCACATCATCAAGCTCAACATCGGCAACCCCGCCGCCTTCGGCTTCGAGACGCCGGAGGAGATCGTGCAGGACGTCATCCACAATCTCCCCAACGCCTCCGGCTATGTGGAGTCCAAGGGGGTCTTCGCCGCCCGCAAGGCGATCATGCATTACACCCAGGAGAAGCAGATCCGCGGGGTCCAGGTGGGCGACATCTATATCGGCAACGGGGTCTCCGAGCTGATTGTGATGACCATCCAGGCCCTGCTGAACAGCGGCGACGAGGTCCTGGTACCAGCGCCGGACTATCCCCTGTGGACCGCCGCCGTCTCCCTGGCCGGCGGCACCCCCTGCCACTACCTCTGCGACGAGGAGACGGGCTGGCTGCCGGACCTGAACGACATCCGCGCCAAGATCTCCCCGGCCACCCGCGCCATCGTCATCATCAATCCCAACAACCCAACCGGCGCCCTGTATCCGGTGGCCCTGCTGCAGGAGATCGTGGAGATCGCCCGCCAGCACCAATTGATCATTTACGCGGACGAGATCTACGATAAGGTCCTCTATGACGGTGCCACCCATACCTCCATCGCCTCCCTGGCGGAAGACCTGCTGTTCGTGACCTTCAATGGCCTGTCCAAGAACTACCGCGCCTGCGGCTACCGCGCCGGTTGGGCGGTGGTCTCCGGGGAGAAACGCCACGCCCGTGACTATATCGAGGGGCTGGACATCCTCGCCTCCATGCGGCTGTGCGCCAATGTGCCGGCCCAATACGCCATCCAGACCGCCCTGGGCGGCTATCAGAGCATCAATGACCTGGTCGCCCCCAGCGGTCGCCTCTGCAAGCAGCGTGACCTTGCCCATAAACTCTTGACCGCCATCCCCGGCGTCACCTGCCACAAGCCCCAGGCGGCCCTGTACCTGTTCCCCCGGCTTGACCCCAAGCTCTACCCTATCCTTGACGATCAGCACTTCATCCTGGAACTGCTCTTGGAGGAAAAGGTGCTGGTGGTCCAGGGCAGCGGCTTCAACTGGCCCCATCCGGACCATCTGCGGATCGTCATCCTCCCCAACACCGACGACCTCACGGATGCCATGGGACGGATCGCCCGCTTTCTGGACGGTTATCGCAGGCGGCACGGGGGCTGAGACACCGCCGGCGAGTCACTCCGGCTGGGTCAGGTCCCGAGCAATCAGGAGGGACTCTCCGGGGCCGCCTCCGGGTCATCGACGATCTCCTGGGCGATGACCTCGACCAGCTTATCAACGCGGTCAGACATGGCGTTCTCCTGGGTAAGGTATCGTCGCCTATCCAGCAGGTAGGAAGAACTTGATCCGGAGGCCCGGAAGGAGGGGTCGGCAATTTAACTCTACGGCGGAATCGACCGACATTCCAACAACAGTGGTCTCGCCCTTTTGGATGATGAGGACCACGGTGCAAAGCACCCTGTTGGCCATGCGCGGGCAGGAGGCGGCCACCGATCTGTTGGAGCGCGAGGCCGGCGCGCAGGTCAAATGGAATCCGCAGTATCGCCACCACGTCACCAACAGCGGCATCGGCAAGGTGCAGGGGCTGACGATCATGCTGGAGACCGGCCCGTTGGAGCGGTTTGCCCGGGTGGGCAACGACGCCTCCTACGGCCGCCTCGTCGGCAGTGAGCGACGCTCCAACGGCAAGCGCAAGGGGCGCGGCAACACCAAGAGCGGCAACAAGTATCTGGCCTGGGCGTATCTGGAGGAGGCCAACTTTGCTGTGCACCACAACCCCACGATCACGCGCTACGACCAGCGCGAGAAGGCGAGGACCAATGGCGTGGTCGCCATCCAAACGGTGGCGCACAAGCTCGCGCGGGCCTGTTACCACATGCGGCGTGAGGGCACCGACTTCGATGTCGCGCGGGCCTTCGCCTGAAGGGCCATGGGTGATGCGTCAGCGAGCCAGGCATCGGGGTTGGTGACCAGCCTCCAGAATCTGATTGGTTGCCGGCGCATCTCCCGCCACCTGTCGGGGAGCAATGCGTATGACTGAGACGCCTCTGCCATCGAGCCACTCACGGGTTGGACAGCGCCCAAATGGCACGGAGCCAACGATCTGTGAGCCCGCAGCCCCGGCCCACTTGGACCTTGGTAGGGCACCGACGATATTCTGGGGCTCGTATGAGCCAGGGGCCGGGTGTCTACTCCAATAGGGGCAACCCCATCGCTTCGATCCAGAGAGATGACTGGTGCGGATCGGAGTCAATCCGCGACCGATCAACGAGAACCGCGGGCGCGTCAGTGGCAACAATGCGGCCCTTCCTGTATGAAAGAAGCGTGCTCGGGCGCGAGACTATTCGTCGTGTCTTTGATCGGGGTTAGCTGGAGAGTAGACCGGTTCCTTGCTGGCGTTTAGGTTGAAGTTGGTGTTCTCTGTTGCCGCCTGGTTTCCCGGCGGTGCCACAATATCTCAACCTTACGACAGTTCGTCCCCGGTCCCTCGCAGAACCGGACTTGGAGTGTTACACCATCCGGCTCCCAGTCTGGGTCCTCCACCGTGGCACGGGATAGAGGTTGTGCAGAATACGCCCGCGGGGAAGGCGGCGAACGATCACCTCGCCGAACCGCTCCCAGGTGAGAGAACGGCGTTGGCTGCGGCGATTGAGCCACTTGAACAGGAGCCGGCTGGCGAAATAGAGATAGCTGGTCACCCGCCGGGTATTCCCGCTCACCCCGTAGTACTGGATATGGCCTTCCAAGTGCTGTCGGACATACTCCGCCATCTGGTTGCCCCCCGCGACCCGCACGGCGCGCAGGCGCTCATTGAGCGCCTTGAGCTTGCCGCGAAACCGCTTGCCCTCCGTCTGGCGCCCGACCAGAAAGCGGCCGCTACGACTGCGCGTGACGAAGTGCGTGAACCCCAAGAAGTTGAAAACTTTGGACGGGGCAGCCCGTCCTGGTGACAGTCACGCTGGGCCTCGCTTCCGAAGCGCAGCATCGCCGTCTTGCTGGGCTCGACTTCCAGGTCGAAGGCCGACAGTCGGTCCGTCAGCTCCAGACGGAACCGCCGGGCATCCGCTTCCCGCTCGAAGCACGCCACAAAATCATCAGCAAAGCGCACCAGGAACGCCTTGCCTCGACAGGACTTCGCGAAGCGCTTCTCGAACCAGAAATCCAGCACGTAGTGCAGGTAGATGTTGCTGAGCACGGGTGAAACCACGCCTCGGACGCAAAAGGTAATCTTGGTCCCCGCCGGGACTTCGAGCCTCCGGTGGGGGTGGTGGCGGGTCGCTGTCGTCTGAAATTGGGGTACGGACTGGAATTGAGTGGCGGATGACGATGGTGTTATCGGCCACCAGAACTTCCTTGACCAGCAGGCGAACGATGCGCTGGCGTTCTTGGATATCAAGCGTCTGGGCATTGGTGCGCAGGCGTGTGAGGAAGGCCGACAAACTCTCAGCCAGGCGCAGGGTGGCGGCGCGCTCGGCCGTCTGGTCGGCGATCACGCGCAATTCCGCTTGGGTTCCCTGCGCGCGGCGGCGCAGATCGGGCAGGCGAGCGCGCAGCTCCTCCAGCGACAGCAGGTCCTCCTGGTAGGCGGTCACCAGACGCTCCATCGCCTGGTTCAGGCGGACCCGCTCGCGCTCCAGGGTTTCCTGTCGCCGCCGGCTGGGCTCTGCGGCGTGGGCCGCGGCCAGGCGTCGATCGAGCTCAGCGGTGATCAAGGTCGGGTCCTCCAAGAGCCGCACCACCTCGCGCCACACCACCTGATCGAGCAAGTCCTGCCGGATGGGGCGGCTGTCGCAGACCGGCCCGCTCAAGCGGCGCCAAGCGTCCGATCCGATGCAGCGATAGTAGTGGATCTTGCGGGCCGAACTACGCGTCGATGTCCGGGACCAGGCGTAACCGCATTTCTTGCAGACAACCATCCCCTGGACCAGGCTCGGTTCGATGGTGCGCCGCGCCGCAAAGCGTTTGTTGTCCGCGAGCCGCTCTGCCGCCAGCGCAAACGTGTCCTCGGATACCAGCGGCGTGATGGGGATCTCGATCCACTCGGCGCGGGGTCGGGCGATCGCGGTCGTCTCACCACGGCGTGTATGACCCGCCAGGCGTAGCGGCCGGGTCACCCGCTGGCGCGGCGCCGTCTGCGTTTTGCCGAAGCAGGCAGTGCCCTGGTAGGCGGGATTGCGCAGCAGGCCCCACACCGTCGAGCGCTCCCAACGCGGCGCCCGGCGGCGAGTTGGCACCCCTCGGGCGTTGAGCAGGCGGGCGATGGCGCCGATGGACAGCCCCGCGCGGGTATATTGCTCGAAGACCAGACGCACCACCTCGGCCTCGGCGGCGACGATCTCGTAGTGGGCCGGCGCCGTGTCGGTCTTCTTCACATAGCGGTAGCCGTAGGGCGCGCTGCTCAACACGTCCACCTCGCCGGCCTTGGCGCGGTGGCGCTTGCCGCGGCGAGAACGCTCGGATCTGCGCCCGTTCGTACTCGGCGATCATCCCCTGGAACTGCACCAGGAGCTGGTCCTCCGGCGTGGCCGGAGCGGCGCCTTGAAGAACACCGTCTCGACGCCGTAGCGCGAGAACTCCTCGGTCAGCAGCACCTGATAGGCATACTTGCGGCTCAACCGGTCGGGCGAGTGGACCAGCACCGCCTGGATGTGACCCTCGGCCGCGAGGTCGCGTATCCGTTCCAGGCCGGGCCGCACCAGACTAGCGCCGCTGTAGCCTGCATCCTCGAAGACCCAGTCCTCAGGTACCGCGAATCCGTGGGCGGCGGCAAACTCCTTCAGTGCCGCCGTTTGGCTGGCAATCGTGTTGTCCTCTTTCTGCTGGTCCGAGGACACCCGGGCGTAGATCGCGGCCGTCTTCATCGTGTTCCTCCTTCACCCGGACTCCGGCCGCGATGGCACGCGCCTGCTCGGGCACCAGGATCGCATAGGCCTGCTCGAGCTTACGCGCGAGCAGACGATCAAGCGCGTAGTCAAGCTCGACAATCGGACGGGGGCGGGCACCCCTACGCCCCATGGCCGGCAAGATAGGCCGACAGCGCCCGTGCCACCGTCTCGCTGAGCGTCGTCCCGTCGGCCGCGGCCCGGGCACGCACGCGGCTCACCAGGCTCGGCGGGAGCTTGAACGTGACCGCCAGCGACGGCTCCACCACTGGCAGCGGGGCCGGCAATGCTTGCGCCTCTTGCAGGTAGCGGTAGGCCTGGCGGCGCGACAGGGCAAATTGACGTGACAGCGACACACACGCCTCCGCGACGCTGAGCCCGCGCGCGAGCAACCCATGAGCCGCGTTGAGCCGTTCGGCCTTTTGCGAGCCGGTCGATCGCGCCATGCGTCATATCAATATTACCTTTTACGGCGCATGTCAAGCACAGAACGCGAACGATCGAGTGCAACCTCCCGATCAAACACGAAGTTACCTTTTGCGTCCGTGGCGTGA
>CAVTDM010000007.1:0-113355 GCA_963733415.1 uncultured Gammaproteobacteria bacterium | reverse complement strand
CCCCTTAGCGTCTTTGCGGTTCAAAATTCTCCGAGTCTTCAAGTGTAAATTATCGCCAGATCGTCCTGGATACCGAAACCACCGGGCTTGACCCCCGGGCGGGTCACCGCCTGATCGAGATCGGCTGTGTGGAGCTGATCGATCGCCGGCTAACCCGCAACAATTTCCATCAGTATCTCCAGCCAGAACGGGAGATCGATGCCGGGGCGGTGGCGGTCCACGGGATCACCAACGAGTTCCTGCGCGATAAGCCCCGCTTTGGGGAGATTGCCGAGGCCTTTCTGGAGTACGTAACCGGGCGCCGAGCTGATCATCCATAACGCTGCCTTCGATGTTGGGTTCATCGAGCACGAACTCGGTTTGTGGCGCCCGGGCGGACCCCGCTTCAGCGACCTGTGCGAGGTCACCGACACCCTGGCCATGGCGCGGCGGCTCCACCCCGGTCAACGCAACAGCCTGGACGCCCTGTGCAAACGCTACACGGTGGACAATTCCCACCGGGACCGGCACGGTGCCCTGCTGGATGCGGAGATTCTGGCGGACGTCTATCTCGCCATGACCGGCGGGCAGGTGGCCCTGCATCTGGGGGGCGAGGCGGAGGCGGAGTCCGGTCAGCGCCGGGTGGTGGCCGGTCGCGGCCGGCTGGACCCGAACCGGCCGCGGCTGCGCGTGATCGCGGCGGACGCCCAGGCGCAGGCCGCCCATGCCGCACGTCTGGCTGCCACTTGACCGCGCGGGCACGGAGGGGTGTCTGGCTCACGCTGGGCGTGGGCAGAGATCGAGTCTGGGGAGCCTCTTAGATCGCCGGGTCTGGCCCTGGAGATCAGGTTAAGCGTCATGACAATGACATCGGCTACGAGCCTCTTGACTCTGACCTCAAGTCGCTCAGTCTGCTCGCTGTGCTGCGGCCGAGCCCCAGACCGTTGACCAGCGGTCTCCAGGGCGTCCGCGTCGTGGAGCTGGATGTGCTTGCGGTCCACCCGCATCAGCCCTCTTCCTGGAAGCGGGTGAAGAGCCGGACTCACGGTCTCCACCGCGAGCCCCAGGTAGTTCCCGATCTCGTGGCGGGACATGCTGAGATAAAAATCCGTCGCCGACAGCCCGCGCTTCTGCAGTCGTTTGGACATGCTGAGCAGAAAGGCGGCGAGACGCTCCTCCGCGCTCTTCTTGCCAAGCAACAGGAGCATGTCGGTGTCGTGGCCGATCTCTTTGCTCAACAGCCGGAACATCTGGTGCTGGAGACTGGGCATGATCGCGGTCAGTTCCTCGAGCCGCGGAAACGGAATCTCGCAGATGGCCGAGGTCTCCAGCACCTTGGCCGAACAGGCATGGGCGTCCCTTTCAATGGCGTCCAGGCCGATGATCTCCCCCGGCAGGTGGAACCCCAGGACCTGCTCACCGCCCTCCGCGCTGGGCGCGAAGCTCTTCACGGAGCCGGTCTTGACCACGAAGAGGGAGCGGAAGCGGTCGCCACTCCGAAACAGGAGGTCGCCGCGATGCAGGGGGCGGGCGCGTTTGACGATGTCGTCGAGTCGCTCAACGTCCTCCGGGCTCAGCCCCATGGGCAGGCACAGGGTGGACAACGTACAGTTCTTGCACGCAACCCGAATCGTTTCGAAAGAAATGACATTTCGTTGGCTCAAGGCGGGTCCCCAGGATTACGGCTGCACTATATTGGGGCCGACCGTTGACCTGGATCAAGTCGACGACAGGATTCGGACCCGGGCGCTTGGACACTGTCCGGTCGACAGGACTTGGGACCGGGCGCCTCCGCGACTTGGTGCCCGCGACTTGCCACAGGCTGGTGCGCGGCGAAAAAAAGCCGCGCCCCGAAGGGCGCGGCGTCAGACGTCACAAAGACGCCGTGTGCTTACTTGGTTGCGCCGCCGCCCTGAACGGGGGGTGCCGGCGGTGCACCGTAGGGCATGCCGTAGCCACCCATCGGGGCCGAGCCCGGGGGCCGCCGTAGCCCGGGTAGCCGCCGCCGTAGCCATAACCGGGGTACCCGCCGCCGTAGCCGTAGCCGGGGTAGCCATAGCCGTATCCGTCACCATATCCATAGCCACGCCCGTAGCCGCGACCGCGACCATAGCCCCGTCCGGAGCCACCGCCGCTCATGTTCATGTTGAAGTCACCGTAGCCATCGCCGAACATGTCGTTGAACGCGTCGCCCATGCCGTCGCCATAGCCGCGGTCACCACCGCCCCAGGGCCCGCCCCCGCCAAAGGGTCCGCCCCAGGCTTGCGCGGCGTTCATGGAGAACATGGCCGCGCCAGCGATGGCGGCGACACTGACTAGCTTGGCAAAAGATTGCATCTGTTGACGCTCCTGGAATGTTATCGTCGTTCGAGTCGGGGGCCGGCGGCGATCCGTGATCCTGCGGCGGCCCAAAATGTTACGCCTTGGCGAAACTCCTCTGGACTATACGCGGGATCCGGTACTTTTGAAAGGCGAAAATCCAAGTGATCGAGTTGGGAAAGATCGGCCTTGCGCCGCCGCGTTGAGGGTGCGCGGCGAATTTGATAGCGTGTCGGGGCATTACCATCCGCGCCCGCAATCTCCGTCCACCGCGGGTGACCCCCGTTTGACCCCCTTTAAAATCCCCTCATGACCAAGTTCATCTTCATCACCGGCGGCGTCGTTTCGTCCCTGGGCAAGGGCATCGCCTCGGCCTCCCTGGCGGCCTTGCTGGAGGCCCGCGGGCTGCAGGTCACCATGATCAAGCTCGACCCCTACATCAACGTGGACCCGGGGACCATGAGCCCCTTCCAGCACGGCGAGGTCTATGTCACCGACGACGGGGCCGAGACCGACCTGGACCTGGGCCACTACGAGCGCTTTCTGCGCACCCGCATGGGGCGCAACAACAATTTCACCACCGGCCAGATCTACGAGAGCGTGATCCGCAAGGAGCGCCGGGGCGACTATCTGGGCGCGCACGGTCCAGGTCATCCCCCACATCACCGACGAGATCAAGGCCAACATCCGCCTCGGTGCCGCGGGCTCCGACATCGCCATGGTGGAGATCGGCGGCACCGTGGGCGACATCGAGTCCCTGCCCTTCCTGGAGGCGATCCGCCAGATGCGGGTGGAGGAGGGGCGCGAGAACGCGCTCTTCATGCACCTGACCCTGGTGCCCTACATCCGCACCGCGGGCGAGATCAAGACCAAGCCCACCCAGCACTCGGTCAAGGAGCTGCGCTCCATCGGCATCCAGCCCGACGTCCTGCTGTGCCGCGCCGAGACCAGACCTGCCGGACGAGCGAGCGGCGCAAGATCGCCCTCTTCACCAACGTCCCGGAGACGCCGTCATCTCCGCCGTGGACGCCGACAACATCTACCGCATCCCGCGCCTGCTGCACGCCCAGGGGCTGGACGAACTGGTGGTCCGCCAGTTCGGTCTGGAGGTGCCCGCGGCGGACCTGAGCGAGTGGGATCGGGTGCTGGATGGCTTCGACCACCCGGAGCATCGTGATCCGGATTGGGCATGGTCGGCAAGTACATGGACCTCACCGAGGCCTACAAGTCCCTGTCCGAGGCCCTGGCTCACGCCGGGGTCCAGACCCAGACCCGGGTCGAGGTCGGTCTACATCGATTCCGAGGAGATCGAGACAGGAGGGCACCGGCTGTCTCCGAGGGCCTGGACGCGATCCTGGTCCCCGGCGGCTTCGGCGAGCGCGGGATCGAGGGCAAGATCCAGGCGGTACGCTATGCCCGGGAGCGTCGCATGCCCTATCTGGGCATCTGCCTCGGCATGCAGGTGGCGGTGATCGAGTACGCCCGCGACGTGGCGGGACTGGCCGGCGCCCACAGCACCGAGTTCAACCGCCAGACCCCCCACCCGGTCATCGCCCTGATCACCGAGTGGCGGGACGAGCAGGGCCAGATCGAGCCGCGCAGCGAGCAGTCCGACCTGGGCGGCACCATGCGCCTGGGCGGCCAGAACTGTCGCCTGGAGCCGGGCAGCCTGGCGCGCGCCGTCTACGGCAAGCCCCAGGTCCGCGAGCGTCACCGCCATCGCTACGAGTTCAACAACCGCTATCTGAACCTGTTGAAGGACGCGGGCATGCGCTTCTCCGGCTGGTCCCTGGACGACCGCCTGGTGGAGATCATCGAGATTCCCGATCACCCCTGGTTCATCGCCTGCCAGTTCCATCCCGAGTTCACCTCCACCCCGCGGGACGGTCACCCGCTGTTCACGCGGCTTCATCCAGGCCGCCCTCGCCCAGCAGGCGCGGACCAGGGGCAAGGCCGCCTGATGCGGCTGCCGGACTTCGAGGTCGGGCTGGACCGCCCCCTGTTCCTGATCGCCGGTCCCTGCGTCATCGAGAGCGAGGCCCTGGCCCAGGAGACGGCGGGGCAGCTCACCGGAGATGACCGCGGGAACTGGGCATCCCCTTCATCTTCAAGTCCTCCTTCGACAAGGCCAACCGTTCCTCCATCGGCGAGCTTCCGCGGTCCCGGCCTGGAGGCGGGGCTGCGAATCCTGGAAGCGGTGCGCGCCCGCTTCGGGGTGCCGGTCCTGACCGATGTCCACGAGGACACGCCCGCTGCATGAGGTCGCCGCGGTGGTGGACGTGCTCCAGACCCCCGCCTTCCTCTGCCGCCAGACGAATTTCATCCTGCGCGGTGGCCGCGCCAGGGCCTGCCGGTCAACATCAAGAAGGGCCAGTTCCTCGCCCCCTGGGACATGCAGCAAGTGGTCGACAAGGCCCGCGCCACCGGCAACGACCAGATCATGGTCTGCGAGCGCGGCGTCTCCTTCGGCTACAACAATCTGGTCTCGGACATGCGCGCCCTGGCGGTGATGCGCGAGACCGGCTGCCCGGTGGTCTTCGACGCCACCCACTCGGTCCAGTTGCCCGGCGGGCAGGGGGACCGCTCCGGCGGGCAGCGGGAGTTCGTCCCCGTGCTGGCGCGGGCAGCGGTGGCCGCGGGCGTCGCCGGGACTCTTCATGGAGACCCATCCCGACCCCGGCCCAGCGCCCTGAGCGACGGCCCCAACGCCTG
The DNA here is from genome assembly GCA_963733415.1 of uncultured Gammaproteobacteria bacterium. Lineage (GTDB taxonomy): Bacteria > Pseudomonadota > Gammaproteobacteria > Chromatiales > Chromatiaceae > Thiodictyon. The sequence goes on along the minus strand of CAVTDM010000007.1, from coordinate 108,345 downwards.
GCCCCTGGGGCGGATGCGGGAGCTGCTGGAGACCCTGGTCGAGACTCGATCGGCTGGTCAAGGCGGCGGAGATTCGCCGAGGCGGATCTTTAAGCCGCTGCCGCGAGAACAATCGATTTTTTCAAATTTTGGCGGGTGATCCTCCGCTGGCTGGAGTTACCCACCATGTCCGAGATCGTCGACGTCCGTGCCCGGGAGATCCTGGATTCCCGCGGCAATCCCACCGTCGAGGCCGATGTCATCACCGCCGATGGTGCCATTGGCCGCGCCGCCGTCCCCTCCGGCGCCTCCACCGGCTCCCGCGAGGCCCTGGAGCTGCGCGACGGCGACAAGACCCGCTACCGGCGGCAAGGGGGTGCGCAAGGCCGTGGCCCACATCGAGGGCGAACTGACGCGAGGCCGTGGTCGGCATGGAGGTCACCGACCAGGGTGGCATCGACCGGCGCATGATCGACCTGGACGGCACCGAGAACAAGGGCCGGCTCGGCGCCAATGCCCTGCTCGGCGTCTCCCTGGCCGTCGCCCATGCCGCCGCCCAGGAGCGAGGCCCTGCCCCTCTACCGCTACCTCGGCCGCCGGCCACTACCGCCTGCCGGTGCCCATGATGAACATCATCAACGGCGGCCAGCACGCGGACAACAGCGTGGACTTTCAGGAGTTCATGATCCTGCCCGTGGGCGCCCCCAGCCTCCGCGAGGCCGTGCGCTACGGCGCCGAGGTCTTCCATGCCCTCAAGGCCGTGCTGAAGGGCCGGGGGCTGGCCACCGCCGTGGGCGACGAGGGCGGCTTCGCCCCGGACCTGCCCTCCAACGTCGCCGCGGTGGAGGCGATCCTGGAGGCCATCGGCAAGGCCGGCTTCACGGCCGGCAAGGACATCTGGATCGGCCTGGACGTGGCGGCCTCCGAGTTCTACAAGGACGGGCTCTATGACCTGGCGGGCGAGGGCCGCAAGCTCGACTCCGACGGGGTGATCGACATGCTCGAGGGCTGGGTCAACCAGTACCCCATCCTCACCATCGAGGACGGCCTGGCCGAGGGCGACTGGGACGGCTGGAAGCGCCTGACCGAGCGCCTGGGCAGCCGGGTCCAGATCGTCGGCGACGACCTCTTCGTCACCAACACCAAGATCCTCAAGCAAGGCATCGACCGGGGTATCGCCAACTCCATCCTGATCAAGGTCAACCAGATCGGCACCCTGACCGAGACCCTGGAGGCCATCACTATGGCCCATGCGGCGGGCTACACGGCGGTGGTCTCCCACCGCTCCGGCGAGACCGAGGACACCACCATCGCCGACCTGGTGGTGGCCACCGCCACCGGTCAGATCAAGACCGGCTCCCTGTCCCGCTCCGACCGCGTGGCCAAGTACAACCAGTTGATGCGCATCGAGGATCAGCTGGGCGACGAGGCCGTCTATGCCGGCCGCGAGGCCTTCCGCTGGCTCTGAGGGCACCGAACCGCTGGCCGGCGCCCCTGGTCGGCGGTCAGGTCACTGCCATTACCGACCATGCGCATCCTGATCGTCGTCCTGATCGGCGTCCTGGTCGGCTGGCTCCAGTACCGCCTCTGGGTCGGGGCGAGGGCAGCCTGGCGGACCTGCATGGCCTGCAGCAGGAGATCGGCCACAGAAGGCACGAACTGGAGCGGCTGCGCACCCGCAACCAGGACCTCCAGGCCGAGGTGGAGGACCTGCGCAGCGGCGAGGCGGCCCTGGAGGAGCGGGCCCGCGGTGAACTGGGCATGATCAAGCCCGGGGAGGTCTTCATCCAGGTCATCGAGCGGCCCAAGCCGGTCCCGGCCCGAGGTCACCGGAGCCAGCCCCAGCCCCACGAGAAGGGATCCAAGTGATCCACTTCGAATCGAGCCCCGGTTCTGGGCGGTGATCCCGGCCGCCGGTGTCGGCCGGCGGCTGGGGGCCGCCATCCCCAAGCAATACCTGGACCTGGCTGGTCGGCCGGTGATCGACTGGACCCTGGCGGCCTTTCTCGAACATCCGCGCATCGGCGGGGTCTGGGTCGCCCTGGGGCCAGAGGACGAATTCTGGTCCGCCACTGCCTATGCCGCGATCACCCCAGGGTCCTGGCGGGTGGACGGCGGTGCCGAGCGTTGCTCACTCGGTCCTGCAACGCCTTGTCCGCCCTGGCCGCGAGGCCGAACCGACCGACTGGGTCCTGGTCCACGACGCCGCCCGCCCCTGCCTGCGTCCGGCCGATCTGGACCGGCTGATGACTGAACTGGCGGCCGACCCGGTGGGCGGCATCCTCGCGGTGCCGGTGCGCGACACCATGAAGCAGGCCGACGCGGCCGGGCGCATCGGTGCCACGCTGGACCGCGCGCGCCCTGTGGCACGCCTACACCCCCCAGATGTTCCGGCTTGGCGCCCTGCGCGACGCCCTGACCAGGATGCCATCGCGGCCGGCGATCTGGTGACGGATGACGCCGGCGCCATGGAGCGCCTGGGCCTGGCCCCACGACTGATCGAGGGCCACGCGGATAACCTCAAGATCACCCGCGCCGAGGACCTCCCCCTGGCCCGCTTCTACCTGGACCTACAGGCTACCCCATGCTGATCGGCCAAGGTATCGACGTTCACCGCTTCGCGTCCGGGCGCCCCCTGATCCTGTGCGGGGTCACAGTCCCCCACGACCAGGGACTTGCCGCCCATTCCGACGGCGACGTGGCCTCCACGCCCTGTGCGACGCCCTGCTCGGGGCCGCGGGCCTGGGCGACATCGGCCACCACTTCCCGGACACCGACCAGGCCTACGCGGGGATCGACAGCCGCATCCTTCTGCGACGGGTCATGGCAGAGCCTGGCCGACCTGGGACTCAAGGTGCACAACGCGGACCTGACCATCATCGCCGAACGGCCCAAGACTGGCCCCTCACATCGCGGCCATGCGGACCGTGCTCGCCGCCGACCTGGGCTGCGACCCGGCGGCGCGTCAACGTCAAGGCCACCACCACCGAGCGCCTGGGCTTCACCGGCCGCGGCGAGGGCATCGCGGCCTTCGCGGTGGTCCTGCTGCGATGAGTAGAATGGCCGACCCGGCCCAGCCGACCTGGACCGCCGTTCACGACCTGCCGCGCGCCCATGGGGAGCCCTTGGGAACGGGCCGCCTGCGGGTCGATCCCGCCGACTTCGAGGTCGCAGGAGGTCCTCGGCTTCGCCCCCGACGGCGCGGGCGATCACCTGCTGCTGTGGGTCCGCAAGACCGACCAGAACACCGAGTGGGTCGCCCGCCGCCTGGCCGAGGTCGCTGGGGTGGCCGAACGGGATCTGGGCTACGCCGGCCTCAAGGACCGTCGTGCCGTCACCAGCCAGTGGTTCACCCTTCCGCGGCCCCGCGACGGCGACCCCGATTGGTCCCCGCTGGCCGCTGAAAGGATCGAGGTCCTGGAGGTCCATCCCCACCGCCGCAAACTGCGGCGCGGCGCGCTGGCCGGTAACCGCTTCCGCATCCGGGTGCGCGACTGGTCCGTCACCCCGGAACGGCTCGCCGGGCGCATCGCCAGCATCCGCGCCGCCGGCGTCCCCAACTACTTCGGCGAACAGCGCTTCGGTCGCGGCGGCGCCAACCTGGCCCGGGCCGAGGCCCTGTTCCGCGGTGCGATCCGCCGCCCCTCCCGCCACCAGCAGGGCCTGTGGCTCTCCGCCGCTCGTTCCCAGGTCTTCAACCTGGTCCTGGCCGAGCGCATCGGCCGCGCCGATTGGGACCTGCCCTTGGCCGGCGACTGCCTCAACCTGAACGGCAGCCACGCGTTCTTCCCCGCCGAGGTCATTGACGACACCCTGCGCGAACGGGCGTCCCGCCTGGACCTGCACCCCACCGGTCCGCTCTGGGGTCACGGCGAGCCGCCCACGGCCGGCGCGGTCCGCGCCCTGGAGGACAGTACCGCCGCCCGCTTCCCCGGATGGCCCGAGGGCCTCGCCCGCTACGGCCTGGTCCAGGAGCGCCGGGCGCTCAGGGTCCCGGTGCCGGACCTCGCCTGGGGTGAGTCTGAGTCTGGCGTCGAATTGCGCTTCCAACTCCCGGCGGGGTCTTATGCCACCGCCGTGCTGCGGGAACTGATGGATTGGGATGTCTGACGGCGTCTTCCGGACTGCTGCTCCGCGCTGACCCTGGTAGTCGACATCCACCGACGGCTGTGCCCATGATCCACCTGACCCGCAAGACTGCCGCCCTGCCGCCAACCGACCTGACGGTGACCCTGACGCTGGACCAACGGCTGCGCAGCCGCCTCCGGGTGGTGCTGGACGATGGGCGGGAGGTTGGCATTCTGCTGCCGCGGGGCACCACGCTGCGCGACGGCGACGGGCTGCTCTCCGATGATGGTCTGGCCGTGCGCGTGCGCGCGGCCCCCGAGTGTCTGTCCCGGGCGGCCTGCGCGGACGCCCTGGGCTTGGCCCGGGCCTGCTACCACCTGGGCAATCGCCATGTGACCCTGCAGATCGAGCCGGGACGGCTGTCCTATTTGCACGACCCTGTGCTCGACGACCTGGTACAGGGGTTGGGCCTTAAAGTGACAGTGGAGACCGGTCCCTTCGAACCGGAGCCCGGGGCCTACGGCAGTCAGGGTCAGGGTACTGGGCACACGCATGGTCACGGCACCCATGACGGCCGCGCCTGACCTGCCCCTGCTGCGCCTCTTGCAGTTGGTGAGTCCGTCCCTGCCGATCGGGGGCTTCACCTATTCCCAGGGCCTGGAGTGGGCGGTGGAGGCGGGCTGGGTCCGCACCGGGGCGGATCTGGAGTCCTGGGTCGTCGACCAACTGGAACAGACCCTGGCCCGGGTGGACCTGCCGCTCCTGGTTCGGCTGCACGCGGCCGCCAGGGCGCGGGACCCGGACACCATGCGCGCCCTGATCGACCACCTACTCGCCGCCCGGGAGACCATGGAGTTGCGCCAGGAGGAGGCTCAACGTGGCCGTGCCCTGGCGGACCTGCTGGTCGCCTGGGACCTGGACGGCGCCCGGGTCTGGCGCCCCGTGCTGGGCCGTGCCCACCTGGCCGGGTTCGCCTTCGCGGCCGCCGCCTGGGGCGTCCCGCCCCGGCTGGCCGTCGCGGGCTACGCCTGGTCCTGGACGGAGGGCCTGGTACTGGCAGGGGTCAAATCCGTACCCCTCGGCCAGACTCAGGGCCAGCAAGTCCTGACCCGGCTGGGCGAGCGCATCCCGGCCGCCCTGAATCAGGCCCTGGACCGCTCGGACGCGGAGATCGGCGCCTCCTGCCCGGCCTTAGCGATCGCCAGCAGCGCCCATGAGACCCAGTACACCCGGTTGTTCCGCTCTTGACTCAGGAGTTCGCCATGGTTGATTCATCCCCCCTGCGGGTGGGCGTCGGCGGACCCGTGGGGTCCGGCAAGACCGCCCTGCTGGACGCCCTGTGCAAGCACCTGCGGGACCAGTATCAGATCGCCGTGGTGACCAATGACATCTACACCCGGGAGGATGCGGAGTTCCTGATCCGCTCCCAGGCCCTGCCGGCGGAGCGCATCATCGGGGTGGAGACCGGCGGCTGCCCCCATACGGCCATCCGGGAGGACGCCAGCATGAACCTGGCAGCGGTGGAAGACTTGCAGGCCCGCTTCCCGGACCTGGACCTGATCTTCATCGAGAGTGGCGGGGATAACCTGGCCGCCACCTTCAGTCCGGAACTGGCGGACCTGAGCCTCTATGTCATCGACGTGGCCGAGGGGGAGAAGATCCCCCGCAAGGGCGGCCCCGGCATCACCCGCTCGGACCTCCTGGTGATCAATAAGATCGACCTGGCCCCCTATGTGGGTGCATCCCTGGCGGTGATGGAGTCTGACAGCCGGCGCATGCGCGGGGAGCGGCCCTTCGTCTTCACCAACCTGCGCGCGGGCCAGGGGGTAGCGGAGATCGCCGCGTTCATCCTGCGGCAGGGAATGCTCCCGGCGAGCGCCCCCTGATATCCCCTGGTATCCCCGGATATCTGTTAGGAACGGTTAGCGGATGATGTCCGTAACCTTCCACTCCGTACCCTCCAGGGACAGCCGCACATGGGTCGGTCCCTGGCCCAGGTCCCCGATACGGATCAGGAACCGGTCGTAAGACTCAAAGAAGGCGTAATCGATCCCGCTCAGCAGAAAGGGCGGACTTTGGTTGGTCGCCTCCGAGACGGCCTTGCGCAGGGTCTCGCGCACCCAGGGCACCGTGATCGCCTGGTCCAGGGCCGAGTCGCCGAGGCGCTCCAGGTTCTGGCGAATCCAGGCCATGGCGCTGGAGGGATCGGCGGCCGGCAACAGTTGGTCGGCACCGGCGGTGACTCGCGCCTTGTAGTTGGCCCGGATCGCGGGCAGGTCCACTAGGGCGGCAAGCGCGGTGGTGTCCTCCTCGCCCAGGGCCCCGTCCAACTTGAAGACGTAAAAAAAGGGCCAGATGGTGAAGGCGATGAAGGCGAACAGGACCGGGTAGACGAAATACCGCATGGTCGGAGCACTCTCGGGAACAAAGGGGTTTTATTCTACCCCTAATGCACCTGAGGCTATCACTTCACGCGGTCAGGGGCAGGGTCCAACGGTGCCTGGCGCTCAGCCCGGCGGTGATCCGTCCGACGGCGATAACCCAATGAAACTCAGAACTGAACGCTGACGGCTGATCGCTGACTGCTGATCGCTGACTGCTCGATTTGGGATCATCCGCCCCCCGGCCTTGCCCTATAATCGACAGCGGATTCCGTTTCCCCAGGAGGTAGCCGTGGACGATCTGACGCAGACCCTTGCCCTGACCCTCGGCGCCAGTTGGGCCAGCGGGATCAATCTCTACGCGGCTATCCTGGTGCTCGGGGTCCTCGGTGCCACCGGGACGGTGGACCTGCCCGCCGGTCTCGATATCCTGTCTGACCCGATGGTGCTGTTGGCCGCCGGGGGCATGTACCTCGTCGAGTTCTTCGCCGACAAGGTCCCTGGGGTCGACAGCGCCTGGGACGCCCTGCACACCTTCATCCGCATCCCCGCCGGCGCCCTCATGGCCACCGGCGCGGTGGGTGACGTCGGGCCCCTGGGTGAGGTGGCCGTGGCCCTGCTGGGCGGCGGTGTGGCGGCGGCCAGTCATGCCGCCAAGGCCGGCACCCGCGTTCTCATCAATGCCTCCCCGGAGCCCTTCACCAACTGGGCCGCCTCCGTGACCGAGGACCTGGGGGTGCTCGGTGGCCTCCTGCTCGCGCTCAATCACCCGGCGGTCTTCCTGGTTGCCCTCGCCCTCTTCTTCCTGCTCCTGATCTGGCTGATGCCCAAGGTCTGGCGCGGGGTCAAACGGGTCTTCGTGGGGTTGCGCCGGCATTTCAGTCGGGCAGAACCTGCGACTGGCGAAACCCTCGCGGTGACGCAGGTGCCGGACCCTGGGGCTCTGCCTGCAGTCGACCTCCGAAAGCCAGCCAATCTCACCCACCAGGCCCCGGCACCCAAGGTCTGAGCCGGGGATGCCCGTCACCCCCCAGACCCCGGCACCGGACCCGGCCGCGGGCCTGCAGGTCTACCTGGTCGGGGGCGCCGTGCGGGACCGGCTCCTTGGCCGCGTCCCCAAGGAGTGGGACTACGTGGTCGTCGGCGCCTCGGTGGATGACCTGCTGCGCCGCGGCTTCAAGCAGGTTGGGCAGGACTTCCCGGTCTTCTTGCACCCGCAGACCAAGGCCGAATACGCCTTGGCCCGGACCGAGCGCAAGACCGCCCCCGGCTACCGGGGCTTCGCCGTCCACGCGGACCCGGCAGTCACCCTGGAGGAGGACCTGCAACGCCGGGACCTGACCATCAATGCCCTGGCGGAGGCCCCGGACGGCAGGCTCATCGATCCCTTCGGCGGGCTCGCGGACCTTGAGGGACGGGTCCTGCGCCACGTCTCCCCGGCCTTCGGTGAGGATCCGGTGCGGATCCTGCGGGTGGCCCGCTTCGCCGCCCGCTTCGCCTCCCTGAGGTTCCAGGTCGCGCCGGAGACCCTGGATCTGATGCGGGACATGGTCGCCGCCGGTGAGGTCGACGCCCTGGTCCCCGAGCGGGTCTGGCAAGAATTGGTCAAGGCCCTGGGGGAGGACCGGCCCTCCTGCTTCTTTGAAGTCTTGCGGGACTGCGGCGCCCTGCCCCGCCTGTTGCCGGAACTGGACCGCCTCTGGGGCGTACCCCAGCCCCCCAAATGGCACCCGGAGATCGACACCGGCGTGCACGTCATGCTGGTGCTGGACATGGCCGCGCGCCTGTCCCCGGACCTTGAGGTCCGCTTCGCCGCCCTCTGCCATGACCTCGGCAAGGGCAGCACGCCGCCGGACATCCTCCCCAGCCACCACGGACACGAAGAGCGCAGCGTGGACCTGCTGGAAGCCATCTGCGACCGCTTCCGTATTCCCAACCGCCACCGCGAACTGGCCCGCATCACCGCCCGCTACCACGGCCTGGTCCACAAGCTGGATGACCTGCGCCCCGCCACCATCCTGGGACTCCTGGAGGGTGCGGATGCCTTCCGCCGCCCCGCGCGCTTCCATCAGATGCTCACCGCCTGCGAGGCGGATTTCCGCGGCCGGACCGGCTATGCGGAGCGCCCCTATCCCCAGGGCGAAGCCCTGCGCCGGTTCCTGGAGGCCGCCGCCGCGGTTGACGTCGCGGCCATCGCCGCCGCGGCCCCGGCGCCCCACCTGATTCCTGAGCAGATTCGCCGGGCCCGCCTCACGGCCATCCGGCAGGCCCGGACGGACCAACAGACCGATCCACAGGTTGCCCCAGCTGATTCCGAAGCCGGTTAACGCCTCAGCCAGGGCCGGACCTGGAGCACGCAAGCCTCTGGCCGCGAGGGTCCAGCGCGTAGCGCGTAGATGGGCAGAGCGAGAGCGATGCCCATCATCCCCCCGCCAGTCGCTTTGGCATTTCGATTGGCATCGCTCTCGCTCTGCCCATCCTACTTAAAAACACCACTACCTGACGCTGAAGCCTGACATGGCCCAACAATGATCGGTATCCCCCCTCCCCGGCTCGCGGGAACGGAGCCGGGGGCGAGGAAACCCAGTCGCCACAAAAAAAGGGCGAAGCCGCGGTGGCCTCGCCCTTCTTCTTGGCTTTCCAACCGTCTAGGTCATCAACGGCTGGCGCTCCCGCCCGGCCTTCAGGGTCAGACCTCAGGCCGCGAGTTCCTTCTTCTGCTTCCGCCGACCCAGGGCGATGGTGCCCATGAGGGCGGAGCCGAACAGCCAGGCGGCGGCGGGGATGGGGACGACCTGGCCAACAAAGTCTTGGCGATCGGGGCTCGTCAGGCCCTTTAGACCCACCATGCCCTTAGCGGTGCTAATGCCGGTGAGGTAGGTGGTGGCTTGGGCTAGGACTCCTTCGGCCGCGTTCTGAAACCGGACGAGCCCACTGGCGACGTTGTAGCTCTCCGAACTCTCGTGGACAACCTCCCAAACCGCGATCTGCAGTGCAGCCGCATCAGTCGCACTCAGCAAGAGGGCATCATTGAGACTACCGGTGGTAATGGCCCCACCGAGCAACTTCTCTAGGTCCGCCGCCCTAGCATTCATTGGCCCAGCGCTCGGGTCCGGTGCGTCGTTAAGCGAAACCACGTCCCAGACGTTGTCATTTGAGGGGACGCCAATACCATCCGCTAGATCGATGCAGAAGCTGACGAACAGGTCCGACTGCGTTTGCGTGTTATAAGTAAGTAGCGGACCGGAGTCCTGACGGAAGGTCCACAAACCGGCGGTGGTGCCAGTGTAACTCCCTCCAGAGTTGATCGAAAAGTCCACACCGGACCCTGCGAGGGTGAGCAGATTCTGCCTTCACCTGCTCGGCCTGCGCCACCCCGCCGAACATGAACAGCCCAGTCAATGCAAGCGCTGAGCTAACCGCGCTGAGTTTTGTCGAGAGTTTCATACTGATCACATGATGTCTCTGTGAGCCCTAGCCGCGATGGTTGCTTTGCGGCAGACCGGAACCTGGTTTGCCCTACAACCTTTTACCGGGACGCGAAGCAGCGTCCCTCAGTTCCTTGGCTGCAAGACTGATACCACCTCCAGTTTTACCATTGTTTTAGCAAGTTAAGGCAGACGAACGCGATCTGACGAAGCCCAGACTGTCACAACCTTGAGGCGGATTCCGGCCGCGGCGACCGCTGAACCCCACTGTGCAAAGAAATTTTCTATATAAATGAAGACTTTAACGACGATCATGGCAAATCGGGGCTGTAAAATCCGCTGACAACCCCCGCCCCCGGCCGGTCGCGGCCCACGCGCACCCTCAGAACAAGAGGCCCTTCCCCGCGAGGATGGCCAGGGCCCCAAAGACGCCGAACCGCAAGGCGTCCCAATGGCGCTCCCGCTCGGTGAAGAGGACCTCGATGGCATAAAAGAGGACGATGGACTCCAACGCCACCACACCAAGGTCGCGGAAGTCCGGCCCTGGCAAGCTGGGGACGGCGACCGCGAGCAACACGACGAGGATATCCAGCGTATTGACCCTGAAAGCACCACTGGAGAACCGCACCCACACCGCCGTGACACCGGCCAGGAAAACGAAGAAGGCGCCGAGACAGGGGCGGCAGGCCGCCACGGCAGGGCCCGAGCGGTCCAGCAGGTAAGCGACGCTGACCGCCGTCGCGTACGCGGTCAGACGTTCCAAGAAGAAGAAGGGGACCGACTTGAGCAGAAAGGCCGCGCCCAGCACCAGGAGCAGGCCGGCGGCGAGCAGGCCCAGGTCCGTCCCCACCGGGCCGGACGCCAAGGCCCCCGCCACCAGGAAGAGCGGAACGGCCAGATTGAGCACCAGAAAGGGGTAGCGCTTGAGCAGCGCCGTCTCCCGGACGTGGGCAACCAGACGCCCGACCCAAGAGGCATGCGCCGGCCGCGCCTTGAGGTGTGGCGCGCTGGCGGCGAGGTGCCGCAACCCAACCAGCACGGTCACCGCGAATGCGGCGTAGACCCCGACCAGAAGTGCGTCCGCGCTGTAACGCAGGAGGTAGGCCAGGACCACCAGCGCGGCCTGCGCAAGATAGACGGCGGCCACGGCCTCGTACTGACTGAGACCCAGGTCGAGCAGCCGGTGGTGGAGGTGGGTGCGGTCCGCAGCGAAGGGCGAGCGCCCGGCCGCGATGCGCCGCGTCATGACGGTGAGGGTATCGAGTATCGGCAGCCCCAGCAGCAGCACCGGGACCACCGGACTGAGGGCGGGGTTCGCGGTCTGGGTCACGATGACCGCAAGCACGGCGGCGCTGAACCCAAGGAACTGACTCCCCGAATCGCCCATAAAGACCCGGGCCGGGTAGGTATTGAAGCGCAGGAAGCCGAAGGTGGCACCCATGACCGCCAGGGCGACCGTGACGACCGCGGCGTCCTCGGCCTGGTAGGCCAGGAGTAACAGGGCCCCGATCGCCAACAGGCTGATCCCCCCGGCCAGGCCGTCGAGCCCGTCGGAGAGATTCAGTGCATTGGTGATGCCCACCAGCGCCAGCAGGGTGAAGGGGAGCGCGAGGACGAACGGCAAGCGTTCATCGGGGGCGAAAGGAAAGTGAGTGATCAGGACACCCCCGCCCAGGGTGACGATCAGGGCGGCAAGCAACTGACCCAGCAGCTTGAGGCGATAGTCGAGGTTAAACCGGTCGTCCAGGACCCCAAAGCAGAACAGGACGCCGGCCGCGATGACAAAGGCGCGCAGGTCGTCCCGCAGGGGCACCCACAGGAGCACGGGCGCGAGGAAACCGAGAAAGATTGCGATCCCCCCGGTGCGGGGCATCGCCGCGACGTGGACCTTGCGCCCGCCGGGCCGGTCGATCAGTCCCAGTCGGCCGGCGACCCGGCCCAGGGCCGGGACCAGGGCCGTGGACAGGAACAGGGCCAGGATGAACGCAAAGGCTGCCGTCATCTGCATCCCTGCACCTCAGCCCCCCTCGCCCGCTTGCGGGAGTGGGGTCGGGGGAGAGGGGGGAGAGGGAAGCGAATCGGCGCGTTCAGAGCTGCTGCAGCGCCGCACGCGCCTCCTCGATGCCGGTGAACGTCTGTCCGGCGCCCACCGCCTTGCCGAGCAGGTCCTTCGCCTCCGATGTCCGCCCCAGTTTCAGGTAGGTCATGCCCAGGTGGTACTGTCGCTCTGGTGTGGCCTCGGCCCACCGCCTTCTCGAGCAGCCCCACGGCCTCCTGGTACTTGCCATTGCGGAAATACACCCAGCCGAGGGTGTCCTGAAAGGCGGCCTGATCCGACCCCGCGAAGCGCTGGGCCACCTCGAGGGCGCGGGCCAGGCGCGCCGGGTCCGCCGCACCATGGTCGGCGATGAGCATCGCCAGGTTGTTGGCGGCGGGGTCGGCGTTGGGATAGCGCTTGAGCACCTCCTCGTAGGCCGCGATGGCGGCGTCATAGTCCCCGGCCTCCTGCTGCACGGCGGCGAGCGCCAGGACCAGGAGGGGGCTGCGCTTCGTCGCCTCGATCCCCGACTGGAGTGTCTTAGGGCAGCGGCCCGATCCCCGTCGGCGGCCTGCAGCCCGGCCAGGCGCTCGTAGGCCAGCGGCGAGCCCGGCACGGTCCGCACGGCGGCCTCGTACTGGGCGCGCGCCTGGGCCGGCTGGCCCATGGCCAGGTAGACCTCGCCCAGCAGGTTGATCGCCACCACATTACGCGGGTTGTCTGCCAACAGCTTGCTTGAGGCGCGCTTCCGCCTTCTCCGGCTGTTTCAAGGCCAGGTAGCTCCGCGCCAGGGCCACCAGCGGCTCCGCCGCCTTGGGCTGCTTGGCCAGCGCGGTCTCGAACTGCGCGACGCTCGGCGCCAGCTCGCCGCGCCCTTGCAGCACCAGGCCCTTGAGGTAATAGCCCATGGGGTCCTCCGGGCGGGTGCGCGAGGACCCGTTCGGCCGTCTTTTCCAGGGCCGCGACGTCCTGTTGGCCGAGTTGGAGCTGCGCCAGGGCGTTCTGGGCAGCCGCATCGCCGGGCACCTGGGCGAGCAGGCGCTCCAGGGTCTGGGACGCCCCCTGGGCATCGCCCGTCTTGGCGCGCAGCTCGGCAAGCTGCAGATAGGCGGCCGGTTCCTTGGGGGCCGCCTCGATGGCCTTCTCCAGGGCGTCCTGGGCCAATGGCAGCTCGTCCTTCATCACATGGGCCTGGGCGAGCAGGCGCAGGGCCGCCACGGAGGCCGGGTCATTCCGCAGCAGGGTGCGCAGGTCGCCGACGGCCTGGTCGGCATTGTTGCGCTGCAGGGCAATCGCCGCCCGCACCAACAGGGCGTCGGCGCTCTGGCTGTCCTCCGCGAGGACTTCCTCGGCCAGGGCCAGGGCCTCATCCGATTTGTTCTGGGCAAGCAGCAGGGCCGCGAGCCTGCCGCGCGCCTTCAGCCCGTCAGGCGCCTCGCCGTCGCGGTCGATCACGGCCCGATAGGTCGCCGCCATCGCGTCGTATTGCTTGGCGTCGCGATAGCGGTCCGCCAACGCGAACCGCAGGGCATAGTCGTCGGGCCTCGCCTCGATCAACTGCTGGAGCTCGATCGTTGCGGCTTCGGCGCCCTTGCTCGCCAGCGAGGAAGTCCACCAGCATGAGCTTGCGCTGCACGTCCTCCGGGCGCCGCCTCCACGGCGACCCGCGAGCGTCTGCTCCGCCGCGTCCGGCTGGCCCTGGGCCGCGAGGTACCGGGCGAGCCGCAGCCGGTGGGAGAACTCCTCCGGCTGCCTGCTCCACCAGCCCCTGAAGCAGACGGATCGCCCCGCCGTATCCCCGAGCTTGCTCGGTGAGCGCGGCCAGCGCGAGCTTGAGCGACACATCGTCCGGATTGCTGGCCACCCCCCGCAGAAGCACCGTCTTGGCCTCCGCGGGCTGACCCTGATCGGACCGAACGGCGGCCAGCAGCAAGAGGGCATCCCGGTGCTTGGGGTCCCGATCCAGCGCCGCCTGCGCATCCGCGGCCGCTGCCGTCCAGGTTGCCCTGGCGCCGGCGGATCGCCGCCGCGCAGGGTCAATGCGCCCGGGTCGTCCGGGTGCGCCGCCAGGACGGCCTCGGCCTCGGCCAGGGCGTCGTCCGGTTGGTTAGCGCGCCAGTAACAGGGTCCCCTTCTTGACCCTGGCCTCCCCGTTAGCCGGGTCGAGCTCCACCGCTTGCGCGTAGGCCCCGTAAGCCTTCTGCCAGTTCTGCTCCCGCTCCTCGATCTGGCCGATCATGAACCAGGCGCGGGCATTCTTGGGGCTCGATCTGCAGGACGTTCTTGAACTCGATCCGGGCCTTGACCAGGTTCCCCTGGTCGTACAGGGTCTGGCCCCGCTCGCAGGTAGGTCTGCGCCCGGTCTTGTTCGCCGCAACCGGCGACGAGGAACACGAAGAGAATGAAGGAGAGGTGAGTCACTCTTGCCATTGCAGGGCCTCCAGTGTGGCCATGGGGGTCGTGGGCCGGGGCGTGACGACGGCCGCAGCGGGTCCGTTTTTGGGGTGCAGGTCAAGGGTATCCGGACCTGGGGCGCGATCCAGCACGGCCTGTCCCGCGGCCGACATTGTCGCATACGCGGAATTGCGCCGCAGCGCGCCTGTGAGGTTAGCGAGCCTTCCCGCTGAAGCCCGCGCTTGGGGACGACCAGAGCGGGATGGGAGTTGCCGCGAAGAAGGGAATCGGTCTCAAGCCGAGGACTGCACCCAATAGGGAGCGGCGTCGAAGGCGGCGGCACTCACCGGGCGGGGTCTTGTTGCCTTGGGCGCGACCGATGGCCAAGCAGCCACGGTGGCGCGTCGCGGCCCCGGGGGGCGCCGGTGGGTCAGCTAAGCGTGGGGGACACTCGGTCTGTCACCGCGCGGGGGCGGGGTAAATCATCGCGCGTGACGGGCGCGAGTCCTCGGACTGAGCGAACAGGTGAGAGCCTGAGCCCCTAGTTCCCGGTTTGGTGTGGAATGACGGGCGATTCGGGGCAAGGGTCCTGAAAACGCGAAACGGGCCGCTCGGCCCGTTCCGCGTCAACAGCAAGCAGACCGCTAGGCCTTCTGAGTCCGACGGTAGCCGATCCCGGCCATCCCCATGAGGGCCGAGCCGAACAGCCAGGCCGCGGCGGGGATTGGCACGACGCCGATCGCAGCGACCGCGTAATCGGCACTGCCATCATCCTTGCCGGACATCGGGTCCAAGTCGAAAACCAGGGTATCGGCAAGGAAGCTCAAACCAGTTACAGACAGGTAGCCGCCGTTGTTGTTTTTCGGCGGGACGAACTGCGTTGCTGCGAAGGACAACGAGGTCCCCGGACCTCCACCAACCGACCAAGTGACCCTTGCAGTCTCTGTGCCTGTCGCGCTCTTGAAGAGGTCGAGGAAGTCCAAGCGAACCACGGTAACAGCCTTATCGAACTTCACCGTCAGAGTCTCTGCAAAGCCGGTGATCTCGTCGTCTGAAATGCCAACGCCGTCCAGGTCCTCCGCAGGATCCCGTCGGCGGAGCGATCACGCCCCCATCGAAACCGGTGAAATTCACGTTCCCCGCCGGATTGGAGGTCAGTGCTACGGTGCCCGGCAAGACGTAGACCGCGGAGGTGTTTGGATCCCACTTCGAATCGTCTGTGAAGTCGATCAGCTCGGCATTCACCGCACCTGCTGCAAACAGACCGGCAGTCGCCAAGGCCATCGAGATTGTTGTCTTTCGAAAAGCGTTCATTTTCGTCTCCAGTTGACGTCTAAAGATCACGGATGGAAGGCTTCTGAGCTGCACCGACCCACAAATGCGTCCTGGGGTCTTGGGGGAGGCCGTTTACCGCGACACTCGGTCGCCCCCCCGGACAGCTCAGCCCTTAAGTGCGTCGGGCACTTCATCCTAGGCATAATCCGGGCCAGAAACGTTACTCTATTGTTTATTAAGACGAAAAACCTTGAAAACAAGCATTACCTGGGTCCGAGTCTGGCCCAGGGCTTACGGAAGTAAAGAAGTCTGACGCCGCTTTCCCCCGTCAGGCGGGCAAGGCCGGTGCAATCCGCCCCCGAGGCCTAATGCCTGTTGTCTGATGCGCCCTGGAATCCTTCGCGGTCAGCATGTCTACGCGTTGTTTTTCAGCCTCTTTTTGGCCGCCGGAGAATCATCCCGGCCCGGAACCGCGGGGCCGCCAAGCGGGGGACATCGACCGCTTCCAATGGGTTTCTTCATTGTCACACCCGCGTGACACCCCACCCGAGCCACGCATCAAGAATGGCCAAGTGATTTCACTATCATATTGTTATTAAGGTTTTTTCTTTTTCGAGCGACGTCCCGCAGAGTGTAAAATCCGTCAGGGGAATCAGTTCTGGAGGGGAAAAGGGGTCAGTACCCTTTTAAAGATCCAGAGGTTGCTGCCCCTCTTCCGGCGCTCGATCTTCCTTGGCCTTCTTCGGTCTCCCCCGCTTGGCGTAGCCAACTGTCACCCCAAGCGCCCGCTCGATCTGCTCGCGAAATCGGGGGTTGCCCAGGGGCGTACCTGTTTGCAGGCACGCCCTGATGTCGTTCAGGATCGCGGGCCCCAGGGCCTCCCCGACCAGCTCGCGATAGGCCGCCTGCCGCTCCACCTCACTCATACCCAGAGCGCGATAGACCGCATGGGGCGAGATGAGCGTGTCGGCCGCGCCCGTGGCGTTGGCGCGATAGCTCGACCACGGATAGTCTGCCGGGTGGGCGACCATCTGCGCCCGCACTGGATTGATCTCGATGTAACGGTAACAGGCGAGCAGGTAGCCCTCCTCTTGCACCGGACTGGCCTTGAAGCGGCCCTCCCACAAGGTGCCGCTCCGACCGTAACGGTGGTTGACGTAAGGCACGAAGCGTCTGCCCACCGCCTGCAGCGCGGCACTCAGCGACTTGCGGTCATTGGGTGTGGCGAGTAGGTGGATATGGTTGGTCATCAGGCAATAGGCGTGGATGCGACATCCATGTCCCTCGCACGCCTCCTGGAGCCAGTGGAGATAGGCCTGGTCGTCCTCGGCGTCGAAGAAGACAGCTTGCCGGTTGTTCCCGCGCTGGACGACATGAACAGGAACGCCTGGAAGAAAAACCGGGTCTTGCGCGGCATCGCGAGGGTCTGGATCGGTTCACTTGCCCAAAGTATAGCCTAGCACAGGAGAAAAGGGTACTGACCCCTTTTCTCTTTTGCTGGTGAACCTGCGTAAAGGCACGATCCAGGACGAGTTGGATCAGTTCGTTGAGTTGTTTACCGAGGGGCTGACGCATGCACAGCGGTCAGCGCGTCGGCCTTCTGCCAGGCCCGCCAGAAGCTCAACCCGCGGGCGATGATGCGGCTCAGCGATCACCTGGTGGCGACCTTCCAGGCCCATTTTGCGTGGCGCCGCTGGCGCGGGCGGCGCCTGCTGGCGGTGGATGGCTCCACCGTGCGGCTGCCGTCGACGCCGGATGTGATCGCCGCCTTCGGGCCGCCCCCGAAGGGCTCGCAGATCCCGCTGGGACGCCTGTCGGTGCTCTACGACGTGCTGAACACGGTGGTGGTCGAGGCCGATTTGGTGTCCACCGACGTGGGCGAACGGGTGCTGGCCGGGGAGCACCTGGCCGCGACCCGGGCCGACGATCTGGTGCTCTACGATCGCGGCTACCCGGCCTTTTGGCTGTTCGCCCTCCATGCGGTGGAGCAACGGGATTTCTGCATGCGCGTGCCGCGCGCCTTCTCCAACGAAGTGGAGGCCTTTGTGGCGTCGGGCGCGGCCAGCGCGGCGGTGGTCTTCACGCCCGGGGAGGAGGCGCGCCGTCAGTGCGACGTCTATGGCCTGCCGACCGCGCCGCTGGTCGTGCGCTTGGTGCGGGTCACCCTCAAGAGCGGGGAGACCGAGGTGCTGGCCACCTCGCTGCTCGATGAGGCGGCATTTCCAACGCATGTTTTCAAGGATTTATATCACTTGAGGTGGGGCATCGAGGAGCAGTACAAACGCGCCAAGTGCCGCGTGGAGATCGAGAATTTCTCCGGACGCAGCGCCCTGAGCGTGCGTCAGGATTTCTACGCCAAGATCTTCGCCATGAACCTCACGGCGATTCTCGTCTGGGTCGCCCAGGCGATCGCCGACCGACTCTACGCGGCGCGCCGCCACCCCTACCGCGTGAACTTCGCCAACGCGCTCTCGAAGATGAAGCACGCCGGTGCCCGGTTGCTCTTGGGCCTCGGTGGCCAGGAGCTCGTCGCCACACTGGTCTTGGCCATGGCGGCGAGCGTGGAGGCGGTGCGACCGGATCGTTCGGCACCGCGCAAAATGAAGCCTGCCAAGATTCAGGGTTTCTACCCCAACTACAAGCGCTGCCGGTGAGTTGGGCTTAACTTAATGGCATTGGCGTACAACGTCGTCCCGATCCCGGCCGCCGCCTGGCTCTTCGGCTCCGCCCTGCTCGGTGTCGGCGGGATCGGCTATCGCCGCAAGGCCAAGCAAGCCTGAGGCACAAAGGCAGCTCAATGGGGAAAAGGGGTCAGTACCCTTAATAGATCAAGACGCCGCTGTCTCCCCTTCTTCGGATTGCCCAGTGGCGTACCTGTTTGCAGGCACGCCCTGATGTGGTTCAGGATCGCAGGCCTCAGGGCCTCCCCAACCAGCCCGCGATAGGCCGCCTGCCGCTCCGCCTCACTCGTACCCAGAGAGCGATAAACCTCATGGGGCGAGACTAAGGTGTCAGCCGCGCCCAAGGCGCGTTTGGGCGGTTGGGGCCCTGCGTCGCGCTCGCGCAGCGTCCGGCCCAGGCGACTGAAGTCGCCCGGACGTCTCAGGCCGGGTCGAGCAGGGTGCCGGTCTCGATGCAGACCGCGGCGCGCCGCAGCCAGCGTGCCAGCGTGTCCCGGTCGGCGCAGGCGGCGATGCCGCGGCGGGTGCGCCCGTCGATCGCCAGACCGCGGCTGTCGAGGACCTGCAAGATGGCCGAACGCAGGCCGTCAAGCTCGCCTTCGATCTTCCCCTCGATCTTGCCCTCGATCTTCCCTTCCATCTTGCCCTCGATCTTACCGGCGACCGCCCCCGCCGCGCGCACCGCCTCCAGGCTGTCGTAACCCCGGCGTTGCAGCAGGTTGCGCAGGGCCGCCTCATGGGCGGCCTCCGGGTCGAAGAGCGCCTCCACCGGCACCGCGTTTTGCAGGATGCCGGGGGCCTCCAACAGGTCGCCGGGGACCCGGACCTCGGAGACGACATCGCCAGCGGCCGTGGGGCGGTAGACCTCCACCCGGCGCGGCCCGGTGAGGCGCACCACCCAGACCAGCCGGGTGCCGGCGGCGAAGAACTGGCGGATCTTGACCGCCAGGTCCGCCGCGTCCTGACCCATGTCGGCATATTCCACCGCGAGCGGCGGGGCCCCGGCCACCCAGCCAGGGGCGTCGGGCACATTGCCGACGGCCAGGTCAGGGGCACGCAGGGTATAGGCATCGGCGGCGTAGCCGGTATCCACCCCGGCCGATTCCACCGCCGGGTCGGTCGCCAGGGCGAGACCGCCAACCAGATTGGCCCGCGAGCCCCGCCCGCCCGTGGGCAGGCACGCGATCGGGTGACCGTTCGACAGTTCGTAGGGATCGCCCGAACGCAACTGCTCGGGCCGGAAAGGTCCGCGGCCGGAGTTCTGGAGGGTCTTGGTCGTCATCATGCACCTGGCAGGGCGAGGGGTCGCGAGGGCTGGCACGCATCAGAGGATAGAGAATAGCGCAATCGGCCGCGCGCGGTGCACCCTGTGCGCAAGGCGCGCGCGGGGAGCGGGATCGATCTGGTCCGGGGGTTCCCCGGCCGCGCCCAAGGCGTTGGCGCGATCACTCGACCACGGATGGTCTGCCGGGTGAGCGGCCATCCGCGCCCGCACTGGATTGGTCTCAACGTGACGGTATCAGGCGAGCAGGTTGCCATCCTCTTGCACCGGAAATCCTCTTAACTTAAAATAAGTAGTTCGGCCACTTTTCGCCCGGCTTATTCCGTGCGTCAGTGCTAACGCGCGGGACTTGCTTCCAGCCTCTTCGACGCCTTTTTATTCCGGCGTGACGCTATCCCTGTGACCCGGTTCATAACCCTGGTCATGGCGCGCTGACAGCCCATTGAAATTATGCATTGATCGCAATCACCCCGCCCCGCTGATCGCAGACTTCGCGTGCAGGTTTGCCTGGAAGCAAACCGCTTGGCAGGTTCCAGGGAGGGAATCGGAAGCAGCTTGCCTCCCGCCCTACGGCTCTCCCGAAATCCTGCACAAGCAGACGATCGGCATTGATTCCGCTCGCCTCTTGACGCCGGGACACCTGGCGCGAGGTATTTCTATGTCATTCCGGAATTGAGAAGAGGTTTAATGGCCCAGTTTTCATTCAATATGGCCGTTGTGAAAGGCATCTTAGTACTGGGCATTTGTATGGCCGGCGGCGTGGTAAGTGAGGCCGTCGCGGGCGATGTCCAACTGGCGTGGGATACCGTCTCGGACAGCCGGGTGGGGCTGTACCAGGTCCATTACGGAGAGGCCAGCGGGCAATATCAGAGCCAGGTCCCGGCAACCAGCCCGGGAGTCGCCGTGACCGGGCTGGAACCAGGTCACACCTACTATTTCGCCGCCCGCGCCTGCACCCAGGACGCGTCCAATTGCAGCGCCTTCTCAAATGAAGTCAGCACCACCGTCCCTTATCCGACACCGGTGGCGGCGATGCGCGCGAGTGTCGTGGTCGGCACGGCGCCCCTGGCGGTGAACTTTGCGGATCAGTCCAGCGGCCAGATTACCGGCTGGAACTGGAACTTTGGCGACGGTGCCAGCGCGAGCATCCAGTCGCCCCAGCACACCTATACGACCCCCGGGACCTACTCAGTGACGCTGTCTGTCACGGGGCCGGGCGGGACCAGCACGGTGACCCGGAACGCCTTGGTGCAGGTGCAGTGGCCGGCGCCGGTCGCGGAGTTTGGGGCGAGCACGCGCTCTGGCATCGCGCCCTTGACCGTGACCTTCTCAGACCTGTCGTCCGGCCAGGTCGCTTCCCGCAGCTGGACCTTTGGTGATGGGGGTGCAAGCACGGCGACCACGGCGGTCTACACCTACAGGGTGCCCGGCATCTATACGGTCAGCCTGCAGACGACGGGTCCCGGCGGCACGGACACCGAGGTCAAGACCGCGTTCATCGAGGTCAAGTCACCCGCCCCGGTCGCGGACTTCACCGGCAACGGCCTGAAGGGCCCGGCACCGCTCGCCGTCACGTTCCAGAACACCTCGACTGGCCAGTTCAGCACCGCGAACTGGAGCTTTGGCGACGGCACGACCAGCAGCCAGACCAATCCCAGCCACAGCTATACCAAGCCGGGGTCCTACACGGTGACGCTGACGGTCTCCGGGGCTGGCGGGACTGACACCGAGACCCGCAGCGCCTACGTGCAGGTGGACGGGCCCCAGGTCCCGCTGGAAGTGGCCGAGGTTCAGGTCAATCACCAGTGGCAGCGGGTCAACTTCAAGACACCCTTCGCGGACCCGATCGTGGTCGTCAAGCCGCTCAGCAACAAGGATGGGCAACCGGCGGTGGTGCGTGTGAAAGGGATCGACACCAAGGGTTTCTCGATCCGCGTACAGGAATGGGACTATCTGGACGGGGTGCATGCGTACGAGACGGCAAGCTACCTGGTCATGGAGCGCGGTCGGCATCAGTTGCCCGATGGGGCCTGGGTCGAGGCGGGCCGCCTGACGACGACGCTCACCAGCACCTTCGGCGGCCAGACCTCCTTGACCAGCCAGACCTTTAGCACAGCCTTCACCGCGGTCCCGGTGGTGTTTGCCGCGGTGACCAGCGCCAACGAGGCGGACGCCGTCGACACCCGCTTACGCAGCATTACCAAAACCGGCTTCCAGGTTGGCATGCGGGAGCAAGAGCTTAACCAGCAGAGCCACATGAACGAGACCATCGACTACATCGCCTGCGAACCGTCCTTTGGGGTTGTCAACGGTCTGCGCTATGAGGTCGGGCTCACGGATACCGGGGTGTCGAGCACCAGATACCCCCTCGTCTACCGTAGTGTCTATCTGCACTCGCCCCGGTTCCTGGCGGACATGCAGACCACCGCCAATGCGGACACTGCAAACCTGCGCTGGACCAACCGCACTGAGGTATCGCTGGATCTGTGGGTCGCGGAAGAACAGTCGAAGGATGTCGACATCGCCAATCCGGAAGAGTCAGTCGGGTACTTCGTGGCAGACCAGGATCAATAGGATTCGTCGCCACCTTGGTTGCGGTGTCCCGGCCTGGGATACCGCAGCCATTCTTTTGGAGGCCGCGCCTGCGGCCAAAGGCCTGGGGGTGAGGGACTGGCGCCCCGCAAGACGTGGAACAGCGGCCCGCTGGGCCGAGGGCGATCCGCTGAACCCCAGAGAATCGTCGCTGCCCCACCAAGGTCCAAGTGGTCCGCAGAGGGGGGGCTGGGCGGGGGTTCACAGATACTGTGGCTCCGCGCCCGTGGGCGCCGTCCGAAGCACCTGAGGTCATGACTGAGACGGGTCGACGGCGGGCGCTGCGGCCAGCTGGCCCAGCAGGCGCTCGAAGAGCTCCGGGCCTGGGGTCAGGAACCCGGCCACCGCGGCCGAGTCGAAAGCGCTCTCATCCAGGGCCTGGATCAGGGGGACCCAGGTGGCGACGGCCTCGGACCGCCCGGCCAGCAGGGCGGCACCGAGGCGCGCGAACAGGACCGACAGCCGCCGCGGCAATTCCACCACGGCGACCGTCTCTGCGGCCGGCCGGGCGCACTGGGTGGGATCGGAACTGACCAGATACTCCCGGCAGGCCAGGGGCCGGTCCGGATGGATGCTGCACGACTCATCCTCCAGGAAGGGGCAGGCCAGACCCAGGGCGAAATAGGCGAGGCCGACCGCCCGGCGGTCCGGGGGTGCGCCGTTCTCCGGCCCCAGGGAGTCCCGCAGCCGGGTGGTCAGGCCGGCCGCGTCCAGCGCCAGGGCGGCGGCCCGGAAGCGGTCCAGCACCCGTTCCCGGTGCGCCGGGTCAAGCCCCGCAATGGTGGCGCGCAGGCGCAGGGCCTCGGGCGGGGTGACGGGGACCAATTGCCGGCAGCAGGCCCCGCAGCGAGGGCCGCAGCGGACCGGCCGACCCAGGCCCGCCGCCTCCCGCGTCGCGACCTTGGCGGTCAGGTCCGTCAGGGACTGGACCAGGGGCAGGAAGTCAGCCAGGGACAGGGGGCCGGCGGGGGCCCGCACCCGCAGGTGCACCTGGCTCTGCCCGATCCGCAGCCCCAGATCGAACTCGTGGTCGGCGCCCATCACTCCCCTCCCCGTCAGGCCTTGGGCAGAGGTTACGCGATATGGCCGCACTTTGCCCGATCCCCGGCACTGGCCCGCGGGGTGAACGACACTGATGGGGTCTCCGAGATCGTCGCTTGGCGCGGGCCGGTTGGGCACGCCCGACCACCTCTGCCGCACCTCCCGACCACCGCGCGCGGGCTCTGCCCATCGACACCGTTCGGACGGCCCACTCGGTCTGAAGCGCCCCTGGCCGACCGCGCGACTCAGGGTCCAGGTGGCAGTCCGCTACAATGCCCTGGTACCTGACCCGGCCGAACCGACCGGCGGGATGGAACGGAGGAGCGAGCGAATCGATGAACAGCGAGTCGACCAGGCTGATCGGGAGCACCGGGGCAAGCCCGGCGGCGACGACCCGGATGGACCCCCAAGCCCCGACCGGGGCCAACGCGCCCGCCGTGGATAGGCCCCCCCAGCCGGCGGTCCCGGGACCTCCGGGGCCAACGCCGGGGCCTGGTGACCCACCGCCGGCGCCCGCGACCGCCGAGGGTGCGGAACCGCTCCCCCTGCCCGGCATCCCGCCGGGCACCCTGCTGGTGAATACCTACCGGGTCGAACGGCTGCTCGGGGGCGGCGGGATGGGGGAGGTCTACCTGGCCCGGCACGCCGGGCTCGGCACACTGCACGCGGTCAAGGTGATCCGCCCCGCCATGGCCGCCAACCGCCAGGTCATGGACCTCTTCTATCGGGAGGCCAAGGTCCTGCGCGGGGTGCGCCACGACGCGGTGGTGAGCTATGACGGCTTCGTCCGGGACGCCGACGGACGCGATTATCTGGTCATGGAGTACGTGGACGGACCCTCGCTGGGAGACCGGATGGGCCAGGGACCGCTCCCGGCCGCAGAGGTCCTGACGCTGCGCGACCGGCTCGCCGGCGGGCTGGCGGAGGCCCATCGGCGGGGGGCCATCCATCGGGACATCTCCCCGGACAACGTGATCCTGCCCGGCAATCAGGTAGCGGCCGCCAAGCTCATCGACTTCGGGCTCAGCAAGCTGACCGACCCGACCCAGGAGAGCATCATCGGCGATTCCTTCGCCGGCAAATTCCGCTTCGCCGCCCCG
Organism: uncultured Gammaproteobacteria bacterium; assembly: GCA_963733415.1. Taxonomy (GTDB): domain Bacteria; phylum Pseudomonadota; class Gammaproteobacteria; order Chromatiales; family Chromatiaceae; genus Thiodictyon. Next base: position 84,086 of record CAVTDM010000007.1, on the reverse strand, counting down.
GAACAGTTCGGGATGTTTGGCGGGAGCGTGGACGGGCGCTCGGACATCTACAGCCTGGGACTGATCCTGACCGCCGCCGCACTCGGCCGGCCCCTGGACATGGGCAGCACCTTCGAGGCAGCCCTGCGTACCCGCCAGGGCGTGCCGGACCTGAGCGGGGTGCCGGCCCCCCTGCGGCCCTGGCTCACCGCCATGCTGCAGCCGGACCCGGCGCGCCGCCCGGCGGATTTGGACACACTCCTGGTGCGCTGGCCTGGGGTAACCCGAATCGCGGCGCCGCCCAAGGCTATGAGCCGCCCCGGGACGCCTGCTCAGGACCACCCCAAAGGCCGGTCGGGCCAGGTGATCTGGGTCACCGGCGGGGTGCTGGCCCTGGCCGCGGCCGTCGGCCTCTATGTCCTGCTGCAACCCCTGGAGCCAGTACCAGTTCTTCCCCCGATTCCGACCCGGGGCGGTGAACCGCCGGTGATCCCATCCGGGCCCGCTGAACCCGGGTTGCCCGGGACCCCGACCGGGGACCTAGAGGCCCTGGTCAAGGCGGGCCGTTTCGACGCGGCCTTGAGTGCCGCCCAGGCCCTGATCGCCAATCCGCCCCCGAGCGGCCTCCCGACCGGGTCCCTCCTGACCCTGGCCGACGGGTTGCGCACCCGCGGCCGGCCCGCGGACGCATTCCCCCTGGTGGAGGCCCTGATTGGTGCAGGAGCCTCGCCCCCTGCGGCGGGTGTCTGGGCCTTGGCCCAGGACCTACGCGAGGCCGGGCGTCTGGACCCTTACTTCTTCCTGGTGAGGACCCTGGCCAATCGAGGTCAGGGACCCGCCGCCTTTGCCCTGGCCGAGATGTATGACCCCCTGCACTGGTCCGCCAGTACCTCACCACTGCCCAAACCCAGGGCCGACAAGGCCCGCGACTGGTATCAGAAGGCTCAGGCATTGGGTGTCCTGGAGGCTGGGGCGCGTCTGGATGCGCTCAAGACAGTGGAGCCGGGCGACTAAGCTGTCATTGCTGGAATCTCTACACTCAGACGGGGCGGGGCGTCCCAACTCCTTGGGTATACTCTGAGCGGCCGGCGGTCGACTGCGGCGCCTGAGAGATTGGGCCGAGGAGCGAGGCCCAACGACAAGGCCAATGTAACCCTCTGATCGTTGGGCCTCCTGCGTCGGCCCAACCGACGGGAAACCGCGGATTGGCCGTGAAAAATGGATATTTTCACAGGGTCTGACCGCCCGGGTTTCACAAGCCGTCCAATAATCGCGTATCGGACCGATCAATGATGCCAATGATCCCAATGATGCCAATGATCCAATGATGACGTTCCTGCCCAGGGTCCTGCTCGCGCTGCTCCTGCAGGCCTTGCTGTTCGCGCCAATTTTGACGGCAACCGAGCCGCCGCCGGCCAGCCGGGAGGCCCTGTCCATCCCCGACAAACCCGGCCTTTATCAGCGGGTCCTGACCCGCCCGGCGGCCCGCCTCCTGGCCGCGCCGGCCGGGGGTGCCCTGGAGGGGCCTGAACTGCCGCCCCTGTCGGTCCTCTATGTCTATGGCCGCCAGCGTGCCCCGGTTCCCGGCCAGGCCAAGGACTGGGTAGAGGTGGGCAGCGCTGCCGCGGGCAAGCCCCTGGGCTGGCTCGAAGCCGACCAGGTGATCGACTGGCACCAGACCCTGACGCTGGCCTTTACACGCACGTCCAACCGGGACCCCGCCTTGTTCTTTCGGGATCACGACCGGCTCGCCACTCTGTTGGACGGGGAGGACCTGGTGCCGACCCTGGACCGCCTGCGGGCGGCGATCCAGTCCGGACGCCTCCCCGGCGACTTCCCCGTCATCGCCAAGGAGCCGGACACCTACATCGACCCCAACCGGCAGTTCTACCTGCTGCCGATCCTGGCCTTCGAGCCGGTCTATATGCAGAGCGGCCACGAGACCATGCTGCTCAAGGTGGCGGCCGTGACCCTCCAGGCAGGGGAACAGGATCTATTGAGGAACGCAGAGACCGCTGGTTCGGCCACGGCGGCCAAAGCCGCGGTCGGCAAGGCGCCGGGCAAGACACCCAAACCGAGCCCCGCCGGTTACCGGGCTGGGGTGGTCTTCGTGATCGATAGCACCTCCAGCATGAGACCCTACATCGACCGCACCCGGGCCGCGGTCCGCCGCATCTACGATAAGCTCCGGGTCTCCACCCTGGGCAACCGGCTGAGCTTCGGTCTGGTGGCCTTTCGGGACAACGTGGATGCCGCTCCGGGGCTCGACTACGTGAGCCGGGTGGTGGCGACCCTGGCGGACGGGCAGGACCCGGCCACCTTCCAGGCCAAGGTGGCCGATGTGCAAGAGGCCAGGGTCTCCAGCAAGGGGTTCAACGAGGACGCCTTTGCCGGGATTCAGGACGCCCTGGAGCGAATCGACTGGAGCGGCTTCGATGCCCGGTACATCGTCCTGATCACCGACGCCGGGGCGCGGGACGCCAAGGACCCGCTGGGCCGCACGGGACTCTCCGCCGAGCGCCTGCGCCTCCTCGCCCAGGAGAAGGACCAGTCCGGGGGCGGGGGTAAGATCGCCATCGCGGTGCTGCACCTGCTGACCCGGGAGGGCCGCCAGACCCATGAGGGGGCGACTCGCCAGTACCGGGAACTGAGCCGCTGGGGCGACGCGGGGGACCTCTACTTCCCGGTGGCAGACGGCGCCGTGGAGGCCTTCGGTACCCAGGTGGACACCCTGGCGGACGCCCTGCTGGCCCAGTTGGAGTCCGCCGCCGCCGGCCGCCTGATCGAGATACCGGCCGATCCCCGGGCCGACCCGATGGTCCGCAAGGCGGCCCTGGTGGGGCGGGCCATGCAGCTCGCCTACCTGGGCCGGGAGACCGGCAGCCGGGCACCGCGCCTGATCGAGGCCTGGGTGACCGACCGGGATCTGATGGACCCCTCCCAGAAGACCCTGGAGGTGCGCGTCATGATCAGCAAGAACCAGTTGAGCAACCTCCAGGAGACCCTGGAGGCAATCTTTGCCGCCGGCGAACGCACCCAGATGAGTGCCAAGGACTTCTTCGACCAACTGCGCGGCGCCGCGGCGGCCCTGGCACGGGACCCGGACAAGGTGAACCAGGTCCAGGTCAAGCGGCTGGCGGACGTGGGCCTGGTGGGGGCCTGGCTGGACGGCCTGCCCTATACCAGCCAGATCATGAATCTGACCCAGGAACGCTGGATCGCCCGCTCCTACGCGGAGCAGCAGGAGGTCCTAGACGTGATCGAGGAGAAGATCAAGCTCTACCGCAAGGTCCACGACGAGACCGACCGCTGGATCGGCCTGAGCCCGGAGGCCCCGCCCGGGGAGGCGGTCACCACCCTGCCCCTGGACAGCCTGCCCTGATGGCCCCTTCGCCCCCGGTCTACCTCTGCCAAGGCCTGGGCAAGCGTCGGGCGGGGGGCGGAACGGCCTTTGAGCTCCTGGTACCTGAACTGCGCATCGCCCCCGGGGAGATCGTGGTCCTGCGCGGGGCGAGCGGCAGCGGCAAGAGCACCCTGCTGGACCTGCTGGCCCTGGCCCTGCGGCCGGATCAGGCCCGGGCCTTCAGCTTCCGACCGGAGCACCGGGGCGCGACGGACCTCTGGCGACTCTGGGAGAGAGAGGACCTGGACGGCCTGGGGCGGCTGCGCGGGAGCTACATCGGCTATGTGCTCCAGACCGGGGGGCTCCTGTCCTTCCTCACCGCCCGGGAAAACATCGCCCTGTCCTGCCGCCTCCTGGGGCGTGACCCGCGGGGCGGGATCGAGCGCCTGGCGGAGCGGCTGGACATCAGCGCCCAGCTCGACAAGCTACCCGGGCAACTCTCAGTCGGCGAGCGGCAGCGGGTCGCCATCGCCCGGGCCCTGGCCCATCGCCCGGTCGTGGTCCTGGCGGACGAGCCGACGGCCTCCGTGGACCCGCTGAACGCCGCGCGAATACTTGAATTGTTCCTGGAACTGGTGGGACAGTCCGGGGCCTGCGCGGTGATCGCGAGCCACGATTGGCAGGCGGAACAGACCCGCGGCGTGCGGGTCCTGGAACATCGGATCGAACGGGACGGGGCAGTCACCCGGTCCCTGTTCTGGGGCTAGTGGTCCATGACCCTACGCGCCACCCCTGAGATCCTGCGCCTGGCCTACCGGGACTTTGCCCATGAGCGACGAATCTCGCTCTGCTTCGTGCTCGCCCTGATGGCGGTGCTGGCCCCGCTGCTGATTCTGTTTGGGCTCAAGTTCGGGCTGGTGGATACCCTGGCCCAGCGCCTGGTCCAGTCCCCCGCCAACCGGGAGGTCCTGGCCGTCGGCAGCCGGGCGTACGACCAAGCCTGGTTCGACCGGCTCGCTGCCCGCCCGGACGTGGCCTTCATCATCCCCAATACCCGACGCATCGCCGCCAGCCTGAGCCGCCTGCTGAACCCGGCGACGGGGCAGGACCTGCGGGTGGTCTCCATGATCCCCACGGGTCCCGGTGACCCCCTGCTCTCGGCTGACATGGCGGTGCCGACGGGACTGGCGGAACTGGTGCTCTCCGCGGGCGCCGCCCGCAAGCTCGGGGTCAAGACCGGGGACCGTCTGGTGGCCCGCATCGACCGCCGCCGGGCCGGCCGGGACGAGAACGCGGTGTGGGAGGTCGCGGTCACCGGGGTCCTGACGGAAGGGGCCCTGGCTGAGGATGCGGTCCTGGTCCCCCTGCCCTTGCTAGTGGCCACGGAGGATTACCGGGACGGCGCGGAGGTCCCGGCCCTGGGCTGGGAGGGTGCGCCAACGCACGCCGGACCGCGCAGCTTCGCCCGCTTTCGACTCTATGCCGCCAGCATCTATGCCGTGGCCGGCCTTGCCGCGGACCTGGCGTCTGAGGGCGTGGAGGTGCGGACCCAGTCGGTGGAAATTGCCACCATGCAGGCCCTGGACCGGAACCTGACCCGGGTCTTCTGGCTGATCGCCCTGATCGGCAGCCTGGGGTTTCTCGCCTCCCTGGCGGCCAACCTGCTCGCCAACGTGGAGCGCAAGCGCCGGGAGCTGGCGGTGGTCCGACTCATCGGCTTTCCGACCCGCAGTCTCATCCTGTTCCCGGTGGCCCAGGCGGTGCTGGTGGCCCTGCTCGGGGCGGCGGCGGCGCTGCTGGTCTATCTCCCGGTGGCGGTCGCCCTCAATTCCTGGTTCGCCGACAGCCTGCGGGCCGGTGAGTCAATCTGCCGGCTGCTGCCGGTCCACCTGCTGATCGCACTCGCCGCCACCCTGCTCGGGGCCGCCGCCGCGGCCGCCTGGGCCGGATGGCGGGCAGCGCGCATTGAACCCGCAGAAGGCTTACGCGATATCTGAGGAGGCGTTGGTGTCCGCATATGAACGCACGTGATCGCAAATCGAGAGTTCGGATGGCGCGTCGGCCGCGCCTATATGCGCCATCTGCGTCGGCGCGGATTCGGCAATTCTTCTCAGACAATGCCTCGCGTCATCAGGCCGCGAAAACCCCGAGTGGCCGTCCAGGTACCAGCGGATCACCGCGTCGCTCGTTGGTTATCTGCGTTCACCCGCGTTGATTTGCGGACCATCATCTGTCCTTGGCCTCGCCGCCGCCCCCTGGCTCGGCGTGTGCCCGGTGCGCGCCGACTCGCCCGCACCCGCCATCACCTGGCCCGAGAAGCTCTACAATCCGATCCCCGCGGCGGGTGACCTGATCCTGCCCCTGGCCTGCGGGGGGGCCGTGGCGTTCCGCCCGGTGGAGATCCCGGGCGCGGATTGGCTGGATGATCGTCCGGTGGAACTCGGCCAGACGGACGAGTCCCGGGGCTACAAGGAAGGCCGGCGCCTGAGCCACCTGGCCGGGGCCTTCAGCGCGACCGCCAGCAAACCCGGCGGGGCCGCCCGCCGCTACTACATCGCCAAGTACGAAACCACGCGCGATCAGTACGCCGCCCTGACGGCGCCGACCTGTCACCAACCCAACATGCGCGGCCGCCTGCCGGCCACGGAGCTGAGCTGGTTCGACGCGGTGGACTACTCCCGTCGCTACACCGAATGGCTGCTGACCAAGGCCCCCGCCGCTCTGCCCCGGGAGGACCAGGAACCCGGATTCCTGCGCCTGCCCACGGAAGAGGAGTGGGAGTTCGCCACCCGCGGCGGCCTGGTCGTGGATGAGACGGACTTCCTGGCCCCGCTCTTTCCAATGCCGGATGGGGACCTGGCGCGCTATGCCTGGCACGAGAGCACGGGCTCCGCGGGGGGCGAACTCCACCCGGTGGGACTCCTCAAACCCAACCCCCTGGGGCTCTACGACGTGCTCGGCAATGCGGCCGAGCTGACCCTGACCCCCTTTCATCTGGACCGGCGGGGCCGGCCCCATGGTCAGGCGGGCGGCTTTGTCAGCCGCGGCGGGGACCTGTTCACGGCGCCGGGCCAGTTGGGCAGCGCCTGGCGGCAGGAGCACAATTACTTCAACGCCACCACCGGACACGCCAAGACGCTGGACAGTCTGGGTTTCCGGCTGGTCCTGACGGCCCCGGTCATCGTCTCCGCCGGGCGCCTGGACGCCATCAAGGAATCCTGGTCCGGGCTGCCGAGCCTGGCGGGTACAGGGAACGTGCGGACGGACGCGGACCAGGCCCTGGCCGAGTTGCAGGCCGTCGCCCAGAAGACCCGGGACGAGGCCCTGCGCACCCGGCTGGAACTCATCCAGCGCAACGTGGAGCAGGCCCATGCGGGTCTCAACGAGGCGCGCGCCCGCACCGTCCGCGCCCTGGTACGGATGGGTGCCTATATGGGCAAACGGGTGGTAACGGACGGCAAGCGCGCCGAAGTCATCCAGGGCCTGATGACGCTCGCTCAGAACAACTTCGAGACGTTCAGCAAAGACGCCACAGGGTCAAAAGACGGCCCCAAGCTGGTGGCCGAGGCCCGCGCCGCCCTCACCGAAAAACTGGACAAGTGGCAGGGCATGCTGGCCGAGATCCGGGAGGGCATGGCCAGCAGCCTGTCCTACTATGGCGACATGGTCGTCAATGTGGGCCGGGATTACAGCGAAGCCGAGATCGGGACAGAACTCAATGTGGTCGAGACCGAACTCCAGGCCAAGGACAACGCCTACCTGATCCCTTACGCGGCGCTCTTTGCCCGTCACCTGGCGGCCTTCCGGGATGCCGGCGCCGCGGACAAGGCCGCTTGGAATGCGGACCTGATGCAGATCGAGCCGAGTGTGGGCCCATGATCAGGACCAGGTAAGGGGGTTACTTGGCAGTGGCGCGCACCAACCGTCGGAAATCGCCCATGGCCTTTCGATCCCCCCTTCGCCATGACACCGGGTCCCCGATCTTGGACTAGGATACGTGTAAGGATTCTTCTGAACGCCCTACCAGGCAGGGGCGCCGGCAATTCCCAAACGCCAGAGGTACTGAGATGTTGCGAGCAGAGATCGAGCCGTGGGCCAGTCGCCGAGTCCTGGTGGTGCTGGTTGCCAGCGCGCTGTCGGCGGGCTGCGTGACCCCTGGCGACATCCAAGGGGTGTCGGGTGCGGCGCCGAGCTGGTTGTCCACGATGGGGGGCAGTAGTCCGACCGCGGCGCAGAGCGCATCCGATGAGTCACTGACACCGGCCGAACGGCGGATGCGCGAGCAGAGCAAGGCCTTCCAGAAAACGGTCTGGGAAGGGGTGCTCATCGGGGCCGGTGCCGGCACCCTGTGGGGTGTCGTCCAGGGGGACAAGGCCGAGGACGTGCTGAAGAAGGCCTTGATTGGCGGGGCGGTGGGCGGACTCGCGGGGGCCTATGTGGCCCATAAGCAAAAGCAATATTCGAGTAAGGAGGATCAACTCGACTCCATGATCGCGGACGTGCGCAAGTCCAACGAGGAGACCCAGGCGCTCATCGTGAGCGTCCGCGAGGTCATTGCCGAGGACAAGCGGCGACTCGCCGCGGTCCAGACGGGCGTGCGCAAGGGTCAAGCGACGCAGGGCGAGCTCGACAGCACGCGCCGCCGCGTCGCCGAGAACAAGACGGTCATCGCCCAGGCGAGCAAGGGCGCGCGGGAGAAACAGGCCATGTTCCAGGGAGCCGAGAAGCAGTACCGGCAAGACAATCCGGGCAGCGATACCGCGCGCATGCAGCGGGAACTCGACGCCTTCAACAACAACATCAAGACCCTGGACGGTCTCGCAGGGAGTGTGTCGGTCGCGTGAAATTCCCCAATCTGATTCCGGGCCGCCCCGGGGCCCCGGCCAGCACGGGTCGTCCCGACCTGCCCCGTCCGCAATGTCGGATGGTCCTGGCCCTGGCCGGCCTTGGGGTACTGATCGGGCTTGCCGGCTGCGCGACCAGCGCCGACCCCCACCAGGGCGGTTTCGTCAGCGGTGTCGTGGGCCTGGCCGGCGGCGGCTACCAGCGACGGATCGACGCGCGTGAAGGGGCCTACCAGGGTGAACTCAGTGCCCAGCAGCGGCTTCAAGCCGAGGCCCGGACCCTGGAGCAGGAGCGAGCCGCGGTGCGGGCGGATCTGCACCGGGCGAAGGCCCGCCTGGCCGAGCTGGAACGGCGGCTGGCCCAACATCGGGCGGCCCTGCGCACCAGCAGCGGGCAACCCGCGGCCAGCCGGGCGGAACGGCAGCGCCTGGATCAGGCCCAGGCCCGGGTCACCCGCACCAAGGGGGCCGTGCGCGGGGTGCGCCCGGATGAGCAGCCGGTCACGGATCTCAAGGCCCGCTCGGCCGCAATCCAGCGTGACCTGGATGAGATTGACCGCATGGTCGCCACGGTGGGGGGCAAAGGCTTCTGAGTCCATGGTAGCCGCAGCAGGATGCGCCCTTGGGCACTTCGTTGACACTCCGGCATCGCCCATCTATCGTGGCGTGAATCCCGGTCGGAGCCATGCGGTTCCGGCACTGCTTAGGTGGAAACCCGCATGGACCTCTCGCGACTGTTGGCGCTTCGCACGCTCACCAGCGCGCTGGCGGAGCACTTCGCCCGCCAGGGCCGCGAGCACCTCGCTAATCTGGGCTTGTTTTTCCAGCCGCGGATCCTGCTCGGCGACCTGATCCGCTTCGAGAAGTGCCAGGTGAAGGGTCAGGATGTCGCATTCCAGGAACTGCTCAAGCTTTACCAGCCTCTCGCCCGGACCTCTGCCCTCAATGTCCAAAGTGACCTGAAGCCACCGCTCGACATCTACGGTGGATCCCTCGAATTCTTCCCTGCCAGCTATGTGTACACGCCAGAGGGGGCGACCAAGCCGATCACGATGATCAGCCCGCTGAAATGGATTCTGGCGTTCAAGGACCTGGGTCCGCAGCGGCTGAGGGCGCTGGTGGCTGAACATGCCCGCAGTGGTGGCAGCGAATTGCAGGCATGCGTCCTCAACTATTTGGCCATACACCTGGCGGCGGAGCGCCGTCCGGGGCCAGCGCCGATCCTCGATGCCCTGCGCTTTCCGCTTTCATCCGAGCCCCAACAGGAGTTCTCGGGACTCCCATTCGTCTACCTCGCGGCCCCCTTACCGACCGTGCGACCACCGGACGCGTTGATCCTGCAGATCACACAGAATCTCGGGCACCGCGACCTTCGAGGAGATCGTTGATGCCGGTGCGATCTCGCAGTTGAGTGATCCCATAAGAGATCGCGTCGTAGCACTGGTAAATGAGCATGGTGGGGAGCTTGGGAACGAACTCGGAGTATGAGCGCAGCTGAATCACTCGTCGCATGGACGACGACACCCTTCCCGCCCGGCTTCCTCTGGGGCGGGGCCACGGCCGCCAACCAGCTAGAGGGCGCCTACACCGAGGGCGGCAAGGGCCTATCGATCCAGGACGTGGCACCCAAGGGCATCCAGGGCCCGCGCACAGCGGCGCCGACACCGGACAACCTCAAGCTCGTCGGCATCGACTTCTACCACCGGTATGCGCAAGACATCGCCCTGTTCGCCGCGATGGGCTTCAAGGTCTTCCGCCTGTCGATCGCCTGGAGCCGGATCTTCCCGAACGGTGACGACGCGGCCCCCAACGAGGCGGGCCTGGCCTTCTACGACGTCGACCGCAACGACGACGGCACCGGCACCCTCGAACGCTACAAGAAGAAGTCATTCGACTGGTACGCCGAGGTCATCGCCACCAATGGGGCCAGCCTGGCCCGCGACCTGTAGCGACGTGCGCGGCGCTCCCGATCAGCGCGGAAGCGGCGGAGTACCGGCTGGACCCTGGGGCTCACCGGGGAGCGGCGGGGGCGGTAGACCCTCGGGCATGGGCTCCATGCGCGGCGGGCCACCGCGGGCGCGGCTGCCCAGGTTGCTCGCGAGCGCGGCCAGGCGGCCGTCCAGCGCGATCTTCCAGTCCTTCCCCTGGGGCAGGAGGGAGACGACCTCGATGCGCTCCACGGCCTCCGGTCCGCTGCCGGACTGGGTGAGGCGCATCAGCACATGGAGTTGTTCGCCCTCGCGTACCACACCAACCGGGACCAGGCCGCTGAAGCGCGGGACAGCGTCGGGCTCCCGAGCGCTGATCAGTCGGGCAAAGCGGTTCAGAAAGTCCGCGGGGTCGGCGGACACGGCACTGGTATAGGGCGCGTCCCGTCCGAAGGTGGCATTCAGGAGGTTGCGATTGCCGCGGGCCTGTTCGTCCTTCAATCCGGGCATTACCAGGGCCTTGAAGCGCACCATGGCCTCCGGATGCAGATGGGCCGGAGCGGCGGCGAACCCCTGCCCCTTGAGCGCGTTCAGGTAGGCCGTCGCCGCATCGGTCGCAGCCTTGGCGTCGAGGGCGTTGACGACTGGCTGGCTGCTCGGCACGACCGCGCCCTGAGCCTTAACCCCCGCCGCGGATTTGGCGCCGACATCATCCTTGGCCTGAGCCTGTGCTTTGCCCTCGGACCCGGGCGGTATATCCGGTCCCGCTGCGCCCTCGGCGGCCCAGACAGGGGTCGGCGGAACCATCAGTATCCCGAGTAGGGTCAGGGCGTATCTCGTCATCGGCGTCACTCCAGGTGCGGTGGTCAGGTCGGTTGCAACCCCACGATGCTAATCCCGCGGGCGCCCCAGGACCAGATGCCCCGAGCGCGCCGCAGGCTTAGGATAGCCGGCCACGCACACCCCGCGGCTAACGCCCACACGGAGACCCCATGAACCAACCCCTGGTCCTCGCATCCACCTCACCATTCCGCCGCGCCCTGCTGGACCGGCTGGGACTCCCCTTCACCCACTCGGCCCCGGCGGTGGACGAGACCCGCCGCCCGGACGAACCGCCGCAGGTGCTGGTCCTGCGCCTGGCGGAGGCCAAGGCCAACGCGGTGGCGGTCCAGTTTCCCGAGGCCCTGATCATCGGCTCCGACCAGGTGGCCTGTATCGACGACCAGGTCCTTGGCAAACCGGGGAACCGGGCTGGGGCGATCGCCCAACTGGAGCGTGCCTCCGGACGGTCGGTCACATTCCAGACCGGACTGTGCCTGCTCAACGCCATTACCGGGCGCACCCAGACCCTGGTTGAGCCCTTCCGCGTCCACTTCCGCCCCTTGAGCCGCCACCGTATCGAGACCTACCTGGACCGCGAGCAACCCTACGACTGTGCGGGTAGTTTCAAGTCAGAGGGGCTGGGGATCGCACTCTTCGAACGGCTGGAGGGCGAGGACCCCACCGCCCTCATCGGGCTGCCCCTGATCCGCCTGATCACCCTGCTGGAGTCCGAGGGGCTGTATCCCCTGGGCGAATAGCCCCCGGGAGTACCCGGCAGGACCGCTCAAATGCCCCCAACGCATTGTTCTAAAACGCGTGGTCGCTGATGACTGACTGCTTACCGCTGACAGCTGATCGCTCATCCGAGTTTAAGGATTGCGTCCAAGCCAATGATCGGCGAACATTTCACCTTATTTCTATCTGGCGTTGGGCCAGATGTGTCACGCCTGGGGGGGTGCGGACAATGATCGGTGAGGCTTGTCATTTCGGGACGACGGCGCAGCGTCGCTATTGGGTGGCTTATTTCGTCGGAGGGCTCACCCTGCTTGGGATCCTGGCCCTGGGCGGCTGCGGCGGCAGTGGCGGTCAACGGGAGACGGCCGGGCAGTCGGATCGGCCACCCGCGGACTATGGCGCATCCAGCACCTTCCCGGTGCCGCGGGAGATCGAACCCAACGTGGACTTCTGGCGCCATGTCTTCGGGATTTGGAGCCGGGACCAGGTGGCCTTCCACGACGACGAGCACATGGATGTGATCTATGAGGTCGTCCGGTTACCCGGTTCCGGCGATGGCTACTCGAACTCCGACAAGTCATTTATTGCCTCCCGCGCCCGTTACCACCAGGATCGGCTGGAAGGACTGCAACAGCGGGTAACCACCAACCAACCCCTGAGCACGGAGGACAAGGCCCTGCTCGCCAAATTCGACCACGCTGGCGGCACCCGCGCCCTTTACGGAGCCGCGGACCGGGTCCGCAGCCAGCGCGGCATGCGCGAGAAATTCCGCCGCGGGATGGAGATCAGCGGACGTTATGAAAAGTCATTCCGGGAGGTCATGCGCGCCAAGGGCCTGCCGGAAGACTTGGTCTATATCCCCCACGTGGAGTCCTCCTATCAGACCAACGCCCGCTCCCCCGTGGGTGCAGCCGGGGTCTGGCAATTCATGCCCGCCACCGGCAAGAGCTTCATGATGGTGAACGGCGTCGTCGATGACCGCTACGACCCCATCCTGGCCGCCGACGGCGCCGCTCGCTACCTCGATCAGGCCCACAAGCGACTGGGAAGCTGGCCCCTGGCCGTAACCAGCTATAACCATGGCCAGGGGGGCATGGCCAATGCGAAGGCCCAATACGGGCATGACTTTGGCCGCATCGTCAAGAATTATCAGGGCAAGGCATTCAAGTTTGCATCCCGCAATTACTACGCAGAGTTCATCGCGGCGCGGGAGGTGGCCGGGCACCCGAACCGCTACTTCCCGGAGGGTGTGAACTACGAGTCGCCCTGGCCCCATGATCGCCTGGTCCTGCGCGACAGTATGCCGGCGGATCATGTCGCGCGTCACTACGGCGTCTCCCCCAGCAGTCTAGCCGATCTTAACCTGCACTGGCGCGAACCAGCCAAGAGCGGCCGCGCCCTGCTGCCAACCGGCAGCACCGTGTGGCTACCCGCCGGATCGACCCGCCGGGTCGCCAGCCAGCCGCCGCCCTATACCGGTACCAGCCCAACACTGATTGCGCGAACCGAGCCCAGGGCCCTGGGTCAACCGATCACCGCCGCGGCGACGGCCCTGGCCTACCAGGCGACGCGGGCGGAACCGGTCAGCGTCTCCCTGAACCGTCCAACTCCGAAGGCCGCCGCGCAGACCGAGCGACCTGAGCCCCGGATCGCCAAAGCCGAAGCCCGGCCTATCCCGGTAGAGGAACGCAGCCTGCGGCCCGAGCCCCGCACCGCCAAATCCGAGCCCAAGGACGCGAAGCCGCAGCCCAAGACCGCGAAGGCCGACGCGAAGCCAACCAAGCCTGAGACGAAGACTGCGAAGGCCGACGCGAAGGCCACCAAGCCTGACGCCAAGACCGCGAAGGCCGACGCGAAGAGCAAGAAGCCTGAGACTAAGACCGCCGCGGCCGATGCAAAGGCCGCCAAGTCTGGGGCCAAGACCGCCAAGGCCGACACGAAGGGCACCAAACCTGAGGCGAAGACGGCCAAGGCCGAGAAGTCGCAAGGGAAGTCCGCCAACGACAAGTTCCATATCGTGAAACCCCAGGAGACCCTGTTCCGAGTCGCCAGCAACAACGGAATCTCGGTGGCGGAACTGCGCAAGCTGAATAAGCTGGGCCCCAACGACAACAGCGTCCGACCCGGGCAGAAACTCAAGGTCGGCTCATGAAGCCCACGCCACTGCTGCTGCGCAAAGACCAGGAACGCCGTCTGTTGGCCGGGCACTGCTGGGTCTACAGCAATGAGGTCGACACCGCTGCGACCCCTTTGAAGAACCTGGAACCCGGTCAGCCGGTGACGATCCTCAGTGACCACGAGCGCTGGATCGGTCACGGCTACGCGAACCCCCACTCCCTGATCTGCGCCCGGCTGGTAAGCCGGGATCCCAACCAACCGTTGAGTCCCGCCCTCTGGGTCGCCCGCATCCGCGACGCCCTGACATTGCGCGAGCGGCTCTATCGGCGCCCCTTCTACCGCCTGGTCTTCGGCGAGAGCGACGGGCTGCCGGGCCTGGTCGTCGACCGTTACGACGATCTACTCTGCGTGCAGCTCACCACCGCCGGGATGGAGCGGGCGCGCGGCGAGATCCTTGCCGCCCTGGAGCAGGTGGTCCGGCCCCGGGCCATCGTGCTGCGCAACGACACGGCGGTGCGGGAACTGGAAGGTCTGACCCAGGGAGTGGAGACGGTCCTCGGAGAGCCTGCGGACACCCTGATCCTGACCGAGCAGGAACTCACCTTTCAGGTCGCCCCCCTCACCGGTCAGAAAACGGGCTGGTTCTTCGACCAGGCCGAGAATCGCGCCCGCCTGGGACGCTACGGCGTCGGTTCCCGGGTGCTCGATGTGTGCAGCTATATCGGCGCCTGGGGTCTCCGCGCAGCCGCCCTGGGGGCGGAGTCGGTGACCTGCGTGGATACGTCCCGCGGGGCCCTGGAGCGGGTGGCGGACAACGCGGAGCGCAACCACGTCGGGGAGCGCATCCACCCGCTGCAGGGGGACGCCTTCGAGGTCCTGCGCGGCCTGCGGGACGAGGGCCAGCGCTTCAATACGGTGATTTTGGACCCGCCAGCCTTCATCAAACGCCGCAAGGACGAAAAGGAAGGGGTCCAGGCCTATGCCCGGCTGAACCGGCTCGGCATCGAGGTCCTGGAGCCCGGCGGGCTTCTGGTGACCTCCTCCTGCTCCTTCCACATGGAGCGGGACGCCTTCCTCCGGACTGTCCAACAGGCCGGACGCCGGGCCGGGCGCTTCCTGCAACTGCTGGAGACCGGCCAGCAGGGGCCGGATCACCCGGTCCACCCGGCAATCCCGGAAACGGCCTACCTCAAGACCCTCTTCCTGCGCGCGTTGCCCTGGATGTAAACCGGTAAGATTGTTTTTCATCAGCGCGTTGCATAAGATTCCGAATATGCATTCAAGCACTGACGTTCAACCGGCCATCGGCGGTACCCAAACCATGTGCGACCCTTTGACCTCCATCCCTCAGTCTGCACCCAGCGGACGCCCCCGGCCCACTCACCTCGGAACCGGGCGGTCCGGTCTCAGCCTCGCTGCTGGCCTTTCCCTTATCCTGGCGATCACACTCGGGGGCTGCGGGGGCGCGCCCCCCAAGCCCACGGCCAATTACGCCGATCGGGTCCTGGTGAAGAAGTCCGAACGCAAGCTGCAACTGCTCAAGCAGGGCGAGGTGATCAAGGAGTACCGCGTCGCCCTCGGAGACAGCCCGCGGGGACCCAAGATGCGCGAAGGCGACGAGCGCACCCCGGTGGGGGACTATGTCCTGGACTGGCGCAATCCGCGCAGCAACTACTACAAGGCCATTCATGTCTCCTACCCTAATGAACAGGACTCCCAGTTGGCCAAGCTTTTAGGTGTCAACCCGGGCGGCATGATCATGGTGCATGGCATGCCGAATCACATCCAGTCGGATGCCATCAAGGCGGAGTACCGCAATCGGGACTGGACCAACGGCTGTATTGCCGTCGACAACCACGAGATGGACGAGATTGGCGGATGGTCCGGGACGGCACCCCAATTCGCATCATGGAGTGAGCTGGTCTGCGTGACCAGGTCTAAAGGAATGTCACACTGACCTGGAACAGCCGTTCCACCTCGACAACCTTGCGTTTGTCCTGCAGGAACAGGATCACATGGTCCTCGGCCTGGATCAGGGTATCGGCGCGGGCAATCAGGACCTGCTCGCCGCGCACCACGGCGCCGATACTGGCCCCCTTGGGCAGGTTCAGGGACCCGACGGTGCGGCCCACCACCTTGCTAGACCCAGGGTCTCCGTGGGCGATGGCCTCGATCGCCTCCGCCGCTCCGCGGCGCAGGGAGTGAACCATCACCACATCGCCCCGGCGGACGTGCCTCAACAGACTGCCGATGGTGGCCTGCTGGGGGGAGATTGCAATATCGATAGGGCCACTCTGAACAAGGTTGGCGTAGGCCGGACGGTTGATCAGGGCCATCACCTTGCGCGCCCCCATTCGCTTGGCGAGCATGGCCGAGAGGATATTGGCCTCGTCGTCATTGGTCACGGCGCAGAAGACATCGGTGCCCTCCACGTTCTCCTCGAGCAGCAAGTCCTCGTCAGCGGCGTCGCCGTGGAGCACGATCGTGCGCTCGAGAACCTCGGCGATGCGCTTGCTGCGCTCCAGAATCCTGCTCGATGACCTTGACCCGGTAACTCCCCTCCAGGGCACGGGCAAGGCGCATCCCGATGTTGCCCCCGCCGGCGAACATCAGACGCTTGTAGGGCTTCTCCGCGCGGCGCAACTCCCCCATGACCGCCCGGATATGGACCGGTGCCGCGATGAAGAACACCTCATCATCCGCCTCGATGACCGTATCACCGCGGGGCTGGATGGCCCGATCCTGCCGATAGATGGCGGCCACCCGTGCGTCCACCTGCGGCATATGGTCATAGAGCGCCCGGAGTTCGTGGCCGACCAGGGGCCCGCCATAATAGGCCTTGACCGCCACCAGCCGCACCCGGCCGCCCGCGAAATCCAACACCTGGAGCGCCCCGGGGGTCTCGATCAGGCGCAGGATGTAATCGGTAACCAGGGCCTCCGGGCTGATCGGAACATCGATGGGGAGCGCCCCAGGCCCGAACAGTTTGGGCTGGTCCAGGAAGCTCTGGGAGCGAACCCGGGCGATCTTGGTCGGGGTATGGAACAGGGTATAGGCGACCTGACAGGCCACCATGTTGGTCTCGTCGCTGTTGGTCACCGCAATGATCATATCCGCATCCTCCGCCCCGGCGCGCCGCAGCACATCCGGGTGGGCGCCGTGACCGCGCACCGTGCGCAGGTCGAAGCGGTCCTGGAGTTCGCGTAACAGGGCCGGGTCCTGATCGACCACCGTGATCTCATTGGCCTCGCTCACCAGGTTGGCGGCCACCGAGGTGCCGACCTGACCGGCCCCGAGGATGATGATTTTCACGCTAGCGCCGCTCTTTGATCTCGACCCCCAGGGAGCGCAGCTTTCGGTATAGATGGGTCCGCTCCATCCCCGCCTCTTTGGCCATCTTGCTCACGTTGCCGGCGTGCTTTTCGAGCTGGTAGTCCAGATAGGCCTTCTCGAACTGCTCCCGCGCCTGGCGCAGCGGCTGGTCGAAGGACACCAGGCCGTCCAGGGGCTGGGCCTGAACCGGGGCCGGGGCGCCCAGGGTACCTTCCACTTCCCGTTGGCTGATCTCGTCGCCGGACCCCAGGATGAGAACCCGCTGCACCAGGTTCTTGAGCTCGCGCACATTGCCGGGCCAGGCGTAATTGCGCAGGAAGTTTTGGGCGCCCACGCTGAACCGACGATAGGGGAGCTTCTCGTGGATGGCGAACAGGTCCAGATAGAAGTTCAAAAGGTCCGTGACGTCCTCGGCATGATCACGCAGCGCCGGGACGTTGAGCGGCACCACATTGAGGTGGTAGAACAGGTCCTCCCGGAAGTGGCCGGCCCGGACCTCGTCCTCCAGGTTGCGCTGGGTGACGGCAATGATCCGCACGTCGATCGCCACCGGCTCGGCCCCGCCGACGCGCAGGAAGGAGCCGCTGTCGAGGGCACCCAGCAGCAGGGACTGGGCCTCCAGGTCCATGTCAGCCACCTCGTCCATCAGGAGTGTCCCCCCGGCCGCCTTCTCCAGGCTGCCATAGTGGGTGAGCCCTCCCGCCTCGCTACCGAACAATTCACGGGCGGCGTTGCCGGCGCTTAGCGCGGATACGCTCAAGTCCACAAAGGGCCGGTCGCGCCGGGGACTCTGTGCATGCAGGTAGCGCGCAAAGGTTTCCCGGCCGCTGCCGGCCTCGCCGGTAATCAGGACCCAGGTGTCGTGCAGGGCGATGCGCTTGACCTGCTCGCGCAACCGCTGCATGGCCGCGCTGCGGCCCACCGGCTCCTGGACCAGGGGGGCACGGCGCTTGAGCCCGAGGTTCTCCTGCTGAAGCTTCTCGGCCTCCAGGGCGCGCCCCACGGTCAGCAGGAGCTTAGCCATGGACAAGGGCTTTTCCAGGAAGTCGTAGGCGCCCAGGCGGGTGGCCTCCACCGCTGTCTCCACCGTGCCATGACCGGACATCATGATTACCGGGCAGGGCAGGCCCTCATCCTGGGCCCACTCCTTGAGGAGGCTGATACCGTCCAGGTCGGGCATCCAGATATCCAACAGGATCAGGTCTGGCCGGCGCTCACGCAGGGCCAGGCGGGCCGCTGCGCCGCTCTCCGCGCCGCTCACCCGGTACCCCTCGTCCTCCAGAATTTCCTGGACCAGGCCCCGGATGTCGGGTTCGTCGTCGACGACCAAGATGTGCGTGGCGCTCATGAGTCTGCCTGTAGTTCTCGCTCCGCTGCCGGCGCGGGCGGGTTGCCGTGCCAGATCGGCAGTCGGACCCGAATACTGGCACCGCTGCCGGTGTTTTCGGCCCCGATCATACCGCCGTGTTCCTCAATTATCTTCTGCACGATGGCCAGGCCCAGCCCGGTGCCCTTGGGTTTGCTGGTCACATAGGGCTCGAACATCCGCTCCTTGATGCCGGCGTCAAAACCGGGGCCGTTGTCCACCACCAGAAGTTGCACCAAGCCGCCGCCACTGCGGGCAGGCTCGCCGGGACTCCCACTCGCCTCGTCCACGCGGGCGGTGGTGACCTGAATGCGGGGATCGGGACGACCCTCCAGGGCCTCCTGGGCGTTCTTCACCAGGTTATGGATGACCTGACGCAGGCGCAGGGCATCACCGCGCACCTGCACCCCGGGGGCCTCCAGGCGGACTGCCAAGGCCCCCGCACCGGCGCTGCGATAGAGGTCCAGAACCTCCTGGACCAGTCGGTCGAACACCAGGGGCACGGGCTGAGACTGGGGGGTCCGCGCATAGTCCGAGAAATCGTTGACCATGGACTTCATGGCCTCGACCTGCTGCACAATGGTGCGGGTGGAGCGGTCGATGAGTGCAGCATCCTGGGGATCCGCCTTGGGCATCAACTTGTGCCGCAGCCGCTCGGCGGACAGTTGGATGGGGGTCAGCGGATTCTTGATCTCGTGGGCCAGCCGCCGCGCCACCTCACCCCAGGCGGCATTGCGTTGGGCCGTGAGCAGGGTCGTGATGTCGTCGAACACCACGACATGGCCGCGTCCGTCGGTACCCGGTAGCGGCAGGGTGCTGCCCCGACACATCAGGGTCTGGCGGCCTTCGGCACGTGGCAGCGTGAGCTCCCGGCGCCAGTCCTGGCCGGCTTCCAGGTGACTGCGCACGGCCTCGGTCCAGGGCTGGAGGTAGGGCTGGGCCGCTTCGATGGTGGCCAGGCTGAGATCCTCCCCGAGCTCGGCCTTTAGATTGAGGATTTGGCGAGCGGCGGGGTTCGCAGTCCTCAGGCGCTGCTCCGCATCGAAGGCGACCACCCCGGAAGACAGGCGCCCGAGCACCGTTTCCAGGTAGGTCCGCTGGGTCTCCACCGCCTGTTGGCTGCGCGCCGCCGCGTCCCGCGCCTGGGCAATGCGCCGGGTCATAGTGTTGAAGGAGGCCACCAGGAAGGCCAACTCATCGTCCTGCTTGGGCAGGGGCAGTTGCTGTTCATAGTCGCCCTCGGCGATGGCCCGGGTGCCGCGGGCGATGTCCGCCACCGGGGCGACCAGGCGGCGGGCCGTATGGAAGGCCGCGATCAGGGCCGCCATGACACCGAAGAGGAGCACCAACGACAGGGTCAGGGAGAAGCTGGTCTTGAGTGAGCTCCGCAGATAAGCCAGTTCCGTGTAGCGGTTATAGGCCTCCTCCAGCCCTGCGGAGAGCTCGGTAATGCGCTCAGAGGTGGGAAAGATAGCCTGCATCTGCATCGGGCGGCCGGCCGGGTCATTGACCACGACCCGGACCACCAGATCGTCGTTCGGTCCGGTGTCGATCCCCACATAGTTGTTACCGGCCCGCACCTCCTGCTGGATCTCCCGGTCAGCGTAGCTCGGAACCAACTTGGCCGGGTCCAGGTTGGCGGTGCCCAAGACTTGACCGGTGGGCCCGAACACGGTGAGTTCCTCCGCCCCGGCGTGGCGCCGCATGCTGTTCAACGCCAGCGCGATGGCGGTGGACGAGCGGTCCTGGATGCCGGAGAGCAGGGCCTCGGTGTACTTTGCAAGGACCCGTTGGTTCAGGTCCATGGAGGCTTGGTTCAGGGCGATGGCGTCCTGCATGGCCCGGCCGATCTCCACATCGAACCAACTGTCGATCCCGCGCAACAGGAAGCCAAGGGAGAAGTAATAGACCACCCCCACCGGCAACAGTGAGATCAGCACGAACAGGATGACGATGCGCAGGGTCAGCCGCGAACCGGCGGCCTGGCGCCGGTAGCGGCGTACCAGCTTGACCACGTTCACCACCACCAGCACGGCCAGGATCAGAAGCCCGCCCAGGACCGTGAACAAGAGCGGCACGAAGGCGCGGCTCAGGTCCTCGGAGTTCTCGATCGCGTCGCGCATCAGCACCAACGCGACGAAGAGCCCGATGATCAGGCCCGCGATCGGCACCGTCCCGAGGACGCGCAAGTTCTTTAAGGGGTGAGGGGCCATTTGGTCCAGGGGCTCGCGAGCTTCCAGGCCGGGCGCAGGTAGGCGGTGGGCCGCAGGGGCAGGGGCAGGGCCTCGATGTCCAGGGAAACCTTCAGATGCACCTCATAGGCCTCGGCGGGGTCGAGGCGCCGCTGATCCACCAACTCCAGGCCAGTAATCTCCCCAAGGGCCGCGATGGCGGCCTCTCGGGTGACGAAGGTGCGCCCGGCGGTCCCAGGCAAGCGGTAGACCTCGTAGGTCTCGGACAGGGGCTTGTGGCGGATGGCGTAGCGCAGTTGGAAATCCGTGACATTGCTCTCCCAGATCCAGGCGTCGCTGCGCCGCACCTGAAAGTGCATCAGGATCGTCAGGGGCACGCCGTTGGCCAGGGCTTCCAGGGCCTCCGGCGAGAAGCGGTAGTCGATGGTCGCATCGAGGACGTAGGTCCCATCGACCAGGCGGGTCTGCACCTGCCTGATCCGGAAGTCATCGGCCAAGGCGATTCCAGCCAGTGACAACAGGATCGGAAGTGCCAGCCACCAGTAGCCCAGACGCGGCGAACCACTGCACTGGCCACCACCGCCACGCCTCATGGGGCGAGTTTCTCTAACAAGGCGTAGTAAAAGCCGTCGCTCTTGCCGGCGGCGGGCAGCAACTGACGGCCATGGGCGCGGGCCAGACCCCAGTCCGCCTCAATGGGCCGCTCCCGGGCCTCGGGCTGGCGAGCAAGGAAGGCCGCCACCTGGTCCTGGTTCTCCGCGGCCAGCAGGGAGCAGGTGACATAGAGCAGGCGTCCGCCTGGGCCAACAGGGGCCAGACGGCGTCCAGGATGCGCGCCTGCAGGGCGCAGAGGTCCGGGATATCCGTGGCCCGGCGCAGCCACTTGATATCCGGGTGCCGGCGGATTACCCCGGTGGCGGAGCAGGGCAGGTCGGAGCAGGATGCGATCAAAGGGGGGCTGAGCCCAGGCCCCCCGGGGCTCGGTCGCATCCGCCCGCACCACCTGGGCGGTGAGGCCAAGGCGGGCCAGGGTGTCGCGCAGTGTCACCAGCCGGGCAGACTCACTGTCGAGGGCCACCAAGTCCAGGGCATTTCCGGCCCGCTCCAGGATGTTGGCGGTCTTGCCGCCGGGGGCGGCGCAGGCGTCCAGCACACGCTGCCCGGGCTGCGCGTCGAGTAGCTGCGCGGCCAACTGGGCGCCCCCGTCCTGAACCGAGACTAGTCCGGTCTCGAAGCCGGGCAGGGTCTGGGCGGGAACCGGACGGTCCAGCATCAGGCCGGCCTCGGTCTCCGGGATGGGCCGGGCCGTCATGCCCGCCGCCATCAAGAGGTCCGCGTAGGCCCGCCGGTCGGTGCGGATGCGGTTGACCCGCAGGCTCATGGGCGGGCGCTCATTGCTGGCGGCGACGATCGCCTCCCAGTCCATGGGCCAGTCCCGGCGTAACGTCGCGAGCAACCACTCCGGGAACAGCCAACGGACGCTCGGCAATTGGTCCGCCTCCGCCAGGAGGGTCTCGCGCTCCCGCAGAAACCGCCGCAGCAGGGCATTGATCAGGCCGGCCTTGTCCGGCTTGCCCAGGACCCGGGCAGCCTCCACGGTGGCGGCGACCGCCGCGTGAGGGGGCGTGTCCAGCACCGTGAGCTGGTAGAGACCGACCAGGATCAGGGCCTCCAGGTCCCGGTCGCCCGGTTTCACGGGGTGGTGTAAGAGGATACCTACCAGGGCCTCCAACCGGGGCAGGACCGCGCAGGGTGCCGTAGATCAGTTCCTGGGTCAGGGCGCGATCCGCCGGTGGGTGGGGCAACGGCGACTGATTGAGGACGCGGGTGAGGGACTGGCCCCGGTCCCGCACCCGATGGACCGCCAGGGCCGCCGCGGCGCGGGCGTCCGCGCCGGGCTGGACAGGACCCGCCCGGGTTGACTCGCTCCGGTAATCGCCCCTGCCCCGGACCGACTGGTCTCCCCGGCGCGCATGAGACTCCGGTCGGGAGTGGGACCGGGGCGTCCCTCCGGGGGCCGCTCCCGGACGCTCGGTGCGCCCCCACCCGGGGTCGCTCGGTCCCAGGGGTTCTCGGTGCCCCCGCCCGCCCGCGGACCACGCGACGACCCGCGACGTTGGCCGCGCTCGGCTGGGGGTCTGGGGCCGCGCTCAGCCAAGGTGTTTGCCGTCCATCGAGCGGGCATTAAGGAAATCCGCGGCATTCATGGGGCGTTTGCCGGGGGGCTGGAGGCGGGTGATCTGCAGGCAGTCCGTCACCGGTCGCAACCCGGATACCGGCACGGTCGGCGCCAACCACGGTCCCGGGCGGGGCCCCAAGGCCCGGGGCATCGCTGACCTGGGCCGCCCAGACCCTCAAGGTCTCGCCATTGCAGCGGGTCTGGGCCACGGGCCAGGGGTCGAAGGCACGGATCAGGCGATCGATGGCGACCGCGGGTTGAGTCCAGTCGATTTCTGATTCCTCCTTGGTGAGCTTGTGGGCGTAGGTCGCCAGGGCGGGGTCCTGAGGTTGCGGAACCAATGTGCCGTCGGCGATCCCCGGCAGGGCCTCCGCGAGAGCACGGGCACCCAGGGCGGCCAGCTTGTCGTGGAGGCTCCCACCGGTCTCCTCGGGATCAAGGGTCATACCAAGTCGGTGGTAGACAGGTCCCGTGTCCAGACCCGCCTCCATGCCCATGATACAGACACCGCTCTCCCGATCCCCGGCCAACACGGCTCGCTGTATCGGGGCCGCCCCGCGCCAGCGCGGCAAGAGGGAGGCGTGGACATTGATACAGCCCAGCCGGGGGGCGGCAAGCACGGCCTTGGGCAACAGGAGCCCGTAGGCCACTACCACCATCAGGTCCGCGCCCAGGTCACCCAGGGCCGCAACCGCGGCCCGGTCGCGCTTGAGCGTCTCCGGCTGACGGACCGGGATACGATGGGCCTGAGCCAGTTGCTTGACCGGGCTCTCGTGCAGCTTGCGACCCCGCCCGGCCGGGCGATCCGGCTGGGTGTAGACTTCGGCGAGATCGTGGCCGTCAGCAATCAGGGCGGCCAGGCACGGGACGGCAAAGTCGGGGGTACCGGCGAAGATGATTCGCATCAGATGACCCGCCGCTGGGGCGACTCGGGGGGCCGGCCCTGACGCTGCTCCTTCTCAAGCTTGCGGCGAATGCGCAGGCGCTTCAGGCTGGAGATGTGATCCACAAAGAGTTTCCCCTCCAGGTGGTCGATCTCGTGCTGAATGCAGACTGCGAGCAGTCCATCCGCATCGAGGACGAAGGGCTCCCCCTCGGCATCCAGGGCACTGACCCGCACGGCCTCGGCGCGCGTAACGGTCTCATAAAACCCGGGCACGGAGAGACAGCCCTCGTCCATCTGCTCCTGCCCATGCAATTCCAGGATCTGCGGATTAATGAAACAGAGCGGCTGGTCGTGCTCCTCCGAGATGTCGATCACAATGATGCGCCGGGGGATATTCACCTGGACCGCCGCCAGCCCGATACCCGGGGCGCCATACATGGTCTCGAACATGTCCGCGACGATGCGCCGGACCTGGGCGTCGACGCGCCCAACGGGAGCGGCGTGCTGGCGCAGGCGCGGATCGGGGAAGGTGAGAATTTCAAGCTGTGCCATCGGATGAGCAGGAGTTGCGGCGGCTGGGGACCCCGGCCCGAATCGCAACGGGCAACTGACCCTGGGGGTCAGGTTGGGGCCTGGTTGAGGGTGAGTGGGTGCAGTGAGCTGCCAGGCGCTGCCCAGATCGCCGGGGCCTGTACGGCCCTGTCCCGGTCGCTGGCAGCACCGGAAGTTCATGCGCTACTATCCGGTTCATACTACACCCCGTTATGGGGCCGGGTGAATCCGGAATCGACACCGAGGGAGGAGCGATGCGCCCCAAGTCCGTCCGCCCCGCCGCGTCCACCCGCTTGGACCCAGGCACGGCCTCATCGCTCCCCGCACACCTGTCCCGCACCCTACTGGCGGTCACCGCGCTCGTGGCGATCTGGTTGGCGACCAGCCCCGCTGCCCACGCCGTCGAGTTGGCACCGGACGCCCCGGAAAGCTACACGGTCCGCCCCGGCGATACCCTGTGGAGCATCGCCGCACGATTCCTGCGAGACCCCTGGCGCTGGCGTGAGGTCTGGCAGTCCAATTCGGACCTGGGCAACCCAAGCCTGATCTACCCTGGCGAGGTCTTGCGGCTCACCATGGTCAATGGTCAGCCGCGAATCGGCACGCATCGCGGCGGCGAGGAACTGGTCGGTTATAAGGGCGGGATGCGGGTGGTCAAACTCACCCCCCGGGTGCGAACCACCAACCTGAAGGAGGCGATCCCGACGATTCCCATCGCCAGCATCGCACCCTTTCTGTCCCAACCCTATGTCGCAGACTCAGACCAGATCAACCGCGCCCCCTACGTCGTCGGTTTCCCGGACGAGAAGATCGTTGCCGGCATCGGCGATGTGGTCTACGTCCGCCGGATCGACACTTCCGTCCAGGACCGTTTCCAGATCCTGCGCCCCGGCGGGGCCCTGCGCGACCCCAAGACCAACGAACTCCTGGGGTTTGAGGCCACCTTCGTCGCCAACGTGATGCTGGAGCGGGTCGGCGACCCGGCCAAGGTTCGGGTGTTGCGTTCCGAGCGCGAGGTCGCCATCGGCGACCGGGTGGTTCCCGCCGCACAGGAGGAACCGCTCAGTAACTTCTTTCCCCGGCCCGCGCCGGCCGGATTACGCGGCCAGATCCTGAGTGTGATGAACGGGGTCAGCCAGGTTGGGCCACTCGATATCGTGGTGATCAACCTCGGCAGCCGAGAGCGACTCGAGCCGGGTCACGTCTTCGAGGTCTTTCAGGGCGGCACCAAGCAGCCCGACCAGGTCCGCGGCGGCGGCGTCGACTGGAACTGGAAGGAAGAGACCCCCCTGTCAGGCAGTTTCTGGTTCGGCAACGATTGGATCACGCGCCGTTGGCGCCACGCCGAGCCGGACGACAGCGCGCCCATGCCCCCCACCGTCGATATGCGTCGGCAGCGCGGCACCTTCATCCAGCCCTATGAGCGATCCGGTCTCCTGATGGTCTTTCGTACCTTTGAGCGGGTCAGCTTCGCGATCGTCCTGGAGGCCAACCGAACCATGCGCGTCGCCGACCGGATCGCCCCGCCCCCGGCCTGAACCTGACCGCTTTGATGTCCGCAGATGAACGGAAACCAGTGGACAACCGCGCGGCCATCCCTCGACGCCTGGCTGATCTTGGCCGCTGCCCCCGGGATCGGGCCGCGCACCTGTGCACGTCTCATCGCGGAGTTCGGCAGCCCCGCGGGGGTGCTCGCAGCGCGGCCGGGGGCCCTGGCTGAGCTGGGGCTCAAGCCCGCGGGCATCGCCGCGCTCCAGCGGCCCGACCGGGACTGGATCAGCTCGGTATTGGCCTGGGCGGAGCAACCGGACGCCCATATCCTGCCGCCGGACGACCCCCGCTATCCCCCCCTGCTCGGTGAGATCCCGGACCCGCCGATCCTCCTCTTCGTGCGCGGCGACCCCCTGTTGCTGGCCGAGCCCCAGGTGGCCATCGTCGGCAGCCGCAATCCGACCCCCGCCGGGCGCGAAATCACCCGCGAGTTTGCCAGCCGGCTCGCCGCCTTCGGACTGGTCATCACCAGTGGCCTGGCGACCGGAGTGGACGGGGAGGCCCACACCGGTGCCCTGGAGACCGGCCGAACCATCGCCGTGCTCGGCACCGGACCCGACCGGGTCTATCCAGCGGGCCATCGGGACCTGGCGAGGCGCATCGCGGGGAGTGGAGCCCTGGTCAGTGAGTTCGCCCCCGGCCAAGGGCCCCTGGCCCAGAACTTCCCGCGCCGCAACCGCATCATCGCGGGCCTGTCCCTGGGCACCCTGGTCACCGAGGCGGCCCTGCGCAGCGGCTCACTGATCACCGCCCGCCAGGCCGGGGACCAGGGCCGCGAGGTCTTCGCCGTACCCGGCTCCATCCGCAACCCGTTGGCCCGGGGCTGCCACGCACTGATCCGGGACGGGGCGACCCTGGTGGAGGAGCCCGCCGAGGTCCTGGCCATCCTGGGGCCCCATCTGCGCGGGCAACTGGTTGCGCCGGACCCGCCCCTCGCCCGCGCGGAAGCGGGCGACGGGGCCACCACCCAGGGTCGCGACCCGGACTACGAGCGCCTGCTGGCGGCCCTGGGATTTGACCCGGTCGCACCCGACGAACTCATTCAGCGCACCGGCCTCGCGGCCGAGGTGGTCTCGTCCATGCTGTTGGTGTTGGAGTTGGAGGGTCATGTATCATCCGGCCCCGGAGGCCGATTCTCACGGGTCAGGTGAGGGTTGATCGGTACCTGTTTCAGTCAGCCCAGGGGTTGGCGCCGCCGGCGAGGATGGTTGATGTACGACAGCATGGTCGATGTCCTGATCTACCTGTTCGAGCACTATATGGACGGGGAGGTCCAGCCCCCGACAGATCAGGGCGAACTGGAAGACGAACTCGCGGAGGCTGGTTTCAGCGCCGGGGAGGTCGCCAAGGCCCTGCGCTGGCTCGACGAACTGGCGGCGGGCACCGAGACGCCAACCTGTCATGGCCACGCGGTGGGCTCCATCCGCATCTACACGGACGAGGAGTGCGCCAAGCTGGACCGGGAGGCCCGGGGTTTTCTCCTGTTTTTGGAGCAGATTGGCATCCTGGACCCGGGCAGCCGGGAGTTGGTGGTCGAGCGCGCCCTGGCCATCGACCACCCGTCGGTCGCGGTGGAGGAGCTGAAGTGGGTGGTGCTCCTGGTCCTTCTGAACCGCCCCGGGCTGGAGGCCGCCTTCACCCGCATGGAGGACCTGGTCTACAGTGACACCCCCGTCTATCTCCACTGAAGTGAGTGGCTAGTGACCAGTGGATAGTGGATAGTGGATAGTGTTCTGTCGTGTCGTCCGGCTTTGCCGAGGCGGCGCGCCGACTGACCACGCCACTTCTTGGCCCCACCACTTTGGCCCCATCACTGACCGGTCTGGCGCATCCCGCCCGCCGGGTATCGCACCTCCGCACTGTCCACTCGCCACGATCCACTAGCCAGAAGCCCATGAATCTCGTCGTCGTCGAATCCCCCGCCAAGGCCAAGACCATCAAGAAGTACCTCGGTCCGGACTTCGAGGTGGTCGCCTCCTACGGCCATGTGCGCGACCTGGTCCCCAAGGAGGGGGCGGTGGACCCGGAGAATGGGTTCGAGATGAAGTACCAGATCATCGACCGCAACGAGAAGCACGTCCAGACCATCGCGAAACTGCTCAAGGACGCCGACGCCCTCTATCTGGCCACTGACCCGGACCGCGAGGGGGAGGCCATCTCCTGGCACCTCTATGAGCTGCTGAAGGCCCGCCGCCAGATCGGAAAGCGCCCCGTGTACCGGGTGGTCTTCAATG
Organism: uncultured Gammaproteobacteria bacterium; assembly: GCA_963733415.1. GTDB lineage: Bacteria > Pseudomonadota > Gammaproteobacteria > Chromatiales > Chromatiaceae > Thiodictyon. The sequence goes on along the minus strand of CAVTDM010000007.1, from coordinate 56,024 downwards.
AGATCACCAAGCGGGCAGTCCAGGAGGCCGTGGCCAATCCCCGGGAGCTGGCCTATGACCTGGTGAATGCCCAGCAGGCACGCCGCGCCCTGGACTATCTGGTGGGCTTCAATCTCTCCCCGCTGTTGTGGAAAAAGATCCGCCGCGGACTCTCGGCCGGGCGTGTGCAGAGCCCCGCCCTGCGCCTGATCTGTGAGCGGGAGACCGAGATCGAGGCCTTCGTCCGCCAGGAATACTGGAGCATCGAGGCGGACTGCGACCGCGAGGCCCGTCCCTTTGCGGCCAAGCTGGTGGAATTCGCAGGCGAGAAGGTGGAGCAGTTCACCATCACCGACGGGGAGCGCGCCGCTGCCGTTCAGAGCACCCTGGAGCAGGCCGCGGACGGGAAGCTGCGCGTCGAACAGGTGGAGCGCAAACAGCGCAAGCGCTTCCCGGCCCCGCCCTTCATCACCTCCACCCTCCAGCAGGAGGCGGCGCGCAAGCTCGGCTTCACCGCCCAGCGCACCATGCGCGTCGCCCAGCAGCTCTACGAGGGCGTGGATGTTGGCGGCGGCGCGGTCGGCCTGATCAGCTACATGCGAACCGACTCGGTCAACCTGGCCCAGGAAGCCATTGCCGAGATCCGCGCCTTTGTGACCGACCGTTACGGGGCGGACCATCTGCCGGAACAGCCGCGCGTCTACAAGACCAAGGCCAAGAACGCCCAGGAGGCCCACGAGGCGATCCGCCCCACCTCAGTCCTGCGCGAACCCGGGCAGGTCAAACCCTTCCTGAGCGCCGAGCAATTCCGACTCTACGAACTGGTGTGGAAACGTTCGGTTGCCTGCCAGATGGCCCATGCCCTGATCAACCAGGTCTCCGTGAACTTGAGCGCCGGTGCCGGCAATACCTTCCGCGCCACGGGTTCCACGGTGGCGGAGCCCGGTTTCATGCGCGTCTACCTGGAAGGTCGGGACGACGCCACCGTGGGGGACGACGACGAGGACACGATGCTCCCGCCGATGACCGAGGGGGAACTGGTCGATCTCAAGGCGATCCGCTCCGAACAGCACTTCACCGAGCCGCCACCGCGCTTACAGCGAGGCGACCCTGGTCAAGGCCCTGGAGGAATACGGCATCGGCCGGCCCTCCACCTACGCCTCCATCATCTCCACCCTCCAGGAGCGCGAGTATGTGGTGCTGGACAAGAAGCGCTTCCTGCCCACGGACGTGGGCCGGGTGGTCAACAAGTTCCTCACCGAGCACTTCACCACCTATGTGGACTACGACTTCACCGCCCGCCTGGAGGACGAACTGGACGCCGTCTCTCGCGGCGAGGAGGACTGGGTGCCCGCTGCTGGAGCAGTTCTGGCGGCCCTTCAAGGAGCGCATCGACCACACCCAGGAGAACGTCAAGCGCAGCGACGTGACCCAGGAGCGCATCGACGAGGCCTGCCCCAAGTGCGGCGGTCCACTCTCGATTCGGCTGGGGCGCAACGGCCGTTTTATCGGCTGCACCAATTACCCGGAGTGCGACTACACGCGCGATCTCAACCCGGACAAGGCCGAGGCCGAGCCCAAGGAAGTCATCGAGGGGCGCGTCTGCCCCGAGTGCGGTTCCCCCCTGGAGGTCAAGAACGGGCGCTACGGCAAATTCATCGGCTGCAGCGGCTACCCCAAGTGCAAGCACATCGAGCCCCTGGAGCGCCCGGAGGACACCGGCGTCACCTGCCCCAAGTGCAGCAAGGGGACACTCCAGAAGAAGAAATCCCGCCGCGGCAAGCTCTTCTTCTCTTGCTCGACCTACCCCAAGTGCGACTACGCGGTGTGGAACGAACCCATCGCCGAACCTTGCCCTAAGTGCGGCTGGCCGGTGCTCACCTTAAAGACCACCAAACGCAACGGCGCCGAAAAGGTCTGCCCCCAGAAAGAATGTGGCTACAGTGAACCCATGGAGACGGAGGAGGCCGCCGCGGGGACCGAGGGCTAAGGCGATTTCTGTCAAATCATGTACCACCTCGCTCGTCTTTTCGCCCGCCTTCGGCGTCGCACCGACAGTCACATAGCCCCGCTATGCTCCTGTCGGCGCTTCTTGAAGGCAGACGAAAATCCTTCGCGATCTGGTACATGATTCTCCGGCAATCGCCTAATCACTCAGACACATGGAACGAAGCCAATCCTTCTCCGTGGTGGCGGACGACCGCGAGTCTGCCGGCGCCGTCTTGGCCGCGTTACGGCGGCGCGCGGGCGTGCAGGTGCGGGTGGAGCGGCTCCCGGTAGGCGATTATCGGGTGGACGAGGCCCTGCTCTTCGAGCGCAAGACGCTGTTGGACCTGGTGGCCTCCATCAAGGATGGGCGCCTGTTCACCCAGGGTTTGCGGCTCGCCAACGCCCCCCTGCGCGCGGCCTTGATCCTGGAGGGTCGCTCCCAGGACCTGGCGGAGAGCCAAATGCGGCGGGAGGCAATCCAGGGTGCGCTGGTGGCGCTGACCCTATTCCTTGGTCTGCCGTTGCTGAGGTCAATGGACCCGGAGGAAACGGCCAGCCTGATCCTGTTCGCGGCCCGTCAGGGGCGCGCGGTACGCGGCCGGCACGCTGCCCCGCAAGGGCCAGCGCCCGCGCGGCAAGCCACGGGTTCAGAGCCGGATACTCCAGGGCTTGCCTGGGGTCGGACCGGAGCGGGCGAAGCGATTGCTGGAACGGTTTGGAACCGTCGAGGCGGTGATCGCTGCTCCGGCCACTGACCTGGCCGCCGTCCCCGGTATCGGTAAGGGGACAGCCGCCGCGATCCGCTGGGCGGTGGAGGAGCCCCCTGCCCCCTTTGGGTTCAAGAACGCTGAAGACCGACTCTGGTCGATTTAGGCGACTCCCAGTCGAGACGCTACCGAAAGGAGCCGGGGCGTCCCGCCCCGAGACCTTCGCAATCGGGGCCGGGACGCCCCGTTCCTCTGCCCGCTGTCGTCAGGCCGCCAGGGCCTGTGTCTGAGGGGACGCGGCTTCCCGAGCCGCATCTGCTCCCCGATTCAGGGCGGACAGCACCGCCTTGAGCGATGCCCCGACCACGTCCTGATCGATGGCCGCCCCCGCCACCCGCTGGCCATCCAGGGTCAGCAGCACATAGGCGGCGGCCTCCGCGTCCGTGCCCTCGCCGAGCGCATGTTCCTGGTAATCGAGCACCTGAATGACCCGGCCAGAGGCCCCGGTCCAGGCATCGAGGAAGGCGGCGATCGCCCCCTGGCCCGCACCCTTCAGCAGGCGCTCACCCGCGGCGGTCGCGAGCCTGACCTCCAGTTCATCATGGCCATTGCGGTTCAGGCGGTAGCCCAGGAGACGCACCGGTCCCTGGTCACGCACGAAGTGCGCCCGGAACAACCGGTGGATGTCCTCTCCGGCCACCTCGCCGCCACGCTGTTCGCTCTCCCGCTGCACCACCTGGGCCAATTCCACCTGGAGCCAGCGCGGCAGATTGAGCCCGAAGTCCCGCTCCATGACGAACGCCACCCCACCCTTACCGGACTGGCTGTTGACTCGCACCACCTCCTGATAACTGCGACCCAGGTCGTGGGGGTCGATGGGCAGATAGGCAACCTGCCAGGGAGTGTCCGCGGTTTGGCGCTTCAGGCATTTGCGGATGGCGTCCTGGTGACTGCCGGAGAAGGCGGTATAGACCAGCTCACCCACCCAGGGGTGCCGGGGATGGGTGGGAATACCAGTGCACTCGGCCACCACGGCCAGGATTTCGTCCGGGTGACTCAGGTCCAGACCCGGGTCGATCCCCTGGCTGTAGAGGTTCATGGCCAGGGTCACCAGGTCCATGTTGCCGGTCCGCTCGCCGTTGCCCAATAGGGTCCCTTCCACCCGATCCGCACCCGCCAGGAGGGCCAGTTCCGCCGCCGCCACGGCCCCGCCCCGATCGTTGTGTGTGTGTACAGAGATGATCACGGCCTCGCGCCGGCTCACCCGAGTGGCAAACCACTCCACCTGATCGGCGAAGCGATTGGGGCTCGCCACCTCCACGGTGGCGGGCAGGTTGATGATGCAGGGGTGCGCCGGGGTCGGCTGCCATTCGGCGATGACCGCCTCGCAGACCTCCAGGGCATAGTCCGGCTCGGTCGCCGTGAAGCTCTCGGGCGAATACTGGAAGGTCCAGTGGGTATCCGGATAACGGGCCGCCTCAGCCCGCACGCGCCGGGCGCCGGCCACGGCGATGGCCTTGACCCCCGCCTGGTCGCTGCCAAAGACCCAGTCCCGCTGCACCGGGGAGGTGGAGTTGTAGACGTGGACGATGGCCCGGGGCACACCGGCCAGGGCCTCGAAGGTGCGACGAATCAGGTCGTCTCGGGCCTGGACCAGAACCTGGATGGTCACGTTCGCCGGGATCTGGTTGGCCGTGATCAACCACCGCACAAAGTCATAATCCGGTTGGCTGGCGGCCGGGAAGCCCACCTCGATTTGCTTCAGGCCGAGCCGCACCAGGAGTTGCCACAGACGCCGTTTCTGGGCGACACCCATGGGCTCCAACAGGGCCTGGTTGCCGTCGCGCAGGTCCACGCTGGCCCAGATGGGGGCCTGGCGGAGGGTCCGGTCCGGCCACTGCCGGTGAGGCATGGCCAGGACCGAGCCTGGTTGGTACTTGTGGTGGTCGAAACGGGTCATGGCAGTCTCCCTCACGCGGTTCAGTGGTGTCGTCCTCCCTTGGCCCCCGCCGCGCTGGGCTGGGACCGAGGGAGGTCGCACCGGGCAGTCACTCTTGGTCCTTAGCGGTCCGCCTGGCCCGGGTTGGGCATTGCGGGCGCCCCTTTCCCGGTAGGGATCGAAGGTTCCTGAGGCGCCGGCCTGGTAGGCCTTTACCGGGTGTCGGCTGGTTGGCCGACGGGGGAAAGATTACGCCCTGTCTTTGGGAGAATGATTGCCAACTTGCATATTTTATCGATCGTTCTCGCAATCTTCTGCCACTTTTTGACCAGTGAGCCTAAGAAGAGCAGAAGGTGCCCGCCGCAGCCCGCTTTTGGCCCGCGGAAATTAGTGCGCCCGAGGCGACTGCGCGCGCGTAACCCGTGCGATCGACCAATGCCCGTTGCGGTGTCAGAAGGCTGATGACCGCCTTGGTGGGTATCGTCAGAAGAAAGGTGCCGGCGGTCGCGCGGATCGGGTCGGCGGCGCGCCTGCCGCACACCGACTGCACCGCGACATCGCCCGGCGAATCTGGGCCGCTTGAACAGGCACAAGCTCTATCGTGTACGCCGAGACTGGAGACAGGGCAGTGGGCTCGGGCCGTGGGCGGCACCGGGCGGGGTTAGCGTATTGGCACCAGGATGCGGGTCAGGATCTCATTGCTGTGGGCGACCTTGGTCGGGTCGTTGACGTAAACCTCCAGGGACGGGCGGGACTTGTCCTGCCGGACCTTGTGCATGCGCAAGTGCGCCATGACGCTGTACCAGACCGGCTCCAGAAAGTCATAGCTGCCCTGCAACTCGGTGGCGAAGTAACGGCCCCCGCCCAGCCGCTTGGCGGTGAACTCGCCGGGGTCTGTTCCGGCCGCCGCTGGGAGCGCCATGTCGACCTCGAAGTGCGTAGCCTTCGCATCGACCTTGTGATAGGCGCTGAAGGGCGGTCCGGCGGGCGCGGTGCCCATGGCCGCGAGATGCGCGACCAGGCGTGGGAAGTCGCTGCCCATGGCTGCGACCATGCCCTGCATCCCGCCGCTGTAGCGGATGCTCAGCACGTCTTGGGGCGGCTGCTCCACGGGGCCCTGGAAGCGGATCAAGGGGCGATCCGCGCTCGGATCCAGGGTTGCGCGCAGCAAAGCGAGGCCGAGACGAAAGTCCTGCGCGAGCATCTGCTTCATCATCCCGTTGAGAAAGCGCAACAGGAAGGGCAGGCGCCCGCGCATGCCCCAGGTCACCTCGGTGCCGCCCTCGGGGGCCTCGGCAAACTCCCACCACACATCGCTTGCGGACTTGAAGGGGCGCCTGAACTCAATGCGTTGCTCAATCCGTGCGGGCTCCTCCAGGCGCACCTGGGTCAGGCGCCCAGCCCCGATTGCCTGCCCGTCCCAGCTATACCAACCGCCCGCCTGATCCGGGTCGGGGCCGTACTCCAAGCGGGCGTCCGGCTCGTGGAGCAGCCAGGGGCTCCAATCCTCCCAGGTGCGCAGGTCACGCACCTTGGAGAAGACGCGCCGTCGGTCCAGGTTCATGCGCAGGGAGCGCTGCACCGAGAATTCAGCGGGCAGGGTGGCCAGGTAGATCAGGACACCGGCGATCAGGAACAGGATCAGGGTCAACAGTAGGCTCATGGCGGCTCTCCGATTGGGTCCAACATGGGGGGAAGCGAAAGGCCAGGTGGGACGAGGGCGAGGGCGAGCGCCCGGAGCGATTGCACACGGTCGTCGATCAGTGGCACAAGGTGAAGGCCGAGGCGGATGCTCGCTCAGGATGCCCGACTAGGCGCCGCCGTCACCGAGACTGTAAGCGGCAAGCTCCGTCACCGGGGGATCATCGAACGTCGCCGCCAAGCTGGAGCGCGCACGCTGGGTGCCCTCCCCCATGTCGAGGATTATAGAAACCGACCAGGCCGCATCCGGGTCGGCGATGGCACGCAGGTCCAAGACGAACTCGCGGGCGGCACCGGGCAGGCGCCGATTCGCTGTCACGCTGTCGGAGTAGACGCTGGCGCTGTGTTGCACGCGCTCGTAGGGGTCACGGCGCAAGTTGAACAGCAGGGGCGCCCGTTACCATGCGCCGCTTGGTCAGGGCGCCGGTGACCTCGATCTACTGCCGCTCTGGCCGATTAAGTGGACGGCAGTTGCTCTTGCGTAGCCGCCATACCCACCAAGCAACAAATCAGGATCAATCAGGGGGAAATTTCGATTGTGCAGAACGCGAAAAACGCCGACGTCATTCGAACAGTGTCGAATGCCGTCGGCGCATGCGCCTAGCCAAGCAAACCGGGGCGGGCGCCCCGGCCTTCAGCTGTGCCTACCAGCGCGGCCCGCGGGAACCGCCGCCGCCACCGCCACCTTCGCCGCGCGGCTTGGCCTGGTTGACTTTCAGGTTGCGGCCCTTCAGCGGGGTCTCGTTCAGGGCCTTAATGGCCGCGTCGGCCTCCGAGTTGTTCGACATCTCGACGAAGCCGAAGCCCTTGGAGTCGCCGGTGAACTTATCGGTGATCAGGTTGACGCTCGAGATCTGGCCATAAGCGGCGAAAGCGTCCCGAAGGTCATCTTGAGTCACGGAGTAAGCCAGGTTGCCAACGTAGATATTCATCTTACAAATGTTCCGTCAATGTGCATTAAAGAGAGAGTGAGAACGGTCGAACGATCAATGCACAACTGATTCGACAGCCTATTTCCCCAACCATTGGGGCGAAATCATTCCGCGGGCGGATCAGCGCGCGGCAAAAGCGTTCAAAGCCTGCCGCTGCCGGACCGGCGCAACCCGTCGTCCAGGCCCACTCGGCCACCCGGCGCCTTCGGAGATATTGGGGTTCAACGACTCGATCCAAAGTGCTTGGGGGAGAAAATGCAGGGCGGGCGACAGAGGAAAATGCTTACTAGAACTGCGTAGGAGGATATGCCACCTGAAAACATAAATAAACTACGGAGCACAAGAATTTTCCACCGGGCGGACAATCGTCAGCAACAACAAGGTCATGGAGAAGAAAAGGCCGAGCCCGGTGCCCCGGCGTTCAGCGTTGCTATCAGCGCGGCCCACGGGAGGGACGCTCACCGGGCGGCCTGGTCTGATTGACCTCCAGGTTCTGGCCTTTCAATAGGCACCTTCGTGAGCCCGGCGGATGATCACATCGTCGGCGACGGTGAGGCCTCGACGCATCTGACCGTGACCGGCACGGTGCCCGATAAGCCCCTGGAGGGTCAATCCCGCGTGAAGCCGTGCTCGGTCGACGGCGGCCTGGCAGTCGCAAGCATCGCAGAAGGCCAGGAGTGCGAAGTCCTCAAGGGGAAAATCGGCGGGGAGGTTGTCCGGTGCGTCCATTGGGGTCACGATAGCGTCCCTAGAGGCTCGCGGGCTGAGCCTGGGGAAGGGGCAAACTCGCAGCGTGCCGGGGCGCACCCATAGGGGTTCGCGGCGACGCAGTCGGGGAGACGGTTTGCCCGACCCTGGCCCTGCGCCAATCTCAATTTGGTACACCCAAACGGGTCGCGCACCGCTTGCCGGTGCGTCCGGCCGACACCGCGGGCTACGCGGGGACCGAATGGAACAAGCGCAACTCAACTGGATCGCCAACTTCATCTGGGGCATCGCCGACGACGTGCTGCGCGACCTCTACGTCCGCGGCAAGTACCGCGACGTGATCCTGCCGATGACCGTGCTGCGCCGCCTCGACGCGGTGCTGGAGCCGACCAAGCAGGCCGTGCTCGACATGAAGGCCGCGCTCGACAAGGCCGGCATCGTCCAACCAGGACCAGGCGCTGCGCCAGGCGGCCGGGCAGGCCTTCTACAACACCTCCAAGTTCACGCTGCGCGACCTGCAGCTCGCGCGCCAGCCAGCAGCAGCTCAGGGCCGACTTCGAGGCCTACCTCGACGGCTTCTCGCCCAACGTGCAGGACATCCTCGAGAACTTCGAGTTCCGCAACCAGATCCCGCGCCTCTCGAAGGCCGACGCGCTGGGCACGCTGATCGAGAAGTTCCTCGACCCGGACATCAACCTCAGCCCCAACCCGGTGCTCGAACGGCGACGGCTCGGTCAAGCACCCCGGCCTCGACAACCACGCCATGGGCACGATCTTCGAGGAGCTGGTGCGCCGCTTCAACGAGGAGAACAACGAGGAGGCCGGCGAGCACTGGACGCCGCGCGATGCCGTGCAAGCTGATGGCGAAGCTCATCTTCCTGCCGATCGCCGACCAGATCGAGTCCGGCACCTACCTGCTCTACGACGGCGCCTGCGGCACCGGCGGCATGCTGACCGTGGCCGAGGAGACGCTGCAGGAGCTGGCCGCAGGAGCACGGCAAGCAGGTCGCCACGCACCTCTACGGCCAGGAGATCAACGCCGAGACCTACGCCATCTGCAAGGCCGACCTGCTGCTCAAGGGCGAGGGCGAGGCGGCGGACAACATCGTCGGCGGCCCGGAGCACTCGACGCTCTCGAACGACGCCTTCCCGTCGCGCGAGTTCGACTTCATGCTCTCCAATCCGCCCTACGGCAAGAGCTGGAAGAGCGACCTGGAGCGCATGGGCGGCAAGGACGGCATCAAGGACCCGCGCTTCGTCATCGAGCACGCGGGCGACCCCGAGTACTCGCTGCATCACCCGCTCCAGCGACGGCCAGATGCTCTTCCTGGCCAACATGCTGAGCAAGATGAAGCACGACACGCCGCTCGGCAGCCGCATCGCCGAGGTGCACAACGGCTCGCTCGCTCTTCACCGGCGACGCCGGCCAGGGCGAGAGCAACATCCGCCGCTGGATCATCGAGAACGACTGGCTGGAGGCCATCGTCGCCCTGCCGCTCAACATGTTCTACAACACCGGCATCGCCACCTACATCTGGGTGCTCACGCAACCGCAAGCCCGAGCACCGCCGGGGCAAGGTGCAGCTCATCGACGCCACCGCAGTGGTTCAAGCCGCTGCGCAAGAACCTGGGCAAGAAGAACTGCGAGCTGTCCGACGAGGACATCCAGCGCATCTGCGACACCTTCCTCGCCTTCGAGGAGACCGAGCAGTCGAAGATCTTCCCCAACGCCGCCTTCGGCTACTGGAAGGTGACGGTCGAGCGCCCGCTGCGCCTCGCGGGCATCGACCCCGAGCGCGCCTACACGCCCAAGGAGATCAAGGCGCTCAAGGAGACCGCCGAGCGCGACGAGGACGCGCCCGCCGGTCATCAAGAAGATCCACAAGAAGGGCACCGCCGCCGACCCGCTGCACGGCCTGTTCGCGGCCACCATCGACGGCAAGCCCGCCGTGGTCGAGTACGAGCCCGACCCCGACCTGCGCGACACCGAGCAGGTGCCGCTGCTGGAGGAGGGCGGCATCGAGGCCTTCCTGCGCCGCGAGGTGCTGCCCTATGCGCCGGACGCCTGGTACGACCCGGACAGCGTCAAGATCGGCTACGAGATCAGCTTCACCCGCTACTTCTACAAGCCGCAGCCGCTGCGCACGCTGGAGGAGATCCGCGCCGACATCCTGGCGCTGGAGACGGGAGACCGAGGGGCTGCTGGGCGAGATCATCGGATCGGCAGGCTGAGCATATAAACCCCTGGGTCCCACGGGCATCCCGCGTCGCGCAAGCCCCGTCAGGGTGCCGAAGAGGGGCCGGCTGGCGGTCCAAGACGCCGATGCATCCATGCTATCGTTGCAAGCTGATGGCATACCGCGACGGCAAACGAGGTCAACGATGAAGAGCATCACGATTCGCGGCATCGACGAGCCCCTGGATCAGGCCCTCAAGGCGGTCGCGGAGAAGGAGGCCAGAAGCGTCAACCAACTGGTGCTCGACGTGCTAAGGGAACGCTTCGGACTCGCGAAGGCGGCGCGCCACAGCGCCCGGCACCATGACCTGGACCCGCTCTTTGGCCGCTGGACAGCGGAGGAATACCTTGAGATCCAGGACGCGGCTGAGGAGCAGCGCAAGGTGGACCCCGAGCTTTGGTCATGCGACGCGCGCTGATCGATACCAACATCTATTCGCTCGCCATGCGCGGCGATCCGGAGGTGGTTGACCGTCTGCAGCGGCTCGACGAGTTGGGCTTCTCCGTCGTGAGTCTCGGCGAGCTGCTGGTCGGATTCCGCGCCGGCACTCGGGAAGCAAAAAGCCGATCCGAGCTTGGCCTTTTCCTCGACTCGGCCCGGGTCCGCCTCCTGACCGTCGACGAGGAGACCGCCGACTTCTATGCCGTCATCGTCCTGGCGCTGAAGCGAGCCGGGACGCCGATCCCGACCAACGACATCTGGATCGCCGCCTCCGCTAAGCGCCACGGCCTGCCTGTCTATACCAAGGATGCGCACTTCCAGGCCGTGCCCGGACTGCTGCTGGTCCCATGATCGACGGACTCAAGCCCTATCCCGAATACAGGGACTCCGACGTTTCGTGGCTGGGGGAGGTGCCGCGGCATTGGAATGTATGGAAACTGAAATACGCGGTTACGTTTTCGGGTGGCGGTACCCCTTCAAAGTCCGAGGCATCGTATTGGCAGGGAACTATCCCGTGGGTTTCACCAAAGGACATAACTGGCCCACGGATTACGGATGCCACTGACCACATCAACGAGGATGCCGTAACAGCGAGCGCCACAAGCATCGTGAAGCAAGGCGCTCTCCTGATGGTTGTCCGGTCTGGGATTCTGCGAAGGACAATCCCTGTAGCGATCAATGCTGTAGACGTCGCGCTAAATCAGGACATGAAGGCCCTGCGCCCGAGGAATGGTCTAGTTCATGCTGGGTATCTTCGTGCGCTTATTCAGGGGTGCGAGAGCTCGCTGATCGCAGAATGGACAAAGCAAGGCGCGACCGTCGAGAGCATTGAGCACGAGTTTCTCGCCAACTCGCGCGTACCCCTCCCACCCCTCCCCGAACAAGCCGCCATCGTCCGCTTCCTCGACCACGCGGACCGGCGGATCCGGCGCTACATCCGCGCCAAGCAGAAGCTGATCAAGCTGCTGGAGGAGCAGAAGCAGGCCATCATCCACCGCGCCGTCACCCGCGGCCTCGACCCCAACGTCCGCCTCAAGCCCTCCGGCGTGGAGTGGCTGGGGGATGTGCCGGAGCATTGGGAGGTGCGGCCCGCGAAGTGGTTCTTCCGCGAGGTTGATGAACGCTCGGCTTCGGGCAACGAAGAACTCCTGTCTGTGTCGCACATCACCGGCGTTACGCCTAGAAGCGAAAAGAGCATCACGATGTTCATGGCCGAGTCCTACGCTGGCCATAAGCTTTGCCGACGTGGTGACTTGGTGATCAACACGATGTGGGCGTGGATGGCTGCGCTTGGAGTCACTCAGCAGACAGGCATAGTCAGTCCCGCATATGGTGTATACAGACCTCGGAAAGGCTCACCCCTCTCTGGCGACTTCGCTGACCTGCTGCTGCGCGCCAGGCCGTATGTCAGCGAGTATGTGTGTCGGTCGACTGGGATTCATGCATCCGTCTCCGGCTGTATCCTGAGCAGTTTCTTCGCATACCACTCGTGTGCCCTCCTGCGGAGGAACAACGAGCGATTCTCAAGAGGGTCAGCTCAGACACACAAGAACTCACTACAGGGGTCACCTTGGCCCATAAGGAGATTGACCTCCTCCGCGAATACCGCACCCGCCTGATCGCCGACGTGGTCACCGGCAAGCTCGACGTGCGCGAGGCGGCGGCCCGGCTGCCGGATGAGTCCGAGGAGCCGGAGCCGCCCGACCAGACCGAGACCGACCTGGAGGATGTCGCGCCCGATGACCTCGACACCGTCCCCGAAGAGACCGAGGCGTGACCAGTCACCGCTCCGCGGACTACCTCGCCAGCCTCCTGCACGAGCTGTGCGCGCTGCCGCGGGAGACTGAATGGGTCGAGTTCAAGGTCGACAAGGCCGAGCCCCAGGCGATCGGCGAGTACATCTCGGCGCTATCAAACGCAGCGGCCCTGGTGGGCAAGGCCTTTGCTTATCTCGTCTGGGGCGTTCGCGACACCGACCACGCGGTGGTGGGAACGAGCTTCGATCCATATACAGCGCGGGTGGGCAACGAGGAGCTGGAAAGCTGGCTGCTGCGATTGCTGGAGCCGAAGATCGATTTTCGGTTCTTTTCCCTGGACGTTGATGAAAGGCCCGTCGTGCTGCTGGAGATCGCGCGTGCGGCGCGCCATCCGGTGCGTTTCTCCGGCCAGGAGCTCATCCGGGTCGGGTCCTACAAGAAGAATCTCAAGGACTTCCCCGAGAAGGAGCGAGCGCTCTGGCGCATCTTCGACCGGACGCCGTTCGAGGATGGCATCGCCGTAGAGCGCGCGACGGGCGACGACGTATTGGACGCTGCGTCATAATGCCCCCCAATTCATGGTGCTGGGTCGAAGAGGTCGGGACCGGTGTCTATCGCCTTGATACACAATCCTTTGCGCCGCCCGCGCCGGACATGGACGGCATCCAGCTCGCCGCGCTTGACACGCTGCAACACCGTCTGTCGCGAGACCCCGAGGCGTTTGGTGGTCTCCAGCATGGGCAGATAGCCCGGCGGGATGTCCGCGACAAAGCGGGCCTTCAGTTCCGCGGTGAGGCGGATGCGCCAGGGTGCGCCGGGGGTGTCCTGTTCGCCCCCGATAAAGCCGTCGTTGAGCCAGCGGTGCAGGGTCGAGGGGGCCACCTCCAGCATCTGCGCCGCTTCCTGGATGGTCAGCGCCGGCTCTGCGGGGGCGGTGGCGGGAGGTTGAAAGCGTGGGATTTTCCAGTAGCGGCGCAGGTTCCCCACCTGGCCGGCGGTGAAGCGGTCGCCACGCACCGTGCGCCGGCCCTGGCGGTTGAGAACCCCGGCGACGATGGCGTCGGGATAGTGCACGGCCAGACGCCGCAACAGGTCGATGGTGTCCTCGTCGGTGCGCAACGCCGGCGGATGGGAGCGTGGCAGCGGGACCTCCAGCGTGGTGATCAGTCCGCCGCGCCAGCGCAGGGTCAAGCGGGCGTTGGCGTGTTCACGGTTCACCGCGATGACGACCTCCTCCAGCAGGCTACGCAGCAGCCCCTTGCGGTCCTGATCGGTGGTAGTCGGCGCATTCCAGACCTGCTCCAGGTCGCGACCGAGGGCCTCCAGCCGCTGTCGCTCCTGGGGGCTAAAGGTGCGCGGTTGCTGTGCGCTGCGACGCGCCAGTTCCGCCTCGGCGGCGGCGAGCGCCCCCAGGCTGCGCTCCCATTCGGCCTCCAGTCCGCGGGCCACCAGGCGGTTCTCGGGGTCGACCGCCCGGGAACGGCGCGCGGCGCACTGGGCCGTGTAGCGGGCCCGCTCCAGCGCCAGTTGCCATTGCCCCAGCGCCGCATCGCGATCGTTTTCAAGCTGCTCGGCGGCTCGCACCATCGCCTGCACCGCCGCCGGGGCGAGGGCTTCAAGGAAGGCTCCGGCGACCGCCGCATCGATCTGTCCCCCACCGACGCTCAAGCAATAGAGCCCACGGCCGTTGACCACGGTCTTGCCCGCGCAATGGTAGCCGGGGGCGCCGTGGCGACCTCGGTAGTGGGTATGCAGCCGCCGCCCGCAGTGGCCGCAGACCCCCAGTCCCTGCAACAGCGCCGCGCCCGCTCTCGCCGCGCCGCCGGCCGCGTGGGGTGCGGGGTGGATATTGGCGGCCAGACGCTCCTGATTGGCCTCATAGGTCCCCCAGTCGATAAAGCCGGGATGATGGTCCCGGATGAGCACCGCCCACTGTGCCCGCGGCAGACGGCGTACCCGCTTGCGGATCTGGCCGGAAGCGTCCACATAGCGCTCGTGGCGACTGCGGCCGTAGGCATAGGCCCCGGCATACGCCGGATGGGTCAGGATGTTATGGATCGCCGTGTAGGTCGGTGCGACCCAGCGAATCTCCGCCAGGGTCGGGGATTGCAGCGGGAACGACAGCCCCTCGGCACGAAACCACAGCCACACCCGGCGTGCCGAACCGAACTCGGCAAAACGTTCGAACACGGCACGCACCGCGGCGCACACGGCCGCATCGGGGTGGAGGCGCACCTCGCCGTCCGCCTCGCCCCAGACCAAGCCCACCGGCAGCGCCCGGCGCAGCTCGCCGCGGGCCGCCTTGTTGCGGATGCCGCCGTCCAGCCGGGCACGGATGATGTGCAACTCCGCCTCGCTCATGGTCCCCTTGAGCCCGAGCAACAACCGGTCGTTGAACTGTGCCGGGTGATACAGTCCGTCACTATCCCCGATCAGGGTATCGGTCATGGCACACAGATCGAGCAAACGATACCAGTCGGCATTGTTGCGCGCCAAGCGCGAGGCCTCCAGGCCCAGCACGATCCCGACCCGTCCCAGGGCGACCTCGGCGGCCAGCCGCGCGAAGCCGGCGCGCGCGGCGGTGCCGGCCCCCGACAGCCCCAGATCCTCGTCGATGACCTGAATCTGCTCGGCACGCCACCCGAGCGACCCGGCGCGCTCCACCAGGGCATATTGGCGCTCGGTGGACTCGCGATTGTGCTCCAACTGATGGGGCGTGGACTGGCGGACATAGACGTAGGCGGTGCGCTTAAGGTGACCGACCTGGATCTTCGTGCGGTCACTCATGGGGCGTCTCCGGCGGGGTGTCCCGGGCGCTGGCCTTGGCGATCAGTTGCGCCAGGGTCGCAATCAGTGTGTTCTGCTGCGCGTCGCTCAGTTGCTCCCAGATGTCCTCGTGGGGGAGCGGGATCTGGGGGAGGGGGAGGTTCAATTGCACCGGGACTCTCCTCGTCGCGCGGACGTTGGTGGTGCCCCGAAGGCGCGGGGCGGGCCAGCAGAGCGTCGAGGAAGGCGCGGGTCTGGAGCAATTGCTCCACGGTGGCGAGGGCGCAACCAACCGGTGCGGTTGGCTCAGGGACTGGCGCGGGAGCGCTCCCGGGCGGCGGCGTCAGATTCGTCCACGCCGCCGGGATGCGCGAACGGCTGCCGTCGGGCAGGACCAAGAGCAGATGCAGGCGCTGTTGACGCCGCGACCAACCGAGCAGTTCCAGCGTCTGCCCCACGAGCGGGTGGTGCGGGCGCGTGATGGTGACCGCGGCGGGAAAACCGTCGAGGTGGGTAGTGTGTCGTGGTGTCCTTGCATCTGCTGGACTATCCGGCCTACTTCGACCTACTCGAACGGCCGTTGCCGGCGAACCGCGACGGCATACTGGAGGCGCTGGCGAGCGAGCGGCTGATCCACGCCAGCGACGCCGGCGGTTGGGACGTCACCAACCTGGGCGCCGTCCTGTTCGCTAAGCGTCTCGATGCCTTCGGGACCCTGCGCCGCAAGGCGGTTCGCGTCATTCAGTATCGCGGCAACGGCCGCACGCAGACGCTCAGGGAGCAGGAGGGAGCCAAGGGTTACGCCTGCGGCTTCGAGGGGTTGATCGGTTACGTCAATGGACTGCTGCCAGCCAATGAGGTCATCGAGCAGGCCCTGCGCAGGTCGGTGCCCATGTTCCCCGAGTTGGCGGTGCGCGAGTTGGTCGCCAACGCGCTGGTCCACCAGGACCTCTTTGTGACAGGGGCTGGGCCGATGGTCGAGATATTCGACGACCGTATCGAGATCACAAACCCGGGCGAGCCGCTGGTGGACACCCGGCGCTTCGTCGATACCCCGCCCAAGTCGCGCAACGAAGCGCTCGCCTCCCTGATGCGCCGGTTCCGGATCTGCGAGGAGCGGGGCAGCGGGATCGACAAGGTGGTGCAACAGGTCGAGCTGTTCCAGCTCCCAGCGCCGCTCTTCGAGAGCCCGGAGGGGTTCACACGGGCGGTCCTGTTTGCCCACAAGCCTCTGTCCGCCATGGACAAGGCGGACAGGGTGCGCGCCTGCTATCTGCACGCGTGACTGTGTTACGTTACTCGTAAGCCGATGACCAACACGTCCCTCCGGGAACGGTTCGGGATTGCCGACAGGAACTCCTCGTTGGCGTCGCGGCTGCTGAACGAGGCGGTGGATGCCGGCCTCATCGTGGTCGCAGATCCCGAGGTCGGCACGCGGAGTCGCAGCTACCTGCCCTACTGGGCGGCGCCGGGGTCGTACTCGAAGGAGATTGCTTGATGAGTAGCCCACGAACACCCTCCGGGTCGAGACTCATCGAGCGTAAGTCTTTACTTGACAAGCGCTTACTGACGCCGCGATTGCTTGATGGTTGCTTGATGGGGGTCACGCCGGACCAGCGTGGCGAGGAAGTCCAGCGATGACGACCGACACCACCGAGCGCGGCCTCGAACGGCTGATTTGCACGGCCTTGACCGGCCATCCGTGCGACCCGGCCAAGCCGGACTGGGTGGGCAAGCCACCGACCGCCTACGGCGGTCTGGGCTGGATCGCCAGCACCCCCGAGGACTATGACCGCGAGTATTGCGTCGACCTGGCCCAGCTTTCTGCCTTCCTCCACGAGACGCAGCCCGAGGTGGCCGAGGCATTGGACCTAAACGACGACGGGCCGACGCGGCGCAAGTTCCTTGCCCGCCTGCAAGGGGAGATTTCCAAGCGCGGCACCATCGATGTGCTGCGCTTTGGGCTCAAGCATGGCCCGCACCATCTCGATCTGTTCTACGGCACACCGTCCCCCGGCAATCCCAAGGCCCTGGAGCGATATCGGGCCAACCGGTTCAGCGTCACCCGGCAATTGCGCTACAGCCGCGACGAGACCCGGCTCGCCCTCGATCTGGGCCTGTTCATCAACGGCCTGCCGGTGGCCAGCTTCGAGCTGAAGAACAGCTTGACCAAGCAGACCGTCGAGGACGCCGTCCAGCAATACAAGCGCGACCGCGACCCGCGCGAGCGGCTCTTCGAGCTTGGCCGCTGCGTGGTGCACTTCGCCGTGGACGATCACGAGGTGCGCTTCTGCACCCAGCTCAAGGGCAAGGCGTCCTGGTTTCTGCCCTTCAACCTGGGCTGGAACGACGGGGCGGGCAATCCGCCCAACCCGGGCGGTCTCAAGACGGACTACCTCTGGAGGCGCATCCTCACCCGCGACGGCCTGACCGACATCCTGGAGAACTACGCCCAGATCGTCGAGTTCAAGAACCCCAAGACCGGCCGGAGGAGAGCGGTGCAGATCTGGCCGCGCTTCCACCAACTCGACGTGGTGCGCAAGCTACTGGCCGACGCGGGCCAGAGGGGCGCGGGCCGCCGCTACCTGATCCAGCACTCAGCCGGCAGCGGCAAGTCCAACTCCATCGCCTGGCTTGCGCACCAGTTGATTGGGCTGGAGAAGGACGGCGCACTGGTCTTCGACTCCATCATCGTCGTCACCGACCGGCGCATCCTCGACCAGCAGATCAGGGACACCATCAAGCAGTTCGCCCAGGTGGGCGCGACCGTGGGCCACGCCGAGCACTCGGGGGACCTGCGCAAGTTCATCGCCGAGGGGAAGAAGATCATCATCACCACGGTGCAGAAGTTCCCGTTCATCCTGGATGAGATCGGCAGCGAGCACCGCGGGCGATGCTTCGCCATCGTCATCGACGAGGCACACTCCAGCCAGGGCGGTAAGACCTCCGCCGCGATCAGTGAAGCGCTCGGGGACCCCGAGGACACGGTCAACGATGCCCTGGAGCGGCGCATGCAGGCGAAGAAGATGCTGCCCAACGCCAGCTACTTCGCCTTCACCGCGACACCGAAAAACAAGACGCTGGAGATCTTCGGCGAGCCCGAGCCCCAGCCGGACGGCACGGTCAAGCACCGCCCTTTCCACAGCTACACCATGAAGCAGGCGATCCAGGAGGGCTTCATCCTTGACGTGCTGCGGCACTACACGCCGGTGGAGAGCTACTACAGGCTCATCAAGAAGGTGGAGGGCGACCCCGAATTCGATACCAGAGCGGGCCGCGAAGAAGCTGCGCCGCTACGTCGAGAGCCACGACCACGCCATCCGGCTCAAGGCCGAGATCATGGTCGACCACTTCCACGAGCAGGTGCTGGCGCTCAACAAGATCGGCGGGCAGGCGCGGGCCATGGTGGTCACCAGCGGCATCGAGCGGGCCATCCAGTACCACCACGCCATCGGCGACTACCTGGCCGAACGCAAGAGCCCGTTCCGGGGCATCGTCGCCTTCTCCGGCGAACACGAGTACGGCGGGGCCAAAGTCACCGAGGCATCCCTCAACGGCTTCCCGTCTGGGCAGATCGCCGACAAGATCCAGGAGGACCCCTACCGCTTCCTCGTCTGCGCCGACAAGTTCCAGACCGGCTACGACGAGCCCCTGCTGCACACAATGTACGTGGACAAGCAGCTCTCGGGCATCAAGGCGGTGCAGACCCTCTCCCGCCTCAACCGGGCGCACCCGCAGAAGCACGACGTGCTTCG
Organism: uncultured Gammaproteobacteria bacterium; assembly: GCA_963733415.1. Lineage (GTDB taxonomy): Bacteria > Pseudomonadota > Gammaproteobacteria > Chromatiales > Chromatiaceae > Thiodictyon. Next base: position 37,113 of record CAVTDM010000007.1, on the reverse strand, counting down.
TGCTCGACTTCATGAACGACTCGGACACCATCCAGGAGGCGTTCCGCGACTACTACCGCACCACCATCCTGGCCGAGGAGACCGACCCGAACAAGCTCCACGACCTGAAGGCCGCGCTCGACGGGTACCAGGTCTTCATGGCCGCGCAGATCGAGGACCTCGTTGAGCGTTATCTGGGCGGGGCCGAGCGCGATGCCCTCGACCCGATTCTCGACGCCTGCGTGGCCGTCTACAAGAACCAGCTCGACGAGGACGGACAGGTCGACTTCAAGGGCAAGGCCAAGGCGTTCCTGCGTACCTACGGCTTTCTCTCCTCGATCCTGCCGTACACCAACGCGGAGTGGGAGAAGCTCTCGATCTTCCTCACCTTCCTGGTGCCCAAGCTGCCCGCCCCGGTCGAGGAGGACCTGGCGAAGGGCATCCTCGAAGCCATCGACATGGACAGCTACCGGGTCGAGAAGCAGGCGGCGGTGAAGATTCAGCTCGCCGACGCGGACGCGGAGATCGAGCCGGTGCCGACCACGGGGGGCGGCCGCAAACCCGAGCCGGAGCTGGACCGGCTCTCGAACATCCTCAAGACCTTCAACGACCAGTTCGGCAACATCCCCTGGACCGACGCCGACCGCATACACCGGCTCATCACGCAAGACATCCCAAGCCGCGTGTCCGCCGACGGGGCCTACCGGAACGCCAGGAAGCATTCCGACAAGCAGAACGCCCGCATCGAGCACGACAAGGCCCTGGGTCGTGTGATGACGGCCGTGCTCAAGGACGACACGGAGCTGTTCAAGCAGTTCGTAGACAACCCCTCCTTCCGGCGGTGGCTGACCGATACCGTGTTCGGCCTGACCTACGAGGGAGCCGAGGTTTGAGGGCCCTCGTCCGTGGCCCTCATGGTCCAAACGCTGGTCTGCGACCCGCGCTCAACGCAGGAAGCGGACTCTCCCTGGGTCGGGTTGACCTATCCCGCGTCGCCTTGGCCCGTCTGGGTCGCCCGGTTGACCAGCACCGCGACCGAGTCCAACACCTGGCGCAGCGCCCCATCGCTCAGATGCACATAGCGCGGGGTGGTCTGGGGGCTCGTGTGGCCAAGGAGGTGGTGGACCGCCTGGACCGGCTGCCGACCTGCGACGACCCGGCGGTCGCCAAGCTCGGGTAGACGTTACTACACCCCTCCCCAAGGAAGATTGCAGGCGACGCTAGCCAATCAGTCGGCCGATCCCTTCGAGGTCCATGACGACCTGGTTCTCAAGCAACTCGCGGACAGTTTGTTCTACCATGATCGCAAACCCCGGTTGACAACTTTGTCCGCGTCCCTCGCATCATTGTCTTCTCACGCCCATGAAACTCGACAACTACGACCGCGGCATCCTGGAGGCACTGCAACAGGAGGGCCGTCTCAGCAACCAGGACCTGGCCGATCGCATCGGCCTCTCCCCCTCCCCGTGCCTGCGGCGGGTGCGCGCCCTGGAAGAGGCCGGAATCATCGCCGGTTACCGTGCGGTGCTGGACGCAAAGCGGCTCGGGTTCAACCTGACCGTCATCCTCAGCATCGCCATGGACCGTCACACCCCGGAGCGCTTTGAGCGGTTCGAGGCGGCCGTCGCGGCCATGCCGGAGGTCCTGGAGTGTTTGCTGATAACTGGGCGAGACGCGGACTACCAACTCAAAGTCGTGGTTCGGGATATGGAGCACTACCAGGAACTGCTGCTGGAGCGGATTACGCGCATCGAGGGGGTAACCGGCGTCCACTCCAGTTTCGTACTGCGACAGGTGGTAGAGCGCACCAGCTTACCGGTCGGCGGAGGCAACGTGAACCGGCCCGCGGCCCCGGGGATGCCGCGTTGGGCGGGTTGACTAAGAACGCTCGCGCCAGCCATCCCTTGCGAGCGGCCGGTGGCCACGACGAGCCGCGCAGGGTAACCAGGCACCAGGTCGCGACCACAGACCGCTGACCACACACGCGTTTCAGCCGCTCTGGCAGTGGGGGGACATGTCCAGCAGCGCGCGCGCCTGGGTGCGGCAGGCAGCGGCCACGGCGGGGTCAAGGGCAAAGAGCCAGCGGCGAGGAATGGCATCGGGACCATAGAGGGCACCGGCGATCATGCCCAAGATGGCGCCCGTGGTGTCGGCGTCGCCACCGCGGTTGACCACGTTGATTAGTGCCCCCTCGAAGCTGTCCGTGGCGAACAAGGCCTGAAACACGGCCCTCAGGGTCTCAACCAGGTAACCGCCCGGGTTTTCCATGCGCCGCCGGTCATAGCGGTATTCGGGCTCCGCGGCGATCAGGGCGTCGGCCAGATCCTTCAGGTGACTCTTGGTCCCGCCGAGGAGGGCGGCCTGTACCATGCGGATGACGGTGAAGGTCCCGGCGTCGCCCATGGCATTGTGGTGGGTGGTGTGGGACTGGATGCGATTGGCCTCGGCGACCTGGTCGCTGTCGGCGCCCAGGGTGCAGAGTGCAATGGGGAGCGATCTCATGCAGGCCCCATTGCCCGCGTCGTAGCTGTTTTCCGGCACTTCGGTGGCACCGGTCTGGCGATAGTGGGTAATGCCGCGGCGTACCGTGTTGCCGATATCCACGGGCTTGGTCTTCATCCAGTCACTGAAGGCGGCGGCGATGGGTCCTGCCGCCACGCGCCCGGTGCTGAGGATGGCAGTGCCCAGCGCCAGGCTCATCTCGGTGTCGTCAGTGACCTGGCCCTTTCGGAGTCGTAGCCAACCCCCACCGCTGAGTTCCCGGTGCTCGCCGTATTGTTCCAGGATTTCCCGGGGGTTCAGGAACTCCACCGTGGCACCCAGGGCATCCCCTAAGGCCAATCCCAGATAGGCCGCAACCGCCCGGGCCTGCAGGCGGTTGGCGGGAATCTCGGAGCGCGTCAGCTCCGCTGTCAGGTCCAAAACAAACATGGTGGGTGCAAACCTCGCACGCCGGGGCCCGGTTGGCGTCGCTCCCTTGCGCCCGCGAGGCCGCTGATACTGGAAGCGCTCCACTCCCGAGGAAATAGTACTCCAACGAGCAGGATCGCGCCCCACAACACCAGCCAAAACCAACGGGGGCAGAGCCAACTACCCCGCCCCGTCGGGCCCGCGAGCGTCCCTCGACCGCTCATGCCGGCCCATCGGATGGCCGGGGTGAGCGTGGTCAGTACTGCACCAGGATGTCCTCGTCGCGCACGATCATCTGACAGGCGAGACGCCATTCGGTGGGGATGTCATCCACCGCCATCTGGTCGATCTCCTCCTTGGTGATCTTGCCCTGTTCGCGCAGGACCAGCTTCTCCTTGTCGGTCAGGGGGCCACCCATGCGCTGGTTCTTGTTGTCCACGCTGGTAACGCGCACCACACAGTGGCCGCACTCGCCATCCTGGCAATCGTGGTGAACGGGGACCTTGTGCTCCTTGGCGAGCTTGAGCAGGGTCTCGGTGTGGCTTCCGGCCACGGCGTAAACGGTCTTGTCCTTGTACTCGGGGCTTGAAAAGGTAACGAGTGCCATGGTTTTACTCCGGCATCAGGTGCGTGTGGGTGGTGGTGTCGGCGCTCAAGCCGGCTTGACCTTGCAGTCACCGAGGATTTGGGCCTGGCAGGCGAGGCGGTCATGGCGGCTCGCCATGTTTTCGCGCAGGACTTTCTCCTCCAACACCGAGGGTTCGGTCAGATTGTTCCAGCCCTCCAGCACATGCATCATGCAGGTGCCGCAGTCACCCTCCCGGCAGCCGTAGATGATTCCGGCCCCGATCTTCTCGGAGACCTCGATGATCCGGGTGCCCGCCGGGACATTGACCGTCTGGTTGATATCTTCAAAGGTGATCTTGGCTTTTGCCATCGTGTCAGACTCCTGATTGCCTGGTTGTCAAGTTGAGAAAAGAAGGAACCGTCCGCCTGCCGGGACCCGTCGCGCGAGTCCGTCGCTTAATATAGTTTTCAGCGATCAGCAATTAGCCATCGGCCAATAGCAATTTCCTCAAGCGCATGAGACTGCCGCCAACGCGGCGAGCGGTCTCAAACTCAAGCCGATCGCTGATCGCTGATCGCTGACGGCTGATCGCTTTTTCATCCAAGTTCGGAGAAATCGATGACCCGCCCCTGTTCGCCTCCCACCAGGGCGGCGGCGAGCTTGCGGCCGAAGTCACGGCACTCAGTCAGTTCTTCGTCGGTGGGGATGAGCTTGAGTCGCAGACCGGGCACCGGGACCCGCATCTTGAGACCCCGCATCCGATCCTCGATCATGCGCACCGCCTCCCCGCTCCACCCATAGGAGCCAAAGGCGGCACCCAGCTTCCCCTTGAGGTTGACCACCGCAAGCGACGAGAGCAGGTCCCAGACGGGCTTCACCGCATCCCCATTGATCGTGGGAGAGCCGAAGGCGAGTGCATCGGCCTCCTCGATTAGGTCGACGAAGGGTGCGGTCTCCCCACCCTCCAGGTCGTAAAGAGACACCCGCACCCCGGCCTCCTCCTCGGCCCCGGCACGGATCGCCTCCGCCATGCGGGCCGTGCTGCCGTAGGCGCTCATGTAGAAGACGACCAGGGAGCGTTCCTCATTACCGATCCGATCCACCAGGCTGGAGGTGGAGAGTTCCCGATAGTGGGTCACGTAACGACGCGGCCGGTCGCGCAGGATGGGGCCATGGGTGGGCGCGACGATCTTGAGGGTCAGGGGCTCGATGAGCTTCAGGGCCTCCATCACATGGGTCTTGAAGGGCCGCATGATGTGGGCGTAGTAATAGTCGAAGGAAAATCGAAAGTCCCCGACCCGATCGTTGAAAAGCCGGTTGTCGCAGTAGTGACAGCCGAAGACGTCTCCGGAGAACAACACCCCCTCCTCCACCAGATAGGTACACTGGGTGTCCGGCCAGTGCAGGAACGGGGTGTGCAGAAAGCGCAGAGTGCGGTCGCCGAGCGACACCTCATCCCCGGTACCGACCGTCTCGTACGCGAAGGGTCTGTCCTGCTCCTTGGGCTTGAGCAGGGCCTTAAGCATCGACGTGGCGCGGGTGGAAATGAAGAGGCGCGCCTGGGGTGCCCGTCGCATCAACTCGGGCAGGGCGCCACTGTGGTCCGGCTCCAGATGATTGAGAACAATGACCCGAATCTCCGCGTAGTCCGCGACCGACTCCAGGCGCCGAAAGAACTCGTCCGCGAACTCCAGCTTGACCGTATCCACCACGGCCACCCCCTGATCCCCGCGGACCAGGAAGGAGTTATAGGTGGTCCCATTGGCGGTGCGCAAGATGATGTCGAAGGTGCGCAGGGTCGGGTCCAGTGCGCCGATCCAGTGGACCCCGGGGGCGATCTCCACGGCGGCACCATTGGCGACCCGGTCGGCGACGCTTTGCGCGACCAGGTCCCCACCGGCTCCCTGGCCCGCGCGCGCTGACGCAGTCATCGGCGCACTTCCAGGGTACCAGCGGCCGGCTCCGCGGCGGCCGGAGCCAGAGACAAGGGGGTATGCGCCTCGGGGCAAACCGGATCGATCCCGCCCCGGGAACAGGATTGCAGATCCTCGCCCTCCTGCAACTCCACTCCCAAGGCACTGAGCAGGGGGCCGGGCTCGAAGCCGCATCCGCACAGACCCGCGGTCTCGATCAGCGGCCGGCGGATCAGGAGTGGGTCAGCGACCATCAGGGCCAGTGCATCCGCTTCGGAGAGACTCGCGGGCTGGACCGCACCGTGCCGCACCCGGGGCGCAGAGGGGTTGAACCAGTCCCGCACCGGGCGCGACCCGAAAAAGGGACGCAAGCGCTCGGGAGTCCAGGCTTCAGCGAGCAAATTGCGAACCTCCAGACAGTGCCCGATCCCGACCAGCAGGGCCTTCTGGCGGGCATTGGAGAGACAGCCTGGCTTCTCGTAGAAGACCAGCTCAGCGGGGACGGGAAGGCTGAGGGAGGCCATGGGTTAGCGCGCCCGGATCTCGGCCATGGCCGCGGCCAGGCGCTCCGGCGGGATGCCGGTGAGCGACCCGGGTGGATTCAGGGGCACACCGAGGGAATCGAGAATGACGCCCTCGATTGGGCAGATGCTCGCGCACTGAGGCTCCGGGTGGTCACCCTCACACTCGGTACACTTGGCCCCGTCGATCAGGAAATGGGGCTGCGCCGCCACGATGGCCTGACTCGGGCACAGGGGCTCGCAGGCCCAGCAGTTCACACAGCCTTCAATGATCTGAAATGCCATCGGTCAGTCTCCCACCGGCTCGCAGCGACTCTGAATTGGAACGGAAATTTGAACCACGAAGGCACACAGGATGTGAAAGACGTGCGGAAATGCCGAGAGGCCCGGTCCTCACATCGATCACCTGCCGGTCAGCAAACCGGCAATGCATCCGGTGAAACGCCTTCGCGCTCGCCGCGACCTTTGCACCTTTGCGGTTCGCTCTCTCTTGGTCTTGACCCCGGGGTGCTCAGGCGCGCATCCGCACCGGCTCCGGGGCCGGCTGCTCCAAGCGCCCGGCACTGACCATTTCCTGGTAGACGGCCGCCACTGCATCCTCAATAGGCTCCATGGCATGTTCGCCATTGGGCGCAATACCGGCGGCCTCCAACTGGCCCCAGGGCTCGTAGCCGATCTTGGAGCACAGCACCGCCTCGCAGCCCGCCAGGGTACGGATGGTCTTCTGCAGGGTCGTCTCCGCGTCCCCGCAGGTATCGCCTCCGGCGCAATAGAGGTTCACCTTGCGCACCCCGATGAAGCGCACATCCATGGCATTGGCCTCATAGATCAAAAATTCTCGGGCATGACCGAAGTGCTGGTTGATCACCCCGCTCCCGGTGGTCGCGACCGCCATCAGGACCGGGCGGCTCTCTTTCTTCACCCGCTTGATGGAGGCAAGCGAGACGAAGGTCTCGCCACTCTTCCGGCGCTGAGCCTCCCGGTTGGCCTCAATGTCGGCATGGACCTGACGGCGCCGAGCCATGGCCTCGGCGTAGTCGATCTCCATGGTCTCGATCTTGTCCAGGGTGAACTCGTGTCCCCGATCCTCCCCCAGCATCCCCACCGCGTCCGCCCGGCACTGGCGGCAGTGGCGCATCATCGCCATGTCCCCGGCGCAGGCGTCCTGAAGGGTCTGCAGCTCCTCTTGGGTGGGACCCCGCTGGCCCATGACCCCAAAGAAGGTGCCATGCTCGGGCTCGGCGATCAGCGGCATGACGTTGTGCAGGAAGGCCCCCTTGGCCTTGACCACCCGGCTGACTTCCTGCAGGTGCGCGTCATTGACCCCGGGAATCAGGACCGAGTTGACCTTTACCAACACGCCCCGGGCGACCAGCATCTCCAGACCCTTCTGTTGCTGCTCGATCAGGATCGCCACGCCCTTGCGGCCCTTGACCCGGCGGCCCTTCCAGAAGACCCAGGGATAGATCTTGGCCCCCACGTCCGGATCCACGCAGTTGATGGTGATGGTGACGTGATCGATGTTGTGCGCACACAGGTCATCCACGACTTCAGGGAGTGCGAGCCCATTGGTCGAGACGCACAGTTTGATATCCGGGGCCTTCTCGGTCAGTTGACGGAAGGTCTCCAGGGTGCGCCCGGGATTGGCCAATGGATCGCCGGGGCCGGCGATGCCGAGCACCGTCATCTGCGGGATGTTGGCGGCTACCGCCATGACCTTCTTCACCGCCTGATCCGGGGTCAGTACCTCGGAGACCACACCCGGGCGCGACTCGTTGGCGCAGTCATACTTGCGGTTGCAGTAGTGGCACTGGATATTGCAGGCGGGGGCCACCGCCACATGCATACGCGCATAGTGGTGATGGGCCTCCTCCGAGTAACAGGGGTGGTTGTGGACCTTAGCCCGGATATGCTCCGGCAGGTGTGACAGGGCATCGGAGCTGCCCCCGCACCCGCTTGAGGCGCAGCCACCGGCTACAACAGGTGCGGGTCCACTCTGTCCCAGTACCTTCAACTCCATCGTATGCCTCCAGAAGTCGCGGGCGCCCGGCCCGTGGATTTCAAATTGACTCTGGAGGCAGTAGAGCAAAAGGAGTGCCAGCCGAAGGAGGTTTCCTAGCCGGCTGTTTCCCTTGTATGTTTCCGCGAATCTCCGGGTGTCTTGTCGATAACCCGACAGACCCGGGACTTGGGACTTGTGGGGATGGGAACAGGGACAGAACCCCCGTTGCGGCCTTGCCTGGCCACCTGATCCCGCGCCTGGAATTAAACCCTACGGGCGTCGGTGGCCGTGCGGCGCTCCAGCCAGTCAGAGGCCAAGGCACAGCCCCGATCACGCTCACACTCGAACTCCGCATGGTGGCGGCGGTTCTCCGCCACGTAGAACTTGAGGAAGCAGCCAGTCATGATGTGTTTCCGATGGATGGTTCCGGGGGCGGACCTGGTCCCTCAGGTCCGCGCCATGACGAGGTTAGCCAGGGCGATGCCAGCGGCCGTCAGCGCGAGTGAACCCAGCAGGTGGGAACCCGCGGCGGCCAGGCCCCAAGCATATTGGCCCCGCGCCAGCAGGTTGACCACCTCCGCCGAAAAGGTGGAAAAGGTCGTGAGACCACCCAGGAAGCCGGTGATAAGAAAGAGGCGCAGCTCCGGCGTAACACCCGGGTGGCGGGCGAACCAGGCCACGGCGACGCCCACGAGCAGACCGCCGAGCAAGTTCGCCGCCAGGGTGCCGAGCGGCAGCATAGGAAACAGGGGATTGAGGCGAAGTCCAAGGCCCCAACGCAGCAAGGCACCCAGGCCGGCGCCGAAAAAGATGACAAGGGCAGCAACCACGGATAAACCCCCATGGGTGAAGACTGGCGGGCTGCAGGGGGACGGCGATCACCCGCTAACGCCTGCCCTCGCCGGCCCAGGCGTGGTGGACAGGCATCATCAGCCGGGCAGGCCGGCGGTTGGGGGAGGATTGCCCTCACTGTCGGACGAATGCTAACCCGGACCCGCGGAAGTCTCCAAAGCCAGCCGTAGCTGACGGCTGATCGCTGACTGCTGACGGCGTTTCCTCGGTTCAGTGCGTGTTTGAAAACAATCGCTGGCGGTGGCCCCGCACCCACGGGCGCAAGCCCTGCCAGACCGGCCCGTCCCATCGGATAGAATGCAGCCACAGATTGGTCAAAACCCCGACGCGTTGACCACCCCCGCGCACTGGGGCCCAGGCGCCAGTCTGGCGCTCCCCCGCTCGGCAGTCACCCGAGGAACCGACAATGCTCCGTCTGACACCCCGTCTGCTCTGGTCGGCGCTGGCCGGGGGTTGCCTGGCCCTGGTGGTCGGGAGCCTGGTCCTCACCTCCTGGCTGGACCTGCACCCCTGCCACCTGTGTATCTTCCAGCGGCTGGTCTTTATGGTCCTGGCGGTGCTCGCCCTCCTGGCAGCTTGGATCGGGCCGCGCCCCAGCGCCCTGGTCCCGGGTCTGCTCGCGCTGCTCTGCGCGGTCGCCGGGATTGGTGCGGCAGCCTATCAGGGGTGGCTCCAGCGCCAGCCGGCTGGCAGTATCTCCTGCCTGGGCGGCGAGCCTGGCCCGATCGAGCGGCTGGTGGAGTGGCTGGGCGAGCGCCAACCAGACCTGTTTCTGGCCACCGGTTTCTGCGAAGACATCGAGTTCAAGGTGCTGGGCCTGAGTCTGGCCGACTGGGCACTGCTCGGCTTCCTCGCCTACCTGATCCTGGCCGCCTGGGCCCTGTGGCCCCGGACGCCTGCCCCCTGACACTCGGAGACCAACCATGCAGTTGAACCGCCGCGAGTTCCACCGACTCATCCTGGCCAGCCTGACCCTCGCCGCCCCGGGACTGCACGCTGATCCGGGTTTGGCTGATCCGGGTTTGATCGAGGGACGCGACTGGGCGCCCGTCACCCCGCCCCAGGTCGGCGCCAAACCAGACCAGATTGAGGTGCTGGAGTTCTTCTCCTACGGCTGTCCCCATTGCCGGGATCTCAATCCGCTGGTCAAGCGCTGGGCGGCAGGTCTCGGGCCAGAGGTGCACTTTCGCCGCGTACCGGTCAGCTTCGGCCGGGCCGCCTGGGCCAATTTGACCCGCCTCTATTACGCCCTGGAGGTTCTGGACGAACTGGAGCGCCTGGATCAGGGGGTGTTCGACGCCCTCCACGGACAGCGAAAAAGCCTCTTTACGGAGCAGGCAATCACCACCTGGGTGGCGGAACAGGGAGTGGATCCGGCCCGCTTCGCGGAGGCGTTCCGCTCCTTCGAGGTGGAGGTGTCCTTCACCCGCGCCGAGGCCCTGACCCGCGCCTATCGCGTCGACGGGGTGCCGCTCCTGACCGTGGCCGGCCGTTACAAAGTACTCAGTGAGGGCGCCCGGACCCAGGCCGACGTGCTCGCCATTGCGGATCGGCTCATCGCGCGCACCCGGGACGAGCAGCAAACGCGCACGGAAAACGCCAAGGGCTGAACTCGGCCATCGCCGCTTGGATCCGTTGTCGATTTGCCTGAACGCGGCGACCCGCCATCAGTGTGTTCGATTAGGCGGGGGTCGGAAGCGATCCAGCGCGGGTAGCCGTCAGGACCCGGCCGAACGGGCGACTGCGCGCCGGGCGACCTTGTCCAGGACGCCGTTCACATAACGGTGGCCCTCATGGGCACCCAGCAGCTTGGTGAGTTCCACCGCCTCGTTGATGGCGACGCCGGCGGGAATCGCGGGGGAGAACAGGATCTCGTAGGCGCCCAGCCGCAGAATGGCGAGTTCCACCGGGTCCACCTGAGTGAGGGGGCGGTCGAGAACCTGATCGAGGGCGTTGTCGATCTCGGTCACATGGGCGGGGACGCCCTTGAGCAGGTCGTCAAAGAGTTCCAGGTTGAACTTGAGGCGGAGCTTGGGATCGACGGGTGTGTCGTCCTCCGCGCCACTCAGGGAGTTTGCGAGGGCGTCCAGCCATTCCGGGTCATTGAGCAGATGCCGGCGGATGGTGGCTGGCTCTTCCCGGGTCAGGTGCCACTGATAGAGGGCCAGGGCGGCATAGCGGCGCGCCTGGGTGCGGGGGCTGACGCCTGCCCGGTCGGGGGATTTGGCCATAGACCCGGTCAATCCAGACGCCGCAACAGATTGACCATCTCCAGGGCGGACAGGGCGGCCTCGGCCCCCTTGTTGCCGGCCTTGGTCCCGGCACGCTCGATGGCCTGCTCGATGCTGTCCACGGTGAGCACGCCGAAGGCCACCGGGATGCCGTACTTGAGGCTCACCTGCGCCATGCCCTTGACGCATTCCCCGGCCACGTATTCGAAGTGGGGTGTGCCGCCCCGGATCACGGCGCCCAGGGCCACGATGGCATCGTAGCCGCCCTGCTTGGCGATGCGCTCGCAGGCGACCGGCATCTCGAAGGCACCGGGCACCCGCACGATGGTGAGCTCCGACTCCTCGGCCCCATGACGCAGCAGGGCATCAATGGCCCCCTTCTCCAGGCTCTCCACGATAAAGGCGTTCCAGCGCGACACCACCAGACAGAAGCGGGCCTGGTCGGCGCGCAGGGCGCCCTCGATAGTCTTGATGCTCATGATCCGGACCTCCCGGTGCAGCTGACAGCGCTTAGCTGTCAGCGTTCAGATTTGAGTTTGATGGGCTGATGCCTGCTGGACAGATCATCGAAGATTGATCACCCGCTGCTGGATGACTGCTCGCAAGCGGTTCCTCTGCTGAAGCCCATGGTTGAAAGCTCACAGCTTACAACTCTCAAAGGTCAGCGTCCGTTGGTGACGTATTCCACCACCTCCAGGTCGAACCCGGAGATGCCGTGCATGGCCTTGGGCGCGCTCATCACCCGCATCTTGCGGACCCCCAGATCGGACAGGATTTGGGCGCCTATCCCATAGGTACGCAACTCGCTGCGCTCTTTCAGGCGCCGGGGCGGCACGGGGTCGTCCCCGTCATGTAATTGAAAGTCCCTCAGGCGGGCAAGCAGGTCCTGGGCATTGTCGCGGTTGCGCAGGATAACGACCACCCCGTGTCCGGCCTCCGCGATCTGGCGCATGGCCGCCTGCAAGGGCCAACCGCAGGCATTGTGGCGGGTGCCGAACAGGTCGCAGAGGCTGTTTTGCAGGTGCACGCGCACCAGGGTCGGCCGGTCCGCCGTGATCTCACCCATGGTCAGGGCCAGGTGGAGTTCGTTGTCAATGCTGTCCCGGTAGGCCACCAGACGGAAGGTCCCGTGCTCCGTGGGCAGTTCGCACTCGCACTCCTTGAGGACCGCCTTTTCATGGCGCACCCGGTAGTGGATCAGGTCGGCGATGGTGCCGATCTTGAGCCCGTGGGTCACCGCGAAGACTTCCAAATCCGGCCGGCGCGCCATGCTGCCGTCCTCGTTCAGGACCTCGACGATGACCGCCGCGGGCTCCAGGCCTGCCAGACGAGCCAGATCACAACCGGCCTCCGTGTGGCCGGCACGCACCAGTACCCCGCCCGGTTGAGCCATGAGGGGGAAGATGTGTCCGGGTTGCACCAGGTCCTTGGGGCCAGCATCCGGGGCCACCGCGGCGCGGACCGTGGTCGCCCGATCCCCCGCCGAGATCCCGGTACTGACCCCCTCCGCCGCCTCGATGGAAACGGTGAAGGCGGTGGCATGGGGGGCATGGTTGTCGCTGACCATCAGGGGCAGGCGCAGCCGTTCGCAACGCTCCTTGGTCAGGGTCAGACAGATGAGGCCGCGGCCGAAGCGGGCCATGAAGTTGACCGCCTCTGGGGTGACCCGGTCGGCGGCCAGGAGGAGATCGCCCTCGTTCTCCCGGTCCTCGTCGTCCATGATGATGACCATGCGCCCGGCGCGCAGGTCGGCGATGATCTCTTCGGTGCTGTTCAGGGACATGGGACTGGACCAGGACGACAACGGGGGCGGTCGGTGGGCGAGGCGTCGCCTCGACGCGCGAATCGCGCCCTCAAGAAACGAAAAGGGGCGGTAACAGATGGCTCTGTTACCGCCCCAGTCATTGGTCGGGGCGAGAGGATTTGAACCTCCGACCACCTGAACCCCATTCAGGTGCGCTACCAGGCTGCGCTACGCCCCGTGAAGACCCGGAAGAGTACGGGCTGCAGCCCCTGCTGTCAACCTAACGGCGCAGGACATGGAGGATCTCCTCCAGTTCCATACGCATCTGCCGCAGCACCTGGTGCGTCTGGGTCAGATCGTGCTTGGCCCCCTCTCCGCTCAGTTGCAGGCGGGCACCGCCAATGGTGAAGCCCTGGTCATAAAGTAGGGCGCGGATTTGACGCACCATCAGAACGTCATGGCGTTGGTAATAACGGCGATTGCCGCGGCGCTTGACTGGCTTCAACTGGGGAAACTCCTGCTCCCAATAGCGCAAGACGTGCGGTTTGACGCCGCACAACTCGCTGACCTCACCGATGGTGAAATAGCGCTTGCCCGGGATCGGCGGCAATTCGCCGGTCCCGACCACCTCCTCGCTATTGCTCGTGTCCTGCATAGGCTTCCACCCGCGCTTTGAGCTTCTGGCCCGGACGGAAGGTCACCACGCGCCGAGCGGTGATCGGAATCTCCTCGCCGGTCTTGGGATTGCGCCCCGGGCGCTCCTTCTTCTCCCGCAGGTCGAAATTTCCGAACCCGGAGAGTTTGACCTGCTCGCCGCGTTCGAGGGCGGCGCGGATCTCCTCAAAGAAACTTTCCACGATGTCCTTGGACTCGCGCTTGTTGAGCCCGAGCTCCTCGAACAAGTGCTCTGCCATATCCGCCTTGGTTAACGCCATACCTTCAATCCCGCAATCGAGCGCCAAACTCAGAGTCGAGACGGGCCAACACCCGCCCCACCGTTTCATCCACCACCTGGTCGGTAAGTGTCTGAGAAGAAGCTTGTAAAATCAATCCCAAAGCAAGACTTTTTCGCCCCGCGTCGATCTTCGGGCCGACATAAACATCAAACAGCACCAGGTCGCGCAGTAAATCCCCGGCGGCGGCACGGACCGCGGCGGCCAGGTCCGCATAGGCAACGCCCTCGTTCACCAGCAGGGCCAGGTCCCGCCGGATGGCCGGGAACCGGGAGATGGGGCTGAAGCGGGGGAGCGTGCCCGTGGTCAAAGCCGCCTGATCCAACTCGAACAGGAAGGCATCGCCGGTCAGGTCCAGGTCTGCGGCCAGGGCTGGATGGAGCATCCCCAGAATCCCGACCGGTCGACCACCGTACTCGATGCGGGCGGTCTGGCCCGGGTGCAGGGCCGGATGCTCAGCCGGCACGAAGCGAAAACTCTGGGGATCGCCACTCAGGGCGAGCAGGGCCTCGACGTCGGCTTTGAGCGCGAAGAAGTCCGCCGGCTGCCCGGATTGACCCCATTGCTCGGGCTCCAGACTGCCGATCGCCAGGCCGCCGATGACCGCCTCCTGCGCTAGCCCATCCGGGCCAGGCCGGAAGCGCAGGCCGGTCTCGAAGACTCGTACCCGCTCCTGCTGACGCGCCTGGTTGTAGCGGGCGGTGTGAAGCAAGCCGGGCCAGAGGGACAGGCGCATGACCGACAGGTCGGCGCTGATGGGGTTGGCCAGGACCAGACCCTGCAGTTCGGGCTCCACCCGCGCCTGGAGCTCAGGACTGACGAAACTGTAGGTGATGACCTCCTGGAAGCCCCGGTCCACCAGGGCCAGGCGCGCCCGATCCAGATCGAAGGCCGCCTCCGGCCGGCCCCGGGTCACCGCCGCGGAGGTCGCGTGACTGACCGGGATGCGGTCGTAGCCGTGGATACGTCCCACGTCGGCAATCAGGTCCACCTCATGGACCAGGTCGAAACGGGCACTGGGCGGGATAACCCGCCAGCCCTCCGGAACCGGCTCCAGCTCCATGCCGAGGCGCCCCAGCACCTGCGCAATGGTCGCGCTGGGCAGCTCCAACCCGAGGATCTGGGCACAGCGGCCGGTGCGCAGGGTCAGCGAGCTTCGCTGCGGCAGGTGCTCGGCGACGGTCAGATCCACGACCGGACCGGGCTGACCGCCCACGATCTCGATCAGCAAAGCAGTCGCCCGCTCCAGGGCCTTGACCTGGAGCTCCGGGTCCACCCCGCGCTCGAAGCGATGGGATGAATCCGTATGCAGGCCGTAGCTGCGCGCCTTCCCGCTAATCCCGGCCGGAGCGAAGAAGGCGCTCTCCAGCAGGATATCGCGGGTGTCTGACCCCACGGCGCTCGCCGACCCGCCCATGATCCCAGCCAGGGCCACCGGGCCCGCGGCATCGGCGATCACCAGGGTGTCCGGGCGCAGTTCGATTTCATCGCCGTTCAACAGGGCCAGACGCTCCCCCGCCCCGGCCAGGCGCACCCGGATTTCGCGGTCCAACCGGCCCAGGTCGAAGCCGTGCATGGGTTGCCCCAGTTCCAGCAGCACATAATTGGTGACATCCACGACCGGGCTGATGGCACGCACCCCGCCGCGGCGCAGGCGCTCGCGCATCCAGAGCGGCGTCTCCGCTGTCGGGTCAATGCCCCGCACGATACGGCAGGCGTAGCGCGGGCAGGCGGCGGGGGCCTCCAGACGCACGGCAAAGGCATCGTCGATGGCCGGGGGAACCGGCGCCGGGATGACCGGGGTGGGGTCGATACCATTGATGGCCGCGACCTCCCGGGCCAGCCCGGCGATGGAGAGACAATCCCCCCGGTCAGGAGTCAGGTCCACCTCGATGCAGGCATCGTCCAGCCCTAACCAGGCGCGGAAATCCTGGCCCACCGGGGCGCCGGCGGGCAGGGGCAGGATCCCGTTGGAGGTCTCGGCCAGCCCCAGCTCGCTCGCTGAGCAGATCATGCCGGTGGATTCGACCCCCCGCAGCTTGGCTCGCTTGATTTTGAAGTCCCCGGGCAGGACCGCCCCAAGGGTTGCGACCGGCACCCGCATCCCTGCCGCCACGTTGGCCGCCCCGCAGACGATCTGCAGAGTTTCCCCCGTGCCCACGTTCACCGCGCAGACCCGCAGCTTCTCGGCGTCCGGGTGGGGGTTAACGGCCTCCACCAGACCCACCACCACACCAGAGAAGGCGGGGGCCGCGGGAGTTACCGCGTCCACCTCCAGGCCGGCCATGCTGAGCTGGTCCGCGAGGGTCTGGGTAGCGACGGGCGGGTTGACCCATTCCCGCAGCCAGGACTCACTGAAACGCATCGCGAAGGATTCCTGTGTTAAGAGCAGCTAGCTAGTCGCTGTCTGCTTTGAGCTGGATCGGGTTGTCGTTTGCAACTCATCGCCTCGGAGCAGACTGATCACTGACCGCGAATGCCATATAGCTGATAGCTGATAGCTGATAGCTGATAATTGACCGCTTCCTCAAGCGAACTGCCGCAAGAACCGCAGGTCGTTCTCGAAGTACAGGCGGATATCGTCGATGCCGTAACGCAACATCGCGAGCCGCTCGACGCCCATGCCGAAGGCGTAGCCCAGGTAGCGGTCCGGGTCTATGCCCACATGCCGGAAGACCTCCGGGTAGACCATGCCGCAACCGAGGACCTCGAGCCAGCCGGTCTGTTTGCACACCCGGCACCCGGCGCCGCCACACATGACGCACTGAATGTCCACCTCGGCGGAGGGCTCCGTAAACGGGAAATAGGACGGGCGGAAGCGGAGCTTCAGGTCCCGCTCGAAGAAATTGGTCAGGAAGTCGTAGAGCACGCCCTTCAGATCCGCGAAGCTCACCCGCTCATCCACCAACAGCCCCTCCACCTGGTGGAACATGGGGGTGTGGGTCAGGTCCGAGTCACAGCGGTAGACCCGCCCGGGGGCGATGATCTTGAGCGGCGGGGCCTGCTCCGACATCACCCGGATCTGCACCGGCGAGGTATGGGTGCGCAGGAGGAGATCTGTATGGAAATAGAAGGTATCGTGCATGGCCCGGGCCGGGTGGTGCTCGGGAATATTGAGGGCCTCGAAGTTGTGATAGGCCGTCTCCACCTCCGGACCCTCGGCCACCGCAAACCCGGCATCCGCAAATAGCCGCTCGATCCGCCGCAGGGTGCGGGTCACCGGGTGCAGCCCACCCGCCCGCTGACCCCGCCCGGGTAGCGTCACATCGATCTGCCCGGCGGCCAGACGGGCCGCCAAGGCCGCCGCCTCCAGAACCGCCTTGCGGGCGTCCAGCGCCTGCTGAACCGCGTCCTTGGCCTCATTGATCGACTGCCCAGCGGCGGGACGCTCCGCTTTGGACAGGCCGCCCAGTTGCTTCAGCAGCGCGGTCAGCTCACCGCTCTTCCCCAGATAGCGGACCCGCACCTGGTCAAGCCCAATGAGATCAGGCGCCGCGGCAATTGCCGCCAGGGCCGCGGCGCGCAGCGGGTCGATTCCGAGTCCAGTCTGTTCGGGCATAGTCAAACCTTAAGGGACAAGCAAGAGAGGGATGATGATCGACGCCTGTCGATCCTGTCCGTTTATCCTGACCCGACCCAAGTTCACCGCAGCGCCTCTCGGCAATACCGCTGACGCGACCGAGCGGGAATGAAAAAGGGAAAGACCGGGGCCTTTCCCTTCATTCGCCGGACGCTGACGCGACCTGCCGCGGCCCTGGGAGGACTTAGGCCGCCAGCGCGCCCTTGGCCTGATCGGCGATGGCCTTGAAGGCGACGCCGTCATGGTAGGCGATGTCCGCCAGCATCTTGCGGTCGACCTCGACGCCGGCCAGCTTCAGGCCGTTGATCAGCCGACTGTAGGAGAGGCCGTTTTCCCGCGCCGCCGCGTTGATACGGGCGATCCACAGGGTGCGGAACTGGCGCTTCTTCTGGCGACGGTCCCGATAGGCATACTGACCGGCCTTGATGACGGCCTGCTTGGCGACCCGGAAGACCCGGCTGCGGGCACCGTAGTAGCCCTTCGCCTGCTTCATGATCTTCTTGTGACGGGCGTGGGCGGTTACGCCCCGTTTGACGCGTGGCATCTGGTTTCTCCGGTATCAGGTGCTTTTCAGCAGTAAGGAATCATCCGCAAGGCGGACTTCAAATCCGACGGATGGACCAGCCTGGCAGCGCGCAGTTGGCGCTTCCGCTTGGTGGTCTTCTTGGTCAGGATATGACGCCGGAAGGATGAATAGCACTTGACGCCGGTGGCGGTGCGCTTGAGACGCTTCGCCGCCCCGCGATTGGTCTTGATCTTGGGCATGTTCTCTACTTCGCGATTTACGGACTGTTTTATGTTGCGACCGTTCAGGGTCACTATTTCTTTTTGGGGCCGAGCACCATCACCATCTGGCGTCCTTCCATCTGGGGTTGTTGTTCCACGATGCTCAATTCAGCAAGGTCGGTCTCCACGCGCTTGAGCAATTCCAGCCCAAGCTCCCGGTGGGCATGTTCACGCCCGCGAAACCGCATGGTGACCTTGGCCTTGTCCCCTTCGGCGAGGAAACGCATCAGGTTGCGTAGTTTGACCTGATAGTCCCCTTCGTCCGTCCCTGGTCGAAACTTGATCTCCTTGATCTGGACCTGCTTCTGCTTCTTCTTGGCCTCATTCTGCTTCTTCTTCTGGTCGAAGCGGAACTTGCCATAGTCCATGAGGCGGCATACCGGGGGTTCAGCGGTCGGCACGATCTCCACGAGATCCATCCCCGCCTCTTCCGCCATCTCCAGGGCCTCACGGACCCTGACGACCCCGACCTGGTTGCCGTCCACGCCAATCAAACGAATTTCAGGGGTGTTGATTTCGCGATTGACGCGGTTTCTCTTTGGTGCAGCGATTGCCGGTTACTCCTGACAAGGATTGAAATAAAGACCGTCCGTGTCTGGCGGCTGGCGAGATCACCTACCGCGCCAGGGGAGCAAACCACGATGGGTTCGTTCCGCTTGGCAGCGAGTCCCTATCGCCGCCAGAATGATTTTGATTCGGATCTGCTCTCAGCGGTCTGAAGTCCAGCCAAGACGCAAGCCGGACCTCAATGGACCCGGGTTGCAACCTCTTCACACAGACGGGTCGCGAAGGTGTCCAGTTCGAAGGACCCCAGATCCTGGCCCTTGCGGTCACGCACGGTGAAAGTGCGGGCCTCCACCTCGCGGTCACCGACCACGAGCAGGTAGGGCACCCGTTGCAGGGTGTGGGCGCGAATCTTAAAGCCGATCTTCTCGTTTCTCAAGTCCGAATCCACCCGGAAGCCCTTTTTGCGCAAGGCGTTAGCCACCTGGATCGCGTAGGGGGCCTGGGCGTCGGTGATATTGAGCACCACCGCCTGCACCGGCGCCAGCCACACCGGCAGCAAACCGGCATAGTGTTCGAGCAGGATGCCGATAAAACGCTCCACCGAACCTAGGATGGCGCGGTGGATCATCACCGGGGTCTGCTTGCTGTTGTCCTCGGCGATGTAGTGGGCCCCGAGCCGCCCGGGCATGGAAAAATCCACCTGGATGGTGCCGCACTGCCAGGCGCGCCCGATGCTGTCGTGGAGGGTGAACTCGATCTTGGGGCCATAGAAGGCACCCTCCCCCGGCTGCACCTTGAACTCCAGACCCTTGGCCTTGAGCGCCTGGTCGAGCGCCGCCTCGCCCTTGTCCCAGAGGTCGTCGCTGCCCACGCGCTTGTCCGGGCGCAACGACAGGGCCAGGGCGATCTGGTCGAAGCCGAAGTCTCGATAGGTCTCGAAGACCATATCGATCAGCGTCGCCACCTCGGCCTGGAGCTGGTCGTCCGTGCAGAAGACGTGGGCGTCGTCCTGGGTGAAGCGCCGCGCCCGCATCAGCCCGTGCAAGGTGCCGGAGGGCTCGTTGCGGTGGACCACCCCGAACTCGGCGATGCGCAGGGGCAGGTCCCGGTAGCTCTTCAGCCCCTGGTTGTAGAGCTGGATGTGCCCCGGGCAGTTCATGGGCTTGATGGCGAAGTCGTGGTCGTCGATATGGGTCGTGTACATGCCCCCGGCGAACTTGTCCCAATGGCCCGAACGCTCCCAGAGCGAACGATCCAGCACCTGGGGCGTCTCCACCTCCTCATACCCGTACTCGTCCAGCTTCTCCCGCATGTACTGCTCGGCCAGGCGGTAGATGATCCGGCCCTTGTGGTGCCAGAAGGCCATGCCCGGGGCCTCGTCCTGGAAGTGGAAGAGATCGAGTTGCTTGCCGAGCTTGCGGTGGTCCCGCTTCTCGGCCTCCTCCAGACGGGTCAGGTAGGCCTTCAGTTCCTTCTTGTCCCGCCAGGCGGTGCCATAAATACGCTGGAGCTGCGCGTTCTTGGAATCCCCGCGCCAGTAGGCCCCGGCCACCTTGGTGAGCTTGAAGCCCTCGCCCAGCTTGCCCGTACTCGGCAGATGGGGTCCGCGGCAGACGTCGAACCAGTCCCCCTGGCGGTAGATCGAGACCTCCTCCCCCGCCGGGATGATGTCATCGATGATCTCCACCTTGTAGGACTCGCCCAGGCCAGCGAAGACCTGCTTGGCTCTCTCCCGATCCATGACCTCGCGGACGATTGGCAGGTCCCGCTTCACGATCTCGTGCATGCGTGCCTCGATCCCCTCCAGATCATCGGGGGTAAAGGGCTCAGCGCGGGCGAAGTCGTAATAGAAGCCGTTTTCGATGGCGGGGCCGATGGTCACCTGGGTGCCGGGGTACAGCTCCTGCACCGCCTGGGCCATCACATGGGCCGCGTCGTGGCGCAGCAGCTCCAGGGCCTCGGTCTCGTCCTTGGCGGTGATGATGGCCAAGGTCGCGTCCCAGACGATCACATAGGAGGTGTCGACCAAGCGCCCGTCCACGCGACCAGCCAGGGCCGCCTTGGCGAGACCGGGGCCGATGGCAGCGGCCACCTGGTGCACGGAAACGGGGGCATCGAAGGGACGGACCGAACCGTCCGGGAGGGTAATCTGGGGCATGGGGAAAATCCTTGAGATTCAGTGGTGATCGCTACCAAAGATCACGTGATGGGGATTCCATGGCGGGAACCGAAAAACGAAAACCGCCGGGCACCCGCCTTGAGTCGCTAACCAATCGGGACGCCCCACCGATCTGGCGGGGCAATCCGGGAAGGGCTGGAGACTGAAGGCTGGCAGCCGGCGGCTGGAATTGGTAGGCGCGATTGGACTCGAACCAACGACCCCCACCATGTCAAGGTGGTGCTCTAACCAACTGAGCTACGCGCCTGTCGTCAAGAGCCCGCAATGTTAGCGACGGTTCTCGGGCTTGGCAAACCATTTTTTGAAATGAGCCAGTTGCGCTCTGGGGAATTTTGCGGGGGCATCGACGCAAGTTAGCCGGTCAGGCGGACTGGGTGCGTGCGAAAGCAATGAAGGCCGGGGCAATTATCGACGCACGATCTCGTCGACGGCACCGCCAATGTCATGCACGACGACACCGAGGAGACCGACAAGGACCACGGACGTCTGGAAGCGCGCCGCTACTGGATCACCGATTCGATCCGCCATCTGTGTATGAATTTGTTCGAACAAGAGTCCTCCAAACTTCCCTCGGCGCAGCAGCGCCGCAAGGCCGCCTGGAATGATGACTACCGTGCCAAGGTGGTGTTCGGCTGAGGAGTTATATGCGCTCGCCCTGCCGGGCCTATCTGCAAGCGCACGCCACCGAGCATTCGGACCCTATCATCGACCTCCTGGAGGTCTGGGCCGCGGAGGCCCGGCACCCGGATCGCCAACGCGAGGCCCGCACGATGCTTTACGGCCTGGGCAAACAGTTGTCCTGACGGATGACGAGTCACAGCCATGACGATCGAGCACGACGCCGACATCGATCCGGCCACGGCCCAGGCCCTGCGCCTGTTCGCCGAGCGGATCGCGGCCAAATACGACGTGCTGGACCTGATGCTGTTCGGCAGTCGCGCCCGCGGCGAGCACCGCCACGACAGCGACGCCGATGTTGCCGTGCTGCTGCGCGGCGGGCACCAACGCCTGTTGCCGACCAAGCTCGCCATGGCCGACGAGGCCTTCGATGTCCTGCTGGAGACCTGTATCCGCATCCAACCCCTGCCGATCTGGGAAGACGAGTGGGCAGACCCCGACCACTACTCCAACCCCCGACTGCTGAAGAACATCGCTCGCGAGGGCCAGCGGTTGTGACCCGATCGAGCGACATGGCGCAGTTAATGCGGAAGGCCGACCGGGCCTTGGCCTCGGCCCGCCTGTTGCTCGACGCCGGAGACACGGACGGGGCCTGCAATCGCGCCTGCTACGCGATGGTCGATTCCGCCCGTGCCGCGCTCTCGGGCGAGGACACGGC
Organism: uncultured Gammaproteobacteria bacterium; assembly: GCA_963733415.1. Classification (GTDB taxonomy): domain Bacteria; phylum Pseudomonadota; class Gammaproteobacteria; order Chromatiales; family Chromatiaceae; genus Thiodictyon. Next base: position 15,052 of record CAVTDM010000007.1, on the reverse strand, counting down.
CGAGACGACTAGAACCCACGGCGGGCTCATCGCAGCCTTCGGCCTTCAGCTCGTCAAGTCCGGCCGGCTGCCGAGGGAGCTGGGACGGATGCTCAATCGTGCAGAAGAGGTCCGCCTGCTGGCCGATTACACCGGCGGCTCGGTCGAGCCCGCCGAGGCGCGCGAAGCGCGCTCCCAGGCCGAGACCTTCGTCGAGGCGATGCGGGACTATCTGAACCGGTCTGGAGACGCCGCCGGGGCATCGCCGGAAGACGCGTAGACCGGGATGCAGCACATCGGCGTCCGCATGAACAGATGGGATGAGTAGATGATCGGCCAGCGCCCGACCGCCGGCTTGGCCGACTCGGTCTGGCAAGCCTGGTACCGCAGTACCGAGTGCAACATCCTGCACGACTTCTACATCCCGGCGCTGCGCGCGTTGGTCCGCTAACTCCGGGTTGCCGGCTACTTCACCTCCACGTCCCTGGCGGTGGCCCCCCAAGGCTTCACGGCGCTGGTCAAACACCACGGACCTGTCCGCTTGGTGGTCGGCGCCGATCTGGACCCCGAGGACGTGCGCGCCATCGTCGACCAGGACGACCGCAAGCGCCTGGCCGATACCCTGCTGGCCGAGCCGGGAAGCCTCGAAGACTGGTCCGATGCGGTCTCGAATGGCCTGGGTCTGTTGTGCTGGATGGTCCAGGAGGGCTACCTGGAGCTACGCGTGGCGCTGCGCGTTCACCGCGAGACCGGAGGGCCCATGCCCTTTTCGTCCAACATCGACGGCTACGCCCACGAGAAGTGGGCCATCTTTCGCGATGCGGAGAAGAACCGGCTGGTCGCCGCTGGCTCGCTAAGCGAATCGAAGACCGCCTTGACCCTCAACGCCGAAAACGTCGTGGTACGTTGCGATTGGGAAGGAGACAAGGACGCCCAGTTCGCCGACCAGGTGGATGCCTCCTTCGAGACCATCTGGAACGACGAGGATCCGGGGCTGCGCGTGCTGACGCTGCCGGACGCGGTGCGCGAACGGCTGATCCAGGTTGCGGCCTCCGTGGCCAAACCGAAGGAGGTCGACGGCTCATCGGAGCTACCGCCAGAGGTAGCCCAATCGTCGGCCAAGGAATGGCTCCAGTTCGCCATCCTGCGCGATGGCCCGCACATGCCCAACGGCCCGCCTTGTCGGCATGATCACGGCCCCGGTAGAGCCCTGGCCCCATCAGGCGGTAGTGGCACGCCGACTCATCGAGTCCTGGCCCTACAGTTTCCTACTCTGCGATGAGGTCGGCCTCGGCGAGACCATCGAGGCCGGTCTCGCGTCGCGCTCCCTGATCCTGTCCGGACTGGCCCGCCGGGTCTTGATCGCTCCGCCAGCGAGCCTGGCCAGGCAGTGGCACAACAAGCTGAAGGATAAGTTCTACCATGCCTATCCGGTTGCCTCCCATAGCCATCCGGCATACCCTGTGCGTATGCCAACCGCTGTACCGCCCGGCTTGAAGACGCCGAAGTCCCTTCCCGACTTCCAGCGCATCTTCCCGAACGAAGCTGCCTGTATCGACTACCTGTACGCGCACCGCTTCCCCAACGGCTTCGATTGCCCTCGCTGCGGCGTTACTGGTGAGCCCTTTCGCTTTTGCAATCGATCTGGGGTTGTCCGCTGCCGGACCTGTAGGCGTGACACAAGCGTGACCGCGAACACCGTCATCCACCGTAGTAAGGTTCCCATATCCACCTGGTTTTGGGGCGCATATCTTGTGACGCATGGTCCTCCCGGAATGGGCGCCCTCCAGTTCCAGAAGTGGTTGGGCATGTCTCGCTATGAGACGGCCTTCCAAATGCTCCACAAGCTGCGCGCTGCGATGGTGCGCCCCAACCGGGGCTTGATCGGCAGTGAGTACCCCGTTGAGGTGGACGAGACTCTGGTTGGCGGCGCGACGCAGGGTGAGGGGAAAGGAGTCCACCACAAGACGCTGGTCATCGGCGCCGTCGAAGTTCATCCACGTCAAGCCATTCCGTTCGCGGGCGAGGACCCGAACCTGATCGGAGGGCATGCGTGCGAGGAAGCGAAAGGCGCTGCGCGAAAGGGCATCCGGCGGAAGGCAGAATCGAAGTCCGCCAAAGGGGGACACGGTCGGAGTGTCGTTGCGGGGCGACTCAGGCTTCAGGTCGTCCCAAACCGGAAGCAGGAAACGCTGGTACCGTTTGTTCTGGCGACCGTGCAGCCCGGGGCGATTGTGCGTACTGACGGTTGGACTGGGTACGATCCACTCGACGCAGCCGGGTATACCCACGACCGTGTCGCCGTTCGTGGCGACCACGCAATAACGGACGTGCACCTCCCGATGATCCACATTGTCTTTGGCAACCTTGATGCGTGGCTCCTCGGCACGCATCATGGGGTCAGCTCCAAGCACCTTCAGGCTTACCTCAACGAGTTCGTCTTCCGGTTCAATCGTAGGTTCTGGCCGACGGCCGCGTTCGACGCGGTGCTGAGCATTGGAACGCGGAATGCCGGGCCGACCTATGCCGGAATCTACCAAGGCACCTGGGTCCACCCAGCCAGCTCGGCGCCACCGCAGGAGACGTAGTGGGAGGCAACCGGATAGGCATGAGTTCTACCTGCCCTTCGCCCGCGCCCTGAACGGCGCCCAGCCCCGTCACGCGGTCATCTATCCGACCGAGCGCCAGTTCCCGAGCAAATCGGTCTTTGCGCCGGACCTGGCCATCGTCTCCACCGGACTCGTGCGCCGAAAGGAGGGCCGCAAGGAGCTGTCGAGCCACGACTGGGACATCGCCCTGATCGACGAGGCCCACTACGCGGGGCGCAAGAACGCCACCAACGGCACCACGGTGCAACCCCGCTACGGCGAGCTCTATCGGGCCCTGACCGATGGCCGGCGCCCTACAACTAAGGCCCTGTGGCTGGCGACCGCGACGCCGATGCAGCTCGATCCCATCGAGGTCTACGACCTGTTCCAGCTGACCCGCCGGGTCGGCTCCTTCTTGCAGGACCCCTCGCTGACCGCGGCCTTTTACGAGGTCCAAGGGCGCATCCAACGCGGCGAGCAGGTCTATCCGGATGAGCCGGAGTTTGTGCGCCAGGTACTGCGCTCGATCCGCCGCCACGATCCGGATCTCGCTGAGCACATCCGGGAGACCGTGCTGACGCCAGCCAATCGGATGCAGTACGACAACTGGCTGGAGAAGGGGTTTGCACCGACGGCTTTCAGCCTCAAGCAGCTCCTGCGGGCCATCTTCGCCTCGGCGCCACTCTCGCGGGTGATGATGCGCCACAACCGCGCCCTGCTTCGGCTCTACCAGCAGCGCGGTGAGCTGAAGGACAACCTCGCCCATCGCCATTTGCTGCCGATGCGCCGCATCCAGTACACGGCTCAGGGAAAGCAGGCTTACGACGCCTTGGAGGACTATGCCCAGGACCTGTCGCAGCAGGTGACCGCCGCGAACGATCAGCAGGCGCGGGCCTCCACCGGCTTTTACCTGAGCTTCCTACGCCGACGTTTCGCGTCGAGCCTTTGGGCCATCGCCGAGACCCTGCGCCGCCGCCGCGAGCGGGTCGCCGCGACCCTGGAGTACCTGGTGAGCGGGGGATCTCCCGCGGCCTTGGCAACCGGGAACACGGTCGAGGGCGAGGAGGGGCTCCATCAGGGCGATTGGGAGCTGGACGACTCGGATGCGGAGATTATCGACCAGCTGCTCAAAAGATCGAGGCCCGCACGGCAGCCGGCGGCGCCCTGCGCGTGCAACACATCCCGAGTGACCTGGGCGAGGTCGCCTCGACAGCCTTCCTCCCTTTCGACGTCAAGCGCAACGCGAGCGAAGGCACCTACTGGACCGAGCGCGCGCCTGGTCTGCTGATTTACAGCGCCGCGGACGCCGCATGCCGCGTCGGCGATGGGGTCAAGCAGAAGAAAATCGACGTTTCGACGGAGTTCGGCGTTGGGAAAATCCAAACCGAGATGCGGCGAGTTGTGTCTCTATAAGCCAAAGAGCCGAGTGCTGTGTGCAGAAATGCCCCGTCAAAACCGCCGTCTATCCCGCCCCTTGGTCATTAGCCCGCGCAACCTGCTGAGCCTGCGCGATTCGGCCCTGTAACCGCCGATTCAGCATCTCGCGCTCCTCTTCGCCAGGCGCTCGCCGGATATCCCGGCGCAGCTCATAGATCTTCTTATGCTGGCGATGAGGCAGCTTCACACGTCCCTGATCCAGAATGACACCAGTAACCTCGCGGGGATGCGCTCCAGAAAAGCGCTTCTCTTTGTGATACCGAAGCCCATTTCTATAGATTTTTTTCTTGATCTCCCAAAACAGCTTTTCCGGAACCTGCGTTCCGGAGATCGTAATATCGTCCATGTAAACGGTGATTTTGCAACCGGCCTCCCCAACAAGCGCCCCGATGTCCTGCCACATATCCCAGTGCGCGTAGAACGACATCAGGGGGCTCAACGAGCTACCTGTAGGAAGGCGCCCTTTATAACTCGCAAGGGAAGTGAGAATGGCCGCCACGTCTGGGGAACACTCCATAACGTGATTGAAAAACCAGAATACTCGACGGGAAGGTGTTGAAGGAAAGTAGGACGCAACGTCCAGACACAAAACATGATTACTATCAATATGTGGCTTGGCGTTCGTTACATAGGACCTGCTTTTGGCTGGGCAGTAGAGGAAATCCGGGACAGTAACGCGGGATAACAGCTCGGCGATACGTCGCTGCACCTTGGCAAGCTCTCTTCTCGGACTCTCGATCGGGTGCGGCCTCCACATGATGTCCTCAGCAGCATTCCGCGCCAAATCGATCGACTTTCTCCCAGAACTGAGCCCAGCGTCCGGTGGTGTGGACCAGCGAGCGCAGGCTGAGAATGATTTTGGCCCCTTTGGTCTTCCAGCGCATCCCAGAGGCGCACAGACGCTGCTTGACGCGGGTCTTGCAAGCGGCCTCGGTCACGCCCGAGCCGATTGGCAGACGCTCGGCGAGCAAGCCGGGGTAGTCCATCTGGTGACGATGATTGTTGAGATAGGTCCAAGCGCTGTAAGCGCCGTCGCGAAGTGCCTGCGAGAGGGTGGTGCGCCGCGAGAGGGTAGCTGCTTCCTCGATGAGCCGGTCCACGGCGTTGCGATCGCGCTTGAGCTCGGTGCACTGCTGATGGCGCCAGTGCGAGCGTTTGTCCTCGGCATTGTGTTGCGGATAGCGCGCCTGTGCCAGCGTGCCGACATACTCGCTGACGTGGAAGAAATCGATCAGCTGGCGCTCGGTATGCTGCTCGAGGAAACTCCAGTTACTGGAGGCACCGTCGGCGATCCCCAGGTAGAGCGCGTCGGGAGAGTGCTGCTTGGCCCGGTCAATCTCGCGCGTCATGCGCTGATAGAATTCGCCCTTACCGTACTCGGGCGCGGCGGCGAGGTAGATCGTGTGCGCTCGCTCACCCTCCGGATCGTAGAACGAGAGCGTGCCGACCATCGCCTCGCGGTAGCCCGCGCTGTCGGCCATCGGGATCATGGCCCCATCGAGGCTGACCATGACGGTGTCGATGCGCGCACCGAGCTTCGGCATCTCGTACGCCCAATTCTCCTCCTTGGCCGCGGCAATGCTGCCCACCCACTCGGCGACGTTCTGAATATAGGACGTGGCCACCTGACGGCCATGGTTCTGTTCAAGATCCGTCTGCACCGCACGCACGTTGAGCTGCGCGTATTTGTGGCTGAGCTGGCTGGCGAAGCGCGGCGTGGCCCCGCGGATGATCCGCCCCTGGTACTCCAGCGGGCAGTAGATCCGCCCCCCGCGCGAGCTCTGGTAGACGTGGCGCTCCACGCGCACGACCCCGTACGGGCTCTGATAGTCCTTGGGATCGCGCCCGCGTGCGGTCAGCTTCATCGCCCCGACGCGAATCGGACTGCCGTCAGTGTCGAAGCGCGTCAGCGCCTCCTCGGTGACACAACGGCCCACCGCGTTGCTCGCCTCCTGGATCGCCCCTTCCATCTCCAGCAACGTGCCCCAAGATCGACCGTGACTTCAACCGTCACTTCCGTCCCCGTCCTTCTGACTACTTTCGCCACGCCGAAGCCTTCTCTCTTTTTTCTAGAAGGTTACAGCATACTCCTCGAAACAACATCATGTCGAGGCCGCACCCTCTCGATCCGACGGGGTTTGCCTTCACCTCCTTTGCTATCCCACTCGTTATATAGGCGACCGTCGCTGGAAAGATTCGAGAGTTGCGAAAGGGTTAGCCGCAACAAGACAGCTAGCTTGCGCTTCGCCCTCAAGCGAAAGAAAGGCGACTGACGCAAGTCGTAGGACGCGCTTTTGTCAGCCATTGGTATGTGGCTGCCCGGAACGCTCGGCGATAAAGCTCAATAGGGCTAGGATCTTCGATGACACCATCACTCGCGCCTTCTCCATTGGCAAGTTTTCTTCATCCAAGTTTTCGGAAAAAAAGAGAATGGAAGAGGTTGGGATATTGAACACTTGCGAGTAGCGTTCCAGCAACGCCAATGTTGGCATCTTCTTTCCCGATTCGATTTCGGAAAGATGTGATTTCGAGATCTCCAGTTTATCGGCAAGATCCTTTTGCGTCATGTCGTGGAAAACTCTCATCGTTCTTAGTGCTTCACCAATCATTACGACGCTGCAATTTCAAGTGGGACATCGTTTGAAAGTAACATATCCGGGCTGGCGATCTAGCTCTTTAGTAGCTTCACCAGCTCGGTCAGCGCCTTCAGAATGCTGAAGAGCACCAAGCCGAACTGGATCAGAAGCTTGAGCACCCGTGGATTGCAGAACCAGCGCAGCCAGCCCCTATGCCCACGGTCATTCGACCGCCCCTGTCGCTTGTCGAGACCGTTCATAAGAAGGTTCCTCTGTTGCAACCGTAAGCACCATTGCTCACGGTCGTCGCCCCAACAGAAGACGGAGAACGACAGTTTGTTACCCGGTATGCACTTTGGCGCGGCTTCGCCCGCCGCGCCTGCGACGACCTGCCCCGGGGGGGAGATCCCGGGGGACCGACCATCCGACAGAAGGCTCATCGGCCTTCCTCGGGCCGCCTACCGCAGCCCAGTGAGTGGCGACTATCTCCGTTTCGATCTCGACTGCGGACAAATATACGGCGAACCGAGTTCGCCAATCAAGTACGAGGTTCGCTATACGCGAACCTCTAGCGATTATCTGGCCATGCCAAGCCCAAGATGTTGGTTGTAACGCCTTGCGGGGGGATCCACAGCTTCGCGGAGCGGGGCTCCCCCCGCCGGAAGCGAGTCAGGTAGTACCGAGCCTTCGGTACGGAGTCATTCACCCGACGCATGGATGCCTCCGCGACCGCCAGGCAGGTAACGGTACAAGGTAGCCGGGGCCACGCTCAGACGGGCGGCGACCTCCTCCACGGTGATGTCCGGGTTCGCGAGCAGGGTCTTGGCCATCTCCAGGTCCTTGTCCGTGAGGGAGCGCGGACGACCACCGACGCGCCCGCGGGCCCGGGCGGCGTCGAGCCCGGCGCGGGTGCGCTCGCGGATCATGGCGCGCTCGAACTCGGCCAGGGCGGCGAAGATGTGGAACATCAGCTTGCCGCCGGCCGTGGTGGTGTCGATGGACTCGGTGAGCGAGCGGAAGCCGATCCCCTTCCCCTCCAGGGATTCCACGGTCTCGATCAGCTGCTTGAGCGAGCGGGCGAGGCGGTCGAGCTTCCAGACCACGAGGGTGTCGCCCGGGCGCATGTAGTCGAGGGCGCGGGCCAGCTCGGGGCGGTCCCGCTGGGCGCCGGAGGCGGACTCCGAAAAGACCGGGGCGGTCCGTCCCCGATGGAGGCTCTGGCTCAAGCAGCGGGTCCATTCTCGCCCGGCAGAAGCCAGGTACGTCAGATTCCCGGCTCCTGGCGCCGGGCATAGACCCAACAAAGGCCCAGGGCGATCGGCAGCTCCAGCAGCAAGAACACGGCGGCGAATAGCACCAGCTCGGGTCGCCCCAGGACCGAGACCCCGATCAGGGCGACCAGCGCCACATTGCGCACCGCGAATTCCAAGAGCAGGGTGAAGCGGTCGCGCCCATCGAGTCCGACGAGCCACCCCAGGGTCCAGCCCGCGCCCATGGCGAGCAGGATGAAGCCCAATGCCGCGGCGGCGGTCTCCGGCAGTCCGCTGGCGAGCTCGCTCCGACGGGCGTAGAGGATGGCCCCAAGGATGAGGCCGACGGCCAGCAGACTCAGCCGGCGCAGCCAGCGGTCCGCCCGTCGCACCGCTTCAGGGCGCCAGCGCCGGAGTGCCATGCCCAAGGCCAGGGGCAGCAGGAGCATCAGGGAGAGCTGGGCGACCATCCGGCCCACCGGTATCGGGATCGACGCTTGCCCCTGAAGAAAGAGCGCGAATCCGGCCGCGGTCAGTAACGGCATGGCAACCAGCGCCAGCAGCGTGGACACCGCCGTGAGGGTAACGGACAGGGCCAGGTTGGCGCGGCTCAAGTAGCTGTAGGTGTTGGAGAGTGCACCGCCCGGACTCGCGGCCAGCAGCACGATGCCGGCGACCGTGGTCGGCCCCGGGTTCAGGGCTCCAGATCAGGATGGCGGCGAAGGCCGGGAGCGCCAAGAGCTGGCCCAGGGTCGCGAGCGCCACCGTCTTCGGGTAGCGCAGCACCCGGCGCAAGTCCGCGGACTCGAGATTCCAGACCCACGGCCAGCATCAGCAGCCAGACCAGGGCCGGAACCGCAACGTCCATCATCGGGTCCGTGCCGCTCATGGCCGCGAACCCCTCCGCGTCCCCTGTACCGGCATCTTCTCTTCGGCGTCCTTCCCGGTCGGACGCGCGATTCCGAGCTTCTGCATCCGAGAGCGCAGGGTGTTCGGATTGAGCCCCAAGCGCTCCGCGGCATTGCCCTTGCCGTTAATCCGCCAGCCGCACGCGCGGCAAACGGCGCGGATGTGGTCGCATTCCACCTCCGCCAAGGTCCGGTTGTCCCCAAGACCGCAATCGGCGACCGGCATGGCCCTTTCGCCCGTCGTGCGCGGGAGTCCGTCGACCTCCAGGCTCGACCCGGGCGAGAGGATCATCGAGCGCTCGACGATGTTTTCGAGCTCCCGTACGTTGCCCGGCCAGTCGTAGGCCATCAGCTCGGCGAGCGCGCGCTCCGGGATGCGCGTGATCTGCCGGCCCAGCTTCGGCCGCAGCTTCTCGACGAAATAGGCGGCCAGGAGTCCGATGTCCTCTTTGCGCTCGCGCAGCGGCGGCAGCTCGATGGGGAAGACCCCGAGCCGGTAGTACAGATCCGCGCGGAAGGTGCCGGCCCGGGCCATGGCAGCCAGGTCGCGGTTGGTGGCGGCGATCACCCGGGCATCCGAGCGGCGGGCAATTGGCGAGCCCAGCCGCTCGAACTCCCCGCTCTGGAGCACGCGCAGGAGCTTGGCCTGGAGCTCCAGGGGCAGCTCGCCGATCTCGTCCAGGAACAGGGTGCCGCCGTCGGCGACCTCGAAGCGGCCCAGCTTGCGGGCGATGGCCCCGGTGAAGGCCCCCTTCTCGTGACCGAAGAGCTCGCTCTCGATCAGGGTGGCAGGGAGTGCGGCGCAGTTCACCCTCACCAGAGGCCGCTCTGCTCGCGCGGCTGCGCCGGTGGATGGCGGCGGCGATCAGGTCCTTGCCGGTCCCGGTCTCGCCCAGGATCAGCACGGTGCTGTCCGTGGGGGCGACTTGCTCCACTTGGCGCAGCACCCGCGTCAGGGCCGGGCTGGTCCCGACCAGCTCGTCGAAGTCGAGCCAGTGCAGGACCTCATCCCGCCACACCGCGTTCTCCGCTTCCAACCGCTCGCGCAGTGCCACGTTATCCGCGAGGGCGCGCCTGAGTTCCTGCTCCTTTTGGCGGCGCATGAGCGCGTTGGCGAAGATCCCGGAGATCAGGCGCAGTCGTCGTACCACGTCTTCCGACCAGGGATGCTCGGCACGGATGGTACCGAACGACAAACCGCCCAAGGTTTGGCCCTCGGCGATCAGCGGGAAAGAGCGCTAGCGACTTCTGGTCCAGCGCGCGCAGCATGGCCTGGTCCTGGGCTGCCTCGGGCGGAAGATCGGCGAGATGGCTGCACAGGGTGGCGAGCCCGGAGCGCAGCCGTCCCACCAGATAAGGCAGCTGCGCCTCGGTGATCGGCGAGGGAACCGGGGCGATGCCCGGCAGCGCCCAAGAGTGCGTTCGCAGCCATTGGCGCGACGCGTCGTCGAAGCGGCCGATCGTTGCCCGGTCGATCCCCAGAAACAGCACGATCCGACGCAGGGCCGACTGGAGATGGTCGTCCAGCGCCTCCGATTCCACGTTGATGAAGGAGGCCGCGAGATCGGTCAGCAAATCCTCGAAGCTCGACTCGCCGCCCGATGCTGCCAAGGGCGTCTCGACGGCTGAGTCGCACGAAGCGGGTTTGCTCAAGCGGATCTCCTTCGATCGTCGGGAGCGGTGGCTGGGGCAAAGCACGGTCGGGGCGGAGGCGACCGACGCGGCTCCCGGCGGAGCGCGAAGACGATCCGGCGGGCGATAGGTTACCCGTGGGCACGTCGAACGAATAGCGATATTTCGTGAGTGACGAGATTTCGCGATCGCGATGACGATATGTCGCGACCCAAGGTTAAGCGCGCCGCGCGCTCGGCGCCCCGTGTCCCAAGTATTCGTCAGAAACTCTGGCTGTTACGGACCTCCGAGCCTCAGCGTCGGAGTTGGCCCCGTTGCTGCATAGACCTCGCCATGACCTATCGAATCACCCAAGTCGAAGGGCCGGGCGGGACCTTGCTGCAGATCGACGGTTGGCTGGACGCGGATGGGCTCGCGGATCTCGAGCGGGCCTGCGCGGGCGCCTCGGGCGGATTGACTCTGGATCTGGCTGGCCTCAGGCAGGCGGATGAGCCGGCGGTCTGTTTCCTGCGCGGGCTCCAGGCGGCCGGGGTCGGGCTCGCGGGACTCTCGCCCTACCTGGCGATGCGGCTCGGTCCCGTGAGTCCGGATTACAAACTCGGCGAGTAACGCGAGCACCAGTCTCACGCGACGCGGGTTTCCAGGGCACGCCAGTCAGGACCGGGCCGACGGGGTACGCGGCCAATCCGATGGCATCTATTCAACAGCAACAGAGGACAGAGGAAGATGAAACAACGACCGATCGAATCAACCGCCTCGCGGGTCCGCCCGGATGGCCGGCGCGGTCTGACCGCGCTGGTCTTGACCCTGGCGACGCTCGGCGCCGCGCTCGGCGTCATCAGTCCCGCGGGCGCGGCCGACAAACCCAACCTCCTGGTCATTTGGGGCGACGACATCGGCACCTGGAACATCAGCCACAACAACCGCGGCATGATGGGCTACCAGACGCCCAATATCGACCGGATCGCCAACGAGGGCGTCGGCTTCACCGATTACTATGCGCAGCAAAGCTGCACGGCGGGCCGCGCGGCCTTTATCGGCGGGTCGGTGCCGGTACGTTCCGGCATGACCAAGGTGGGCCTGCCGGGTGCGAAGGAAGGCTGGCAGAAGACCGACGTCACCATGGCCACGGTGCTGAAAAGCCAGGGCTATGCCACCGGCCAATTCGGCAAGAATCACCAGGGGGACCGCGACGAGCACCTGCCCACCCTGCACGGTTTCGACGAGTTTCTCGGCAATCTGTATCACCTCAATGCCGAGGAAGAGCCGGAGAATCATGGACTACCCCAAGAATCCGGAATTCCGCAAGAAGTTCGGACCGCGCGGTGTGCTGCATGCCTGGGCGGACGGCCAGGGCGGGCAGCGGATCGAAGACACGGGCCCCCTGACCAAGAAGCGCATGGAGACGATCGACGATGAAACCGTCGCCGCCGCGATCGACTTCATTGCCCGCCAGGCCAAGGCAGACAAGCCGTTCTTCGTCTGGTGGAACGGGACCCGCATGCACTTTCGCACCCATGTGAGGCCCGAGCATCGCGGCATCTCCGGACAGGACGAATACAGCGACGGCATGGTCGAGCACGACGGTCACGTCGGGCAATTGCTGAAGGCCATCGACGACCTGGGTCTGGCAGACAACACCATTGTCATGTATTCCACGGACAACGGCCCGCACTACAACACCTGGCCGGATGCCGGCACCACGCCCTTCCGCAGCGAGAAGAACTCCAACTGGGAAGGCGCCTATCGCGTACCGGCCTTCGTGCGCTGGCCCGGCCATTTCCCCGCGAACACCACGCTCAACGGCATCGTCTCCCATGAAGACTGGTTGCCGACCTTTGCCGCCGTGGCTGGCGCACCGGACATCAAGGACCAGCTGCTCAATGGCAGCCGACCTCAACGGTCGCCACTATCGCAATCATCTCGACGGTTACAACCAGCTCGACTACCTCAGCGGGAAGGTCAAAGAATCGCCGCGCAACGAGTTCTGGTACGTCAATGACGACGGCCAGATCGTCGCCGCGCGCTACCAGGACTGGAAGGTCGTCTTCCTGGAGAACCGAGGCGAGGCCTTCGGGGTCTGGCGTGAGCCCTTCACGGAGCTGCGCGTGCCGCTGCTCTTCAACCTGCGTCGCGATCCGTTCGAGAGGGCCCAGCACAACTCCAACACCTATAACGACTGGTTCCTCGACCGTCCGTTTGTGATCGCGCCGATCCAGGCCATGGCCGCCAAGTTCCTGATGACGATGAAGGACTACCCGCCAAGCCAGGCGCCGGGTTCGTTCAACTTGAGCAAGATCGAAGAGAAATTGAATAAAGCGATGGGCAATTAGGCCCCGCCAGCGGGGCCGGGCATCCGCCCGGTCCCGGACCGTCTCATTCCCGTTTCGATGCTTACCAAGATCGGAGCAAAAGATCGGAAACCGAAGCGGACAATCGAGCTTGCGAGCGACACCCTCGTCCACTACGATCGCCTCGACTACGACAACGACAACGAAAATGACAACGACAATGGCGTCATATGACTGAAGTCCTGCTCCTGTCTCTCAAGCTGTCCGTCGTGGCCATCATCCTGGCCGTCGGCATCGACAGCACACCCAAAGATATTGCCTATCTCTGGCGCCGACCCATGCTTCTCGATGCGTTCGGTGCTGGCCATGTATGTGCTGGTGCCGCTGGTGGCCCTGGCGCTTGTCACCCTGCTGACCCTGCCGCCGGGGGTCGAGATGGGTCTGCTGGTGCTGGCGGTCTCGGCCGGGGCGCCGCTGCTCCCGCGCAAGCTCCTGAACATCGGTGACGGGGCCTATATCTTCAGCCTAGTGGTGACCACCAGCCTGCTGGCGATCGTCCTGGTTCCCGCCTGGCTGGCGCTGCTCGGCCCCTGGTTCGGCTACCCGGTCCAACTCCATCCGGAGCGGGTGGCATGGGTGTTCGCCAAATCGTTCTTCCTGCCGCTCGCCCTGGGCATGCTGATTCGGTGGCGGTTCCCTGCCTTTGCCGACCGATTCGGGGATCGTCTCATGGCCATTGCCGGGCTGCTCTTGACCGCCTGCGCGCTCGTGCTCTTGGTGCTGCACTGGGAGGTCCTGCTCGATGTCAAGTGGTCCGGCATGCTGGCGCTGGCCGGACTGATCGTCGCCGCGCTGGCGATCGGCCATCTGCTCGGCGGTCCGGCCGAGGAGGATCGCACCGCACTGGCGATTGCCTGCTCGACGCGCCACCTGGGGATCGCCGTCCTGGTGGCGTCCGCGCTTCCCGGTCCGCGTACCGCAGTCATCGTCGCCGCCTATATTCTGACCTCCGCGGCAATCTCGATTCCCTATTTGCGCTGGCGCCGTGTCAGTGCGTCCCAATCGACCTCACCCGGAACCTCACCATGAACGCCATACTGATGGCCGCAGTCCTCGCGGTGGGTCTGTTTGTTGGCATCGTGGCGATGCTGGAATTGGGCCGGCGGCTCGGCATTCGGCGACTGGCGAGCGACCCCGCGGGTGCGCAGGCGGGGACCGGCGCCGTCGAGGGTGCGGTCTTTGCGCTGGTGGGCTTGCTGATCGCCTTCACCTTCTCGGGGGCCGCGTCGCGCTTCGACGCGCGACGTGACCTGATCGTTGCCGAGACCAACGCCATCGGGACCGCCTGGCTGCGGCTCGATCTGCTGCCCGCCGTCGCCCAACCGGCCATCCGCGACAGCTTCCTTCAGTATCTGGATTCCCGGCTGGCGGTCTACCGCAAACTGACGGATCTCGATGCAGCGCATACGGAACTGGCCAAGGCGACGGCCTTGCAGGCGACGATCTGGACGCAGGCAATCGCCGCGGGCCAACGGGAGGGCGCCTCACCCGATGCCATCAAGCTGCTGTTGCCCGCGCTCAACGAGATGTTCGATATCGCCACCACGCGGACGATGGCGACACAAACACACCCGCCCTACGTCATCTACAGCATGCTGATTGCCTTAGCGCTGGCCAGTGCACTGCTGGCCGGCTTCGGTATGGCCGGCAGCAAGTCGCGCAGTTGGCTCCACATCCTCGGTTTCGCGGCTGTGATGGCGGTGGCGGTTTACGTCATTATCGATCTGGAATTCCCCCGGCTCGGTCTGATTCGGGTCGATACCTTCGATCAGGCGTTGGTGGAATTACGGGCAAGCATGAAATGACGCAATCGATCTCGAAGGCAATTCCCAAGCTGCCGACCCTGCTGGCGGCCTTGCTTTTGCTAGGCGGCTGCGCGACCCCGGCACGGCAGCTCATGCCCACCCCGGCACTGTATCGGCAACCCGGAGGGGTGCCGGTTTTCGCAAGCACGGCGGTCCAACCGCACAGTACGGATGTGGACCTGCTGTACGTGACCGACCGCGGCCCGGAGACCACGGCGGATGGCACCACCATCCCCTACGGCCAGGTCCGTGCCCGGCAAATCCGCTTCGGTACCGCCCTGGTGCGCCTGACGCCGGCCATTACGTGGGAAGCCCTGCGCGAGCAGAGCCAACTGGGCAAGCGCACCCGGGAGATCGATCTGGAGATCGGTGCCGTTAAAGAATTGGGGCAATTTCCGAACGAGCCCTACCAATTGCATCGGCTGGCGAATGGCCTGATCGAACGCGATCGTCGACGAGCTTGCCCGTCACGATGCGGCCAAGGAGGGACTCACCCGGGAGGTCGAGCGCCGCCTGGCGGAGTCAT
>CAVTDM010000006.1:0-60439 GCA_963733415.1 uncultured Gammaproteobacteria bacterium | reverse complement strand
CCCTGGCTCAACGACGGGCAATACGCCCATGCAGCCAAGCTGTTGGCCGAGGTCGGGCGGTTGCTGGGCGGGTGGTACAAACAATCGCAATCGCAATCGCGGCCCGGCGAGGTTGCCGCGGATTGAGTTTCACGCCGTTGAGGAACGATGCTTCATCGGCGAATTGAGCAATCGGGCATGACGGTCATCGCCATGTCCATTGCGGGGTCGGACCCGAAACGCATCGCGCGGGTGCTGCGCGGCGGCGCGTTCAACAACAATCCGAAGAACGTGATCAGTGCGGCGCCGTTTCGCGACCGCGTGGTCCATCACGCCCTGTGCAATGTGCTGGAGCCGGTGTTCGAGCGGAGCTTTGTCGACGACAGCTTCGCCAATCGCCGCGGCAAGGGTACCCATCGGGCACTGGATCGGGCGCAGGGGCTCGCGCGCCGCTTTCGGTATGTGCTGCAACTGGACTTGGTCCAGTTCTTTCCGAGCGTCGACCATGCGATTCTGCGCGCCGAGCTGACGCGACGCATCGACGATGCGGCGGTCCAGTGGCTGGTGGATCGAATTCTGGCAAGGGGCGCGGACGTGCTCGCGGGGGAATACCGCATGGTCTTTTTCCCCGGCGACGACCTGCTGGCCACGCTACGCCCTCGGGGTCTCCCCATTGGAAACCTGACCAGCCAGTTCTGGGCGAACTGCTATCTCAATCCATTGGATCATTTCATTAAGCGGGAGCTGCGCTGCGGCGGGTACGTGCGATTCGTCGACGACTTGCTGCTGTTTGACGACGATAAGTCACGCCTGGCGGAATGGAAGCTGACCATCGTCGAGCGGCTCGGCAGGCTGAGGCTGACGGCGCACCCCGGCCCGCACCCGCGGCCGGTCAGCGAGGGCATACCCTTTCTCGGCTTCATCATCTTTCCAGCCCGCCGGCAACTGAAACGGCGCAAGGCCCTCGCCTATGGTCGGCGTCTGCGCGCCCTCAGCGCGGGTTACCGTTCCGGGGTGATTGAGGCCGAGGCCGTGCTTGCCTCCGTGTTGGGCTGGAACAACCATGCGCGCTTTGGCAACACGGTCGGGCTTCGGCGCGATGTCTTCGCCGGGGCCCCTCCCGAGATTCCGCGCCCGCGCCCGGTCGGTGCTGAGCGAGGCCGCGATTCGTTCATCTCAGCCCATGACCCGGTAACCAGCCCATGGATGCAGCGGAACTCTTTGAACGACTGAGGCCAACCCTCGATGAGGCGCTGGAGCGGCTGGAGCAGTTGCCCGACGCCGGCGATGACGAGTCGATCCCGGTCGGGTTTGGCATGGATCGCTGGGCATTCATGGTCGCCTTCTGGACGCCACTTCGTGTGGTGCTGACGACGCGCGAGGCGGGGCGGGAGGCATTAGACGATTTGCGGGTCGATCCCGCGGACCATGGCAACCGGGCGGCACTATTCAGGCAGGTGCGTAAAGCCATCGTCGCGGATGCGGACTTGCAACGACAGTTGAGCGATGCCGTTGCTGCCGGTCTGTTTCCGGCGCCGCCGGGTGCATCGACCTGGCCCGCGGCCGGGGCGCCCGGGGCCAAGTACCAGGAGGCCGGCCCTGGTGGTGTCAACGTGGCCGGGAACCACCGTGGCGATACCACCATCAACAACATCCTGATCTCCCCGGAGATGCGCGAACTGGTCGCGGGCCTGCTGCCGCGGACCTTGAGCGAATCCCAGCGCCGTGAGACCGCCACCGGGTATCTGCAATTCCTGGAGGAGAAATACCGCTTTCTGGAACTCAAGGGCATGGGGCTCAACAACAACCTGCCCCTACGGATGCCCTTGTTGGAGTTGTACGTGCCGCTGAAGGCGCGGCGCACCCTGCCGGAGGGCGAGACCTGGTCCGAGGAGTTGCGCATCGCCGGGCGCCGGCTCGGCGACGAGGAGCGCGAGGCCCTGTTTGGACCGGCGGACGGCAAAGGCGCTCGCGGGGGTGGCGGCGGGCTCGGGGAGCCGGAACCGATCCTGGACCTGCTGGCCGCCCAGGACGGGCTGGTGATCCTGGGCGACCCGGGCTCCGGCAAGACCACGCTGCTCAAGTTTCTGGCCCTGACCCTGGCCACCGGCCAGGGCGACCGGCTGGGGCTGGCCGGTTATCTACCGCTGCTGATCCCGTTGGCGGCCTACGCCGAGGCGCTGGCGGCCGGCCCCTGCACCTTGACCGAGTTCATCGTCCGGCACCTGCGCGGCCTGACCGCCGGCCACCACCTGGAGCTGCTGCTGGAGCCGGCCCTGGCCGAGGGGCGGGTGCTGTTCCTGCTCGACGGCCTGGACGAGGTGCGTGACGACGGGCAGCGCAATCGGGTGGTGGAGGAGGTGAAGGACTTCTTCATCGACCGGCGCCGGTGCGGCAACCGCTTCGTGATGACCAGCCGCATCGTCGGCTATGCCCAGGTACGCCCCTGCGCCGCGGACCTCGGGGAGTGCACCCTGGTCGACTTCGGTGATGCGGAGATCGAGGACTTCATCACCCGGTGGACCGCGGCGGTCGAGCGCCAGGCCAGCGGTGCCGGACGCCAGGCGACCTATGATGCCGCTGACGAGCGTGCCGGCCTGCTGCGCGCCGTGCGCGACAACCCCGGCGCCCGCCGGCTGGCGGCCAACCCGCTGCTGCTGACCATCCTGGCGGTCATGAAGCGCCAGGGCCGGGAGTTGCCGGAGGACCGGGTGCTGCTGTATGAGGCCTACATCAAGAGTTTGCTGACCGAGTGGCACCTGGTACGTAGCCTGCGCAAGGGGGGGGTGACGCGGACGGGCGCATTGGCACCAGACCCCCACGTGCGTCGCCCGGAGTTGGTGCTACAAGACATTGCCCTGTGGATGCAGGAGCAGGCGCCGGGCAAGGGTCTAGTCAGCGAGGGCGCCCTGCGTCGGCAGCTGTCTCAGATCTATGCGGGCGCCCCGGACGGTGACGCCCGGTGCGACGACTTTCTCGCCCAGATGCGCGGTCACGCCGGACTGCTGGTGGACCGCGGCGCGCGGCGCTTCGGCTTCATCCACCTGACCTTCATGGAGTATCTGGCAGGCCGCGCCCTGGCCGCGCGCTATCTGGTGCCGGGGCTGGGGGCCGCCGCCGTCGTGACGACCCTGGGCGAACACCTGGGCGAGCCGGACTGGCGTGAGACCTCGCTCCTGTGTCTGGGTGCGCTTGGCAAGCTGCACGGCAGCCCTGAGGCCGCGGCGGCCGTCATCGAGGGGTTGCTGGCGCTGGAGGTTGGGGCGTCGTCGGCGCCCGGGGCGATCGGCCGGGGCAGCGCCGCGCTTCTGTGCGGCCTGGCCCTGCGTGACCTGGGCGACGGCGGCGTGACGCCGGACTGCCTGACCCACGGCCGCGAGGTGCTCCTGTCCAGCGCGCGCGCCGCGCCTGTGGTGCCGGCGCCGCTGCGCATGCAGTGCGCGGAGGTGTTGGCCGCGCTCGGCGATCCGCGTCCGGAGTTGACCACCCTGGACGCGATGCCATTCTGCCGGGTGCCGGCCGGGTCATTCCAAATGGGCAGCGGCGACACCGACCCGGATGCACGCGACAATGAGCGGCCAGCGGGAACCCATCGCATCGGCCATGACTACTGGATCGGCCGACACCCGGTGACCGTGGCACAGTTTCGCGCCTGGCTGGGGCACAGCGGCCGCAAGCCGCGGGACCCCGATTGTCTGAGCGGTCCGGCCACGAGTCCGGTCGTCTGGGTCGACTGGCACGAGGCCGCCGCCTTCTGCGACTGGCTCACCGGATACTGGCAGGAGGCCGGTCTGCTGCCGTCCGGCTGGGCGGTGCGGCTGCCGTCGGAGCCGGAATGGGAAAAGGCCGCGCGGGGTGGTGAGTCGATCCCGGTGCGGCCGTCGATCGGCGGGCTGGCGGACCTGTCCGAGGCCGACGGCGGGCCGCCTGTCCTGGTCCAGAACCCGCTGCCGGCGCGGCGTTGGCCCTTCGCCGACGACTTCGACGCCGATGCCTGTCACTGCTCGGTCCACGGCGACTACCGGGCAAGCCCGGCCGGTTGCTTCCCGAGCGGTGCGAGCCCTTAAGGCGTTGAGGACTTGAGCGGCAATGTCTGGGAATGGACCCGCAGCCGCTCCGGCGATTCTCCGTACCCCGAGTCCGGACCGGATCGGGAGGCCCGTGAAGACCCGACAGGGACCGTCGCGCGGGTGCTGCGCGGCGGCGCGTTCGTCGACGGTCCGCTGGACGTCCGCTGCGCCGTGCGCTTCGGCCTCGATCCCGACCTCAGGGACGTCGATGTCGGGTTCCGTGTGGTGCTGTCCCCATCTTCTCTGGACTCTGAACCCTCTGAACTCTGACACGCTGAACGACGTGCGGCCTGCCTGGTGGCGATGAAGGAAGGCGGGTCGAGGACTCGACTTAGAGGTAAATCAGACTTCCACGACCGTCGAGCCTTAGGACGGCTGCGTAGGCAGGCGTCTTCTGAGCCTGGATTGCTGTGGCAGTCAGAAGGGCGCTGACTGGGGCGTCTCATTGGACCCGAGTCGCGAAGGATGCCGATGAAGCTCGTCCGGTGGGCTGGCTCAATTCAAATCAGGGTCACGTGTCCCCCGTCTGCTATGAAATGCACGCGGGCCCGATGCGATGCTGTGCCCAACGGGTGGTCTTGGCCGACAACTGACCCTGACCCTCGCGGCCCCGGAACCGAACGGCAAGGATTCGACCGATCCCCACCGCACAACGGCAGCGTTTACTTTGACCTGCATGGCGGTTTTCCTGGTCGCATGGCCCGCCAGCATTGACGGTCCTGGCCGCGCGGTCCTGACGAACGCTGCGGCCCACGTGACGGTACATCCGTCTGTCCGGACAGGAGGCCATATGCCCCTCCCATCCCGCCTTCGGAATCGCCGCTCAATGCTGGGGCATGGGCGCGTCGGACCTGGGGCGGGGGTCAGTCCAGGCTGGGCGCGGGTCCGTCTTAAAGGGGGCCTCCAGGCGCAGGGCCCCAACCCGGCGAGCGTCCTGCCTATCTTCGGTGAGGAGCCGTGTCACGCCGGCAACCCTGGCGGCCTCCACCAGCAAGGCGTCCCAGAAGCCGAGGATGTCGGTGTCCACGCTGAAGCGCTGCCGGGTCATAGGCCGCCCGCGTGGAGGTTGTCGCGGTCGCTCCGGGTACCAATGTGCCGGCTTGCACACCGCAAGTCATCGCATAGACTTAAAGATGCCTCGTCAGCGACCGTCGAACCGAACGTCAAGGATTCGACCGATGTCCACTGCACAACAGCAGCGCGTTTACTTTGACGGGTGTGGCGGCTTGCCCGGTCGCATGGCCCGCCAGCATTGACGGTACCGGCCGCGCGGTCCCTGACGAACGCCGCGGCCCGCGTGACGGTGCATCCGTCTGTCCGGACAGGAGGCCACCATGCCCCGCTCAACCCGCCTTCGGGATCGCCGCTGGGGTGCGGTAGGGGTGATCGTCCTCCTCGTGCTTCTCGTCCTTTACGGGATGCCGGGCGTCGCTGCCCAGTCGGGGGATGCCTGGGCAGGGTGCCGGGACCGTGTCATCGGCGCGCTGGAGGCTGCCGGCCTGCGCGACTTCGGCGATGCCGGCGCTTACACCGGCGCCACCGGAACCGCGGCGCTGGAGGCCGTCATCGCGCAGTGCGGATACCACCCGGAGCAGGTCGAGCGCGCCTTGTGCGATGACCTTTTCCAACAGGTCTATCAGCCCTGCCGGGAGGATGGCTTCGAGGACCTGTCCATGGCGGCCACTTCCTGGGTGCTCATCTTCGATCCCGACGGTCCCTTCGTCGAGCGCCTCCGGCGCGTCTGCACCCAGGCCGCTCCGGTCAGCCGGGCGGTGTTCGGCCGGCTGGTCTGCAGGGAGTGACGGGCCTGGCGCCGGTATTCGCCGCGCGCCGAAACCTGACGGTCGACCCGATCGAAGCGGGTCGGATCTGGCTGGACCGCCCTCCACCGGCTGGGGCACACTCCCCGGGTCACCGCGATCCACCCACCGGACTAAAGGCGATTTCTGTCAAATCATGTACCACCTCGCTCGTCTTTTCGCCCGCCTTCGGCGTCGCACCGACAGTCACATAGCCCCGCTATGCTCCTGTCGGCGCTTCTTGAAGGCAGACGAAAATCCTTCGCGATCTGGTACATGATTTTCCGGCAATCGCCCAAGGGCATGCAGACACTGGACGGTTACGACCAGGTTCCCTACGAGAGCTTTGCCCTCCCGGAGACCCATCCGGATAGCCTTGCGTCCCTGGGGCACCTGTTTGGGTTACGGGTCGCGCCGCCCGATGCCTGCCGGGTCCTGGAGCTGGGGGCGGCGGCCGGGGGCAATCTGATTCCCATGGCCTTTCACCTGCCGGGCAGCACCTTCGTCGGCGTGGAATTGGGGGCGGAGCAGGCGGGGCGGGGCCAGGCCATGATCGCGGACCTGGGGCTCACCAATATCCGTCTGCTCCATCAGGACATCATGGACGTGGACGAGGGGCAGGGACCCTTCGATTACATCCTGGTCCACGGGGTCTACTCCTGGGTGCCGGAACCGGTGCGGGAGCAGATTCTGCAATTGTGCGGGCGTCTGCTGGCGGAGCAGGGCATCGCCTACGTGAGCTACAACGTCCTGCCCGGCTGGCGTCAACGGGGCATGCTGCGGGACATGCTGCTGCACCAGACCCCCGGCGCCGCCGCCCCGGCGGAGCGTCTGGCCCGGGCGCGGGACCTGCTGAACCTGCTGGCCGCGGGCCTGGCCGATGACCCGCGGCCCCAGGCCGCCGGCCTGCGCGGGGAGGTGGAGTATCTCCTCAGTGCCCGCCCCAGCTACCTCTATCACGAGTATCTGGAGGAGACCAATGCCCCGGAACTCTTCAGTGACTTCATGGCCCGTGCCGGGCGGCACGGGTTGCGCTATCTGGCCGATGCGCACCTGCACACACTGTTCGGCGCCACGCTGACCCCAGCCGCCCGCGCCGTGCTGGACCCCATCGAGACCCAGAGCGAGACGGAACAGGTGATGGATTTCCTCAGCCTGCGGCCCTTTCGCCGGTCCCTGTTGGTCCGGCACCAGGCCGCGCCCGATCCGAACATCGACCTGGCGCGACTTGACGACTTTGGGCTCTATGCCGACCTGACGCCCACCGGGAAGACCCGCCTCGACCGCCGGGCGGCGCAGACCTACGTCGCCGGAACCGGGGGGCGCTTTGTGTTGGAGCACCCCCTGACCAAGGCCGTACTGGCCCGGCTCGCCGCCGGTTACCCGAATGCCCAGCCCCTGGCGACCCTGCTCCCGGCCGCCCGGGAGCAGGTGACCCAGGCCGGCGGTCGGCGGCATGCGCAGGAGTCCGCCGATTGCCTCCAGGAGTTGTTCAACCTCTATTGCTCCCAGGGTCTCGGGCTCAGCCGCCGCGCGGCGACCTGGCCCCATCAGGTGAGCGAGCGGCCCCGCGCCTGCGACCTGGCACGCGCCCAGGCCGCGGGCGGGGAAGGGCACGCGGCCACGGTGCGCCACCGCAGCCTGGGGCTTGATCCCCTGGCGACCCGCCTGCTCGGGTTGCTGGACGGCAGTCGTGACCGGGAGCGCCTGGTGGCGGAGTTGGCGGCGATCATCGCCGCCGAGCCGGACCTGAGCCCGGGCGTGACGGCAGCAGGCAAAGGCCGTCGTGATGAGGCCAGCGCGATTGCGGCGAACCTGGAGCGCCTGCTTGGGGTTTTCGCGCGGGCGGGATTACTGGTCGCTTGAGCCTGGAGCCCGATGTGGTCAGCCTGAGCGGCACAGCCCTGTGCTCGGCATCGTGGCAGTGCGCCCCCTGTCCATCGCGCTTCTTCCTGGAAGGAGCAGTCAGCAGTCAGCCATCAGCCGACAGCTATTTCAGAACAGCAGCTTGGGCGCAGTTCTTGGCGATGGGCGCTCACCCCGGGGGTGAGCCGTTAGGCGACGATAATCCCATGAAACTCAGTGCTGAACGCTGACGGCTGATCGCTGACTGCTCTTCTCAGGTTCATCGCCTGAGGGGCGCACACGGCCGAGCGGCGCCGGGCGGCGGGCCGGACGCCGGCCTGATGGCGCCGGCCCGGTTGGGCGCATGTGACTGCCCAGCCGGCACTCAGGCCGATCAGGACATCATCCCTGACGGCTCTCACCGATCTGCTCGCAGTACTGCATCAGGTTGTCTGGCACTCCAACCGGACACTCGCCGCATTCACGATTGCCGGGCACCGCAAAGTCGATGAACTTCGGGTAGGGGAGCTTGAGGCCGTCCATGATCGCGACAAACTCGCCCAGGGACCGGTCATTCCCCAGCCGCGGATTCCGCTGCTGTTCCTGCGCGACACTCGATACCCAACGCCCCTCATAGTCATGACCGGGGTAGACCAGGGTCTCCGCAGGCAGGGCGAAGAGCTTTTGGTGAATACTGTGATACAGGGTCGAGGCGTCGCCATTCTGAAAGTCGGTCCGCCCACAGGCGTCGATCAGTAGGGCGTCACCCGTGAGCACCCGCTCTCCGATCTGGTAGGCATGATGGCCGTCCGTGTGTCCGGGCGTGAACAGCGGGTCGATGCGGATGCTGCCAACGATCAGCGGCGTCCCCTCGGTGACCGGGACATCCGCGCAGGGCAGGGCGTCGATGGCCGGATGGGCGATACGGCTGCCGGCCTCGGCCCGGAGTTTGCGGGCGGCGGTGATGTGGTCCGCATGGATGTGGGTATCCAGCGTGTAGGCCAGGGTCAGGCCCAACCCGGCCAAGACCTCCAGGTCCCGCTGCCAGGTCGGCAACACCGGGTCGATCAGGATCGCCTGCCCGGTCTCTGGGCAGCCGAGCAGGTAGGTATAGGTACTGGATACCGGCTCGAACAGTTGTTTGAACAGCATGTCTGGCTCCGTGGGTTGGCGATGCTCGCCGCTTGGTTGGACGGTTCGAATAGCCGACCCCGCCCGCGGGCCTAAAGTTCAGGTAGGGAAAGACCGGGCCCGAGAGCGGGCGGGAGGAGTCGCGCGTGAAACTCTACGGCGGAATCGACTTGCACTCCAGCAAAGGATGGCCGATCGCTAATCCCTCCCTGGGCCTGCAAGGACCCCCCGCCCCTGCGCCCCGCGCCCGTGGGTTGGCCGGCGCCGGTCGCCAATGGCGTCGTGCCCGCAGAGACCACTCTGGTGCGGGTCTTGCCTACTGCTTTGCATTGAGCCATCGCTGCAGCCCCTGCCGGACAGAACATGGACCGCTTTTCCCGCTTTCCACCCATCCCCTGCAGCCGCCTTTGCGCCCGGGCCGGTCGCCGATGAAGACCCGGCTCGACTGGTCGGCCTATCAGGACGCCGGGGTCGGTGACGCCTACGCCGATATCCCCAAGCACGGCGGTGACTTCGCCAAGGCCGTCGCGGTCTGCATCAACAGCCGCCAGTGCGAGACCCAGGGCAAGCTTGTGATGTGCCCGAGCTTCAAGGTCAGCGGTAACCCCAACCTCTCGACCGGCGGGCGGGTCAGGCTGCTCAAGGCGGCCTTGGGCGGCGACCCGGTCGCGGCGACGCTGGCCGACCCTGCCCTGGCCACGGCCATGGATTTGTGCGTGGCCTGCAAGGGCTGCAAGCGCGAGTGCGAGGCCAACGTGGATATGGCCTTGATCAAGACGGAATACCTGGCCCAACGCGGGGCCCGGGAGGGCTGGGGTCTGCGCAGCCGGCTCTTTGCCCAGGCACCTCGTTGGCTGCACCGGGTGCCCTGGCTCAAGCCCCTGATGCGCTGGCGTAATCGCAGCGTGGTCCTGGCACGGTGGACGGCCTCCTGGCTGGGGATCGCCGCCGACCGCCCGCTGCCGGAACCGGCGCGGCAGCCCTTCAACCCGGCGGCGCTGCCGGCGGGGACCTGGGGCCCCGGGGCGGACGGACTGCCCGAGGTGGTGCTGTTGGTCGATACCTTCACCCGCCATTTCGATCCAGAGATCGCGCACGCCGCCCTGACCGTGCTGCGTGCCGGAGGCTATGGGGTACGGGTCGCCGTCCCCGAGGCGGCGGATCGGGAGTCCGGGCGACCACTGTGCTGCGGGCGCACCTTTTTGGCTCCAGGGAATGATCGACCAGGCCCGCGTGGAGGTGAGGCGCCTGGCCGCGGCCCTGCTGCCCCATGTGCATGCCGGGCGGGTGGTGGTCGGTCTGGAGGCATCCTGTGTACTCGGCCTGCGCGACGACGCCCAGGCCCTGGGCCTGGGCGAGTCGGTGGCGACGGTCGGCCGCCAGGTGCTGTTGTTGGAGGAGTTTCTGGCCAAGGAGATCATGGCCAAGCGGCTGCAGTTACCCCTGGTGGCACTTGGGAGGGGCCGAGACCCTGGTCCAGGGTCACTGTCACCAAAAGGCGGTTGGTGCCATGAAGGCCATGCGCCGGGTACTCAATCTGATTCCCGACCACCCATTCACCCTGATCGAGTCCGGGTGTTGCGGTATGGCGGGCACCTTTGGGCTGGAGGCCGAGCACGCGTCGATGGCCACCGCCATGGCGGAACAGGACCTGATGCCGGCCCTGCGGGCGCGGCCCGCGACGCGGGTGGTGGCGAACGGATTCTCGTGCCGGCAACAGATGCGTGCCCTGGGCGATCCTCGGCCCCGTCACCTGGCCCTGCTGCTGCGCGATGCCCTGTCCGACCCAGACCGAGCGGATCCGGCAGCACGCTGACCCCTGCGTCGGGAAAGGCGCAGGCCCAGGCCGGCCGGTCCTCTGAGAGGTTGTGAAATAACCCCTCGTAGATTGGGTCGAGGAACGAGGCCCAACGACAAGGCCAATGTAACCCTCTGATCGTTGGGCCTCCTGCGTCGGCCCAACCTACGGGAATCCGCGGATTCGCCCGTCGAGAACGGGTATTTTCACAGCGTCTGACAGAAATCGCCTAAAGCAAGGCAACCGCCTTGATCTGGATGAGGACCGGCATCCCGGGCACCAGCCCCAAGTGGTCCGCCGAGCGGCGGGTCACCCGGGCGAGCAGGGCCGAGCCGTTGACCCGGAGCTTGACCAGGGCGAGTGCCGGGTGGTGGTCGTCGCCCAGGGAGTCGACCTGGGCGGGGAGCGTGTTAAGGATGCTGGTCCATTCCGCTGGGGCCAGGGCGATACTCACGTCCCGGGCGAGGATGCGCACCCGCACCGCGTGCTCGAGCGGGATCTGGGTGTCCCGCACCCACAGACTCTGCCCGGCGCACTCGACCCGCAGCAGGTCCCAGCGTGCATCCCGTTCTGCGACCCGGCCCTCCAGAACCACCCCGGCATCCTCGCCAAGGCGGATGGGGAGATCGAGCCGCGTCAGGGTCTCGTTCAAGGGGCCACTTGCCAGCACCCGGCCCTGGTCCATCACCACCAGGTGGTCTGCCAGGCGGGCCACCTCATCCGGGGCATGGCTGACATAGAGCACGGGGATGGATAGCTCGTCGTGGAGCCGCTCCAGGTAGGGCAGGATCTCCTGCTTGCGGGCCAGATCCAGGGCGGCCAGGGGTTCGTCCATCAGTAGGATGCGGGGGCTGACCGCCAGGGCGCGGGCGATGCCCACCCGCTGGCGCTCCCCGCCGGAGAGGCGTTCCGGTTTGCGGTCCAGCAGGTGCCCTATCCCCAGGAGCTCCACCCCCTGTTCCAGACTGGTCCGCTGCGCCGGGGCGGCCCGTGCCTGGCTGCGCCTCTGGCCATATCGCAGATTCCCCAGCACCGTGAGGTGGGGGAAGAGGCTGGCCTCCTGGAAGACATAGCCCAACGGTCGCTGGTGGGTCGGTACCCAGGTCGCGTTGTCCTGCCAAACCTCGCCCTGAAAGACGAGACGACCTTCGGGCGCCCGCTCAAGCCCGGCGATGCAGCGCAGGAGCGTGGTTTTGCCAGAACCGGAGTGGCCGAACAGGGCCGTGACGCCGCGTCCCGGCAGATGCTCATCCACCGCCAGGCTGAAGCCGGGCCAGTAGAGTGAAAAGCGCGCTTCGATTGGTGCTTGGATCGGGTCCATGGCGTCAAGTGTTCTTCGGGTTCGGGCGCCAGAGATAAAGCGCAAGCAGGACCAGGAAGGAGAAGACCAGCAGGACCGCCGCCAGGCGGTGGGCATCGCTGTACTCCATGGCCTCGACGTGGTCATAGATCTGGACCGAGGCGACCCGGGTGACGCCGGGGATGTTGCCGCCGATCATCAGTACCACGCCGAACTCCCCCACCGTATGGGCGAAGGTCAGGATGCCCGCGGTCAGAAAACCGGGTGCCGCCAGTGGCAGGGCCACGGTGAAGAAGGCGTTCAGTGGCGAGGCCCGCAGGGTCGCCGCGACTTCCAAGGGGCGGTCCCCGATCGCCTCGAAGGCGTTCTGCACCGGCTGCACCATGAAGGGGAGGGAGTAGAAGACCGAGGCGACCACGAGCCCCCAGAAGGTGAAGGGCAAGAGACCCATCCCCAGGGCCTGGGTGAGCTGTCCCACCGGGCCATTCGGCCCCATGGTTACCAATAGATAAAAGCCGAGCACCGAGGGCGGCAGGACCAACGGCAGTGCCACCACCGCACCGATCGGACCCTTCCAGCGGGAGCGCGTGCGCGCCAGCCACCAGGCCACGGGGGTCCCCAAAACGAGCAGGATCAGCGTGACGACACTCGCCAGCCGCAGGGTCAGCCAGATAGATTGCAGGTCGGTTTCGCTCAACAACACGGGATTGTTACCTTACTGGAGGTGCAGGACGCGCTTCACCGCGGACATTGGCCACACCAGGTCCGGCAGGCTCATCGCCTGTTTGAAGACAACTGCCTTCGGGGTTTGAAGGCGGAGCGGCCCGACCAGCGCGTGCGCAACTCCGCCCCACCCAGGCCGATCAGCCCGCCCAAGGTGCCGATCAGGAACCCGCGACGAGCCGCTGCCCCGCGCGCATCCGGCGCCTAGATCTCGTAGCCGAAGGACTTGATGATCGTCCGCGCCTGGTCGCCCTTGAGGTACTCCATCAGTGCGATCACCGCCGGCTTGCCCTTGCCCTTCTCCAGGATCACCGCGTCCTGGCGGATCTTCTCATGCAGCTTGCCCGGCACGATCCAGGCCGAACCTTCGGTGATTTTGCCGTCCTTCATCACCTGCGACAGGGCGACGAAGCCGAGCTCGGCGTTGCCGGTACTGACGAACTGGAAGGTTTGGGCGATGTTCTCACCGGTCACGAACTTCGGTTCCACCTGCTCCAGCAACTTGAGCCCGGTCAGGACCTCGATCGCCGCGGCGCCATAGGGTGCCGTCTTGGGGTTGGCGATCGCCACCTTCTTGAAGTCGCCAGTCTTGAGTGCCTTGCCCTCGTCGTCGACGAATCCGGGCTTGGCCGACCACAGCACCAGGGTCCCGATTGCATAGGTGAACTGGCTCCCCTTCACCGCGGCCCCCTCGGCGACGAGCTTGGTCGGGGTCGTGTCGTCGGCGGCGAGCAGGGCCTCGAAGGGGGCGCCGTTGGTAATCTGGGCGTAGAACTTGCCAGTTGCCCCGTAGGCGGCCTGGACCTTATGGCCAGTCTCCTTCTCGAAGGCGGCGGCGATCTCTTTCATAGGGGCGGTGAAATTGGCAGCGACGGCCACCTGTACCTCATCGGCACGGACGGTGACGACGGCCCCGAGCAGGGCGAGAGCAAGTGTGAACTGATGGTTGGCGGTCATGGGCAAAGGCTCCTGTTGAGTCGAGGTTTGAGCGGCGTCCCGGGCGTGGTGATCATCCGGAGAATCCCGGGGATCTGGCACCTGGAGCTGTGGCTGAGGCCGCATGTCACGGATGCCATGCGGATCCATCTATATATCGCAATATATAGCGAGTAACACGACCTTGTCAGCAAATACCGGGCCATAATAACCAACTGTCGCGATTGAAAGGGTACTCGTCCCTGGCCTATAGTGGCGATCCGGTATTGTCCCGGCCGACGTGCGCGCGGTGGCGCCACAGCAATTCTGTATCCCTTTCACGAGGTCAATGATGAAAATAAGTGCGCGCAATCAATTCCAGGGCCAGGTCACCTCGGTGCTGCCCGGTGCCGTCAACAGCACGGTGGAACTGGTTCTCCCCGGCGGCCAGAAATTGGTGGCAACGGTCACCAATGAGAGCGTCAAGTCACTGGAACTTAAGACTGGAAGGGATGTGGTTGCCCTGATCAAGGCATCCTCCATCCTGGTCATGACGGACGCGGCCGGGCTGCGCCTGAGCGCCCGCAACTGCCTGGCCGGTACCGTCACGGGGGTCACCGCAGGGCCGGTCAATGCGGAAGTGACCATCGCGCTGTCGGGTGGCACAGAGGTCCATGCGACTATTACTCAGGGTGCTGTCACGGACCTGGGACTGACGGTGGGGAGTGCAGCGACGGCGGTTTTCAAGGCGTCCGCGATCATCCTCGGCGTGACTACCTGATAGCGCTATCTTCACTTGTATATCGCGCTAGCCCAAAGTTGGGGCATTGGATGCCCCGCAATGGGGCAGTCCCTTCGCCGGCCTGTCTAGAGGAAGATACGTTGAGCCCAGCTACACCGCCGGTCCTCGCTGACCACGAACTTCACCGGCTGCTCGCCGAGGACGTTGCGTTCGGTGACCTCACCACCGACTCACTCGGCATCGCCCTGCAGCCTGCGGTCATTCGTCTCTTCGCCCGGGACCCCATGGTGGTCTGCGGGGTCGAGGAGGCCCTGCGGCTCTTTGAGTTGTGCGGAGCTCAGGCACGGCTCCTGGTCCCATCAGGGGCCGAGGCATCGACTGAAACTCTGCTGTTGGAGGCCGCCGGCAGCGCCGGGGCCCTGCATTCGGGCTGGAAGACCGCTCAGACCCTGGTGGAGTGGTGCTCAGGTCTAGCGACCAGTGCCGCAGCCATCCTCGCCGCCGCCCGGCGCGGCGATCCCCAGGCCCTGGTGGCTGGTACGCGCAAGAATGTCCCGGGCAATCGCCGGCTGGCGGTCAAGGCGTTCCGCGCCGGGGGCGCCGTGATGCACCGTACCGGTCTGTCCGAGACCCTGCTGGTCTTTGCCGAGCATCGGCTGTTTCTGGGGCAGGAATCCCCCGCGCAGACCCTGGCACGGCTGCGCCATCAGTGTCCGGAGAAGCGGGTGGTGGTGGAGGTCAGCACGCCGGAGGAGGCCCTCGCCTGGGCTGACGCAGACGTCCTGCAACTGGAGAAGTGTTCGCCCCAGATGGTCGCGGAGGTGGTGGCGGGGCTGGCCGCGCGCGGCTCGGCAGCCGTCGTCGCCGCGGCGGGCGGCGTCAATGTCCGCAACGCGGAGGACTATGCCCGCGCCGGTGCCCGGCTGCTGGTCACCTCGGCCCCCCACCTGGCGCCGCCTCGGGATGTGCAGGTGCGGTTTGCCCTGGGCCGGGCCGGGTAATGTCAGGTTGTCGCCTGCCCTTATCCCCCGTGGGTCTTCACCCAGTCGCCCTGCTCGTGTCCGAAGCAGACCCCGTAGTCGACGCAATCCGCACAGTTGGGGGACTTGCAGATGGGCACTTGGGCGCGCTCGCACAGTTGACGGTAGAAGAATTTCTTCCATTTCATATCGCCGACGTTTCGTGCGGCAAGCCCCGGAAAATTCTCCACCATGAGCCGGGACAACAGGGCGCGGTTCGGCAGGCCCATGTCCTGCCACAGATGGTTGTCGCGCATGGCAGCGGACGCGATGGCGTGACTTAGCCAGATAAGCGTCTGGCTCGGCTCCCGGCGGGACTCCAGCAGCAAACCCAGGAGGTCATCCAATTCGTCCAGTGGGTCCAGATTGGCGGCGAGAACACCGTTGCGCAGGGCAGCCCCCGGGAAAAAGGCGCTCAGGATCTGCTGAAAGTCGGCCTCCGGGAGCCCACGGACCAGCGGCTGCTGGCGGGTGTCCAGCGCGCGACCTATAACCCCCGCGAAGGCCAGAACCAGTGGGTCAAACGGATCGCGGGCATAGGTTAAGAGGGTTCGGTAGTCGGCCACTTGTGAGGGCTCAGGGGACGCCACGTGGGACGTTACCGGGGCGCGTTTGCTGTCTCGGTCTGGTGGGGCAGTGGCTTTCATAGGGACTTTACCTTGTTGCCGAGTCCTGAGTCGGTGCCGGTGGGTCACTTGATTCGTCTTGAGGCCGGACGGTCAGTTCGCTGCGCCGGGATGCGAGAGCGCTAGCTTCCGATACCAGTGCGGTCTGCTCAACCCCAGGGACGGCGGGGCAGACGGTTAGCGGGGCATCCGCGGGTCGACGCTGAAGCTGCAGATCAATTCCCCTTCTTCCCCGTAGGGTTGCAGGCGCCGGTGTACCAGCCAGCGCCCATTGCGCAGCCGCCAGGCCTTTAGCGATTCCCCGTAAGTGTGGGCTTGTCGGGTCCTGGCCGGCAGTTGGTTGGCTCCGGAGAGGCGACGGAGGTCTCAGCTTCAGGAGGCTAAAACCGCCGTCGCTATCGCAATTGTTAAAGCAAAATATATGCCCGTCTTAAGAGGTTTAATATTTTTTCTTTACAAATATAAAGATACATATCTCGATTCAGAAAAAGAAATAGCGAATCACAAACAAAAACCTACAAACCTGGCGGAGATGTCAGGTCCCCAACAGGGTCTGGTGCGCGGCGAAGATTCGACGGACAGCGCGCCGCGGGGCCGGGTTGGAATCTTGGCGGGAGGCTGAGGGGGGACGACAGATTCCCGAAGCGCACCGCCAGCGGCGCGCCTGAAGCTGGAAATCAGTTATCAACGCCGATGATGACGCTGGCGGCCGAGAAGACGGAGCAGGCCGGGGTCTCTTCCGCGATCCCGAGGCGGTCCAGGACATCGGCGGCGATGACCCCCCGCACCGTCACGCCCGAGGGCAGTGCGATCACCACCTCTGCGGGCCCGTCCCCCCGGATGATGCGCTGGACCAGACCGCACAGGGTGTTGGTCCCGGGCGGTGCCCCCGGGTCCGGTTCCCGGGCGATGCCGACGGCGACCGCCTTGACCAGGGCCCAAACGGTCCGGCCCGGGCGCAGGTTCAGAGACTCGACGCTCTCGTTGGTCACCCCTGCGGCGATGCGGTCCCCACCCTGGATCTCGATCAGCACCTCGGCGTCAACGGTGCGGGCGGTCACCGCGACGATGCGGCCGATGAACTGGTTGCGGGCGCTGGTGCGCATGGCGAGCCGTCGCAACAGGTCCAGCGCCGCGCCGGGGTCGCCCATGGCGGCATTGACCCCGTCAAGGAAGCGCTGGTACTCGGCGGCGATGGTGCGGTAGGCGTTGATGAGGCGTCGACCCTCGTCGGTTAGGCGGGCGCCGCCGCCGCCGCGCCCGCCCGCGGCAGTGGCCACCAGCGGCGCCGGGGCCACGTTGTTGATCGCATCCACCGCGTCCCAGGCCGCCTTGTAGCTGACCTTCAGCGCCTTGGCCGCCTGGGTGATGGAGCCCCGCTCCGCGATCTGCTCCAGGAGCGCGATCCGTTCCTCGCTAAGAAACGCCACGTCATTCACATCGAGCCAGAACTGGCCGCCGACATGCAGGGGTTGGGGACTGGTTTTGGGCGTGCGCGGCATGGCGTCAATGGGGATGGGATAATTCGGGCCAAAGACGATCAGAGGATCGCAGATATCCGCGGCAGGCGCCATCGAGGGCTTCCCGCCGGGGCCGTTTGCGCGTTACCGTGCCTCATCCACAGCGCGGAGTCCCGGGTCGGGCAACCGCGACACACGGACCTTGCAGGTGATAAGCAATGGCAAAAGGCCAGACCAAATCCAAGAAGGGCTCCACGAAGGCTGCTTCCCCGGTCAGCCCACAGATCGACCTGACCACCGCAGCGGACGCGGCCGAAGCGGCGCCGCGCCCGGAACTGGATGCCGGGGGAACCCGGAGCCAAGGTGCCGACCTGGAACCAACCAGGGTCGGCGCTACCGCGCTGGGGATGCCGTCGCCAGTCGTGTCCTCGGCCCCACCAGTGCCCCTTCCCCCGGTCGCTTCGGACGGCGCCCTGACGCAGGCAGCGAATCCCAAGCCTGAGTCCGAGGCGGCCCCCGCGCCGTCAGCAGCACCGGTGTCCGAGGTGTCGCCCGTGTCCTTGCCCTCACCGGTGTCTGTTCTCCCGACGGCTCCGGACGACGCCGTGACGCCGGCCCCGACTCCCAAGCTCAAGACCGAGGCCGCCTCCGAGCCCGCGGCGGCGCCGGTCCCCGAGGAGGTGCCCGAGCAGGTACCGGAGCCCTTCGGGACCCCGCCCCGGGAAGAACACCCGGTATCGGCCGACCAACCTGATGTGGAACCAGCGCCTTACCGGGTGCCTCAGACGCATCCCGAGCCGTGGCCGGTCCACCAGGAGCACCGGCCGAGCCTGTTCATCGTCCACGTGACCCCGGAGATGGCGCCGGTCGCCAAGGTCGGAGGTCTGGCGGACGTGGTCTTCGGTATCAGCCGGGAGCATGCGATCCGCGGCAACCATGTCGAGATCATCCTGCCGAAATACGACAACCTTCGCTACGACCACATCTTCGAACTGCACGAGGTCTACCGCGACCTGTGGGTGCCCTGGTATGGGGGGGCCATTCATTGCACCGTCTTTTTCGGCTTCGTGCATGGGCGCAAATGCTTCTTCATCGAACCCCACTCCCAGGATAACTTCTTTAATCGCGGGACCATCTATGGGTTTGCGGACGATGTACTGCGCTTCGCCTTCTTCTCCCGGGCCGCGATCGAGTTTCTGTGGAAGGCCGGCAAGCATCCCGACATCATTCATTGCCATGACTGGCAGAGTGCGCTCGTGCCGGTCTTTCTGTACGAGATCTATCAACAGCTCGGAATGACCCATCCGCGGGCCTGTCTGACCATCCACAATTTTATGCATCAGGGCCTCACCGGACTCGAGTTGCTGCGTGCCACCGGTCTCAATCAGCCCGAACGCTTCTTCGACACTGTCCGCATGGGCGACAACCACCATAAGGGCGCGCTGAATCTGCTCAAGGCCGGAATCGTCTATTCCAACTTCGTCACCACCGTCTCCCCGCGCTACGCCTTCGAGACCAAGGATCAGGGCCAGGGGTTCGGCCTGGAGCCGACCCTGCACACCCATCACATGAAATATGGCGGGGTGCTCAACGGGATCGATTACGACGTCTGGAATCCGGAGGTGGACAGCAGCATCCCGGTGCGCTACGGGGTCGACAGCCTCGATGGCAAATACGACAACAAACGGGCCCTGCGTCACCGCCTGATGTTGGCCGACAACGATAAACCCATCGTCGCCTTCATCGGCCGGCTGGACCCCCAGAAGGGCCTGGGGCTGGTGCGGCATGCCATCTTCTACGCGCTGGAACGTGGCGCCCAGTTCGTGCTGCTGGGCTCCAGCCCGGACCGCGCCATCAATAACGACTTCTGGGGCCTGAAGCATATGCTCAACGACAGCCCCGACTGTCACCTGGAGATCGGCTTCGACGAAGACCTGGCCCACCTGATCTATGCCGGTGCGGACATCATGCTGGTGCCCAGTCAGTTTGAGCCCTGCGGCCTGACCCAGCTCATCTCGTTGCGGTACGGCACGGTTCCGGTGGTGCGCACCGTCGGGGGCCTGGCCGACACCGTTTTCGACAAGGACCACTCGGACCGCCCGCTGGAACAGCGTAACGGCTACCGCTTCGACCACTATGACGCCCCCGGGCTGGAGTCTGCCCTGGGGCGCGCCATCGACTGCTACTACGACTACCCGAAGGATTTCCGAGAGCTGATGCAGAACGGTATGCGCGCCGATTATTCCTGGAACCAGCCGGGCCAGGATTATCTGAACATCTACGATTTCATCCGCGCGCGTTAAATAAGAAGCATGAAGATCTACAACTTGTTTCCCCTACTCGCCGGCCCCTTGGACGCCTGGGCGCCGCATCTCGATCGTGCCGCTTCCATGGGTTTCGACTGGGTGTTCGTCAATCCCATACAGCAGCTCGGGCGCTCCGGCAGCCTCTATTCCATCGCCGACTATTTCGCCATCAACAAGGTCCTGCTCAGTGCGGGCTCCAAGCTCGACCCGGACGACCAGGTCCGCGCCATGGCCGAGACCGCGCGCGGGTTGGGACTCTCGCTGATGATCGATCTGGTGATCAATCACTGCGCCGAGGACAACCCGCTGGTCAAGACACACCCGCACTGGTTCGTGCGCGAGCACGGGCGGGTGGCCAACCCCTTCTGCATTGAGGACAACGGCACCAAGGTGGTTTGGCGTGATCTTGCCCAATTCGACCACCACCAGGCGCTGCACCGCCCGGATGACCCAGATGGCCTGCTGGCCTATTTCGTGCGGATGGTTGAGCATCTGATCGGGCTCGGCTTCCGCGGTTTTCGCTGTGACGCCGCCTATCAGCTCCCCACTGAACTCTGGCGCCGGCTGATCGAGCGCATCCGCAAGACCCACCCCGACACCGTCTTCGTCGCCGAGACCCTGGGCTGCACTCCGGCCCAAACCCGGGATACCGCCTCCGCCGGCTTCGATGCCATCTTCAACAGCGCCAAGTGGTGGGACTTCCACGGCAACTGGCTGCTGGAGCAATACGAGTCCACACGCCACATTGCCCCCTCCATCGGTTTCCCGGAGAGCCACGATACCCGCCGCATGTTCGAGGAGTTCGAGGGCAACATCGACGCGCTGCGCCAGCGCTATCTGTTCACCGCCATGTTCGCCAGCGGCGTCATGATCCCCATGGGATTCGAGTACGGCTTCCGCAAACGACTCGATGTGGTGACCACAGTCCCTGGCGACTGGGAGCAGCCCAACGTCGACCTCACGGACTTCATCACCCAGGTCAACGCCATCAAGGACCAGACGCCCACCTTCGCTGGTGAGGGCCGAATCGACCAGCTGGATTATCCGGACCCCGCCATCCTGGTCCTGCGCAAGCACGCGGTGAATGGATCGGACCAGGCCCTGCTGGTATTGAACAAGGACCCCTGGAACCACCAGCGTTTCTACGTCGATGACCTGTACGGACTGATCCAGTCCCCGGAACCCCTGCGCGACCTCTCGCCGGATTGGCCCATGGAGCAGCTGCCGACCCCGTTCGAGTTCTGGCTCGGTCCCGGCATGGCGCGGGTCCTGGTCGCAACCGAGCGAGCGGCCACGGCGCCACAGGTCCTTCCCTAGCCGCGCCGCTTCAGCGATCTATCGAGGACTCAAGCGGTGCCTGATAGTGAGCGAGTCCCGCCGGGGTGCGACAATGGCCCCGCGCCGGGGCGATCAGACGCGCCGGGCCAGAAAACCTCGATTACCGGCCCAGGCCGGCCAGTTTGGCGGAGCAGCGTGATGACGACGACCTCGACCTCCCTCCAGATGCCGCGCGGCGGCATCGATCCACCCCTTGGCGAGGCGCTCGCCGCGCCGCGCCGCTCGCTGGTCACCCGCGCGGGCGACCGGCTGGCCTGGTACGGGGACAGTTCCGGCAGCGGTCGGCCGCTGGTCCTGGTCCACAGTATCAATGCCGCGCCCAGCAGCTTCGAGGTCAAGCCGCTGTTCGACCAGTATCGAGGGCGGCGCCCGGTCTACAGCCTCGACCTGCCCGGGTTCGGCCATTCCGACCGGCCGGTCGGGCCTTACTCGGCGGATCGTTTCGCCGCGGCCTTGGTGGACTTCCTGGATCAGGTGGTCCAGCAGCCGACTGACCTGCTCGCCTTGTCGCTCAGCGGCGAGTTCGCGGCCCGCGCAACGCTTCAGGTCCCAGGCCGGGTGGCCTCCCTGGTTCTGATCTCGCCGACCGGTTTCAGCGAGCGCCAGCCGGTCGGTCCGGCGCTCGGTCGGCGGCTGCACGGGGTGCTGACCCTGCCGCTGCTTGGAGCTTTTCTCTATCGCCTGGTCTCATCCCGCCTGAGCATCGGTTACTACCTGGGCAAGTCGTTCATCGGCAAGCCCCCGGCGGCCCTGATCGATTACGCCTACGCGACCTCGCACCAGCCGGGCGCCCGCCATGCGCCGCTGATGTTCCTCTCGATGCAACTTTTCACCCGGGACGCCGCGGAACGGCTTTACGCCGCGCTGCCCGCTGACCTCCCGGTCCTGGCCATCGCCGACCGGGACCCCTATGTCACCTTCGAGCGGCTGCCCGGGTTCGTCGCCGGCCATGCGAATTGGCGGCACGAGACCCTGGCCCCGCACCTGGGCCTGCCCCATTGGGAACGCCTACCGGAACTGGCCCCAATGCTGGATCGGTTCTGGGCCGGGGTGCCGACCGGGGGTTGACCGTGCCGGTGAGGGTCCCCTGGCCGCGAATGGGTCGGGTCAGGCGGGTGATCGACGCCAACCGCCTGAAGCGTTACCAGGGCTGGGGGTTCCGGCGTAGATGCGGCGGACGTGATGCTCGAGCATGCGCTGACTGGCCCCGGTAGCCTTGGCGAATCCGCTCAAACCCAGGCTGCCACGATCGCGGCGCCCTGTTTCGACTGGCCGGAGGATACGGAGAGCCAGGTCTTCATGGTGCTCGGGAAGCGGGCGCCGGACGGGACCTTCTCGCTTCAGTTGAGCAATGGGACGGTCCGTTCGACAGCGGTCAGTTCCCTCTTGCAGAGCATGGGCTGAGCGGATTCGTCTCAACCGACCTGATCTACGGCGTCGCGGTGGTCCGGAGTCTGTCCGCGCCGGGCGGCCCCTGCCGCCGCCTCCCTTCCATCTCCCGCTCGGAATGTCCGGTGCGATTCCCTGGTTCCGGACCACTGGGCGTGCCGCCTGGGGGACTTCAGGCGGCCACGGCCCCCGCCGCCCCCGTTGGGTGGCCCGCGCTGATTAATCCGGGCCGGTTGAGCCCGGGGTCACTTCATCCTGGAAAGAGCAGTCAGCAGTTACCGGTCAGCCGTCAGATATACGCATCAGCATCTTACTAGCCGTCTTGGAGCCGCATGCGCTCACCCTACAGGTGATGCGCCGGGTGGAAAAAACCTCTTGAAACTCAAGGCTAAATGTTGAAAGCTGATCGCTGACTGCTCTTTTTAGGTTCATCGGTCCCCGGCACCCCTGGCCCGCCAGCGGGCTCTTCGGCTTGGCCGAAAGAGCCACGCGTGGCGGCCCAGGGACCGCAGCGTTCGTCAGACCATCAAGATGCCTTTGAGCTCATCAAGATAGCTCAGCCGGTCCGTATCCATCACACGGTGACACCCAGGGTTTTCTGAACGTCCTGGGCGACTTCGCCGGCGATGCCGGTCTTCTTGGCGAAATCGGTCAGGTACGCCTTTTCCTGGGGGGTATCTATTTCGACCGCGAGCAGTGAGGCCGCGTAGACCTGGGCCGCCACCTCGTGGTTGGGGATCTCGGCGACGAAGGCATCCAGATCGAGCGGCTTGCGCAACTCCGCCATGATCCACGCCTCCGCGTCGCCCTCCATGCCCGCCTCCTTGAGCTTGCCGACGATTCGCTGGATCTCGTCGGCGCTGACCTGCCCATCGGCCTTGGCGACGTTGATCATGCCCTTGATGACCAACTGTGCCGTGTTCTTAGGGCGTGCTCCTCTGCCGGGCCCTGCGGCACCCGCAGGCCAAGCGGGACATCACCGCCGCTGAATTGAGGCAAGTTGCCGGCCGCCGGGGCACCCTGCGCACCCTGACCGGCGTTGCTCAGTGCCTTGTAGGCCACCCCCGCCAACAAGGCGAGCGCGCCGCCCTTGATGGCACCGGAGATGGATTTGCCGCCGCCTCCGAGGACCGAACCGAGCACGGCACCTAAGCCCGCCGCTTGTGCCGGGTTTTGAGACGCGCTGCCAAGACCTGTCTTGGCCATCTCCAGTACCTTTCCGAGGACGCCGCCCTGCTGGCTGCCCAAGCTGCCGGTCAGATTTCCCAGGCTTGACTGCAGGTCTTGAAGTACGTGGGCAATGCGGCCATCACCGGACTTCGACATCGTGTTCTGCATGAAGCTACCGAGTAGATCCCCGAGGTTTGCCATTTGGTTCTCTCCGTTGGTCTCTGATGATTGATCTCAGTGCGCACACCAGCCTGGGAACAGCGCCGATCGCTCGGTGAGCGCCCCTTTCTTGCCCGCGCTGAGTCGCCTGAATGACGGCCTTTGCGTGGCTTTAACGGACAATAGGGTGTCATTGAGCGGCTTTCACGGACAACAAAGAACGGTCCCCGCATGAGGGGTCGCGGCTTGTCCGGCTGACCGGTGCGCGTTCTGATCATGGCGGTAAAAATGACAAATTTCCAGCGCTGAGCCGCGCATACTTCGGGCATGACGGTTCGTCATACCCGTGGCCCAATCCTCGCGGTACTATTCGCCCTCCGGCCGTACATTGCTTGCAGCGATTGATTCGCGACGACCACATGGGACCGCACACCGCTGCGGGAGCGTCGGCGTCATCAGCGCCCGGCCAAGATCAGATCAATTGCGCACCCAACCGAGGAGTCCCCATGCTGTTGACTAATCTGGACGTGGTACCCGGACGCCGGGTCATCGAGCACCTTGGCCTGGTGCAGGGCAGCACGGTGCGTGCCAAGCACGCCGGCAAGGACATTCTGGCGGGGATCAAGAATGTCTTCGGCGGGGAGCTCAAGGCATACACGGAGCTGCTCACGGAATCCCGGGAGGAGGCCATCCAGCGGATGGTCGCCCAGGCCGAGGCGCTGAACGCCAACGCGGTCCTCAATATCCGCTTCTCGACCTCGTCCATTGCCCAGGGTGCGGCCGAGCTCTTCGCGTATGGCACAGCGGTGCGGCTGGAGGAGTCCCCGTGACGGACATCCTCGTCGTCTGCGTCCTGCTCGCCCTCGGCTACGGTTTCGGCACCCTGGCGGAGCGGCGGCATTACGCATCGATCCGGCGGCGAGAGGAGGAGCTGCGTCCCGTGATGATCTTCGCGGCCCGGCTCCCGCCGGAGCCCGAGCGCCGCCGGGAGAGCCGCCTCGTGTGCGGCAACGTCGTCATTTCTGTGGATTACTTCAAGGCCTTCGTGGCGGGCCTGCGGAGCCTGGTCGGGGGGCGGGTGACCAGCTATGAGGGCCTGCTGGACCGGGCACGCCGGGAGGCGATCCTGCGCATGAAGGAGGACGCTCGGGAGTTGGGACCCTGCAAGATCTTCAACGTGAAGATCGAGACCGCTTCCATCTCCAAGGGCCGGGGGAGGGCGCTCGGCACCGTGGAGGTCCTGGCCTGCGGAACGGCCGTGGCCGACTGACCATGCCCGAATACCGCAACCCCCCATTACCGGATGGCATCAACAACAGCGAGACGCGTCCGTTCCGGGAATTCCTGTGGCTCACCGTCGCGGTGTTGGGTCTCCTGGTGCTGGCGTTCACCGCCCTTGCCCTGGTCGCTCAGTGGCTGGCCCCCCGGATCCCGTTCGGCTACGAGGTGGGTATCGCCGCGCCCTTCGTCCCGTCCCTGGAGGAGGACAGCGAGGGCTCCGACCCCCGTATACAGGCGTATCTACAGGGACTTGCCGACCGCTTGACACCGGCCATGGGGATCAATGCGTCCATGCCGATCACGGTGCACTATTCGACCGAGGCGACGGTCAACGCCATGGCGACCATCGGTGGACATCTGGTGGTGTACCGGGGTCTGATCGAGCGCCTGCCGAACGAGAACGCCCTGGCCATGGTGATGGGTCACGAGATCGCCCATGTACGCCATCGCGATCCCATCGTCTCACTGGGGCGGGGGGTGGTGGTGGGGGTGGCCCTCGCGGCCCTCGCCGGCGTCTCCAGCAGTACGGTCGCGGACCAGGTGATTGGCGAGGCGGGTCTCCTCACGAATCTGAGCTTCAGCCGGGAGCAGGAGCGCGATGCGGATAGCGCCGGGCTCGCGGCCCTGGCGGCGGTATACGGCCATGCGGACGGTGCCTTGGACCTCTACCGGACGCTGCGCGATCAGGAAGGGCGTCCCTTGGCCGTGCACCTCGATTTCTTCGATACCCACCCGGATACCGGCCGGCGCATCGCCGGGATTGAGGAAGAAGCCCGCGCCATGGGTTGGGCCCTGAGTGCCCAGACGACACCGTATCCGGATTGGCTCCCGGATGCGCTCGCGTCATCCAAGGTCCCCGATCCGGACCCGGAAGACACGAAACGCTGACCCCGCGTCCGACGCAGCCTTGGGCCTCCCATGCGCTCACTGATCGAAGATCGTCCCGGGCCACGCAAAGGTCTCGATGGACCCGACCCGGCGGTCTGGATTTGGCGTTGAAACGCGGGCAGAGCCGGGAAGGCGCTACGCTGTTTCCGTCAGCGCGTCCCAAAGGTATCGCAGTCGCTGATCCTGCCGGCTTTCACGCCTCTGGCGAACCAGGCCACGCGTTCCTTGGAACTGCCATGGGTAAAGGTATGAGGGATCGCAAAGCCCCGCGACTGTCTCTGCAATCGGTCATCGCCGATCGCGGCGGCAGCAACCAGGGCTTCCTCAAGGTCTCCCTCTTCCAGAATATCGAACTGCCGGTGCGCATGGTTCGCCCAAATTCCCGCGTAACAGTCCGCCTGTAATTCCAGTTTGACCTGCATCCGATTCTGTTCCGACTCCCCACGGACTTGCTGCTTTGCCATGTCCACCTGGTCCAGCGTGCCCTCGAGATGCTGGATGTGATGGCCCACCTCGTGCGCCAACACATAGGCCTGCGCGAAATCGCCCCCGGCTCCGAGGTCTTTTTCCAGTTCATCGAAGAAACCGAGGTCCACATAGACCTTTTCGTCCAACGGACAATAAAAGGGCCCCATATGGGAACTGGCGGTTCCACAGGCGCTGTTGGTTGATCCACGGTAAAGAACCAGCGTCGGGGGCCGATAGCGCACCCCCGCCTGGGCGTAGACCTGCGACCATACGGTCTCCAGGTCACCGTGCACTGTCTTGATGAAGGCGGCCCACTCATTCTCCTGCTGCTCATCGACCACGCGGGAGCCGCCGCCCCCCAGGAAAGACGGCAGTTGAGCAAAGCCACCAAAATAAGCAACCGAATACGCGACCGCACCGAGACTCAGAATGGCAAGACCGAGCCTGGAACGTAAAAGGTGCTTGATGATGGGCCAAAAAAAGAGCAGGGTCCCGATGGAGGGCATGCCCCCGCCTACTGGGCCGCTGCGGTCTCTTCTGTCATCGACATTCGCGCTCTGGTTTCGGTTACGCCATTTCATTGATCGGTCCTGAATAAGTGCTGACTGACGCCATTCTGGCTCCATTCAGCGGGCGGTCCGAGGAGCCGGTCTCTCGTTTCAGCACGGTCGACCGTGCCGGGCGTCCGCTGACGAA
This sequence comes from uncultured Gammaproteobacteria bacterium, assembly GCA_963733415.1. GTDB lineage: Bacteria > Pseudomonadota > Gammaproteobacteria > Chromatiales > Chromatiaceae > Thiodictyon. The sequence continues at coordinate 33,337 of CAVTDM010000006.1, read as the reverse complement.
AGTTGCGCTGGCCTGGCGACCGACCAGGGATTGGCACGTCTTGTACCAACGCTGGCCGCGAGCGTAGCCCAAGGCACCAGAAACTGGCAAGACGAAGAGCGGCCTCAGGCGTCTTGGTCATCTACCCGACCCTGAAACTGAAGATCGGCGGCCATACCCGCGAGGGCGTCAGCGCAATCGGCGTACCGACATCATCGTCACGAGGAGTAACATTGCGCGTTGCGGACCTGGGCTGGATGCACCTGTCTGCCGATCGACCGCGTTTTTCTTATCCCACTCTGGAGGGTAAACACCCATGAAGACCATCTCGATCAGCGCCCTGACCGCGCTTGTGCTCGCCGCGCCGTTGGCCACGCTCGCCCAGACGGACTATGAGACCAGCCCGGCGCCGCGCTTCGACGACCGCTGGTACATCCTGCCCTTCGCCACTTACACCTGGGCCGACACGACCCGCCTGACTGATGACAACTGGGGCGCCGACTGGCCGTTGGCAAACCGCTGAACGAGCGGTTCAACCTGGAGGCGCGGGCGACCTACACGGAGCTCGTCAGCGCGTCAGACCTCGGCGGCGACTACAAGGTCACCGACCTGGCCGTGGATGGGCTTTTCTTCTTCAGCCGCGGCCAGTTCCAGCCGTTCCTGTTGGGTGGCATCGGCGCCATCCAGGACGGTTTGAGCTGTAACCGCAACCAGATTAATGCCTCCTTGGGGTGCACATCGGGCACCAAGTGGAGCTTCATGGCCGAAGCCGGCGCCGGCTTCGTGATTCCGATCACGGACTATGTTTCCTTCCGAGTCGACGGTCGCTACCGCTACGACGACAACCCGGGCAACTTCCTCCCCGATGACTCCATTGGCGACTGGATCATGACCGCCGGTGTCGTCATTCCCCTTGGCCCGCGCAGCGCCCCCGTCAAGGCCACGCGCACCTTTGAATTGTCCGCGGACGCCCTGTTCGCCTTCAACCGGTCGGACCTCTCGCCCACCGGCCGGACCACCATCAATAACTTCTCCCGCGACTTGGGACAGGCCACTTTCGACTCCATTCGGGTCGCCGGTCACACCGACCCGATCGGCTCTGAGTCCTATAACCTGGCCCTGTCGGAGCGTCGCGCCAACACGGTGCGCGAGCAACTGGTCACCGATGGTGTCCCCGGCGATCGCATCACGGCCCAGGGCTACGGCAAGACCCAACTCAAGGTGACCCCGGCCGACTGCGCCGCCGCCACGTCCAGGGCGGCCCTGATCGAGTGCTTCGGGCCCAACCGCCGGGTCGAGGTCACGGTGGAAGGAATGACCGCCAAGGAATAGCCCGATCAACGACAATCGCCAGAGCGGAGCGAGGTGGCGGCTCAGGTCTATGCCGCCTCGCTCTTGGCGACCGAGGACGCTGCGCCCACGGTTGCTCGGTACCCTCGCGCCCGTTGCCGCCGCCTGCACGCGCCTGACTGGACTGGCCACCGACGCGGATCCTGACTGGCATTCCAGCGCGACGATTTATCTACGGGGTGCCGCGATTCAGGGCGAAACGGCCGGCGGCGCCGAGGTCAATGTCGGCTTCGACAACCGTCGCAGCGCCCGGGAGTTCGGCGCCGACGACGCGCTGGATTACATCAACTTCAGCGGGCCCCTGCTGGCTGGAACCTGGCGGTTCTGATTGTGACTGACCTTCTCCGCAAGCAGTTAAGGAATGGTTCACTAATAAGTTAAACAAATCCGTTAGAGAATGCCGATGGCGCCGTTGTCGTTGTCGTAATCGAAATTATCGTAGCGCCCCGGACTCTCTCACACCCCAAATCGCATCACTACTCCGATTACGACAACGACAACGATTGTGCTCGTGTTTAACTTGTTCTTGATTCGCGACCAAGATAGCGCCGCTTGAAATCCCCTTTACTTCAATGCGTACGGCGCCCAACAGAACTCAGACCCATCACCCGGAGTATCTATGATGCCCAACCTCGTACGTCTGGTCCTAACCCTGGCCCTGAGCCTCAGCCTGGGTCTGGGGGCCCAGGCCAAGACAGCCGGTAAGGCCGACACCGACCTCATTCCGGCGGAGCAGATCGAACAGCTGGTCGCCCCCATCGCGCTCTACCCGACGCCCTGATCGCCCAGATCCTGATGGCCAGCACCTATCCGCTGGACGTGGTGCAGGCCAACCGCTGGCTCAAGGATCATGAGGACCTCGAAGGTGAGGCCCTGCAGAAGGCGGTCGACGAGGAGGCATGGGACGACAGCGTCAAGGCCCTGGTGTTCTTCCCGAGCGTGCTCGAATTCATGAGCGACAACCTGGACTGGACCCAGGACCTGGGCGACGCCGTGCTGGCCCAGCAGGGCGACCTCACCGATACCATCCAGCGCCTGCGCGGCGAGGCCGACAAGGCCGGGGCGCTGGCCAGCAACGAGGCCCAGCGGGTCGAGAAGTCCGGCGACACCATCATCATCCAGCCCGCTCAGCCGGAGGTGGTCTACGTACCCACCTATGACCCCGTAAAGGTCTACGGCGCAGAGCAGTCCGCCGGCCAAGACCTACTACCCCGATGCCTACGCGGACGCCACCTCCAGCTACGAGGAGGGCTATTCCGCCGGCCGGGCCGCGGGCGAATCCGCGACCGCCTATGTCCCGAGCGGCGAGGTCGTCTCGGCCCAGAGCGTCTACCCGAGCACCACGGAGGTGGCCACGTCGAGCGGTATCAGCACCGACACCCTGATCAACTTCGGCGTCGGCGCCGTGGCAGGGGGGCTGCTCACCGCCGCGATCATGTGGGACGACGATGACGACTGGAACGACCGGCTCTACTACGGCGGTCCTGGCAACTACGGTGGCCCGAGCTACTGGGGCCAACCCAACTACTGGAACAACAATGGCTGGCGGGAGCCCGCCAACATCAACGTCGACCGTACCCGCAACCTTGATATCGACCGCAACGTCGAGCGTGGCGACATCAACGTCAACAGCGGCATCGTCGGCAACGAGGTCAAAAAGTGGGAGCACAACCCGGAGCGGCGCGGCGGCGTGCGCTACCGGGATGCCTCCACCGAGAACAAGTTCGCCGCCAAGCGCGGCGAGGCGACCATCGATCGCGACGCGGCGCGCGGGCGCATGAAGAGCCGCGACCGTCAGGTCAAGGCCCCGAACCTCGACCAGGTCAGGCGCGAGGGGGCCGCGCGGCGGCTTTCCAAGCTCGCCGCGCGCGCGGAACGCGGCGCCTCAAGACCGGGCGGGGACGTCAGGCGGTGCGCAAGGTGCAGGCGCAAGGCACGCCGCCGCGGGCGAGGCCCGCAAGGCAGCCCGCCGCAGGCCGCCAACATCCAGGCCAAGCCCAGGGTGCAAGCCCGGCCAGCGGCCGCGGCCAAGACGACCGGTGAATCGCGAGGTCAAACGCCCCGCGGCGGCCCGAGATCAAGCGCCCGGCGAGGGCCGTCGACCGACCCCAGCGCAGCGCCCGGCGGCGCCCGGGCGTCGGCGCCCAAGGCGAGTGCCTTCAAGGCCAGCGAGCCGGCCCCAGCCCGCGCCGCCAGCAATCGCGGCGGGGCCAGTCGGGCCGCAGCGCGGCCCAGCGTAGCGGGGGCGGCAAGGCAGCTCGGGGTGGCGGAGGCCGCGGTCGACGCTGATGAGCGCCCGCTGCGCGACACCAGACCGCGCGTCCACGCCTGCGCGAGCGGCGACCTATCGATGAACAGGACTGTCACCCATGCACCGATTGACCGCTTGTTTCCGGTTCAGCTCATGAAGACGACCAGCGCTGTGCTTGCCTGTTGCCCCTCGATCTGCTTCCGATGTCCCATCCGCCGCGCCGCCGTTACCGAGGAGCCGGCTCCGGCGGACGCCGCGGCCTCCAGTCCGAGGGCGAAGCCGAGGTGTCGGTCCAGCCGCCCATGTCGTTCGAGACCCCGGATGCCGCCGTCATGGCCCTGATCGAGGCGGCTGCCTCGGAGGATCGGGACGCCCTCTTGGAGGTGCTCGGATCGGACCTCGACGACCTCGTCTCCGGCGACCCGGTCGCGGATGCCGCGGACCGTCGGCGCTTCGTGGAGTTGTCCCAAGAGGCGGCTCATCTCGAGGACGAGACCGACGACAGTGCCATCCTGGTGATCGGGCCCGAGGACTGGCCCTTCCCGATCCCCTTGGCCAAGGATGATCGGGGTTGGTTCTTCGATACCCGGGCCGGGCTCGAAGAGCTGTTGGACAGGCGCATCGGACTCAACGAGCTGCATGCCATCGCGACCGCCCGCGCCTTCGTGGATGCGCAGTTGGAATACGCCGCCGCCGATCCGGACGGTGACGGCGTGCGGGCCTACGCCGGGCGTTTCTGGAGCACCGAAGGCAAACGGGATGGACTCTATTGGCCGACGAACGAGGGCGAGCCCGAGAGTCCCATGGGACCCCTGGTGGACGGATGCCGTCGAGGAGGGCTACGAGGTTCGCGAGGACGGGGAGGGGCGCGGCCCTACCACGGCTATTACTTCAAGATCCTCACGGCCCAAGGCCCGAGCGCGCCGGGCGGAGCCGAGAGCTATCTCAAAGATGGCCGGCTGGCGGACGGTTTCGGCTTGCTCGCCTGGCCCGCAAGCTACGGAAACTCCGGCATCATGAGCTTCCAGGTCAACCAGCGCGGCATGGTCTATCAGGCGGATCTCGGCGAGGACACCGCCGCTGTCGCCGAGGCCATCGATGCCTACGATCCCGGCGAGGATTGGGAGCCGGTCGTGGATTGACCGGACCGGAGGATTGGTTCAGTCGCGCTCACAAATCCTCGGTCTTGTCCGTCGCGCTCAGGGTCTCCAGGCGGACCCCGGCCAGGGCTGCGTCGGTGAGTCCGAAACGGGTGCCGGTCAGGGTTTCCGCCGCGCGAACCAGGGCCATGGCGTCCAGGCCGTACTCGCGCATCAGGTAGTCGCGGCTGGCGCCGTGGGCGTAGGTGTCGCGCAGGCCGAGGCGGATCAGGCGTTTGCCCAGTCCCGGCCTCGGCCATCAGCTCGGCGACGGCTGAACCCAGACCGCCGATGATGCCGTGGTTCTCCATGGTGATGACCCCGTGGCGGGCGCCGGCGATGGTCTCCAGCGATCAGCGGATCGGTCGAAGGGCTTGAGGGTGGAGACGTGCAGGTGGGCGACGGCGAGCCCGGCGGCGCGCAGGGCCGGCGGTGGCGCGCAGGGCCTCCTCGGTGCAGATGCCGGTGGAGAGCACGGCCAGATCGCTGCCGGTGCTCAGCACGCGGGCGCGGCCGAGTTGCAGCGGCTCGCCGGGGTCGAACAGCCGCGGGACCTCGCCGCGCAGCATCCGCACGTAGACCGGGCCATCGACGGCCTGGGCGACGTCGAGCACCGATCTCGCACCTCGGTGGCATCGCCGCACTCGAGTACCGTCATGTTGGGCAGGAGGCGCATCAGCGCGACGTCGTCGATGGCCTGGTGGGTGACGCCGCCCGCGGTGGTGATGCCGGGCAGGAAGCCGATGAGTCGCACCGGCAGGTTCGGAGTAGGCGATCGACATGGCGACCTGGTCGAAGGGCCGCCGGCAGATGAAGACCGCGAAGGTGTGGATGTAAGGGAAGAAGCCCTCCCGGGCCAGGCCGGCGGCGAAGCCCATCATGTTCTGCTCGGCCATGCCCATCGAGAAGAAGCGCTCGGGGTAGGCGTCGCGGAAGCCGTCGGCCTCGCAGGAGGCGGTCAGATCGGCGGAGAGGACCAGGACCTCGGGCCGGTCCTTGGCCCAGCGGACGAGGTTCCCCGCGTGGGGACGTTGGACGGTCTCCATCATCGGCCGTTCTCCGTTCAGGGTCGCCAACAGGCCTGGCGGTAGGCGTTGAACTCCGCCTCGCCCTTGAAGCGCACATAGTGGAGCTTCGGGGCGCGCTCGCGCAGGAGATCGATGCCGCGGCAGGGATCGGTGTGGGCGATGACCACCAGGGGCCGGTCCCGGTCCTGGCCGCGGGCCGCCGCGGCGGGGGCGGCCAGGGCCGTCGGGGTCGTGGCCGTCGACCTCGTGGACCTCGGCGCCGAAGGCGCGCAGCCGCTCGGCCAGGGGCTCGATGGTCATGACCGAGGTCATGGCCCCGTCGCACTGCTGGGCATTGGCGTCGACGTAGACCCCAAGTCGCCCGATGCGGTGGTGGGCCAGGGCCGCGAAGGCCTCCCAGGTCTGGCCCTCCTGGAACTCGCCGTCGGACATGAATACCCAGATCCAGCCGGGCTCACCGCGCAGCCGTCGGGCCAGGGCGATGCCGCCGGCCTGGCTGATGGCCTGGGCCAGCGAGCCGGCGGTGACCTCATGGCCTGGGGAGTGCTCGGCGCCGATCAGCTCCACGGTGCTGCCGTCCTGATTGAACTGGTCCAGGGCGTCCGGCCCCAGCCGACCGACCTCGATCAGCAGGGAGTAGAGGACCAGGGCATAGTGGACCGGGGAGAAGATGAAGCGGTCCAGGTCCGGGGCGCGCGGGCCGTTGTAGTCCGCGCCGGTGAAGCTGTGGGGGTTTGTCGGCCCCGGGCACCCCGGCAAAGGCGCGCGGCGTCAGTGGCGCCTGGCTGGGCCCGAGGTGCATCACCTGCAGATAGAGGGTCGCCAGGATCTCCGCGCCGGAGCAGGCCTGGCTCAGGTAGCCGCCGTTGTGGAGCAGGGTATGTTCCAGCACCCGGCGGCGGACGGCGGCGGCGACCGCTGAGACCTGCTGCCGCGGGGGCGGGTTTGGGGAGACGGCGACTGCCATGTGAAGGCTCCAGGGGATAACACTTGGCCGATTGTACTGAAATCCGGCGGTGAGCCAGCGGCGGTAGGCCGCCGGCCCACCGCCCGATTTGCCGTGGTCGCCGGTTACGCGGACAATGTCCGGTTTGGCCACTGTCTACCACGCTGCCGGGAGAAACCCATGTCCGACAAGGCCCCCTGGATCACCTACCGCCCCGAACTCAAGGTCATGGACTGCACCGTCCGGGACGGGGGGCTGGTCAATTCCCATCAGTTCACCGACGAGTTCGTCGGGGCCGTCTATCGCGCCTGCGTGGACGCCGGCGTGGACTACATGGAGATCGGGTACAAGAACTCGCCAAAAATCTTCCCCACGGACAAGTTCGGACCCTGGCGCCACTGCGCCGAGGCGGACCTCCGCCGAGTGGTGGGCGATCACGATCCGGTGCGCACCGGACTCAAACTTGCCGCCATGGCCGATGCCGGCAAGAGCGACTGGCAGACGGACATCGTCCCGGCGGCGGACAGTCCGCTCGACGTGATCCGGGTCGCCTTCTACGCCCATCAGGTCTCGGAAGCGGTGGAGATGATCCACCACTGCCACGCCCTGGGCTACGAGACCACCGCCAACCTCATGGCGGTGTCCAACATCACGGAGGAGGAGATCGACACGGTGCTGGAGGCCATCGCCGCCACCCCGGCCAGCACCATGGTGATCGTGGACAGCTTTGGGTACCTCTACCGGGAGCAGATCGATCGGCTCTACAAGAAGTACGCCGCGGCCATGGCCGGGACCGGCAAGGAGATCGGCATCCATGCCCACAACAATCTCCAACTCGCCTTTGCCAACACCATCGAGGCCATCATCCTCGGCTGCAACCGGGTGGACTCCACCCTCTTTGGCTTCGGCCGCGGCGCCGGGAACTGCCACACGGAGATCCTGCTCGGCTTCCTGCGCAACCCCAAGTTCAACCTGCGGCCCATCATCGACGTGATCCAGCACCATGTGGCGCCGTTGCGCAAGGACCTGGTCTGGGGTCCGTCCATCCCGTTCAATCTCACCGGCCAGCTCAACCAGCATCCCCGCGCTGCCATCGAGTGGACCGAGGGTCCCAACCGGGACGACTACCTGGCCTTTTACGACAAGATCGTTTCGGAGATTCTGAGTGCACCCCCGCAACCCGAGTCGGCCCTCGGGAAAGACCCCCGTCGAGCGCGTACCGCTTGACCGCAACCGGGGCGGGCGCGGTCGCGAGGCTCCAGTGGCAACCGTGGACGGTCCCGGTGAGCGCCTGCAGAAAGTCCTGGCCGAGCAGGGTCTGGGTTCGCGTCGGGAGATCGAGACCTGGATCGCAGAGGGGCGGGTGCGGGTCAACGGCAAGATCGCCAAGCTCGGCGACCGTGCCACCCCCACCGACCGGGTGCGGGTGGATGGTCAGGAGGTCCGGCACCGCGGTCGGCGCAGTGCGGAGGCCCAGATCATTGCGTACCACAAGCCGGAGGGAGAGCTGGTCACCCGCCGGGACCCGGAGGGTCGCCCCACCGTCTTCCGCCATCTGCCGCGCCCCAAGGACGGCCGCTGGATCGCCGTCGGCCGCCTGGACATCAACACCTCCGGGCTCATGCTCTTCACCACCGACGGGGAGCTGGCCAACCGGCTCATGCATCCCTCCCGGGAACTGGAGCGGGAGTACGCGGTGCGTATCCTGGGGCAGGTCCCGGACGGCACCCTGGACCGACTCACCGCCGGGATCGAGTTGGAGGACGGCCCCGCGCACCTGGACGCCGTGAGTGCGCGCGGCGGTACCGGGGCCAATACCTGGTACCACGTGGTCCTCAAGGAGGGCCGTAACCGCGAGGTGAGGCGCCTGTGGGAGGCAGCGGGGTGCCAGGTCAGCCGCCTGATTCGGGTGCGTTACGGTAATGTGGAACTGGGGCGCCGCCTCTTCCCCGGCAATTGGCGGCCCCTCACGGAGGAGGAGCGCCGGACCCTGCTGACCCTGGCCGGCCTGGAGCAGCCGCCCCGCCGGCCGCGGCCCAAGACCGCGGGTTCCCGCGTCTGGCAGCCCGGAGCCCGGCGCGGATAGGCCGGTGGGAGCGGCCGGTAGCCGCGATGGGCCGGGCCGGTGACTGAGGTACCGTAAACGCGGTCTCGGGTCAGAGATAAAACAAGATCGCGACGTAGTGACTGACGCTCCCCGCCAGCACGAACAGGTGCCAGATCCCGTGACACCAGGGCCAGCGGCTAGCCAACGCGTAAAAGATCACGCCCACGGTGTAGAAGAGCCCGCCCGCCACCAGCCACCAGAAGCCGGCCGGGGGCAGGGCCTGGATGATGTCGCCCAGGGCGAACAGGATCAGCCAGCCCATCAACAGGTAGATCGCAACCGACAATATTCGCCCGCCCTCATGGCGAAGGGTGTCGATCACGATGCCGATGACCGCGAGCCCCCAGACGGCGCCGAACAGCCACCAGCCGGTCGTGCTGCCTTGGAGTGCCACCAGGGTGAACGGGGTATAGGTACCGGCGATGAGCAGATAGATCGCGTGGTGGTCCAGGGTCTGGAAGATCGCTTTCGCCCGTCCCCGCAGGCTGTGATACAGCGTCGAGAAGAGATACAGCAGGAACAACGTGACGCCGTAGACGGCGAAGCTGATGATCCGTGTCGCCCCCCCCTCGATACCGGCCTGGGTCACCAACACGGTGACCCCGATCAGTGCCAGGACGGCGCCGACCAGGTGGCTGATGCTGTTGAAACGTTCGCCTGGATACATCCTGGTTTGACTCCGTTAAAGGGGCTGATGGCGGGCTGGTGGCCGGACCGCCCGGCAACGGGCGATCGTGTTTCAGCCTGGCTGGCCCCTGGCCCCGGACTCCAACCACTTGCGCAGACGGTTGGAGTCGCCCACGGGGGTGAGCTTGCCGGGGGCGTCCAGAAGTACGATGGAGAGCCGACGCCCGCCGATCACCGCCCGCATCACCAGGCAGTGCCCGGCCTCATTGACGAACCCGGTCTTACTGAGTTCCAGATGCCACTCCGGGCTTTTCACCAGCGGATTGGTATTGCGGTACTGCAGGGTGCCGCCGTCCCCGTAGGGTTGGACCGCCATGGACTCCCGGGTGGTGACCTCATGGATCAGCGGATAAGCCGCTGCCGCCCGCACCAGCTTGATCAGGTCCTCGGCCGTGGAGGTGTTGTTCCCGTCGAGACCCGTGGGGTCCGCGAACTGGCTGTCGGACATCCCCAGGTCCGCCGCCTTGCGGTTCATGGCCGCGACGAATTCGGGTTTGCCGCCGGGGAGGGTGGTTCGTCCCAGGGCCGCCGCGGCGCGATTGTCCGATGACATCAGGGCCACGGACAGAACCTCCCGGCGGGGCAGCGTGGCCGCCCGGTCGATGCGCAGGCGGGAGCGGCTGTGGCCGCAACGCGTCCCGGTCCTCCTCCTGAATCGTGACCGGCTCGTCCAGGGAGACCCCGGAGTCCAGTACCACCATGGCCGTCATCAGCTTGGTAATGGAGGCAATCGGCTTATGGTCACGGGTGTGTTTGGCGTAAAGCGGCCGGCCTGCCTCGTCCACCACCAGGGCGGCGGCGGAGCGGATCTGGAGATCCGGGGTCCGATCGCGGGCAGCGGCACTGGTCAGTTGGTCATCCGGCCGCGGCGGTCTGTCCGGTGCGGCCCCGGCCGGGGCGGCGAATGGTATGGCCAGGGCAAGCGCCAGCAGGAGGCAGGAGGGGTGTAGGTTCGAGGTCACTGGATGATCCTTGGGGCCGGGGATGGCGGCCCCTACGGTGCGGGCCGGATGGTCCCGCTGGGGTGACACCATGGTAGCTCGGGCGGCGTCGTGGGTTAAGGGGTCGGCGCGGTCTGATCACAGGGGTAGGGACTATTGCGTCCCCAGTTTCCTGGCAGAGTGGCTCAGGGCAGTGCCTGTTGACGTGTTCAGGGGTTGAACCTGGAAAGAGCAGTCAGCGATCAGTCGTCAGCTATATGTGCATCAGCATCTTACGAGCCGTCTTGGAGCCGCAGGCGCTCACCCTGCAGGTGATGCGCCGGGTGGAAAAAACCTCTTGAAACTCAGAGCTAAATGCTGAAAGCTGATCGCTGACTGCTCATTTTTTTGAAGGGGCCTGAACATCGGCGACGGCCTTGTGAGCGGCTCCATAGCGGCTACGACCTGCAAGCCCCCTGGTGGGACCGCGGACGCCCCGCGGGTTCCTGCCTGACCCGCAATCCAGGTAGCATGCCCACCGGGACAGCGGGCGGTACACCGCGGTTGGTCCCTGTCATTCAACGCCGCATCAGGCCCAACCATCGCAGCCCCAGCCAACCCGTGACCCCAGTCCAGATCCGCCGCATTCCCCAAGACCCCGCCCAGCCGCCGCCGGTCACTCCGGGAGAACTCCTGCGCAGACTCTATGCCGGCCGCGGTCAGGGGGACGCCGACGCGGATCCGGGCCTCGGTGACCTGGCCCCTTACCAGTCCCTGGCCGGGCTGGAGGGGGCGGTCGCGCTGTTGGTCGCCACCCTGCGCGCGGGCGGTCCCATCCTGGTGGTGGGCGACTATGACGCCGACGGGGCGACCGGCAGTGCGTTGGCCGTACTGGGCCTGCGCGCCCTGGGTGCCCCCGCCGTGTCCTACCTGGTGCCGAGCCGGTTTGCCTATGGTTACGGCTTGAGTCCCCCGGTGGTGGAGGCGGCGGCGGCTCAGAAGCCCGCGCTTCTGATCACGGTGGATAACGGCATCGCAAGTATCGCCGGGGTGGCCTGCGCCAACGGGTTGGGCATCCCGGTCCTGATCACGGATCACCACCTGGCGGGGGACGAACTGCCGGCGGCGGCGGCCATCGTCAATCCCAACCAGCCCGACTGTGCCTTTCCGAGTAAGCACCTGGCCGGGGTCGGCGTCGTTTTCTATTGCCTGGTGGCCCTGCGTGCCCAACTGCGGGCCGCCGGCTGGTTCAGCGCCGGGCGGCCCGAGCCTAATCTGGCGGAGTACCTTGACCTGGTCGCCCTGGGCACGGTTGCAGACGTGGTGACGCTGGACCGCAACAACCGCATTCTCGTGGAGCAGGGCCTGCGGCGTATCCGCGCCGGTCGCTGCCGACCCGGCATCCGTGCCCTACTCCAGGTCGCGGGGCGCGATCCGACCCGGGTCACGGCAACGGACCTGGGGTTTTTCGTCGCCCCACGGCTCAATGCCGCCGGCCGGCTCACAGAGATGACCCAGGGGGTGGAATGTCTGCTGTGCGATGAGCCAGCCCGCGCCCTGGACCTGGCCACCCAGCTCGATGGGCTGAACCGCCAGCGCCGGGAGATCGAAGGGACCATGCGTGAGCAGGCGGAGACCCTGGTGGAGCGTCTGACCCTGCGCGGCGACGACCTGCCCCCGGGTCTCTGCCTCTATGGCAAGGGCTGGCACCAGGGGGTCTCCGGGATCGTCGCCGCCCGCATTCGTGAGCGGTATCATCGTCCAGTCATCGCCTTTGCGGACGCCGGGGACGGTTTCTTGCGGGGCTCCGCCCGCTCCGTGGATGGATTGAATATCCGCGACGCCATCGACCTCGTCGACCGTCGTCGGCCCGGGCTGATCGAGCGCTTTGGCGGTCACGCGATGGCGGCCGGCCTGACGCTGAAACCGGAGGCCCTGTCCGACTTTCGGCTGGCCTTCCGCGAGGCGGTGCGCGAGCAACTCGGTGAGACCCCGGCGGTGCGGGAGATCCGCTCGGATGGCGAGTTGCCCCCCCGGCTTCTGAACCTGGAGACCGCCGAGGCATTGCGCCTGGGCGGCCCCTGGGGCAAGGGCTTCCCCGAGCCCCTGTTCGATGGGGAGTTCGAGGTCGTGGGAGCGCGTATCGTCGGCGAGCGGCACCTAAAGCTCCGGCTCAAGCCCGAGCGAGGTCCGTTCATCGAGGCCATCGGCTTCGGTCTCGGCGAGCGGCTGGAGCAGGCCCAGGGCGCCGTCCACCTGGCCTACCGACTGGACGTGAATGACTACAAGGGTGAACGCACCCCCCAACTGATCCTGGAGCACCTCCAATCGACCACTTAGACCATGACCCGGAACACCTGGACCCGGACGACTCCGACGACCTGGACCGGGTTGCCGGCCCCGGGCGCGCTCAGCCGCGGCTTGCCTGGGCGCCGCACGCTGGCCCTGCACCGGATGAGGACCTGGTCCCCGAGGGTCCCAGCAAGAGCCAGATCAAGCGTGAGCACCAGGCCCTCCAGACCCTGGCGGAGCGGTTGACCGGTATGCCCCGGGCCGAACTTGAGCGGCTGCGTCTCAGCCCCGCCACCTGGGCGGCCCTGGATGAGACCCGCCGCATTAAGGATACGCGCGCCCTTGGACGCCACTACAAGCGCATCGCCAATCTCCTGGAGCGGGAGGATATGCATGCCGTCCACGCGCTCGTGGACCAGGCCGCCGATCGGGAGCGGGCAGCCACGGCCCACCACCACCAACTGGAGCGTTGGCGGGAGCGGCTGATCATTGAGGGCGACAGAGGGCTGCGCGACTTTCTCGACCAGTGCCCCGATACGGACCGCCAACAGTTGCGCACCCTGATCCGCGCCGCCCAACGGGATACTGAGCGCGGTCGGCCGGAGGCCCCGCGAAAACTCTTCCGGTTCCTGCGCGAGGCGCTGGACGCGGGCGGTAGGCCCGATGACGCGGATGGGCTCGCAGGTGAACACGAGCCCCCGTGGCCGGAGCGATGATCAGGGCGCGGTGCTTCACCCCCCGAGCGTCTGCTGATAGTATCCGCGTCCGTCCGGCGAACCCTGGGACACGTGGGGTAAACCGATGACGCTTTTTCCCCGTCAAGACCTTACAGCCTGGGGTTTCCAGGTTCCGGGAGTTTCTGATGTCCGAGCCCCTGTACGAAACCCACCCGAATCTGTTCGGGATACGCCCCCTCGCGTCCCTGATCCTGGTGGCGTTCCTGTTGATCGGGGTCCTGGTGGTCCTCGCCGGTCGTTACCTACCGCCGGAGTTGCTGACGGGGTGGGTGCCCGGGGGGAGGTTCTTGGACGTGGAGATCATCCAGTACGCCGGTGCGGCCCTCTTTGCCGTGGCCGGACTGCAACTGTATTACTGGTATGCCGTCACCCGGTTTGATCGGCTGCGGATCATGCCCGACGAGCTGATCTGGACCCATGGGTTTTTCCACAAGCGCCATACCGAGATCAAGCTGGACTCGGTGCGCACGCTGCGTTTCGATCAGACCCTAATGCAGCGGATGCTGAACGCGGGTGACTTGACGATCTTCACCGCGGGTGACACTCCCGAACTGGTGGTGCGCGGCCTGCGGTACCCGGATTACATCCGCGAACTGATCAAGGGGCCGGCGGCAGCGGCCTGACCGGTCGCGCCCGCGGCCTCACCGCCCGGGCGCCACGCCCTAGTCATTCCGGCAGGGCGTGGGCATCGCGTGCCAGTTGGTTCGCGGCGCCGGGCGGGGGGCAGGGGGCGTTACTCGGCGGGACCCTGGAGCGGTGACAGGTGCTCGGAAACCCAGTCGCGGATCTGGTGGGTGGAGCGTACCCCGCTGAATCGCCCACGCTCCTCACCGTCCTGGAACAGGATGACGGTGGGGAAACCGCGCAGACCGAAGCGACCGGCCAGCTTCATGTTGTCCTCCGCATCCACCTCCACCTTGGCGAGGCGGATGACTCCGTCCAGTTCGTTGATGACGCGCTCCAGATAGGGCGTGAGGGCGTGGCAGGGGCCACACCAATCGGCCCAGAAGTCCACCAGGACGGGCTGTTGGTGGGAAGCAGCGATGACCAGAAGCGGGAACTGGTCCAGATTCACGTTGAAGATGGGGGGGCTGGCGTTTGCTTGTAGCAACATGATCGTCCGCTGTGTCCGACTGTCTGACTCCGAATTCTAGCAAGAAGCGTGGCTTTCGTTCTGCCCGCGCCGTCGGATCGAAACGTGGGGGTTGCGGATACTATTTCATCACTGATTGTGCATATATTTTTTCAACTTTCTGAAAAAAATATAGTTAGTAAGACATTTCTCGACAAACTACCGCTTTTTCATTGGGGCGCAATTTCATTACGTGTTCTGAGTCCCTGGGGAGCCCGAGTCTTGACCCGCTTGAACGGGCCTGAATTTCTGACGAACGGTAGCGTCTCCGATCCGCCCAGGCCGCCGCCGGGTCCGGTCGGGCTCCCTTCACCCACTTGGTCCCGCCCGGTCCTCTGGGCTATGGTAGGCGCCCGTTGCGCTGGGGCGATCCGGCGGCACATCCATTCCTGAAGCAGAGGTCCGAATCATGTCCCTGTACGACACGGCGCGCGCCGCCTACCCCCTGACCCGGATGCGCCGCATGCGCCGCGACGTCTTTTCCCGCCGCCTGATGCGCGAGACGCGCTCTGACCCCGGATGACCTGATCTATCCGGTCTTCGTCCTGGAAGGGCCAGGGCCAGCGGGAGGCGGTGGCCTCCATGCCGGGTGTCACCCGCCTGAGCATCGACCTGCTGCTGGAGGAGGCGCGCGACCATCGCCGCCCTGGGGGTTCCCGGCCATGGCCCTCTTCCCGGTGACCGCCGCCCTAGGCCAAGTCCGAGGACGCCCGCGAGGCCTTCAACCCCGATGGCCTGGCCCAACGGGCGGTGCGGGCCCTCAAGGAGGCCCTGCCGGACCTGGGGGTGATCACCGACGTGGCCCTGGACCCCTTCACCACCCACGGCCAGGACGGGCTGATCGATGAGACCGGCTATGTGCTGAACGACGAGACCGTGGACGTCCTGGTCCGCCAGGCGCTGTCCCACGCCGAGGCCGGGGCCGACGTCGTGGCCCCCTCGGACATGATGGACGGGCGCATCGGCGCCATCCGCACCGCCCTGGAGGCAGCGGGCCACATCCACACCCGCATCCTGGCCTACTCGGCCAAGTACGCCTCCAGCTTCTACGGTCCCTTCCGCGACGCCGTGGGCTCGGCGGCCAACCTGGGCGGCGGCGACAAGTACAGCTACCAGATGGACCCGGCCAACACGCGACGAGGCCCTGCGCGAGGTCGCCCTGGACCTGGCCGAAGGGCGCCGACATGGTCATGATCAAGCCCGGCATGCCCTATCTGGACATCGTGCGGCGGGTCAAGGACCGGTTCGGCGTGCCCGACCTTCGTCTATCAGGTCAGCGGCGAGTACGCCATGCTCAAGGCCGCGGGCCAGAACGGCTGGCTCGACGAGCGCGCGGTGGTCCTGGAGTCGCTGCTGTGGATTCAAGCGGGCCGGGGCCGACGGCATCCTGACCTACTACGCCAAGGACGTGGCCCGCTGGCTGGGTGAGTAGTGTTTGAAAAAGCAGTCAGCTGTCAGCTTCAGCATTCAGCTTTGAGTTTGACAGGGTAGTCCTTGCCGGACAGATCCCCCTTAGGGGCCTTGTCCGGCGCCGACGAACGAGTCGCAGGACAACGTTCTAATTTTGCTGACAGCTGACAGCTGATAGCTGACAGCTGACAGCTGACGGCTGATCGCTGAACACTGGTCCGGCCGGAACCAAGTACAGACCCATGCCAGACCGCTATGCCGTCATCGGCAACCCCATCGCCCACAGCAAGTCGCCGCTGATCCATGCCGCCTTTGCCCGCCAGACGGGCCAGGATCTGGAATACGGCCGGATCCTGGGCGATCTGGCGGACTTTGCGGGCGAGGTGCGGCGCTTCCTCGCCGACGGCGGGCGGGGGCTCAACGTCACCGTACCGTTCAAGGAGCAGGCCTGGGAACTGGCGGACGAACTCAGCCCCCGGGCCACCATCGCGGGGGCCGTCAATACCCTGATCCGGCTGCCCGATGGCCGGCTGCGGGGGGACAACACCGACGGGGTCGGCCTGGTCCGGGACCTGGGCAGCAACCACGGCTTTGTCTTTCGCCGGCCGGCGGGTGCTCCTGCTAGGGGCCGGCGGGGCCGCCCGGGGCGTGCTGGAGCCCCTGCTGGAGACCGGGCTCGCGGAACTGGTGATCGCCAACCGCACCGCTGGGCGGGCCCTGGCCCTGGCCAGCCTGGCGGCGGCGCCGGGCGCGGGTGAGCGGTTGCGGTCTGGACGACCTCGGCGGCGAGGGCTTCGATCTCATCATCAACGCCACCTCCGCCGGCCTGTGGGGCGGTGCCGCTACTGCGGCCCGGTATCCTGGCCCCCGGCGGCTGGACCTACGACCTGCTCTACGGGGACGCACCGACCGCCTTCTGCCGCTGGGGTCTGGCCCATGGGGCCGGCCGAGTCCTCGACGGGCTGGGGATGCTGGTGGAACAGGCCGCCGAGTCCTTCCGGCTGTGGCGCGGGGTGGCGCCGCTCACGGCGCCCGTGATCGAGCTGCTGCGGGGGCTCAAGTAGCATGGCCGTCAGGCCGGACGTATACGGTAGCCATTGCTGCGACCGGGAGACCTTCGCATGAAGACCGCGGTACTCGGATTGGGCCTGATGGGTTTGGAAATCGCCCTGCGCCTCGAAGGGCAAGGGGTGCCAGTCATCGGCTGGAACCGGGGGGACAAACGCGCCGCGGCCGCCCGGGCCCGCGGGGTCAGCCTGGCGAACAGCGCGGCCGATGCCATCGCCGCCGCCGATCTGGTGCTCCTGGTCCTAAGCGATGCGGAGGGGATCCGGGAGACCCTCTTCACCACGTCGGCCGCGGCGGCGCTGGCCGGCCGCATCGTTGTCCAGATGGGCACCATCGCCCCGGCGGAGAGTCGCCAACTCGCGGATCAGGTGGCGGCGGCGGGCGGACGCTACCTGGAGGCCCCGGTGCTGGGCAGCCTGCCAGAGGTGCGGCAGGGCAGGCTGATCGTCATGACCGGAGGTGATGCAGACCTGTTTGCCCAATGTCTGCCGGTGCTGGAAACCTTGGGGCAAGCGCCGCAACGGATCGGCCCGGTCGGCCAGGGAGCGGCGCTCAAGCTTGCCATGAACCAGTTGATCGGCGGGCTCACCGCCAGCTTTGCCTTGAGCCTGGGGCTGGTGCGCGCTGAGGGTATCGACGTGGACCAGTTCATGACCCTGTTGCGGGGCAGCGCCCTCTATGCCCCAACCTTCGACAAGAAGCTCGATAAGTACCTGAGCCGTGACTACCAGGCCGCCAACTTCCCTCTCAAGCACCTGTTGAAGGATCTGCGCCTGTTCTGCCAGGTGGCGGAGCAGATCGGGCTGGACCCGGCCCTCCCCGAGTCCGTGGCGGCAGCGTGCCAAAGGGCCCAGGGGCTGGGACTGGGGGATCAGGATTATGCGGGGCTTTATGAAGCACTGAGCCCGCGTTGAACCCTGAATCAAACGCTCGCCATCGCGCCCTCGCCAGTCGGTATCCCCCATGAGCCCTCCTGATGCGCGGTATTGCTGCCGTCCCGGACGCAGTTCGGAGCGGCGTCGATGAGTGTCCATGCAGCACTGTCCGGTCGCCCCCGGAGGGGCGCAAAGGCCAGGTGGGGTGAGCACTGGCGGGGCGCAGGCCAGATCGCCTGCGTGCTGATGCTCGGCCTCTGGTGGCTTGCGTCATTGGCCGCGACGGTTGAGGCCGAACCCCAGGCGATCGAGCCATTGAACCTCGGGCGCTGGGTCTCCCAGCTCTGGGAGCCGATCGCGGCCTATGGGGGGTTGCTGACGGACGACGAACGGGAGGACGTGGTCGTTGTGCTGCACCGGCAGGATGCCATCGCCGACGATGCGCTGCTCCCTGTGGGCAGCCGGGGGCTGGCCATCTTCAGCCTGACACCGGACGGGACCTATCGTCGCGAGGCCCAGCTGGAGGGTGTGTTGCCCTGTGTGCAGTGTCTTGGGACCGTCAATCGTGACCCACGGGCCGTCCCGTTCGAGATCGACATCGCGGATCGGCAGCTGACCGTGAGCTGGATCGGTAACCCGAACGGATTCGTCTTCGTGCGCTTGGTGTTTGCCTGGGAACCCGCCCGGCAAGCCTTTGGGCTAATTGCCGATGAGGTGGTGCGGACGGACCCCGAGAGCGGGCGCAAGTCCCGTCGGGTGCGTGATTTTCGGACCGGGCAGGCGGTGACCGACGGTCAGGTCAGCGACTTTGCCCCGCGGTTCATGCCGGCGGAAGAGATCAAGGCGAGGGATTACGAGGAGCGAAGCAGGTGATGAACGTCTCGATCTCATCCTCCAATTCAGCGCGTGCCGACAGCCCCTGAATCCAGCGTGTCGGGATGCCCTGGTGCCCGAGCGCCGCGCCCAAAATGGCGCCGACCACCGCACCCCGATGACAGTTGTCCCCGCCCACCCCGGTGTTGGCGATCAGGGCGGATTCGAAGTCATCCGCATAACGTGCCGCCAGGTACAGCGCCGCCGGGAAAGACTGATCGATATAGCAGGCGGGGCTCAAGCGTCCGCCGATCACACTCAAATCCGACAGGCCCCTGTCCTCGACTTGCCGGATGACCCGGGTCGCGGGGAACCCCAGTCGCTCCGCGATGGCGCAGGCCCGAGGCCGGACCATCGGGACCGGGTCCTGGAGCAGTCCGACCATTAGTTCGCCGAGCGCGAGGGCATAACGTTCCAGCGCGGCGGAGCGATGGGTGAGCCGCAGTTGCGCCAGCAGGGCCCCCGCCCCCTGGTCGGGATCATCCCGGGCGGCCATGATCACTGGCGCCAGGGCGACCAGGGCGCCGATCGAGGCGGTGTCATGGCCCTCTGCCCCAGCGCAGCGCGCCGGAGGCAGACCCCGGGCAAAATTGGCGAAGAAATCGCGATGGTAGGATTCCGCATAGGTGTCCTGGTGACTGTCCGGCGCCGTCATAAAGGCCACGTAGTCACGCAGGAAGGCCGCCGGGTCATGGCCGCGGGCGCTGTTCATGGAGCGGATCAGCACGCGGGCACACAACAGGTTCAGCGTATTGTCCCCGGCGGCCAGACCGTGGTGATAATGGATGCGCGGCCTGCCCCACAGGTGTTTCCGGCCCTTCAGAATCACCCCGCCCACCACCTCCCCATCCTGGGCGCCGCGTCCGGCCCGTCCCGTGCTGGCCAGTGGCATGATGGAGTTCGGATGCGCGTCCTTGGGCGCCTGGTAGTTGCGGATAGTGCCGAAATCCCGCTGCAACGCGGCCACGTCGTAATACCAGTGGACCGGCATTGCCAACGCGTCGCCCGCGAACATCCCCCACAAAGCCCCCCGCATCCGCTCCGCTACGGCCAGTTCTCTCATAGCGCCACCGCGAGATTGTCGGTTGGGGAGTCAGACCGCCCCGTCATCTGGTGCCGGGACGGGAATCTGAGTGTATCCGGCGCGGGGCTCGGACGGCGTGCCCGGGATACCAGGTTCAGGCGCCGTAGATCTGTTGGGCCTTTGCCAGGATCTCGTCGATTTCCCGCTCTGCTTCGGCCCAGTCGTAGGCCTCATGACCGACGGCGAAGTTGCGCTTCTCGGCCTTGAAGTAGGCGGCCTCCCGGATCATCGCCAGGCGTTGGTCAGCGGTCACGCGGGCCAGGTGTTGCAGGCTCACGGGCTTTTCTTCCAGGGCCAGCTGGGGACTGGCCGCGGGCACCGGGGCCCGTGCCGGTTCCGCCGCTTTCGCGAGGACTTTCTTGGCGGTCGCCGCTACCTTGGGTACCGCCGCGGGCGCTTCACTCGGTGCCTTGGCCTTCGCGGGCGGCGCTGGCGCTGGGCTCGCCGCCCTGGGGAGGGTCTTTTTTGCCACGGTCTTTTTGACGGGCGCGGCCGCGGCGGGGGGCCGGTTGGCGGGGGCGGCCGGCTTGACCGCGGTCTTTTTCGTTACGATCTTGTCGTCAGCCATGTCGCTCGCCTCATCGATATTGGTTAGGTGTTCGCTTAATCGGGTTCGATCCGGAGCCCCGCGGGGCCGGATCATTAGGGATTGATTCCTGATCTGTGCTGCCAGGTCCATAGAATACACAGGTTTTCCGCGTCAAGGTCAATACCCTTTCGTTTTTATCGGATGCAACTGGGCCCTCTTGTCAGCGATCCCGTTGGGCGACGGGATCACTTCGCCCTCAGGGCAATAGCAAGCAGGGCGCGGCTGAATTGAAATGCCGGACTCAGGCCGGCCATCTCGGCAGCCCCCCGGGCCAGCGCGACCCCACTGAAGAGTGCGTTGGGCGGCACGGCCAGGTCCATGGTCCAGTCAAGGGAGCGCAGGATGACCACCTGGATCAGCCGGTCGCCCATGACGACCCCCAAGGGGACGCGATGCCCGGTGGTGCCGTCGTGATCCTGCTTCGAGAGTCAGGTTGCGAGCAGGACCGGCAGGGTGTCCGTCGCCGGTCACGAGTGCGTGGCGGCGAAGGCACGTAAGTCCACCCTCATGGCGGCGGTCCCGCCCGGTCCAGCCAGCGGACCAGGTAGTAGACCCGTTGGCCCTCCGAAGACACGGAGGGACCATAGACCTCCGCCGGGTGCAGGTGCCGTTCAGGGTCTGCCCCGGCGCGGGCGGCGCTCTCGTCCAGGGTGAGGCGGACGCAACCCTCCGGGAAGCGGGCGGGTTGCCGGGTGCGGGACCCGCAGCCTTCTTTGGTTCGAGCGGGCGCGTGGACGAGCGCGAAGCGGTGGTCCAGGGATCGGCTATCCGGGTCGACAATGACGGAGGGCATGGGTAAACGGGGGTTTGCAGCGCTGATGTCAGCAAGATGGAGCACTGGCCGGGTCAGCGCAAGGCCGGGTGTACCGATGGGTTCGGAGTCGCCGCGCCGCCTTTCCCTGGGTTGGCCGCTCCCGCTTTGGTATCCTTCCCTGCCAACACCGTCTGCCGTCGGGGTCCTCCAATGATCGCCCACCACGCCCTTGTGCTGAATCTCCACCAGCCGCCGGGGAACCTGCAGCACCTCCTGGAGCATGAGCCCTGGGAGGCCAAGGAGATCCTCTTCGCCATGGATCGCATCCCGCGGGTGCTGTGGGGCCAGGAGGCCCTGGCCCGGGTCCACCTGTCCCTGTCGGGCACCCTGTTGGAAACTCTCTCGGACCCGGCTTTCCAGGAGCGGGTCTACGGCATCGTGGACTGTGGCTCGCTCCTGTGGCATTTCCAGAACCAGGACCTGTTCGAGATCCTGGGCACCGGCTACTACCACCCGGTGTTGCCCCTGATCCCGGCGGCGGACCGGCCTGAGCACCTCAAGCGCTGGCTCGGCATCGCCCACCACCTGCTGTGGCGGCCCCGCTTTCAGGGATTCTGGCCCCCGGAGATGGGCTTCTCAATGGAACTGATCCCTCTCCTGCGTGCCAGTGGCTATCGCTATGTGCTGGTGGACAGTGAGCATGTGGAGCCAGTGACGGACATGAGTTGGCAGGAACTGCGTTACCGGCCCCATCTGGCCCGGTATGAGGATGCGACCATCACCGTCATCGTGCGCGATCGCGAACTTTCCGACGCCCAGGAGTCGGGCATGGAGTTGGACTGGTTCCTCAAGGAGGTGGCCGAGCGCACCAAGTGGTGTGACTTCCCGCCCCTGGTGACGACCTGTACGGACGGGGAGAATGGCGGCTGGTTCCGCAACGTGACCGAGGGGACCAACTTCTGGAGTGCCTTCTATTTGCCCCTGCTGGAGCGGGTGCGGGCCGGCACGGCGGGGGTGACGCCGACCTTCATCAACGACTATCTCAATGTCCACGGTGTCCATGGAGAGGTCCGGGTGCGCACGGGGGCCTGGAACACGGGCTGGCATCACGGCCGGGACTTCACCCAATGGACGGGTTCCCTGGCCCAGCAGCAGACGGTTGCCGCCTACGCCCAACTCAGCAAGGCGGTCCACGACGCCCGCTGGTTCGCGGGCGAGCAAGGGCTCACCGAGGGCCCCCAGATCGCCGCCCTGGACGAGGCCCTGTGGCGCCTGCTGCGGGCGGAGACCAGTTGTAACCTCTACTGGGGTGAGGAGTGGGTCCCGCGGGCGGAGGCCGACCTGCAAGCGGCCAGGGAGGCCCTGGAGCGGGCCGGCGTCGTCCTTACTCCGTCCAGTCCCCCGGTCGCGGAGCTGCAAGCCCTCGGGGCACAGGCGGATGCACCCGACACGGCCGCCGGGGATTCCGAGCGGACTCCAGGGCAGGAGTCCGAACCCGCCGCCGGCACGGACCTGCCCGCGGCGCCGGTACCGACTCAAGCGACGCCGTGAAATCCGCGCCTGTGCCCCGCGGGAACGGCCTGTGGCCGCGAGGGGACTCGCCGGCTGCCCGCGATCCGCGTCATGACCACCGGCCGCTCCCACGGGTGATCCGCATTGCCATGGGTGGTTGAGCCGCTGCGTATCGTCGTTCCCCTGTAACGCAAACCCGTTGGCGGATGAATCGCCGAATCTGGTCTTTTTCTGCCCCGGGGCCCCTGGGGTTACTCACCGGAGCCTACTGTGAATCCATTGCCTGAATACCTCGGCGAAGTCCCGAATCTCAGCGGCCAGGAAGCCGCGGTCGCCGAGGTGGTCGCTGCCGGACGTCGCAAGACCCTGTTCGCCGACCGCGGAGGTATCGACTTTGGGCGGGTCCGCGCCGCCACTGCCATTGCCCTGCACCAGCACCAGCCACTGATCCCCGCGGGCGGGGATGACCTGCCCAGCGCCGCCCTGATCAGCAATCTGCAATACATGATGGAGCACCAGGGGATCGGCGATAACTACAATGCGCCGGCCTTCGTCTGGTGTTACCGCCGTATGGGGGAGTTCATCCCGCAACTAGTGGGCGAGGGCAAGGCCCCCCGCTGTATGTTGGAATACTCCGGGACCCTGCTCCACGGGTTACGCAAGATGGGTGAACACCACGTCATTGACGCCCTGAAGACCATCACCTGCAATGCCGATTACAACGCCTGCGTCGAGTGGCTGGGCATGCCCTGGGGCCACGCGGTAGCACCCTCCACCCCGGTGCAGGACTTCCGGCTCCATGTGCGCGCCTTCCAGCAGCACTTCGCTGCCATCTTCGGCTGGGAGGCCCTGGAACGGGTACGCGGCTTCTCGCCCTCCGAGATGGCCCTGCCCAACCACCCGGACGTGGCCTATGCGTTCGTCAAGACCCTGGTGGACTGCGGCTTCCAGTGGGTCCTGGTCCAGGAGCACTCGGTCCAGCAGGTCAGCAACGGCCGTCACCCGGAGCGCCCCCATCTCCCGCATCGGCTGGTCTGCACCAACTCCGCGGGCGAGACCGCCAGCATCATCGGCATCGTCAAGACCCAGGGGTCAGACACCAAGTTGGTCGCCCAGATGCAGCCCTGGTATGAGGCCCAGGGGCTCAAGCGTCTGGACCTGGCCGGACACAGCATCCCGCCCCTGGTCACTCAGATCGCCGACGGCGAGAACGGCGGGGTGATGATGAACGAGTTCCCCGCCAAGTTCATGGAGGTGGCGCGCACTGCAAGCGGCACGGACGTACCCATGATGAACGTCAGCGAGTACCTGGAGCATCTGTTTGCCCTGGGGCTCAAGGAGTCCGACTTCCCGGCGCTCCAGCCCCTGTTCCACGACCGCATCTGGGCGCGGATGCAGCCGGGAGATGGCCCGGAAGTCCTGGAGAAGGTCGGCGCGGACTTAAAGCAGGAAGACGGCCGTTTCCACATGGACGGCGGCAGTTGGACCAATGATCTGTCCTGGGTCAGGGGCTACGACAACGTCTTGGGCCCCATGGAGGAGGCAAGTGCCCTCTTCTACGAGAAGGTACTGAAACCCGGTACCCCCACTGACGATCCCCATTACCGCAACGCCCTCTTCCATCTCATGGCCTCCCAGACCAGCTGCTACCGCTACTGGGGTCAGGGCCAGTGGACTGACTACGGTCGCGAGAATCTGCCGGCGGGTGCGGACATCATCCAGCACGACTTCGCGTAGTCCTCAGCCCCACGGCCGCTTCCGTGGGAGCGGCCTGCCGCCGGGACGCGACCCCACAGGAAGCATGATATGGCGGTCCAACCCGCTCCGTCCTATTCCAAGCCCAGGATAAAATCCCACTGCTCCGGTGTGACCGGCATCACTGAGAGTCGGTTGCCCCGGCGCACCAGGGGCATGTCGGTCAGGGGGCCGGCCGCGTGGTCTTTGAGTTCAGTCAGCGGGATGGTTCGGGCCAGGTGGCGCACATAGCGCACCTGCACCAGGTACCAGCGAGGGTTCTCGGGGTCGCTCTTGGGGTCGAAGTACTTGGCCTGGGGGTCGAAGGCGGTGGCGTCGACGGCGGCACCGCCGGCAACCTCCGCCAGACCCACCACGCCCGGGACAGCGCAGTTGGAGTGATAAAACAGCACGCCGTCGCCGATGCGCATCTGGTCGCGCAGCATGTTGCGCGCCTGGTAGTTGCGCACGCCGTCCCAGGGCTCACCCGCCGCGCCGCGGGCCTTGAGGTCATCGATGCTGAAGGCATCCGGTTCGGACTTGAAGAGCCAATGGGCCATGGTGTCCCCTGTGGTTGGCAGCAGTGCTGGAAAGACCAGACCGTTATTGCGCGTGCAATTGCGCCGCCTGCACCGTGTTCTCCAACAGGCTCGCGATGGTCATGGGGCCGACGCCCCCCGGGACCGGGGTGATCCAGCCGGCCCGCTCGCGCACAGGGTGCATAGTCCAGATCCCCGACCAGGCTCCCATCGTCCAGGCGGTTGATGCCCACGTCGATCACGCAGGGCCCCGGGCTTGATCCAGTCCCCGGGGACGAACTGCGGCCGGCCCAGGGCGGCCACCAGCACGTCCGCCCCGCGGACCTTCGCGGCCAGGTCCCGGGTGCGGCTGTGGCAGACCGTGATGGTGCAGCGCGCCGCCAGGAGTTCCAGGGCCATGGGCCGGCCGACGATGTTGGACTGACCGATGATGACCGCGTCCAGCCCGTCGAGTGTCCTGCCCGGTGCGGGCCAGCAGGGTCATGACCCCCTTGGGGGTGCAGGGGCGCAGGAGGGGCATGCGCAGGGCCAGACGGCCCACGTTGTAGGGGTGGAAGCCGTCCACATCCTTGGTCGGGAGGATGCGCTCCGTGATGGCCTCCGGGTCCAGGTGCCCCGGCAGGGGCAACTGCACCAGGATGCCGTCGATCCTCGGGTCGGCGTTCAGTTCGTCGATCAGGGCCTCCAGTGCCGCCTGGGTGGTGTCGGCGGGGAGCTCGTGCAGTCGGGAGTGGAAACCGACCTCAGCGCAGGCCTTGCGCTTGTTGCGCACATAGACCTGGGAGGCCGGGTCCGCCCCGACCAGGACCACCGCGAGCCCGGGCGCCCGCTCGCCCGCGGCCAGGCGGGCCTCCACCCGCGTCTTGATCGTCGGCGCGGATCTGCGCCGCGATGGCCTTGCCGTCCAGAATCTGCGCGCTCATTGCTCTCGTCCCACTGCTGACTGGGTGTCCATGATATACCGAGCGCGTTCCGCGATTGCGCTCGGGTCCGGACGCCGATCGTGCTGAGTCCTGGTGATCCGGTGATCCTGTCCAGATTGACTGGTACCCGGGCGGGGCGTATATTTCCGCGTCTTCGGATTTTGAGTTGCTTCCGAATCCGGGGTATAGCGCAGTCTGGTAGCGCGCCTGCTTTGGGAGCAGGATGTCGGGGGTTCGAATCCCTCTACCCCGACCAAAGTCCCTGTTCTCGCAGCAGGTTGTGTCGCTAGGTCGGGATGCGTAAGCGGCCAGGTCGTCCCGGACAGCCGCCTGCTCGCGCAACCGGAGTCTTTGCGCCGCTCAAGAGCCCAGCCGGCGCGCCCAATCGGCGCCCGTAGCTCAGTTGGATAGAGCAACGGCCTTCTAAGCCGTGGGTCGCAGGTTCGAGTCCTGCCGGGCGCGCCAAGTTTCTTGCCACTGCCAATGGGTGGTGGGTGGCAGTCGGTCAGTCTCGGTCAATGGTGGGCGTAGCTCAGTTGGTAGAGCACAGGATTGTGGCTCCTGGTGTCGTGGGTTCGATCCCCATCGTCCACCCCATTATGCTTCGGCAGTTTCGGTTGACAAACGGACTTGAAACCGTAAACTGCGCGCCTTATTCAATTCGGGTCGTTAGCTCAGTTGGTAGAGCAGTGGACTCTTAATCCATCGGTCGTAGGTTCGAATCCTACACGACCCACCAAATAATGAAGGGCCTAGCAGAAATGCTAGGCCCTTTTTTTGTTGGCGCACTTGCCGCGCACTTGCCGACAATACCCCACCACAAAACGCACGCGCGGTGCGCCACGACCCGCGCGATTGGAAGCAGATTGCCTGGCGTTTCCTGTGGCAGTCGGCGGTACCGTACCGCGGGTCCGCTAGTTGCGCGGGACTGTACAAGTTTCGGTACGCCTAGGCTAGGCGGGGCCGAAATCCGTGTCAACCAAGATCGACGGCCGGCCACACCCACCGGACGCGCACTTCGGTCTGATCCACGGCAAGGCCGGCGTCCTGACCCTGGCCGAAGGTCGCCAGACCGCCTTCCTGGGCAGCGTCAACGAGTCTCTGACCGCCTGGCGTCTGAACTACGAGCTGTTGTGGGAGGACGAGGCGGCGAAGAGGACCATCGACGCGGTGCCAAAGCGGCATCCGTTCCAGCTCCGTTACCACCGAGTCGAGAAGGTGGATTGGGAGGGCTGTACGCGGGTCCTGGACTCGGAGGAGCGCAAGCGCTTCCTGGCCCGGGGACGGGGCGCAGTAGGGACACTTGAGCCTGGGCCGCGCTCCGGTCCGTGGGTCAAGTTTCCGGGCGGGCGGGACCGTAGATGGGTCCGCCTGCCGCGGCGTATTCCAGCAGAACGGCCCGGGCCTCCCGCCGCCGGCAGTCGCGGGTGACGGCGATGCCCCGGCGCCCGTAGGCCGCGATCCATTGTCTTGGCTTGTCCCCTTCATCGAAACCGGCCGCCCGCACGTCTGCGTCCCGGGCCCCGCAGACCAACCGGGTGACCCCGGACCAGGGCAGGGCGCCCATGCACATGGCGCAGGGCTCTGCACTGCTGACCAGGGTGCAGCCCCCGGGGACCGCGGCGGCCAGGTCGTCTGTGCCCAGCCGCTGCTGGGCGAGAGACAGGGCCAGCATCTCCGCATGGGCCAGGGAACAGCAGGACGCCACCACCCGATTGACCCCGGCCGCCAGTACCCGTCCGTCGGCCGCTGCCACGACCAGGGCTCCGAAGGGGCCGCCAGTGCCGCGGTGGGCGTTCTCCCGCGCCAGCGTAATGGCGAGTCCCATGGCCTGCGCGTCGTCCATGCAGAGCGGGGGGTGGGCTGCGAGCAGACCGGGGACCCAGGCGGGCAGCGGGATGCGAATCGTTGGCGGTTTGGGCATGGGCATCAAGTCTGTGCCCCGGCGGTGCGCTCGGCCAGGATCTCAAGGAGGCCCGGATGGGTCCCCACCAGGGGGGTCGGGTGGACGCGGAAGCCGGGGACCTCCTGTTCCACGCGGGCGCAGATGTTTGCGATGTCACCGCCGGGACCGGCGTGACGGCCGGGGGAGAGGAAGAGCAGTGCGAGGATGACCGGGGTGCGGGGATCGGCCGCGGCGAGGCGGCGCAGGGCCAGTTCCACCAGGTTTCCATTGAAATCGTAGTCAGCCCCGGGGCGACGTTCCATCACCGCCTCATCGAGGCTGACGGTAGGGCCGAGGTGCTCGCGCAGCCGGGCGGCGAGCCAGGTCCGCACGGCGGTAACCTGGGGGATGGGGGAACCGTGGTCCACCAGGAGGACGCGCTGGAGGGGCTCAGGCCGGATGGCGGCGGTGGCCCGGATCTGGTCCAGCAATATTTGGGTAAGGCGCGGCTCGCCCACGGGCAGGGGGCACAGCTCCGGTGCGAGGCGGAGTTGGAATGGCCCGAAGTCCTGGCCCAGGGCGGTGGCCATCTCGGGGATGAAGTGACTCAGGGCGCGGCTGGGTCCGAACAGGAGGGGGACCAGCAGGAAATCCCGCTTGCCGGCGGCCAGGGCGCGGCGCTAGCCAGGGTTCAAGGGTGTCCGCGGGCTGCCCCTGCAGGGCGGTGGCTGGCACCTTGTCCGAGTGCAGGAGGGAGACCGGGTGGACCGGTTCACCTAAACGCAGGGACAGGGCCGCGGCGAGGCCGCGCAGGCCCAGGGTGGCCTCGGGCCGGGAGGAGCCGTTATCGATCAGGAGGATGCTGGGCATTGGGTCCCTGTGATGCGGGGTCTGGACGAGCTGGTTGAGTACAACGCGACATCAGGCGGTATTCCGGGCCAAATCCGAGCAAGATCCCGCGGCGTGGCGAGGCCCCGCCTCGCCATCCCGAGAACGGCCATGGCGGCCCGATCAACCCGCCTTCAATCTGCGTCCACGTGAAAGTGCCCGCCCCCGGGGCGAATTCAACCGCCTGTCAGGTCAGGGGCCGGGGTCGACTGTTGATCTTCGCGTGACCGACTGGTCTGCAAGCGGTTTAATGGCGACCGTGAATCACGCTTGCCTGATGCTTGCTGGCCGTTGTGGTACTGCCGTCCGGCGGTGTCTGAGATTGTCTCTCTGGATCGGGCTCTGGATCGGGCTTTGTAGCGGCTCGGCCGGTACGCAGCCGGCCGGGGTCCCGGAGCCGGCCCCGTCGGCCCGGCTGGCCGACACCGCGTTCCTCACCGATCAGGATCGGGCCTATGTGAAGGCGCACCCGCGGCTGCGTCTGGTCTACGTGGAGGCTCCGCCCTAGGCGATGGCGCGCCAGGTGAACGACCTGCGGGGCCAGCGGATGGGCTACACCCGCGGCAACCTGGCCGAGGAGAAACTGCTGCGGGCCACCCCCGGGACCGCCCTGGTCCCGGTGGACTCGGCCCTGGACGGGACCAACCGGCTGCTGTCCGGCGACGTGTGGGCGCTGCTCGCCGACGATGCCTACGTCTATTGGACCCTGATGCGCGACGTGAGCAGTGTCGAGCCGGGCTTCGTACTGCCCGACTCGCTCCCCCTGGTGTTCTCGATCCGGAAGGACCGCCCCTCCTGGTCAGCGCCATCGACAAGGTCCTGACCGCGATCCCCCAGGCCCGGCGGCTCGCCATCAAGCAACGCTACCTGAGTCGGGTACGCATCGTTCCGGAGGCGGGAACTCTGCACCGGAACGCGGCCGAGCGGTCCTATTAGCGGGAACAGGGCGGCATTCTGACCTTCCATAGCGAGCAGGACCTGTACCTCACCCGGTTGTGGCAGGTACTCGGCGTGCTGGCGGCAATCGGGTTGGTGCTGAGGTGGTGCAGGCGGCGCTTCCGGCTCGCGAACTTGGTCGACCGGGTGCTGTCCGTCGCCAGGCCTCTGGCGATGGACAAGGGGCTGACGCTCGATGCCAGCCTGGACCTGGACCTGAGCGGGTCCTGGTCCGGGGACGCCCACAAGCTCGATCGCGTCCTGGTAAACCTGGTTGGTAAGGCGATCAAATTCACCGAGCAGAGCGGGGTGAGCCTGCGGGTGGGCCGGGACCGGTCCAACGGTGAACGGGAGCGCGTGGTCTTCAGGGTGCAGGACACGAGGGTCGGCATTGCGGCCGATCAGGTGTCCTCCTTGTTCGCCCCCTGTCACCAGGGAGACAACCCCCTGTCCCGGCGACACGGCGGGAGCGGGCTTGCAATCGTGCGCGGACTGGTCAATCTGATGGGGGGCGAGGTGAGCGTGGAGGGCCGACCCGAGGCGGGGACCGCTTCCGGTCAGTGCCCGGCCAGCATGGCCCTCAGCATCCATGCGGTCTTTTCGTGGACCTGCATGCGCTGGGTCAGCAGGTCCGCGGTGGGCTCGTCGTGAGCGTCATCGACCAAGGGGAAGACCTCCCGGGCGGTGCGGATCACCTGCTCCTGGTCCTTGGCTAGTTGGGCGATCATCTGCATCGCCGTGGGTGTGCCGCTTGCGTCTTCCACCGTGGCCAGGCCCCCGAATTCACGATAGGAGCCTGGTGCCCGGACGCCGAGGGCGCGGATGCGCTCGGCGATCAGGTCCACCGCCAGTGCCAGCTCTGTGTATTGGGTCTCGAACATCAGGTGCAGGGTGTTGAAGAGCGGTCCCTCCACGTTCCAGTGGAAATTGTGGGTCTTGAAATACAGGGTGTAGGTATCGGCCAGGAGCCGGCTGAGTCCGGCGGCGATGGCCTCCCGCTGGGCGTCCGGAATACCGATATCGATCTGGGTGTAGGCATTCATGGCAGAACCTCGTTGCGCCGGGGGGTAGATTAGATTAGTGAATCACCGACCAGGCGGGTCGGCCGACGCTATCACCTTAGTCGCCGGTGATGGGTTGTGCGAATCGTTTGTTCACCTGGATGCCATCGACCATGCCGATTGCGTGGGACAGGTGCACCCGCACGCGATGGATCCCGGGCGGCGGCGTTTGAACTGATTTCGCGAAACCTTTGCCCTGGTGACCACTGCGCCCACCTGAGAAGAGCGGAAACGGGATAAGGTCCTATCGTGGGTCAATGCATCACGGTCCGAATCTCGGGCGCTGAGACTTCCGCTTGGACCGGCTGGTCGATCTGGGCCCCCAACCGATCGGTGATGGTCGGGAGGACCGGGGCATGGGCCGCGGGGTCAAGGGTGTACCAGGCGGAGGAGATCACGATGAAGCAGATCCAGAGAATGATGGTCGGGCTGACGGTCCGGTTTTTCGGCGCGCTCATGCTGTGACTCCCTATGGTGCGGTACTGCATGGTGCGGTACCGCGCGTGCTGCGGTTTCGTTGGGTCAGCGTTTCTTCCAATGTCAAAAAATCAATACGAACAATGCTCCGCGTTCTTTTTTTCGGGCTCGCAAAGGGCGACTTGCCGCGACGAGTACCGATTCTGCAACCCGATCTGAGGGTGCGAGGGTCTCGCCTCTCGTGATGTGGAACGGGAGCCAAGGCGCTTCTGGCCAAGGCCCCCGTGTGCCTTACTAGTGTAGCGCTTCCCGTGGCGTCGGCTAGGGTCAGGCGACCAGCTGGGCATTCGGTAGCAGGGCGACTCGGCGGGCCTTCAACCGGGACCAGATCTGCTCGTGGAAATGGTAGGCGACGGTGTTTACGGCCGGCTCCGCCAGGGCCAGGGTGCCGCCGATCACGGCATCTCCAGTCAGGGCGTAGGCGACACTGAAGGCAACGGTGAAGTGCATCACAGCAAAGGTCAAGGTCTTGGTCATGGCGACGCCTCAAGCAGTGTGAACTCGGACGGTCTGGACTGTGATGTAAATGATAATGATTC
Source organism: uncultured Gammaproteobacteria bacterium (assembly GCA_963733415.1). GTDB lineage: Bacteria > Pseudomonadota > Gammaproteobacteria > Chromatiales > Chromatiaceae > Thiodictyon. Next base: position 1,622 of record CAVTDM010000006.1, on the reverse strand, counting down.
TTAAAAAAGATTCAAGCGATTGTTCTTTGTTTAGCGATCGGTAAAGACGATCGTTCTTTGGGTGACCGTCGCTTGCCCTGTTCATCGCGGCGGCTCAGAGCGGCGCCTGGCTGCTGGCCCCCTGCGACCTCCCCGCCGGGGTGGAAATCCTTGCCCTCGACCTGGGTCTTGGCGTGGCGGGCATCGCCTGGGCGACGCCGACTCCCCGTCAGACACTGGGTCGCCACTTTTCCAGCCAGTGAGCGTAAGGCGCCGGCAGCACCCAGGACGGTTTGTCCTCGTCCAGGGCTCGGGCCGCCTGGTAGGGCCAGTGCGGGTTGGCGAGATGGGCGCGGCCGACCATCACGAGGTCCATCTGGTGCTCCGCGACCACCCGGTTGGCCGTGGCCGGCGAGTCGATGCCCCAGGCCGAGGCCACGGGCAGCTCGGCTTCGCGGCGGACGCGCTCGGCGATCGGCGCCAGGAAGGCCGGTGCCCATGGAATGTTGGTCTCCGGAATGGAAAACCCGACGCTGACATTGAGCAGGTCCAGCCCGCCCCGACGGAATGCACGGGTCAGCTCGATGGATTCCGCGAGGGTCTCCTCGTCGCGTCCGTCGTATTCGATGACGCCGAAGCGGGCGGTCAGAGGCAGGCGCTCCGACCAGACCTCGCGCACGGCGGCCAGCGTTTCGAGCAGGAAACGGCTGCGTCCGGCGAAGTCGCCGCCGTATTCATCGGTTCGTTGGTTGGCGTGAACCGAGAAGAAGCTCTGTGCCAGGTAGCCGTGGGCGAAGTGCAGCTCGAGCCACTCGAAGCCGGCCTCGCGCGCGCGGCGGGCGGCGGCCGCGAAACCGTTACAGACGCGGGCGATGTCGTCTCTCGTCATCGCCGTCGGCACGCGGGGCAGGTTGGCGCCGAAGGCCAGGGCCGATGGAGCGATCGGCGTCCAGCCCCGCGGATCGCCTTCGGGAATATGGTCGTCGCCTTCCCAGGGGCGGTTGGCGCTCGCCTTGCGGCCCGCGTGGCCGATCTGGATGCCCGGGACGGCGCCGCTGGCCTTGATCGCCGCCGCGATGCGCGCCAAACCCTCCGCCTGCGCGTCGTTCCAGAGACCGAGGCAGGCGGGGGTGATGCGGCCTTCCGGCGCCACGGCCGTCGCCTCGACGATGACCAATCCGGCACCGCCGCGCGCGAGGCTCGCATAGTGCGCCCGGTGCCAGTCGTTGGTCAGGCCATTCTCGGCGCTGTACTGGCACATGGGCGGGACGGCGATGCGGTTGCGCAGGGCGACGTCCTTGAGCTTGAAACCGGAAAACAATGCGGACATGGCGTTGACCTTTCTGAGTTTCATGGGGATATCGTCGCCTGACGGGTCACCCGCAGGGAGAGCGCACGTCGCCAATAAACTGTGTGCAAGTCGCTGTTCTGAAATAGCTGACGGCTGACGGCTGACCGCTGACTGCTCCTTCTAGGGTCGTCGATTTTGTGCAAAGCCGACATTAGCCAGTGCAAAGGCGAACGCTTGGCGTCGTGGTTCAGCAGCAGCGCGGTCCACCTGTTTCGATCACAGGTCGTGGCCATTCCCACTCTAGCGTGCGGTCGCCGGACCTCCCTTAGCCGGTGGTGTCGCCACGATTTTG
>CAVTDM010000005.1:0-173006 GCA_963733415.1 uncultured Gammaproteobacteria bacterium | reverse complement strand
TGTCTGGCTCGCTCACTCGGTTCCCCGGGGTTGTGTCAACGGCAGCGTGAAGTGGAAGACTGCCCCCTCAGTCACGTCGAGGTCGGCCCACAAGGTCCCGCCGTGCATCTCCACGATGTCGCGGCTGATGGCCAGCCCCATCCCGAGACCCGCGTCTTTGGTGGAGGCGAAAATCTCGAAAAGCCGCGCCTGCACCTCCGCCGGCAACCCGGGTCCGGTGTCGCGCACCCTGATCTCGAGCGTCCCGGGGTGACGGTCGACCGCAATCTCGACCTCACGCCGGGCGGACTCGGCCGTGGCGATGGCCTGGACGCCGTTGCCCACGAGGTTCACCAGGACCTGCGCGATCTGCACGGCGTCGGCCACGACGATCACGCCCGGCGCGGGCCGTGCGTAACTGATGCGCACCTCCCGGTCGGCGGCGAACCAGCCCACGAGCCCCAGGGCCTGGGCGACGACCGCGTCGATCGCCACCGCCTGCATGTGCATCTCCCGCCGCCGCAGGAACTCGCGCAGGCGCTGCAGGATGCCCGCCGCCCGTTGGATTTGCCCCTCGACGCCGGACAGAACCGGTAAGAGCTTGTCCGGGTCCACCGCTCCTTGCTCCAGGAGCGAGACGGCGGTGGCGTTGAAGAAGCCGGCCGCGCTCAGTGGCTGGGCGAGTTCGTGAATCAGGGACGTGGCGAGAACGCCCACCGCGTTGACCCGCGCCGCCTGGGCCGCACTGTCCCGCGCCCGCTGCGCCGCCTGCTCGGCGAGCTTGCGCTCGGTGATGTCGAAGTGCACCACCACGCCGCCCCCCGCCGGGTCCTTGAGGGGCGCTGCCGTCAGGGCGAACCAGCGCTGGCGGTCCGGGGCGTGACAGGGGTACTCGCGCACGAAGCACGGCAAGCGCCCGGCAAGCACCGCGGCGATGCCGTCGGCGAGCGCTTCCGCCTGCTCGGCATCCTCCCCCTGCAGGCCCCGACACGCGGCGACGTAATTGAGACCGACCCCGTCGCGCAACACCGGGTCGGCGCCATTCTCCTCCGCGAAGCGCCGCCAGGCATCGTTGACGACGAGGATACACCCCGCGCCGTTGAGCACGGCGACCTCCGTCGGGAGCGCGTCCAGGACCGCCTGCCGATACATGCGTCGATTGCCTCCAAAGGCCCCATGCGCGTGTCGCTGATCGCCGCCCCGCCACGCCCGCGCCGGGGACAAGACGCCTTGGGGGAAGGTCTGCGCCATAATGTGGCGACAGGCGCAAGCGCGCGCAAGCGGCGGGGCCGCGCCCGTGAGCGCCGACCCCACCCAACCGATGAGGTTCTACCCCCTGGAGGTCGATGAAGCGGATGTCCGTGAATCCGAGCGAAGGCAACGAGGGACGGGTAGACACCAGCGAGGCGGTGCCGGAGGGTGCGGCCGACCGCCTGCGCGGACCCGCGATCCCGGTCCCCCAGCCGTCCGTCATCGCCTACCGGTCACGCAACGACGGCTGCAGGACCCTGGAGCGCGTCAGCGAGGGCGTCCGCCGGATAACCGGCTTCGCGCCCGCCGATTTCACCAGCGGGCGCGTGCATTGGGCCGAGCTCGTGCATCCGGACGACCTCCCACAGGTCCGGGACGGGCTGCTGAGCGCGGTGCGCGCGGGCCGCCCCTTCCAGCTCGAGTACCGCATCCGCTGCCGGGACGGCTCAGTGCGCTGGGTGTGGGAGCAAGGACAGGGCATCGAGTACGCGGGCGACGAGGCGGTGGCACTGGAGGGCTTCGTCACCGATGTCACCGAGCGCAAGCGGGCCGAGGAGGCCCTCATCGAGCGCCACGAGCGCGACGAACTCCTCGCCGCGGGAACCTGCGACGCCATCTGGGACTGGGATATTCCCAACCACCGCGTCGTCTTCTCCCCGCGCTGGAAGGAGCTGCGCGGCCTCGCCCCGGACGAGGTTGGCGACCACGAGGAGGAGTGGAGTTCCCGTATTCACCCCGAGGACGCCCCCCGGGTCATGGCCGCGGTGCAGGCGCACTTCGCGGGCGAGACCGCCGTCTTCGCGCAGGAGTACCGGGTCCGCTGCAAGGACGGCGCCTGGAAATGGATCCGTGACCGCGGCATCGCCCGCCGTGACGCCGCTGGGCGGGCGGTCCGCATGGCCGGCTGGGAGTCGGACATCACGGAGCGCAGGCAGGCCGTCGCGGCGCTGACACAGGCTCACCGCCGCGCCGACCAGCGCGCGGCGGAGCTGGAGGCCGTCTTGCACACCGTACCGGCGGCGGTGTGGATCGCGCATGACGCTGCTTGTCGGCACATCACCGGCAACCGCACTGCGGATGCGTGGCTGCGGTTGCCCAGCGGTGCCGAGGCTTCGCTGACGGCGCGGGATGAGGAGCGGCCCAGCCATTTCAAGATCCGACAAAACGGGCGCGAGCTGCGCGGCGACGAGCTGCCCGTGCAGCGGGCGGCCCGTGGGATCGAGGTGCGCAACTTCGAGGAGGAGATCGTGCTCGCCGACGGAAGTGTTCGCCCCGTGTTTGGCAACGCGACGCCGCTGTGGGACGCGCAGGGGCACCCGTGCGGGAGCGTTGCGGCCTTCGTGGATATCACCGAGCGCAAGCGTACAGAAGAGTCGCTGCGCCGACAGGTCGAGCTCAATCGTTACTACCTCGACACGGTACAGACCGTGATCGTGGCATTGGATGCCGAAGGACGAATCAGCATGATCAACCGCAAGGGCCGGGAGACCTTGGGATACGCCGAGCCCGAGCTGCTGGGCCGAAACTGGTTCGACATCTGCCTGCCTCAGCCCGACGGGATGGACGCGATCTACCCGGTGTTTCGCCGGATCATGGCCGGCGAGCTGGCGGCGGTCGAGTATTTCGAGAACCCGATACGCTGCCGAGATGGGCGTTTGCGCCTGATCGCCTGGCACAACGCCAACCTCCGGGATACTGCCGGCACGATCATCGGCACCCTGAGCTCCGGCGAGGACATCACCGAGCGTAAACAAGCAGAAGAGGCCCTGCGCGAGGCTGACCGACACAAGGACGAGTTCCTGGCCACCCTCGCCCACGAGTTGCGCAATCCCCTGGCCCCGATCCGCCACGCGGCAGAAATCCTGCGGCTGAAGGGGCCGCCCGACCCCGCCCTGCAGGCGGCTCAGGACATCATCGCCCGCCAGATCGGGCATCTGGTCCGGCTCATCGACGACCTCATGGAGGTGAACCGCATCAGCCGCGGGCGGCTCCGGCTCCGCCGTGAGCAGGTGGAACTGAGCGCGGTCCTGACGCAGGTCCTGGACAGCTTCCGGCCCCAGGCCGAGCGGGCGGGACACGCCCTCATTGTGTCCCTGCCCCCGGACCCGATTGACCTCGACGCCGACCCGGTACGCCTGGCGCAGGTGTTTCAGAACCTGCTCGACAACGCCTGCAAGTACACCGGGAAGGGGGGCAGGATCCGCCTCAGCGCCGAGCGCGACGGGGCGCAGGTGGTCGTGAAGGTCGCCGACACCGGCATCGGGATCGCCCCCGACCACCTGCCCCGGGTGTTTGAGATGTTCTCGCAGCTCGACGCCAACCCGGAGCAGTCCCAGGGTGGGCTGGGCATCGGGCTCGCCCTGGCGCGGGGGCTGGTGGAGATGCACGGCGGGCGCATTGCGGCGAAGAGCGAGGGCCCGGGCAAGGGCACCGAGTTTAGCGTGCGCCTGCCAACCCTCGCCGCATCTCCGGCAGGGCAGACACGGGTCGCCCCCGGGCGCGCAGAGGTCAGGGCCACCGCAGGGGCGCGCATCCTGGTCGTGGATGACAATGCAGATGTCGTCCACTCCCTTGCCATGCTGCTGGAGCTGACCGGCTACAGGGTGGAGACGGCGCGCGACGGCCTGGAGGCGGTCGCGGCCGCCGAGCGTTTTCGACCGCACCTGATCCTGCTCGACATCGGCATGCCGAGGCTCGATGGCTACGGCGCCTGCCGGCGCATCCGTGAGCAACCCTGGGGTAAGGACCTGCGCATCGTCGCGCTGACCGGCTGGGGACAGGACGACGCCCGCCGCAAATCCCGCGAGACCGGGTTCGACGGCCACCTGGTCAAGCCAGTCGACCCCGCCGCGCTGCGCCGGCTGCTCGCCGAGCTCGCGCCGGCGAAACCACCGTAGTATTACGGATGCATAAGGCGGGCTAACGCGGATGGCCGTTGCTCGCGCATGGCGGTAGCCTGACCGTCGCGGCGAGCGTCTGCCGTAAGGAGTGAACTTGGGGGAAACGATCTCTCCGAGATCCAGGGCAGTGCGACCAGGGGGCGCGACGATCCTGCCGATAGGGACCCGAGCGGGGTGGTTGCCTCCTCGCCAATTAACAAAACGATTTCTTGAGAGGAGGATTATTCCAATGCCCATGCACGTCGCTTACATCGCCCAAGAGGCTCGGCTCGATCTGATCTTTCAGGGTAACGTGGACATCACGCTGTCTCAGGATATTTGCGAGGTGTGCCGACAACTGCGTCCGGATCTGCAGTACTGCATCATTGACCTCTCCCATGCCGAGCGTTTATTCGATTCCGGTGTCGCGCTGCTTCAGCTGCTTCACTGCCACTTGGTCGAGATGGGAACAACCGTGGTGATTCTCAGTGACCGCCCAGAGATCCGCGACCGGATCCCCACGATCACCGGCCGGCCCCCGTTTCCCCTGCCGACCCGCTACACTGCTGAGCATCGTTTCGCTCCGGCTGTCGTGCCTGAGCTGCTTGCGACCACCCAGAGGAATAGCACCATCCGGTACCTCTGAAGCAGTCCAGCCGAGATTGCACCTTCGTCTCCGCGGAAAGCATCCTCTTTTCTGACGGCGGCCTTGGTGTAGCCGTTTTATTGCCAGGGATAGAGGGGTCCTCGTGCTGCGGCACCCTTTGTCACTTCATCTCATCGCCGCTTTCGTCTGCGTTTTCATTGCGGCGGCCCTGGCCTTCGCCTATTCGTTTGATCTCGCTCGCACGCAGGCCCCGGAGGTGCGTGAGCACGAGCATCTGGGGGTCGCGCGAACCGCCGACCGCACCCGGGCCACGCCGCCCGACGTGCCGCAGCAGCATGGCAATCTCGGTAGACTTGAGGCGACGCCGCGAATGGAGTCCGAGTCGGTTTACCTGTCCCGCATTGAGCTCAACCAGAAGCCCGGGCAGATCCGCGTCCCGCATCCGCCGACCTTGCGTGCGGCCTCTCCCGTGCACGATCCCGCGGGCAATCTGTTCGGCTTGGTCGTAGTTGACATGGACGAGGGCCGGGTGTCCGCGCTCGTGGACGCCACGCTGTCGGTCTACATCGCAGACGTGCAAGGCGCCCTTCTGCTGCATCCGCAACCGGGGGGAACTTTCGCCGTTGATCTCCGCACCCCCATGCGCACCGAGCTCGAGACCAAGGTGCGTCAGAGGGCCGGGTTGCCGCAACGGCAGGTCCTGCTCGGCATGGCGGCCTTGTTGGCACTCGCGGTCACCCTGGTCATCCTCACGGCCTGGTGGCTGACCCGGTTGCTCGCCGCGCTCGCGAACGCCGCCGAACTGATCGCCGCGGGGGACTACCAGGTGACGCTGCCGGCGGCGCGCGGTGAGACCGGCAGGCTGGTAGAGGCGTTCCGCCGGATGGCCGCGGCGCTCGAAAGGCGCGAGCAGGCCCTCCTGGAGGTCAACCGGGGGCTCGAGCGGCTGGTTGCGGAGCGCACCGCGGAGCTCGGGCAACAGCATGCCCTGCAGCAACTCATACTCGCAAACATTGCAGATGGTGTCGTCGTGACGGATTCTGTCGGACGCTTTCTGCTCTGGAACGAGAAGGCAGTGGAGATCATCGGATCTGGTCCGGACGCGGTGCCCATTGAGCTCTGGTCCGCGCACTTCGGCATCTTTCGCGATGAGTCACTCGAACCGGTTCCCACCGACGAACTGCCCATGGCCCGTGCCATCCGAGGCGAGTCTTCGGACAGCCCGGAACTGTATCTGCGCAACCCGAAAAGCAACGAAGGGCGGTGGGTGCAGGTCACCGCGCGGCCCTTGCTCGCCAGGGATGGAGGCCTTGGGGGCGCCGTGGCGGTACTTGTCGACATGAGTGAGCAGAAACGATTGCGCCAACGGGTTGAGTCCAGTCGTGCGGAACTTGCCGAGTTCGGGCGGTTGGCCATGGGGGCGGGGGTCGTCTCCTCAGCGACTCACCAGCTCAGTCAACCGCTCACCGCGATCAGCAATTACACGGGGGCCGCCGTGCGCTTGCACCAGCAGGGACGGCTCGGGGAAGCCGAGCTACTCGATCTGCTGACACGCATGGAGACCCTTTCGAAACGAGCGGGTAAGATCCTCGACAAGCTGCGTGCGTTGATCCGCCCCCGAAATTTGACGCCCGGCCCCCTCGACGTCAGCGAGGTCGCGGATGCCTGCCTGGATTTTCTTGGCCCGCGGATCCGGCAGCAAGGGGTTCGGGTCCAGAGGTGCTACGGCCAGGACCTGCCGAAGCCCAGGGGCGACCCGGTCGAGATGACGCACGTCCTGATCCAGTTGGTGTCCAATGCCTTGGATGCGATGGACAGCCCGGCGGTCGTGGACCGTCGCCTGTCAATCAGCACCGGTTACGACCCGGATAAGGGCCTGATTCGGATCCAGGTCGACGATACTGGGCCAGGTCTGAGTCCTGAGCAGGTTGAACACCTGTTCCAGCCCTGGCAGACGGATAAGCCAGACGCCCTGGGAATCGGTCTTTTCGTCGCCCAAACGATCGTCGAGATGCACATGGGTACGATTTGTCGCGACGACAGTCAGGGCATCGGTGGGCACTTTCGCATCGAGCTACCGACGGGTTGAGAGGGTCATGCATGAGCACGGTACCGCTCGTCCACGTGGTCGACGATGACGCCGAGTTGCGACGGTCAATGCAGCTGCTCCTGACATCCGTGGAGATCGACGCCCGGACCTACGCGAGCGCAGACGAGTTCCTGGCACACGTCAGGGACCTACCCCACCGCCCGGCAGTCCTGCTGGTTGATGTGCGGATGCCAGGAATCAGCGGCATGGCCTTGCTTGAGCGGCTTCGCGCAGAACGGGCGTCGCTCCCCGTCATCATGATCACTGGACACGGGGACATCGAGATGGCCGTGCGAGCGATGAAGCTCGGCGCGATGGACTTCATCACCAAACCCTTCAGCTCGCAGACGCTCCTTGACCGGATCCAGGAAGTGCTGCGGCGCTCGACCCAGAACGCCTCGCCGGACACCAGCGCCGACGAAGCGGCGGCGCGTCTGGCAATCCTGACCGCCCGGGAACTGGAAATCTTCGAGCGCATCGTCTCGGGCGGTTCCAACAAGGCCATCGCGCTCGACCTGGGAATCAGCATCCGCACTGTGGAATCGCACCGCGCGAGCATCATGGAAAAGATGCAGGCCAAGTCGCTTGTTGACTTGGTCCATCTTTCGATCAGCCTAAAGGGTACGCACCAGTAATAAGCCGGATGGAGTAAAGCCAGACCTGTGCCGGATCACCGCGGCCGAGATTGGAACCTAGCAGGTAACGGCCCGCACGACGGCGGACCCGGGGCAATTTCAGGCGATCAAGCGCGAGGGTAAAGGTACCAGGGTCACTGGTTTATGGTGCCCGGGCCCGCGGACCCCGACCAACCCGTCAGCGCGCCCAGCCCCTTGCTTGGCCGCGCCAAGTGTATTTTCGGCGGCGTGCCCCGATCCATTACTCAGATGCACCTAGATGCGGTCGGCCTTACATGGACGGCCAGACGCGCCTCTTCGACAACTCCGACCCCTTCAGCCCCAGTCAGTGCATCCTCTCGCTCTTGGCGGTTTCTGCCACCGGCGCGATACCCCCCAATCGTCGGCCCTCGAAACCGGAATATCGCAGGCGTTCCTCGCCATCGACGATAATCGCGCGCAGCGTCTCTCCGCGCATCCGGCCGAACCCGAGGATGATCCCCTCGCTGTCGGAGATGGGCTGGAGGGGGACCTGAATGGTCTTGGGCGACAACAGCGGCAGCTTGTAGCTCATGCCGAGCTGGCCGTCGCGTAAATTGACCTGCGGCTCAGTGAGGGGAAAGCCGAAGTCTGGGTTGAGCAAGTGGTACCTACCAACCCGTTTGCGCCAGACCTCGGGAACAGGCGTGGGGGCCACCTTCTCCCCCAGCAGGGTCCTCTTGCCGTCCTTCATGGCGACCACGACATCCCGGCCATCAATGCGTTGGGTTTGGAAACGCATGTCCGCCAGGGGGCATAAGGACGGCGACAAGGAACGTGCGGCGTCCTGGTCGACGCCGAACCAGCCGTTTGGATAGGGAACGAGATCGACGGTCTTTTCGACGATGCAGGCGCAAAGCTTGGCGTCCCGCGCCCGGATGGAAATTAGGCCGAAGTCCGTGGCGTAATTGCCCGCCAGCTCTGCAGGTCCGTTGTCGCCGCGTCGTTTTTCAAGCCCGCGAACGAACTGCGCCGCCCGGAGCGGGAGGGGATTCGCCGCGAGAGTCCGCTCCAGGATCTCCTCGGCCAACTGGGCCATCACATCACGCGATCCGTCGCCGTTGGCCAGGACGGCGACGCCCAGGTCCCGCTCGGGTAAAAGGATCAGCTCGGCGCTGAAACCCAGGGTCGTCCCGCCGTGGCGAACGGCGATCCCGCCGCCCGGGATGCGCTCGTCCTCCAGGAACCAGCCGAGCCCGACGACCAAGTTCAGGTCGAGATCCACGTCCCGGTTCTGGGGGCCCAGGATTTCCCGAAGGGTCGCGGGGCGGAGGAAATCCCGCCATCCGCCTTCCGGTTGGTGAGCATCGCCTGCATGAAGCGCCCCAAGTCCGCCGCCGAGGTGGAGAGTCCGGTGGCGGGCAGATCACGCATCGGCAACAGCGACATCTCGCGCCCGCCACGGTACGCCTTGGCGACGTCGCTACCCACCTCGCCCCGTGCCAGAAAAGCGCTATGGTCCATCCCCAGGGGCCGGAAAATCCGCTCCCGCATGTACCGAGCGAAGGGGACACCAGAGACCTCTTGCACCAAGGTGCCCGAGCAGGGTGTATCCGACATTGGAATAGCTAAAGACCAAGTTCGGCGGAAAGCACGCGTACTCCTCCCGGAGCTTGCTCGCGACGGCGGTAAATGGCTGTTCCGTCCACATCCCTTTATTGAGGTCCGTGGGCAGGCCCGCGTGATGCGATAACACACTGCGCACCGTGATCGGCTGGGCCGTGGTGTCGAAACGGCTACGGATGGAAAAGACCGGCAAGTATCCGACCAGCGGTTGATCGATATCGACCATGCCCTTTTCGGCCAGTTGCATGACCGCAATGGCGGTCATGGGCTTGGCCAGTGAACCCGCTCGGTAGCGCGTGTCGGCAGTGGCGGCTTGGTTCTTGGCGACATCCGCGAGGCCGAATCCTTCCTCGCAGAGCACCTCGCCGCCCCTAACCAACACGACACTGATGCCGGGGATTCTGGAACCGCATCTGCGCTTTCCGAATGAGTGGGCCGAGGTCGCCACGGGCGGCCGCAACCCCGGCGCGAACTCGCTCGGCACCCTGCATTGGTGCAGCACGCTCAGCCCCCCAAGCGGCCGGTCCGCCGAACAGGATGCCCAGCAAGATCGCGAGGGTGCCAAAGGGCACTCTCCGGTCCCGGTTTATCGTCGATACCATTGCACCGCCCCTTTGCAGGCTAGCCGAGTTGCTGAAATGCTTTCGTCTTACCCAACAGACCGCGCAAAACCCACGGAAGCTGCTCCAACCATGGAAGCCGCTGGTAAATTGGTGCGGTAGACGCGGGGACCATGGCTGCCCGCTCGGCGCGTACCTGGTTCGGCAGCAGGCGGACAAAGGGGGGTTATCGCCGGCACTGCAAGGACTTGTCATCCGGGCAACAATGGATGAATAGCCGAAGACCCACATAAGTAAAAGAGGAGAGCTTCCCCGTACAATTACGGAGACCGACCTCGTAAAAATCCGACTAGTCCACTCAGATTAAGGTGCTAGGTTTTAATTACAGCACCTGGAAGTGCAATGTATGGCTAGGGACGGCTGGTGAGTTTAACCACTCAATCGGACAACGAGGACGAGACGATGAAACGACTGATTACTGCAGTCGAAACGACCATGCTCGCGGCTTCCGCCGGCGCAGATGTTGTATATCATGGATTCGCCGAGGGCAATCCGGATCTCTACGGATACGGCAGTCGAGATGGCGGGATGACCGGGGTGCAGCCCGGCGTTGGAGACAGCGTGGCCAATTACCGCGGCGCCCGAGCTGAGGGTGGGGGTATCTTCAGTGCCGAGGCCCACGGTGGCAGCAACCCCGATACTGCACTCCCGAATATCTACGGAGGCTTCGCTGACAAAGATTTGAGCTGGTAGCCTGCGCGGAAGCAAGGAGACGCCGAGGACCCGGCATCTCCCTTCCGGCCACCGACGTTGGTCCCCACGGCAACTTACGCTTCCGTGCCTGCGCAGCTCGGCCCGATTATCCAGAGTGACAGCTATACACCGCAACGGAGATTCAGCATGCAACTCCGGATCACTGTGACCGTAGCTATGAGCTTGCTTGTGATCGTGTCGCTGATTGCGGCTGCAGACAATGCGGAGCCGATTGCGCCATTGCTTAACGGAATGGGTACCCACCATCATCAGGTCAGCACACGCTCCCCTCAGGCGCAGCGGTATTTCGACCAGGGCCTGGTGTTGTCCTTCGGCTTCAACCACAAAGAGGCCGCACGCTCGTTCCAGCAGGCACAGGTCCTCGACCCGGAATGCGCCATGTGCTTCTGGGGGGAGGCACTGGTGCTCGGACCGAACATCAACGCCGGGATGGATGCCGCCGACAATCCCCGCGCCTATGCCGCCGCTCAGACCGCCTTGGCGCTGAAGGAGAAGGCCACAGAGCGCGAGCAGGCCTATATCGAGGCCGTGGCAAGACGCTACACGGGCACGATCCCCGATGACCGCCGCGCGCTGGACCATGCCTACGCGGAAGCGATGGGCGAGGTCACCCGTCGCTTCCCCGATGACCCAGACGCGGCGAGCCTCTATGCCGAGGCGCTGATGGACACCACGCCTTGGGATTACTGGGAGAAAGACGGATCACCCAAGCCGGCTACTCGGATGATCTTGTCGACCCTTGAATCGGTCCTCGCCGCACATCCCGATCATCCCCTGGCCAATCATCTCTACATTCACGCCGTCGAGAAGGTTCACCCGGAGCGAGGAATTGCGGCGGCGGACCGACTGCAGGACCTGGTACCGGGCGCTGGCCATCTGGTGCACATGCCGGGGCACATCTATATCCGTGTCGGGCGCTATGAGGAGGCCGTGCTGGCCAACGAAAAGGCCAGCGCTGCGGACGACGCCTACATCGCCCAGTGCCACGCCCAAGGGCTTTATCCGGTCGCCTATATGCCGCACAACCATCACTTCCTCGCCGCAGCGGCAAGCTTCATTGGCGCGAGCGGGAAGGCTCTCAATGCTGCACGGCACATGCAGGCCCATCAGGACCAGCAGCTCATGCGCAAGCCCGGATACGCCACCCTGCAGCATTATTGGGTGATGCCGTACTTCGCAATGGTGCGCTTCGGCCGTTGGGACGAACTCCTCGCCGAACCCAAACCCGCGGACGATCTCGTCTATGCCACCGGGATCTGGCACTACGCCCGCGGACTGGCGCAGGCGCGCACGGTCGACCTGGAAGGGGCGCGGCAGTCCCTTACGGCGCTGACATCGATCGCCGACGACCCTGAGATGGCAGCCACGCGGATTTGGGAAACGAATACCATGGCTCAGATACTCGCAATTGCACGTGAGGTGCTAGCCGGCGAGATTGCGATGGAAGACTGTCAGCCAGAGGTTGCGGTCGGCCATCTGGAAGCCGCAGTGATCCTCGAAGACGGACTGACCTACGTCGAGCCCTCGGACTGGTACGTGCCGGTGCGGCACAACCTGGGGATGGCCCTGCTCGCTGTTGATAGGCCGGCCGAGGCAGAGGCGGTGTACCGCAAAGATCTGGAGATCTACCCGGACAATGGGTGGTCACTGCTCGGACTGGAGCAGAGCCTGAGCGCCCAAGGAAAGGCAGCGGATGCCGAGCGCGTCCGTGACCGATTCCAGCAGGTCTGGGCCGGGGCCGACATCGAGATCCAAACCTCGCGCTTCTAGGCGCCGGCCTCCGGTCGGGGTCGGAGCCATCAGAAGTCGCAGCTCGTTCGTTCAGTAGGACGGTCCGGCAAAGCGCCGGAGGGGACTCCAATCCGACACCCGTGTGCGCTTGCCGCGTGACATCAACCCCCGTTCATGGCAATGGTCGCGGCCCCGCCTGACCCCTGCGCCGGCGGCGGGTAAAGGGGCCCCGCTTGGGCACAACTGAGGCACAATCTGCGCACGAACGCAAAAGCCGGCGCGAGGCCGGCTTTCAACTGCGTGATCGAATTGGTGGGCGCGGCAGGGTTCGAACCTGCGACCCCTGCCGTGTGAAGGCAGTGCTCTCCCGCTGAGCTACGCGCCCGAGGTAGGCCGGTAATAGTAGCCGGGTCCCGGGGGGGGCGTCAAACCTGGGCGTCGGCGTGTTCCCGGTCAACCTGGCCGGTTGGCAGGGTGCCATCCCCCAGGACGGCCTGGGCGAGGGCCAACAGGCCGAAGAGAAGGAACAGGCCGGCGGCGGCCCGATGCAGCCAGGCCGGCGGGATCAGTCGCAGCAATCGCCCGCCCACCAGGATGCCGATGAGAGAGACGGACCACAGGGCCAGGGTGCCGCCGATCAGCACCGACCAAGGCTCCCCCGTGCCGGCCGCCAGGCCGACCATGGCCAGTTGGGTCTTGTCCCCCAGTTCGGCCAGAAAGATCATCAGGAAGCTGGTGAGCAGCGCACCGTGGGGCGCCACCCGGGGCTCATCGTCGTCCGCCGCCGCCCCGTCCAGCCAGGAGCGCCAGGCGAAGACCAGAAAGAGCCCGCCCGCCAGGAACAGGACCAGCCGTTGGGGCACCCACTCGAACAGCGCCTGACCCAAGCCCACGGCCAGCAGGTTGAGGACCAGAAAGGCGGACAGCACCCCCACGATCACCGGCAGGGCGCGGTAGCGGCAGGCCAGGGTCATCGCGATGATCTGGCTCTTGTCGCCCATCTCCGCGAGAAAGAGGAGCGAAAAGGATGAGGCGACGATGACTGAATCCATGACGGCTGGCGACCGGCGGCGGTTTGGGGCGCGCCAGTATAGGGGAATGCGCCGGGCGCCAGGGCTACATGAGCTGGACGACCTGCTCCCGCTGGAGTCCCAGGGCCTGGGCGCCGAGCTTGAGGGCCTGGGCGGCGAAGGTCTCAAGGTCACCCCAGCGGTCGGCGGTATCCACCACCTCGGCCATGGCCTCACCCACCACGCGCAGTTGGTAGGCCCCGTCTGCCCGATCCTTCGGCGGAGTCGGTTCCGCACAGACATAGAATTCCGGTTCTTTCCGGCCCATCCGCACGAAGGCCAAAATGAAACGATAGGTGCGGGGGCCACCGCTCTCGATCTCCCCCAGCAAGGAGGCGCCATAGTCCCCAAGCTGGTAGCGGTGTCTGGGGATCGCGGTCTTGATCACGGGACGGTCTTGCATCTGGGGACTCCGATGAGGGTTGGGCCGAAGATGGGTGCGCCGGGAGCAGAAGCGAGCGGCAGCCGTCAGACGCCGCGGTAATCGATGGTGATCTCCTCCCCCGGCGCGATGGCGCGGCGGGCATAGAGGTCGAAGGCGTCGAACTCGGCGTTCGGGTCCACACTGTGGTTGAGCCAGCGCAGCAGGTTGGTCCCGTGCCGCGCGCTGAGGACCTGACCCTCCGCGTCATAGACCCACAGGACATGGGTACCGTCTTCCTGGACCTCGGTGCCCTGGTAGGTACCAATCAGGTCACCCGCGGCGAACGGGAGGCGGGCGAAACAGCCGAAGCCATGGATGGGGGACTGGGCCTTGTGGACCCGCTCGGACAGGTTGGTAGGGCGCACCTTGGCGATCATCGATGACCGGGAATCCGAGCGCATCAGGGCGTCGCTGGCCGATCTCCCACTGCGCCAGGCACCGACCGGTACCCCAGCCGGGCCGAGATGGTCTCCCCGGCCGTCATCAGGTCCTGGACCCAGGCAAGTTGGCGCCGTTCAATCGGGGCGGAGACTGACAGCCCCGCCGCCACGTTCCCGGTGCCGTCATGGAGCAGGACGCCGATACAGCCCACGTCCAGTTCCGCCTCCTCGTTGTCCAGGGCATAGCCTTGGGCAAGCGCCTGCCGACACTCCTCCAGCAGCCGCGGCAATGTCGAGATGGTGTTGCGGGTAAAGGCCGGCAGGTTGGTGCGCTGGGCATAGCCGCGGATGGCGTCCTCCCCGGCCGCGCCCAACATCAGCTTGCCCACCGCGGTCACATGCAGGGGCGCACGACTGCCCACGCGTTGCTGGACGTGCATCATGCGGTCGGGTGTCGCCTTCTCGATGTAGACCACCAGGTCACCCTCCCGGATAGTCAGGTTGACCGACTCCCCCAGCCGATCGCGCAGGCGCTCCATCTCGGGCAGGGCCACGGCACGCACATCGATGTTGCTGTGCAGCCGCGCCCCGAGCTGAAGCAACCGCAGGCCCAGCCGGTAGCGCCCCGCCGGGTCCCGCTCCACCAAGCGGTTGTCGATCAGGGCGGCGAGGATGCGATGGGTGGTGGAGACATGCAAGCCCGTCTCGGCGCTCAGGACCTTGAGGCTCACCGGCTCCGGGTAGCGCGCGATGGCATCCAGCAAGGCAGCGGCGCGGTCGATGACCTGGATATGGACGGAGGTTTGTGCGTCTTTCATCTGGAGAAGATCCGTTACCGCAACTGAAATCTGCGCGAACTCAAGCGCATCAAGACCCTTGGAGGTAATTCGTTCCGCTGGAGCCGCGTTGCTCTGTGGCCAGGGTCTCGGCGCGCCAAATTCCGAATGACAGAAGATCATATTCGAGATTTTCATATTGTGAAAACCGCAATCAAGCATGCACAGCTATCGTTAAATCCAATTAACTCAGAATGTTACACGCAAAACCCAGGCCGTTAGAAGCGGTTTTCACAATGTGGGAAAGCCTCAGCATTGCGGTAATTCCCCGCTCCAAGTAGCTTCTCTCCCGACGCGCAACCCCGCGCAGCCAAGCACCAACACGAGGAGCGACAATACCATGACGACCGCCGACACCCGTCCCCAGGCCGACAGCACCCCCGCCTTCTGCGAAGGCATCCTGCACTTTGCCCGGCCCTCGGCGGACTTCGCGACCCTGGGGAAGACCGCGAGCATCCGCGCGGGAAGCCACGCCGTCGCGGAGCTGGACGACGCGGCGGTCTTCCAGACCCAGTTGGCCGCAGACGCCCTGCGCTACACCACGCTGCAACTCTGCGCGTCGAAAGAGTCCGGCCATCCCGGCGGCTTCGCCTCCAGCGCCGAGGCCTACGCGGCCCTGATCATGCTCGGCCACACCAATATCGTCACCGAGGTGGGCCACCACGCGCCGGGCTTCTACAGCGCCATGTTCCTGGACACCTCCCTGGAGGACATGGGCATCCGCACCATGACCGAGCTGCAGGAGCGCTTCCGCGAACGGCACGGCCTGCTGGGCCACCTGTCCGGCGCCATCCCGGGGCTCCTGGCCCCCGCCGGTCCGCTGGGCCAGGGCCAGCACTTCGCCATGGCCGGGGCCTTGCTGAACCCGGACATGCTCTTCCCGTGCACCATCGGCGACGGCGGCATGGGCGAGCCCTATGTCCTGACCGCCATGATGCACTTCCATACCGCCTACCCGTCCGTGACCAACTTCCTGCCGATCCTGATCTGGAACGGCTACAGCCAGGAGCACCACTCCATGGTGTCCCTGATGACCAACGAGGAGATGATCGCCTACTGGCGGGGCCACGGCTTCGGGCGGGTGATCCTGGTCGACGCCAAGGACTTCGACGACGCGGACCAGGACGGCGCCTATGTCGACAGCACCCGGTTCTGCAGCCCGGCGCGGCTGGCCTTCAGCCGGGCGGTGCTGGAGGGGGCCGAGGAGGCCGCGGACGCGGCCCTGGCCGGGACCCTGACGGTGTTCATCCTCAAGCAATTAAAGGGTGCCGGCGTCCATACCATCGGGGCCAAGTCCCACAACCTCTATCCCGGCGACACGCTGCGCAAGCGACAACATCGCCGCGGCCCTGCAACGGCGCGCCCTGCCCCCGGAGGCCTGGGACCTGGTGCGCACCAATCTCTCCCGCGCCGGTGGCGGCCCCGCTGGCCGCACGGTGGTGACGGAACGGGAACGGTCCCTGCCCGCCCTCGCACCCTGCCCCGCCAGGAATTCGCCCCGGGTGACAAGGCCGTGCCCGCCACCGCCCTGGGCGCCCTGGTGGCCTCCGTGGGCCAGCGCGACCCGCGCTTCGTGGTGACCAACGCCGACGGCAACGAGGCCTCGGCGATGAAGAACATCAACGACGCCTGAAGATCCGCCACCCGACCGTGGACCCGCTCTACCACCAGGGGCCGACCGGCCAGGTCTACGAGCCCCTCAACGAGGACGCCTGCGCGGGCTTCGCGGCCGGCCTGGCCTGTTCGGCGGGCGCTCCCTCTGGCTGTCCTACGAGAGCTTCGCCATCAACGGCTGGCCCATCGTGCAGACCGTGACCCAGGCCATGGCGGAACTGCGCCGCAACACGCCGTCCGTCGTCTGCATGTTCACCGCCGGGGCCCTGGAGCAGGGCCGCAACGGCTGGACCCACCAGCGCCCGGAGATCGAGAACTACATTGGCGCTCAGATGCGCAACGGCAACGTCTATCTGCTCGTTCCCGGCGGACGCCAACATGATCCAGGCCGCCTACGAGTGGGCCACTGGCCAATGGAACAAGGGCATCGGCATCATCGCCTCCAAGTCGCCCCTGCCGGTCTACCCGACGCCGGCCCAGGCCGCAGCAGGCGATCGCGCAGGGCGCGGTGACCCTCTACGAGACCGCGCCCCAGGCGGACAGCCGGGGCCTGGTGGTCTTCGCCGTCACCGGCGACATGGTGCTACTGCCGGTCTTCGAGGCCAAGGATGAGCTCGAGGCCGCCGGTTACCGGGTGCGCATCGTCTGCGTGGTCAACCCCCGTCGCCTGTTCCGCCCGGCGGACGTGGCCTGGGAGACGCGTCCGAGCCGGATAACGCCTTCATGGACGACGACCACTTCAACGCCCTGTTCGACGGCGACGTCCTGCTCGCCGTCAGCGGCGGCGGCTCCATCGCCCTGGAGCCGGTGCTGCTGCGCACCCGCGCCCCCGCGCGAGACCTGATCGCCTGGAAGCGCGGCGAGACCACCGCCAGCCCGGCGGAGATCATGGCTTCAACGGCATCACCGCGGAGCCCTGGCCCAGCGTGCCCGGGACCTGATGGCCCCGGCAGCCGTAGTGACCTGGCGCAGGACGGGGCCTTCGCCACGTCCGGCACAGGTTGCCGTCGCACCCTGCGGCATGCCCCGGCTGGCACTGGTCAGCCCGTCAAAGCTCATGGCGAGCGGGGTAGAGAAACTGGCGCGTCGCTCCCGCCTCGGGCCGCCTGTGTTTCGCCGTAATTCGCGGACCAACCTCCGTGTCCAGGATGAATGACCAATGACACCCGCCATGACGACCCAGACCGCCGCCGTCAAGATCATCGTCCTCGACGACGACCCCACCGGTTCCCAGACCGTCCACGGCTGCCTGCTCCTGACCCGGTGGGATCTCGAGACCCTGCGGCAGGGCCTGGCCGACGCCTCGCCGTTCTTCTTTATCCTGACCAACAGCCGCGGCATGGGCGCCCGGCAGGCCGCGGCGGTCACCCGCGAGGTCTGCCATAACCTGCGCACTGGCCCTGAACCGCATGGAGGGGGCGAGGGCCGACCCCATCCCCCTCTTCGTCAGCCGTTCCGACTCCACCCTGCGCGGCCACTACCCGGTGGAGACCGACGTCATGGCGGAGGAACTGGGCCCCTTCGACGCCCACTTCCTGATCCCGGCCTTCTTCGAAGGCGGGCGCATCACCCGCGACTGCATCCATTATCTGATGGTCAATGGCCAGCCCGTGCCGACCAGACCGAATTCGCCCGGGATTCCGTCTTCGGCTATTCACCAGCTATCTGCCGGACTACGTTGCCGAAAAGACCCAGGGCCGCATCCCGCGCCGACCAGGTCGAGCGCTTCCTCCTGGCCGAGGTCCGCGGGGCTCCGGACGCGTCTGCTGGCCTTGCACGGCAACGCCTGCGGCGTGGTGGACGCCGAGAACCAAGCGGACCTGGATCGCTTCGCCGCCGATGTCCTGGCCAGCGTGGCCGCCGGCAAGCGCTTCCTCTTCCGCAGCGCCGCCAGCCTGCTCACCGCCCTGGCCCGCCTGCCCGCCCAGCCGGTGGCGCCGGACGCCATGCGTGCCTATGTGCGCGGTGGCCGGCCGGGTGCCGTCATCGTCGGCTCCCATGTCAAGAAGACCACCGACCAGTTGGCGTGCCTCCTCCAGCAAGCCGGGGTGGGGGCCGTGGAGATCGACGTGGACCGCATCCCCACCGAGGGCGCGGCCCTGCTGACCGCGACCCTCGCCCGGGCCGCGGAGCTGCATGACCAGGGCGCTGACGGCGGTGATCTTACACCAGCCGGGTCGAGCGTACCTTCGCCGATCAGGCCACGCGTCTGGCCTTTGGCGACCAGGTCTCCGCCTTCCTCATGGAGGTCGTGCGCGGCCTGCCCCGCGGACCTGGGTTTTCTGATCAGCAAGGGGGGCATCACCTCCAACGATGTCCTCTCCAGCGGCCTGGCCCTGGCGCGCCTCCCGGGTCCTGGGCCAGATCCTGCCCGGCTGCTCCGTGGTGCGCTGCCCGGCGGATCACCCCCGTTACCCGGACCTGCCGGTGGTCATCTTCCCCGGCAATGTCGGGGATGAGGAGGCCTTGGCAAAGGTTTACCGCATCATGACTGGCATCAAGGACGGGAGCACCGAGAACCCGACCTGAGTCGGCGTGTAACCTTGATCTTGGAAGGAGCGGTCAGCAGTCAGCCATCAGCCATTTCAGAACACCGTCTTGGGCACAGTCCTTTGGCGACGGGCGCTCACCCCGAGTTGCGAGGCATAATTGTCGGCCACCGCTGGGCAATTCCGCGCCCGGGGTCTGACACCGGGGTGCGGCGGGGAGTTGCGCGATGCTGGAGCATGATCTGATCGTCCTGGTCGGCCTGGGGCTGACCCTGTTCCACGCCCTGGGGATCCTGTCCGCCATCCACGCGGTGGCAACGGCGCGCACCTCCCAGGGCGCCATCGCCTGGGCGGTCTCCCTGGTGACCTTCCCCTATCTGGCGCTGCCCCTGTATTGGGTGCTGGGCCGCAACCGCTTCCACGGGTACGCGGAGGTTCTGCGCGAGGGCACTCTGGCCGGGGTGGACCACCGGGTGGCCGGGCTGCGGGGACAGTTGGAGCCGGCCCGCGCCGCGCTCCCGACCGAGCGTGCCGCTGACCTGGACGTGCTGGCCCGGATCGGCCACACCCTTTTCACCCGCGGCAATGGGCTCGACCCTGCTGGTGGACGGGGACGCGGCCTTTGCCGCCATCTTCGCGGCCATCGAGGGGGCCGAGCGCTACTGCCTGGTCCAGTTTTTCATCGTCAAGGATGACGACCTGGGCCGCCGGCTGCAAACACTCCTGATCCGCAAGGCCGCGGCCGGGGTGCGGACCCTGCTCCTCTATGACGAGGTCGGCAGCCATGCACTGCCCCGGTCCTATCGCGCTCAGCTCCGGGCCGCCGGCGTGGCCGTGTCCGCTTTTCATACGACCCGGGGCCGGCGCAACCGCTTTCAGCTCAACTTCCGCAATCACCGCAAGATCCTGGTGGTGGATGGCCGTATCGGCTGTGTGGGCGGGCACAATGTGGGGGACGAGTATCTGGGTCTCGGGCCGCTCGGCCACTGGCGGGACACCCATGTGCGGATCGAGGGCCCCGCGGTGCTCGCCCTACAGCGGGTGTTTGCGGCGGACTGGTACTGGGCGACCCGGGAAGTCCTGACGCTCGACTGGGGCCTCCCACCGCCCGCACCGGCCGGGGCGGGACAGGCGGTATTGATCTATCCCACCGGGCCCGCTGACACCCTGGAAAGCTGCTCCATGTTCTTCCACCAGATGATCGCCGGGGCGCGGCGGCGGCTGTGGATCGCCAGCCCCTATTTCGTCCCCGACGCCCCGGTCTTCGCCGCCCTGCAACTGGCGGCCCTGCGGGGGTTGGACGTGCGTATCCTCCTGCCCGCCAAGCCGGACCACCGGATGGTCTACCTGGCATCTTTCTCCTTCCTGGAGACCGCGGACCGGACCGGCATCAAGATTTATCGGTATCAGGATGGGTTCCTGCACCAGAAGGTCCTGTTGGTGGACGATGAGGTCGCCAGCGTCGGCAGCGCCAATCTGGACAACCGCTCGCTGCGGCTCAACTTCGAGATCACCGCGATCGTGGTGGACCGAGAGTTCGCCGCCCAAGTTCAGGCCATGCTGGAATCCGACTTCCGCCAGGCCCGCCCCACCACGGCCGCGGACCTGCACCAACGCGGCCGGGCCTTCCAGTGGGCGGTGCGGGCCGCGCGATTGCTGGACCCAATTCTCTGAGTGGGAGGCGCCTTCCAGCATACGGGGTGTGCGACATCGCGCAGGTCCCAGTGGACTGGATCGCGGCGATCCCTAGCGGTAGGTATATCACCCTCATATGGAGCAATCAGCAGTCAGCGGTCAGCCGTCAGCTATTTCAGAACAGCGACCTGCGCACAGTTTTTCGGCGACGGGTGCTCACCCCGGGGGTAATCCGTCAGGTGACGATATCCCTATGAAACTCCGAGCTGAAGGCTGACGGCCGAACGCTGACTGCTCGTTTCATGATGACCGGACATCCATGGCCAGACTGGCGCCCACTGTCTCCGGCAGACCCCATCGTTCATAATGCCAGCTGTGACTCATCCCGAACTCACCGTCATCCTGCAGGAATTGTTCGCCGCATTTCGGCGACGTTATGGGGAGCGGTTCGCCGGGCTCTGGCTCTATGGCTCCCAGGCGCGCGGGGACGCCGGCCCCGAGTCCGACATCGATCTTCTGCTGGTTCTCGCCGATCCGGACCGCCCGGCCCTGGAGATCGACCGCATCGCTGATATCCTGGCCGACTTCAATCTGCGCTACGGGGTACTGCTCGCGGTGCTGCCGGTTGCGCCTGCCATGCTCCGCGATGGCGCTGGCCCATTCTGGCGCAACGTGCGCGCCGAGGGACTCGAGAAGTTCGCAGTCGCAGCTGAGGACTGGCTGGACCGCAATCCGCCTTCTCACGTCTCGCCGATCTGAGCACTGCTGCCATCCCCCCGTGCGAAGATCCGATGGGTGCGATCAGAACTGATGTGGTCGACAACTTGCGTAGGATGGGCAGAGCGGGAGCGATGCCCATCTGAAGCTGGCGTGAGGTTACGAAACCACATCAGTTTCGATCACACCCAGCTCCAGCAGCCCGACCCAGGGGCGGGCGGCTCGCGATATACTGTAAAGCACGCCCCTCCCGGCCCCCTCCCTTACTACAACGCGTCTGCGACGAGGACCCCCATGCATAACGGCAGGACTATCACCCAGTTCATCATCGAGGAGCAGCGGCGCATCGCCGGGGCCACCGGTGACTTCACCTCGCTCCTCAACGACATCGTGACCGCCTGCAAGGTGATCAGTAACTACGTCAACCACGGCGCCCTGGTCGGCGTGCTGGGCAGCGCGGGCAGCGAGAACGTCCAGGGCGAGACCCAGAAGAAGCTGGACATCATCTCCAACGAGGTCTTCATCAAGTCCAACGAGTGGGCCGGCCACCTGGCGGCCATGGCCTCCGAGGAGATGGACGAGATCTACCCGATTCCGGCCGGCAAGCCCCGGGGCAAGTACCTGCTGACCTTCGACCCCCTGGACGGTTCTTCGAACATCGACGTCAACGTCTCGGTGGGGACCATCTTCTCCATCCTGCGCTGCGCCGGGGGCTGTCAGGAGCCGACCGAGCGGGACTTCCTCCAGGCCGGGACCCAGCAGGTGGCCGCCGGTTATGCCCTCTACGGTCCCTCCACCATGATGGTGCTGACCACCGGCAACGGGGTGAACGGCTTCACCCTGGACCAGAACATCGGCGAGTTCATCCTCACCCATCCGAAGCTGCAGATCCCGGCAGACACCCGGGAGTTTGCCATCAACATGTCCAACATGCGCTTCTGGGAGCCGGGCGTGCGCCGTTATGTGCAGGAGTGCCTGGACGGCAAGGAAGGCCCGCGGGGCGATGACTTCAACATGCGCTGGATCGCCTCCATGGTCGCCGAGGTGCATCGCATCCTGACCCGCGGCGGGGTCTTCATGTACCCCACGGACTCCAAGATGAAGGCCAAGAATCAGGGCGGTAAGCTGCGCCTGCTCTACGAGGCCAACCCCATGTCCTTCATCGTGGAACAGGCCGGCGGCGGGTCCATTACCGGCACTGAGCGGATCATGGAGTTACAGCCGGAGTCCCTGCACCAGCGGGTGCCGGTCATCCTGGGCTCCCGCAACGAGGTAGAGCGCATCCTGGCCTACCACCGCGAGGGCTGAGCCCGGAGGCTGCGCCGATCCGCAATCCAACCTGACCAGGCGCAGTTAGAACCAGTGTCCGGGGCTGCACGGCAGCCCTAGGGCGAAACCGACATGGCAGTCGTCGCGACTATCGTCCCGATCTTTACGCTCATCCTCCTGGGCTGGGCGATCCGCCGCCGGGGCGGCCTGGCAGAGGGCTTCTGGCGGGACCTGGAGCGGCTGATCTACTTCGTCTTCTTCCCGGCCCTGCTTTTCCACTCCCTGGCCCACGCCCGGATCGACCTGGGGGCCGCCTGGCCCATGGTCGTCACGGGCATCCTCTTCACCCTGATCGGCATGGGGCTCGGCCGGCTCAGCAAGAGCCTCTTCCATGACCCGCCGCCGGTCTATGCGGCGGCCTTCCAGTGCTCCTTCCGCTTCAACAGTTTTGTGGGCCTGGCAGTGGCCGACGGGCTGCACGGCCAGGCCGGCGTGGCAGCCATCGGGCTGCTCATGGGCGTCCTGGTGCCCATGGCAAACCTCGCCGCGGTGGCCGTGCTGGCCCGCCATGGGGAGGGAAACTGGGTGCGGGAGCTGGTGGGCAATCCACTCATCCTCTCCACCGCCGCCGGCCTGGCCTTCAGCCTGATCGGCCTGTCCCTGCCCGGGGTCCTGGACCAGACCCTGGAACTCCTGGCCCGGGCCTCGCTGCCCTTGGGGCTGATCGCCGTGGGCGCCGGGCTGCGCTTGGACGCCCTGGACCACGCCCGCGGCCACCTCTGGTATGGGGTGACGGTGAAGCTACTGATCCTGCCCGCCATCGCCTGGGGTCTGGCACTGCCCTTTGGGCTGACCGGCATCTGGTTCCAGACCGCCATCCTCATGGCCGCCCTGCCGGTCTCCACCGTGGCCTATGTCCTGGCCAACCGCATGGGCGGGGACGGTCGGGTCATCGCCGCCCAGGTGGCGCTCACCACGCTGCTGTCCATGGTCACCCTGCCCTTATGGTTGGCCCTGACTTAGGAACGATTGAACTAATAAGTTAAACAAATTCATTAGGGAATGCTTTTAGCGCCATTGTCGTTGTCGTTGTCGTTGTCGTTGTCGTTGTCGTAATCGAGGTTATCGTAGCGCTCCGGATTCCTTGCGCACTGAATCTGTGCAGATCGCCGCGCGCCCCTGCTGGAAGGAGGCCAGTCTGACGGGCCAAAGCCGATGTTGGACCGCGTGTCGTTCTATACTTCGGCCAAGGGTACGAGAGTATCCGGCCTTGATAAAAGGAGGCAACGAACGGACCATGCCGGCACTTATTGAGACTCCGGGAAACACCTATCCGTCATCCAGTGCCGCAAGGCCCCAATATCCTTGCCGTTTCTCATCAGCACAGAGTCGAAGGAGAAAACAATGCCTAAGCTAACCGGAACGTTCGTGATTCTTGGATTGCTGCTTCTTGGCTGCCAGACACCCGGACCAGTCCCTACCGGATTCGAGGACCAGAACCTTTTAGGTAAAATTGCTAGTCCTCCGCACCACTGGGGGCAGCCTGGTCAATCGAAACCCAATCACGGTTGGTCTGATTACGGCTACCTGAGGATCGACGCCGGCGGAGAAGATTACATCGTGGTCAACCAAGCCCATGGAGAGTGGCTGGCAGAGACCTACGCCAAACGCACGGGGCAAATCAGCGTCCGCGCCCTGAGCTTGCAAGGGATCGGCGTATTCTACAGCCCGAAAGATCAAGCTTCGTGCGAGCGATATGACATTGAGAAACTCGGGCTTTGGGTTGAAACCTGGCTGTTTTTTCTGTCCGAGGCGTTTCCCAGCGGACCTGACGCCATATCGGGATCACAATCCTCCCGGGCGAGCGGCGCACAAGCAGAGTTGCGCTTCCTGCAGGGCGAGTTGAGACTCAAGTCGCCGTGGTCAATCGAGGCTCAAGTCCGCACGGACGGTGCTGGACGCTATCGAGCAGAGATCAGGCACGACAAAAAAAGCACTCCAGTATCCTTGGTTTGGGAGAAACAAGCCATGAAAACAGTCGATTCCAAGGAGAAGATTGGGGATTGGCAGCCCTGTTGGCTTGGTGTCAAATCATGGGGAAAAGACGGGAACGTCAAGGATTTCAAACCATCCATTGGTGACACGTCCAATCTGAACACCTTCGGCGACATTCGGCAGCGCAGCCGCTAACAGCCTATCGGACTTTCCGACGAGCGCCGCGGTACAATGGGGCCATAAATGCTGAGGGTTTGCGCCGATGAGCCACTTCCGGGAAATTGGCCGCGACATCGACTATCCCCCGTCGCCGTCGGTCCAGAAGTGGCTGTCTGAGGGAAACTTGAAGCCAAGGAAGAGCCAAGGGGTCAAAGAGCAAAGGGATCAGATCTCGGATTGTAACAGTCTGCAACGTTACAACTGCCTTAGGCACCTGTTCCAAGGACACTTCAAGGCGATTTTGGTAGATAAGAATACCTACCTGTTGGAGCTGGACCGCTACGCTGTGGTCAAGCAGGTGCGTGCCCGGGGATAGTCGCACATCCTGAGCAGTTGCCCTGGAGTAGTTATCGCGCGATGACCGGGGGGTTCCCCATTCCGAAGTGGCTGGCCGTTGACGATCTACTGAGTCAGTTCGGCTCGGGACGCACGCACTTCAACATTTTGTCTTGGGGGGCGTGGGGCGAGACCTGAGGGGAGCGCTGCGGCCGCAAATCTATCTCGGTGACGACGAGTTCGTCCAGCAAAGGCAGGCCAGGGCAACGATTTGGGGCGACGTGCTGAGCATCCCCCCGACCCCAGCGCGACCTCCGGCACCCGCGCTGGGCGCTCTCGCTTCCGACCACAAGGAGCGCAATGCCGCGATCGTCGCGGCCTATGCGACCGGCGCCTCCAGTTACCGCGAGATAGCCGAGTACTTCGGCAGCCACTTAAGGCGGCGGTGGGCCACACCGTACGGCGATCAATGCAACGACGCGCGAACTGAACCTCGGATACGAAAAAATATCAGCGTCAAAATTGGGTTAGCAAGCTCCAACCAGGGAATGTGACGAAGTCGAACTACCTGACCTCACCTCGCTGCACCCTCTTGGCTCGCAACTCCCCCACGCGAACCACCCAGGATGGCCGCGGGTCTCGTAGGGACTGTCGTGAGCGACACCGACCCGAGCAGCACCGCGATCCGGTAACGAGGTGAGGATCC
The DNA here is from genome assembly GCA_963733415.1 of uncultured Gammaproteobacteria bacterium. Taxonomy (GTDB): domain Bacteria; phylum Pseudomonadota; class Gammaproteobacteria; order Chromatiales; family Chromatiaceae; genus Thiodictyon. Next base: position 147,287 of record CAVTDM010000005.1, on the reverse strand, counting down.
CGCGGCGGTTAGGGCAGGAGGCAGCCCCCAGCCCCGGCCCGGCACGCGCGGCGTCTTGGGTGCTGGAAATTTGCCACGGGGTAGACGCGGCCGTTGGACGAAGACCGCCCCCCAGACCTTGCCAATCGCCCGGGAGGCGACTAGGCTCTCTAAAGACCGAGCCTCCGGCTTGGTTTTTCCGCACCGGGCCGATGCGGTTGCCGGGTGGGGTGCAGGCCGTCCGTCCTGCGCAGCAAGGCAAGCGCTCGCCTCGCAACGGCCGTCGACACGACAAAACGAACCCCAGGAGGACCCATCATGAGTACTTCGACCCATTTGCGCTTGCACACCGTCGACGCATTTCCCGTCATGCGGGTTCCGCTGACAAGACCCTTCGTCTGGCTAAGCAGGGGCTGGGACGATCTGCGCCGATCGCCCCGCGCCAGCCTGGCCTACGGGTTCCTGGTCTCCGTGATGGGTGCCGTCATCCTCGGCTTTTGGCGTCATCCGTACTTCATCGCCGCGAGCATTTCCGGTTTTCTGCTGGTTGGGCCGCTCCTGACCGCGGGGCTGTGCGAGCTGTCCCGTCGCAGAGCCGCGGGTGAGACCGCCGATTTCGAGAGCTCGTTGTCGGCACTCACGCGCAATCGGGAGTCCCTCGTGCGGTTCTCTGCCGGCCTGCTGGCGATCAGCGCGGTCTGGTTCGGACTCTCGACCTTGATGCTCTATCTGGCCTTGGGCAGCGCTGGGCCGAGTGTCAGCGCCACGATGTGGGGCGGGGTGCTCGAGCAGATGACCGCCGCCCAGGCCATTTCCTATACCGTCGGCGGCGGCCTCTTGGCCTGCGTGGTCTTCGCCCGATCGGTCGTTTCGGTGCCGCTGATCATCGACCGGGATACGGATGCGGCAACGGCCATCCAGACCAGCATCCGCGTGACCCTCGCGGACCTTCCGACCATGATCGTCTGGGCCGCGCTCATCGTGATCCTTGTGGGGGTCGGGTTCGCCACCTTCCTCGTCGGTATGGTGGTGGTGTTTCCGCTCTTGGGCCACGCGACTTGGCACGCCTACCGCGAATTGGTGCGATAGCTTCATCGCCCCCGGGGGGGCCGCATCGGTTGCGAAGGATGCGGCCCCCCTCACCGCATCCTGCCGGTCTGCTTTCTCCGCCTTACGCCTCGAATCGCAAAGATTCAAGGGACTACAAGTCGTAGGATGCAGTGACGAAGGAACCGCATCGATCGCGAACGCTGCTGCCAGGCGATACGGTGGCCAGCGGTCACTGGGAGCGTTTTCGCGACCTTGCCGGGCACCGCGCCCTAATGATGAAGGCGGGTGCGGGCGCCTCTGGCCGGGGTGGCCCGGGCGGTGGAGGGTCTGGGCCTTGCAGTGGCCGTCCCGCGGGTAACGATCTGCCGCGACGACCCGATTGTGGCCGTGGTGCTGCTGAACCAGGCGGTGCTGAGGCGGTCCTGGAAGACCAGAGGACCCTGCACGAGGCTTGAAAGGCGGACATGCAGACCCTGATCGAGGGCCAGGACGGGGCGTCGCGTCAGTTGGTGATGCAGTCGGCCGCCCTGTTTCGGGTTCGATGTACAACCCTGGGGCCGGCCTCGCCAGCGCAGGCCGTGCGCCTCCAGGCCGAAACTCCGGCGTCGGTCGGGCCGGCAAGCCCCTGGGCCTGGGCCGGGATGCTCTTCGGAGCCGAGGTGACGGCTGCCCTGGGGCTAGCCGCGGTGGTTTGGATACCATTCGCGGGGCAGTAGGAAAATAAAGTCGCGCCCTTGGCGCGGCCCCGCAAAGCCACGATTTGGTTCCCCAAGAAGGCCGTGATACTTGTCGGAAATCCGGTTCCACAGAGCCGACCACCATGTTAGCCGTAAGACTCGACCCGCAGATGGAAGCAGAGCTCAATCGGCTTGCCACCGCGACTGGGCGCAGCAAGAGCTTTTATGGAAGGAGGCCCTGGCGCCCATACCTGGAAGATCGTGTCGACTACCTGCTGGCGCTCGCCGCCCTGGAGCGCGACGAACCACGGACCGACTTCGTGGTTTACGCCGTGCAAGAGCCCGCCCAGCGCGCCATTGAGCAGGGCGCGGTCGTCCGACTGTCGCCGGCGGAGTCAGAGCGCTTTGCGCAAAGGCTGTGAAGATACCCGTTCTCGACGGGCGAATCCGCGGTTTCCCGTAGGTTGGGCCGACGCAGGAGGCCTAACGATCAGAGGTTTACATTGGCCTTGTCGTTGGGCCTCGTTCCTCGGCCAAACCTACAGGGGGTTATTTCACAACCGCTCAGTCCCTCCTGTCCCCGCTGGACGCATCGCCGACCTTGGAGCGCGTCTTCGCGCGTCGCCGCAAGCTGCTGAGCGACGAGTGATCGAGTCACCCTAGCCGGGAACAAGGCGCCTCCCAGGCCGCGTGGAGATCTACCCCGGATCGAAGCGCCTTCCCGGGCAGGACGACAGCGCCATGCCAGCAACACTCCGCCCCTTGAATGCAACGCGGCCCAGGACTTGCCTCGGAAGCTCGCCCCTCCCGGGCTACAATCGGTGACCATCAACGGCGTCGGCCGAGGCACAAGTCAAGACACTCGTGTTCGTCTGACTTTGGTTCCGGACGGCTCACGACGACGCGGGAACTGTGGTCCGGGCTCTGGACAGTACCTGGCCGGGGGGGTTGAGCGGATGTTGGATTGCAGGACCCCGGTCTTACAAGTCAAGAATCCTTGCGCCCTCTCTCACGTTACGCGGCCCGCCGAGCGTCGGCGCCGCACGCATAGCGGTATAGTGTTTTCGGTTCGACGTCCACGCGCCCATCGAGGAATTCGAGGCATCCCCACTCGGGGTCTATGCGTGCACTAGACACCAAGTCTACCGGGACATGTCTGCCAACCAAATCCTGTAGGTCCGCTGCCCGAACGTCCCCGTTCTCGAAGGCCAGGACGAATCGGTAGCCCTCTTGATGCTCGAAGTGGGTAAGCTTCATCTATCACTCCAGAGGTTGAATCGGATGGAACTGTTGCGTCTCCCACATTTCGATCAGCTCATCCTGATGAAGCTCGGCCCACTCGCGAACAAGCTGCCGGCACCTCCTCGGGACGAACCCATCGATCATGTTGAGGTTCACCAACTCCATGACCGCCTCGTACTCGCCGTACTTGATGTGGATGTGTTTTGGCGGATGCTCGCGATCAATGACGTACATCCTGACAATGACCCCATAAAATCAGCAGATTTCAGGCATTGGTGCTTCTCAGGCAATAACTCGGCACAATTGGTCTGATAACTGTGCCAACTGCGTGATTACAAGACTTGGCTTTTCGACCCGGCGCCACACTTAACGCTCCCGCCGCAAGAAGGCCCCGGGTGCATAAAGAGTGCATAAAGGAATCAATTACTACCATCCGCGTAGCGCCACACCCGCCGGCCTCAGACATCCCGCTCGCCGACGATTTGGCGTCGTGGTTGGTAGAAAGGTCCGTCGGCCCCTGGATACGCACCCGTCGCAGTCGCGCAAAGAGGGTCTCGTCGCCTCCGGTACCCCCGACTTGGGCATCGACCAAAACAACCCGCACCGCCTTCTCGTCCAGTAGGCGCTGATGCTCCGTCGGGATGTCGAGAACGCCGTCGCGGGCAACGGTCTGAAATTCAATTGGGTTCATGAGCATAACTCAGCCTCGTTCGCGACCACGCGCCGCGCAGACGCGGCTCACCCTGCGCGCCGGCACCGGCTGCGACTGAGCCCAGGCGACCTCGGGCAGCTTCTCGATGTTCGAGGGCATACGATCCTTTTCCAAACCCAGCACATCGCTGCTGATCTTATCCGCGTCCCGCGAAGCGCGCAGGATCTCCTTGGGGTCTTCCTTGAGGACCTGGACCCAGCTCTTGACGTAGGCGGCGTGCTGGCCGGAGTCGTGGCCGATGCCGAGCTGGTCGCCGACCCTCAGGGAGGCGATCTCGGCGCGCAGTTCCTCCTTGGCGTAGCCGACGCTGCCGAATGGGCCAGGTCCCGGTCCAGGCGGGTGGGATGCCCTGATGCGTGACCGCCCTCCTGGAGAGCGCAACTGTAAAAGGCATCAGCGCTCCGGAAGCTGTCCCGCGGGGGCAAGTGTATCCGGTCCGTGGCAAGCCGGTAGAAGGCGCGGTCCGCCTGGTCGTGGCGAATCTCGACTCCGGACGCCTGCAAGACGGCCTCGACCCGCTCGTGGCGGTCCCAGTCGGGGGTCTTGATCTGGAGCGGGGGCAGGCCGTCGATCTGCTCGGCGTTGAAGACCGCGGCGGAGAAGACCTTTGGCTTCTCCAACTGGACCGAACGGTAGACGGTGTTGCCCTCCGCATCCTTAACCGGCTTGCCGCGCTCGTCCGTCGCCGCGATCTGGTCGGTGAGCTTACAGTATTGGACCAGGGTCCCCTTTTCGCCCCGGCGGACCTGGGCACCGACGCCGTGGGCCTGCTTGTAGGTCATCCAGCGCGGGTCGCCCCGGACTTGCATCTCCAGCCACATCGAGTTCGACCCCTTTTACCAGGTCCCCGAGACCGCCGTGCGGCAAGTGGATGCTCCCCGGTGCCCAGGGCTTCTGCCACGGGGCAGCCCCGGCCTGGAGCGGCTCGATGAGCTTGTTGGCGACCTGCTCGTAGCCCGGGACCTTTTCCTCGTAGTGGGCGGCGATACGGGTCGAGGCTTCGGCGCGGCGGCGGATGGCGCGCTACTCGATCTCGGCTCGAAACTCGGCGAGGGGTCCGGGCGCTCGCGCGTGCCGCGTCGGCGCAGTTCCGACCCATCCCGTCTAGGGTCCCGCCGGTAGCCGTCCTTGGCCTTGCTGCGGCTATAGGCGGGGGGGCCTCGGCGGCGATGCCGTGGCGCTCCAGGCTGGTGGCAAAGTTCCCGCGCCAGGCCAGGAGGTCGACCTTGCGTGGGTTGGCCCAAGGCGAGGACCGCGGCGGGCAAGGCCCCCAAGGCGACAGTCGAGACGGGGAAGCCGCCGGCCCGCGACCCGCTGGCGGTGCCCAAGGGACCCAAGTCCTTCGAGTGGGACCCGACGGCGCGGCCGGAAGTGACCTTCATCAATAAGAAGGACGAGGGGGAGCCCGAGTCCTGATCCCAAGTTCCGATTCTGGAGTAGTCATCCATGGCGACGTTGTTTGTGACCCTGCAAGGCAAGGGCGGGGTCGGTAAGAGCTTTTTGACCGCGGCCTTCGCCCAGTGGCTGGTGGACCGCGGGCGGCCGGTGGCGTGCATCGACACCGACACGCTGAACCCGACCCTGCTCCAGTACAAGCCGCTCAAGGCGACCCATCTGAAGCTGTCGCAGAACCATGTCATCGACCCCCGGGCCCTGGACGCCCTGGTCGGGATCGTCACCGCGGCGCCGGAGGATGCCCAGGTGGTAGTGGACGTGGGCAGCAACGGCTTCGAGACCCTGATGGCCTACGAGGTGGAGAACGGGGTCTTCGCCCTGCTGGCGGAACTGGGCCACCAGGTGGTGGTGCAGACGGTGATCGCCGGCGGGCCGGACGCGGAGGAGACCATCAAGGGGACCATGGCCCTGCTGGCGGCGACGGATGTGCCGCTGATCCTGTGGCTGAACGAGCATCTGGGGCCCCTGGAGATCCAGGGCCGGCCCATCGCGGAGGCCAAGTTCCTGCACGAGGCCCGGGACCGCATCCTCGGGACCGTCCTGCTGCCGGCCCGCACCAAGGCGACCTTCGGCAAGGACATCGAGGAAATGCTCCGCCAACGCCTGACCTTCGGGGAGGCCATCGCGGGCTTCGACCTGATGCCGCGCACCCGCATCAAGCGCATCCGCGATGAGCTGTGGGCGCAGCTCGACGCCCTGCCCCTGGGTGAGGATCAGGCCCAGTCCAGGGCCGCCGCCTCGGCGTGAGCAACCGGGATGATCAGGGTGGCGACGACCTGATCGGGGACATGATCGCGGAGGTCGCCCGCGCCCATGGGATGGCGATCTGCCGCGACGACCCGATTGTGGCCGTGGTGCTGCTGAACCAGGTGGTGCTGAGGCGGTATCTTGAGGAGACGGTCGCCCCGGCCGCGACGGCGATCCGGGAGGCGACCCGGGACGCGATTGACCAGATCGAGAAGGTCGCCGAGGCCCAGGCCCATTGGCTGGATCAGGTGTCCCTCAAGGATCGGGCGTCCTTCCTGGAAGACCAGAAGGCCCTGCACGAGGCTTGGAAGGCGGACATGCAGGCCCTCATCGAGGGCCAGAACGCGGCGCTGCAACAGGTGGTGATGCAGACGGTCGCCTTGTTGCGGAATCAGGCCCCAGCCGCGGGGCCGGTCCTGGCAACGCCACCCGCACCGCTACAGGCCCAGGCTTCGGCGCCGACCGGGATGGGCAACCCTTGGGCCTGGATCTGGGCTGGGATGCTGTTGGGAACGGGGGCTACGGTGGTCCTGACGCTGGCCGCGGTGGTCGGGCGAGCGTTCGCGGGGCAGTAGGAAAAGGAACTCAGTCCGATGGCGTCTGGATGTCTCCGGCAAGCTGCCGTACAGTAACAGGAGGAGGACAACCCCATGCCATCAGCCGCATCCACCGCTCGGCTCGAAGCCCGCATCAGCACCGAGCTGCACGCCATGCTCAAGCGTGCCGCGGAGATTCAGGGCCGCAGCCTGACCGACTTCGTGGTGTCCGCCGTGCAGGAGGCCGCCCAGCGCGCCATCGAGCAGGGCGAGGTCGTCCGCCTGTCGCTGGCCGACTCGGAGCGCTTTGCCCAGGCCCTCCTGTCCCCGCCGGACCCGTCGCCGGCCCTGGAGCGCGCCTTCGCACGTCGCCGCAAGCTGCTGAGTGCGGAATGATCGACGCGCCCTTGCGCGTCGTACCGCTCGCCGCCGCGCATGACCGGACGACCTTCGACAGCGGTTCGGAGCCGCTGGACCGCTATTTCCGGCTCCAGGTCTCGCAAGACATCCGCCGTCGGGTGACCGCCTGTTTCGTGGCACTGACGCCCGAGGGGCGCATCGCGGGCTACTACACCCTGGCGTCGGCGAGCCTGCTGCTGACCGACCTGCCGGCCGCCACGGCCAAGAAGCTGCCGCGCTACCCGTCCGTGCCGGCGGTGCGCATGGGGCGCCTGGCGGTGGACCTGGGCTTCCGCGGCCAGGGTCTCGGCAGTGCCCTGCTGGCCGATGCGCTCGACCGTGCCACCCGTGCGGAGATCGCGGCCTACGCCTTGGTGGTCGAGGCAAAGGATGACCCCGCGGCGACCTTCTACCAGCACCACGGCTTCATCGCCCTGCCGGACTCGCCGATGACGCTGTTCCTGCCGCTGGCGTCGGTCAACAAAGCCCAATAAGAGCGAAGCTGCCATGGGGTGTCATGTAAGCCTTGGCTTATCTATGCGCGTTGACTGGCTGGCTGGCGGTCTCGCCCAGACTGCGGCGCTCGATGGCGCACTTGCGGTCCGCCCCTGACACCGGAGTGCCCCTGCCGGCAATATCTCGGAGTCGACTTTGTCGATGCGCCGCTGGAACACTGCGCCCGGCGAACCGAACGTGCGAGCGATCACCAGCGGCGCCGAACTGGTGTTCGCCGGTCGGCTCACCGAGGCCGACCAGGCGCGCCGAGCCAGGGGCCTGGCACAGGGCTGCCCGGTTGCCCGGCACTTCCCAGCCATACGGCGGGCGGTCAAGGCGTACCGGGAGACAGTGACGGAAGAGAAAAAGGCCCGAAAGGAGCGCTCGCTACGGGAAAGTGTTGACCACGGCCGCTCTTGTCCCGCCGCCGGGGTGCCCCATCCAGAAGGGCGGGTAATCGCCCGGGAAGGGGCGAGCGAGGGTGCTGGAGGGCGGTTCGCCGAAGACACTGCGGTAGTGGGCAGCCAGGCGCCCAAGCTGGGTGAACCCGAGATGATAGGCGAGGTCGGTGACTGTCGATTCCCCTGCGGCGCTGGCGAGCAGGGCTCGGCGCAGGGCATGGAGGCGCAGCTGCCGGATGAAGACCCCCGGGGAGACACCCAGATTCTTGCGAAAGGCGTACTCCAGGGTGCGGGCGCTCACCCCGGCCGCGGCGCACAAACCGCCCAGCTCCAGCGTCGTCAGGTCCGCGTAGCGAATCGCCTCGATGGCGCGGTCGTAGCCGCGCCGCCGCCGGGACTTCGGCCTCGGCAAGGTGCGGCACTCCGTCGGCAGGACGCGCGCGGCAAATCCCAGCACCAGCTCCCGCTCCAGGGCGAGCACGGCGGCGGGGTACCGGAGCATTTCCGGCGATCCATGAACGCGCGCCAGGAGCCCGTTCAGCCAAAGGCCCAGGCCCCGGACGGTCTCGGCACAGGCGGGCAGCACGCGTGCCGCGGCCCCGGCCTCCAGCAGCTCCACCTGCTCCGGGGGTAGGTGCTGGCGCAGCAGCAACCGCTGCACCAGGAACAGCAGATGCTCTTGGCCCTGGTCGAGCACCGCCTCCAGCCCCGTGGGCAGGGTGGCGGGCAACCCGTGCTCGTGCAAGGGCCGTCCGAAGTACGAGGTCTGGCTGCCCGGCTTGATCGGTACCGCGCAGGCGAGCATCCCCTCGGGCGAGAGCGCCTGAACCCGAATCCGGGTCGCGCACGACTCGCGGTAAAGAATGCAGTTGGGCGTGGCGAGGAAGACCTTGCGGACCCGAAAGGGCCCGCTGCCGATCGGGGTGCCGATGACCTCCCAGGGCTGGGCGCTACGTTCCCAGCAGCAGGGATCGTGGTTGTCCTGGATGCCGACCAACGCCAGCGGGGTGCCCCGCCCGTCCGTCGAATCGATCCCGGTCGAAGCTGCGTCCGAAAGCACTGTGCCCATCTCCGTCTCTTTCGCAAATCGAATAGCGACCCAGCGAAACGATAGCCTATTCTCCGCCTCGGTGTCCTGCGGCGACTGCCCGGTGCCGCGTCAGACGGGTAAACGAGCCCGCAACCGTTCTCAACCTGAACCGAGAGAGGATTCACATGATGCAACAAGAGGATCCGCGGCGACACCGCCGTCGCCGCTTACTCGGCGCCCTCGGCCTGACCCTAACCGCGCTGGGAGCCCTGTCCTCCGCAGGGGCGGCCGACAAACCCAACATCCTGGTCGTCTGGGGCGACGACGTCGGCCAGTCGAACATCAGCACCTACACCCATGGGCTGATGGGCTATCAAACCCCCAACATCGACCGCATCGCGTCTGAAGGCATGACCTTCACCGACTACTACGGCGAGCAGTCCTGCACCGCCGGTCGCTCCTCCTTCATCACGGGTCAGAGTGTCTTCCGCACGGGGCTCTCCAAGGTCGGCATGCCCGGGGCCGACGAGGGAATGCAGATCCAGGACCCGACCATCGCCGGCCTGTTGAAGGCACAAGGCTATGCGACCGGGCAGTTCGGCAAGAACCACCTGGGCGACAAGGATGCGATGCTGCCGACCAACAACGGCTTCGACGAGTTCTTCGGCAACCTCTATCACCTCAATGCCGAGGAGGAGCCGGAGAACGAGGACTATCCGAAGAACCCCGAGTTCCGCAAGCGCTACGGCCCGCGCGGCGTCATCCATTCCTGGGCCCTGCCGGACGGCACCCAGAAGATCGAGGACACCGGCCCCCTGACCCGGAAGCGCATGGAGACGGTGGACGACGAGACCTCGGACCGCGCGCTCGGTTTCATCGAGGAGCAGACCAAGGCCGGCAAGCCCTGGTTCGTCTGGTGGAACGGCACCCGCATGCACTTCCGCACCCACGTCAAGAAGGAGCTGCGCGGTATCTCGGGGCAGGACGAATACTCCGACGGCATGGTCGAGCATGACCTGCACATCGGCAAATTCCTCAAGAAGCTCGACGAGCTGGGGATCGCCGACAACACCATCGTCTTCTACTCCACCGACAACGGCCCGCACATGAACACCTGGCCGGATGCGGCCATGACGCCCTTCCGCGGCGAGAAGAACACCAACTGGGAGGGCGGCTGGCGCGTCCCCGCGATGGTGCGCTGGCCGGGGCACATCAAGCCCGGCACCTGGAGCAACCAGATCGTCCATCACATGGACTGGCTGCCGACCTTCCTGGCCATCGCCGGCGAGCCCGAGATCAAGGACAAGCTCCTCACCGGCTATCAGGCGAACGGGCGCGACTACAGGGTCCACCTCGACGGCTACAACATCCTGCCGATGCTGACGGGCGAGACGGACAGCCCGCGCAAGGAGATCTTCTACTTCTCCGACGACGGCGATATGACCGCCCTGCGCTACGACGACTGGAAGGCGATCTTTCTGGAACAGCGCGCGGAGGCGACCTTCCAGTCCTGGCGCGAGCCCTTCGTGCACCTGCGCGTACCGCTGCTCGTGAACCTGCGCCGCGACCCCTACGAGCGCGGCATGGTCACCTCCAACACCTATGACGACTGGTTCCTGGACCGGGTCTTCCTGCTGTCGCGGCCAAGGACTACGTCGGCAAGTTCCTGATGACCTTCAAGGAGTACCCGCCCAGGCAGAAGGCCGGGAGCTTCAACCTGGACAAGGTGATGGAGCAGTTGACCAGTCCAGGCGCGCACTGATCCCGGTGCAAGCTGACCCCGAGCTGGATCGCAGACAGGGATGTCGCGCCATCCGGCGACGGGATCGCCAACGGTCTTCGCCACACGGTCACCGGTTCGGTAGCCGGCCAACGACTTCACCCAAGGAGCCACCATGCGTCATCTTCTGACCCTCGTTGCCCTACTGGCCTTCAGTCCATTCGCGAGCGCCGAGCCGCTCCCATCCTGGACGGACGGACCGACCAAGACCGCGATCACCGCATTCGTCGACAGACGTGACGACCGCAAGCAGCCCGAGCTTCGTGCCCCCGGCCGAGCGCATCGCCGTCTTCGACAACGACGGCACCCTCTGGGTCGAGCAGCCGATGTACACCCAGCTCGCCTACGTCATCGACCGCGTCAAGGCCCTCGCCCCCGAGCATCCGCAGTGGAAGGACGAGCAGCCCTTCAAGGCCGTGCTCACGGGTGACCTGGAGGCACTGAAGGCCAGCGGCATGGATGGCGTGACGAAGCTGCTGGCCGCCACCCATGCGAACATGACCACCGCGGAATTCGAGCGGATCGTCAGCGACTGGATCGCCTCCGCACGCCACCCCCGCTTCGACCGGCTCTACACCCAGGTCGTCTACCAGCCCATGCTGGAGCTGCTGGACTACCTGCGCGCCAACGGCTTCAAGACCTTCATCGTCTCCGGCGGCGGCATCGACTTCATGCGTCCCTGGACCGAGCGCGTCTACGGCATCCCGCCGGAACAGGTCGTCGGGTCGCAGATCGCCATGACCTACGAGGTCGAAGAACGGCACGCCCGTGCTGATGCGCAAGCCGGAGATCGCCTTCATCGACGACAAGGCGGGCAAGCCCGTCGGCATCCAGCGCCATATCGGGCGCCGGCCCATCCTCGCCTTCGGCAACTCGGACGGCGACTACCAGATGCTCGAATGGACGACCGCCGGTGCCTGGCAAGCGTCTGGGACTCATCCTCCACCACGACGACGGCGAGCGGGAGTACGCCTACGACCGGGAGAGCCATGTCGGACGCCTCTCCAAAGGGCTCGACGACGCCGGTTCCAAGGGCTGGCCGCTGGTCTCGATGAAGCGCGACTGGAGCCGGGTCTTTCCTTCCGCACCCGAAGGCTCGCCGGGCACACCTGGCGATCGTCATGAGTGAGATTTCAGTCGCCTCGCTGCTCGCCCTCGGACTCTTCATCGGAATCCTGATCCTGCTGGAGGTCGGGCCGGCGGATCGGCGAGCGACGTCTCAGGCGCGACCCCGACGGGGCCCGCGCCGGGACGGGCGCCGTCGAGGGGGCGATCTTCGGTCTGGTGGGGCTGCTGATCGCCTTCACCTTCTCCGGGGCCGCCTCGCGCTTCGATGACCGCCGTGAGCTCATCGTGCAGGAGACCAATGCCATCGGCACCGCCTACCTGCGGCTCGATCTGCTCCCCGAAGGCGCGCATGAAAGCATGCGGGAGCGCTTCCGGCGTTATCTCGACGCGCGCATCGAAGGCTATCGCAAGCTGCCGGATGTCGAGGCGGCACGGGTGGTGCTGACACAAGCCAACGCCATGCAGGGCGAGATCTGGACGGCGGCGATCGCCGCCGCCCACGGCGAGGGTGCCTCGCCGGACGCGCTGAAGCTCCTGCTGCCGGCGCTCAACGACATGTTCGACATCACGACCACGCGCACCAACGCGACCGCGATCCACCCGCCAATGATCATCTACGGCATGCTGGTCATCCTGACGCTGGCCTCGGCGCTCATGGCGGGCTACGGCATGGCCGGAAGCAAGGGGCGCCCCTGGCTGCACATCATCGGCTTCGCCCTGGTGATGGCGCTGGCGGTCTACATCATCATCGACCTCGAGTACCCACGCCTCGGACTGATCCGGGTCGAGGGCTTCGATCAGGCGTTGATGAATCTGCGCAGCGGCATGAAGTGATTCGCCCTGATTGATCTTGAATGACTCGAAACTCGTCCTTCGGCACTCGCACCTGCGCGGAATGACTCCGCAGTTGGATCGGATGGCTCGGAATCTGTGATCTCAAGAGGTACCAAATGAGACTGATACAAACGCGGATCGCCTTGGCCACCGGTCTCCTGCTGGGACTTCCCGCTGCCCACGCCGACGATGCGGCGGCCCTCGCCAAGCAACTGTCCAATCCCGTGGCTGCGCTGATCAGCGTGCCCTTGCAGTCGAACTGGGAACAGAACATCGGGCCGGACGACCGGGGCAGCCGCTACACGCTGAACATCCAACCGGTGATTCCGATCTCGATCGGCGAGGATTGGAACCTGATCTCCCGCACCATCCTGCCGGTCGTCGATCAGTGGGGCATCTTTCCGGGCACGGATGGTCAGTTTGGCCTCTCGGATACGGTACAGAGCCTGTTCCTCTCCCCAAAGGCCCCGACCGCTGGCGGATTGATCTGGGGTTTCGGTCCGGTGTTCCTGCTGCCAACCGCCACCGATGCGCTGTTGGGCAGCGAGCAATGGGGCGCCGGCCCGACCGCCGTCGGCCTGGTACAGAAAGGCCCCTGGACCTTCGGCATGCTGATGAATCACATCTGGTCTCTCGCTGGACCGAGTGAGCGCACCGACATCAACGCCACTTTCATCCAGCCCTTTGTTACCTACACCACACCCACCGCCTGGACCTTCACGCTACAGACCGAGTCCACCTACGATTGGGAGGGCGAGCAATGGAACGTGCCCATCGCCGCCCAGGTCGCCAAGTTGACCAAGATCGGCGGGCAATTGGTGCAGTTCCAGGCCGGCCCGCGCTACTACGCCGCGAGCACCGAATCGGGGCCGGACGGTTGGGCGTTCAGGTTCAACGTCGTGCTGCTGTTTCCCAAATGAAGACCCTGTTCGGCGACACCCACATGCCCTCGGCGAGGGCAAATAGACGCCCTCTCCCGAAAACCGCGAGCGGTGACCACCGGCTCATGCCTCGTGATTCAGGGGAGCGCCGACAGCGCGCCGCTCTGATATACCGCGGCCGGACAAAGGCTTCGCTATTCCCGGCCGACATTCCCTCCGCAGATCCCATCCACGAACGAGGACAACTCCGATGAATCGACGACTCTGGCCATCCCTGCTCGGCGCCCTGGCGCTGCCGTTCTACCTGCCGCTCGCCGTGGCCGCCGACAAACCCAACATCCTGGTGATCTTCGGCGACGACATCGGCTGGTACAACACCAGCGCCTACAACCAGGGTGTGATGGGGTATCGGACGCCCAACATCGATCGGATCGCCAAGGAGGGCGTCCTCTTCACCGATGCCTATGGGCAGCAGAGCTGCACCGCTGGGCGCGCGGCCTTCATCACCGGCCAGAGCCCCAAGCGCACGGGGCTCCTGAAGATCGGTATGCCGGGTGACCCGATCGGACTTCAGGCGGAGGATCCCACGCTCGCCGAGCTGCTCAAACCGCTCGGCTACGCCACCGGTCAGTTCGGCAAGAACCACCTCGGTGATCGCGACGAGCATCTGCCGACCAAGCACGGCTTCGACGAATTCTTCGGCAATCTCTACCACCTGAATGCCGAGGAGGAACCGGAGAACCCGGACTATCCGAAGGACCCCGCGTTCCGAGACAAGTACGGCCCGCGCGGCGTCATCCACTCCTACGCTGACGGGCGCATCGAGGACACCGGACCGCTCACCAGCGAGCGCATGCAGACCGTGGACAAGGAATTCCTTGCAGCGACGGTGGACTTCATCGACCGCCAGCAGGCCGAGGCCAAGCCCTGGTTTGTCTGGTTCAACACCACCCGCATGCACATCTTCACGCACCTGGAGGACGCCAGCAAAGGTGCCACGGGACGGGGCATCTATGCCGACGGCATGGTGGAGCACGACGGCCTGGTCGGACAGTTGCTCGCCAAGCTCGACGCGCTCGGCGTCGCCGACAACACCATCGTCGTCTACACCACCGACAACGGCGCGGAGAAATTCTCCTGGCCCGACGGAGGCACTTCGCCCTTCCGCGGCGAGAAAGCGACCACCTGGGAGGGCGGCATCCGCGTGCCCCTGATGGTGCGTTGGCCGGGAAGGATCCCCGGCGGACGGACCTCCAACGACATCATCAGCCTTGAGGACTTCGTCCCCACGCTTATGTCCGCGGTGGGTGAGTCCGGCATCAAGGAGAAGCTGCTAACCGGTGCGACCATCGGCGACAAGACCTTCAAGGTGCACCTCGACGGTTACGACTTCCTGCCGTACCTGACCGGAGAGAGCGAGAAAGGACCGCGACGGGAATTCTTCGCCTGGGTGGACGACGGCAGCCTCGGCGCGGTGCGCGTCGGGGCCTTCAAGGGCCACTTCTCCACTCAACCGCATCATGGCCTCGACGCCTGGCTGCTCGGGCAGGAGCCGCGCAAGGCGCCACTGATCGTTGATCTGCGCGCCGATCCGTTCGAGACCGCACCGCTGGAGTCCTCCTACTACGACGACTGGCTGGTGCGCCACATGTACGTGGTCATGCCGCTGATGGAGATCGTCGGGACGCACATGGAGAGCTTCAAAGCGTTCCCGCCGCGTCAGGAGAGCGGCAGCTTCACGCCCAAACAGTAGGGCACCGCTTCAAACCCGGATACGGACCACACCCATCGTCGGGGACCTATCTCCGGGTCCCCGGCGACGCGTTCTCCGGGGACATTGAGAAGCTGACCATGGCAGTCCAGCCCGATGCTCTGAGCGGGGTCAAGCGCCGGCAGGACGCAGCGCGAGCCGCTGCGCACGCGAACGCGGGTAGGGCATGACCACCTTCGCCGATCCACGGAAAACGAGACCATGCGGAAGACCAATACGCATTTCATCGCACGCGCGGCCGCCGGCCTTGCCCTGGCCGCCTGTGTCCTGGTGCCTCCGATAGCCCGCTCCTCGGAGGGCGGGACCGGGCACTATGTTCCGGGCTCGGTGGCCACCCTGATCGATCTCGCGCCTACCCGGCCCGGCTGGGTGATCGAGCCGATCTACCTTCACTACGAGGGCGATGCCGATCTCTCCAAGCAGATCCCGGTCGCCGGCATCGACGTGTTCGGTTTGAAGGCCACCAGCGACGTCCTGCTCGCAGGCGGGTTCTACACCTTCGAAACGCCGATTCCGGGTGCCCATTACAGCGTCGGCGTCATGCTGCCCTATGTCTGGATGACAGTAGAGGGCGAGATCGGAACGGTGCTTGGCGACAGGCGGGTACGGGATACGGCCTCCGGATTCGGCGATCTGACGCTGATCCCGGCCATGCTCGCCTGGAAGGACGGTCCCTGGCAGTACAACGCCGCCCTGTCCGTCTACGCCCCGACCGGGGACTACGAGGTGGGCCGTCTGGCCAACCCGGGGCTCAACTACTGGTCCTTCAATCCCTGGGCGGGGGTTTCATACAACAACGCCAAGACTGGCTTCAACGCGGCCCTGCACGGCGGAGTCTTGTTCAACACGGAGAACCCTGACACCGACTACCGAAGCGGCACGCTGGTGCATCTGGAGGGCAGCGTCCAGCAACTCTTCCCTGCCGGGAAAGGCTTTCTCAGCCTGGGCCTCGAAGGCTTCTGGGTGGAGCAGGTGAACGCAGACAGCGGACAGCGTCCGCTCCTCGGCGACTTCAAGGGCCGCACGTCCGGCCTCGGGCCGGTGCTGGGCTATGTGCTCCCCTTGGGCAAGCAGAATCTGGTCACCGAACTGCGATGGCTCCGGGAGTTAGATACCAGGAATCGGCTCGAGGGGGATTACGTCTGGCTCAAGCTCGTCTATCAGTTTTGAGGATTCCGGGGGCGGTATACGTAATTCATCTCCACGACGAGTGTCTGCTGCCCACTCGACTGCGGACCCCGGCCGGCGAAACGCCAGTGTCAGCAACGGGTCGTTAGGTGCCGCCGCTCTCCCCGCGTTGCCTCAGCACATCGTTCCAGTCCTTGGCATCGACAGGCACGGCCCGCTCGACCGCCAGGTCTCCCCTCCCCGTCTCCGCGACCAGCCCCTCGATGATCACCGCGAAGCCGGCGCCATCCTCGTCGTTGTCCGTGGCGATCCGCACCGTCGCCCCCGGCGCCAGGCGCTCGATGGCCGCCCGGATCAGGGCCGGCTGGAAGGGGTTCATGGCACCCCCGAAGCTCGCGTAGCGGGCGTTGTCGTCGGGGTGCAGGGCCGCATAGCTCAAGGCGTCGATGCCGCTCTCGGCCAGCACCAGGGCGGTATCGGTGCGCTGCACGCCCGAGATCCAGAACCCCTTCTCCCCGCCCGGCGCGAAGCCGGTGAACCCCCGGTTCTTGACCTCGTAGCCGCAGGGTCCATCCCGGTCGGCGTGGGGGAAGACGACGTTCGAGCGGGCGTCCACCAGGACCCGGCCGGCGAACCTGGGGTGTTCGAGCAAGCTCCGGGGAATCCCCCGCTCCTCCTCCAGGTACCGATGCGTTATCAGAGGGCGCATCCCGGCCAGGGCCCGGATGACCCCGGCCCGGTCCCGCGAGACCGCGACCACCTCGGGGACGTACAGCTCCGGCACGGGCCGGACGAAGGAGCCGCCGACCCAGGGCCGCAGCTCTTGGCGGACCTCGCCGATGGAGCACCGGCGCCGATGCTGGATGAAGTCGATGATCGAGCCGTTGTCGCTGTCGTCGCGCACCGAGAAGTAGATCCAGTGGTCATCCTCCCCGCGGGCGATGACGATCTTGTCGCCGCCGGGGTGGCGCATGACCACGGAGTTGCGGGAACTCGCCCGGCGGTCGAGCTGGTAGCCCTCGGACGCGGCGTACTCGGTCAGGTTGATGGCGGTCTTGAAGCGCTCCAGCTCGTCGCGCTGGCGCGGGGTGTCGGAAGGGTCGGAGTTTTTCGCATGCGAAAGTCTCACGCCTCCCCTCCCCCGCCGATCTGGCCCAGGACCTCCGCGACGGCCGTTTGCTCGTCAGGGTCGGCCAGGGCGGCATGGGCATGCAGCCAGGAGGCCGCGGCCTGGACCGCCCAGAGGGGGGCCTTGGTGGCGGTGGCCCACTGCTCCAGGGCGGACCCCGGGGGCGGCCGGCGCGGATCGGAAAGCCCCTGGGCGACGGCGAAGGTCGTCAGCAGGGCGGCGGCCTCGGCCGGGGACAGGTCGGCTGTGGAACCGGAACGCCGAGATCACTTGCCGCCGCGTGGCATTGGGGATCGGCATCATGGCGCCTCGCGGACCGGCAGGCGCACCACCTTCGGCGGTATCCCGTCATCCAGCACATGGCGCACCCCCAGGAGAAGCATCGGCGGGGCGGCCAGGATGGCCTCGCGCAGGGCGGGGAGCCTCTCGGCCAGGCGCGCGCTCAGGTCCGCGAGGGGCTCGGCGCTGCTGGCCCAGTCGCGGGCGACATGGGCGCGAACCTGCTCCTGATGGGACGCCAGCTCGCGCAGCAGGAGGTCCATGGGGCTCTGCTCGGGAGCGGCACGCCGGCGCAGCCGGTCCGCGAAGCCCTCGACCGACTCGGGCTGGATGAGCCAGTCCGCGTGGGTGTAGCGATCCAGCGCCAGCAGGTCGATGACGGTGGCCTCCAGGCGGTTCGGGTCGAAGGGATAGGACATCGCCAGGAGTCCGGCCGCCTCCCGGTAACGGGCCTCGCGCTCGGCCTCGGCGGCCTTCTCCTGGCGCTTGACCCGATCCTTCGCCAGCGCCGCGGCCTTGGCCAGGCGCTCGACCGTGCCCCTGGCCTCGGCGAGGCCCTCGCGCTCCGGCGACGACAGATAGGGGCTCGCCTCCAACTCGCGCAGCGAGGTGACCAGGCGCCGATAGCGGGCCTGGTCCTTGGCCCTGTCCTTCGAGCCCCCGAACGACCGCCGGGCCATCGCCTCGGCGAGCTGAAGGTCGGTGAGCGGCTCCCGATCCTCGACGCGAATCAACCCCGCGCACCGGGCGCGCAGGTCCCGACCGCGGTCGCACTCCCAGGTGCGGCCGTAGGCCGAGCGCTCCAGGTGCATGGGGCCGCCGCACTCGGGACAGACCGGGATACCCTCCTTCTTCACGGCGCCGGCCCTTCCAGGATGCGGAAGCCCGACCCGTGGCGGAAGTGGTGATAGCGGGCGATGGCCAGTGCGCCGTCCGCGCTCTCGGCCAGGACCCATTCCCGGCGGGTCTCGGCCGGGAAGACGAGCGGGACCCCATGCGGCCGATAGGCGGCATGGTGGTACTCGCACAGGAAGCGCCGCGTGGGCGCCTCGATGTGCTGGGCGTGGATCTTGGGGTAGTCGGAACCGAGCATGGGCACCTCGGGGAAGGTCGGCCCGGCGTCACCGCCGGGCCTGACCATCAGGTCAAGTTCTGCCGCAGGGCTTCCAGCTCCAGGAGGTCCGCGAAGCTGATCCGCAGCTCGCCGGGCTTGCCGGCATGGGGTGCGTGGATGCTCACCGGCAGGCCGAGCGCGGCTTGCACGGCGCGCCGTGCTTCCTCGAACTGGTCGGCCTGGTCCTGGTTTGCCGCGGGCCGGGGATGCGCTGGGACGGCCTTTGGCTTTGCCGCCACGGGGGGCCTGGTGTCGTCCGCCGCCCCTGACGAGGACTCGGGGACCCGCGGGGGATCCGGGACCTCCTGGGGTGCCGTGGGCGCATCGTCCCTGGGTTGCGGCTGGGCCGGCGGCTCGGTGGGCACGGGTGCCGGGGCCTCCGGGGTCTTGACCGGGACCAGGGGCGCGAGCTTGCGCAGCTTGGCCCGGTCCAGGGCCTCGCGCACCGCGGCCCGGGTGATCCGCTCGACCTGGTGCATGTCGCTGAACGCCTGGCGGTCGATCTTCTCCAGGTCCACCAGCATCGCCAGGGTCTCGGCGTCACGGGTCCGGTCTTCCGCGACGAAAGACTCCAAATGACTCCGGTGGTCCGCGATCTTGCGGCGCAGGGACACCCAGGCTTGGGTCTTGCCCAGCATGCCGGCGACATCCTTCGGCTTGCGCCCGAACTCGATCAGGCGAACGACGGCCGAGGACTCTTCCAGGATCGAAAGCGCCTCCCGGTCGATGTTCTCGATCAACTATCTGGATGGTCTTTTGCAGGTCGGTGATGCCCTGGATCGAGTAGCCGTTCAGCGCCAGGGGACTGACCACGGCATCGGCGGCGATCAGGGCCGCCAGGAGCCGCCGGCCCAGGGTCGGGGGCGTGTCGATGATGCACAGGGTCTCGGGGGTCGTCGCCAGGCCGCGCAGGTGGGCGGCGGGCCGCTCGATGGTCGCCAGATCGAGCCCCTCGACGTCGTTGATGGCGACATCGGCAGGGATCAGGGTCAGGTGCTTGGAAACCGCCTGGGGGCCTCGGTGAGGGTGCCAGGCTCGGCGGTGAAGAGCTTCGAGGCGAGCAGGCCGGTGAACCGCGAGCTGTTCGCCTGGCCGTCCAGGTCCACCAGCAGGACCGGGCGGCCCTGTTCCATGGCCAGCCAGGCCAGGTGGACGGCGAGCGCAAAAAGACCTCGAAGGAGCGGAAGTGCAGATGACTCGGAGCCATGGGCACAGGGATGGCGCCGGTCTGATTGCGCTCCCGGTTGACCGGCTCGTCGCTCCCGAGCGGGGTCAGGCGTGCATGGCCTCGGAGCAACTGCGCAACGATTCCGACCGCAGCGGAATCCGCAGCAGGGGACTGCCCCATAGGCCGGGCTAGGACCGCTACTGGACATGGCCGTGCAGACGCAACCGCCAGGCGATGATCCAGCACAAGGATGCCCAGGCGGTCCCGCCGGCCCAACCGGCCAATACATCGGTGGGCCAATGGACACCCAGATAGACCCGGCTGATGCCGACCAGGATCGTGGCGACCACGGCGCAGGCGATGAGGTAGAAGCGTATCGCCCGGCCCTCGTGCACCAGAGCCAGCAAGGCGCCACCGGTGAGGTAGACGATGGCCGACAGCATGGAGTGTCCGCTCGGAAAGCTTGCCGTATGCACCAGTGATCCGTGGGAGATCAGATCCGGTCGCGGGCGCTGGAAGCCGGCCTTGAGGGCTAGGCTGACCAGCAGGCCGCCGCCGATGGCGAGCAGCACGTACAGGGCCGCACGGCGCATCCCCCGCAGCCACAGATACCCAAGGATGGCGAGGGTCAGCAGGCTTAAGACCCCTACCCCGCCGAGTCCGGTAAAGTCTCGGAGGGCCTCCTGCACCCAGGCCGGTCCGATGGGTTGCTGCGGGTCCCCGGCGGCACGCATGGCGAATCAGGATGCGCTCATCCAGGTGCAGGGTATCGCCCTCCATCACTTCCTCGGCAATGGCGTAGAACACCAGGGTGCCGAGGATCGCGAGGACAGCGGCGATCCACGTAAAGTGGTCCAGCATAGGGCGCTGGGCGATTGGGGGTCTCAGGCTCATAGGTTCTCGGTCCTCAATAGGCTTACACCACCAACCGCCCTACCCCATCGGCGACCCGCACCTCGGCCCGTGTCCCGGCGTTGAAGGGCAAGGCATCGTCGAGCATGCCGTCGCTGAAGATGACCCCCTCCTCGGCCATGCGCGACTCCAGCACCAGGGGGGTGCGGGCATCGACCCGGCCGTAGACCAGCTCGGTGCGCCCGGCGGTGCCGGCATAGGGCTCGCGCACGGCGAACAGGAGGTGGCGGCTGTCCCAGGTCAGGCCCTCGGTCAGGGGCCGCGGGTCCAGGTCCTGACCCAGAGCCCCGCCCAGGGCCGCGGCCCCGGCCAGGATGCTCCCCAGCCAGCCGGTGGCACCCAGCCCGGTGGAGACGATGAGCCCGCTGGACCACTGCGCCTCGGATGCGCTCCCCGTGTTGCAGGACATAGGCCGCGGTGGTGTGGCGGCGCGGGCCGAGAAACAGGTCGTTGACCGCCAGCAGCCGCTGCCCGTCGGACAGGCGCGCCTCGGCCATGGCCAGGTCCCGGATGGGGCGGGTGCCCGCCCGCGCCTCCGGGACTATGGCCGGCAGGTCCTCCACCGCGAAGGGCAGCAGCACCCCGGCGAAGCGGCTGGGGTCGGGATTGACCGCGATCACCGCCTGGCCGTCCAGGTACTTCAGGGTGTTGGCCACCAGCCCGTCCTGGCCGACCACGACCACCAGGTCGTCGCGGCCGAACAGGTAATTGGGCAGGAAGCCACGCTCCAGGGGCTGCACCCGGCCGAGTTGCCGCAGGGCCTGCTCGGCTTGGGTCAGCACGGCCCGGTAGCGGGCGTCCTCGCGGACATAGTCCTCGAAGTCGCCGCCCAGGCGCTCCACATAGAAGCGCGCCTGATCCAGGCCGTGTTGTGGCGGGCGATCAGGTCCGCCAGCCGGGTGCGCCGGTGGATGAGGACGATGCGAAGCTCCGGGCCGGCCATGTCAGCCCTTCCGCAGCAGCCGGCCCAACAGGTCCGGGGAGATGTTGAGCTCGCCGATCTTGTCGGCCCGCTCGGCCAGGCCCTGGAAGGCCCGGGCGATGAGCTGCTCCGGGCCCATGCCGGTGCTGGCAACGGCCTCCAGGACCCGCGGCTCGACCTTGGCCAGGACCTCCATCACCGCGGCCAGGGCATAGGCGCGGGCGTCGGCCTCGGTGCGGGCGTTGGCGGCGGCCTGTTCCACCAGCAGGGCGCGGCGTTCTTCCAGAGCGATGCGGCCCTCCAGGTCCTCACGCTCGATGGTCCGCGCCTTCTCCGCCACCGCCCGCTTGGCCTCCATCTCCGCCTCCTCGACCTGGCGGCGCTTCTCGGCCACGGCGATGTCGGTCTGCAGCTCGTTCTCGCGGATGGCGCGCTCCTCGTCCACGGTGGCATTGCGGCGGCGGTAGACCGCCTGGTCGGCGTCCTGCAGGACCCGCTCGCGCATCTCCGCGGCCAGGGCGCGGGCGGTCTCCGGGGTCGGCTTCACCGCCAGGATGGCCAGGTCCATGACGGCGAGCCCCAGGGCCTCCAGGGTCTCCGCGGACCTCAGCCGGGCGCTGACCGCCTCCGTCAGGCGTGCCCCGGCGGTCAGGGCCTCGGCCAGGGCCAGGGGGGCGATCTCGGCGCGCACCGCCACCTGGACCTGGTTGAGGACCCGGTCGTTGAGTCGGTCGGGCCCGTCGGAGACATAGCCCTTGCCGTCGGGCCTGAGGGCGTAGTTGACCAGCCCGGACAGGCGCAGCGGGTCGGCGATGCGGTAGACGACCCGGCCCTGGAGGGTGATCTCCTGAAAGTCCGCCGTGGACTCGGCGAACATGAAGGGCAGGTCCACGCTCACCAGCGGCACCGACACCAGGGTGGAACTGGGTGCGAAGTAGAAGAAGGACAGGCCGCTGCCCTGGCGGCGCACCTTCCCCTTGCGGTATTGGATCAGGTAAGTGGCGGGGTCGGTCTTGACGTAGCGGACGAGGTTCAACATGACGGAGTTCCTCCTGTCAGCGCGTGATGGGGAGAGGTCTATCCCCTCCCCGGGGTGCCGCCCTGCCCTCTCTTGGGACCGGGCCGCGGGAATCCTCAGCCGAGCATGGCCTGGATGATGAAGTAGTGGTCCTCGAAGAGCCGCTCGGGCTCAAGCTGCGCCAGGGGCAGCCAGAAGGCATGGCGGGCGTCGTCGCCGCCCTTGACCTTGGGCAGCTCCGGGGCCGGTGCCAGCTCGATCAAGTAGGCATGGGTGATGGTGCGCCCGCGCTCGGATCTGATGGGGGGCATCGAAGACCCGGCGCTCGCGGATGGAGCCGCGCAGGACCGGCGCCGGGACCTTGAGGCGCGTCTCCTCGCGCAGTTCCCGCAGGCAGGAGTCCTCCAGGGTCTCGCCCGGGTCCAGGAAGCCGCCGGGCAGGGCCCAGAGGCCGCGCCCGGGGCGCGCCCGCCGTTCGATCAGCAGGATGTGCCCGGACTGCACCACGACCGCATCGACCGTCACGAAGACGGGCGGATAGGGCGCGGCAGACCAGGCGGCGCGGTACTTGGCCAGGAACTCGGCCTCGGCCTTGAGCTCCAGGTAGGCGGGTTCGGCGCAGTAGTCGAGCAGGGTCTGGCGTACCGGTTCTGGGAGGACGGCCCCTGCGGCGGCGGATTCGAGGTAGGCAGGGCCACTCGGAGCGCCGGCCGGACCGAGTCCGAAGAGGGCCTCCCGGATGGGGGTGGAACGCACCCCGTTGTCGGGTCGGAAGGGGACCGCCGGCCATTGCGGGAAGCGGCTCGGGAAGTAGTTCGCGCCGTTGCTCGCCAGTCCGATCAGACCGACGCGCATCGCCCCTTCGTCGGGCCCCCGGGGCGGGAGGAGATCGGCTACGGTCTGCTGGACCTGTCGGACCCATTGGGCCTCGTTGTAGAGGTGGTCCATGACCGGTGCCAGGGTGACCCGGTCGCGACTCCTCTTCCGTCAGGCAGGCGCGGACCATGGCGGCGACCTGGTCGAAGGTCCAGGGGTTACGGGTCGAGCGGGGCTGACGTGCGGAGCCGCACAGCAGCAGGACCCGGTCGCTCTGGGACAGGGCATACCGAACCACCGCCAGGTGGCCCGAATGGAAGGGCTGGAAGCGTCCGATGAAGACGAGTGCGTCCGTGGTTCTCAAGGCTTTTCGATCATTCGGCGGGCATCCTTGAGCAGGAGCAGCCATTGCTCCTCGCGTAGCGGCGAGGGTACAAAGCCGAACCGTGCGTAGAAGTGAGCCGCGTCGTCGTCAATGGGGTGGGTTAGGAGGGCACGGACCCCGGCTTGCTCCGCGATGGCCAGGGTGCGGCGGATCGCATCGCGTAACAGGGCGAGGCCGATGCCCTTGCCCTGGCAGGTCAGCGACACAGCCAACCGGGCGAGGATCACGACCGGAATCGGATATTGACCCATGCCCTGGCGGACCCGTTCCGGGGCATCCAGCGTATCGACCTGACCGACCGTCAGGCTGTAGTAACCCGCAATGCAATCCCCATCGGAAGCCACGAAGGTCTTTGCCGAACCACTGGCCTGAGCCTGGCGGGCGTGTCGAACAAGCCACAAATTGAGTGCAGACTTGCCGCAGTCGAAGGTGTCAATACGGTGACCTGCATCCAAGGGCTTCGGGGCCCCCAGGCTCATGGGGTCTCCCATGGCTCGGGTCTAGAGAAGAGGTCGCGGAGGCCCGGGTTGTCCTGGGCCGGGCGATCCAGCAGTTCCAGCATCGCCTGATACTGATCGCCCGAGACCAGAAACAGCCGCTGGTCGAGAAGGGTCTGTTCCGCGGCATGACAGGCGCTCTCCAGGACGAAATCCGTCAGCGACTTGTGGGCCACTTCGGCGGCGCGGCGCAGCACACGCTCTTGCTCAGGCGTGGCGCGCAGGCCCAGGCGGGCGGAGCGGGGGGTACGAGCGGCCGGGGTCGCGGTGGATGCCATGCTGCACCTGTTGGTGTGGGGTCCGATTCCGCCATGTTAGTACGGCGGACGCACGCGGTCCACAGGAGGCGTGGCCCAGGGGTTTCCCAAATGGCCTGTTATGCCGCGGCTTGAAGGCTGCTGGGCGCATCCCTGATCGGACGAAGGAGCACAAGCGCTGCATCCGCCGCCCCTCGCCCGGTGGCCAGGGCCCCGATGCCGCAGGACAGGTTCGATGATGGCGAATATCAGAAGTCCCGGGGTTCAAGTCTTGACTTGTGCCCTGGCGAGTTAACGGAGATAGGCGCGCTTATTGGTTTGACCAGGTTGATGGCGGTCTGAAGCGCTCCAGATCGTCGGACTGGCGCAGGGGGTCGGAATGGTCCAGTTTTTTCGCATGTGAAAGTCTCATGCCTCCCCTCCCCCGCCGATCTGGCCCAAAACCTCCGCGACGGCCGTTTGCTCGGCGGGGTCGGCCAGGGCCGCATGGGCATGCAGCCAGGAGGCCGCGGCCTGGACCGCCCAGAGCGGGGCCTTGGTCGCCGTGGCCCACTGCTCCAGGGCGGACCCCGGGGGCGGCCGTAGCGGATCGGAAGGCCCCTGGGCGACGGCGAAGGTCGTCAGTAAGACGGCGGCCTCGGCGGGGACAGGTGGCTGCGGAAGCGGAACGCCGAGATCATCGGTGAGCGGTTCCCGATCCTCGATGCGAACTCGCACAGGAAGCGCCGCGCTGGTGCCTCGATGTGCTGGGCGCGGAACTTGGGGTAGTCGGAACCGAACATGGGCACCTCGGGGAAGGTCGGCCCGGCGTCGCCGCCGGGCCTGACCATCAGGTCAGGTTCTGCCGCAGGGCGTCCAGCTCCAGGAGGTCCGCGAAGCTGATCCGCAGCTCGCCGGGCTTGCCCGCATGAGGTGTGTGGATGCTCACCGGCAGGCCGATGGCAGCTTGCACGGCGCGCCGCGCCTCCTCGTAGCGGTCGGCCTGGCCCTGGTTCTCCGATTGCTCAGGATGCGAAGGGACGGCCTTGGGCTTCGCTGCCCGGGGATGCGCCAATTCCTCGGCAGGCACAGGCTGGGTCGCGCGGACCGGCGGGGACTCCGGGCCCTCCCGGGGTGCCGTGGGCGCATCGTCCCTGGGTTGCGGCTGGGCCGGCGGCTCGGTGGGCACGAGCGCCGGGACCTCCGGAGCTTTGATCGGGACCAGGGGCGCGAGCTTGCGCAGCTTGGCCCGGTCCAGGGCCTCGCGCACTGCGGCCCGGGTGATCCGCTCGACCTGGTGCATTTCGCTGAACGCCTGGCGGTCGATCTTCTCCAAGTCCACCAGCATCGCCAGGGTCTCGGCGTCACGGGTCCGGTCTTCCGAGACGAAATACCCCAGATGGCCCCGGTGGTCCGCGATCTTGCGGCGCAGGGACTCCCAGGGTTGGGTCTTGCCCAACCTGCCAGCGACATCCTTCGGGTTGCGTTCGAATTCGATCAGGCGAACGACCGCCGTGGGGGCCGGAAGACGTGCTTGGAGGTAGGGCGCGTGGCTCCTGCTCTCGTTCAGGTCGCGATGGGCCGGACAGTCCCTCCGCTGACGGGGCACGCCAAGGGCTTCGGGTGCGCCCGGATGGCGCTGGCCTTGCCGGGGCCTGACCCGGAGGCTAGCATCGCGCCATGCTCGATTGGTCACAGGTTGCGGTCCCGGACGGTCTGGAGTCCGTCAGCCCCGCGACCCGACAGTGGTTCTCCCAGAACTTTGCCGAACCGACCCCGGCCCAGGTCCAGGGCTGGCCGGTGATTGCGGCCGGGCACCATGCCCTGATCACGGCCCCCACCGGCAGCGGCAAGACCCTGGCGGCGTTCCTGTGGGCCATCGACCGGCTGCTGGCGGCCAGCCCCGCCATGGCGCCTGACGGCAAGGCTGGTCCCGCCGGGGTCGGGGTGCTGTATATCTCGCCGCTCAAGGCCCTGGTCTACGACATCGAACGTAACCTACGGGCGCCCCTAGCGGGGGTCGCTCGGGCGGCGGAGGGGCTGGGGTTGGCGGTGACGGTCCCGCGGGTCGACATCCGCACCGGGGATACACCCCAACAGGAGCGGGCACGGCAGCTAAAGGAGCCGGCGGAGATCCTGGTCACCACCCCGGAGTCTTTGTACCTATTGCTGGGCTCCCGGGCGGGGGAGCACCTCAGGTCCGTCCACACGGTCATCGTCGATGAGGTCCATGCCCTGGCCCCCACCAAGCGGGGCGCCCATCTGGCCCTGTCCCTGGAGCGGCTGGCGGCCCGCTGCGAGCGGGACCCCCAGCGGATCGGGCTTTCGGCCACGGTGCGGCCCCTGGCGGAGGCGGCGCGCTTCCTGGGTGGGGACAGGCCGGTGGAGGTGGTGGACGCCGCCGCCCCACCGCGGCTGGACCTGCGAGTCTGCGTCCCGGTGCCGGATATGGAGCGCCCGCCCCAGCCGCCCGCCCCGGACTTTCAGAGCGGCTCCATCCTGGGCGCCCTCTATGCCCAGCAGATGGGCAAGCCCCCGGCGGAGAAGGGTATCTGGCCCGCCCTCTATCCGGCCCTGTTGGCGGACATCCAGGCCCATCGCTCGACCATCTGTTTCGTCAATAGCCGGGGCCTGGCGGAGCGCCTCTGTCAGCGCCTCAACGAACTGGCGGCGGACGGGGACCAGGATGCCTCCCCCGACCCTGCTCCCCACTCCCCCGCGGTTCCCGACCTGGTGCGCGCCCACCACGGCAGCGTCAGCCATGAGCAGCGCGCGCAGATCGAGGAGGGCCTCAAGCGCGGGGACCTGAAGGCCATCGTGGCGACCAGTTCGCTCGAGATGGGCATCGACATGGGGGCCGTGGACCAGGTGCTGCTGGTGGAATCGCCCGGCTCCGTCGCCCGGGGCCTGCAGCGGGTGGGTCGGGCTGGCCATGGGGTGGGGGAGGTCAGCACCGGGCGCATTTACCCGAAGTTCCGGGGGGACCTGCTGGAATGCGCCGTCATTGCCGGACGCATGCTCAAGGGGGAGCTGGAGCCCTTCCGCATGCCCCGCAATGCCCTGGACGTGCTGGCCCAGCAGCTCGCGGCCCACTGCGCGGTCGGGGACCTGACGGTGGCTGACCTTCACCAACTGGTCACCCGCGCCGGTCCGTACCGGGACCTGTCCCGGGCCGCCCTGGAGTCCGTGCTGGACATGCTCTCCGGCCGTTACCCCGGGGGCGACTTCGCGGACCTCAAGCCGCTCCTGGCCTGGGACCGGGCAAGCGACACCCTGAGCGCCCGCAAGGGCACGGCCCTCATCACCCGGCTCAACGCCGGCACCATCCCGGACCGGGGCTATTACAGCGTCCATCTCGGCGCCGAGGGCCCCCGGGTCGGCGAACTGGACGAGGAGATGGTCCACGAGACCAAGGCCGGGGACTGCATCCTGCTGGGGTCATCCACCTGGCGGGTGGAGGAGATCACCCGGGACCGGGTCATCGTCTCGCCCGCCCCCGGGGAGCCCGGCAAGCTGCCCTTCTGGCGGGGGGACGGCCCCGGGCGGCCGGTTGAACTGGGGCGAGCGGTGGGGACCTTCTGCCGCCAGGTCGCGGCCATCAAAGGCGATGGGGCGGCCCGCTGGATCCAGGACCAGACCCCCCTGGACGACCTGGCCGCGGCCAACCTGGCGGCCTATATCCAGGACCAGCAGGCGGCCACCGGACAGGTCCCGAGCGACCGAGCCATTGTGATCGAACGCTTCCGCGATGAGTTGGGGGACTGGCGGGTCTGCATCCTCACGCCCTTCGGGGCACCCATCCATGCCCCCTGGGCCATGGCCCTGCAGGGGCGGCTCAGCCGCCGGGAAGGGTTCGAGGTCCAGGTCATGTATACGGACGACGGCATCGTCCTGCGCCTGGCGGACGGGGAGGACTTGCCGGCCCTGGACGACCTGCTGCCGGACCCCGCGGACGTGACGGACCAGGTGACCGAGGAACTGGCCGAGACGGCCCTCTTCGCCAGCCTGTTCCGGGAGAACGCCGCCCGCGCCCTGCTGCTGCCCCGCCACCGCGCCCAGGGTCGCCAGCCACTCTGGGCCCAACGGCTGCGCGCCCAGAGCCTGCTCGCCACGGTACGCCGCTACCCGGGTTTTCCGCTGGTGATCGAGACCTACCGCCAGGCCCTGGGGGACGTCTTCGACCTGCCGGGCCTGAAAGCGATTCTCACGGCCATCCAGACCCGGACCATCCGCGTCCATGAGGTTGAGACCACCCACGCCTCCCCCTTCGCCCGTTCCCTGGTCTTCGCCTACGTGGCCGCCTATCTCTACGAGCAGGACGCCCCGCTCGCCGAGCGCCGCGCCCAAGCCCTGACCCTGGATCGGGGCCTCTTGGCCGAACTGCTGGGCCAGGCCGAACTGCGGGAACTGGTCGACCCCGCGGTGCTCGCCGACCTGGAGGCGGAACTCCAGCACCTGACCGAGGGCCGCCTGGCGCGGGATGCCAATGAACTCCACGATCTGCTGCGCCGCTTGGGTGACCTCACCGAGGTCGAGATCGCCGAACGCTGCGCACCGCAGACGCGACGGGGCTCGCCACTCGCCTGTGCAGAACCTGTAACCACCCCGAGTGTGACAAACGGCATGGCCCTCAACGGTGCGCACGCGCCATCCGCCGGGTTGGAACAGCAGCAGGAGCCAGGTCACGCCCACACCCATGATTCCGGAATGACGCCAAAAGCCAGCGCCGTGGGCAGCAAGCCCCAGGCAACGGTGGAAACGATCGCTGACCCAAGGCCCTGGCTGTCAGCCCTCCAGGGCCACCGCCGCGCCGTCCAAATCCCCATCGCCAATGAGCGTCGGTGGATCGCCGCAGAGGATGCCGGTCTTTACCGCGACGCCCTGGGCGCCGTCCCGCCCCCCGGCCTACCCGACGCCTACCTGGCCGCCGCCGCGCCCCGCTCGAACAGCTGCTGCGCCGCTACGCCCGCACCCACGGCCCCTTCCTGACCCGGGAACCCGCGGCCCGCCTGGGCTTGCGGCCGACCCAGGTGGAACCGGTCCTGCGCCTGCTGGAGACCCGGGGCGACTTGCTCCGGGGCGAAATCCGCCCCAGCGGCAGTGAGCCCGAGTGGTGCGACGCCGAGGTCCTGCAACGCCTGCGCCGCCGCACCCTGGCCCGGGCACGGGATGCCGTGGCCCCGGTGGACGGCGCCGCCCTGGGGCGTTTTCTCTCCGCCTGGCACGGCATCGGCGAGGACCTCAAGGGCCCGGACCGGCTGCTGGAGGCGGTCCAGCAACTCGCGGGGCTGAGCCTGCCCTGGTCCCAGCTGGATCGGGTCCTGCTTCCCGGCCCGGGTCCCCGGGTATCGATCCCAGGACCTGGACCTGCTGGCCGCCACTGGCCAGGTCGTCTGGGTCGGACAGGGGGCGCTGGGGCCAAAGGACGGCAAGGTCGCCCTGTACCCGCGGGCGAGTGGCGGCTGGTGAGCGGGGCGCGCCGGGGAAACCGGGGTCGGGGAAGCGCTGCCGCCCTTGCATCAGGCGCTAGCTGGACCACCTGGCGGAGCGGGGGGCCTGCTTTCTCATGGAACTGACGGCGGTGGCGGAGCGGGCCGGGCCCAAGTACGGCGCGAGACGCCTTAGAGTCCGCGCTGTGGGACCTGGTCTGGTCCGGCCGCATCACCAACGACACCTTCGCGCCCCTGCGCGGCTTGGGCGGCGTGGCCGCACCCGATCCCGCGCCGGGAGCCGGCACTGGCCGGCGGGCGCTGGTCCCTGGTGGCGGACCTCAACGGTCGCGGCACGCCAGCGCCGAGCGACACCGAACGTCTGCTCGCCCAGGCCCGCATACTCCTCGACCGCTACGGCGTGGTGAGCCGCGAGGCGGTGCAGGCCGAGGCATGCCCGGCGGTTTTTCGCCCCTCTACCGGGTCCTGAAGCAAATGGAGGAGTCCGGGCGAGTCCGCCGGGGCTGGTTCGTGGACGGGCTCTCCGGCGCCCAGTTTGCCCTGGCGGGGGCCCTGGACCGCCTGCGGGCCGCCCGCCTGGACGAACCGCCCATGGACGGCTTCACCGACCGCGGACGTGCGACTGCTGCCCGCCCTGGACCCGGCCAACCCCTACGGCGCCCTGCTGCCCTGGCCAGAGACGCGCGGGCACTGGCGCCTCGGAACACCAGGTCGCCGGGCCCCGCCGCGTCGCCGGCGCCTGGGTGGTGCTGGTGGCCGGCAAACCGGTCCTATATCTGGCAGCAGCGCTCGCCAATTGACCAGCTTCCCGTCGCCCAGACGCCGGACGGCGATGAACTGCCGCTCGCCCTGGCCGCCCTGGCCGGCTGCGCGGACCGGGGCGGCAGCGGTTCCTGATCCAGACCATCGACGGTCGTCCTGCCCTGCAGTCGCCGCTGCGGGAGACCGCGCTGGCCGCCGGATTCGAGTCCGACTACGACGCCCTGGTCCCAGCCATCGCCCGTGGGTCCCCTCCCAGCGGGTACCGGGGGGGCCTGGGAGGGCCTCAGACGTGAAGTCCGACGCACGGCGCCCAAACCGTGAGTGAGCCTGGCACTCCGCTGGTCCGACGCGGATGCCTTCGGCTCCGCTCGAAACCGCATTTGGCGTGGGTGCGGCCCTTTTGCATTCGACCTCAACCGCTCTGGCGATCGCCCGCCCGTTTCGGCCCCACACCGCGTTACCATCATGAGCAGCACACCAGAGCCTATCCCCAGCCCCCGGCCACCGATCCAGGTCCCGCCACACCCCCAGTGGCCGGTCTTGAGCTCCGAGGAGAAGGCCGAACTCAAGGGCCGGATCAGAGCGCTGCTCGCGGAGCAGAACGCGGTGCTGGTCGCCCACTACTACACCGACGGGGACCTCCAGGCCCTGGCCGAGGAGACCGGCGGCTGCGTGGCGGACTCGCTGGAAATGGCCCGCTTCGGCGCCGCAAGCCAGGCCCGCACCCTGGTGGTCTGCGGGGTGCGCTTCATGGGGGAGACGGCCAAGATCCTGAATCCCGAGAAGCGGGTCCTGAT
Organism: uncultured Gammaproteobacteria bacterium; assembly: GCA_963733415.1. Lineage (GTDB taxonomy): Bacteria > Pseudomonadota > Gammaproteobacteria > Chromatiales > Chromatiaceae > Thiodictyon. Next base: position 115,617 of record CAVTDM010000005.1, on the reverse strand, counting down.
GCCGGACCTCAAGGCCACCTGCTCGCTGGACGAGGGCTGCCCGGCGGACGAGTTCGCGGCCTTCTGCGACGCCCACCCGGACCACACCGTGGTGGTCTATGCCAACACCAGCGCCCGGGTGAAGGCGCGCTCCGACTGGGTGGTGACCTCCAGCATCGCGCTGCCGATCGTCAAGCACCTGGAGGCCCTGGGGGAGAAGATCCTGTGGGCGCCGGACAAGCACCTGGGCCACTATGTCGAGCGCATGACCGGGGCCGACATGCTGCTGTGGGACGGGGCCTGCGTCGTCCATGAGGAGTTCAAGTCCTTCGCCCTGGAGCGGGTGCGCAAGCTCCACCCCGAGGCGGCCGTCCTGGTCCACCCGGAGGCCCCGGACGAGGTGGTGGACCAGGCCGACGTGGTGGGCTCCACCACCCAGTTGATCCGGGCCGTCGTGGACCTGCCGAACCAGGAGTTCATCGTCGCCACCGACGAGGGCATCTTCTGGAAGATGCACCAGCTCGCCCCCCACAAGACCCTGATCGCGGCCCCCACCGCCGGGAGTTGGCGCCACCTGCGAGAGCTGCGCCCATTGCCCCTGGATGGCCATGAATGCCCTGCAGAATCTGGAGCAGGTCCTGCGCACCCAGGATCAGGAGATCCACATCGACGAGGCGGTGCGCGCCCGGGCCGTCATCCCGATCCAGCGCATGCTGGACTTCGCCCGCACCCAAGGCATGGGCCCACCCCGGCCAGCGGACTGACGCGGGACCCCGCCGCACTCCTTGGCAAAGCCCGTCGCGATGCCGTACCATCCCGGCGTATAACAAGAACGAAACACGATCCCGACGACAAGGCCATGACAATCGTCTGTTGACAATCGTCAGGCACGTGTTCGACCCGCTGACCCGCTCCGGGTCAGCGCCGTCGGTCGCCGCCGCAGTGAGGCTGCCATGTCCAACCCCCCAGACTCCAGTACCTCGGGCCCACGATCGAAGGCCGCCAAGCGCTCCAGGCGCTGGCTCCTTTTGAGCCTTGTGTTCGTCGCCGGGGTGGCCTCCCTGGGTCTGATGAACTTCGGCATCGCCTATACGAATGAGATGGCCTTCTGTACCTCCTGCCATACGATGCACACCAACTTCGCGGAGTACAAAGAGACCATCCACTACCAGAATCCCTCGGGCGTCCAGGCGACCTGCTCCGATTGCCATGTGCCCAAGCCCTTTGTCCCGAAAATGATCACCAAGATCATCGCGGCCAAGGATGTCTGGCACGAAATGATCGGCACCATCGACACCCCGGAGAAGTTCGAGGCCCGTCGCTGGGAGATGGCCAACCGGGTCTGGAAGAAGATGAAGGACTCGGACTCCCGGGAGTGCCGCAGTTGCCACGACTTCTCCAATATGGACCTCTCCGCCCAGGACCGCACCGCGCGCAGCAAGCACTCGGCGGCACCGGACAAGGGTCAGACCTGCATCGATTGCCACAAGGGAATCGCCCACAAAGAGCCAGAAGAACCGGACGCGGAGGATACGGAGGCTGAGGCAGAGACAGCTGAGGCCCCTGCCGAGAAACCTGGCGCATCCTGACTCGGGCGCCAACGCCAGAATTAGCCATGGCCCCTATGAACACCCCGAACCGACTTGCCCCGGCGGCCATCCTGTTGTCCAGCCTGCTGCTGGTGCCGGCCTGGGCCGGCGCCGCGGAACCGGAAGACCTGGACAAGGAACTGCGTCTCGCCGCGATGGTCGGCGATGTGCCGGCGGCCACCGCCCTGATCGACCAGGGCGCCGACGTAAACGCCGCCAACCAGACCGGCAAGACAGCCCTGATGATGGCCGCCGAGACCGGGGACGTCGCGACCATCGCCCTGCTCCTGGGCCGCGGGGCCGAGGTCAACGCCCGCACCGTGGCCGGCTGCACCGCCCTGACCTTCGCTGCGGAGAACGGCAACATCGGCTCCACGGCCCTGTTGATCGAGCGCGGCGCCAACGTCCACGACCGCACCCGGGCCGGCTGGGACTCCCTGATGATCGCCGCCCGCTACGGCATCCGCGACATGGTCGGAGCAACTCCTGTATCGGGGGGCGGACCCCAAGGCCTCCGACCAGGCGGGCCGCACGGCGCTGATGCAAGCCGCGGACAAGGGGCACGCCGACCTGGTGGACCTCTTGGCGGACCACGGAGCGGACCTCAATGCCCGGGACAAGACTGGCGCGACCGCACTCATCATCGCGGCAGACCACGGGCCAACTCGCTGTCGTCCAGGGCTTGCTGGCCCGTGGGGCGGACCCGAACGCCCGTGACACGTTGGGCGCGATACTGCCCTGATCCTGGCCAGCGGTCAGGGACATGAGGCGATGGCGCGCCTGCTCCTGGAGCACGGTGCCAACCCGAACCTTCCAGGACGAGAACGGCGTGTCGGCCTTGATGGAGGCGGTGAGAGCCGCCACAACGACCTGATCAGTCCCCTCATCAAGCATCAAGGCTGATCCGGAGCTGAAAGACGCCCAAGGGCGCACCGCCGCCGACTTTGCGCGCAAGCGTGGCGACGACCGGGCTGCCGCTGCACTCCAGAAGCGCTGAGGGCCAAGATCCGAGGGTGCGAGGGATGAGAACGCCGGGTCAGCCCGGACGGATCCGATAAGAAGCGGGGCCAGGGCAGGCCCCAACACGCATTTCGGCGGCGTAAGCCGCCGGGAGGGTCAGGCCCGATGCCGGTATCGGCAGGGCCTGATGAAGCGGGGGCACCGCCAGTCGCGATCGCCCTCGCAACGAGCGGCGCTCTCCGCGCAGTACGCAAAGCCTGTCAACCACCAGGAGGTCACTATGGCCAACAACCCGAAGAAGCTGGCCCTTCTGGTCGGGGGGATCGCCCTCGGTCTCGGGTCCATCGCCCACGCTGCCGACGCACCCAAGCCGGCCGCTGCCCCGGCACCTGTCGCCCGGGCGGCGCGCGCCACCGCCCCGCTGCACCCCCTGCGGCCCTGGTCTCCGGCGCCACCGCCCGAGGCCCTGGCCAACACCTGTGCCGGCTGCCACGGCACCGACGGGGAGAGCGCCGGTCCGGCCTCCCCCACCCTTGGCGGCGGTACTCAACGCCGAGTACTTCAACGACATCATGAAGGGCTATGCGGACGGCAAGGTCTACTCGACCATCATGGGCCGCATCGCCAAGGGCTATACGGACGAAGAGCTCGCCCTCATGGCGGACTACTTCGTCAAGAAGCCCTACGACCGGCCAAGCAGAAGTTCGACGAAGCCCTGGTGAGCCAAGGGCTCGAAGCTCCACGACAAGTTCTGCGAAAAGTGCCACTCGAGGGCGGCGCCGTGCTGGCGGCGACGGACGATGCCAAAGAAGCCCACGGACAAGGCAAGGCCAAGAAGGCCAAGAAGGACGAGGACGAGGACGACGAGGGCGGCGGCGATGAGTGGCACATCCTGGCCGGCCAGTGGACGCCCTACCTCGCACTACACCATGGCCGACTTCCGCGAAGGTCGCCGCGAGATGCCCAAGAAGATGAAGAGCAAGCTCAAGGACCTGATCGCCAAAGACGGCGACAAGGGTCTGGACGCCCTCTTTGCGTTCTACGCCAGCCAGCAATAAGGACCGAGGAGTACAACCTATGAAAATCGAATCGTCGCGATTTCGTCAAGGCCGCCAGTGCGCCACCGCTGTCGGCCTGGTCGGTATGCCCCACCTGGCCCTGGGCGCGGCCAAGAAGGTCGTCATCGTCGGCGGCGGCACCGCCGGGGCCACCGCCGCCAAATACATCAAGCGGCGGACCCCAGCATCGAGGTCACCATCGTTGAGCCCAACCCGCATTACTACACCTGCTACTTCAGCAATGAAGTGCTGAGCGGTGAGCGCACCCTGGACTCCCTGAAGGTGAGCTTCGACGGGCTCAAGGCCCACGGCATCACCATGGTGCAGGACACGGCCGAGGCCATCGACGCCGAGAAGAAGGTGGTCAAGACCGCCGGCGGCACCGAACTGCCCTTTGACCGTTGCGTCGTCGCCCCCGGTATCCAGCTCCTTTACGAGAAGATCGAAGGCTACAGCGAGGACGCCTCCAAGACCCTGCCCCACGCCTGGAAGGCGGGCGAGCAGACCACTCTCCTGCGCAGCCAGCTGGAGGCCATGGACGACGGCGGCAACGTGGTCATCGTCGCCCCGGACAACCCCTACCGCTGCCCCCCGGGGCCCTACGAGCGGGCCAGCCAGATCGCCATGTACCTGAAGGCGAACAAGCCCAAGTCGAAGATCATCATCCTCGACTCCAAGAGCAAGTTCTCCAAGCAGGCCTCTTCACCGCAGGCCTGGGAGAAGTTCTTCCCCGGCATGATCGAGTGGCGCCCGGGTCCGGACGCGGCCGTGGTCAAGGTGGACGCGCAGGGCATGACCGCGGAGACCAGCTTCGGCGACGAGATCAAGGCCGCGGTGCTGAATGTCATCCCGCCCCAGCGGGCTGGCAAGATCGCCCAGACCTCCGGGCTGGCCGACGAGAAGGGCTGGTGCCCGGTAGACGCCAAGACCTTCGAATCCACCAAGGCGAAGGGCGTGCATGTGATCGGTGACGCCTGTATCGCCGGGGCCATGCCGAAGTCCGCCTACTCCGCCAACAGCCAGGGCCAAGGTCTGTGCGGCAGCCGTAGTCGCCATGCTCAACGGGGATGAGATCGGTGTGCCCTCCTACGTCAACACCTGCTACTCCATTGCGGGCCCAGAGTGGGGCATCTCGGTGGCCGGGGTCTACAAGGTCGGTGCCGACGGCAGAATCGCCGATGTCCCCGGCTCCGGCGGTGTGACACCCATGGACGCCCCGGAATGGGCCCACAAGCGGGAGGTGGAATACGCCCACAGTTGGTACAAGAACATCATCGCGGATAGCTTTATGTAACCGCCGACCCCGCCCGTCAACGGGCGTACCAGCTCAACCTTGGGGGCCTGCGGGCCCCTTTTTCTTGGGCGATCGGGTGCAATTCGTGAAGCGGCTCAGGCGCGCGGAGCGGGAACGCTCGGCGATTACAGGGAGCAGGCGAGAGAAGTATCCGGGGTTGGTGTCCATCATCCGCTTCCAATGCCTGGTTTAGGGTTTTCTCGGGCCAATTGAGTGCGCATACTAACCGGCATGAACAGTGCCGATATCATCCGTGAACCACACTGTGAAATACCCAATCGCGATCGAGCCGGGCGTCGACCGCAGCGCCTTCGGCGTGGTGGTTCCGGACCTGCCGGGTTGCTTCTCGGCGGGCGACACCCTGGACGAGGCCCTGAACAATGCCAGCGAGGCCATCGCCCTGTGGATCGAGACGGTGCTGGACGACGGCGGAACTGTGCCGCCCCCCGGGCGACTGGAGACCCATCGTGCGCATCCGGATTTTGCCGGTTGGGTCTGGGGCTTGGCCGGGGTCGATCCGGCGCTGCTCTCGGATCAGGCGGAGCGGGTGAATATCACCTTGCCGACGCGACTGCTGAGACGGATCGACGAGTATGCCCGCGCCCATCATGAGACCCGTTCCGGCTTCCTGGCCCGGGCGGCTATCGGGGCGATGCGTCCGGGGTAGTCGGTCCCCCTTGGCGATGGCTCTTCATTCCTCACAAATCGAGACCGGATGGCTCGTCCTGGCGAAGGTTCCCGCTAGTCGGGCTGGCCACCCAGGCTTTGGCCGCCTGCCTCCAAGCCGACCTCCACAGTGCGCGGCAGCGGCTCCGATGGGGGGATCGCGAACTTGGACCGGATCGCCTCGGTCGCCAACTGGTCGGGTAAGGCCAGGGCATTGAGCAAACCAGACCGGCAGATGGTTCAAGACGCGGATGGGTCCCCGGGCGAGCGGGACGCCGCCGCCCGTCCCGCTGCCACGTCCACCCGCGTCAGGAGGAGCCCGCCGATCAGGAACAGGATCAGGATCGGCAGCAGGGAGAGCCGGGGCTCGCCGGTCAGGGCGGCGGTGGTGCCCACCAGCACCGGGCCGAGAACGGCAGCGAACTTACCTACCATGTTGTAGAAGCCGAATAACTCGGCGCTCTGCCCGGCCGGAATCAGGCTGGCGAAGAGGGCCCGGGACAGGGATTGGATGCCCCCCTGGACCAGCCCGATGGCCACCGCCAAAGCATAGAAGTGCTCCACCCGCTGCATCAGGGAGGCCGCGGCGACCACCAGCATGTAGACGCCAATGGCGAGCAGGATGCTGGGCTTGGCCCCCCAGCGGCTGCCCAGGTGCCCGAAGAAAAGCGCCGCGGGAAAGCCGACGAACTGGGTAATCAGCAGGGCCACCATCAGGCTCGCGTCCGGAAAGCCCAGGGACAGCCCGTAGTCCACCGCCATGAAGATGATGGTGTCCACCCCATCGATGTAGAACCAGTAGGCAACGAGAAAAAGGAAGGTATTGGGGAGCCGCCGGACCTGGCCAAACGTCTGGACCAGCTCGCGGAAGGCGCCGCCCAGGGCGGCGCTGAACCGCTTGTGCCCCAGACCCCGGGGGCTCTGGAACGAACAGGGCGAGCGGCAGGGCAAAGATCGCCCACCACAGGGCGACCCCGAGAAAGGCGGCCTGGACCGCCTGGCCCTTGTCGGCAAAACCGAAGGTCGTGGGGAACAGCACCATGGCGACGTTCAGGCTGAACAGGAGTCCGCCCGCCCAAATAACCCAGGGCATAGGCGAAGGCAGAGGCCCGCGCGTAGTCACCGGGGTCGGCCACGTCGGTGAGCAGCGCGTCATTGAAGATGTTGCTCGCGAGGAAGCCCAATAGCCCCAGCAGATAGAGACCCAGGGCCGCAACCCAGTGCCCCGCGGCAAGCCAGTAAAGTGCGCCGGTGCCAAGCACGCCGAGGGCTGTAAACAGGAGCAGAAAGCGCTTTTTGGCCCCGAGTTGGTCGGCCAGGGCTCCCAATAGGGGCGCGACGGCGAGCAGGATCAGGCTGGCGGCACTGCTGGTGTAGCCAAGCCACCGGGTGCTCTCAGTCACGGACAGGTCCGCGGCCCAGAACTGTTTGAAGAAGACCGGAAAGAACCCGGCGATCACCACCGTGGCGAAGGCCGAGTTCGCCCAGTCATAGAAGGCCCAGGCGAGAACCGGGCGGCGGGCGACGGAGGCGGTGATTGCGTTCAATGCCATACCGGGCTAGTGGATAGTGGCTCGTAACGGCTCACTAATAAGTCAAACAAATCCATTTCGGAATGCTTTTAGCGTTGCTGTCGTTGTCGTTGTCGTTGTCGTAATCGAGGCTATCGTAGCGCCCCGGATTCTCTCGCACCCCAAATTGCATCGCTTCTCCGATGACGATTACGACAACGATTGCGTTTGAGTTTAACTTGTTCTTGACCCGTTACTGAGCGGTGTCACGAGCTCCGGCCTGCTATCCACGATGCGCTACTCACCCAGTTCACTCATCCTGACTCGCAATCAACGCCATTCGCACCAGCTCCGCCAGGGACTCGGCGCGCATCTTCTCCATCACCCGGGCGCGATGGGCCTCGACGGTCTTGGGCGTTACCCCCAGGGCAGCGGCGATCTCCCGGTTGGACTTGCCGTCCGTGACCATGCCCATGACCTCATGCTCGCGCGGGGTCAGCTCCCCCAGGCGCGCCAGGATATCGGCCCGCGCGGCACGGCTCGAGCGCTGGCGCTGGTCGTACTCGAGGGCCCGCCGGATGCTGCGCAGCAGGTCTTCGTCGTGGAAAGGCTTCTCGATGAAGTCCACTGCCCCCGCCTTCATGGCCTTCACCGCCATGGCCACGTCCCCATGGCCAGTGATGATGATGACCGGCAAGCGGTAACCTTCCCGGGCCAGGTAGGCCTGGAGTTCCAGCCCGCTCATGCCGGGCATGCGCACGTCCAGCAACAGACAGCCGGCGCGCCCTGGATAGTAACTACTCAGAAAGGCATCGGCGGACTCATAGGTCAAGACCTGCATCCCGGTGGATTCGATCAGCCATTGCAGGGAGGTGCGCATTGCCTGGTCGTCATCGACCACAAAGACGGTGGAGGCGGTACTCATGGGCTGGTTCCTGGGGCGGTAGGCGGCACGGAATCGGGGTCTGGATCGCTGGCGAGGGTGCCGGACGCAAGCGGCAGCGCCACGTGGAAGACGGTACCAAGACCCGGCTCGGATTCGGCCCAGATGCGCCCGTCATGGTTTTCGAGAATCGTCTGACTGATGGGCAGACCCATGCCCATACCGCCTTCCTTGGTGGTAAAAAAGGGATCGAACAGGCGGGTCAGGGGCTCGGGCGCCACCCCAGGGCCCGTGTCCCGCACGGCCACTTGGGCCTCGGCGCCCACCACCGCGGTCTGGATCAGGAGTTGGCGGCCAGCGGGCGGAGTCTCCTCCAGGGCGTCCAGGGCATTGCGCACCAGGTTGAGCAGGACCTGCTCAATCTGGACCAGGTCCACATGCACCGGGAGTCCGTCCGGCGCCAGGTCCAGCTCGATCTGGACCCCGAGTTTGCCGGTCTCGAACTCCACAAAGGAGCAGACCTCCCGCACCAGATGGTTGAGGTCCACGTCCGCACGCATCGGCGGCTGCTTCCCGACCAGGGCCCGCAGACGGCGGATGATCTCACTGGCCCGCTGGGCCTGGCTCGCGATCTGACCGAGCGCACCGAGCAGGTCAGCGGTCTGCCCCGCCCCGCTCTGGAGTCGCCGGGTACAGCCGTTGGCATAGTTGACGATCGCGGACAGGGGTTGGTTCAACTCATGGGCCATGCCAGTGGCCACCTCACCCATGGTGCTCAGCCGACTCACATGGACCAGTTCCGCCTGGTGCTGGCGAGACTCCTGCTCCGCTCGCCGCACCGCCGTGATATCCCGGGCGTAGATGTTGACATAGCCCAGGTCAGGAAAGGGGGCAAACAACAGGGCATAGACCTGGCAGGCGAGTTCCGTCTCCCGCTCCCTGGGCTCACCCTTGGACAGTGCCTCGGACACTTCCAGCGTCCATTCCGCCGGCAGGATTCCACCCGGGTCGGTGCCCCAGGCCAGCAGCAGGGGCCGACTCGCGTTGTTGGCGTAGGCCAGGTGCCCGGCGGCACTCACCCGCAGAATCGGGTTCGGGCTCTCACTGGCCAGGCGCGCCAAGCTCTTGATCTCCCGCTCCGCCTGCTTGCGCTGGGTAATATCATGAATGTAGAGGGTATAAAAGCGCTCGGACTCCAGATCGATGGGAACGATGGAGATCTCCACCGGAAACTCGCTACCATCCGCCCGCAAGGCAACCAGTTCCCCTCGCCCCTCGGGTTCGAGCCCATCGTGACGGGAACGATCCAACAGGCGCCGGAAGGCGGTGCGTGCGACCTCCGGCAGCAGGCGATCACCGAAGGGGGTGCCGATCACCTCCGCCCGTCCAAGCCCGAACACCCGCTCCGCGGCCGGGTTGACGTCACTGATCCGGCCCTGGTGGTCGAGGGTCACGATGGAGTCCAGTGACGCCTCCATCACGGCCGCCTTGAGGGCCTCGCTCTCACGCATCTCCACCTGGTGACGGCGACTCATCTCGTCCCGCGCCGTGAGTACCAATTGGGTGAAGTGGGCGATCCATTCCTCGAGAAGCAGCAGTTGATTGCCGTCCCGATGGAAGCCGGGTTCGGGGATGTTCAGGGCCTTCTGGGAAAAGCGGGTCATGCGCTTCAGGACCCGGTTGAGCCGCGCCGAGATCAGATAGATCAACCAGGTAAAGACCAGGACATAAGCCAGGGCAGCGAAAAACCGCTGGCGGCGCTCGAAGATCCGGACATGGCGTGACATACGCTCGACATTCGCCTGGGTCACGAAGGTCGCGAACAGCAGGTTATCGTCCATTCCCTCATACTGGGACAAGGATTGGGAAGTGACCAGGTAGCCGTCACCCCACATGTCCGGAGTGCTCCCCAGGGCCAGGTTGGCCGGGTCCACGCTCGCCAGGATGCGCTGATCATCCCCATCCACCAGGGCGACGGCCGCCCGGTTCAGGTCCACGCCGCGTTGAGATACGGCCAGAAACCCCTCATCGATCGGCACCAGGACCACCAGGTAACCCACATGGGCACCGGCCGCATCCTCCACCGCGTCGCTCACCAGCAGAAAAAGACCGTCACCCAGCTTGACCGGGACCGTGCGCTCCACGCCGGCGTCGAGGAACTGGGCCGGCAGGGCCGTCGCAAACTCGGAGGGCAGCGGGTCAGCGCCGGCCTGATACAGTTCCCGGACCCGCCCCTGAGGATCCGTCAGTAAGACGTGACTGGGCGGACGCAGGGCATCCCGCTCGAAGAAGTCGGGTAGCCAATAGGGCCTGACGCCCTGATAGATGACCGGCTTTGGAGTCTCTGCGGCAAACCAGAACCGGGCCTCCAGATACTCGGTCAGGCGCCGGTGGTTGGCGAGCAGGCGAGTGGTCATGCCGTAGCCGGCCAGGTAGCGGTCGAAGCGGATCAGACCCTCTCGGGCCTGGAAGTCCAGCTGGTCCCGCAGTTCCCGATCGAAGATGCGGCCCACCTGACGGGTCTGGACCTGGTCCAGCACGACCCACACGGCCAGACCCACGACGAGCCCGACCAGGATCGCGATCAGGGGCATGGGGACCCGCCGCAGGAATTTGAAGACGATCGGTGCCAAGAGGATAGGTGATCCGGGACCGGTTGGGTGGAGGCGAGCGCAGGCTACCCGCCGCCTGCCGCGCTACCTTCCACGAAGGCGGCAACCTCCTCCGCCAGGGTCCTGAGCAACCCATCGGGGACGCTGTCGGCCCCTTGGCCCAGGGCCAGGGCGCGCATGAGAAGCCCGGCCTCGTCCTGAGTCAGGGCACCCCGGGGCAGGGCCTCGGCGAAAACCCAGACGCCGGCCTGGGCGGGGGTCGGCGGGATTTCCTGACCGGCGCGCAGGGCAGCGGCAGCAAGGAGTGCGGTGACCAGGAGGTCCATGGCCGCACCGGGGCAGGCTTGGCCGATGAGGACCTCGGCGCCGCGGAGCTTTTCCCGGGCCTGGCGTAGCAGCCGGGGTTCAGTGGGTACCGTGGCGGCCTCCGGGGAGGCCTGTTCGGCGTCGAACAGGGTGCGGGCACCGGCCACCGGGGAGGCGGCGCCCAGGCGGCTCAGCCCCCCCAGGGTCCGGCGATCGATGAGTGCGACGGGGATGCGGCCGGGGATGGCAGCGGCGCGGCGGTCGGCGAGGTCGTCGACCTGATCGAGAACCACCAGCAGACCGCCGCCCGCGCCCAGGATCCGCTCGATGCGCGTCCCGAAGGCGGACTGGACGGCGAGGATGGCAACCCGGATCTCCTGTTCGACTTCATTCAGGGCGGGCTCCGCAAGGGGTTCGGGGACGGCGCGCGGGGCGGGGACCTCGGCGGAGTCGGACAGCGGTTCGGGCAGAAGATCGTCCGTCGCCAGGTCTTCGAGTGTAAGTACAGCGGTCTCGGCCACGTTGGCTCCCTCACCGGTCACCGCACCCTCCGCCGCGAGTGCTTCCTTGTCGATGACCTGGCCGGGACTCTCCGCCAGGTCCTGCGCCAGGATCTCCACCAGCTTGCGGGAGACGCCGGCCACGTCCTCGGTGGCGGACGGATCGACGACATTGTCGAACAGTTGGCGCTTGCCCCCGACCAGTTCCAGCACCCGCCCCTCGTAGGAGTCCGCGGCGACCAGCAGCAGGATCTGCACCCGCTGGGTCTGGCCCAGGCGGTGGATACGGGCGATGCGCTGGTCCAGCACGGCCGGGTTCCAGGGGATGTCAAGGTTGATCAGCACCGAGGCGGCCTGGAGGTTGAGCCCCACACCCCCGGCATCGGTGGAAATGAAGACCTGGGTCGCGGGATCATCGCGGAAGCGGTCGATCAGGCCGCCGCGCTGGTCAGTCGGCACGCCACCGTGCAGACGCACGCAGCCCAGGCCCATCGCCCGCACCCGCGCCTCGACCATGCGCGTCATCTGCTCCCACTGGGAGAAGATCACGGCCTTCTGCCCGGACTGGAGACAAAGGTCGTCGAGCAGGTTGACCAGTTCGTCGAGTTTGGGAGAACCCTCCGTTTCCTTGTCCACCAGGCCGGCGGCGTCGCAGGCCATGCGCGCCTGTTGCAGGGCGGAGAGCAGGCGCTTCTGCTCGGCCGGCGTGAGCGGGCGGCGCTGGGCGATCTTGGCAATGAGGCCGGCGTTCTTGAGGGCCGCGTCGTGCAGGTCCTGCTGGGCGGGGCTCAGGGGGATGTCCAGGCGGCTCTCGATGCGCTCCGGGAGCTGGTCGCGCACCAATTGGCGGTCCCGGCGCAGCATCACCGGGGCGAGGCGGCGGCGCAGCTCCGAGAGATTGCGATAGCCCAGGACCTTGCCGCGCTCGTCGGTAATATGAAAGTCCACCAGGTAGCGCCAGAGGGGGCCCAGGACCCGGTGGTCCACCACCTGCATCAGGCTATAGAGGTCCTCCAGGCGGTTTTCGAGCGGCGTACCGGTGAGAACGAAGGCATAGCGCGAGGGGATGCGCTTGACGGCGGCGGCAAGCTTGGTGCGCCAGTTCTTGATGCGCTGGGCCTCGTCCAGGATCACCAGGTCCGGGCGCAAGGTCTCATTGATGACGGTGACGTCGCGCAACACCAGTTCATAGTTGAGGATGAAGAAACCGCGGCCCTCCCGGTACTGCACCGCCCGCCCGGCCGCCGGCCCCCCCACCGCCCGGGTCTCCTGACCGGTGAAGCGCTGGATCTCCCGCGCCCACTGCTGTTTGAGTGAGGCCGGGCATATCACCAGGATGCGCTCGACCTCGGCGCGCTGGCGCAGCCAGGCCGCGGCGGCAATGGCCTGGAGCGTCTTGCCGAGACCCATGTCGTCCGCCAACATGGCGCGGCCCCGGGCGACCAGGAAGGCGACACCGTCCACCTGGTAGGGATAAAGCCGGGCCGTCACCCCCGGCAGTCGGCCGCCCCCGGAGCGAATGGACTCGCCCAGGGTGCGTGCCCGCTCCCCCTGAGCCGATTGCTCGGCCAGGCGGCGGGCATAGTCCAGGGCGTCCTCGCCCAGGTCGATGTCCGGCCGGTCAGCGAGTTGATCGGCCAGGCGCAAGAAGTCCTCCGGCAGGCGGCGGCGGAAGGCGCCGGCGGCGTCGAAGTGATCGTCCAACAGACGGGTGAGTTCCGGGTCCTGGGTTGGCGCCCGATGCAGCCGGATGCGCGGGGCCGGGTCCGACTCCCAGTCCAGCCAAACGAAGGGTGCCGGGTGCGGCTGCGCCTTGAGCCGGCGGAAATCCCGGCGCTTGCCAATGCGGTGCAGGACGGCCTCGATGTGCTTGCAGGTGCCGAGTTGATTGCTGGCGAAATCCGGACAGTTGCAATAGTTGGCACGGCGGGTGAGTGAGCGGATGTGGACCCGGTAGCCGACCGGGACGTAGGTGGACGACGTAATGGAGCGGGCGCTCCAGGAGCCGAAAGCCAGGTCACCGGAGAGGGGCTGCACCGCCACCTCGGTGCGCCCGCGCTTGACGCGCTCGTAAATAGCACCCTCCGCTGCACCCTGCAGGGCCTGTGCCCCGGTGCCCCGGTCCGCGCCCCAATTCACATAGGCAAAGAGCGCGGCCAGGGCATGGACGCAGGGCGGACCGGGCTCCGCGGGGCAAGCACAATGCGTGACCAGGTTCCCTGCGCCGTCGAAGGTCAGCTCCAGGGAGACCTGCTCCTCGGTCTCCTCGTCCTCCACCGTTGCCCAGAGGGTGTCGCCCTCGCGATCCAACGCCACGACGCGCGTGTCTTTGAAGTGGCGCAGGCCGGCGCGGACCAGGTCGGCGGGGGCCAGGGCCTCCAGTCGCTCTTGATCGAAGAGAAAGGGGTCCAAGTCCCTAGTCTGTGCGACTTCGAGATCCGCGGCGGTGTCTTGGCCTGGATACATGGCGATGGGTAGCGCGGCAGGTGGGGAAGAAGGGATTCTACCAGCAAGAAGTTCTCCGTCGGTCCGACTGACCCCTCCAAAGCGGGCGAGCTAAGGCGATTGCCGGAGAATCATGTACCAGATCGCGAAGGATTTTCGTCTGCTTTCAAGGAGCGCCGACAGGAGCATAGCGGGGCTCTGTGACTGTCGGCGCGACGCGGAAGGCGGGCGAAAAGTCGAGCGAGGTGGTACATGATTTGACAGAAATCGCCTAAGACGCCTTCCGGTCGCCGCCGGGCACGGCGCGCCCCTCCAGGACCACCACGCTGCGGGAGCGCAGCAGCAGCGGGCCAGGCTCCAGGGGCCGCTGGTCCTCCGGCCGGGTCAGGTCCAGGGGTGCGACCCCGCCCGTATCCAGGGCGCGGTGCCAGGCCTGGCCGGCCATTTGCGGCAATTCAAACCGCTGGGCCTCCGCCGCCATGTTGATGGCCACATAGAGGGGCGGCTCCTCCGGGACCACGGGGGCCAGGGCGAAGGCCAGGGCCTGGGCCTTCGGGTCGGTCCAGGGTGGATCATCGACGCGGGTGCCATGCCAGGTCACGTCCGGCTGATCCATCCCATTGCGCGGCTCACCGGCCAGGAAGCGCCGCCGACGCAGGCTGGGGTGTCGCTTGCGCAGGGCAATCAGTCCGCGGACGAAGCGTAACTGCTCCCGGTTGGTCTCCACCAGGGACCAATCGAACCAGCCCAGCGGATTGTCCTGACACCAGGCGTTGTTGTTGCCGGACTGAGTGCGCAAGACCTCGTCGCCGGCCAGCAGCATGGGGATACCCTGGCTCAGGAACAGCAGCGCCAGCAGGTTCTTGGCCTGACGGCGCCGCAGGGCCAGGACCGCCGCGTCCCTGGTCTCCCCCTCCACCCCGCAGTTCCAGCTCAGGTTGTCGTCGGTGCCGTCCCGGTTGCCCTCCCGGTTGGCCCGATTGTGCTTGCCGTTGTAGGAAACCAGGTCCCAGAGGGTGAAGCCGTCGTGACAGGTGACGAAGTTGATGCTGTTGATGGGCTGGCGCAGATTGGCCCCGTAGAGGTCGCTGCTCCCCGCCAGGCGCGTCGCGACCTCAGGGATCAGCCCAGGATCGCCGCGCACGAAGCGCCGCAGGCTGTCCCGGAAGCGCCCGTTCCATTCCATCCAGCGATAGCCCGGGAAGGAGCCCACCTGGTACAGACCGGCCGCGTCCCAGGCCTCGGCGATGATCTTGCAGGCGGCCAGGGTGTCGGAGAGCTCGATCCCCCACAGCACCGGCGGGTGCTCCATGGGATGGCCGGTGCTGTCACGGGCCATGGCGCTCGCCAGATCGAAACGAAAGCCGTCCACGTGCATCTCGCGCACCCAGTAGACCAAACAGTCCAGGATGTAGCGGGCCACGAAGGGGTGATTGGCATTGACCGTGTTGCCACAGCCGGTGAAATCCAGATAGATGGACTTGTCGAGTGTGTCCAGGCAGTAAAAGGTTTCGTTGCCGAACCCCTTGAAGGAGATGGTCGGACCCCGGGCGTTACCCTCACAGGTGTGGTTGAAGACCACGTCCAGGATGACCCCGATGCCCGCCTTGTGCAGGGCCCGCACCAGGTCCCGAAACTCCCGGCGATGACTGCCCTGCTCCGGGGCCACGCAGTACCCTGGGTGCGGGGAGAAGAAGCTGAAGCTGCTGTAACCCCAAAAGTTCTTGAGCCCGGCGTCGATCACGGCCGCGGGGCCGTCCTGCTCGTCGAAGGCCATGACCGGCATCAGTTCCACATGGGTAATGCCCAGGTCTCTGAGGTAGGGGATCTTCTCGATGAGACCAGAGAAGGTCCCGGGATGATGCACCCCGGCAGATGGGTGACGGGTGAAGCCGCCCACGTGCAACTCGTAGATGACCATCTGCTCGGAGGGCACCCGCAGGGGCGTGACGCCGCACCAGTCGTACTCGTCCGCGAGCACCACCGCACGTGGTGAATCGTGGGGTCTTACCCCTTCAGTCTGGCGGCGCTCGCGGTCCCAGCCGCATACATTGACCGCCCGCGCCCAGGGGTCCAGTAGTTCGATGGTCGGATCGAAGCGCCAGCCATGACCGCGCGGATCATTGGGGCCATCCATGCGCCAGGTGTAGTGGGTGCCGGGGGGCAAGTCCACCACCAGGATATGCCAGGAGAAGAAGGTGTGGTTGACCTCCGGGTCCAGGCGGATGACCTGAAACGGTGCCGGGCTCTCAGTCCCGGCATAGAGCAGGAGTTCGGCCCCGACCGCATGGCGGCTGTAGACGGAAAAGTTGACCCCCTCCTCCTCCACGGTGGCGCCCGGCGGGTAGCGGCGCCCCGGGAGGATTCGATAGGGACCCTGAAAATCGTGCATGGAACTAACGTGATCCGGAACGGTCTGCATGGGGCACATTGTTTCATGCCCCGACGCAGACGGACCAGAGCGAAATCCGCTTGGACCGGCCGACCCGTGGTCAGGCTCCACCCACCCGCCTCCGACGGCAGGACGAATACAGGAGGCGCAATGCCGATCGCTCCCCCTGGTTGCCCGATCCGCTGCGCCAACACCACTGGCGGCTGGCCACCCCCCTAATACCGATGCCCGAGGTCCACCCAACGCCAGACCGCCCACAGGCCGATGAGTGAGGCGACCGCCCCCAACCCAAAGGCAGCGAAAGGACCCGGGGTTACCCACAGCCAACCGCCGAGCAGACTGCCGGTGGCGCCCCCGGCGCCGAAACTCACACTGTTATAGAGGGCCTGACCACGGCCCTGGGTGGTGCCCGGAAAATAGTGATGAATGAGATGGATGGCCGCCGCGTGGAAGGTGCCGAAGCTCGCCGCGTGCAGCGTCTGGGCCAGGACCTGGACCGCTAGGTGCTCAACCCAGGCGCCGATCAACAACCAGCGCACCGCCGCCAGCCCCAGGCTCCACAGCAGCACCCGGCGCGTGCCAAAACGCGCAAACAGACGATGCATGACCAGAAACACCAGGACCTCCGCCACCACTCCCAGCACCCACAGCCCCCCCACCGCACCGGTGGAATAGCCGGCCGCCTCCAGGTGAATGGAATAGAAGGCGTAATAGATGCCGTGGCTCAACTGCATCAGGAAGCAGGCCCCCAACAGGGCCAGAACCTCGGGACGGCGCAAGCGCCCCCGCAGGGACGGGGCCGGTCCTGCCCCCTGGACCGGAGGGCTGTCCGGCACCGCCAGGGAACTCAACCAGACCCCCAGATACAGCACCAGGACCCACACCGGTACGATGGTCAGCGGGGCCGACTCCAGGTGCAGCCCCAGGGTGCCCACCACCAGGATGAAGCCCACGGAGCCCCAGACCCGCACCCGGGCATAGTGGGCCGCCCGGGGTCCCAGGTGGTTGAAGGTGACCGCCTCCAACTGCGGCAGTGAGGCGTTCCAGAAGAAGCTGAACAGGGTCATGGCGATCGCCATGGTCCAGAAGCCGTTGGCAATGAACACGGCACTGAAGACGAGCACTGCCCCAAGGGCGGCCAGGCGGACCAATGGCATGCGCCGGCCGCTGCGGTCCACCCAATGCCCCCAGAGGATGGGGGCGACGATCTTGGTGGCCCCCAGAATGGCCATCAACTGACCGACTGCCAAGGCGTCGAAGCCGCGGGATTGAAGATAGAGCCCCCAGAAGGGCACCAGGGCGCCCAGGGCGGCAAAGTAGAAGAGATAGAAGGCCGAGAGCCGCCAATAGGGCAGTGGCAGCCGGGGGCTGACGGTCACGGGGCCGGGATCAGCGGGGGGCCGCGGCGGGAATCGGCTGAATGGGCGGGATCACGTCCGCATTCTGTCCCCGGTGGCGCAGCCAGTGGTCCATCAGCACCAGGCCAGCATGGCCTCGGCGATGGGGGTGGCGCGGATGCCCACGCAGGGGTCGTGGCGGCCGGTGGTGACGACCTCCGTCGCCTGACCGTCCGTGTCGATGGTGTGCCCCGGCAGGCGGATACTGGAGGTGGGCTTGAGCGCGATGCGGGCGACGATGTCCTGCCCCGATGGAGATGCCGCCCAGGATGCCGCCGGCGTGATTGCGAGAGGAAGCCCTCCGGGGTCAGGTGGTCCCGATGCTCGCGTGCCCTTCTGCTCGACGCAGCGCGAAACCGGCGCCGATCTCCACCCCCTTGACGGCATTGATGCACATCAGGGCGTGGGCGATATCGGCATCCAGGCGGTCGAAGATGGGCTCGCCGAGCCGACCGGGACACCCGTTGGCCACCACCGTCACCGCCGCGCCGATGGAATCGCCCTCCTTGCGCAGGGCGTCCATGTAGGCCTCCAGTTCCGGCACGGTCTCGGCACCGGGCAGAAGAAGGGATTGCGCTCCACCTCATCCCAAGTCGAAGCCCCGGGGGCGGATGGGCCCGAGTTGGGAGAGATAGCCCCGCACCAGCACGCCGCAGCGCTCGCGCAGGTACTTCTTGGCGATGCCCCCGGCGGCCACCCGCACGGCGGTCTCCCGGGCCGAGGAACGCCCGCCGCCGCGGTAGTCGCGGTGGCCGTATTTCTGGTCATAGGTGTAGTCGGCGTGGCCGGGGCGATACTTGGCGGCGATGGCCGCGTAGTCCTTGGAGCGCTGATCCTCGTTGCGGATCAGGAGGCCAATGGGTGCGCCGGTGGTCAGCCCCTCGAAGACCCCGGAGAGGATCTCCACCTGGTCGGATTCCCGCCGCTGGGTGGTATGGCGGGACTGCCCGGGCTTGCGCCGATCCAGATCCCGCTTGCAGATCCGCCTCGCAGAGCGCCAGCCCCGGCGGACAACCATCCACGATCCCGCCGATGGCCGGGCCGTGACTCTCACCGAAGCCGGTGACCACGAAGAGCTTGCCGAAGCTGTTGCCAGACATTGGGGGCAGTGGTTAGTGGTTAGTGAATCGTCCGTAGGATGGGCAGAGCGGAGCGATGCCCATCCTCGAGGCTCGCGGCGTAAAGATGGGCATCGCTCTCGCTCTGCCCATCCTACGAATCCAGCCGCTTCCTAATACGCCGGCGGCGGCACCGTGTCGGCGGGGTTCAGCCAGCTGTTGCCCTTGGCGAGGACTTCCCGGCTCAGGGTACTGGTGGCCTGGTGGAGTTTGACCCCATTGAGGATGTAGGTGTAGCGGGAAGACAGATAGTCGAACTCCGCCTGGAAGAGTTGGCGCTGGGCGTTCAACACGTCCACCTGGGTCCGGGTGCCGACCTCCAGGCCGGCCTGGGTGGATTCCAGGGAGGAGCGGGCCGAGACCACCGCCGCCTGGCGGGCCTTCACGTCCTCAATCGCGGAGATGATGCCGCGAAAGGCGTCCTTGACCTGCTGATCCACCTGTGCGGCGGGTCTGGTCCAGTTGATCCTGGGCGGCCCGGAAGTTGAACCCGGCCTGGCGGGTGCGGGAGACCACGGCCCCGCCCTGGTAGATGGGCACCGTCAGGGTCAGACCGACGAAGGCGCCGTCGGAGTCGGTATTGAACTCGGCCCCGGAGCGGTCGATGTCATAGCCTGCCTTGAGCCCCAGCGACGGGTAGAACCCGGACTTCTGGATCTCGATCCCGGTCTTGGCCGAGGCGGCCGCTTCTGCTGGCGGCGATGATCGCGAAATTGTTGCGCAGGGCGCTGTCGGCCCAGGTGTTGATGTTGTTCGGTTCCGGCGGGGCCAGTGGCAATTTGTCGCCCAGCCGGGCCAGGGGGACATTGATGGGGCCGACGATGACTCGCAGCGCCTCCCAGGCGTTGTCCAGAACGGTTTTCGCGGTGATCAGATTGGCCCTGGACCGGTCATAGGCGGCCTGGCTGTCGTTGACATCCGTGATGGCCACCAGGCCCACCTCGAAGCGCTGCTTGGACTGCTCCAACTGGCGCTCGTCCGCCCGCACCAGGGCCTCGGACACGGTCACCGCATCGGCCGAGCGCAGGACCTCGAAGTATGTCTCCGTGGTCCGCACCATCAGGTCGATCTGGGCGTTGCGGTACTCAGCCTCGGCCTGGGCGATATCGGTCTCGGTCTGCTTCAGGGTCATCCAACTCGCGCGGTCGTAGACGGACTGATTCACTACCGCCGTAGCCCCCTGGTTACTGAAGCTGTCCCGACGGCTGAAGCTCCCTTGAACATTCCGGCCGCTGATCTTCTGGTTGAAATAATCGACCGTTCCCTCCAACGCGACCTGAGGCAACAAGAGGGCGCGGGCCTGGGGCTTTGACTCCATGGTGGCGAAGAGCCGTTGTTCCGACTCCCGCAGCAGAGGATCACTTTGCACCGCCACGTCGTAGATCTGGAGCAGGTCATCCGCGTGGACCGCGGGGGGGGCCAGGAACGCCGGCCCGGCCAACAGGGCAGCAATCAGGGAGGGGAGCAGTTTCCGCATCACAGAGATCCTGGGGAAGGGGGCGGCGGGACGACTTGGCCGTTAGGCTGGGCAGTATAGGCGACGCAACGGACCGGTCTCAACGTGAACGGGCATGGCACCCCATCCGTTACACTCAGGAACCCTTCCACAGGACCGCTGCCATGGGACGCATTGTCGCAAGCAACTTCCGCCCGGCCTGGTGGCTGCCGGGGCCGCATCTCCAAACCGTCTGGCCAAGCCTGACCCGGCGCCGGCCCAGTCTGCCGCTCCGACGCCGTCGGATCGAACTTGCCGACGGCGACTTTATCGACCTGGCTTTCGGCGATGGCGCCGGGCCCCGGGTCCTGGTGATTCACGGGTTGGAGGGGGACCTGAGCTCGCACTACACCGGCACTCTTCTGAACGCCTTGGCCCGCGCGGGCTATGCGCCCGTCTTCATGCACCTGCGCGGCTGCTCCGGAGAGCCCAACCGGCTCGCCCGCAGCTACCATTCGGGTGCCAGCGAGGACCTGCACGAGGTTCTGACCGAACTCGCCGGGGACCCGGAGGGCGCGCCGCACGCCGCCATCGGGTTCTCCCTGGGTGCGAATCTGCTGCTCAAATACCTGGGGGAACGGGGGGACCGTGCGCCGGGCGACCCGCAGGCACCGCTCCTGCGGACCGGGATTGCGGTGTCAGTCCCTTTCGTCCTGCGCGATGCCATGCTGCGGCTTGACCTGGGGGCCTCGCGCCTCTATCGGCGCTATCTCGTCGACAAGCTCACCCGGGCCTTTCGCCGCAAGTTCGCCTCCCGCTCCTGTCCCCTCACCGTCGACATCGAGTCGATCCGCAACTTCAACCAGTTCGATGACCAGATCACGGCCCCCCTGTGCGGCTTCGCCGGCGTCTTCGACTACTACAGCCGCGCCAGCTGCCGGGGGTACCTGCCGGGTATCACCACCCCGACCCTGATCCTTCATGCCCTGGATGATCCCTTCATGTTCCCATCCACGGTGCCCTTCGAGCACGAACTCGGCCCCGGTGTCACCCTGGAGCTCAGCCCCCGCGGCGGCCACGTGGGCTTCGTTGCCGGCGCCCTGCCCTGGCGACCGGTGTATTGGCTGGAAGAGCGGATCCTTGCGTACCTCCGACGGAACCTCCTGTCGGGTGGAACGTGATAGCGGTTCCGCCATATCCGCACGATCCCAGCGATATGGCGGAACCGCCTGCGGCGTTCCGCCCTACTCCAGGATGAGTTTGCGACCGAAGGGCGGCTTCGGCGTCCCGGTAGGCGACCGGGACCGCCCAGATCACTGGCCAGGTCGGGCGGTAGTCGGCCGGTCCATCGAGATCGGTGAGGAACAGGCCCAGGTCCGGCCGGTGGCGGTCGGCCTCCCGCAGGAGGGGAGAGAAATCCGTGCCGCCGCCCCCGTTGAAGACCAGCTCGCGCAGGTTGGAGCGGCCGGGCTCGAAGACCTCCACGCCGGTGACCCGGTCGTCGCCGATGATGACGACTGATCCGTGCCTCCAGGCGCCGGCTGGCGGCCTCCACCTCCTGGGCGAAGCGGTCGAGCAGGGGGTCTTCGATGGAGCCGGAACAGTCCACCATCACCACCAACCGCGCCACCGCCCGGGAGGCAGTGCGCCCGGGCTCCCAGGGCAACCGCCCGCGGCTCCCCACCCGGCCCCGGTTGGCCAGGTAAGACCGGGACGGGCGCGACCAGGACAGACCGGGTTGGAGGGACAGCGCGCGGGTCAGGTGGGTGCGCAGCAGGTGCTCCCAGGGCGTGCGCACCCGGGGCAGATCGGCCAGCAGGACCCGCAGCAGGGAGAACTGGCCGTCCCCGGTGTGGGCGCGCTGCAGACGCTCGCCCCACTCCCGGGCCTGCTCCGATGCCTCCTCGGGTCGCTCCTCGTCCGGCCCAGGCCAGAGGTCGTCGAGGATGTCACCGCTCAGGAACCGGACCCGGGCCGCCCGCGGGCCGTCCGGTCGCCAGGTCCCCTCGCTCGCCCCAGCCTCCTCCGCGTCGCCCGCCTGATCGGACGCTGCGCCCGCTTGGCGCGGCTTGCGCGCCCCGGCGCCCCGACGCCCCAGGGACGGCACGGACGGTCCCCGGTCATCGACGGCGCGGTAGAGCCGCTCCACATCCCACTCGAACAGGGCCTGCTCCACGGGCACGCGCACCTTCAGCGACTCCAGCAGGAGTTGTTCGAGCCGCACCGCGGACAGCGGCAGTTCCAGCCACGCCAGGTGACTCAGGGCGCTGTTGACGATGGCATCCGCGCAGCAATTGAAGAGCTGCAGGTCGACATCGCCCAACAGACCGCGCAGGGCCACATAGCGCTGCCGGTGCTGCAAGGCGACATGCAGCACCTCGTGGGCGACCAGGCCCGTCTGCTCAGGCAGGGACAGGGAGTCGAATCCAGGGCCATAGAAGATGGTGGCCGCCGTCGTTGGCCGGCGATCAGGTCCTCCGCGCCGGCGTCCAGGTCCCGATGCTTGACCCAGAGGGCCAGACCGCCGCTCGACGGCGCGTACTCGACCAGCCGCTGGATGGCGCGGGTACCGCGGTGGGTGTAGATAGTGGTCATCTCTGCCTTGGGAATCAGTCCGCGAAGAACACAAACAACGCGTCCTCAGCGGACTTGCGTGATTTTCAACCCGACCTAGCCCCCCAGCCCATCGGTCTTGCGCTGCTCGGCGTACCGCCGGTAGGCGCTGCTGCCAAAGACCGCGGACTCCAGGCCGGACTCCAGGGCGCGCTCGAACAGCAGTTCCATGGCCAGGGTCTGGGCCTCGCGGACGGGCAGCGGGGTCTGGCCGCGGGCCTCCGGCAGTTGCTCGATGATCTCCAGGGCGCGGGCCAGGGTCACTTCATCCCGGGTCGCCGCCAGCAGCCCATAGAGCATGCCGTAGAGACCATCCAGGGTCGTGGGCAGCAGGGCCAAGGTCTCCGCGCCGGGACTGGCGGCCAGGAGCTTGAGCACGTCCACCCCGGCCTGGAGCTCCTTGAGCACGCCGAAGAACTCGGCGGCATTGGCGGCACCGATACGGCCCTGGACGAAGACCCGCTTGGCCGCCTCAGAGATGCTGGACTTGAGCAGATTGGAGATGTCCTCCCAGCCCCGGGGGCTGGCACCCACCAGGTGGTCGTTGGCGAGCTGGGCCTGGGTATCGTCGAGCTTGTCCGGCCGCACCTTGAGATAGGCCAGTACCTCCGGGGCAAAGTCCATGGCCATGGCGTGGGCCAGGAAGGCGTCGATGACGGTCTGGACATTGAAGTGGAACATGCGGTCAGACAGGGCGGTGCCCATGTCGTGGGCGACCGCCCCGTGGAAGCTGGCATTGCCCGCCGCGATCACCTGCCAGCCGTCGGGCAGACAATAGTGTCCGACCCGTCGATCCAGGATCAGGGAATAGGCCGAGATCTGCAGGCGCTGGTCGGCGGCGGTGAGTTCATCAAGGAACAGGATGCCGTTGGGTTCCTCCGGACCGGGCAGAAACTCAGGCGGGAACCAGACGGTCTTGGACTGCTTCTCGTCCACCCAGATGGCACCGCGGATGTCCACCGGCTCGATGGTGGTGAGACGCAGGTCCACCAGGGGCACCCCGAAGTGGGCGGCCACCTGGCGGACAATGGACGACTTGCCCACCCCCCGGGTGCCCCACAGCATGGAGGCCCGGTGGCGCAGGAGCGGGTCGGCGTATTGTTCGATCAGCGCCGCCTTGGCCGCGGCGATGGAGACTGCGGGGATATTCATGGATTCGGGTCGACTGTCATTCGGCGCTGAAGAACAATGTTACGCTTTCCGGCGCATGGCCCGGCCCAGGAACCAGAGGGCGCGACGCCAGGGGGGCTGGGGCATCGGCCGCTCGGGTGTGTCTCGCGGCGCGGCGGCGGACAGGGGTGCCATCGGCGCCATCGGCACCCAGGCCGTAGCGGGCAGGGGTCCGGGGCGGCGGGGCAGCCGCAGGATGGGCATCTCCCGAACCAGAAAGTAGGCGAACAAGAGGAAGTTGGGCGTGTTGAAGGCCAGGAGCCGCAGCACGGACGCCTTCGGCGGATCGAAGTACAGGATCGCGGGCCCCGAGAGCAGGGCCCCCACCACCACCAGGATGCCCCCCAACCGCCGCCCCACGCAGCCCCAGCGCGCCCGGCGGAACCGCGCGTGAAACCGAGCCGGGGGTTGGGCCAGGGCGGTCGCCAGGTGATCCAGGGTCCGCACCAGTTTGCGCTCGCAGTCCTGGGTCCGCAGGGGCTCACGCTTGGGCAGCCGCAGGAAGGTCCGCCATCCCTGAGGGATGCGCCGCAGGGGTTTCCAGCCCCACCCCAGCACCGCCAGCAGGTCCTCCGGCGGGTCGAAGACCCGCCCCGGTGCCGGGATCAGACGGAGCTCCGCCGGCCAGCCCCCCGCCCCCGTCCCGGCATCCAGGGTAAACCGAACCCCACCCAGGTCAGCGGTCGCCAGGGCCAAGGACAGCAGATCCCCCGGGGACCCGCCCTGGTCGTTGCCCGGGTAGGGGATGAGCCGGTAACTTCGGGCGATGATCACCCCGGGCCGCACCAGGAAGTGCACCTGGGGATCGATCCGTTCCAACCGTTCGAGCAGAGACGCCAGATCGCGCCCCTCGATCTTCAGGGTGGCGTCCAAACCGGAATCCAGGGTGAGGGTACGGATCAAGCGGTACCGACCGGACTCGGGATTCTCCAGCACCAGGGTCTCCTGGAAGGGCGCATTCAGGGGCGCCTGGGCGGGGTGTTCCCGGGGCTTGAACACCAGGCGCCGCTCCGGCCGATCGGTGGCGGCCAGGTCCAGTTGCCGCCCGCCTTGGGCGAAGGGCTCGACCAGGGTCAGGAGCTCGTGGTGAGTCAGGGGATTTGCGGGCATGGGCTGACGTGGATCCGGGTCTGGGTCTGGATTTCGGGCAGTAGGAGAATACGACGGTTGCGGGGACCTTACCGGCTAGCCACCGCCCCATAGAGACGCGGCACCCGGCTGGTCACCCCGGTGAAGAGCTGGTAGGCAATGGTGTCGCTGGCGGCGGCCACCGCGCTGGCACTGACCCGTTGCCCCCAAAGCTCCACCGGGTCACCGACCCGGGCCTGCGG
The DNA here is from genome assembly GCA_963733415.1 of uncultured Gammaproteobacteria bacterium. Taxonomy (GTDB): domain Bacteria; phylum Pseudomonadota; class Gammaproteobacteria; order Chromatiales; family Chromatiaceae; genus Thiodictyon. The sequence continues at coordinate 90,358 of CAVTDM010000005.1, read as the reverse complement.
AAGGTGAGTCAGGTCCACCGTCAGCATGTCCATGGAGACCCGGCCGATGAGCCGGGTCAGGCGCCCCTCGACCGCCACCGGGGTCCCGTCGCGGGGCATGGCGGGGGTAGCCGTCCGCGTAGCCGGCGGCGACCACCCCGACCCGGGTGGGCGCCGTGCAGACAAAGCGCCCGCCATAGCCGACGGCATCCCCGGGGCCAGGTCACGCACCGCGATCAGGGCCGATTCCAACGTCATGACCGGGCGCAGTCGGGCGGCGGAGGGGTGCCGGTCACCCAGGGGGGAGGCCCCGTAGAGCATGAGGCCCGGGCGCACCCAGTCCCCGATGCTCTCCGGCCAGGCCAGAAGACCGGCGGAATTGGCCAGGCTGCGCGGGGCCGCCAGACCACCGCAGACCTCAGCGAAAACGGCGAGCTGGCGCGGGGTGTAGGGGTGATCCGGCTCATCGGCGCGGGCCAGGTGGCTCATGAGCACGATCTCGCCCACCTGGCGGCACCCAACCAGGTCCCGATAGGCGGCGGCAAAGGCACCAGGGTCGAAGCCCACCCGGTGCATTCCGGAGTCCAGCTTCAACCAACAGGCGAGGCGCCGCGCCGGTCGGGCCGCCTGAATCCAGGCGAGTTGCTCCGGGCTATGGACGACCATGGCCAGGCCCAGACGATCGACCACCGGTAACTCGTCCGGGGTGAAAACGCCCTCCAAGAGCAGGATGGGTTCCCGCACCCCGGACTCGCGCAGTTCCTGGGCCTCCTCCAGGCAGGCGACCCCGAAGGCATCAGCGGCCCCCGCAAGGGCGCGGGCCACCGCCACCGCCCCGTGCCCGTAGCCATTCGCCTTGATCACCGCGACCGTCCGCGCTGCCCCGGCCAATTCCCGGGCGTACCCCAGGTTCTGGCGCAGGGCGTCCAAATCGACACAGGCGCGGGTCGGGCGGGTCATCAGGGTCTCCGTTAACTACAGCGAAAAGTCCGACCACCAGAAGACAAATCGAACCGCAAGGAACGCAAAGGAAGCAAAGACTGCACGGTCAATGTCGCCCGGCAAGCAGCGAAAACGCCGGGGTCAGTTCGTAGCCCAGGGCGGCAGCGACCGCGCCGTGGGTGACCTGACCGGCACAGATGTTGAGGCCGCCCCGCAGATGGGCGTCGTCCCGCAGGGCCTGGCGCCAGCCCTTGGTCGCCAGGGCCAGGACATAGGGCAGGGTCGCGTTGTTGAGGGCGTAGGTGGAGGTGCGGGGCACGGCCCCGGGCATGTTGGCGACGGCATAATGCACGATTTGATCGAGCAAGTAGGTCGGTTCCGCGTGAGTCGTGCGGCGGGAGGTCTCGAAACACCCCCCTTGGTCGATGGCCACGTCCACCAGCACCGAGCCCGGAGTGCATTGTCGCCAGGTGCGCGCGGGTCACCAGTTGGGGCGTGGCGGCCCCGGGGATCAGCACGGCGCCGACCACCAGGTCCGCCGTGACTAGACGGCTCTCGAGCACTGAGCGGTTGGAGTACAGTACCCGGGCGCTGGCCCCGAAGTGCTGGGAGAGCCGCTCCAGGACCGCCGGATTGCGGTCCAGGATGGTCACATCCGCCTGCATCCCCACCGCCATCTGGGCCGCATTGAAGCCCACCACGCCACCACCCAGAATCAGCACCCGGGCCGGGGCGACACCGGGCACCCCACCCAAGAGCAGGCCACGCCCGCCGTTGACCTGCTCCAGTGCCCAGGCGCCCGGCCTGGATCGCCAGACGGCCGGCCACCTGGCTCATGGGTTTCAAGCAGCGGCAGTCCGCCCTGGTCGTCCGTCACGGTCTCGTAGGCAATGCAGACAGCCCGCGAAGCCACCAGGTCCCGCGCCTGATCCGGGTCCGGCGCCAGATGCAGGTAGGTGAACAGGACCTGATCGGACCGCAGCCGCGCCCGCTCCGCCGCCTGGGGCTCCTTGACCTTCACGATCAGGTCGGCCTGAGCGAAGACCGCAGCCCCATCGGGCGCGATCCGGGCGCCCGCCGACCGATAGGCTTCATCCCCGGCCCCGATACCCGCCCCGGCCTGGGTCTCAACCAGCACCCCATGACCGTGCTGAACGAGCTCGGCCGCGGACTCCGGGGTGAGTCCGACCCGGTACTCCTGGGGTTTGATCTCTCGCGGTACACCGATCAGCATCGCGTGGCTCCCATCGTCCGAACAAAGGTTCTGGTTGCGGTCGACAGCCGAGTCCGGCCCGGACCAGCCCGCGTCCAGAGCAACGTGCGGTCCCCCGGTCATCGAACCAAGCCAACACCCAGGAGGACCACGCATCCGATGCCGGTCACAACGAATTGAAACATCGTGAAGAATCGCCCCAAGGCGATTCTTCACGGACTGTGCGAAAATCCCCACCCGCCCCATTATCCGCGCCCTGACCTTGATGAGTCCCGCAGCTGTAACCGACGACGCCCCGCACTCCCCCCTGAACCCGCCCCTGCCCGCCCGTCCCGGCGAGCGCCTCCTGTGGGGCCGGCTCCAGGGGGCGGCGACGGCCCTGGCCATCGCCTCCGCCGCCCGCGCCCACCCGGGCCTGGTGCTGGCCCTGGTGGCGGACGTGCAGGCGGCGGCCCGGCTGCGGGATGCGCTGGGCTTCTTCCTCGCCGATGACACCAACGGCGGCCCCGTCCCGCTGCTCGGCTTCCCGGACTGGGAGACCCTGCCCTACGACGTCTTTTCGCCCCTGCCGGAACTGGTCTCCGAGCGCCTGCTGACCCTGCACCGCCTGCCGGGTCTGCAGCGCGGCGTGCTGGTGGTCCCGATGGCCACCCTGCTCCAGCGCCTGCCGCCCCGGGACTATGTGGACGGCAACTCCCTGGTGCTGGCCGTGGGCGACCGGCTGGACCTGGACGCCACCCGCCGCCGCCTGGAGCGTGCGGGCTATTCGTGCGTCTCCCAGGTCATGGGCCATGGGGAATTCGCCGTCCGCGGCTCCATCCTGGACTGCTTTCCCATGGGCAGCCAGGAACCCCTGCGCATCGACCTGCTGGACGATGAGGTCGACAGCATCCGCACCTTCGACCCGGAGACCCAGCGCACCCGGGAGCGCCTGACCGCGGTGCGGATGCTCCCGGCCCGGGAGTTCCCCCTGAGCGAGGAGGCCATCACCGGCTTTCGCCAGCGCTACCGCGCCCTCTTCGAGGGCGACCCCAAGGCCAGCCTGATCTATCGGGAGGTCTCGGAGGGCCGCACCCCGGGCGGGCTGGAGTATTACCTGCCGCTCTTCTTCGAGGAGACCGCCACCCTCTTCGACTACCTGCCCGACGGGGTCCTGGCCCTGGAGTCCGACCGCTGCCGGGATGCGGCCACGGCCTTTCTGGACGGGGTGGAGGCCCGCTACGAGCAGCGCCGCCACGACGTGGAACGTCCCCTCCTGCCGCCCGCCCGGCTCTATCTGGACCCGGACGAGTTGACCCATCGGCTCAAGGGCCTGTCCGGGGTCCTGTACCAGCGCGCCGAGCAGGACGAGCGCCGCAAGGGCTTCACCGACGCCCACAACTTCGCCACCCGCGCCCTGCCGCCCCTGAACATCCAGGCCCGCGCCGCCCGCCCGGCCCAGGCCATTCAGGAGTTCCTGGCCGAACCCAATCGGCGCGTCCTCTTCATCGCCGAGGGCCTGGGCCGGCGGGAAATGCTCGCCGATCACCTGCACGGCTTCGGCATCCACCCCCGCCAGATGGACGGCTGGGCGGCCTTCCTGGCGGGCCAGGAGCCGGTCGGTCTGACCGTCGCCCCCCTGGAGCAGGGTCTGTGGCTCCAGGACCCGGATCTCGCGATCGTCACCGAGACCCAACTCTACGGCGAGCGGGTCCGCCAGGAGCGCCGCCGCCGCGCCCGGGAGCGCGACGGCGACGCCATCGTCCGCAATCTCACCGAACTCACCCAGGGTTCACCGGTGGTCCACGAGGATCACGGCGTCGGCCGCTACCTGGGCCTGGAGACGCTGACCGTTGGCGGCCTGACCACCGAGTTCCTCACCCTGGAATACGCCAAGGGGGACAAGCTCTATGTCCCGGTCAGCTCGCTGCACCTGATCTCCCGCTACACCGGGGCCTCGCCGGAGAACGCCCCCTTGCACCGCCTGGGCGGCGACCAGTGGGACAAGATCAAACGCAAGGCCGCGGAGAAGGCCCATGACGTGGCCGCGGAACTGCTGGACATCTACGCCCGCCGCGCCGCCCGGGAGGGCGTCGCCTTCCCGGAGCCCGGGGAGGAATACGCCGCCTTCGCCGCGGCCTTCCCCTTCGAGGAGACCCCGGACCAGTTGCGCGCCATCGAGGGCGTGCTGGCGGACATGGAGGACCCCAAGCCCATGGACCGGGTGGTGTGCGGCGACGTGGGCTTCGGCAAGACCGAGGTCGCCATGCGCGCCGCCTTCGTGGCCGTCAATGGCGGGCGCCAGGTCGCGGTGCTGGTGCCCACAACCCTGCTCGCCCAGCAGCACTTCGAGAACTTCTCCGACCGCTTTGCCGACTGGCCCATCAAGGTCGAGAGCCTGTCACGCTTTCGTAATGCCAAAGAGCAGAAGGTGATCCTGAACGGACTCGCCAACGGCACCCTGGACATCGTGGTCGGCACCCACAAGCTCCTGCAGCCCTCCGTCAAGTTCAAGAACCTGGGGCTGGTGATCATCGATGAGGAACACCGCTTCGGGGTCCGCCACAAGGAGCAGATGAAGGCCCTGCGCGCGGAGGTGGATGTCCTCACGCTCACCGCCACGCCCATCCCGCGGACCCTGAATATGGCCATGTCGGGCCTGCGCGACCTGTCCATCATCGCGACCCCGCCGGTGGAGCGACACCCCATCAAGACCTTCGTCAGCCCCTGGAACGACGGGTTGATCCAGGAGGCGGTACTGCGTGAATTGAAGCGCGGCGGCCAGGTCTATTTCCTCCACAATGAGGTGGAGACCATCGAGAACCAGGCCCAGAAGCTGGAGGCACTGATCCCGGAGGCGCGGGTTCAGATCGCCCACGGCCAACTGCGCGAGCGGGATCTCGAGCGCATCATGCGCGACTTCTATCACCAGCGCTTCAACCTGCTGGTCTGTACCACCATCATCGAGAGCGGTATCGACGTCCCCAGCGCCAATACCATCGTCATCAACCGGGCGGACAAGCTGGGCCTGGCGCAACTGCACCAGTTGCGCGGCCGGGTCGGGCGCTCCCATCACCGCGCCTATGCCTATCTGATCACTCCGCCCCCCAAACAGATGACCGAGGACGCCAAAAAGCGCCTGGAGGCCATCGAATCCATGGAGGACCTGGGCGCCGGCTTTACCCTCGCCACGCATGATCTTGAGATCCGCGGCGCTGGTGAACTGCTGGGCGACGAACAGTCCGGCCAGATCCACGAGATCGGCTTTTCGCTCTACATGGATCTCCTGGAGCGGGCGGTCCAGGCCCTCAAGGCCGGGCGCACCCCGGAGCTGGACCGCCCCCTGGACCACGGGGCCGAGATCGATCTGGGCCTACCGGCCCTGCTGCCCAGCGACTATCTGCCCGATGTCCACACGCGGCTCGTGATGTACAAACGCATCGCCAGCGCCCCGGACCAAGAGGCGCTGAAAGAGATCCAAGTGGAGATGATCGACCGCTTCGGCCTACTCCCCGAAGCGGCGAAGAACCTGATGGCAATCACGGAGATCAAGCTCACCGTTCAGCCCTTCGGCATCAAGAAGATCGAGGCCGGCCCGAGCGGCGGGCGGGTGCTGTTCGGCAGCGACACCAAGGTCGACCCGACCCGCCTGATCAAGCTCATCCAAACCCGGCCGAAGGAATACAAGCTGGATGGCGGCGACAAGCTGCGGTTCTTCCGCGACCTGTCCGACGCCTCCCAGCGCATTGAGCAGGTTGGGCGGGTCGTGGAGCAACTCGTCGGTTAGACGCGCTATGCTTGCCGCGTATCGAGCAGGTCGAGCGGGCGGTGGCGCAGTTGGTCGGAGTGGGGTAAAGATGAACGGTGGAGGATGACCCCCGCTTTTTCCTCGACGACAACCCCGGCTCGGAATCCCGCTTCCAGACCCTCAAGGGCGATCCCAGCGTCCCTGATAAACCCTTCGCAAGCCTGGCCGCCACCTTGACACGAACCGCTATCTTTTCCCTAACTTCACCAGACCAGAACGAGAGATCAAGACCATGGCCAAGCCGAACTATGCCTTCGAAAAGCGTCAGCGCGACCTCGCCAAGAAGCAGAAAAAGGAGGAAAAGCTCAAGCGCAAGACCGAAACGACCGGCGACGAACTCCAGGAACCCGAGGATACGCTGGCAACGACGGACAACGCCGACGAGCCGGCACAGGGGCCAGGGGAAGACGTGGAAGAGACAAAGGGATAGGGGAGCGGACTCGGGGTATTTTTTCCGAGTTGGACGGCGAAGTATTCGAGCCGCTCAAGGACCCGGCCCGGTTCGCCACCGCGCACTAACACCCGGTCATGCGCACCGTCGCATGGGAGGGCGGGGCGGATCTGGCCCCCGAGTTCCTTATGGACCTGCTGCATGAGCAAGCCACGAAGGCCGCGTAGCGCCTGACCAGTTACGACCGCCACTACCCCGACGAGGGAAACGCCGGGCACCTTCCCCGGCTGGCGCGGCACCTTAATTGAAGGACGGCGCGTGAAGGTGCGCTATAAATGTTCTCGTCACTATCGGGGGCCGGGAGGTTATTCCGGTTCGCGCCCTGCCGTATGTGTCTCCCAGCACACACTGATCCTGGGCGAGACGCCCAAGATCGTGATGGAGGGCTTGGAACGGTTCATGGACCAGCCCGCCCCGCGGGAACCGGAGCCTGGTCAGCCGGTTGACGCATCGACCGATGAAGATTACAAGCCGCCAGACCTCTGCCGAGAGAAACCCCTATCATGGTCGGAGTTTCCCTATCCCAAAACGGTCAGTAGAGTCGGTGCCGATGGTGGCAGAAGGCGAGCAGAATCTGGGCCGGAGGCTCAATCCCGTGTCGGTCTGCACCCAACGGGCTTGACTACCAGTGTCGGCGATCGAAAGACGGGGATGCACTGCGGAGTCCAGGCCTCCATCGTCGAGCGGACACCGGACCGGAACCCTCCAGGCCACCGCCGCGGGAATCGTCGAGATCGCCGAAAAAAAAGCGGTCTGGGATTGGAAAAAACCATCGGCCAGGAGGTACCCCAGAAAGCCGACGAAATCCAGTCCTACCCAATTCCTACCCATTCCATTGGAAACACGAAACGCCAACAGATAACGTTTGCGTAACGGGTTTTTTTATGGTGGGCCGTCTAGGATTTGAACCTAGGACCAAGGGATTATGAGTCCCCTGCTCTAACCGCTGAGCTAACGGACCGAATAGCAGTCGTGTCGCAAACCTTCCGTTGTATATTTTTGATAGCGCCATCCTTGGCGTCTACTCGAACTGATTGTCGTGACCCAAGTCACGACAATCAGTCGGCGTCCAGGAAGCTCTTGAGCTTTTCGGACCGGGTGGGGTGACGCAGTTTGCGCAGGGCCTTGGCTTCGATCTGGCGGATGCGTTCCCGGGTCACGTCGAACTGCTTGCCGACCTCTTCCAGGGTGTGGTCGGTGTTCATATCGATGCCAAAACGCATGCGCAACACCTTGGCCTCCCGGGAGGTAAGGCTGGCGAGCATGTTCTGGGTCGCCTCCCGCAGCCCTTCCATGGTGGCGGACTCCACCGGGGAGATGACGCCGGAGTCCTCGATGAAGTCCCCGAGATGTGAATCCTCGTCATCGCCGATCGGGGTCTCCATGGAGATGGGCTCCTTGGCGATCTTCAGGACCTTGCGGACCTTGTCCTCGGGCATCTCCATGCGCTGCGGCCAACTCTTCCGGGGTGGCCTCGCGGCCCATCTCCTGGATCATCTGCCGGGAGATGCGGTTGAGCTTGTTGATGGTCTCGATCATGTGCACCGGGATGCGGATGGTGCGTGCCTGATCGGCAATGGAGCGGGTGATGGCCTGGCGAATCCACCAGGTGGCGTAGGTGGAGAACTTGTAGCCGCGACGGTATTCGAACTTGTCCACCGCCTTCATCAGGCCGATGTTGCCCTCCTGGATCAGGTCCAGGAACTGGAGCCCGCGGTTGGTATATTTCTTGGCGATGGAGATGACCAGCCGCAGATTGGCCTCCACCATCTCTTTCTTGGCGCGGCGGGCCTTGGCCTCGCCGATGGACATCTTGCGATTGACCTCCTTGATCTCGCCAATGGTGAGGTAGTTCTCCCGCTCCACCTCTTGCAGCTTGCGCTGGGCGCGGCGCACGTCGTGGGCGGTCTCCGCCAAACGCGCGGCATAGGGCTGGCCGCTGGCAAGTTGCTGCTCCAACCATTGGGGGCTGGTCTCGTTGTCTGGGAAGCTCTCGATGAACTGCTTGCGGGGCATGCCGGCCTGCTCCACGCACAGGCCCATGATGACCTTTTCCTGGCTGCGGATGCGCTCGATGGTCCCGCGCAGAAGTTGCGACAGTTCCAGGAAGACATTGGCGACCAGCTTGAATTGGAGGAAGACCTCAGAGACCTCGGCGGCGGCGGCCCGGGACCGGGGGTCGTCACGCCCGTACTGCTCCAGGTGGGTCTTGAGAACATCGAAACGCTCGCGCAGCAGTTGCACCCGACGCGCGACTTCTTCCGGGTCCGGCCCGGTGTCAGGCACAGCGACGGCCTCGTCGTCCTCGTCGCCCGCTGCGGCGACCTCCTCTTCCCCTTCGACCTCGGTCTCGGCCACCGCTGCCTCCGGCACCGGTGCGGCGGCCACGGGGGCCGGCGCGGGCTCAGGCTCGCCATCGTTGAATCCGGACATGACATCGGCGAGACGGGTCTCTTCACGCTCGACCCGATCGAAGATTCTCGATCAGCTTCTGGACGGAGCGCGGATAGACAGAGAGCGAGGACAGGACCTGATTCAGGCCCTCTTCGATGCGCTTGGCGATCTTGAGTTCGCCCTCGCGCGTGAGGAGTTCGACCGTGCCCATCTCGCGCATGTACATGCGCACCGGATCAGTGGTCCGACCGAACTCGCTGTCGACACTCGCGATGGCGGCGGCGGCGGCCTCGGCCGCGTCGTCGTCCGAGACGGCGTTGTCGGTGAGCGTCTGATCGATCATGTCCGGGGCGGTCTCATGGACCGCGATCCCCATGTCGTTGATCATCCGAACGATGTCTTCGATCTGCTCGGGTTCGACGATCCCGGGAGGCAGGTGATCGTTGACCTCAGAGTAGGTCAGGAATCCCTGCTCTTTGCCCTTGGCGATCAGCTGCTTCAGCTGGGACTGTTGCTGTTCTTGATCCATGGGTTACCTTGCCATTCTCGGGTAAACTGTCAGGACGGCTGGGCCGGCCTAATGTAAAGGCGGTGCGGCGAACTAATCATTCTAACACAAGACCACAACACTATTCAGCCTTTGTTAGGTGGCGGTCGCCCCCGGGTCCGCGCCTGTTCTGCCTCACGGTCCATTTGCTCGCGCATTTCTTCACTCCAATCCGCGGTGCTGCGCCGATTCAGGGGACGCAGGCGCTCGGCGTCGCGTACCGCCTTGCTCAAGCCCCGGAGGGCGCCGACCAGTTCGTCCGCCAGACCATCTCCTGGAATATCGCTCAGGAAGGGCGCCACACTGAGCTGCTGGAGATAATCGAAGTGTGAATGTTCGCGCCAACGCTCGATCAGGGTCGCCTTGTTGATGCTCGGGTAGGCGGCGATGGAGTCCAACACGTCGGCCAGGATCGTGATCCCGGGGCTGTCCGAGCGCCGCCAATCGTCGTCTTGGGCCATTGCCTCGCCCGCCAAGTCGGGGTGATCGAGCAAGAGGGCAATAGCCTGAGCGACCCGGCTGGGGCGGGTCGGCCGCTGCATCGGGTGCGCCCCGCGCCGCGCGCCAACCTGCCGCGCGGAGGGCCGCGGGGCGATGCCAGCCAGAGCCGCCAGGCGGCCCGCAAGCATATCCTGGTATATGCCGGCCGGTACCTTTGAGATCAATGGTTTCGCCAGAGTCACCAGACGGGCGCGCCCATCCCGGCTGACCATGTCCACCTGCGCGCACAGCTGGTCGAAAAAAAACTCGGAGAGGGGCGGGGCGCGCTGGAGACGCTGCTCGAAGGCCGCCGGACCTTCGGCGCGGACCAGGGTATCCGGGTCCTCCCCGTCCGGCAGGAACAGGAACCGGAGCGACTGATTGCCGGTGGCCAGAGGCAGGGCGGCCTCCAGCGCCTTCCAGGCGGCCTCGCGGCCGGCGCGGTCGCCATCGAAGCAGAAGACCAGCTCCGGGGCCGAGCGGAGCAGCAGCTGCAGGTGCTCGGCGGTGGTGGCGGTACCCAGGGTCGCCACCGCATAGTCGATGCCGAACTGGGCCAGGGCGATCACGTCCAGGTAGCCCTCGACCACCAGCAGGCGCTCCGGCTTGCGGTGCACCTTGTGCGCCTCGTACAGGCCATAGAGCTCCCGGCCCTTGTGAAAGACCGGTGTCTCCGGGGAATTCAGGTACTTGGGCTTGCCATCGCCGAGCAGACGCCCTCCAAAGCCGATGACCCGCCCGCGGCGGTCGCGGATAGGGAACATGATGCGGTCGCGGAAGCGGTCGTAGCGCTTGCCATCCTGATCCATGACGAGGCCCGCCTGGAACAGGTGTTCGCGCTCCACGCTCGTGCGCCCAGGCGGGCAAGGAGAAAATCCCAGCCGGTGGGCGCATAGCCCAGTCCGAAGCGGGCGGCGATCTCCCCGCTCAGGCCGCGCCCCTTGAGGTAGTCGACCGCCCGTGCGGCCTCGGGGTGCTCGCGCAGTTGCTGTCGGTAAAGCTGGGCGGCCTGCTCCATGACGGGATAGAGAGGGCGGTTGTCGGGGCCCGCGGCGGCGACGGCCCCTCGCTCGGGAACCTCCAGACCCGGCCCGCTGGGCCAATTCCTCGATCGCCTCCCGGAAACCCAGATGGTCGTACTCCATGAGAAAGCCGATGGCGGTGCCATGGGCGCCGCAGCCGAAGCAGTGGTAGAACTGCTTGTCCTGGCTGACGGTGAAGGAGGGGGTCTTCTCGTCGTGGAAGGGGCAACGGGCCTGGTAATCCTTGCCGGCCTTGCGCAACTGGACGCGGCTGCCGATCAGATCGACGATGTCGGTGCGGGCGAGGAGGTCATCGATGAACTGCGGGGGGATTCTGCCGGCCATGGAATCGAACCTAGCAGAAGGGCGAAGGCTGCCGTGATCGGGCGTGCGGCTGGCTCAGACTCCGAGGCGGTGCTTCACCAGGGCGCTGACGGCGCCGATGTCGGCCCGGCCCTGGACCTGGGGCTTGAGGACGGCCATGACCTTGCCCATGTCGCTCACGACCGCCGCCCGCTCGCGATCACCGCGGCCTCGATCAGGGCGGCGATCTCGGCCTCGTCCAGGGCCGTGGGCAGGTAGCCCTGGATGACCTCCATCTCGAAGCGCTCCTCGTCCGCCAGATCCTGCCGACCCGCCGCGCCGTACTGCGCGATGGAGTCGCGCCGCTGCTTGACCATCTTGTCCAGCACCGCCAAGACCTGGGTGTCGTCCAGTTCGATCCGCTCGTCCACCTCCCGTTGCTTGATGGCGGCCATGATGAGCCGGATGACGCCGAGCCGAGTCTTTTCGCCCGCCTTCATGGCGGTCTTCATGTCGGCCTGGATTTGTGCCTTGAGCATCGGTGTCGAGACCATCAGGTGAGGGGAGCACAGCGGCCGGACGGGAGACTGCCGGAGGGCGCAGATCGGGTCACGCCCGGGAGGCCCAACGACCCCCGGAAACAACCGCCCCGGCCAGGGCCGGGGCGGTTGTTTCCGGGACACTCAATACGGACGTTCCCAGCGGCGGGATTCGCGCTGCAACTTCTTCTGATGACGCTTGACTGCGGCGGCCTTCTTGCGCTTGCGCTCGGAGGTGGGCTTCTCGTAGAACTCGCGGCGGCGGACCTCGGCCAGGACGCCTGCCTTCTCGCAGGAGCGCTTGAACCGGCGCATGGCAACTTCAAACGGTTCATTTTCCTTAACGCGGACGCTGGGCATGGGGTCCTTGTGTCTCCAGACAATGGGTGAGGCGGAAAATAAAGACCTCGCATTGTAGCTGAAGGGGTGGAACCGATTGCAACGGACGGACGGGGACGGGTGCGATCCAACCCGACCCGCCCACTCAATAACAGCGTCGCTGCGCGCACCCGACTGATCCGGACCGCCCGCCCCAGGCTAGAATGCGCACTCCTTCCCTCATCCCGCCGGGCCCGCGCGGCGGCCGAACAACTGGAGCGGCCATCCATGCGGGTACTGGGCATCGAAACCTCCTGCGACGAGACCGGCGTGGCCGTCTACGACTCGACCGGCGGGCTGCTGGCCCACGCCGTCTACAGCCAGATCGAGATCCACGCCCAGTACGGCGGCGTGGTGCCGGAACTCGCCTCCCGCGACCATGTGCGCAAGACCCTGCCCATGATCCGGGAGGTGCTGGACGCCGCCGGACTGGCACGAGCGCCATCGACGGGGTGGCCTATACCGCCGGCCCGGGGCTGATCGGGGCCCTGATGGTGGGGGCGGCCCTGGGGCGGAGCCTGGCCTGGGCCTGGGGCGTGCCGGCGATCGGGGTGCATCACATGGAGGGCCATCTGCTCGCCCCCTTGCTGGAGGAGCCCGGCGCCGGCCTTTCCCTTCGTGGCCCTGCTGGTCTCCGGCGGTCACACCCAGCTGGTGGAGGTGGCGGGCATTGGCCGCTACCAAATGCTGGGCGAGTCCCTGGACGACGCCGCAGGCGAGGCCTTCGACAAGACCGCCAAGCTCCTCGATCTGCCCTACCCCGGGGGCCCGGAGCTGGCGCGGCTGGCGGCAGCGGGGCGATCCGGGTCGCTTCCGCTTTCCCCGGCCCATGACCGACCGGCCCGGGCTCGATTTCAGCTTCAGCGGTCTCAAGACCTTCGCCCTGAACACCTTGCGCGACGAATTGCCGGACGCCGCCGACCCGGAGCAGACCCGGGCCGATATCGCCCGCGCCTTTGAGGAGGCGGTGGTGGATACCCTGGTCATCAAGTGCCGGCGGGCCGTGGCGGAGACCGGCCGCGCAGCGCCTGATCCTGGCCGGCGGGGTCAGTGCCAACCGGCGGCTGCGCGAGCGGATGGACAGCGCCATCGCCGCGGGCGGCGGGGAGACCTTCTACCCGCGCCCCCAACTCTGCACGGACAACGGCGCCATGATCGCCTACGCCGGCTGGCAGCGCCTGCGCGCCGGCCAGCATGAGCCCCTGAGTTTTGCCCCCCGGGCGCGCTGGGCCATGGAGACCCTCCCGGACCTCCAGGACCCAGGCCAACCCCCAGCGTTCGCGCCTTGACCGCCGGCCGCTGCAAGATCAACCATCCACCCCGGACGAGGTCCCTCGCCCGTGGGATCGGCCTTTCGCCACGACGGGCCGACGGGGTATCCAGTCGCCGCGTCGCGGATTCAAACCGCTTGATTTCAGGGAACCCCTTTACATCCTCCGAAGGACTACCCCATGTTTTTCCCCATCCCTGAACCCGCCCGCCGACAGGCCAAGTCGCCCCACGAGCTGGCCATGGTCAACCTGCTGCTCTTCAACCTGCTGATGTTGATCGCACTGCTGGGCGGGAGCTTCGTGGAACCGGACTCGGCCCTGGCCCCCTATAAGGCCCTGGGAGTGGGCGTGCCGCTGCTGGTCTCGCTCGCCGTTATTGGCTACAGCTTCCTGCGCGCCGCCCGCGCCGCCAAGGACGGACCCTGGTTCGTGGCCGCCCACTGGCGCCTCGCCACGGGTCGTTACCGCATCCTGCTGATCGCCTACCTGGCGGGCGCCGGGCTGATCGGGCTGGGCTGGCTCCTGGCCCACACGCAGAAATCGGCCGGGATGCAGGACATGATGTTCATCGCCCTGCAGCGGGTGGCCATCGCCCCCATGCTGATCACCCTGATGGTGCTCATCATGCTGGCCTCCGGCGCCCTCTATCAGGCCCAGCGCGGGGAGGTACCCGACGGCCTGGTGAAACGCTTCCCGCCGCCCGGGGACCTCGCCGGGACGGACACGGAGTTTGCATCGGGAGAGACTTCCGCCTGATCATGCGCGGCCCGGTTATCGCGACCGGGCGCCCGCCTCTTTTAGACACCCGATCCCACACACTCACAGAACACCCGCGGAGGGAACATGAACCTGACCCCTAACCTGCTGGCCGCCGCCGTGCTGTCCGTCGGTGCCCCGACCGCCCTGGCCGCCAACCCCAAGGTCGCCCTGGACGTGACCATCGGCGGCGAGCCCGCCGGCACCATCACGATCGAACTGTTCGCAGACGTGGTGCCCAAGACCGCCGAGAACTTCCGCGCCCTGTGCACCGGCGAGAAGGGCATGGGCAAGAGCGGCAAGCCCCTGAGCTATGCGGGCAGCCCCTTCCACCGCATCATCCCCGGCTTCATGATCCAGGGCGGCGACTTCACCCGCGGCAACGGCACCGGCGGCGAGTCCATCTACGGCGAGAAGTTTGCCGACGAGAACTTCAAGCTCAAGCACACCGGCCCCGGCACCCTCTCGATGGCCAACGCCGGGCCCAACACCAACGGCTCCCAGTTCTTCATCACCGTCGGCGACACCGCCTGGCTGGACGGCAAGCACGTGGTCTTCGGCAAGGTGATCGACGGCATGGACGTGGTGAAGAAGCTGGAAGAACAGGGCTCCCAGTCCGGGCGCACCAAGACCGAGGTGGTGCTGGCGGGCTGCAAGGAGGTCTGACCCGGTCGCGCGTCTTTCCGCCTTATGCCGCCCCGGTGCGGCGTAAGGCGGGCTGATCCAAACGCCGGTGCTAAGCTCACCCTGACCGAAACCTCCGATCCCGAACAACGTCCGGGAGGCCCAGTCGGTGAGCGACGGAACCATCAGCGCCAACCTGGCGGGGATTGAGGTCCGGGTAACGACGGCGGACCTGTTCCGCTTCTGACCCCACATAACCCTCCTCTATCAAAGCATCGAAAATTGCGATGGAGTTAAGCCCCCGCCGACCTAGCCGCGGCCCCAGCTCGCGAGTATCTTAGCGACTTCCGATATTCGGAGATTTCAAGGCTCCGGATCACGCCCCCGAACGGCCGCCCGCACCCGCGCCCAGTCACCACTGAGCATCACCCCGGCAGTGACAGCCGCGTCGTTCGCCCTGCCCTATCCGCGAAGACGGAGGAAGATCCATGACGGCAGTTGTCGCAACCAACGAGACCATTCTGGTGGTCGGTGGGGGCATCAGCGGCATGACCGCTGCGCTCGAGGCCGCCGAGACCGGGAAGCGGGTCGTGCTGGTTGAAAAGCGCCCCTACCTGGGTGGCCGCGTCTCCCAGCTCTACAAGTACTTCCCCAAGCTCTGCTTCCCCACCTGCGGCCTGGAGATCAACCAGCGCCGGGCCAAGCAGAACCCCAATCTCACCATTCTCACAATGGCCGAGGTCACGGGGCTCAAGGGCGAGAAGGGCAACTACACCGCCAGTGTCACCCTCTCCCCCCGCTATGTGAACGACAACTGCACCGCCTGCGGCGACTGCGAGAAGGCCGTGGAGGGGGAATTCCCGGACGAGTACAACTATGGACTCGGCACGCGTAAGGGTGCCTACCTCCCCTACCGCATGGCCCACCCCGCCCGCTATGTGTTGGACCCGGCCATCATCGGGACCGAGGACGCGCAACGCGCCAAGGCCGCCTGCAAGTACAACGCCATCGATCTCGACATGCAGGCGGAGACCATCGATTTCCCCTGCGGCGCGGTGATCTGGGCGACCGGCTGGAAGCCCTACGATGCGGCCAAGATCCAGCCCTACGGCTACGACCGCTTCCCCAACGTCATTACCAGCGTCGAGTTCGAGCGGATGGCGGACCCCACCGGCCCCACCGGCGGCAAGCTGGTGCGCCCCTCTGACGGCAAGGAGGCCAAGAAGGTCGCCTTCATCCAGTGCGCGGGTTCACGGGACCGCAACCACCTGCTGCACTGCTCGCGTATCTGCTGCATGGCGAGCTTCAAGCAGTGTACCTACGTGATCGATGCCTACGGGGCAGACGCCGAGATCAACGTCTACTACATCGATCTACGCGCCATCGACCGCTTCGAGGACTTCTACCAGAAGGTCCGCGCCAACCAGAACATCAAGTTCATCAAGTCCAAGCCCGCCGCCGTGACCCAGGATAAGGACGGCAATCCGGTGGTCCAGGGCGTGGACACCGAGGGTTACCAGCGTTTCGCGGAGGCCCATGACCTGGTGGTGCTGGCCATCGGTATGGAGCCGTCCGTGGATCAGGCCAGCTTCCCGGTCCCCATCGTGCTGAATCGGGAAGGTTTCATCGAGGCCGACCTGGCCAACGGCGGCGTCTTCGCCGCCGGCAGCGCGGCCGACGCCCTGGACGTGAACCGGGCCGTCCAACACGCCACCGGGGCGGCCCTGCGGGCCATCCAGGTCGTCAACAGCGTTGCCCGAGCGGAGGTCTAAGCCATGGCAGCCGAGAAAAAACTCGCCGGTTACATCTGCACCGGCTGCGGCATCGGCGAACGCCTGGATGCCAACAGACTCCAGGCCGTCGCCACCCGCGAGGGCAAGGTCGCGAACGTCAAGCAGCACCCCATGCTGTGCGGCGCCGAAGGTGTGGCCCTGATCCAGACGGACATCGATGCCGGTGAGGCGACCCATGTGATGATCGCCGCCTGCTCGCGCCGCTCCAAGGTGGAGGCCTTCAGCTTCCCGACCGTGGCCCTGTCCCGCGCCAACCTGCGGGAGGGCGTCATCTGGGCGCGGCCCGAGGGCGCGGAACACCAGGAGACCACCCAGGAGATGGCGGACGACTATGTCCGCATGGCCTGCGCCGAGATCAAGTTCATGACGGTGCCGGAGTCCTCCGGCGAGCAGGAACTGAACAAGACCCTGCTGGTGGTGGGCGGTGGTGTGACTGGCATGACGGCGGCGGTGGAAGCGGCCAAGGCCGGCTATCCGGTCCACCTGGTGTGCGATGAGCCGGTCCTCGGCGGGGTCTGGAAGGACCTCTACAAGCGCGTGCCGTTCCGGGCCGCGGCGGCCGATGTGCCCAACGGCAACGACGTGGACCTGCCCATGCCCGAGGACCCGGGCCTGGATGACCTGATCGAACAGGTCATGGCCCAGGGGCGCATCACCGTCCATCTGAACGCCCGCATCACCAAGACCTCGGGTGCCCCAGGGCGCTTCAGTGCGGACATCAGTACCGAGTCCGGATCAACCCTGACCGAGAACTTCGGCGCCATCGTCCAGGCCAGCGACTTCAAGCCCTACGATGCCAACCAACTGCCGGAATTTGCCTACGGCCAGACCCCGGACGTCCTGACCAACTTCGAGTTCGAGCGGCTCGCCAAAGCGGCGAACGGCGGACGTCATCAAGCGGCCGTCGGATGGCCGGGAAGTCAAGGCCGTCGCCTTCCTCCAGTGCGCCGGTCAGCGCTCCGAGCAAGAACGGCCACCTGCCTTATTGTTCCGGCTTCTGCTGCACCGAATCGATCAAGCAGGCGATGTACTTCAAGGCCCAGAACCCGGGCTGCGACGCCACCGTCCTGTTCGATGACCTGCGGACCCCCGGCGCCGCCGGTGAGGACTTCTACCGCTCCGGTCAGCAGGCCATGGTCACCTTCACCAAGGGCAAGGCGTCCGCCGTGGTCCCGGACGGCGGCACCCTGCGGGTCCAGTTCAAGGACCTGATCCTCAACGAAGAGACCGAGATGGTCTGCGACCTGGTGGTGCTCGCCACCGGGCAGGTGCCCAACTCGGGCCCTGACCCCTACGCCCAGCTCGCGGTGGACGAGGCCCCGACCGAGGAAGAGAAGGCCGCCGCCCGGGCCGCCCTGGCGGTCGCCCCGCCCTCGATCCTGAACCTGGACTACCGCCAGGGCACGGACCTGCCGCACCTGAAGCACGGCTTCGTGGATAGCCACTTCATCTGCTTCCCTTACGAGACCCGCCGCACCGGCATCTATGCGGCCGGCCCGGTGCGTCGCCCCATGGACATGAAGCAGGCCATGGACGACGCCGTGGGCGCCACCATGAAGGCCATCCAGTCACTGGAGAACGCCGCCCGCGGCTCCGGCGCCCACCCGCGCGTGGGTGACCTGTCCTACCCGCGCTTCCGCAAAGAGGGCTGCACCCAGTGCAAACGCTGCACGGTGGAATGTCCCTTCGGAGCCATCAATGAAGACGAGCAGCGCTACCCGCTCTTCAACGAGTCCCGCTGCCGCCGCTGTGGCACCTGCATGGGCGCCTGCCCGGTGCGCGTCATCTCCTTCGACAACTACTCGGTGGACACCGTTGGCCAGCAGTTGAAGGCCGTGGAGATCCCGGACGATATGTCCGAGAAGCCGCGCATCCTGTGCCTGGCCTGCGAGAACGACGCCTATCCGGCCCTGGACATGGGCGCCCAGTCAGGCGAGCACATCACGCCCTTCGCCCGGGTCATCCCGGTGCGCTGCCTGGGCTCGGTCAGCCTTTCCTGGGTCACGGATGCCCTGAACTCCGGCTATGACGGCATTGTCCTCATGGGTTGTCGGCGCGATGACGACTACCAGTGCCACTTCGTGCGCGGCTCCAAAATGGCCGCCGAGCGCCTGTCCAAGGTCGGCGACACCTTGAGCGGCCTCAACCTGGAGACCGAGCGGGTCGCGGTCCATGAGGTCGCCATCACGGACCTGAAACGCGCCCCGGCGATCCTCAACGAGATGGCCGAGACCATCGGGCGGATCGGCATGAGCCCATTCAAATTTTAGTAAAAATTTGAATTGTTTAAGGCGCGCGGGGGAAGAGACGCAAAGACGAATACGTGAGCAGGGCGGTCCGGGTTAGCGGCAGGAAGGGTCCCACCCTATCCCGGAGCTCACCGAACAGTCCTGACCTTTGTGGCTTTTCCCCCTTTGCGCCTTTGCGGTTCAAAAACGAAATACCGGAGAGCGTCCCATGGGCGAACTGAATACAGCGATGATCGAGCGGTATCGCAACAGCTTCCTGAAGGAGGTTGAGGCGAATGTCGAAGAGGGCGAATGGGTCAAGATGTGCATGCAGTGCGGCGTATGCTCCGGCTCCTGCCCCCTGGGCAAGTTCTGGGACCACCCGCCCCAGGAGATCTTCATGATGATCCGCGCCGGCAAGCGCGAGGCGGTCTTGAACTCCAACTCGATGTGGATGTGCACCTCCTGCTACAACTGCATCGTGCGCTGCCCGCGGCAACTGCCCATCACCCACATCATGCACGGCCTGGCCCACTACGCGAAGCGCCTCGGTCTCGTGCCCCAGACCAATCCGACCGCCAAGTTTGCCCAACTGTTCTGGGACAACCTGATGGTCAAGGGCCGGGTCAATGAACTGAAGCTGGGTCTGAACCTGTACTTCATGAACGGCTTCGGCGAAGGCGTCAAGGTCGCCTTGAAGAACCAGAAGCTCGGCATGAGCATGATGAAGACCGGCCGCATGAACCCCAAGGAGGCCTTCGGCGGCCATGCCGTCAAGGACCTGGCCGGCTTCCACAAGGTGCTGAAGAAGGCCCAGGAACTGGAAGACGCTCGCATCGCCCAACACGCCCCGCCCGCCGCATCGACTGGCGCCTGAGGAGAGAAGACCCCATGGCCAAGCGCGAATACTCCTTCTATCCCGGGTGCTCCTCCCAAAAGGGCGCATCCTCATCCAACTATCTGATCTCAGTTCAGACCATGTGCGAGGAGCTGGACGTCCAGCTCAACGAGATCCCGGACTGGAACTGCTGCGCCGCCTCCATCGGCTATGCCGGCGGCGGCGAGTTGCCGCGCCTCACCCTGTCCGCCCGCAACATCGCGCTCAGCGAGCAGCACCACCCGGGGCAGGACATCGTCGCCACCTGCGCCGCCTGCTGGCTCTCCACCCGGGAGGCCGCCGAGCGCCTGCACGAGGACCAGTCCCTGCTGGCCGAGTGCAACACGGCCCTGGCCGAGGCCGGGCTCAAGCTGCGCAATGAGACCCCCATCAAGCACATGGCCGAGGTCCTGATCGAAGACCTGGGCTACGAGGCCCTGGCGGCGAAGGTCAAGAAGCCCCTGGAGGGCATCAAGATCGCCGGCTATGTGGGCTGTCAGACCAACCGGCCCTTCGGGATTGCCGGTGAGTCCTACGAGAACCCCAAGTACCTGGACAAGCTGGTGGAGTCACTGGGCGGCGACTCGATCCCGGACTATGAAAAGAAGGTCCAATGCTGCGGCGGGGCGCTGGCCTTCTCCGAACCAGAAAAGTCCCAGGAGATGGTCAAGGGCATCATCGAGGCGGCGTATGACCATGGCGCCGACCTCATCGTCACCCCCTGCCCCGTCTGCCAGATGAACGTCGAGGTCTACCAGGACCAGATCAACGCCACCTACGGCACCAAGTTCAAGATGCCGGTGGTCTATTACTCCACGCTCATGGCGGTGGCCTACGGCCGCTCGGCCAAGGATGCGGCGCTTGAATGGACAGATCATCCCGGCGAAGCAGCTGGAGGAACTGGCGGGGAAGTAGCCAGACTGCTCTGTTGGCATCCGAAGAAGCCCGCGACGCGGGCTTTTTTTTGCACTCGTTTCGGGCTATCGTCACCGATTATCTACAACGAATACGCTGACTGCCGTTCCAACCACCATGGCCAACGCGACTCGTTACGAAGACGACGTCATCGCCTGGGCAAACGAACAGGCGCGATTTCTGCGACAGGGACGCATTGATCTGCTGGACATCGAGCACCTGGCAGAGGAGATCGAAGACGTGGGCAAGAGCGAGCAGCGCGAGCTGGCAAACCGCATGGCCATCCTCCTGGCCCACCTACTCAAGTGGCAGCTCCAACCGGAGCGCCGGAGCTCGAGTTGGCAAATCACCATCCGTAATCAGCGCAGAGGCATCCTGCGGCGTCTCAACAAGACGCCAAGCCTGAAGTCCGATCTCAAAGACTCCGATTGGTGGATGGACGTTTGGGATGACGCCACGGCGCAGCTTGCATCCGAAGCGGGATTGTCGGGATTTCCGGAAGCCTGTCCTTGGCCCCCCGACCAAGTCTTGGCCGAAGGCTGGCTCCCCGAGTAGATCTGGACTGTCCTGATGAAAGCAAAGCCGGGCAGTGAGACGTCCGCGGCGCCAAGGCGCGTCTCTGATGGGCAACTTTGCTGCGAATGGGCATCTTTATTGACCCCGGCCCCTTATTCCCTATACTCGCCAACGTACTTGACCTGTGTGGTCGGCTTAGTGATGTCGCGGATTCGGATCATCGGTACGCCGATATCGCCTTGAACGAAAGAAGCTGACGCGAACGCGAACCCGGCCTGAACACGGCAAAGGTTTCCCAAGCGCGTCCAAGTCATCCCAGGGCGTTGCTCTAGGCTAACATAGGTCGCGCCGTTGGCGCTCAAGTCGAACGCCCCAACGGGGCATCCCACGCTAGCCCAGGGCAACGCCCTGGGTATCGGGTCATAAAAGGAATTGAGCCCTGAAAGGGCGACCCAACCTGCCGCATTGGAGATCCAATCCGAATCCGTCCGCCGCCGCGGTCCTCGCTCAATCCCACAGATACCGTTCATCAAACGCGATTCGATGCCGTTCCAGAAATTGTATGTATTCCTGCTGAAACGTTTTCTTGCGGTGGTGTTCGCGCTGGTTGGCGATGTATTCACGAACGGCGTCGACGTTGGATTCGGAAACGGCGAATGCCCCGTAACCCGCTTGCCAGGCAAAACCGGAAAACTCCGGTCCCTGGGTCTTGATCCATTTGGACGACGTCTTTTTGACATCTTCAACGGCCCGACTGATCGCCACGGTTCGGGACAAGTCGAAGAGCAGGTGGGCATGGTCCTCGACGGAATTGATGAGCACGGGAGCGCAGCCAAGGTTTTGCAACACGGTGGCCATGTAGCCGTGCAACGCGGCGCGAACGGCATCGGTGATGATGCGCTCGCGGTTCTTGGTGCTGAAGACAAGGTGAACATGAAGGCGGGCGAGGGACTGCGGCATGGCTTGGGTCGCCCTTTCAGGGCTCAGGTTGGTCTATTGTATTCCGACCCAGGGCGTTGCCCTGGGCTGGCGTCAGTCGCGCCGTTGGCGCTCACGTTGAAGGTTCCAAAGGTTTTTCCACGCTCAAAATCGGGGACGCGAAATCGGGGACGTACCACGGATTAGCTCCAGTGCTGACCGACTTAATCGATCCGCGTGGGATTTCGAGAGTCAACTGGAGCCGCTCAAGCTATTCCGCCCGGGATCAACCAGCTTAGAATCAACATCTCTCTTCAAAGGGACCACGGGACCATTAAAAAGGGAAGTAAACGAAGCCGGACTGTCGTATCGGTGACTGTCACGAAAACGACGCTCGGCCAATCGACATCGGTCAGGCTCAGGGCCAAGGGAAGGCGCTGATTTACTGTCTCCGAGGTTTCGTTGCCCAGCCGAAACAGGATCACGCTGGCTAACTGTTCGTGGCTGACGGCCATGAGATAGCCGAAGTCCAAGTCCGTCGTAAGCAATATCCGCTGCTCAAGCCGGCCTTGTTCAAGATCTACTCGTCCGTTGCCCGCCGCGATCTTAACAACTGCCAAACCTGCTCGTACACCGCAACAGGCACGTCGTCGTCCACCTCCACGCCGCCGCAACGGCGGCGCCTTTGTCGTCGTTGGCGCGGAAGACTGGGAGCGCGATCAGGCAACCCTCTACGTCCTCCAGAACCGCTCGCTCATGGATCAAATCGCACATTCCTCGGCCACGCACGCTGCGTCCGCGGGTTATCGCCCCACCGAGGAGCAGCTGAGTGAGATCGATCGTCTTTGAGGGCGACACCTGGGTGCGTTACCAGCCCGCCTTGGCAGCGGACCGAAAAGCTTCCGGCCAACCTTCGTCAACACCGCGGTCCGTCGCTACACTTGACGCCGCCGCGAGGGAAATTTCGTTGTCGGCACGTTACCGTGGTACGTACCCAACACTGAAGTGAACAGCATTGGCTATAGTGAGACTGGAGTTGGCAGCCGGGATGACCCAATATCGGGCGACCCATATCACGAACGCCGGACGCCGCGAAGACGAGGGAATCGCCTGGGCGGACACGCAGGCCCGAATGCCGCGCGACGGCCGGCCTGCTCTTTTCGGCATTGTGCACCTGGCCGAGGAGATCGAAGTCATCGGGAGGTGCCTGAGATGACGCTACCGCACAGGCGGCCGGGGTGGCCCGGCTCGCGAATTTTCCGGATTCCTGTCCCTGGGGTACGCGCGGTCTTGGATCAAGAACGGCTGCCGGACAAGCAACGGGGACGCTCCACGCCAGGACTGACAGTAAAATCGTGGGACAAAGCGCCCGCTGGCAAATTGAATTCAGTGGTCTGACCCCATCTCATCCCGATATCGTACTAATCTCGTCAGGAAGAGATCGACGATGTTACCTTGCGAGCCCGGCTTAAGGTGGACGCAGACTTTTTCGGCCTTGGACCGCAACACTTCGCCGCCGCGGCGGATGGCGCGAGTTTCGTGTACTGCCCCCGGAACCCGGCACCCTGCTGGGACCACCGGGTCGGATTCCACGGCCAGGCGCGTCATCCCTGCCGGAGGCCGGAATCCATTCCCAGGGATGGCAACCCCATCGGTTCTGGCTGAGGCTTGACGCCAATCCCGGACCCTGTGATCGCGCGGAGGCTTGACGTGTCGTTGCCAACACCCTGGATACCCGGCAAAAAGCCGCTGGTCGTCGTTGTCGACGATCAGGCCACAGGGCGTGCAATCCTGAGCCGCCTGGTCCGTAGCATCGACCAGGACCTGCATGTCGTCGCGTTTAGTGACGGCGGGTCGGCGATCGAGTTCGTGATTTCGGCAACGCCCGATTTGATCATCACCGATTATCTGATGCCAGAGATGGACGGCATCAGCTTTATTCGCCGCGTGCGAGCAATACCTACGTGCAAAGACGTGCCGATCATTGTGGTCTCGGTTTCGGAAGACAAGCGCGTGCGTTACGAGGCCCTGGACGCGGGCGCAACGGACTTTATCACGCGACCCATTGATCCGTCCGAGTGCCGGGTACGTTGCCGTAACCTGCTGACCCTGCGCCACCAGCAACAGGTCATCAGCAGCCGTGCAGCGTGGCTCGAAGAGCAAGTCTCGATCGCAACCAGGGAAATCGCGGCCCGGGAGCGGGAAACCCTATTGCGGCTCGCGAAAGCGGGCGAGTATCGGGACGAGCAGACCGGGAATCATGTTGTACGGATCGCCGAATACTGTCATCAGATGGCCGAGAGCCTGCAACTGCCCGCATTTCAGTGCGATGCCATCCGACTCGCGGCCCCGATGCATGACATCGGAAAGATCGGTATTCCCGACGGCATCCTGCTCAAAGCCGGACGACTCACTGAATTTGAGCAAGTCGTGATGCGAAAACATACCAGAATCGGCTATGAGATCCTCAACAACAGTCCGTCACATTACCTTCAGCTGGGCGCCACTATCGCGCTGTATCACCACGAGAAGGTTGACGGAAGCGGATACCCCGAAGGCCTGCGTGGCGATCAGATTCCCATCGCGGCGCGGATTGTGGCCGTTGCGGACGTCTACGACGCGCTGACCTCGCATCGCCCATACAAGTCGGCTTGGTCCGCTGCGGATGCGACGGCACATATCCAGAATCTGTCGGGGTCACATTTTTGACCCGGACTGTGTCCGAGCCTTCATTGAGCGTCTGTCCGAGATCAATGAATTCCAGAGGGTACATCCAGACACTACCACGCCAAACCCAGAGCAGGGAACTCCCACCGAATGAATGTAGACGGCATTGGGGCGTCCCGGTCAAGTCCGCTCCTAGCCGCGCGTCGCGTCTACCGAAAACTGGTACAGCGCGTCCAGCGGCGCGGCGACGCCGAGCATGAGCAGGCCATCATTCGCGTCGCCTTAGGCAGTGTCGCGGTGCTGTACATGTTAAGGGCCGATTTCAGCGCGGCGCATCCCATGGCGGGATTGGTGGTTCAGTGGGTGGCCGCCTTGTTTCTCTCCGCGGCCCTGTTGCTGCTCATTTCTGCACTCTACAGCGACAGACCGTCCCCGTTCAGGCGCAGTGCCGGTATCCTGGTCGACCTGTCGGCGACCTCAACCGCGATGGCTTTCACCGGGGAGGCGGGCGCTCCGTTGCTGGCGATCTATCTTTGGGTCATCGTGGGGAATGGCTTCCGCTATGGCGGCCGATATCTTGCGTTGGCGACGGCAATCAGCCTGCTAGGCATGAGCGCCGTGATCCATTATTCGGTGTTCTGGGGGGAACACCTGCCATTCGGCGCCAGTTACATGCTCGTACTCGTGCTGATCCCTGCCTACGTGGCGGCACTGCTGGAGAAGCTGCGCGTTGCGATACGACGTGCCAATGAAGCAAACCGCGCGAAAAGCCAGTTTCTGGCGAAGATGAGCCATGAGCTGCGCACCCCCCTGAACGGCATCATCGGCATGAGCGATTTGCTGCAGGACGCTGAACTGGGCAATCGCGAGCGGGAGTTCGTGCGGACGATTCACAACTCCGGCGAAACGCTGTTGGGGATCATCGACGACATCCTTGACTTTTCCAAGATCGAGGCCGGCCATCTGCGGGTCAAGAAGACCGAATTCGATCTCCACCGGCTCGTCGTGGAGACCCTCTCCATGTTTGGGCCGCACGCGCAGCGCAAGGGAATTGGTCTGAGTCACCACTTCGATCCGCGCATGCCCTTTGCCCTGATCGGAGATCAACTGCATATCCGCCAGATTCTGATGAACCTGCTGGCAAATGCGATCAAGTTTACGGATACAGGCACCGTCGAGGTGTGGGTCAAACCGGCGCTGGAGCAAGACGACGAAAATCTGGTCATCGCCCGCTTCGAGGTGAAAGATACCGGCAGTGGAATTGCTGCTGAGGAGCACTCCCGCATCTTCGACAGCTTTCATCAGGGGACAGCGAACGCGGCGCGTGGGCTCGGCGGGACCGGCCTGGGAACGGCCATTGCCCGTGAACTGACGCATCGGATGGGCGGTCAGATCGGCCTTCGCAGCGAACCAGGGCAAGGTTCGCTGTTTTGGTTCCAGCTTCCGCTTGAGGTCGCCCACGTCCCTGCTGACGAAGCCGATCAAGGGCTGACCGGCAAGCGGGTCTTGGTGGCTGGCATCGGGAATGCCGCCGCAGCGGTGGCTGATAGCCTGTTGGCGATGGGTATGAGGCCCACTGTCACGACTTGCGCGGCCGGCGCTGCGGAAGCGGTCGCGCGAGGCTCCGAGCGTGGCGATGGCGTTGGACTCTTACTGGTTATCGAGCACGATTTCGACAACCAGGCGCTATCTGCTCTCGGCACCATCGGTGAGAGTGAAACGGGGATTTCACGGTTCGTTCTTCGCACGGACGCAGCCCCGGATCGAGATCAAATCCCTCGTCCTGGCTTCAACGCGGTCCTTCGATTACCGCTGCAACGGGGTCAGTTTCTCAATGCCCTGCATGCGAGCCGTAGCCTTCGCCCGCTACCCAATAACGTCGTGTCGCTGGCCGAGTACTATCGCACCATTGCTCCGGCCGAGTGCGATCGGCTGCACATCCTCGTCGCAGAGGACAACGCGACCAACCGGAGCGTGCTGCGCGCCGTCCTGGAGCAGGCGGGTCACCGGTTGACAGTGGTCGAAGACGGCGAGGCGGCACTGGACGCACTGCAGCACGGCGACGCAGGCTTCGATCTGATGGTGCTCGATAAGAACATGCCACGCCGAGACGGGCTGGATGTTTTTCGCGCGCAGCGCTTTCTGCAACCGGGTGTGCCGATTCCGACCATCATGCTGTCCGCCGACGCAACCGATCAGGCATTGAGGCAGTGCCGCGAGGCGGGCGTCGATGCCTATCTGACGAAGCCGCTGCAGAGCCGGCGACTGCTGGAAACGGTGGCCCGCCTGGCAGCGACCCGACCCAAGTCACGGGCGGTGTCTCAAGGATCCTCGACGCTACCCGGCGACGATCGCGGTGCCAATGCCGCACTGATTGACGTCGCCAAGCTGCAATCACTCCGCCAGCTTGGTGCTGAGTTGGATGACGACTTCTTCAATGAACTGGTCGTCGGCTTTCGCCAGGACGCCGGTCGCGCATTGACAGCCATCGCGGGTGCGCTGAACTCAGAAGACTATCCGGCACTGCGTGGCGCCGTGCACGCATTGGAAGGCAGTGCGCGGGAGCTTGGCGCCATCGGTCTGGCTGCTGTCCTGGATCGACTCAAGGGCCTGAAGCCATTCGAGCTGGGCTCGCCGCAGGCGCAGGAAATCCTGAAGCAGCTACGGGTGATCCTGACGACCACGTCGCAGCTACTGACCGAGCCCGTTGCCGCGATCCGGGATGAACCAGCACCTCGGCCGCTCAGGCCGCTCTGGTCACGACCTGCTCCTGGCGCGCGACCAGACGCTCCATCATCTTGAGATCACGCCGCTCGAGACGCATCGCCGTCTCGACCCAGATCTCCAGGACCTGCATCAGCTCCTGATAGGTGATCGGATTCGTGGCATCACGCACTTGACGCACGGCGCGGAAGCCGTTGCGCGCCCGGTTTTCCCGCTTGATGTGCTCATAAACCGCCAGTTCGCCCTCCCCCTGCTCAGCCAGGATATCGACGAGCCCCATGTCGTACAGCTCTTCGGCGGTGTAGAGTTTCCCGCCGAGGATCATCTGCTCGGCCCGCTTCGGATCGAGTTTGCGCGAGAGCAGGCTGTAGGCCCCCATGCCGGGGAAGAGATTAAAAAGTATCTCCGGAAACCCCATTCGGGCCCCCTTCTCGGCGATGACGACCTCGCTGGACAGCGCGGTCTCGAAGCCACCGCCGAGCGCCTCTCCCTGTACCAGCGAGATCGTGGTGACCGGGGTGTCGAATGACCTGATGTTGGCATACAGCGCGTCAACGCATCGTTTTCCATAAGCAAACAGACTATCCCGATCACCTTTCTCAGAAAACCTGCGAAAGAGATTCAGATCGCCGCCGAGGCTGAAGATACCGGGTACCGATGAGGCGATGACGTGGTAATGGAGGCCCAAGTCTGCCGCTTGATGGCGCAAGTAGTTGCACCAGGCGTTCAAATCGTCCAGCAACCCGGAGGTAAAGCAAGGCCGCGGCTCCGGATGCATGTGACACCATGCGACGCCGTGTTTCCTGTCCGCGTGAACAGTCAACTGCTGGAATGCTGGTGTTGTGCTGTGGATGCGGCTGATGGTGGCGCCGTTGGTCATGACGATCTCCCGTGCTTCACTGGTGGTGGGTAAGACCGACGCATTGGCGTCGGCCTTGGTAGAGTAGATCAAGCGGTTCCAAAGCGGGTCAAGGCATTAGCGTCGCCGCGAAGTCTGACGGGTGCGCGCCGCCCCGCTGGAGTCCGGCGGATCAGGCAATACGACCCTGATCCGGTCGCTGCTTGGCGCCCCCGCCCCGACCGATGGTACCGTCGGGTCGACGAGCGGTACCTGCGGCCGCTAACCTCTACCGGCCGGTATGAAGCTCTTCCGGTTTGAATCCCTGAAGCAGGAGCACGACGATCGCCTCGATGTTTCGGACGGTAACGCTGGGATGCATCACGCCTAGGGGCTCAGCGACCTCTCCACGCGCGCGGTGAGACTGCCGGGACCAGTGATCCAACAATCTCAGCGGTTCGATGGCGTTCGAACCAGCCACCAGGCCATAGGGTGCTAACGTCTCGATCGGCGGGCGCAGGGCAAGGTCTCGGACGTGGTCGCCGCTCGGTCTCAGGCTGGAATTGCGGTGTGCCAACGGAGGGCACGACGCCGGGGACAGGTGTGAAACGGCCCGCGCGGGGCGGACCCACTGGGTCCGTGCGGGGTAGTTCAGGGGTTGTCAGACTCAGGGACTATCCCACATCACGTTCTCCCCCGCCGCTGCTGCCGCGCTGAGCAGGTCGATCAGGGGCATGGCGCGATGTGCCAGACTCACGTGCCGCTCATCGCCGTCGTCCGGCGCGCCACGTGCCGGCGCGGGGTCCAGGTGGGTGTCCGGCTGCTCGGAGACGGCGCTGCGCAGCCGCTCCAGGGCGGCCGGCACGTCCGCCGCCAGTAGCGCGCCTGGTACGCCGCCGCTGTGGCCCATGAGTTGGATCAGGGTCTTCGCCACCTCGCCGAACATGGTGATGTTGGCATGCGCCGGGGTCTGGAAAGTCACCAGCATGAAACGCCTCCGCGTCCTGTGAGTCGCGGCCGGGGCGGCCGCTTGGGTACTTTAGCAAAGCCGCGCCCGCCTGGGTTCGCGGCGTCAAACACTCCGGGGCGGGTGTGATGAAGACGGGTGCGTTTTCTTGGCGTCCGGTCGTTACCTCATCACGTCGGATGGGCAGAGCGAGAGCAATGCCCACCCCTTGTCTCCTGGCGTCTTTGCGCCTTCGCGTGAGACTCATGATTGTTCCGGGCTAGAATGCGGGACTTATCGCACGCTCCCGTCGTCTTCCCTTTCCGGCCGCTGAGCATCATGACCGACCCCACCGATTCGCACCGCAGCAATTTCATCCGTCAGATCATCGAGGACGACCTGGCCGCCGGCCGCCACCAGCGCATCGCCACGCGCTTCCCGCCTGAGCCCAATGGCTATCTGCACATCGGCCATGCCAAGTCCATTGTGCTCAACTTCGGTCTGGCCCAGGACTACCCAGGTAGCTGCAACTTGCGTTTCGACGACACCAACCCCCACAAGGAGGATGTGGAATTCGTGGAGTCCATCAAGGACGATGTACGCTGGCTGGGGTACGACTGGGGGGACCGGCTCTACTTCGCCTCTGACTATTTCGAGCAGCTCTACGGCTTTGCCATCGAGTTGATCAACAAGGGCCTGGCCTATGTCTGTGACCTCGGCGCCGAGGAGGTCCGGACCTACCGCGGCACCTTGACCGAACCGGGGCGGGAGAGCCCCTGGCGCAACCGCTCGGTCGCTGACAACCTGGACCTGTTCCAGCGCATGCGCGCCGGGGAGTTTCCGGACGGCGCCCGCAGCCTGCGCGCCCGCATCGATATGGGTTCCCCCAACATCAATCTGCGGGACCCGGTCCTCTACCGCATCCGCCACGGGGTGATTCACCACCAGACCGGCAGCGAGTGGTGCCTCTACCCCACCTACGACTACACCCACCCGATCTCCGATGCCCTGGAGTGCATCACTCACTCCATCTGCACCCTGGAGTTCGAGGACCACCGGCCCCTCTATGACTGGTGCGTGGACAACGTGTCAGTGCCCTGCAAGCCGCGCCAGATCGAGTTTTCCCGGCTCAATCTGGAGTACACGGTGATGAGCAAGCGGCTCCTCACTCAACTGGTGGCCGAGGGCCATGTGAAGGGCTGGGACGACCCGCGGATGCCCACCATCGCCGGGCTGCGCCGGCGGGGCTACACGCCCGCCGCCATCCGGGATTTCTGCGAACGCATCGGGGTGACCAAGGCCGACAACCGGGTGGAGATGGCCCTGCTGGAGAGCGCCATCCGCGACGATCTGGACGCCACCGCCCCCCGGCGCATGGCCGTCCTGCGGCCGCTGAAGGTCATCATCGAGAACATCCCCGCCAATCAGATCGAGGAGATGGAGGCCAGCAACCACCCCAAGGACCAGTCACTCGGGACCCGTACAGTCCCCTTCGACCGGGAGATCTATATCGACCGCAACGACTTCGCCGAGGTGCCACCCAAGGGCTTCAAGCGCCTGGTCCCGGGGGGCGAGGTGCGGCTGCGCAACGCCTATGTGATCCGCTGTGATCAGGTCATCAAGGACGCAAGCGGGCAGGTCATTGAGCTGCGCGCCCGCGCGGACCTGGCCACCCTGGGCCGCAACCCGGAGGGACGCAAGGTGGGCGGCGTCATCCACTGGGTCAGCGCTTTCCACGGGATCCACGCCGAGGTACGGCTCTACGACCGGCTCTGCAGCGTCCCGGTGCCCGGGGCGGGCGGCGGAGATTTCCTGGCCGACCTGAATCCCGAATCGCTGACGGTGCTGACCGACAGTGTGGTGGAGCCTGCCCTACTGGGGGTCGCCCCCGGCAGCCGCTGTCAGTTCGAGCGGGAAGGCTACTTCGTCGCCGATCCGGACAGCACGCCCGAGCGGCCGGTCTTCAATCTGACGGTGGGCCTGAAGGACACTTGGGGTAAGGCCCAACGTTAGGTGGAATGGGGTACCAGGGTGTTCGACTGCTCAGAACCGAATGGCTCACTACCGGGCTCGATCAACCGATCGGAACCGGCGGATCGACTCGCCGCGCTCTTTCTTGACCTGGTGCGCTGCCGACGCTGCCCCGGCATGTTCGGCCCGCCGGTTCACGGCGAACCCGTGATCTCTCCGGTGATGATGATCGGCCAGGCCCCCGGGACCCGGGAGATCGAACAGGGCCGACCCTTTTGCTGGACGGCGGGGAAGACCCTTTTCCGCTGGTTCGGGTCCATCGGGATGGACGAAGCGACTTTTCGCGAGCGGGTCCTGATGAGCGCGGTCTGCCGGTGCTTCCCGGGCAAGAACCCCAAAGGGGGGGACCGGGTGCCGGACCGGGTGGAGGTGGCGCATTGCGCGGGCTGGTGGCAGGGAGAACTCGAGCTGAGCCG
Organism: uncultured Gammaproteobacteria bacterium; assembly: GCA_963733415.1. Lineage (GTDB taxonomy): Bacteria > Pseudomonadota > Gammaproteobacteria > Chromatiales > Chromatiaceae > Thiodictyon. The sequence continues at coordinate 58,803 of CAVTDM010000005.1, read as the reverse complement.
GCCGCGGCTGGTGATCCCGGTGGGGAAGCTCGCCATCGCCCAATTCGCGGATCAACTGCCAGCCGGCGCGCGGCTCGATACCCTGGTGGGCCGGCAATGGCCCTATCGCTCCGACGCGGGCCGCACCACGGACCTGATCCCCCTGCCCCACCCCTCCGGCGCTTCCACCTGGTTCAAGATGGAGCCGGGTAAGACCCTGCTGGCTCAAGCCCTCGGCCTGATCGCTGCGCATTCGGCATGGCGCGGGCTCCGCTAGGTCCCCTCACACGCGACGCTGAACGCTGATCGGCGCACTGCGCATGTCAGGATAATCCGGTCAGAGCCTCACTCAGATCCCAAAGACGCCGATTGGCCTGCGGGTCCCGGGCCTGGGCCGGGGCAGGGATGGCCTTACGGTCACTGAAATAGCCCCCCGTGACACCGGACATGGCGGGGTCCGTCGCCAGGTAGAGCACCCGCCGTGCGGCCTGTTCCGGGGTCGGCAGGGCCCAACCCAGGGTCAGGGCGACGAGCTTCCAGAAGATACCCTGAGCCCCGTCAGTCCCGCCCAGGTTGGAACGGAAGACGCCGGGAAAGCAGCAATTGACCGTCACCCCGCTCCCGGTGAGGCGGCGGGCCAGTTCAAAGGTAAAATGGAGGTTGCCGAGCTTGGACTGCCCATAGGCCTGCATCATCCGGTAGGGGCGCCGCTCCCAGTTCAGGTCGGTGAAGTCCATGGCGGTGTCCATGCGCGTGCCCACGTTGACGATGCGGGCGGGAGCGGCGGTGCGCAGCCGATCCAGCAGCAGATTGGTGAGCAGAAAGTGCCCCAGGTGATTGACGGCCAGGGACATCTCAACGCCGTCGGGACTCAGACGCCGGGCCGCAAAGGCAGTGCCCGCATTGTTCACCAGCAGGTCCAGTCGGTCCCAGCCGCCAACCACCGCGGCGGCCAGGTCGCGGATCGCCGCCTGAGAGGCCAAATCCGCCACCAGCAGATGGATCCGCGGATTGCCGGTGACCTCCAGCATGGTCTGGCGCGCCGCCTCACCGCGCCCGGCGTCCCGGCAGACGAGCAGCAAGGTCGCGCCCTGTCTCGCCAGGGCCGTGGCAACGGCCTGGCCCAGGCCCGAGTTCGCCCCGGTGACCAGCGCGATCTTGTCCGCTAAAAGGAGTTCTTGATGACCCATAGATCAGCTGATCCACGTGGGGCGCTAACGGTCATGGAAGGTCGATGAAGATCGCCCGTGGGTGCGGCCTGTGGCCACAATGTGGTGGCGCTGGACGCCGCGAGGTCAGTCGCGGCCACAGCCCACTGGCACGACTGACACGGTAACCAGCTGCAGAATTGGGCCCGTCCTTGGGCCTGGTGTCCGCCGCTTCAATCACCATGCCTTAGGAAAGGCATCGTCAACTGAAGAAGGACTTGACGCGCTCCATGGAGTCCTTGACGCCAACCTTGAACTCCGCCCACTTCTCCTCGGCCTCGTCCTTGAATTCCTCCCACTTGTCGTCGGCAGAATCGCGGATTTCGTCACGCCGGGCCGCACCCTCGTCCCACTTGGCCTTCAGCTCGGCCATCTGGCCCTCAAACTTCTCCTTGACATCCTCAGAGGCATCTGCTGCCTTTGCCCGTAAGACCTCCAGATCTGCTTGCCACTCATCGAGTTGGGTCTTCAGTTTCGCCAGATACTCTTCTTTCGTCTGCATGATCCAGGTCCTCTCTTACGTTAAACACCCACCGCGAACCACCGACCAGTCAGAACCGGCGGTTCACCCTTAGCCTGTCTCTCTCAGTCCGCCATGACAAGCCTGAAATGGAGGACAGACCGATCGATCAGGCCAATTGCAAAGACCAGATAGAAGGATAGACGCTTCGGGCAAATACGTCGTGAGCGCCGCGTCAGGCGCCCCCCAGCGGGCGGCCGCGTCGCCGGCTCGCCCGTCGTTGCCGCAGGCTCATCACCGTCCATATGGGACCGGAGATAGCGTAGCCAAAGAAGCCCAAGAACAGAACGATCGGCGGTTGGATGAGGATCAGAGCGATCGCCAGCATCACCACCACCGCCAGCACAAAGGGCACCCGCCCCTGCAGATCGAGTTGTTTGAAACTCAGGTAGCGAAAGTTGCTGACCATCAGCAACCCCGCCCCGGCGGTCAGAAAGGCCACGAGCCAGGAGACGTAGGACGGATCGATCTCCTGGTCCGCCCCGATCCAGACCCCGCCGGCAATGATGGCGGCCGCCGAGGGGCTGGGGAGCCCCTGGAAAAAGCGCTTGTCCGCCGTCCCCACCTGGGTGTTGAAGCGCGCCAGCCGCAGGGCGGCGGCCGCGCAGTAGACGAAGGCGGCGAGCCACCCCACCTTGCCCAGCCCGCCCAGCGCCCAGTGGTAGGCGACCAGGGCCGGCGCAACGCCGAAGGCCACCATGTCCGAGAGACTGTCGTACTCGGCCCCGAAGGCGGTCTGGGTGTGGGTCATGCGGGCCACCCGGCCGTCGAAACCGTCGAGCAGCATGGCGGCGAAGATGGCGATGGAGGCCGCCTCGAAGCGCCCCTGGGTGGCCGCCAACACCGCGTAGAACCCGGCGAACAGGGCCGCCGTGGTAAACAGATTGGGCAGCAGATAGATGCCGCGGGGACGCTTGCGTGAGACTGGGGGTTGTTCCATGGGGTGCTATCGGACCTAAGGGCGTGGTGGGCGAGTATAGCCCCAGGGGCCGGGGTCCCGCCCGGCGCCGGCTTGCGGGCAGTGGTTCCCCTACTTCAGACGAAATGAATTGAGGATGCCCAACATCTGCGCGGACACCGCGCCGCCGTCCGTCTGCATGGTGGAGGCCGTCACCACAAAGGCCCGGCCGTTGCGGATCAGGACGCGCTGCACCTGATAGACCCCATTGGGCGACAACAGGACGCGCACCGCGCCCTGCGAAAGCGGATCCGAGGTGGACTCAATGACCTGAGAGCCCATCCGCTGGAAGGCCAGGTTCCCGGCAGCCAGCCAGTCGTCATAGGACAGGGCCCCCACGTTTTCCAGTGATACATTGACGTTCGGATTGAAGCCGTCGACCAGGTCCTGGTAGCGGAGCACCAGCAACACCCCCGCGTAGGCCAACTGGGCAGCGGCCAGGGAGTCGACGCGCCAGTCCCCCGTGTCCGGCCAGGACATCAGGAACTCGCCCCCGTCATAGGTCTCCAGGGCCTCCCCGTCCGCGGGCGCCAACCCGGGCACCGCCACATTCGACGGGACCTGCCCCTGACTGACGTTGGTCACGAGGGTTTTCCCCAGGGGCGTGCTGACGACCTCGACGCCCCCGGGACCGATCTGGACCTTCTCGGTTCGTGCCAGGAATTGACCGATCTCCGCCTTGAACAGGATCATGAAGACGACCGCGACCCCGCCAATCACGGCCCACTTCACCCATCCATATCCCGGTGCCCCCGCATTCTGTTCTGCCATATGCACTCCCGAACCACTGGTTTAGTGACGCATAGCGACTGGCTTAAGGCGATTTCTGTCAAATCATGTACCACCTCGCTGGTCTTTTCGCCCGCCTTCGGCGTCGCACCGACAGTCACATAGCCCCGCTATGCTCCTGTCGGCGCTCCTTGAAGGCGAACGAAAATCCTTCGCGATCTGGTACATGATTCTCCGGCAATCGCCTAAACCCAGCGCAGCGGATCAATTGGCGATTGGCGGTTCACCGCAGGTAGGCGCCATCTTCCCCCACTTTCCCCGGTCCATCCAGCACATAGACCCCGGCGGAATTCGCCCGGACCCGGAAGTCGATGCGCCCGCCGCCGACCTGTATCTCCCGCCCGGTCACCGCATCGCGGTAGGTACCGTCCCGCACCCCATCCAGGGTCACCTGCTGGTCCGAACCGATGGCGAGCCCGATCACCGCATAGCTCCCCGGTTCGATCCCGACCGGGGCCAGATCGCGGATGAAGCTCATGCCGCTCCCCCACTCCGTGACCCGGGTCATGGGGGCCTTCTGCAGGGCCAGCACAGCCCGGCGAATTTGGTTCAGGCGCCGGATATGCCGGTAGAGCGGGTGAGCCTGGGTGGCACCGATTCGCTCATCGGTTAAGTGATCCCCGAAATAAGCCCGCCCGGTCTGGTCCAGGGTGTCCTTTTCCCCCTCCACGTCCTGGGGGGCGCCCTTCATGAACTCGATCTCTTCCCCGTAGTAGAGACAGGGGATCCCGCGGGCGGTCCAGATCAGGTTGTAGGCGGCCGCGGCCATCCATTGGTCGCCCTTGAACCGGTACTTGAAGTCGTTGTCCGGCCCCACGTCGTGGTTCTGCAAGAAGGTGACGAGGCAGGTCGCGTCCCCGTAAATCCAGTCCATGGAAAGGATCTGGGCGGTTCCGCCGTAGGTCCCCTTGCTCACGGTGTCCCTGAAGGTCGAGAAGAGCCCGAAGTCCAGGACCGAAAAGCCGGAGTCGCCGCCTGAATTGGGATCGCGTGGATCTTGGCCCAGGCGGGTATACCACCAGGGCCGGATCTGGCTCGGGCCATTGTCGCCGCCCCCCAGGTCCCCCCAGCCGTAGCCCTTCACCAGGTTCTCCCCGAAGACGAAGAGCCCCGGCTTATGGGCCTTCCAGGCATTGACATACTCGAGCAGGTTGTCCCGCTCCACATGCTTGACGGTGTCGATGCGCAGGGCGTCCACACCCATGTCCAGATACCGATTGATGGCCCCGATGAGGTAGTCCTTGACGTTCTGCCGTTCGGTGGCCAGATCGATGCAGTCGCCCGCCAGGTGCTTATGCTGCAGGGGGTGGGCGCTCTCCCAGTCACCACCGCAGATAAAGCCCTCCTGGTGGTACCAATCCGGGTCCAGGGTACCGGGGTCGACGCCGAAGAAGCGCCCGGGGTTGTAGCCGGGCTTGGGCACTGTCTCGCCGGTCTTGGGGTCGACCAGGGGTTCCCGACCATCCGGGTCCCGGGTATGCCGCTCCCGCCACCAGTCCGGTGCTGATGGGTTGTCGATGTCGTCCCGGTTGGGCCAGGCGTAGTTGCCGAGGTTGCCCTGGTAGGGACCATGATCCACCCGCCCCGGCTCGGAACCTTGTGGGACGTAGTATTTGATGGGCAGGTGGTCGATGTGGACCTGACCACGGATTCCGTACTGGCAGGAGTGGTTGACCACCACGTCCTGGATGATCTTGAGACCCCGGGCGTGGGCGGCGTCGATCAGGTCCTGATAGGTCGCACCTGGCGACTCCAAGCGCGGGTCGATGCGGGTCCAATCGTAGGGATGATAGCCGTGGTAATCGAGCCCGGAACGGTTCTCCACCGGCGGCGTAATCCAGATGGCAGTGAATCCCAGGTCACGAATATAGTCCAGCCGCTCCATCAGGCCCTTGAAGTCCCCTCGCCAGTGGGGATCGACCGGATTGCCGGCCCCATCGAAACAGATGCGATCCCGGCAGAAAAAATTGTTGCTGGGGTCCCCATCGTAGAAGCGGGTGGTGATAAGGAAATAGATGGTCTCCTCGCGAAAGTCCGCCCGTTCTGACACCGGGGCCAGCCGGTCCGAGACAGCCGGGCGCGGGCTGGGTGTCGCTCGCGGCACTGGGCGACTGGCCGCTGCCTGCGTCCCTCCACGGGGCGGCGGCTGATCGTGCCAATGACCCTGGGCATCCAGCCAACCGCTGCGGGTGCGGGTATGGTCCGGGGTCTGGCGGCCCTGGCCGTCGGTAAAGACCAGCCGCACCGACCGGGTGGCCGGAAACCGGTGCAGATACCAACCGGGCCGCTCCGGGTCTGCGGCCATGGGCAGGCCCGGCCAGTCGCTTCCCCCGCCCCCAGGGGCCTGGTCCCAGAAGTGGACACGCACGGGCTGCGTCCAGCCGGCAGGCCTTTCACAGCCCACGAGGAGATCGAGGTCCGGAAGCGGGGTGGATTTTGGTTTCGGCATCGGGTCTTAACACTCAGGCCAGAAGTCCCGGCCTAACTCTTGAATCAGGTGCATGATGTCCAGTTCGCCAAGCGCATCGGCGCTTAACACGCGGGTTTGCCGCTCAAACCATGCGAACCGATCGGCGTCATGTAGTGTGTCGGCATTCATCGCGTCAACCTCGGGTAGGGTTGATGAGATCACGAATGGTTGCTACTTGACCTTCATACCCGGCGCAGCACCCGCATCCGGTGAGAGGATGAAAATGTCCGGTCCCCCAGGTCCAGCAGCCAGAACCATGCCTTCCGACACGCCGAATCGCATCTTGCGCGGGGCCAGGTTGGCAACCATGACGGTGAGCCGCCCGACCAGGTCGGCCGGATCATAGGCCGCGCGGATGCCGGCGAAGACCTGGCGGGTCTCGCCGCCTAAGTCGAGGGTAAGCGCCAGGAGTTTGTCAGCCCCTTCCACGAAATCCGCGGCGACGATCCGCGCCACCCGCAGATCCACCTTAGCAAAGGTGTCGAACTCGACGGTCGCGCCGATGGGGTCACGGTTTAGGTGTACATCCGTGTCGGCCTGGGCCAGGGTCTCCCCCATGTCCGCGGCGGCAACCGCCTTGTGGGCCAAGTCCTCCTTGGAGGCCGCCACCAAAGCAGCGACCTGGGCCGGTTCGACCCGCGTCATCAGGGGCTTGAAGGGAGCGATCACATGATCGAGCAGGGGCCGGCCCAGGTCCTCCCAAGTGAGCGGCGGGACTTGGAGGAAGGTTTCGGAATCTGCCGCGGTGCCGGGCAGAATGGGCCTCAGCCATCCAATCAGCAGGCGGAACAGGTTGAGTCCCATGGTGCAGACACCCTGCAGTTCAGTCTCCCGGCCCGCCTGTTTGGCGAGCACCCAGGGGGCCTTTTCATCGATGTACTGGTTGGCCCGGTCCGCGAGGGCCATGATCTCACGCACGGCACGGCTGTATTCGCGCCGCTCGTAGGCCTCGGCGATGGATGACCCGGCCGTCAGGAACTGGTCGAACAGGTCCGGCAACGGCAGGGCTGCCGACAGTCGCCCCTCAAACCGCTTCGTGATAAACGAAGCGGTGCGGCTGGCGATGTTGACCACCTTACCAACCAGATCCGCGTTTACCCGGAACTGGAAGTCCTCCAGGCTCAGATCGAGATCGTCGACCCCGGGGCCGAGCTTGGCGGCGAAGTAGTAGCGCAGATACTCGGGGTTGAGGTGGTCCAGATAGGTCCGGGCCTTGATGAAGGTCCCCCGGGACTTGGACATCTTCGCCCCGTCGACCGTCAGAAAGCCGTGGGCGAAAACGGCACTCGGGACGCGAAACCCCGCCCCATGGAGCATGGCCGGCCAAAACAGGGCGTGGAAGTAGATGATGTCTTTGCCGATAAAGTGGTACAGCTCGGCCTGGGACTCGGGGGACCAGAAGCGGTCAAAGTCCAGGCCGGGCGTGCGATCACACAGATTCTGGAAACTCGCCATATAGCCAATCGGAGCGTCCAGCCAGACATAGAAGAACTTGTCCGGGTGGTCGGGAATATGGAAACCAAAATAGGGGGCGTCGCGGGAGATATCCCACTCCTGGAGACCCGCCGCGAACCACTCCCCGAGCTTGTTGGCGACCTCCTTCTGCAGACTCCCGCCGCTGGTCCAGGCCCGCAGCATTTCCTCGAAGTCCCCAAGCTTGAAGAAGAAATGCTCTGATTCGCGCTGCTCCGGCACGGCCCCGGAGACCGCCGAGCGGGGGTTCTTGAGTTCATTGGGGGAGTAGCTCGCCCCACAGGCCTCACAGTTGTCCCCATACTGGTCCGGAGCGCCACACTTGGGGCACTCCCCTTTGATGAATCGGTCCGGCAGGAACATCTGTTCCACCGGATCATAGGCCTGAGTGATGGTGCGCCGAGCGATGTGGCCGGCGTCACGGTTGCGATCGTAGATCAGGGTCGCGAAGTGCCGATTCTCCTCCGAGTGGGTAGAATGGTAATTATCAAACGCGATGCGGAAGGCGGCGAAGTCCGCCTGGTGCTCCGCGGCCACCCGGGCGATCAGGTCCTCCGGGCTGATGCCCTCCTGACGCGCCTTGAGCATGATCGGCGTGCCGTGGGCGTCGTCCGCGCAGACATACCAGCACTGGTGCCCCCGCATACGGTGGAACCGGGCCCAGATATCGGTCTGGATGTACTCCACCAGGTGGCCGATATGGATGGGGCCGTTGGCGTAGGGCAGCGCGCTGGTAATCAGGATCTCGCGGGGGTCGCTCATCACGGGGCTCGGGCGCAGGTCAGAAAAGTGTTTCAGTATCTCACGCGGGGGAGCGGGCCGACCAACGGCCGCGCCCTTGATTTGGCCGGTCCCAGGACAAATCTTCGGGCGGTGCGGCGAGAGGGCGGCGGCGCCTTAATTGGCTCGACCCGAACGCGAACCGATCCCGAGTGCCGGCCCAGCCGGTGCAATGTAGAACACCGGAGCAGACAATGGCAGCAGTGACGAAAGAATTGATCGAGGCGGCAATCAAGGGGTACGTGGAGCCCCATCTCCAGCGGGACCTGCTGGCCGCCGGGGCGATCAAGGGGATCGAGATCGAGGGCGATCAGGTCAAGGTCAAGGTGGTCCTGGGCTTCCCGGCCAAGGGCATCCAGCAATCCCTGGCCGAGACCGTCAAGGCGCTGGTGATGGGTGTGCCCGGGGTTGGCATGGCCCAGGTCGAGGTGTCCTGGGACATCAAGGCCCACTCGGTGCAGAAATCCCTCAAGCCCATCGATAATGTGAAGAACATCATCGCCGTGGCATCCGGCAAGGGCGGTGTGGGCAAGTCCACCACGGCGGTCAATCTGGCGCTGGCCCTGTCCGCCGAAGGGGCCAAGGTCGGCATCCTGGACGCGGACATTTACGGCCCCTCCCAGCCACGCATGCTGGGGATCACGGGCAAGCCGGAGTCCAAGGACGGCAGCAGCCTGGAGCCCATGCACAGCTACCACCTCCAGGCCATGTCCATCGGCTTCCTCATCGATGAGGAGACCCCCATGATCTGGCGTGGCCCCATGGTCACCCAGGCCCTGGAGCAACTGCTGAACGATACCAATTGGTCAGACCTGGACTATCTGGTGATCGACCTGCCCCCGGGCACCGGCGACACCCAGCTGACCCTGGCCCAGAAGGTGCCGGTCTCCGGCGCTGTGATCGTCACCACCCCCCAGGATATCGCCCTGCTGGACGCCCGCAAGGGTCTGAAAATGTTCCAGAAGGTAGAGGTGCCGGTGCTGGGCATCGTGGAGAACATGAGCATCCATATCTGCTCCCAGTGCGGCCATGAGGAGCACATCTTCGGCTCGGGCGGCGGTCAGAGCATGTCCGAGCAATACGGGATCGACCTGCTGGGCTCCCTGCCGCTGGACATCCACATCCGGGAAGAGACCGACAACGGCAAACCCACGGTGGTCGCCCAACCCGAGTCCCGCGCGACTGCCATCTATCGGGAGATCGCCCGCAAGACCGCCGCAAAACTCTCCTTGCAGGCAAAGGACTACGCCGCGAAGTTCCCGCGGATCGTGATTCAGAACAACTGACCCCCGTCGAGCAGTGGATTCGGTTCGCGATCACTCCTGACTTGTGATGGACTGAACGACCACACGAATCGGCGTGCCAGGGGGCGGCAACAGCCCCCGATTCATCGTGACCAGAGACCCGGATCCCAGTCCGACTCCAATCCGATGCTCGATGACACTATCCCGATCATGGACGAACCCAATCAGGGTCCCCGCCTGTTCCGCCAGGTATTGGTTGGGTGCGAGCAACACGGACCCCGTGTAGACCCAGGCGTTATCAGCGACGGGCTCAGAGTCGACGACGAGCAGCGCAGACGCGGGAACCCGTCGAACCGCGCTCCCCTCGTCCCATTCGACCTGGATGTCAACTGGATCACCTGTGACGGGCTTTGGGTCGAAGTGAAACTCAGGCAAGACCGCCCGGGAGGCATCCAGCCCGATCAGGATGCACGCCAGATTGAACTCGGTGGCGGTGCTGTTCAACTCCAATAGCGCCTCGTACGCCTTGTGCCCGCCTGTCTTTACAGCCAGGTATTCGAGTAGCTGAGGACCGCCCGTCTGGTCGCGATCTATGAACCGGCCGGTCACTGTAAAGCGTCGCCGCTCCCGTTCGAGCCGGATGGAGCCGAGGGACGGGATTTGACGCGCTGAATCCACTGGGCCGGCTTCCTCCGCGGACGGCGTTTCGGCGCCCGGAGTCTGTTCGGCAACCGCGGCGCTTGTGAGTAAGAATCCGAGTACGGACCCAGTGAGTACGGATCCACTCAGGGTGGTCATGCGGCGTCGGGTCGAGCCGATCATGACTTGCGTCCCTCCACGAGTCGGTGGGGCATCGGTTCGGGGAAGGGCTTGATGACTACGTCGACCAGCCCCGCATCCGTCATCCAGGCGGCCACCTCCTGGGTCCCATGCACCCCGCCGTCCGCCGCCGTCAACATCATGTTGACCCCAAACAGGGTGGCAAAGGGTGGCAGGACCCCGCCCGCATCGGTGAACACATCGCTCACCCACAGGACCCCCCCAGGCTCCAGGGATTCGCAGGCCCGTGCGATGAGAGACCGGCACGCGGCCTCGGTCTCCCGATGGAAGACACCCGAGATCAGGACCGCGTCCTGTCCGTCGGGAAATGCGGTCTCATGGTAATCCCCGGGGAGGGTACCGACCTGAGCCCCCACCCCCATCTCCGCCAATATTTCCCGGGCGATGGCCACGACGCCCGGAAGATCCAGAACCGTCGCGTGCAGCCCCGGTTCGTGTTGCGCCAGCAGCGCTGAGTAAGTCCCGGGTCCGCCGCCGACGTCCAGCAGCCGCATCCGCCCCTTGAGATCCACCAACGACAAAAGCCCCATCCCGATGGCCAGGGCGCGGTTATGCATCCCACGCACGAAGTGGCGAGTCTGGTCCTGGTCACGCCCCAGATAGGACTCGGGGACCAGGGCCGGCTGGCCCGTGCGCAGCGTCTCCTCCAGCCGTCCCCAGACACTGTAGAGGTCGTCACTGTAGGCCAGGGCATTACCCAGATAGGTGGGCTTGCCGGGCACGAGAAAGGTCTGGGCTGACGGCGAGTTGCGGTACCCATCAGCGTCTTTCGCGACGAGCCCCAACCCCACACAGGCCCGCAGGAACAAATCCGTATGCCGCGGCGCAGTCGCCAGCCGCTGGGATACCGCCTCGGCAGAGAGCGGCCCCTCCGCAAGCACGGTAAAGAGTCCGATCCGGTTGGCCGTCAGGAGGGTCTGGGAGGACCAGTAGGCGGTCGACAGGGCCATGATGGGCCGCGGATCAGGCCGGCCCCCCATTGCGGTCACTTCAGACATGGGTGGATGCTCCAGGGGCGGCGGCCCGATCGATGTCACATTCGAGCTGCATGTAGGAGCAGCGGTGGCACATGAAGCTGTCGGCGATGGCCAGCCCGTGGGACCGGCGGATACCTTGATAGCCCAGGTTGAGCCGCTCGAAGTAGTGCCGCAGGCGGCTGAAGTAATCGGGGTGGTCGCGCCCGCCGGTGGGCCAGTAGAGCGAATAGATGGGTAGCACGCCGCGGTCGCAAAGCGCCGCGGCCCCCTCGATGGCCAGGTCCGCCGCCTGTTCCCAGGTCATACCGTGCTCCGGCTCCAGTTCAATGCCCGCCACCATCGCCGAGTAGACCCGGCCCGGCCCCCAGAGGGCCACCGCCTGCTCCAGGGACTCCAGCCAGCGCCCGTAGCCCACAAAGCGGTGTTTGCCCGGACAGACCCGCGCAAACAGAGGCTCAGACCAGAATCTCCAGGTTGAAACAGACATGGTCCACCAGACCTGCGGCATGGATCTCCCGCAGCTTGTCCCCGGGCAGCGCCCCGGAGCCGCAGGAGACCGGTACACGGTGGACGTTCACCTCCTGCACGACGGCAGCCAGCTCCAGATAGCGGTCGGCCTCCTGGGCCCAATCGGTCAGAGAGCCGCCGACCAGGTAGATGTGCCGGATTTCGGTCTCGGCCAGGGCCGCGGCCAGTGTCTCTTGCATGCGCCGCACCGTCGCCGGGGATAGTCCCGGTTCCCCGATCCGCTGCTCGAAGTGTTTGACCCGCTCGTTCGGTGCCCCATAGGCGCAGAAGGTGCAACGCAGGGAGTCCCCGTCCGCCCGGCGGGTGAGAAAATACTCGCAGCCCGGGGTGATGTTGATCACGGCCATGTCGCCGTGCATGCTAATCCCGGCCTGGGCCATGGGAAATCCATCGGAGGTCTGACCGCGCATCCAGGCCGGCAGAGACTCAAAGACGATGGGGAACGCCCGTCCGTCGTCATGTCGCAGCCAGTGACCGCTTACGCGGTCGCCATTGACGCACCAGCCTGACTCACCGGCGCCTTTGATCCGCACCTCGGTACCGTCAGCCAGGTTCATCAGATAAGGGATCGGCACCTTATCCTTACCGGTTGGATTGGCCTCTCCCGGACTGAAGCGATAGGGATAATAATTGGGCCAGGCATACGCTGCCGCAGCGCCAAGGGCGTCGCTGTAACGTATCCCTTCGAACATCAGATCCAATTTGAGCCGGGCGGACTCCGGAAGGATGGCCTCGTCCATAGGAAACACCTGCGATGGCTGCTTGAAGTCGCTGACATGCTATATCATCGACGTTGCGTCGGACAGGGGAACACCGCCAAGCCGGCATACCGTCGAGCATCCGTGCCCGTGAACGCTTCCGCATGATCCTGGGTCGGCTGAAAGCCTCCATCTCTGGCATCGGAGCCCGGCGGAATGACGGTGGTGTGTTAGCAGGGATTGTCTTGGATCCAGGTAACAGCCAGGGGGCAACATGCATTTTATGATCATCAACCGCACGCGCCCGGGACTCTCCGCCGCCGATTACGAGCGGCTCGCGGTGCTCGCCAAGGCGTTCTACGCGGACATCCCCGCCGGGATGCGAATCCTGGGGGACTGGTCGGCGGCCGATGGCTCACGCTCCTTTGCCCTGGTCGAGGTGCAGGAACCCGGGCAGCTGGAGCAGGTGCAGGCCCCCTTCAGGCACTACGTCGACATGGAGGCGGTCGCCGTGTCTTCCGTATCGGGATGGCAGGCGGGTCCTGAGCAATGAGCCCCGCGTCCAAGGGTTTGCTTGTCGTCCTGCTCGCCCTGGCGATCCCCATCGTCCCATTCGCGGTGGTGGGCGAGCTCCCCGGTGAGCGCTTGCTAACCGCGACCGACCAGAGCGCCTTGCTCTTCGGGATCACCGGTACCGGGCTGCTGGCAGCGGATGTCCTGTTGCCGATCCCATCGAGCATCGTCGGCACCCTGCTCGGGGCCAGGCTGGGCTTCATGCCAGGGCTGCTTGCCGCCTGGCTGGGGATGATGATCGGCAACCTGGCAGGTTATGCACTCGGATACAGCCTACTGTCGCGCCTCGGCGAACGCCTGCCGCAGACACCGACCGCCCTCGCCCTGTTCCTGAGCCGGCCGGTGCCGGTCCTAGCCGAGGCCGTCAGCTTCACGGCCGGCGCCGAGCGGATGCCGCTCGGCCAATTTCTCGCGATCTCCGCGACCGGGAATCTAATCTACGCGGCGGCATTGACCGGCAACGGCGCCGCCCTGATTCCCGACTCGGCCCTTTGGATCGGACTCCTCGTCCCGATGGCGCTTCCTGTCATCGCCTGGGGCATCTGGCGTTGGCTCATCCGCCAACACCCGACCGCCTCCGATTCATTGGGTTGACCCATCCCGCGACAACGGGCGGTCAGGGTTGAACAGGCTGGCTCGAATCGCCCCGACCCTGTTCCTTCATCAGATAAATGGTCTCTGTTTGACCGCCGGACTCAACCATCAGGCGAACCGGTTCACCCCGGGCCAGGCTCGCACTCAACTCTTTCAGGCCCTTTTCCTCACGCTCGGGCTCGCCGGGAAAGAACGGCCGAATGCGGGCATCCGCGGGCAGGTCGAGCAAGGGTGCCAAGGCGGGGCCAAGGTCATCCTCGCTGGACAGTGGGTCGGACGCCAACCGCATCACCGTATCGAGTAACTCGGCATCGGCCGCGGCCGACCACGCCGCCGTCGGAGCCTCAGGGGGAGTCTGGGTGGTATCGCCGCCCTTCGGCTCGGCGGCGGTCGCCGGGCCGATGGGAGGTTCGGTTGGAGGTAGCGAGCTCACCCGCAAGACCCGCTCCTCGCCGCCCTGTGAGACGCGAATCCAGTCCGACCCGATCTCCAGCACCCGGGTACCATCCGGCAGGGAGTCACCGACTCGCACCATGCGCCCGCCTTGCCCGGCCGACTCGACGACGGCCATGAGCGCGACCCCGTCGACAGCGACCACGCCGGAGAGACGCACCTCGGCGGCTGCCGGGACCAGTTTGGTCGCGATCGCTGGAACGGGTTCGGTCTGAGCCGGCAGGGCCAATGGGGCGACGGCAAGCAGCAGCGCAAGCGCCGATGGGCATTCTCTCGTGGGGTTCATCGTTCTGGTATTGCCCGGAATAAACCGCTGATCACAGACAGCGGTTCAGGAGTCGAACACCCCGGATGGGGTACGGAGACGAACCGCCCGGCGTGGGCGTCCCCGCCGCGCGCCGGTTGCGGGTGGTGCTGCCGTCAGTCCCGACGACGGCGGCTGAAACCGATACCGGCCAGACCCAGACTGAGGAGCGCGAGGGACGCCGGCTCCGGAACATTCTGTTGAGAAAAACGTTGGTAGAAGCCTGTGATGTAGATCGATTCACCTTCGCCAATGGACCAGATACCGATGTTCTTTTCCACGAAGATCTCACTTTGAGGGGCGAACAGGGCGGAATCAAAGCCGGTGTAGGTCTCGGTACCCTCGACGATACTTTCCTCCACCTGAAGTTCGGCAAGCAGGTTCCCGTCAACGTCCAGGATCCTCTCGACGATGGTCGCCACGAGCTCTTCGCCAAGAATGGTAGTTCCATCAAAGCCGCCCATCGATGCATCCTTAATCAACTTTCCAGACAGCGAGGAGACACGGAAGCCAAAGGTGTAGTCGGTGAAGGCAAACTCGCCGTCGCCAATCACGCCTAGAGTGTCCGGAAGGGCAGAGAACTGCAAATCCGGGCCTGGATCGTCCCCACCGTCATCCAGTGCAGTCACTTCGATCAGTGCAGGGTTTACGTCAAAGGCGGAATCGGAGGCGTCGGAAAAGATCTCGGTGAAGTTGTCGAACAGTTTGTCTCCCGCGGTGATTGATCCACCTGCCAGGAGGTCCGATAGGGGCATGGCCCCTGCGCCAGCGGACGCGAATGCAAGTACCAGCACACCGGCGCTCGCGGTCAGACGGTGTTGAGTTAAGGCTCTCATCGTTACACTCCTAATGACTAATGACTAGCTGTTTGTCCCCCCCGGAAAGGCCCGGGGGGAGCGATGGTTTCCGCCTAGGTCACGGAATTACTGAATTGCGCACCTTTGCCGGGTGCACGCGGAGATACAGACCTTCACGTCCTTGGACGTGATCTTGCCGTCGCCGTCAGCGTCCCGCGCGTCGCCCGCCGTGGGGACCTTTCCGCGGGCCTTGGTGATCGCAGCGGTGTCGAGCTTGTCGATGTCACTATCATTGTCTACGTCACACTTACCGTCGCAGGCATCACCGATGCCGTTGCCGTTGCTGTCTTCCTGACCGGGATTCGCGACGTTCGGGCAATTGTCGCAGGCATTGCCCACACCATCCCCGTCAGTGTCCTCCTGACCAGGATTTGGGGTGCTCACGCAGTTATCGACGGGATCACAAATCGTGTCTCCGTCGGTGTCGACGCAGACACCACCGATAGACCGCTGCAAGACCAAGATGGCGTACGCCTGGCAATCGTAGGTGGCCCAGCAGCCATGGGCGTATGGGATGGTTCCGTTATTCCGGAAAGAGCTTGCGCTGAACCGCCCAGTACCGTCCTGCTGGGTCATCAGGCTGTAGGCGTAGTCGTAGTACCAACGTGGCTGCTCGGCAGAGTAGAAACCCGCTGCTCCCACCCCACGGGGCGCTGGCCGGGTGTCGGTCGCGGGGTCCCGATGGGCCAAACGGTAGTCACCCCGGTCCAGGCTGATGGCCACGTTTGGCAGCGTGCCCATATCCGTCGTCGTAATCTTGCCTGCGCCGGGGGCGACGGCTGAGTCCTCAATCAGCGAATAGGCCTTGGATGAGGACCACAGGTAGTAATAGTAGGATGCAGGCCAGCTATTGTAGGCAGCATAGATCGTCTGGTAGTTGTAGGTGTTCTGTAGCCAGGTGAGGTAGTCCTGCACGTTGGCATCGTTCAAGTCCTTGCCACCAAGCAGCTGGACCCAGAGCCCCGAGGCGGTCTGCTGGTACGACGGGCAGTAACTGAAGTTCGTTTGGTAGCCGTGCCCTCGTCCAGGTTCCCCGTAACATTTCCAACCGTTGATTCCGTACTGCGTCGCCGAGCGAGCGACCGCTGCATTGACGTTGGCGAGCCGCCCACCGGGATCGCCCTGATTGAGATAATAGTTCTTGGCCGCAGAGAGCCCCGCCACCGCGAATTGGGTAGTCGACGAATCGCAGCCCGTGCCGGTATACCCCCAGAAACCTGTGCATCCACCCGAGAGGGTTTGCGCTGCCAGGATCTGGTCGACCTGCTGGTCGATTGCCGCGCGTAAGGTTTTATTCGCGTTGTAGGTGGTCCCGCCGACGGTCGTGCCGTTGAGCTCCGGCCCCCCGGTCAGGGCATAGACCGACAGGGCCATCAGCGTATGACCGTGGGTGTAGGCGTACATGCCTCCACGGCTCGCACCGTAGGACGGGTCGTTGATGATCAGCGCAATGGCCGAGCGGATGAGCGCCTGATCAGCAGGCGACGAGTTCGCGTAGCCGAGGACCTCGGCGCCCGGGTCCGCGCTGGCACGTTTCTCCATCAGCGCCAGGACCGAGAGTCCGCGCGTTTCCGCCGCCGCGCTGCTGCCACTGGTGAAAACGGCTTGGTCGCGCAGATACTGCAGTCCGTCATCGATCGCATCGTTGACGTCCTGCTCGAACGGAGTCACCGCCTGCGCCGCCATGCCCACTCCCAGGAGCAGGGCGCCGCAGAGGCTGTGCAGCAAAGATCGTTTCATGTGAATTATCCTCAGTTGCTTCTCGTCGACCGTCCCTCAGGGCGGCTCACCCCACGCGGTCAATCTCCCCCCCGGGAGATGCGGCAGCGCTCACGAGTAAGCTTAGCAAATTTTATTCCGCCCCGAAGCACACGGCGTATCTGGTTGTTTTGTATCTTGTCGCTTCGTCGCACCCCGGACGCGCGAGACGAAAGTGTAAAATTCTTTGACGCCAATACCAGTCGATTCGGCGGCGGAATCACCCGGGCACCCTGGGCTGTTCTCCATCGGGCCCAGATATCCCGGCGTCGGGCCTCTGCTGTATCTGCACCCGGAGCCCAACCGCGATGACAATCTACTCCCGCATCTTCCTCCCGATCGTCCTCGCCCTGGCGGCCGGGGCGACCGGCGCCTGGTGGCTGGCCACCACGCTGATGACGGATAGCCTCACAGACCGCCTGGAGGATCAACTCGGGCGGGCGGTTGCAGAGCTCGCCTCCGGCCGGCTGCCGCTGTCTGCGGACCTCCTGGACCGCCTGGGCGCCCTGCTCGACGCCGAGGTCAGGTTGGTTCCCGCCAACGCCGGTGAGGAGGGGGCAACAGCATCGGCAATCGTCGCGGCGGCTGCGCGCCTGCTGGGGCACTCGCCCATGGGCGGGGCCGGGCACTTCCATCGCGGTGACACGCGTTACAGTCTGGTCGTGCGACCCATCGACGCGGGGCTTGACCCGCGCTACCGCGCCCTGGCTGCCGCGACCGCGCTCACCGGGATCGAATCGGCCTCGCGCCGCGTTGCGCGCCTGCTCGGCTGGGCCGCGCTGGGGGGGACCCTGGTGCTCGCCTGGGTCGCCCATCGCACCGCCCGCAGTATCAACCGCCCCCTGGGCGAGATCGCCGACTTGGCGGGGCGGCTGGCTACCGGCAACCTGCAGGCGCGCTCCCGGATCGAGGGCGCCAGGGAACTGGTCGCGCTGGGCAAGGCGATCGAGCAGATGGCCGAGCGCCTGGCCCGCTATCAGGCGCAGATCGCCGAGCGCAACCGACTCTCCGCGCTTGGGGAGTTGGCGGCTCGCGTCGCCCACGAGGTCCGCAACCCCCTGACCGCGATCAAGCTCCATGTCGAGCTGCTGGCGGATACGGCCCAGAGTCCAGACGACCAGCGGAGCTTGGAGGCCATATTGAACGAGATCAACCGGCTGGAACTGATCGTCTCGACCACCCTGAGCCTGGGCCGGCCAGCGGGCGACGACCTGGTGGCCGGGGATCTCAACGCCTTGATCGAAACAGTGGCTGCCCTGCTGGGGCCCCAACTCGCCCATCGCCGGATCACGCTGGAGTGTCATCTGCAACCGCTCGCGCCAACCTTCTTGAATCAGAATCGTCTGAAGCAGGTGTTGCTGAACCTGGTGAACAACGCCGCGGATGCCCTTCCCAAGGGGGGCCGCATCTGGATCACCACGGGGCCGGCACCGGGCGGTGAGGGGATCCTGCTCGCCGTGGAGGACTCCGGCCCCGGGATCGCGCCGACACGGCAGCCCGGTCTCATCGGGTCGGGGCGCTCCGACAAGCCCCACGGGCTTGGCCTGGGATTGCAGAATCTCGCGCGAGATCGCCGAGCAACATGGCGGCAGCCTCCAGGTCGAGGAGGGCACGGCGCTCGGCGGGGCGCGGTTCGTCCTCCGTCTTCCGCGCCCGGGCGGCCCTTTATCACCGCCAGAGGGGACTGAAGGATCATGAGCAAGGTACTCGTGGCGGACGACGAACGCGGGATCTGCGCGGCACTCAGCACCGTGCTGGAACGAGAAGGATACGAGGCACTCTATTGCCAGCACCGGTGAGGAGGCCCTGGCCCTCATCGCCCGTGAACAGCCGGCCGTGGTCCTGCTCGACGTGCAGATGCCGGGCATGGGAGGTCTGGAGACCCTGCGGCGCATCAAGACCGACTGGCCCGGTACCGTGGTGATCGTGATGACCGCTTACGGAACCGTGGGTACCGCCATGGAGGCCATGCGCGCGGGTGCCTTCGAGTACCTGGGTAAACCCCTGGAACTGCAGCCACTGCGTGCCCTGCTCCACCGCGCCCTGGCGCACGCGCGGGCCGCGGCGCCGCTGCCAGCCTCCGCTGAAAGGCCCGCTGATGAACCCGCCAAACCGGCCGCTGAGCCGGGACTGATCGGCCAGAGCGCCACCATGCAGGAGGTGTTCAAGCTGATGAGCCTGGTGGCGGGAAATGACCTGACGGTGCTCATCACCGGCGAGAGCGGGGTCGGCAAGGAACTGGTGGCGCGGGGCATCCACACCCATGGCCACCGGTGCGATCAGCCCTTCGTGGCGGTCAATTGCGCCGCCATCCCCGATCAACTGCTCGAGAGCGAACTCTTCGGGCACGAGCGCGGGGCCTTCACCGGGGCCGCCGCCCTGCGCCGCGGGCGCTGCGAGATGGCACAAGGCGGCACACTCTTTCTGGACGAGATCGGCGAACTCCCCTATGACCTGCAGAGCAAGCTGCTGCGGGTGCTCCAGGAACGCCGCTTCGAGCGGCTCGGCAGCAGCGCCCTGATCCCCCTGGAGGCGCGGATCCTGGCGGCGACCAACCGCGACCTTGGCGTTGAGGTTGACGCGGGGCGTTTCCGCGAGGACCTGTTCCACCGCATCAACCTGGTCCGGCTCCATGTCCCGCCGCTGCGCAAGCGCAGGGAGGACATCGCGTTGCTCGCCCGGCACTTCCTCGCTCTGGCCAACCGGGAGCTGAACAAGGACATCCGCGGAATCGACCCGCTTGCCCTGGCCGCGCTCTCGGACTACCCCTGGCCGGGAAACGTCAGGGAACTGCAGAATCTGATTCGCAAATCGGTTCTGCTGACCCAGGGGCAGCAGCTCACCGCTGCCGATCTCGCGCTGCCGGACGCCACGAGCGCTTCCTCGGCCGGCGGTCTGCGCACTGGGGAGGGACAGGATCCGGCGGATCTAAGCGAAGCCGTCCGCAACGCGCTGCGTCAGCACCTGAGCGATGCCGCAGGGCAGACAGTCGCGGGGCTCTTCGAGCGGATCACTGGCCTGGTGGAGCGGGAACTCATCGACGAGGCGTTGCGTTTGACCCAGGGTAATCAGGTGGCCGCCTCCCGGCTCCTGGGGCTGAGTCGAACCACGTTGCGCAAGAAACTGGGTTAGCTGCCTGACCAGTTTCTGCACAGATCCACCCGACGCTGTATAGTCTGCGTATAATACTGTCGGATAAGGCATAATTAGAAAAACGTAACGGTCAATTAACGACGTTATGAACAGCAACTGATCACTCCAGCGGATGCTGGGACCCTTGGCAGATTTCGTCTGATCAGCCATAGCTGGCTGACCGGAAAGGATGTTTTCCGCACCCTCATAAAATTGCTACAGACTGGTACGCGGATTGCCTTGCCTCCGCTGTCCTCTCTAGCGCTCTTACCCCTGCTTCTCGGTAGAGAGATCTGACACGCGGAGTCCGCCGTACCCCGCTACCAGGTCACAATGGAACCGGCAGGTGCACGCCCCCGAGTGCACCTGCCCCCAGGAGGGGCAGGCCGCCTTACGGTGCGATAACGCCGACGTGCGGTCAGCAACCGACTGCCGTGACGCGTTATCCTGTCGCTGCGGTTCATACGGCTGCGAACATCGCGCCCGAGCGGTCCTGTCCGAAAACACAGGGACCAGACCCTTGGCACATGGACCATGAACACATGGTTTGGACGGTGGGCTACATGATGTTTTGTTCTAAAGGGGCGTCGACCGGTCGACCGACTCATCAGTCGTGTCTCCGAACCCAGGGATGCGGTCGCGTCCGTAAGTTGCGCGTTCAAGACGGCATCTCCGTGCGCGCAGGCGCGCGGCCATGAGCGAATCCCGCTCCCCCGCCGCGGGCAGACCCGTAGGCGTCTGGCTTTTGGGCGCCCGCGGCGACATCGCGGCGACCCTGATGGTCGGCACACGTGCCTTGGCCAAGGGCTTGGCCTCCGAGAGCGGCCTGACTACGGCCCGGACACCCTTTTCCCTCTTGTCTCTGGCGGCGGCCGAAGACCTGCGTTTCGGCGGCATCGACATCCACGCGGCCCCCCTGGAAGACGCGGCCTCAGCGCTCTATCGACGCTCCCGTACCATCGACCGCGAAACCCTGGATGCCGTGGCACCCGACCTGCGAGCGATCGAAAGCGATGTGGTCCACGCCCCCGGGATGGCCTGGGATCCCGCCGCACCCGCGACTGGTCTGACGCATCTGCGCACCCTGGTAGATGACCTACGCGGTCATCTGCGCGCCTTTCGCGACCGCCATCGGCTCTCCCGGGTCGTGGTAGTGAACCTCATGTCGTCACTACCCCACCCAGGCCCATCCCCCCTGCACCACAGCGTTGCCGGCATTGAGGAATTGCTGACGCAGGACCGCCGGGACCTGATCAATCCGAGCGGCTGTTACGCCTGGGCGGCCCTCTGCGAGGGCTGCCCCTACATTAACTTCACCCCCAACGCCGCCACCGATTGGGGCGGGGTCGTCGAGCTCGCCAACCGTAATCGGGTGCCCTTCTACGGCGACGACGGCAAGACCGGCGAGACCCTGCTGAAAACGGTCCTGGCGCCCCTATTCGCCCACCGCAACCTGCAGGTACTGAGCTGGGAGGGCGTAAACCTGCTCGGCAATGCCGACGGACGCTCCCTCAACGAACCGCGCAACCGGGTGGCAAAGGTCCGCAACAAGGAGCAGGTTCTGGCGGGCATCCTGGGTTACGCGCCCCACGCCGGGGTGGACATCAACTATGTCCCATCGCTGGGTGACTGGAAGACCGCCTGGGACCTGATCCACTTCCAGGGCTTTCTGGACGTGCCCATGACCATGCAGTTCACGTGGCAGGGATGTGACTCGATCCTCGCCGCGCCGCTGGTCCTGGACCTGGTGCGCTTCGCTGACCTGGCGGCGCGCCGGGGCGAGTCAGGCCCCATGACCCACCTGGCATCTTTCTTCAAGAACCCGTTGGGGGTGGCGGAAATGGACTTCCATCGGCAGTTCGCGGCCCTGCTCGCCTATACCGAGGGCTGCCTCGCTGAGACCCCGACGCACCCCGAGGCGGCAGCCCCGCCATGAGCCCGGCCGGCCAGGCGCGGGCTCGACCGTGGCGCCTTCTCCTCCCCGCCGCCCTGGCAGGAGGACTGGCGTTGTTGATCGCCCTAGCGCTACGTGCGCTGAGCACGCCGGATTTGCACCCCGTTGCCGACCTGGCCGCCGCCCTGCTGGGGGTCTGCATAGTGATGTTGCCAGTGGCCCTCAGGAGCGAACCAGGCAGCACGTCCGGCGTCGGCGTGACCGCGGTGACCGCGGGGCTGCTCGCCCTGGGCCTGCCGGCGGCCCGCGGCGCATCCTGGGCTGATGTCTCCCCATTGGTCGCGGGGGCACTGAGCGTGGCGGCCCTGACCCTGTGCCTGGGCGCCATCGCCCGCAAACTGACGCCGGTGACGCGAAACCCGGGGACGGCTCTGGGTTGGGCGCTGGCCGCCGGGCTCGTGAGCACGGCCAGCCCCCTGTGGCTGGCTGGCGCCCTGGACCAGGGCCTGCCGATTGCGGATGCCTTGGTCGCCCTCAATCCCCTGACCGCCCTCGCCATCCCGAGCGGCACCGATTTTCCCCGGAGCGACTGGTTTTACCGACACTCGCCCCTGGGCAGCTACCGGTACGCCTACCCGCCCCTGGGGGCCTTGATCACGGCCTACTCGACGGTCGGAATCGCCCTTCTCGCGATGCCGTTAAGGTCTGGCCCCAGTGGCGGAACCGTTTCAACAGTATCCTCTCTCCCAACCCTGAAATCGGAGGTCCGACCATGATCCGAGTGTCAAGACCCGGCCCCGGCGCCAACCAGCGCCACCCGGGCGCACGTACTGCCACGTTGTCACTGATCCTGGCCCTGCTCGCCGCCGCACCGGCAATGCTCCTGGCCGAGGCGGCGAAGGACAAGCCCACCGCGGCGCCCGGCACTCCCGTGAAGACCCAGGAGACCAAACCCGGGCTCGACAAGGGTCTCAAGGAACCGGTGGAGCGCGCCATCGACGAGGGTCTGCATTACCTGCGGGGCACGCAGGCTGAAGACGGCTCCTGGTCCAAGTCCGTGGGCGTGACCGCCCTGGCGCTGCGGGCCTTCCTGGAGAGCCGTCGCGCCTACAATGAGGCGGACGGGGCCTTCATCACCCGCCCGATCAAGTTCATCCTGGACCACGCCAATCCAGATGGCTCTATCAGCGAGACCAACCAAAACACCAGTTACAACACGGCGGTGGCCGTGCAGGCCCTCAAGGCCACCAAAAACCCGGCCTATGACGACACCATCGCCAAGGCCCAGTCCTTCTTCAAGGCCCATCAGATCGACGAGCCGGACGGGTATGAGCCGACCCATGCCTATTACGGCGGCATCGGCTACGGCGGCGACGAGCGCCCGGACCTCTCCAACACCTACATGGCGATCGAGGCCCTGCACGCCACCGACCTCGACCCCAAGGATCCCGCCTGGCAGAAGGCCCTGACCTTCATCTCCCGCTGCCAGAACAACAGCGAGACCAACGACCAGGCCTGGGCCGCCAACGACGGCGGCTTCACCTACATGCCGGGCATGAGTCCCCACGGCGGGAGCGGGTCCTACGGCGGCATGACCAGCGCGGGGCTCCTGAGTCTGCTCTTCGCCGGCGTGGACAAGCAGGACCCGCGGGTGAAAGCGGCCTATGACTGGATCCGCGCGAACTATACGGTGGAGGAAAGCCCCGGGGCCAAGAAGGGCCAGGGTCTGTTCTACTACTACAACGCCTTCGCCAAGGCCATGCAGGCCTATGGAGAGACCCTGGTGACGGACCCCAGCGGGGCGACGCACAACTGGCGGGATGACCTGGCCCGCAAGCTCCTCAGCCTGCAGCGACCGGATGGGTCCTGGGTCAACCCCGAGTCTCCCCGCTGGTGGGAGGGTGATCCCAACCTGGTCACCGCCTGGAGCGTCATCGCACTCAATCAGGGGCTGCGCCAGGACTGACCGGACGCAACCGCCCAGGTGTTGTGCCCCCTCCAACCTCTGATCAGGGCCCCGGAATGCCGGGCCCTCGGACTCGGCCTGGGGCTGGTTCTCGGCCGCGCTCCCGGCTGGTGGGGGGCGACGCCAGAGCCCGAACAGGCACTGACCGCGGCACCCTCCTGGGGCGGCCCGTTTCGCCCGGGAGGAACGACCGAGCTGCGGGTCCAGCTTCAGAGTGAGACGGGCGGGGACGCACATGTCAGCGCGCGCAGCGGCGCTTTTTCGTGGTCCACTGCGGTCACACTGGCCGCGGCCAGCCCCCAAACCCTGACCCTGCCCCTGCGCCCGGCCCCCGATGGCCAGGTGACCCTCTTTGCCGAACTGCCGGACGGGCGCCAGACCCGGGTAGACCTGCGGCTCCGCCCGACTCCCCGGGCGCTCGCGGTCGGGGTGAGCACCCTGCCGGCCAGTTCGGTACCCGGGTCCGTGCGGGTGGAACCGGACGACCTGCCGCGGTCCGCCGAGGGCTATGGACCGGTGCGCATCCTGACCCTCGGCACCCGGGACCTGGCCACCCTGGATCCAGCCCAGACCCAGGCCCTGGGCCAATACCTGGCCGAGTGCCGCCCACTGCGGCTGGTCGGGGCCGCGGACTGGGAACTCGCGCGCATCCGCACGGCCAGCGGCTGCGGCGGGCGGGCCCTGGGGGCCCAAGCCGCGGATACGGTGGGACAGACGACCGATGCCCCACCCGACACCCGACCAACGGTCGCCCCCGGGGGCAGCAAGGCTTTGATGGATGGTCTTGGCGGCGACCAGGGACAGGCCGCACTCATCCTGCTGCCCTACGGGATCCTGCTTGGGGCCTTGCTCCTACGCCGCCGCCCGGGTGCCTGGACCCTGGCCGTCCCCGGGGTCGTTGCCGGGCTGATCTGGCTGGCCCTACCCGGGTCTTCAGCCCGTTCGCGACCCTGACCTGGATCGACTGGGAGCCGAGCGACCCGGCGGCGCGCTTCGTCACCCTGATCGAGACCCACGGCCAGGGCCGGGCACCCCAGAGTCTGACCCTGTCGGCGGACACCAGACTACCCAGCGCCCTGGACGGCGGGCCACTGCAACTGCACGCCAACGCCGCCGGCCTCACATTGATGGCTTCAGGCGCCCTGTTTCAGCGGTGGCGCTTTCTGGTCACCGGGGTCGGTCCTCCCCCTCTGGACCTGGATTTTAGGGCCGAGTCACGGGGCTACCTGATCGAGAACCAGGCCGCTTTGCCGCTCGCCGGGGTCTGGCTCCTTCACCAGGGCTGCGCGTGGCCCTTGGGCCCCCTGCCAGCGGGTGAAACCCGCTGGGACCCGCCACCCCGACCGGACCCGTCCAGCCGCGAGACAGCAGAACCAGGCACCACGTGCTCCGGGCTGCCGGCGCCCTCCGCCCCCCCCCTGGACCTGGCCCCGGCCCTCCTGGTCCGTTTGGCACCCGACCGCTGGCCGGCCACGATCCCAGCCCAGATCAGGGGCACGGCGACCGAGACCTGGCTGTTGGTTTACCCCACGGAGACCCGGCCATGACCCGTTGGACCAAGAGTCCTGCATGACCGTTAGCCCCGATTTGCGCACCGGCCTTGCTGCTGGGCTGCTCTATGGCGTGCCCTTCAGCGTCTGGCTACTCGGGCAAGTGGAGTCCGGCCCCGTGCCGCCCGACCTGTCCGCGGCAGTCCCGGTGCTGGCCGGGTGCCAAGCCCTGATGCTGCTGCTCCTGCTGCCGATGGGGGACTGCCAGAGCGGGCGCGGGCGCGTACCCAGGTCCCCGCCCGGGTGCCTGCTCGCGGCCGCCCTCCTGGTCATGGTGCCCTGGCCCACGCTGATCCTGGCCTTGGGCACCGGCACTGTCTCCTGGTCGGCACTGGCCTCGGCCCAGGGGGCCGTGGCCCTCTGGGGCCTGCTGCTGGAGGGGGCTGGCGGACTTGTCCGCCGACTCGCCCGGACCGCGTACCCGGTTGCGGTCGCCACCCTGCGTGGCCTGGCCCTCGTCCTGCTGCTCCTGCTGTTCGCCGGGTACCCGGACCGCCTGGTCGTCAGTCTCCTACCGACGTGAGCGGGGACCTCGGCTCGAACGGATCACTGCCGACCCTGGACCTGGTGGCCCGGGTGCAAACCCGGCTGTGGCGACAGGAGACCCTGGGACGGCTGCGCCGCGGGTTCTATGGCGCCACCGGGGTCGCGACCCTGGTGACCGGGCTCGTCCTCTGGTTCGGAAACCCCTTCGCCGGGGGGGCCGGGCCCGACCCCGCGGCTCAGGGCTTGGGGTCGCTGGCACCTTGGGCCTTGTTCCTGCTCGGCGCGGCGCCCCCGGTTGCGGCACTCGTGTACGCCCTGCGCCGCCGCCCGAGCGCCGCCGCGGCGGCCCTGGAGGCCGACCGCCGGGCGGGGGCCGGGCAACTCCTGCTTACCGCCTGGGAACTCGCGCAGGGACGGCCCGCGAGCGGCGCCGGGCCACTGTTGCTGCGTCAAGCCGAGCGGGAAGCCCCCCGGTGGGAGGCCCTGATCCTCGCCCACCCTGCCGGTCCAGGTCCCCGTTCCCTGCTCCCGCCCTGCTCCTGTGGGCGGCGACGATCCCCTGGCTGCTCGTGTCACCGCCCCAGGTCCTCAACGGTTCCGTCGCCCTCGACGGCAGGCCACCCCCATCCATGCCAAGCCGCGGCCCCGGCTCGGCGCGCAATCTGGCGGCGGCTATCGCCGACCTGAGCCGCGCCACCGCGGCGAACTCCAAGTCCGCGGACCCGGCGTTGCGGCCCCCGGGGGCGCCCGCGGCCAGCGCCGACGGTACACAGCGGTCCCTTGACAGTTCGAACCAGGGACCCGAAAGCACGATCCTACCCGGCAGGCCACCCGTGGGATCGTCGGCCCTGGCCGGCGACCCCGGTTCGCCAGCCGCGGCTGATCCCGCCCAGGACGCGACCCCGGCGGCCCAGAGCAGTGGTGCCGCCGGCACGCAGGGTGCCGGAACCCAGGTCCCGGCCGCGGGACTGGACCCTGGTCCAGCCCCGCGCGCACCACCGCCAGGCGCCTTTGCCGTCCAGCCCCTGGCCCGCACCGGTACTCCGAGCGTAGCATCCGACCAGCGCGGCGAACCCCTAGAGACTACCAATCGGGGGCCTCGGCGGTTACCCCCAGCGGCCGGGCACCCGGTTCTGGGGCCGGCCGCGGCAATTCCCCCGCCCCATTTCACGTCGGGCCTGGGAGCAGCCGAACGCGCCCTCCTGGCCCGCTATTGGACGCAACTCAAGTTGCGATCAGAAGAATGATCCCAGCCAGCAGAGCCCTCACGCCACAATGATCGACCCGAACTCAGTCACGGCCGAACCAGCGACCGAAGCGACCTTCACAGCGGCCACCGATCTCTTGGGGCGGTTACACGAGTCGGTTCAATCGGCCATCGTCGGGCAATCGGCCCTGGTCGATGAGGTTCTGTGGGCGCTCTTCGCGGGCGGCCATGTGCTGTTGGAAGGGCTGCCCGGGCTCGGCAAGACCCATCTGGTGAAGGCCCTGGCCAGGACCCTGGGGGTCCGCCTCTCCCGCGTCCAGTGCACCCCGGACCTCATGCCCGCGGACATCACCGGGAGTGAGGTAATGCTCCGCGAGGGCGCGGGTGCTGCCGGGGGAGGCCAGCTGGTCTTCATGCCCGGCCCCGTCTTCGGTAACCTGGTGCTGGTGGACGAACTCAACCGCGCCACCCCCAAGACGCAGTCGGCCCTGCTCGAGGCCATGCAGGAAGGCCAGGTGACCCAAGGCGGACGGACCCACCCCCTGCCCCGCCCCTGCTGGGTAATCGCCACCCAGAATCCGATCGAGGTGGAGGGTACCTACCCCCTCCCCGAGGCCCAGTTGGACCGGTTCCTGATGAAGCTTCGGGTGGGCTTTCCGGATGCGGCGGGTCTGCTGGCCATGGTCAATCTGACCCTCGACACCGAGCCCTCTGAGCACCTAAGCCCCCTCCTGGACGGCCCCGGGGCCTTGGGGTTGATGCACCTCGCCGCCCAGGTGGTGATCGCCGATCACATTAAACGCGCCGCCGTGGACCTGGTGCTGGCGACTCACCCCGGGGGCCTCGACCCGGTGAACCGGGGGCTGGTCCGTTACGGCGCCAGCCCCCGGGCGCTGCAGGCCTTGCTGCGAACTGCCCGGGTGCGCGCCCTGGCCCAGTCCCGCATCCATGTGAGCCTGGACGATCTGGCCGCGGTGGCCCCCGGCTGCCTGCGCCACCGGGTCCTGCTCAGCATGGACGCGGAACTGGCGGGCGAGGACCCGGAGGCCCTGATCGGGCGCCTTCTGACGCGTTGGCGGGGGCGCTGGTGAGAACCCTGGACAATCACTCGGAACCCTCGAATGAGGCTATCACCTGGCTGGACTGGGGGCGTTTGGAACGGCTGACCCGGGCCCTTGCGGCCATCCGGGGCGGCAAACCCCTGGCCCATGGAGGCGCCCTGCACCACCCGCGCGCCGTGGCCGACGGCCTCGAGTTCCAGGAGCATCGCCCCCTGGCGCCTGGTGACGACCCGCGTCGGGTGGACTGGCGCGCCAGCGCCCGGGCCCGCCGTCCCTTGGTGCGCCGCTACCGGGACGAGCGCGCCGGGGAGTGGTTGATCTGTCTGGATCGCAGCGCCTCCATGGGCCTGGCGCCGGGGGTCTGGCCGGCGGCCCTCCAGCTCGCCGCCGGTCTCGCCTACCTGGTCCTGCACTTCGAGCATCGGGTGGGGCTCGCCCTCTTCAGCGGACGGATCGACCAACTGGTTCCACCCGGACGCGGTGACCGGACCTTCCTCCGCCTGGTTCGGGTCCTTAGCCAAGCGCGGCCGGAGCGGCTGGGCGGTGCCTCGGCACCCGAGTGCTGCCTGCCACTCGTCGACCGGGGCCGGCGGGCCGTCCTGATCAGCGACTGCCTGCGCCCGGATGCCATGATTCCCGCCCTGGATCGGTTGGGGGCGACCAGCGGCGGGGTGGAGTTGTTGCACCTGATCGCCCCCCCGCCGACCCTCCCCCTGGGGGATCAAATCCTGGTGGACGGCGAAGACGGCGGACAACGGCCAGTGACCGTGACGGCCGCGACCCGGGGCGCGGCCCTGGGCCGCTGGCAGACCCTGAATCAGGACCTGGCCGAGCATTGCCGCCGCCGCCGCATTACCTGCACCCAGGTCGACCCGGACCCTCCGCCGCAGACCGGTGGGGGCTGGGAAGGGGCCTTGATCCGGCACCTGAGCGGGCGGGGGAACGGCCGTTGATCGCCCTGGGTTCACCCGCCTGGCTGGCGGGGTTGGCGCTGGTCCCCCTGATCCGCTTTTTGCACCAATGGCGGGGCTTGGGCCCGACCCGGGTAGTGCCCGCCGCCTTCCTGTGGCGCGATGCGGCCAGCCCCAGCGCCACCGGGGCCCGGCGCGCTCCACCCGACCCGGCCTGGCGCCGCCGCGCCCTGGCCACGGTCCTGCTGGTGCTGACCCTCGCCGCACCCGGCTGGCCGACCGGCGACGCGGCACCATTAGAGGTTCTGGTGGATAACCGCCCGAGCCTGCTGACCCGGGAGGCCAACGGCCAACGCAGAATCGACCAGGCTGCCCGGGCCCTGAATGACGCCTTGGCCCAGGAGACTGGCACCCGCGTCCGCCTGATGGCCGGCGACGGGCGCACCCCGGCGGAGGACTTGGCGGTTAGGAGCCTGGCCGATCTGACCCGCACACTGGAGCGGATGACCATGACCGACCTAGACCCGGGGCCCGCGATCCCGCCGCTGCCAGGCAGCGCGCACACCCGGCGCTGGTTGGTCAGCGATGGGGCCGCCGGTGTCAAGGCCCTCGGTGCCCTGGGTCCCTGGGAGCGGGTCTGGCCCCTCGGGAGCGAAACCGAAAACCAGGGGATCACCCGCCTGGCTGCCCGTCCGGCCCTGGAGACCCCGGACCTCCTGGAGGTCCTGGCGGCGGTCCATAATGCGGGCGACGAGGGGGCCGTGCGGACCTTCACCCTGAGTGCGGGAGGCCGGCACCTGGGGCAGGCGACGTTGCGCCTCCCGGCCGGGGCGACGCTGCCCCAGACCTTCCAGGTCGCCTGGAACGGCGAAGACGGAATCGAGGCCCGCCTGGAACCGGCGGATGCCTTGGAGGCCGACGACGCGATGACCCTCGGCCTGGGCCCGGTGGCTCCGATTGCGCTCCAAGTGGTTGGGGATTGCCCACCGTCCCTGGAGTCTCTGATTGCCGCCCACCCGGCCCTGTACTTGAACACTCAGGACCCCGTCGTGCGGGTCTGGTGCGCGGCCGGAGAGCCCCCGGATACGAACCCGCCGACCCTCTGGCTGCCTCCGGGTGAGCCGCTGGAGGACGCCACTGGCCCCCTGCGCTGGGCGGCCCGGGAACTGGCTCGGACGCCTGCTGACCGACTGCTGAGCACCGCGACCGCGGTGCCGATCGGGTTGATGCCACCACCTGTCGGGGAGACCCTGCTCAGCAGGGCCGGTCATCCCGTTGTGATCGAACAGGCCGGGGGCAGGCGCCTTGTCGGGCTCTTTGCGACCGGACCGGCAGCGGCCGGATCCCCCGGGGTCCCCCTGCTGCTCGACTGGCTGCTGGGGCGGCTGATCGGGCGGGACCTGCTCTTTCCCGCGACGGTCTCCGAGCGCGCCCCGGAGGATTCGCGCGTAGCCCCGGGGCCGCTTCCGGCAGCGGTCCCGCGCACCGTGCCCGAGGGGGTGGACCGACCCCGCATCCCGCTCTGGCCCTGGCCCCTGATCGCGGCTATTGGGGTGCTTTGGATCGACCTGCGCCGCCTCCCGGCACCCGCCCCCCATGAGCCGCTGGCCCAGGGACTGGCAAACCCACCGGACGGCGCGCTGGCTGCGCTGGGGCGCCATCGCGACGGGAATGATGGCGCTGGCAGTGGGATTCGTGCTGGGCGGCCGGGGACCCGTCCACCTCCTCGTCCTGCTCGATGACTCGGCCAGCATGCCCCGTCCCTCGGTCGACGAGGCCTGGTCGGCATTGGCCCCGCGGCTGGTACAACTGCCCCGGGGCAGCCGCCTTTCGATAATTCGCATTGGTGCCCGCCCCAGCGTGGAAATTCAGGGGCAGGTCCTGGACCGGTCAGCGACCGCGTCTGGCCTCGATCGGCCCCTGCGGCGGCTCCGGTTGAACGATGCCGCCAGCGCCATCGCTGCGGCCCTGGGTCAGGCCCTGGCCCTGCTCGGACCTGGGGAAACGGGAATCATGCTGCTGATCTCGGACGGGCGCGAGACCTTGGGGCGCGCCGAACCAGTCCTGCAACAACTCGCGGCGGCGCGGATCCCGGTGCTCTGGTGGGACCCCACCCGCGGCCGCTCGGCACCCGGACGCGGCGGTGCGTTCGTTGACTGTCCAGGTGGGCCCCGCGGGTGAGACGATCGCCCTGGTCGAATTAGTCGCCACCGACCGGCTGGCAGGGGACCTGGTGGTAGAACTGGACAACCGTGCACTGCCGCGCCGCACCATCGCCCTGGCCCCGGACCAACCCCTGGAACTGGAGTTGAGACTGGGCGAACTGTCCCCGGGGCCCCATCGCGTGACCGCGATGCTGCAGGTCCCGGGGGACCTGCTCCCCGGCAATGACCGCCGGGGCACAGCCCTGCGGGTGCCGGGACCGCCGCGGGTGGGGCTGGTGGCCCGGACACCCGGACAGTCCCAGGTCGCGCACTCCCTGGCCGCCGGGGGCTGGGCCGTCGAAGTCAGCGATGGCGGCGGTTCGACCCCCGGCGACTTGCCGCCCTGGGCGTCCTGATTCTGGAGGGCATCACCCCGGCCGACCTCAGCGAGACGGCTTGGACGGCGATCGAGGGGCTGTCGACCCAGGGCCGCACCGGCCTGATCCTGCTGGGCGGACCCGGCACCTTCGGCGCCGGGGCTATCGCCACTCGACCCTGGAAGGGCTGCTCCCGGTCACGGCCCAGGCCCCGGAGCGGACACCCGCGGCCACGGTGATCTTTGCCGTGGACAAATCCGGCAGCATGGCCCAGCCCACGGCGCTCGGCACCACCCGACTGGGTCTGGCGCAGGCGGCGGTGGCGGCTGCAGCGCGCTCTCTCGGGCCGAAAGACCAAAGTGCCGTCCTGGGCTTCGACGTCCAAAGCCACCTGCTGGTGCCCCTGGCCGCGCCTGGGCAGGGCGCCCGGGACCTGGGTGCGGCCTGGCAGCCGAGCCCCGGGGGCGGCACCCGTTTGGCCCCGGCGATCGAACAGGCCCTGGACCTGTTCCCCCCGATTGACCACGCGCCGCTTGACCACGCGCAACGCCTCCTGGTACTGGTGAGCGACGGCCAGGTCGCAGACCCGGAGCGGGCCGCCGCACTGGGCGACCGGCTCGCCGCAGCCGGGGTTCAACTCAGTGTCCTGGCAGTGGGGGACCCGGCGGAGGGCGGTCCCTTGCAGACCCTGGCAGACACTGCCGGGGGCCATTTCCAGGCGGTGACCGAGGTCGCGGCCCTGCCGGCGCTGTTGGAGGGGGAAGTCGAGCGGCGGCGCGACCCGATCATGCCGGCTCCGCTCCGACCCAGGTACGGGCGGCCCTGCCCCTTACCGGCCCAACCCCGGACACTTGGCCGGAGGTCCTGGCCTACCCGGTGACCCGCGCCCGGGAGGCCGCCCAGGTCTACCTCGCGGCGCCCAATGGAGACCCCCTGCTGGCTGCCCATCGGGCCTTGGGCGGCCGCGTCGTGGCCCTGCCGGCGGGACTGGACGCCTCGGCCCCGGACTGGCCGGCCTGGCCCCACTGGGGCAATTTCCTGGGCGGCCTGGTGGCCTGGGCGGCCGGAGACGGCCAGCCCCTGGGGGCCCGGATGCAACTGCAAGGGGACGGCCGCACCCGGCTCCAGATCGACCGGGAGGACGGATACTGGCCGCTGGTCCCCGGCTGCTCCCCTGGACCTGGTGATCCAGGACCCGGATGGGCGCCGGGAGCAGGTTCAGGCCCGGCGGTGGCCCCGGGGCGCCTCGCGGTCGACCTGGACGATGCACCGGCGGGCCATTACCCGCATCTTGACCGTCAGCGACCAGGCAGACGCCGCCGACCTGTGGTACCAATCGGACCTGGAGTTCCAGCCCGGCGGCAGCCTGGAACCGGCCGCCACCGCGGGACTCCTGGTTCCCTGGTCAGCCGCGGCCGGAGCGCTACCCCTGCCCAGACTGACCGATCAGCCCCCACGCACCCTGGTGCTCGGGGCCCTGCTGCTGTTTCTCGCGGGGATGCTGACCGAGCGGCTCCCCTTCGCGGGGATCGGCCCCCGGCCCTGGCGGCGACCGCCGACCCCAACACCCCACGCGCCGGAGCACTGATCCATGGCCATTCCGTCAATCCCGGTCTGGGACCCACTGGTGCGGATCTTCCATTGGTCCCTGGTCCTGTCCTTCGGGGTCTGCTACTTCACCGGCGAGGTGGAGTACGAGACCCATCAGATCGCCGGCTACACCGTCCTTGGCCTGATCCTGGTGCGGCTGGTCTGGGGCTCTATCGGAACCCGGAATGCCCGCTTCGCGGACTTCGTGGTGGGGCCACGGCGGCTGGGCGGTTATCTGGCCGCCCTGGTCCGGGGCCGAGCGCCCCGTTATCTGGGGCACAACCCGGCTGGGGGTGCCATGGTCCTGGCCCTACTCGGCACCCTGCTGGCCGCAGGCTTGAGCGGCGTGCTGCTGGACGGGGCGGAGAACCGGGCCGGCCCCTTGGGCGCCTACCAACTCTTTCTCTACACGGACCTGATCGGTGAGGTCCATCGCCGCGCGACGGACCTTGGTCTGGTGCTGATCCTGTTCCACCTGCTCGGGGTAATGCATGCCAGTCTGTCCCACCGGGAGAACCTGGTCCGCGCTATGCTGACAGGCCACAAACCGCGCCACACCGAATCGGGAACCCTGAGGGCCGAGCACCGTCATGCCCATCGCCTACAGTACCAACGCCTATACCCGCCACGGCCTCTATGACGCGGTAACCAGCATTGCCGCCCTGGGGTTCGACGGCGTCGAGATCCTCTGCGACAAACCCCACTGGTTCCCAGACCGTGAGCGCGGGGAGGAGGCCCGACGCCTGCGTGACCACCTGGACGGCCTCGGGCTCGCGGTGAGTAACCTCAACTGCAACACCGCCAACGGCTTCTTTGACCCACGACCCCCGGAGAATGTCTTCGAACCGTCGCTCGCCAGCGTCAACCCGGACTGGCGGCAATGGCGCCTGGACTACAGCATCCGGGCTCTGGACCTGGCCCGGACGCTGGGCGCCCACAATCTCAGCGTGACCTCCGGCCGGCCGGACGCCGGCGGAACCCCGGAGCAGAGTCTGGACCTTTTGGTGGACAGCCTGTGTCGACTGTGCGAGGCGGCCGAACGGGCCGACGGGGTGCGGATCGGGGTCGAGTACGAACCCGGACTGCTCGTGGAGCGGGCCGACGAGCTGGCGGACCTCATTGATCGGGTCGGCTCGCCCCTCCTCGGGGCCAATCTGGACATCGGACACTCCTGGCTGGACGGCGAGTCTCCGGAACATGCGATCGGCCGTCTGGCCGGGCGCGTCTGGAACACCCACGTCGAAGACATTCGCGGACGCAAGCACTACCATCTCATCCCAGGCGAGGGCGATCTGCCCTTCGCGCGCTATTTCGCCGCCCTCGCAGGGTCCGGCTACGGAGGATTCCACACCGTGGAACTCTATACCTACACCCAGATGCCGGCGGAGGCCGGGCGCCGGGCACTGGCGTATCTGCGCACCCTGCTGGGGTCCGACCCGAGCCTGTCCCAAGCGAGTGCCTCCCCATGAGCGCCAATCAGCACCTGGGGGCCTACCTGCAACTGATCCGGTTTCCGGCCACCTTCTCGGTCTGGTCCAACATTCTCGCCGCCCACGTAATCGCCACCGGGGCTCAACCTGATTGGTGGATACTGATCCTGCACCTGGGCGCCAGCACCGCCCTGTATTGGTCCGGGATGGTCCTCAACGATTGCTTCGACCTTGCGGAAGACCGCCGGGAGCGGCCGGAGCGGCCCCTGCCCGCGGGACTGGTGTCATCCCGGGCGGCCTGGTTACTCGGGGCCGGGACTCATGGCACTGGGCCTGGGCCTGGCAGCCCTGGCCGGCGAGACCAGCCTGCGCATCGCGGTGGCCTTGAGCATTGCCATCCTGGCCTACGACGGACTCCTCAAGGGTACCGCGCTCGGACCCCTGGTCATGGGTGCCTGCCGCTATACGAACTGGATGCTGGGGTTGTCCGTGGTCCCCGTGGCGGCCGGCGTGCAGTTTCTCGCGGTTGCCGGTGTTCCTCTACACCACGGCGATCACGGTACTGTCAGGCAGCGAGACCCGGGGCGCCGATCCCCGCACGCGCGGACTTACCGCCGCCCTCCTGGGGACCACGGCCTTACTGTTGGTGGCCTTGGTCGTCGCCGGTCGCCTGGAGGAACCCCTGGTCCTGGGCGCCCTGGTCCTCGGGGCCGCCCCCGTAGCCTACTGGTTGCACCGCCTGGCCGTGGACGGCAGCCCGGCCGCGGTCCAGACCCTGGTCCGCCTGCTGCTGTTCGGCATGATCCCCCTGGATGCCCTGCTGTTGCTGGGCACCGGCCATTGGCTGGCAGCAGCGGCTCTGCTGCTGTTGCTGTTGCCGGGCCAACTGCTGGCCCGGCGGGTCGCCATCACCTGAAACAGGGGCGGGACCAATCCAGCCCACCCGGAGTCCCAGACCATGACCGACGACACCGATCCAAGCCCCACCTGCCAGGCCCTGCGAACCGCCCTGGGCACCCGACTCTCTGCCGAAGCCTTGGATTGGCTCGACCGGGGAATCGAACGGGTGAGCGCCAGCGCGGAGCCTTTGGCGCCCCTAGCTCCGATTTTCGCCGCCGCCAGCCGCCGCCTGGCGGGAATCAGCCTTGGCAGCGCGCTGGCTTGGGTGGGCGACCCGCTCGCCGCCCTGACCACCCCTGCGGCCCCGTGGACGCAAACCGCTGGACCTGCACCGACGGGGGTCGCACGCTCCTGCTGGAGGCGGCGATCCGCCGTGCCGGAGACGCCTGGGACAGGTTGATCAGAGACCTGTTTCGAGATGGCGACGAAGGCGAGCGGGTCTCCCTGGTCAGGGCCCTGTGCCTGACCCCCGAGCCCAGCCGCCTGCTGCAAACCGCCCTGGAGGCGGGGCGCGCCACCAGCCTGCGGCTCTATGGTGCCCTGGCCCTGGACAACCCTTACCCGGCTTGCTGCTACCCGGATCACGACTTCAACGGTTTGGTGCTCAAATGCCTGTTCACCGGCCTGCCCGTCGGGCGCATCAGCGGGCTGGCGCAGCGCACCAATGCAACCCTCGCGCGGATGTGTGAGGATTACCATGATGAACGGGTCCTGGCCAACCGCGCCGTTCCCGCCGACATCTGGCTGGCCCTGGTACCCTACGCCAGTCGCCGGGGGCTTGACCTGGCGCTGGGCGCCCTGGGAGCGGATGACCCCACGCATCGTTATCACGCGGCCCTGGCCCTGGGGGCACGGCGGGCGGAGCCGGTGATCGGGGCGGCCCTCGCGGCGCGCCGATCCGTGGAACCGGACCCGCGCATCGCCGCCGTGTTGACCCCTGAAGGGAAAGCGGCTTGAAGCTTTCGCGGACGACGTATTGCGCGGACTCATTGACGAGTCCGTAGAATCATCGACATACCCTGCCCCCGGGCGCGAGCGCCCTGATCCCCGCAGCCTCTGGAGACCAACCATGCGCTATTTTGATTCTCACATCCATATGCTCTCCCGGACCACGGACGACTACGAGCGCATGGCCGCGGCCGGTATCGTCGGCGTGGTGGAACCCTCCTTCTGGCAGGGTCAGCCGCGCACCCAGGCCGGCACCTTCATCGACTATTTCAATAGCCTGATCGGCTGGGAGCGCTTCCGTGCCAGCCAGTTCGGCATTCGTCACTATTGCACCATCGGCCTGGACCCCAAGGAGGCCAACGACGTCCCCCTGGCAGAAGAGGTCATGCAGATCATCCCCCGCTTTCTGGAAAAGGACGGGGTGGTAGCGGTCGGCGAGATGGGCTTTGACGACATTACCCCCGCGGAGGAACGCTTCTTTGCCGCGCAACTGGAGCTGGCCAAGGCCATGCATCTGCCCGCCCTGGTTCACACCCCCCACCGGGACAAGCTCTCCGGCACCAAGCGCACCCTCGCCCTGGTGAAGGAGATCGGGATCGATGAGAGCCTGGTGGTGGTGGATCACCTGAACGAGCAGACCCTGCCCCTGGTGATGGAGACCGGCTGTTGGCGCGGGCATTCGGTCTACCCGGACACCAAGATGTCGGAGGAGCGGATGGTCGCCCTGCTCAAGCAATTCGGCACTGAGCGGATGATCGTCAACAGCGCGGCGGACTGGGGCCGAAGCGATCCCCTCAAGGTCCCGAAGACCGGCGAGGCCATGCTGGCGGCGGGTTTCTCTGCAGCCGAAGTGGACCTGGTGCTGTTCGCCAATCCCATCAACTATTACGCTCAGAGCGGACGGATCTCTCTGGAGGAGATGACCCGCCCGCCCATCGACCAGACCCAGCTCTGGGAAGAGAACTCGGTGTTGCGTGGACAGACACCCGTCGTCGAGCACTGAGGGGCAGCGGGCTTCCGGGTCATCGGCGCCAGGCTGGTCCCGGTCGGATCTCGCCTATTGCAGCAATGTCCACCCTGGCGCGGACCTGGGATCGGTACTCGGCCACCTGGCGGGGCCGGTCCGGGCAGTAAGGGAGCAACGCGGGCTTGTCGGCATGGGTGCCGGACTCTGGCTCTCCGCCCAGGCCGCGCGGCAGCTGGATGGGGCAATCGAACCCCTGGCCGAGGCCCTCGCGGACAATGGCATCGCGCTCTTCACCCTCAACGGCTTTCCCTATGGGGACTTCCATCAGGCCCGGGTCAAAGAGGCGGTCTACACGCCGGCTTGGGACACTCCTGAGCGCCGACACTATACCCTTGCCCTTGCACGCATCCTCTCCGCCTGCCTGGCGCCGGGTGTCGAGTGGGGGACCATATCGACCCTACCCCTGGGCTTCGCCCGCCACTGGACCGAGGAACGTCAGGCCCTGGCCCTGGCCCATTTGTGCGGCCTGGCCGCAGATCTCGCCAGGCTTGCTGACCTTACCGGACGGCCGATCCGCGTCTGCCTGGAGCCGGAGCCCGGGTGCGTACTGGAGTCCACGACGGATGCTTTGGCCCTGTTCGTGCGAGACCTGCCCGCGGCCGCCCGCTTGACCGGGGTCTCGGCGCAAGCCATCCAGACTCACCTGGGTGTCTGCTACGACTGCTGCCACCAGGCGGTACAGTTCGAGGAACCGGCCACGTCCCTGGGACGGCTCGCAGCGGCGGGCATACCGGTGGGTAAGGTTCAGGTCTCCTCCGCGCTTCAGATCGACGACACCACACCAGCCGTACTGGCCCAGGTCGCCCGGAATTTTGACGAACCCCGCTACCTTCATCAGGTGCGCACCCTGGCCCCCGCGCAATCAGGCCCCGCGCGCCTGACCGGCCGGATGGACCTGCCAGAGGCCCTGGGCGACCCCGAATTTCCCGGCACCGCTCCCTGGCGGGTCCACTTCCATGTACCGATCCACGCGGCGAACCTGGACCAGCCCGGACTCAGCACCACCCAGGGCGCCATCCTGGACGTACTCGATTGGCTGGCGCGGTCCCCCAGACCCAGACCGCACCTGGAGGTTGAGACCTACACCTGGCAGGTCCTGCCCCCGGGACTGCGCCCGGCGGACCCGGAATCCCTGACAACAGCCCTGACCACCGAGCTGAATTGGCTGGAGACCGAGATGGACCGGCGGGGAATGCTGACGGGTTAGCCTTGAAGGAGCGGCCAATTGGGATGGGCCAAGCGTAGCGATGCCCATCTTTTCGATGCCCAAGGGACTGCATGGTTCGTGTTCGGTGCGGTTAAGGCGACTGCCGGAAAATCATGTACCAGATCGCGAAGGATTTTCGTCTGCTTTCAAGGAGCGCCGACAGGAGCATAGTGGGGCTATGTGACTGTCGGCGCGACGCGGAAGGCGGGCGAAAAGACGAGCGAGGTGGTACATGATTTGACAGAAATCGCCTAACACCTCGCTGCAGCCTGCTTGATACCCCCTGCCTGGAATTCCCAATGACTGCAACCCAGCCCCGCCCCCTGATGGTCATCGACATCGTGGGCCTGACCCCGGCCTTGCTCGGTGCCCACACCCCCAACCTCAACCGGCTCGCGGCCGATGGCTTCCTGGCCCCGATGGACGGCGTCTTTCCCGCCGTCACGACCACCGCCCAAGCCTCAATGCTCACCGGCACCCTACCCTCCCGGCATGGCATCGTCGGCAATGGCTGGTACTTCAGGGACCTGGCCGAGGTCTTCTTCTGGCGCCAGTCCAACCAACTGATGACGGGCGAAAAGGTCTGGGAGGGGCTCCGGCGCGAACAGCCGAACTTCACCTGCGCCAAGCTCTTCTGGTGGTACAACATGTACTCCAGCGCAAACTGGTCGGTCACCCCGAGACCCATTTATCCTGCCGACGGACGCAAGATCCCGGCGCTCTACTCTCACCCGATGAACCTGCACCGGGACCTGGAAGCGACCCTGGGGCAGTTCCCTTTCTTCAACTTCTGGGGACCCCGGGCGGACATCCGTTCCTCCGACTGGATCGGGCGTTGCGCGGCGGAGGTCTTCGGCCGAGAACGCCCGGATCCTGAGCCTGGTCTATCTCCCTCACCTGGACTACAACCTGCAGCGCTTGGGGCCGGATGACCCGGCCATCTGGGAAGACGTGAGCGCCGTCGACCGGGTCGCGGGCACCCTGATCGACCAGGTCCGGGGGGCCGGGGCCGAGGTCATGGTGGTTTCCGAGTACGGCATCACCCCGGCCCATCACCCGGTGCATATCAATCGGCTCCTGCGGGAAGAGGGGCTACTGGCGGTGCGCGACACCCTGGGCTGGGAACTGCTGGACCCGGGGGCAAGCCGTGCCTTCGCGGTGGCAGACCACCAGATCGCCCATGTCTACGTCGCGGACCCGGCAGATCGGGGTTTGGTGACCCGGTTCTTGAAGCGCATCCCCGGGATCGGTGAGGTCCTGGACGACACGGGCAAGGCCGCCTGGGGGATCGACCATCCGCGCAGCGGGGAGCTGGTGGCGGTGGCCGAGCCGGGGGCCTGGTTCACCTATTACTACTGGCTGGACGAGGCCCGCGCACCGGACTTTGCCCGCACCGTGGACATCCACCGCAAACCCGGCTATGACCCGGTTGAACTCTTCATCAACCCTGACCTGCCGCTACCCCAGCTCAAGATCGGCTGGCGTCTGCTGCAGAAGCATCTTGGGCAGCGGATGTTGATGGACGTCATCCCCTTGCGGCCCGACCTTGTCCGCGGAACCCATGGGCGCCCTGCCGCTACCCCCGACCAAGGTCCCTTACTGATCGGCTCCGATCGCTCCCTGGCCCGGGACCACCTGGCCCAACCCGAGATCAGCGGACTGATTCAGGAGCATTTTCGAACGTGATCCGAGACCCGGTTAACACCTGTGCGCGAACTGCAACCTCAGATCGGCCGGTCGTCGGTCGTGCATAGACCCGCGCGCTCTTCCCGTTTTCTCCCGCCAGCGGTACCCTGCCCCTTCCCTGCCGCGCCCACTATCCTCAGGCCGGTAGTTTGATGTTCCGGAGGCTTCCTACCTTGGATATCGACGCACTCAATGCCGAATTCGGGCTCGACGGGACCCTGCGCTTTGCCGCGGGGCGCGGCGGGCTCACCATGATCGAGGTCTATAACGATGTCGCTAACGCCCTGATCTCACCCTACGCAGGACAGGTTCTGTCCTACTGTCCGGCGGGTACGACCGATGACCTGCTGTTCGTCAGCGAGCGGGCCTATTTCGCCCCTGGCAAGGCCATCAAGGGCGGGATTCCGATCTGCTGGCCCTGGTTCGGCGCTGATCCCGAAGGGAGGGGGCGGCCTGCCCATGGGTTCGTGCGGGCCTGGCCCTGGTCGGTGCTCGCCACCAGCACCCTGCCGAGCGGCGCCACCCGGATTACCCTGGGGGTGACGGACGACACGGACACCCGCGCACTCTGGCCCTATTATTTCAATCTGTTGGTGGAGGTCACCGTGGGGGCCAGCCTGGAGTGTAGAGCTGATCACCCGCAACGCCGGGGATCAGACCTTCAGTGTCACCCAGGGGCTGCACACCTACTTCCGGGTGGGCGAGGCCACTCGGGTCGAGGTCCTGGGGCTTGAGGGCTGCACCTATATCGACAAGGCGGCCGGGGCCAATGATGCCATCGTCACCCAAGAGGGGCCGGTGACCGCGGCCGCCGAGGTCAACCGCATCTACGAGGCCGTGCCTCCGAACCTCGCGATCGAGGACCCGGTGCTGGGCCGACGAATCCGCATCGCGAACCGCCATAGCGCCACCACGGTGGTCTGGAACCCCTGGATCGAGACCGCCCGCGCCATGGATGACCTGGACGACACGGACTATCGCCGCATGCTGTGCGTGGAGACAGTCAACACTGCCTCTGAGGTGATCGAGGTCCCGGGCGGAGGTGAGGCGCGTCTGGCGGCTGAATACACGATTGAGCCGCTGGGTTGAGCGCGCGGGAAATCGAACCGCAGAGGCGCGAAGAGGAAGACCAAGGACACGAAGGGTTTCGATGAATCGCCTCACAATCGACCCAAGCGACCGGGCAGTTAACGTGAAACTCACGCTTCATCTTCCGGGGTGGCACCGCGCCATGAAAGTTAGTACCGCGACGGCAGAGCGAGGCATTCCTTATGCATCCGTTTCTGCCTTCGCGCCGTTGCGCCTTTGCGGTTCAAATTCGAGACTTTCAGGATGACCAACCTCGCGGCGCTCGGCGAGTCACCCGACCAACTCTGGCAAAGGTGGCTGGAGTGGGCTCAGGAACAGGGCCGGACCCTGACCGCTGATCACGGCTTTGCGGCGACTCGGGCACGGGTCTGGGAGGCCAGTGACTATGTGGCCCAGGCCGCCGCCCGCCATCCCGGGGAGTTTGCGGCCTTACTGGACTCAGGGGACCTGGACCGCCCCTATGGCCGCGGGGACCTGGCCGCCCGGTTGGCGGCCGCGCTCGCCGACTGCCCGGACGAACCCGCGCTGCACCGCGCCCTGCGGGTCGCCCGCCGCCGCGAACTGACCCGCATCATCTGGCGGGACCTGGGCGACCTGGCCGCCCTGGCGGAGACCCTGGAGGACCTCTCGGAGCTGGCAGATTGCTGCATCCGTGAGGCCCTGGACCACCTCCAGGCCTGGACCCGGGCCGAGCTCGGCACCCCCCTGGACGCCGAGGGCCGGACCCAGCGTCTGCTGGTCATCGGCATGGGCAAGCTTGGCGCGCGGGAACTCAACCTCTCCTCCGACATCGACCTGATCTTCGCCTTCCCGGCCGCAGGGCAGGCGGTCGGCGGGCCCCGGGACCTCGAGCAACGAGCAATTCTTCATCCGCCTGGCCCAGCGCCTGGTCCAGGCCCTGGACAACCAGACCGCCGACGGCTTCGTCTTCCGGGTCGATACCCGCCTGCGCCCCTTCGGCGACGCCGGCCCCCTGGTCATGAGCTTTCGACGCCCTGGAGGACTACTACCAGTCCCAGGCCCGGGAGTGGGAGCGCTACGCCATGATCAAGGCGCGGGTGCTGGCCGGCGACCCCGCGGACAGTCAGCGCCCTGGAGGCCCTACTGCGGCCCTTCGTCTACCGCCGCTACCTGGACTTTGGCTCCATCGAATCCCTGCGCGAGCTCAAGCAGATGATCGCCAAGGAACTCCACCGCAAGGGGATGGACGCCAACATCAAGCTCGGCCCCGGCGGCATCCGCGAGATCGAGTTCATCGGCCAGGCCTTCCAGCTGGTGCGCGGCGGGCGGGATCCGGCCCTGCAGATCCGCCCCATTCGCCGGTGCTGGAGCGGCTCGGGGCGCGGGACCTGCTGCCGGCCGTCGCTGTCCGTCACCAGCTGACGCCGCCTATTGTTACCTGCGCCGGGTGGAGAACCGCCTCCAGGCCTACAAGGACAAGCAGACCCATCAGCTGCCCGCCGACGACCTGGGACGCCTGCGCCTGGCGCGGGCCATGGGCTTCCCCGACTGGAGCAGCTTCGCCGAGGTCCTCGACGGGCATCGCCGGCACGTCCAGGGGCAATTCGATCAGGTCTTCGCCGCCCCCCGGGCCGAGCCCGCGGACCAGGACCCGGACCTGGCGGCGGTCTGGCGGGGCACCCTGGATGAGGCCCGGGCACTGGAGGTCCTGGCGACGCGCGCTTCCTGGACCCCAGCGCTGCCCTGGCGGCGCCTGGTGGCCTTCCGCGAGGCCAGCGCCCGCAAGGGCTTGAGCACCCGGGGCGGGGAGCGGCTCCACCAGTTGTTGCCCCTGGCCCTCAAAGTGATCGCCGCCAGCGAGGCCCCGGACGCGGCCCTGGAGCGGGTACTGAAGGTGCTGGAGGCGGTAACCCGGCGCACCGCCTACCTGGCCATGTTGGTGGAGCGGCCCCAGGCTGCTGACCCAACTCGCCCGGCTCACCGGAATGAGCCCCTGGATCGCGGACCAGATCGTCCGTCAGCCCTTGCTGCTCGATGAGCTGATCGACCCGCGCCGGCTCTACGCCCCCCTTCACCGAGCCGAGCTGGAGGCCGAACTCGACGCCCTGCTCGCCCCCATCGAGCCTGAGGATCTGGACCAGCAGATGGAGCGGCTGCGCCAGTTCGCCCACGGCAACATGCTGCGGGTGGCGGCCGCCGACCTGACCGGGGTCGTGCCCGTTGATGAAGGTCAGCGACTATCTGACCGAGATCGCCGAGGTGGCGGTCGCGGCGCGCCCTGTCCCTGACCTTCGCCCACCTGGTCCGCGCGTCATGGTCGACCGCCCGGCTTGGGAGCAACCGACACTGGGCTTCCTGGTGCTCGGCTACGGCAAGCTGGGCGGGCTGGAGTTGGGCTATGGATCGGACCTGGACCTGGTCTTTCTGCACGGGAGC
This sequence comes from uncultured Gammaproteobacteria bacterium, assembly GCA_963733415.1. Classification (GTDB taxonomy): domain Bacteria; phylum Pseudomonadota; class Gammaproteobacteria; order Chromatiales; family Chromatiaceae; genus Thiodictyon. The sequence continues at coordinate 14,798 of CAVTDM010000005.1, read as the reverse complement.
GACCAACCCGGCGACGCCAGACCGATGGGGCTAAACCCATCAGCGCCGAGCAGTTCTATGACCGCCTCGGCCAGCGCATGATCCACACGATGACGACCCAAACCCCGGCCGGCATCCTCTACGAGGTGGACATGCGCCTGCGCCCGGACGGCAACAAGGGCATGCTGGTGCGCTCCCTTGCCGCCTTCGCGGACTACCAGGCCAACGAGGCCTGGACCTGGGAGCACCAGGCCCTGGTCCGCGCCCGACCCGTCGCCGGGGACCCGGGTCTGGCGGGGCGCTTCGCCAGTGTCCGCCGTGACATCGATCTGCCGCCCGCGGGACCCGGACAAGCTGCGGGAGGAGGTGCGGGCCATGCGGCAGAAGATGCGCGAGACCCTGGACCAAAGCGGGCGCGGTCGCTTCGACCTCAAGCAGGGGCACGGCGGTATTGCCGATATCGAGTTTATGGTTCAATACGCGGTCTTGCGCTGGGCCGCGGCCTATCCGGACCTCGCGGTCTGGACCGACAACATCCGCCAGCTCGAGACCCTGGCCACATTGACGCTCCTGCCGGATGCGGTGACCGCGGACCTGACGGCGGCCTACAAGGCCCTGCGGGGCGCCTACCACCGCAGCGCTTTGCAAGACCAGCCCACGACGGTCCCGGACGACCAGTTGCTCCCAGAGCGGGCGCGGGTCCGCGGCCTGTGGCAGGAATTGATGGGCGACTGATGGCCCCTTTATTCAGAACCGGGGTATACCCACCCCGAGCGGAGTAGCACATGGCAACGATGGCGGACCGTGACGGCCTGATCTGGCTGGACGGCGAGATGGTGCCCTGGCGCGAGGCCAAGGTCCATGTCCTGACCCACACCCTGCACTACGGCATGGGCGTCTTCGAGGGGGTGCGCGCCTACCAGACCGATCGCGGCGCGGCCATCTTCCGCCTCCAGGAGCACACCGAACCGGCTGTTCAACTCCGCCCACATCCTGTGCATGGACATGCCCTTCGATCGGGACACCCTGAACGCCGGCCCAGTGCGCCGTGGTGCGCGAGAACCACCTGACCTCCGCCTATATCCGCCCCATGTGCTTCTATGGCGCCGAGGGCATGGGCCTGCGGGCCGACAACCTCAAGGTCCACTGCATGGTCGCGGCCTGGGACTGGGGCGCCTATCTGGGCGAGGACAACATGAACGCACGGCATCCGCATTCGGGTGTCCTCCTTCACCCGCCACCATGTCAATATCACCATGTGCCGGGCCAAGGCCAACGGCAACTACATGAACTCCATGATGGCCTTGCAGGAGGCCCTGCGCGACGGCTATGACGAGGCCCTGCTGCTGGATGCCTCCGGCTATGTGATGGAAGGCAGCGGCGAGAACATCTTCCTCGTGCGCGACGGCGTCCTGTATACACCGGACCTGACGTCAGCCCTGGACGGCATCACCCGCAAGACCGTGATCACCCTATGCGACGAACTGGGCTTGAAGGTGGTCGAAAAGCGCATTACCCGCGATGAGGTCTACATCGCCGACGAGGCCTTCTTCACCGGCACCGCCGCCGAGGTCACCCCGATCCGCGAGGTGGATGGCCGCACCATCGGCAAGGGCGGACGCGGCCCCATCACCCAACGACTCCAGGCGCTCTATTTCGACCAGGTCCACGGCCGCCGGGACACGCACCCGGAGTGGCTGACCCTGGTCTGAGTCCCTGTCCCGACCGCGCACAGACGCAGGAGAGCTCCCATGTCCCAGGCCGCTACCCAGAACCCAGAGCGTACCAGCCAGGCCCCTGCGGCCCAGGCCCCAATCCCGGTCAGCCGCGCCGACCTGCCTCTCGCCTGCCCGCCCCCGGGGGACCGGCTATGGGACATGCACCCGCGGGTCTATCTGCCCATCGAGGACGAGCCCAACGGAGAGGCCGTGTGCCCTTACTGCGGGGCCCATTACCGGCTCGTCGCTTGAGATCAAGTCCAGCGCAGATTCCTCCCTTTCGCAACCCCGCACCTTCGCTTCACTCACTCCGGTCTTCTCGACCAGCAGTCCGATCGCCGGCAATCAGGTCCAGCAAATCCATTTCACCGCCCGCTCCATACGGATCAGGCGGCCGGATCGCGTCATGACGGCGCGCCCTCAGCCGAGTTGGGAGAGGTCCCGCACCGCGCCGTGGGCGGCGCTGGTGGTCAGTGCGGCGTAGGCGCGCAGGGCGGCGGAGACCTCTCGCTGGCGGTTCAGCGGCTGCCAGGCAGCCTTACCCTTGGCCTGCATGACCGCCAGGCGCGCTTGCAGTGTCGCAGGGGCGACCACCAGCTCGATGCGCCGGTTGGGGATGTCGATCTCGATTCGATCACCCTCCTCCACCAGGCCGATCAGGCCGCCCTCCGCCGCCTCCGGGGAGACATGCCCGATGGAGAGCCCAGAGGTGCCCCCGGAGAAGCGCCCGTCCGTGATCAGGGCACACGCCTTGCCCAAACCCCTGGATTTGAGATAGCTGGTGGGATAGAGCATCTCCTGCATGCCGGGACCGCCCTTGGGACCCTCATAGCGAATCAACACCACATCCCCCGGCCGAACCTGATCCCCCAGGATACCGGCCACCGCCGCGTCCTGACTCTCGAAGACCCGGGCCGGGCCGCTGAAGGTCAGGTTCGCCGCGTCAACCCCGGCGGTCTTGACGATGCACCCCTCCTCCGCCAGGTTGCCGTAGAGCACGGCGAGCCCGCCGTCCCGGGAGTAGGCGTGGGCCAGGTCGCGGATGCAGCCCTCTGCCCGGTCCAGGTCCAAATCCGGCCAGCGGCTGGCCTGGCTGAAGGCGGTCTGGGTCGGGATACCGCCGGGGCCGGCCAGGAAGCGGCTGCGGGCCGTCTCGGTCGCGGTGCCGCGGGCGATGTCCCATTGGTCCAGGGCCTCACCCAGACTGGGGGCGTGAACCGTGGGCACGTCTCGGTGGAGCAGCCCGGCCCGGTCCAGTTCGCCCAGAATGGCCATGATCCCGCCGGCACGGTGGACATCCTCCATGTGGTACTTCTGGGTAGAGGGGGCGACCTTGCACAGGTTGGGCACCCGGCGGCTCAGGCGGTCGATATCCGCCATGGTGAATGGGACCTGGGCCTCGTAGGCCGCCGCCAGCAGGTGCAACACGGTGTTGGTGGAGCCGCCCATGGCGATGTCGAGACTGATGGCATTCTCAAAGGCGGCAAGACTCGCGATGGTCCGCGGCAGGGCGCGCGCGTCTTCCTGTTCATACCAGCGCCGGGCCAGGTCCACCACCAGGCGCCCAGCCTCCAGGAACAACTGCTCCCGGTCCGCGTGGGTGGCCAGCAGGCTGCCGTTGCCGGGCAAGCTCAGCCCCAGGGCCTCGGTGAGGCAATTCATGGAATTGGCGGTGAACATCCCGGAACAGGAGCCGCAGGTGGGACAGGCCGAGCGCTCGATGGCAGCCACGTCCGCGTCGCTCTCCCGCGGGTCGGCCGCCGCGACCATGGCGTCCACCAGATCGAGCTTGAGGTCGCCCCGGGACGCCAGGCGCACCTTGCCGGCCTCCATGGGGCCGCCGGAGACGAACACCGCGGGAATGTTGAGCCGCAGGGCGGCCATCAGCATGCCGGGGGTGATCTTGTCGCAGTTGGAGATACACACCAGGGCGTCGGCGCAGTGGGCATTGACCATGTACTCGACCGAGTCGGCGATGATGTCCCGGGACGGAAGTGAATAGAGCATGCCGCCGTGGCCCATGGCGATGCCGTCGTCCACCGCGATGGTGTTGAACTCCTTGGCCACCCCGCCGGCCCGCTCGATCTCCCGCGCGACCAGTTGGCCCAAATCCTTCAGGTGCACATGGCCGGGGACGAACTGGGTGAAGGAGTTGGCCACCGCAATGATGGGCTTGTCGAAGTCCCCATCGGTCATACCGGTGGCGCGCCACAGGGCGCGGGCGCCGGCCATGTTGCGGCCATGGGTCGTGGTGCGGGAGCGGTATTGGGGCATGGTTGCGTCTCGGTTGAACCGGTTCCGAAAGCCCTCGACTATACAACAGACGCCCCGGGGGCGCCGTCCTGAGTCGCCCATCGCACACGCGATGAGAAAAGTATGCGCTGAGCACAGGCTGCCCCGACTCGGGGCGAAGACCCTCTTGACAAATCGTGCCGGCGATTCTACTTTACATAACGCAGGCGCTCATCCGAGGTCTGCGGAGTCCGCGGTTCGTAAGAACGCACCCCTCCATATTGCTCAACCTGAGGATATGACCATGACGACGATCGACTTTTCTCCCCTGTTCCGGTCCATGATCGGTTTTGATCGGCTCTCCAATGCGTTGGAAACGGCCTATCGCTCCGAGCCCGGCGGTTACCCCCCCTACAACGTGGAAGTGAGCGGTGAGAACGACTACCGCATCACCATGGCAGTCGCCGGCTTCGCCGACAAGGACCTGTCGCTGGAGGTCAAGGAGAACATCCTGACCGTCTCCGGCGCCCGCGCCGATGAGGACGAGAAGAAGGACACCCGCTTCCTCTACCGCGGCATCGCCAACCGCAGCTTCGAGCGTAAGTTCCAACTCGCCGACTATGTGCGTGTCGTGGACGCACATCTGGAGAACGGACTGCTGCATGTGGAGTTGCGGCGCGAGATCCCGGAGGCCATGAAGCCCCGCAAGATCGAGATCCGCGGCGACCAGGGTCGGCTGATCGAGTCCAGCGACACCGTCCGCCAGGTCAAGGCCGCGGCCTGATCTGAGTGGCACTTCACCCGGCAAGCGGGTGAACGGGGGCCGGGCGCAAGCCCGGCCTTCTTGCGTCCGGCCGCAACGCGCAAACCGACCGCGAGCATTCACGCACCATGAACTGGCAGGCCCTGTCCACCGATTCGCCCTACAAAACGGCCGTCGCTATCCAGCAAGCCCTACAATCCGGCCGCATCGCCGAGGCAACCAACGGGCTTGAGGAGTTGATCGACGCATTGCCGTCGAAAACCTCACATGGCAGGACGCCTTCGACGAAACCTTCACGCTGAGCTGAGCCACTGGCCCTGCGGCTGTCCGCAACCAGCGCAATTCCCAGGCCCGCCCGAACCGAATGAAACCGCAGACCAAACGGGTCATCCCCAACCTGACGACGATCCTCGCTGTATTCCTCTTCTGGATCGCGCCGCCGCTCCCGGCCGCGCTCCCGGCTGGGGCGGATGGCCAGCCCCTGCCAAGCCTGGCACCCATGCTGGAGCGGGCCATGCCGGCGGTGGTCAATATCTCCACCGTCACGCGCATCGCGCAGGCCGATCACCCGCTGCTGCGCGACCCCTTCTTCCGTCATTTCTTTGAGATCCCACGCCAGCGCGAGCGCCAGGACAGCAGCCTCGGGTCCGGAGTGATCATCGACGCAAAGCGCGGTCTGGCGCTCACCAACTACCATGTCATTGCCAAGGCCGACGAAATCCGGGTGACCCTGGGCGACGGCCGCACCCTGAAGGCCGATCTGGTGGGGGCGGATCCGGAGACCGATGTGGCGGTGCTGCGGCTGCCCGCCCAGGGACTCACCGCCCTCCCATTAGCGGACTCTGACCGGCTCCAGGTGGGGGACTTCGTGGTCGCCATCGGCAACCCCTTCGGGCTGAGTCAGACGGTCACCTCCGGCATCATCAGCGGGCTCGGCCGCACCGAGCTGGGAATCGAGGGCTACGAGAACTTCATTCAGACCGATGCCTCCATCAATCCAGGCAACTCGGGCGGACCCCTGGTGAACCTGCGTGGTGAACTGGTCGGGATCAACACCGCCATCCTGGCCCCGGGCGGGGGCAACATCGGGATCGGGTTTGCCATCCCGATCAACATGGCAAGGGCCATCATGGACCAGATCCTGGATCACGGGTCCGTCCGACGCGGCCAGTTCGGGGTGTCGTCGCAGGACCTGACCCCTGACCTGGCGGCCGCCTCGGGCATTGAGGCCAGACAGGGCGCGCTGGTCTCCGCGGTGGAACCAGACTCACCGGCGGCAGCGGCCGGGCTGCGCCCGGGTGATGTGATCCTGCACCTGGATGGGCGGCCGGTCTCGGGCGCTGCGGACGTGAGGAACCGTTTCGGGCTGTTGCGGGTCGGGGCGCGGGTCGAACTCGGCATTCTCCGGGACGGCCGACCGCTGACCCTGAGGGGCGAGATCGCCGACCCCTACCGCGACTTTGTGCGCGCGGACAAACTGGCGGACAGCCTCGCTGGCGCCCTGCTCGGTGACGCGCGGGAGCGGACCGCCGGAGTGGCCGTGGGCCCGGTAACCGAGGGCAGCCCGGCCTGGGAGTCCGGCCTGCGGGAAGGCGACGTGATCCGACAGGCAAACGGGGTGCGGGTCGGTGGGGTGCGCGATCTGACCCGGGTGCTGCGCCAGTCCCGGGCTCTCCTGAGCCTCCAGATCCAGCGGGGGGATCGATTGCTACTGCTGGCGCGGCCTTAGGCGATTTCTGTCAAATCATGTACCACCTCGCTCGGAGCGGATAACGGCGGAGGCTGAGCGACTCACTGCAGCGGGGTAGGAATGCGAACATGCGAACCCGTGCGCCGATTCGCCCAGACCGCTCGGCTACAATTGCACGGTCGGGCAAACCTGCCCATCCCCGACCACCCACCCCGACCGGAGGCCCCCATGGGCATCAGCACCCTCATTGTCCTCGCCCTGCTCCTGGTTGCGGCGGTCTATGCGGTCCAAATCTACAACCACCTGGTGCGCCTCAAACACGGGGTGTCCCGGGCCTGGTCCAATCTGGACGTGGCCTTGAAACAGCGCCACGACGAAATCCCTAAGCTGGTGGAGGTCTGCAAGCAGTACATGGGATTTGAGCGTGAGACCCTGGAGCGGGTGGTGCGCGCCCGCGGGTCCGTGGCAGAGGCGAGTCGGCGGGTGGACCTACGCGCCCTGGGGGCGGCGGAGACCGACCTGCGGGCCGGCCTCGGGCAGCTGTTCGCCCTGGCCGAGAATTACCCGGACCTCAAGGCGAACGAGAATTTCCGGCAACTTGCCCAACGGGTCTCCCATCTGGAGGACACCATCGCCGACCGTCGCGAGTTGTACAACGACAGCGTCAACCTGAACAACGTCCGGATCGAGCAGTTTCCGGATGTCCTGATCGCCCGGTTCATGGGCGCGAAGCCCTTCGACCTCCTGGCGTTTGCCTCAGAGCGGGCGGACCTGGACCTCAAAGCCCTGTTCGGCTGAGCGACGCTCGCGGCCCGGCTCATGCCGCCCCAGTGGTTTCAACATCTGGTGGCAGGTCTGGACCCGGTTCAGTTCTGGTTCCTGTGGGGGTTTATCACGCTCGGCGCGCCCTACCTGCTGTACCAGGGAACCCGCGCCTTCTGGCGTCTGCGCACCATCACCGATACGCCCAGGGCCCGTATTCAGTCCGCCCCCCAGGGCTACGTGGAACTGTCCGGCCTCGCCCGCCCCCATCTGGCCCAGGTGAAGGGTCCGCTCACCGGACGGCCCTGCCTCTGGTACCGCTACCGCATCGAGGAGCACACGCGGAGCGGCCGCAATAATCGGTGGCACCAGATCGAGGGTGGCGACTGTCCCCACCCCTTTCTCCTCGACGACGGCAGCGGGCAATGCATCGTGGCGCCGAGCGGTGCCTATTTGCGACTGCGCCGGATCGACCGGTGGACAGGCCCCCACCGCAACCCCCGGAGCGCTGGGCCGCGCCGCTGGTTCCAGGCGAGCGATCGGTACCGCTTTGTGGAGGAGCGCATCACGGACGGCGACCCCCTCTACTGCCTCGGCCGCCTGGAGACACCGCTACGCGGGGCGGGCGAGCGCGACCAGTTGCAGCGTGCCCTGCTCAAGGTCTGGAAGCGGGACCCGGAGCGCCTGGCCCGCTTCGACGCGGACGGTGACGGGACCCTAAGCCTGGCGGAATGGGAACAGGTGCGCAACCAGGCGGGCGCCTTGGCCGAGCGCGCCGAGATCGAGCGCTCCCGCCGGCCGGTGCTCTCCCGATTGACGGCAACCGGCGACGCCCGCCAGCCCTTCCTGATCTCCGCCGATACCGAGGAAGACCTGGCCGCCGCCCTGCGCTGGCAGGCCCTGGGATACACCGGGGGTTTCGTGGTAACAGGGGTGGGCGCGGTCATGAGCGTGCTCGCGCGGTTGGGTGGCGGGTGATACGGCACCCCGGGCCCGGCGACCGGGTGATGGTCGGCCTCTCCGGCGGGGTGGACTCCGCTGTGGCCGCCCACCGGCTGATCGAACAGGGCTACCGGGTGGAGGCCCTGTTCATGAAGAACTGGGAGGAGGACGACGCCCCCGGTTACTGCGCCGCCGCCCAGGACCTGGCGGACGCGACTGCCGTGGCCCAGGCCCTGGCCATCCGGCTCCACACGGTCAACTTCGCGACCGAGTACTGGGATCAGGTCTTTGATTATTTCCTGGCGGAATATCGGGCCCTGCGTACCCCCAACCCGGACGTGCTGTGCAACCGGGACATCAAATTCCGCGCCTTCCTGGACCATGCCCTGGGGCTGGGCGCCGATTGGATCGCGACCGGCCACTATGCCCGCATCAGCCCTGATCCGAATGGCTGCCGCCTGCGGCTGTGCGCCGACCCGAACAAGGACCAGACCTATTTCCTGTATCTGCTGGACCAGACCCAGCTGAACCACGCGCTCTTCCCGCTCGCCGACCTCACCAAGCCCCAGGTCCGCGCAATTGCCCGCGGGCTCGGTCTCGGCAATGCCGAGAAACGCGACAGTACCGGGATCTGTTTCATCGGTGAGCGCCGCTTCCGTGACTTCCTGGCCCGATATCTGCCGCGGGAACCGGGGCCGATCGAGACCCCGGACGGTCGCTGCCTGGGGGAGCACCAGGGGCTCGCCTATTACACCATCGGCCAGCGCCAGGGGCTGGGCGTCGGCGGGGTGGCGGGCGGAGGCGAGGCGCCCTGGTTCGTCGCCGCCAAGGACCCGGTCCGGAACGCCTTGGTGGTGGTCCAGGGAGACGATCATCCCCTACTCCTGTCCCGCGCCCTCACCGCGGATCGCCTGCACTGGATCGCGGGGGTGCCGCCCGGCCCGGCACCCATCGCCTGCCTGGCCCGGCTGCGGCATCGCCAACCCCTCCAACCCTGCGAAATCATCCGCTACACCGAGGAGACCTGCGAGGTGCGCTTTGCCGAGCCCCAGCGGGCGGTGACCCCCGGCCAGGCGGTGGTCTTCTATGCCGGAGATTGCTGTCTGGGCGGGGCCACGGTGGACCGGGCCTGGCCTTAAGGGAATTGCCAGAGCATAAGCGAACCAAGCGAATGGGTGCGTTTCGCCCCGTGACCTTCGCCACCGGGGGCGGGACGCCCCGCTTCATTTGATGTCGGCAAGACGGCCCCGGGCTGAGCGGAGAATCCGCCCAACCCGTAAGCGCAGCCGGGGCGTCGCTGATATTCTGTCCCCTATCAGAACCCCTCCCCGCAACCGTTGTAGAGGAACCGCAGACCCATGGCCCATGACGATCAGGAACGCGTGACCGCGCTGGCCGGCATCTACCAGGCAGTGGCCTGTGTGGTGCGTATCGCCCGCACCGGCAGTGCCGACACGGCCGCCATGGAACCTTGTCTTTACAGCCTGTTGCAGGTGGACGCGGCAGACGTGCCAGCAGTTTATGGTCCGCCCGGGGCGGTGGCCAACGGGGCGCGGCAGATCGTCGCCCAGCTCACCGGCCGGCCGGAACGGGATCTGGAACTGACCCGTTACGTGGTCTCGGTCCTGAAACTGGAGCGGAGCCTGTCCGCCCGCCCGGACCTGCTGGGGCAGATCGGCCAGGGGATCGCGGACGCCGCCGTCAAGGCCGAGGACCTCCCGTTACTGCATCCTGACATCCTCGGCCACTTTGCCAACCTGTATAGCGAGCACTTAAGCCCCCTGTCGCCGCGCATCATGATCCGCGGCGTGTCCAACCACCTGCAGAACCCGGACAACCAGGTGCGTATCCGCGCCCTGCTGCTAGCCGCCATCCGCTCCGCCATGCTGTGGCGACAACTCGGCGGCACCCGTTGGCAGATCCTGTTCGGCTATAAGCGCTTGCTCGCCCAGGCACGCGTCTACCTGGACCAGGCAAGTCGACGGCAGCCGACCCCGTCCGAACCCCAGGGAAATGGCGATTGAGCGCACGGGACTGGCCGGGACGGACGAGAGACAGCCGAGCTGGATCGCGCGAGCCCCGTGCTACACTGATCTCGTGTTGACCTTGGAGGCCCCTCGATGAACCTGACGGTCACGATCGAAGAAGACACCCTGAAGCGGGCGCGAATGCGGGCCCTGGGCGACAACACCTCGGTGAACGCGGTGGTGCGTGAGTTTCTCGAACGCTACGCTCAGGTCCAGACGCCCTACGCCGAGGCCACCGCCACCTTGCTGGCCATCTCGGACGAGGCCAGTTCAGGCTCCGGACCCGAGGGCCGCACCTGGACCCGCGAAGACCTCTATGATCGCGCCGTATTTCGCCGATACTAACGTCCTGGTCTATGCCTACGATCGGGACGAGCCGACGAAACGCACGCGCGCCCGGCAGATCATGTCGGAGTTAGGGCGGAGCGGTGACTTGGGGCTAAGCACCCAGGTACTCAAAGAGTTCTACTCGGTCACGACCGGCCGACTCCGCCGTCCCCTGACCCCGGAGCAGGCCTCACGGGCGGTTGCGGCCCTGGCCGAGTACCCGGTGGTGGTCGAGGATACGGCTCTGATCCGGCGTGCCATCGCGCTCTCCCAAAATGCCGACCTCGCCTTCTGGGATGCCCTGATCGTTGCAGCCGCCAGGCGCGCCAAGGCCCGCATCCTCTACACCGAAGACCTCCAACATGGCCGTGACTTCGACGGCCTGCGGGTCGAAAACCCCTTCCGCGAGCAGCCATGACCACTCCATCCCGTTCCACCGCCAACTTCATCAACGTCGGCGAGCGCACCAATGTCACCGGCTCTGCCGCCTTCAAGCGCCTGATCCTGGACGGCAAGTTCGATGCCGCACTGGCCGTGGCGCGGGAACAGGTCGAAAACGGCGCCCAGGTCATCGATATCAACATGGACGAGGCCATGCTGGACTCCAAGGCCGCCATGACCCGATTTCTGAATCTGATCGCTGCAGAACCGGATATCGCCCGGGTGCCGATCATGATCGACTCCTCTAAATGGGAGGTGATCGAGGCGGGGCTCAAATGCGTTCAGGGCAAGGCCATCGTCAATTCGATCAGCATGAAGGAAGGGGAGGATGCCTTCCGGCAGCAGGCCCGCAAGTGCCTGCGCTACGGGGCGGCCATCGTCGTGATGGCCTTCGACGAGCAGGGCCAGGCGGACACCCAGGACCGCAAGTTCGAGATCTGCCGGCGGGCCTATCGCATCCTGGTGGATGAGATCGGCTTCCCGCCCGAGGACATCTGCTTCGACCCCAACATCTTTGCCGTCGCGACCGGCATCGAGGAGCACAACAACTACGCGGTGGATTTCATCGAGGCGACCCGCCGCATCAAAGCCCACCTGCCCTATGCCAAGGTCTCCGGCGGCGTGTCCAATGTGTCCTTCTCATTCCGCGGCAACAACCCGGTCCGGGAGGCAATCCACTCCGTGTTTCTCTATCACGCCATCCGCGCCGGCATGGACATGGGCATCGTCAATGCCGGCCAATTGGCGGTCTATGACGACCTGCCCGCGGAGTTGCGCGACGCGGTGGAGGACGTGATCCTCAATCGCCGCCCGGACGCCACCGAGCGTCTGATCGATCTGGCCCCGAAATACAAAGGCGATGGTTCAGGGGTGGAAAACAAGCAGGACCTCTCCTGGCGGGAGGCCCCGGTAGAGAAGCGCATTGAGCACGCCCTGATCAAGGGCATTACGGATTTCATCGAGGCAGATACGGAAGAGGCGCGCCAGAAGCTCGGCCGACCCATCAATGTCATCGAAGGGCCCTTGATGGACGGCATGAACGTGGTGGGTGATCTCTTCGGTGAGGGGCAAGATGTTCCTGCCCCAGGTGGTCAAGTCCGCCCGGGTCATGAAGAAGGCCGTTGCCTATCTCGAACCTTTCCTGGCCCAAGAGAAGAGCGAGGGGCAGACACAGGGCCGCATCCTGCTCGCCACCGTCAAGGGCGATGTCCATGACATCGGCAAGAACATCGTCGGCGTGGTCCTCCAGTGCAATAATTATGCGGTGGAGGATATGGGCGTCATGGTCCCGGCGGATCGGATCCTCGCCCGGGCGCGGGAGGTGAAGGCGGACATCATCGGGCTCTCCGGTCTCATTACGCCGTCGCTGGATGAGATGGTCCATGTCGCCAAGGAGATGCAGCGTCAGGGGTTCACGGTGCCGCTCCTGATCGGCGGGGCCACCACGTCTAAGCTCCATACCGCGGTAAAGATCGAGCCCCAATACACCCACCCGGTGGTACATGTGAAAGACGCCTCCCGCGCCGTGGGCGTGGCCGGCAGCCTGCTCTCCAAAGACCTGAAGGCCCACTACGTGACCAACATCCGCGCCGAGTATGCCGAAGTCCGCGCCCGCCGGGCCGCCCGGGACGAAGCCCGGGACCTGATCCCGCTGGCCGAGGCCCAGGCCAATCCGGTGCCCATCGACTGGGAGCACTACCAACCGCCGACCCCCGCGGAGCCCGGTGTTCAGGTGTTCAATGACATCCCTTTGGATGAGATTGCCGCCTATATCGACTGGACCTTCTTCTTCCACGCCTGGCAACTCAAGGGCCGCTTTCCCCAGATCCTGGACGACCCGGAGAAGGGTGTGGAGGCGCGCAAACTCCATGACGACGCCGTGGCCATGCTGCACCGGATCGTGACCGAGAAATGGCTCAGCGCCCACGCCGTTATCGGTCTCTTCCCCGCCAATGCGGTGGGGGATGACATCCTGGTCTACGAAGACGATGCACGCACCGAAACCCGGCTGACCTTCCATTGTCTGCGCAAGCAGGGAAGCAGCCCCCGGGCCGACCCAACGAGTGCCTGGCGGACTTTATCGCCCCGGCAGACACGGGTATCCCAGACTATATCGGCGGCTTCGCCTGCACTGCCGGTGAGGGGATCGACGCCCATGTGAAGCGCTTTGAGGCCGATCATGATGACTATTCGGCGCTGATGCTCAAGGCCTTGGCGGACCGCCTCGCTGAGGCCCTGGCGGAGATGCTCCACCAGCGCGTGCGCACCCGCCACTGGCGCTATGCGGCGGATGAGGGCCTGGACCCCAACGCCCTGATCGAGGAGCAATACCAGGGGATCCGCCCGGCCCTCGGCTACCCCGCCTGCCCGGATCACACGGAGAAGGACCTCCTGTGGCAATTGCTCGACGCCGAGCGCCTCACCGGTATCTGGCTTACCGAATCCAAGGCCATGGTGCCCACCGCCGCGGTCTCGGGGCTCTATTTCTCCCACCCGGACAGCCGTTACTTCGCCGTCGGCAAGATCAACAAGGATCAGGTCATCGACTACGCCGAGCGTAAAGGGATGCCGGTGGCCGAGATCGAGCGCTGGCTGGGGCCGAATCTGGCCTATGATCTGGAGTAGCGGAGCGGGGGCGTCCCGCCCCTGGCTCCAATCGTCCCTCAGCCCGGTCGGGCGCCACCATGGGTTCGCAGGCCGCAGGACAATCAGCCATGAGCTCAACCAACCCCGTCCGTTCCAATCACTCGGCAGACCATATCGACCAGCGGGTGCATCTCCATGGCATCCACTCGCAGCCGGCTCTTGCCCGATCTGGACCCGGACCTGATTGTGCGCTTCATGGCCTACCCCAGCCAGACCCAAGCGGTGCGTGGACTGCGGGCCGCATTGCGCTCCTGACGCGGGGTGGAGTCCTCGCCATCCCGCGGCGAGGTCGTCGATCCGCCGGCCTTGGCTGATCCCCGGGCCTCGGTCCGCGGGTTTCCTGGCCTTTGATCCAGTCCTTCGCCCCTCATCTGAAGGGGGTACGGCAGCACCACTGCCCCACCATCCGGAGTCCCCCCGTGCCCCCAGAGTCCCTGACACGCATCGAGATCAGCAAGGAGTATCTCAACTTCAGCGCCGGGCATTTCACCATCTTCTCGGCCACCGAGCGCGAGAATCTGCACGGTCACAACTTTCAGGTCCGCTGCGCGGTGACCGCGGGCATCGGCGCGGACGGTCTGGCCTTCGATTATGTGCTGCTCAAGCGGGTACTGAAGAGCCTGTGTGATGAGCTGGACGAGCGGGTCCTGCTGCCTGAGCGCTCCCCCTACCTGGTGCTGGAGCCCCAGGACGGGCAGCTGATCGCCCGGTTCGGGGTCGAGCGGATCCCCTTCCTGGCCCGGGACTGCCTGCCGCTGCCAATCCGCAATGTCACCATCGAGGAACTGGCGGGCCTGCTGCTCGACCGCCTCCAGGACCGACCCGAGTTCGCCAGCCGCAACCTCCGGTCCATGGAGATCGGGGTCTCCTCCGGCTCCGGGCAGTGGGCCTTTTCACACTGGGAATCCAAATGAGTCTCTTGATCATCACCGGCGCCAGTTCCGGCATCGGGCAGGCCATCGCCGCCCGCTTCGTGCAGGACGGTCACACGGTCCTCAATATCTCCCGACACCCCTGCACGGAGCGCGGCGTGGAGAACATCCGCTGTGACCTGGCCGTGCCGGGCGCGGCTGAAGGGCTCGCGCACGCGCTGACGCCGTGGATCGAGGGTTCAAACCGGCTGTGCCTGGTCCACAACGCCTCGATCATGCACCTGGATCGGGTGGATACCCTTGGGTCTGCGGATCTGCGCGCCGCCCTGGAGCTGAACCTGGTGGCTCCCCAGGCCCTGAACCGGATCTGCATCCCGCACATGCAGCCCGGTCCCAGAT
>CAVTDM010000004.1:37500-213693 GCA_963733415.1 uncultured Gammaproteobacteria bacterium | reverse complement strand
CCCCGCCGCCGTGGCCTTCACCGACGGTCGCCAGATCGGGGCCACACTCGATCGCAATGGGCTGCGCCCCGCCCGCTACCTGGTCACCAACGATGACATGGTGATCATGGCCTCCGAGATGGGCGTGCTCGACATCGAAGAGTCCCGCATCGTCAAGAAATGGCGCCTGCAACCCGGCAAGATGCTCCTGATCGATCTGGAGCAGGGCCGCATCATCGACGACGCTGAGATCAAGGCCGAACTGGCCGGCGCCAAGCCTTACCGGGACTGGCTCAACAAGACCCAGATCCACCTGGACGATCTGCCCACCAACGTGGCCCCTATGGCACCGGACGCGGATACCCTGCTGGACGCCCAGCAGGCCTTCGGCTACAGCCAAGAGGACATCAAGTTCCTGCTCACGCCCATGGTGGCGACTGGCCAGGAGGCAGTCGGTTCCATGGGTGCGGACAACCCGCCCTCGGTGCTGTCGCGGCGGCCCAAGCACCTGTCGACCTATTTCAAGCAAAACTTCGCCCAGGTCACCAACCCCCCCATCGACCCGATCCGCGAGGAACTGGTCATGTCCCTGGTGTCCCTGATCGGTCCCCGGCCCAATCTGCTGGGCTTAAAGGAGGCTGGCAAGCACTGGCGCCTGGAGGTCAACCAGCCGGTCCTGACGAACCAGGATTTAGAGCGGGTGCGGCACATCGAGGACAACTCGGGCGGTGCCTTCCGCACCCGCACCCTGCACATGGTGTACCTCTCCACTGAGGGCGCGGCAGGCATGGAGCCGGCCCTGGAGCGGCTCTGTCACGAGGCCGAACAGGCGGTGCTGGATGGCTACAACATCCTGATCCTGTCCGACCGCAACACCAACCTCGATCACATCCCGATCCCGTCCCTGCTCGCCACCTCCGCGGTGCATCACCACCTGATTCGCCGCGGCATGCGCACCTCCGCGGGGCTGGTGGTAGAGACCGGGGCGGCGCTCGAGGTCCACCACTTCGCGGCCCTGGCGGGCTATGGTGCAGAGGCCATCAACCCCTACCTGGCCTTCGACACCATCCAGGCCATCCTGCCGGATTTGGCGGAAAGACTGAGCTTCGAGGAGGCCCAGAAGCGCTACATCAAGGCAGTGGGCAAGGGGCTCCTGAAGGTCATGTCCAAGATGGGCATCTCCACCTTCCAGTCCTATTGCGGGGCCCAAATCTTCGACGCCATTGGCCTCAACTCGGGCTTCGTGAACCGCTACTTCACGGGCACCCAGACCACGGTGGAGGGGATAGGCCTGGAGCAGGTCGCCCAAGAGGCGGTGCGCTGGCACTCCCAGGGCTATGGCAACGAGCAGATCTACAAGAAGCACCTGGACGTGGGCGGGGACTATGCCTTTCGGCTGCGCGGCGAGGACCACGCCTGGACCCCGGACAGCATCGCCAAGCTCCAGCACGCCGCCCGGGCCAACAGCTGGGAGACCTATGAGGAGTTCTCGCGGATCATCAACGAGCAGAACGAGCACCTGCTGACCTTCCGCGGGCTCATGGACTTCAAGTGGGCGGAACAGCCGATTCCCCTGGAGGAGGTCGAGCCGGCGAAAGAGATCGTCAAGCGCTTCGCCACCGGGGCCATGTCCTTCGGTTCCATCAGCTACGAGGCCCACTCGACTCTCGCCAAGGCCATGAACGCCCTGGGCGGCAAGTCCAACACCGGCGAGGGCGGCGAGGAGCCTGAGCGCTTCAACCCGTTGCCCGACGGCAGCCGCAACCCCGAGCGCTCCGCCATCAAGCAGGTCGCCTCCGGGCGCTTCGGCGTGACCACCGAGTACCTGGTCAACGCCGACGACATCCAGATCAAGATCGCGCAGGGCGCCAAGCCCGGTGAGGGCGGCCAGTTGCCCGGCCACAAGGTCAGCCCCTGGATCGCGCGGGTCCGCCACTCCACCGCCGGGGTCGGCCTGATCTCCCCGCCGCCGCACCACGACATCTACTCCATCGAGGACCTGGCCCAGCTCATTCATGACCTGAAGAACGTCAATCCCAAGGCGCGCATCTCGGTCAAGCTGGTCTCCGAGATCGGGGTCGGCACCGTCGCCGCGGGCGTCTCCAAGGCCCACGCGGATCATGTGACCATCTCCGGCTATGACGGCGGCACCGGCGCCAGCCCCTTGACCTCCATCAAGCACGCCGGCTCCCCCTGGGAGATCGGCCTGGCCGAGACCCACCAGACCCTGGTGCTCAACCGCCTGCGCGGGCGCATCGCGGTCCAGGTGGACGGTGGCATGCGCACCGGCCGGGACGTGGTGATCGGCGCCCTGCTGGGCGCCGACGAGTTCGGCTTCGCCACGGCCCCCCTGATCGTCTCCGGCTGCATCATGATGCGCAAGTGTCACCTGAACACCTGCCCGGTGGGCGTGGCGACCCAGGACCCGGAGCTGCGCAAGCGCTTCACCGGCAAGCCCGAGCACATCATCAACTACCTGTTCTTCGTCGCCGAGGAGATGCGCCGGATCATGGCGCGCCTGGGTTTCCGCACCGTCAACGCGATGATCGGCCAGTCCGACCGGTTAGAGATGCGCCGTGCGGTCGACCACTGGAAGGCCCAGGGGCTCGACTTCAGCCGCCTGCTCGCCAAGCCCAAGGTTTCCCTGGATGTCGCCCTCTACAATCGCGAGACCCAGGACCACGGCCTCGACAAAGCTCTGGATCTGGAACTGATCAAGCAGGCTCAACCCGCCCTGGAGCGGGGCCAGCCGGTGGCCATCGAGACCCAGGTTCACAACTACAACCGCACCGTCGGCGCCATGCTCTCGGGCCGGGTCGCTGAGCGTTACGGCCACGCCGGCCTGCCCGAGGATACGATTCATATCAAGGCGCGCGGGACCGGGGGCCAGTCCTTTGGTGCCTGGGTGGCCAAGGGCGTGACCATCGAATTGGAAGGCGAGGCCAACGACTATGTGGGCAAGGGGCTGTCCGGCGGGCGCCTGATCATCTACCCCCCACAGGACTGCGCCATCGCACGGGCCGAAGACAACATCATTGTCGGCAACACCGTCCTCTACGGCGCCATCAGCGGCGAGTGTTACTTCCGCGGGGTGGCTGGTGAGCGCTTCTGTGTGCGCAACTCCGGGGCCACTGCGGTCGTGGAAGGCGTCGGCGACCACGGCTGCGAGTACATGACCGGGGGCATCGCGGTGGTCCTGGGCCCCACCGGGCGCAACTTCGCCGCCGGCATGTCCGGCGGCATCGCGTATGTGCTCAATGGTGACGGCACCTTCGAGGACCGCTGCAACCTCTCCATGGTGGAACTGCAACCCATCACCCCGGAGGACGCGGCCCTGGAGGCCCTCGACCACCAGGGCGGGGACCTGGAGAACCACGGCCTGGTGGACATCAGCCACGACATGACCCGGTTTGATGCCCAGCGCCTGAAGGGTCTGATTGAGCGGCACCTGCACTACACCAACTCCGCCGTCGCCCGGCGCATCCTGGACGACTGGGAGGCGCACCTGCCGCGCTTCATCAAGGTCATGCCGGTGGACTACAAACGCGCCCTGTCCGAGATGCAGGCCAATCAGAGTCGCCCCCCCCAGCCCAGCAAACAGCGGCCGGTCAAGGTCACGCGGGAGATCAGCCATGGGTAAGCCGACCGGATTCATGGAATATGACCGGCGCGACCGGCGCTACGAGCCGGCGTCCGACCGCGTGGTCCACTATCAGGAGTTCACCGTTCCCCTGAGCGATGCCGAGGTCAGCACCCAGGGGGCGCGCTGCATGGACTGCGGCATCCCGTTCTGTCATCAGGGCTGCCCGGTCAACAACATCATCCCCGACTTCAACGACCTGGTGTACAAGTCCGACTGGCAAGCCGCCATCGAGGTCCTGCACTCCACCAACAACTTCCCGGAGTTCACCGGCCGCATCTGCCCCGCCCCCTGCGAGGCCGCCTGCACGCTCAATATCGACGACGTCCCGGTGGCCATCAAGACCATCGAGTGCGCCATCGTTGACAAGGCCTGGGAGCAGGGCTGGATCAAGCCCCAGGTCCCCGAGCGCCGGACCGGAAAACGCATCGCCATCGTCGGCTCCGGCCCCGCGGGCCTGGCCTGCGCTCAGCAACTGGCCCGCGCCGGGCACCAGGTCGCCGTCTACGAGAAGGCCGACCGCATCGGCGGGCTGCTGCGTTACGGCATCCCGGACTTCAAGCTCTCCAAGCAGCTCATCGACCGGCGCCAATCCCAGATGCGCACCGAGGGGGTGGAGTTCCACACCCACGCCCACATCGGCGTGGAGATCCCCATCGCCCGGCTGCGCGCCGACTACGACGCCCTGGTCCTGGCCGGCGGCTCCGAGCACCCGCGCGACCTGCCCGCACCCGGACGGGAGCTCTCCGGCATCCACTTCGCCATGGACTTCCTCACCCGCAACAGCAAGCGGGTGCAGGGCTCCTACATCCCGGATGAGGACTTCATCAGCGCCCACGGCAAACGGGTGCTGGTGATCGGCGGCGGCGACACCGGCTCCGACTGCATCGGCACCTCCAACCGCCATGGCGCCAAATCGGTCACTCAGATCGAGATCCTGGACAAGCCCCCGGTCAAGGAGGACAAGGGCCTCACCTGGCCAGACTGGCCGAACAAGCTGCGCACCTCAAGCTCCCAGGAAGAAGGCTGCGAGCGCCACTGGAACGTGCTCACCAAGGCCTTCATCGGCGACGACCAGGGCCGCGTCAAGGCGGTCAAATACTGCCTGGTACGCTGGGACAAGGACGAACAAGGCCGCTGGCAAATGTCCGAGGTCCCGGGCAGCGAGGCCGAGTTCCAGGTCGAGCTGGTGCTGCTCGCCATGGGCTTCGTCCACCCGGTCCATGCCGGCATGCTTGATGCCCTGAAGGCAGAGGCCGGGCTGGAGTTGGACCCCCGCGGCAACGTCAAGGCCAGCACCGAGGGCAGCGGCGCCTACCAGACCACCATCCCCGGCGTCTTTGGGGCGGGGGACATGCGCCGCGGCCAGTCGCTGGTCGTCTGGGCCATCCGTGAGGGCCGCCAATGCGCGCGGGCGGTGGATGAGTGGCTGATGGGGCGCTCGGATCTACCACGGTAGGCGCAAGACCCGCGAGACCAGCCACCCACGGATGGACTTCGCGGCTGGGCGGTATGGCAAGGTTCCGGTCATCAAGGCGGCGGATCTGGCGCACACATTGGAGTGACGGGATTCTTTGGCCGCTGGTCATGCGGCCATCCCAGATGAGCTTCAACGCCAGATAGAGACTATCACCGGGACGCGCGGCGCCCCACCAGCCATCTGCCAGGCACTCAGTGTTGATGACCGCTGCTGCTCCCGCAGGCCCTCCCTCACCAAGCGGAACTGGCCGGATTCGAGAGCGCGCGGCCTGCCAGGGATCCACTTGGTGGAGCGGCTGGAGGTCCTGGCCGCGGGCGTGGTGCGCTCGATGACCAGCAGCTGATGGTCGCCCGCCTGCTTCCCTGCACCGATGATGATGACATCGTATTGATTGCGGTCAGCCATGAGGCAACTCCCCAAGGGCTAGCCCCATTTCGACGACCGCGAAGGTCTCAATCAGATCCGCACCTCGTGCAGCGAGGCTGAGTGCGATGGCCGGATCGCCGACCTCATAGACGGCCAGTCGAGCCCCGGGTCGGACTAGGCTGCCGGTCGGCGGCAGTTGTTCGACGTCGGTAAACAGATAGGACGGCAGGATATTGGCCAGCAGGGGGTGATCCAGGTCGTCCCAGCGCTCCACCACCGCGCCCAGAGATGTCCAGCCCTGCCGGTGCGCAGCCAATAGAAAATCGTGATCAAAGGAGATGAGCACCGCCCGCTCGCGGATGGCGGTCAAGGCCCTGGCAACCGGTCCATACACCGCCGAACTGCCGAACTGCACAACGGCCTCGGGCTTGATCTCAACGAACAGGGTTACCTGCGGCCAGTCCCCCAGCAGTGTCGCCAAGGCTTCCAGGGTGGGGATCCTGACCGCCGAAAACCGCTCACCGAAGCGGCCCGGATCCTGGGCACGCAGGGCGCCCAGTGCAGCGAGACTGTAGTGATGGACGGCACCCGGCGCCGCGCACAACCGCTCCAGGGTTGCATCGTGAAAGAGCACCGGAACCCGATCCGCGGTCAGCTGCACATCGATTTCGACCCAGCGGGCACCCGCCCGCAACGCGGCCGCGATCCCCGGCAGCGTGTTTTCCGGGAAGCGCAGCGGGTAGCCGCGATGGGCGATCAGTTCAGGCGTTCCCATGGCGAGGGCCCGTGCTGGTGGCGCGAAAGCCCCCGGCGTTGAACAGGGCCACCCCGGTCAGGGTGATCTCCCTGGCCAAGTCGGCGACGAAGTTGCCGAGCGGGGCCTCAACCCGGCGGATCAACTCGCGCCGTGCGCTGAGCTCCCGGGCGCTTACGCCCACCGGCCGGTTCAGTTCATGATTGCCCATCACTGCCACGTCCACCCCCATGCGCCCGAACAGAACCAAGTCCGGGAGCCCGAGGAAGCGGTTCGAGGTCAAGGTCCCTTGCAGCAGGCCACCAGCGAACAGCAGCACCGCCGAGCGCCCCGGCGCCTGAGCCCGCACTTGGGCCACGGTGGCAGCAAGGCGGGCGATGCCGCCGCGCTCGGGTCTGGTCCTGGGGGTCGGCGTAGGGCTCCAGTTGGCCATGGAAGTCGTTGAGTGCGCCAGGGTCAGGCCCTGACCCGGGGTACAGGCCGCCCCGGTGACTCTTCAAGGGCGAGGACGATACCCGCGATCCGGATCTGATTCGGTCAGTACAATCCGATCGCGGACAACGACCCGCTGCCCGACCATGGCCGTGACCTGCCGCCGCTAATCTCCTTTGCCCAAGATGGTCTTCCGGTCCATCATCCAGTAGACGATCCCCAATGCCAGGACGACGGCCGCCGTCGCCAAGACGTAGAGCGGTTCGATCTTTTGGAAGTCAAAGACGATGACCTTCCGCGCGATCGCCATCAGCGCGGTCGCGATCACCAGTTTGACGTGCACCACATCATCGCGCAGATAGAGCGTGATGTTCATGAAGATCTCAATGGCAATCAACACCGCCAGGAAGGCGCCGAAGGTGACGACGATGTCCCGGGCGCGCAGCTCCTCGAACGACGGCAGTAAGACCTGGTTGTAAAGGACCATAATCACGTCGACCACGCCCCACAGGATCGTCACGACCATTAATACCGCCAACACCCGCACCGCACCGCGAATGATGTGGTGGAGAACATTGATCATGCGGTCTTCTTCGTGGACGCCCAATTCGCTTTGACCAATGGTCTTGAAGCGCTCCTTGCGAAAATGATTCATGAGACTCTGAACGATGGCGTCGTGCTGCATGAGATAATCGGGGTTGAAATCCTTCTCGCTGAAGTTCCGCAGGCCCTCGATGCCCTGCAATTCCTTATCCGATACCCTTTTGAACCCCATACTCCAGTCCGAGTATTGGCGACGCTCGATCGTTTTGCGGTGCAGGATCTGCAGGTTGGTATGGCGCGGGTCCTTGCGAATCCGCTCCACCAGGTCGTCGATCACCCGCTCTTCGCCCTCCAGCACTTGTAGGAAGGTCGCGTTGCCGTAGAGCAGCATACCGGTCACGCCCCTTCCGGCATTGTATTCCCGACAGGATTGCAGTAGCCCGAGCAGTTCAGGTGTAGCCCATGGCTCCGTGGCGGAACTGATGTAGGAGACTTGAATCATGGTTTTTCCGTCGGGGCGATCAGGTAGAAAGCGATAATCACGCAAAATGAGTCTGGTAATAGTAGCGCAAATAGGTGCGTCCATCCGGGTCAAGATGAGCGTACAGGGAGGCCCCGATCGACGGAAACGCACGGGACCAAGCGGCCGCTTCGACCAACGATTCGGATTGTTATGCGCCTAAGGCGATTGCCGGAAAATCATGTACCAGATTGCGAAGGATTTTCGTTCGCCTTCAAGGAGCGCCGACAGGAGCATAGCTGGGCTATGTGACTGTCGGTGCGACGCCGAAGGCGGGCGAAAAGACGAGCGAGGTGGTACATGATTTGATAGATATCGCCTTAGGCCCCCGGCTGCCCACCAGAACGGGACCAGGCGCTATCAGGTCGGGCGGCGCCTGCCGCGACAGGCATCGGAGCAGTAGCGTACCGTGTCCCAGCAGCGCGTCCACCGGCGCCGCCAGGCGAAGGGTCGCCCGCAAACGGCGCACAATTTCGTCGGGAGGTGGGGCTTGCGGTGGCTCACGATACCCGCCCTCGGGTCGCGTCCCTGGCCTTTGAGCGCGCGCCAAGACCTCCGCGTCGGCTGCCGTGCTCGCGAAACACCTCCCGGCTCTCGGCGCGGGCGTCCGGGGTGCGGCGCACCGCCCCAATGCGCCGGCGCGCCTCGCGGGCGCTGGCCTCGTGATCGACCACGGGGGCCGGATAATCGCCGCCGATGCGGCACCCGCTCGCGGACTGCGCCGCGGCGGACATGCGCCAGGGTTCGTGGATGTGGTCATCCGGAACCCCGGCCAGTTCGGGCAGCCAGCGGCGGATGAAGCGCCCCTCCGGGTCCTGGTCGCGGGATTGCTTGACCGGGTTGTAGATGCGCAGGGTGTTGATGCCGGTGGTGCCCGATTGCATCTGCATCTGGGACCAGTGGATGCCGGGCTCATAGTCGGTGAAGCGTCGCGCCAGGTGCAGGCCAGGGTCCCGCCAGTGCTGCCAGAGTTGATAGGCGCTGAAAGACACCAGCATGGCGCGCATGCGGAAGTTGATCCAGCCGGTGTGCGCCAGGGCGCGCATGCAGGCATCCACCAGGGGGAAGCCGGTCTGGCCTGCACACCAGGCGTCCAGCAGGGTCCGATCGGGTTCCAGGGGGCGCAGGCCGTCACAGGCGCGCTGCATGTTCTCCCATTCGATGCGCGGATCAGTCTCCAGCTTCTGCATGAAGTGACAGTGCCAGTGGAGCCGGCCCTCGAAGGCCGACAGGGCCCCGGCCCAGGTCCCGCGGCCCGCCGCCTGGGTCTTGACCCGATCCCGCACCTGGGCGCGCCGCAGGCGCGTGGCCTGGACCGCCTCGCGCATGGACAGGGTGCCGTAGGCAAGATGCGCGCTCAGTCGGGAGCAGGCGTCGAAGGCAGTCAGCGGGCTCGACATTTCCTTGTGGTAACGCTCGCCCCGCTGAGCAAGGAAGCTTTCCAGCAGACCTTGTGCCGCCCGCCGCCCGCCCAGCTGGCGACCCGGACAGGGGTCCTCCGGCAGTCCCAGGTCGCGACCGCTGGGGATGCAGACGGCGCCATCTCCCGCCAGGGACGTTTCCAGGGGTACCAACAGGGGCGGCGGCTCCAAGGTCGCCCCCATGCGCTGCTCCCAGGTGCGTGACCACCGGTCGCGACTGGGCAAGCGGCGCACCACACCGCTCTGGGGCAGCTCGTGCCAGGGCAGGCCGCGCGCCCGCAGGAGGTCCGCCACCGCCCGGTCCCGGGCATAGGTCCAGCCGTTGCCGGTCTCCTCGTGGGACCAGAGGGCCACGACGGGCAGCCGGTCCAGCAGGTCTTGCAGCACCGGCACGGCCTCGCCGAGGCGCACCACCAGGGGCTGCCCCAGGGCGGACAGGTCAGTGTGCAGCTCCGCCAGGGACTCGGCGATGAAGGCCCAATGCCGTCCGGCAGCATCCGGCTGGGCCCAGAGCCCCGGCTCGGCGATATAGAGGGGCAGCACCGGGCCCCGGCGCGCGGCTTGGGCCAGGGGGGCGTGGTCGAAGACCCGCAGGTCGCGCTTGAACCACACCAGTTGGACCGATGTCATCATTGGATCCTTTCCTCGGGGGCGACCAGGGCAGCCAGTCGACCGGCTTGAAGTGCGTGCTCGCGAAACGGAAAAAACCCCTTGGTCGCCATCGGCCAGAGCACGGCATCCCAGGCGCGGCGCTGGTAGGCGAGCCGGATGTCATACCCGGCCAGGCGGTCCCCGAGCTGCTCCAGCCGCTCCCGCCAGGGTCCGACCGGGGCCTCCAGGGTCAGGATCTGCCTCACCCCGAGCCCGCGCGCCCAGTCCTCGGCAGCGCCCTGCCAGTCGGCGGCATCGAGGGGCCGCGCCGGGACCTGAAAGTGCTGCTCGGCCCTCGCCAGCCCGTCCACCAGGGCCCCGCGGGCGAACGCAACCACCTTGGGGGACAGATCCAATCGGCGGCCAATCTCCTGATCCCATCCCGCGGCCACGCCGACCAAGGGTTGCATGACCAGGGCAGAGTGCTCCGCCGTCAAGTCCTCCGGTGTCAGCAGGAGTCCGCTGGGGGCGTCCGGGTCTGGTCCGGGCAGCGGGGCGATGGGTCGGGGGTCCAGTCCCGTGGCGTCCTCGGTCTGCGCCGGGGCGTCCTCGTTGAGCAGACCCCGCGGGTCGAAGCGCCCGCCGGTAAAGCGGGCGATGTTCTCGGCCCGCGCCAGATAGTGCTTGCCCTGGGTGTGCAGGCCGGCCACCCAACGCCAGGACAGGGTGTTGGAGGCCGGGTCGCCGTCGAGCAGGTGACGCAGGAACAGCACTGCGCCCAGCGTCCACGGCAGTCCCAGGGTGAAGATCCAAATGCTCGCGAACCACAGGCGGGCATGGTTGTGCAGATACCCCGTTGTGGTCAGCTCGCCGACCCAGGCGTCGAAACAGTCGATGCCGGTGCGCCCTGCGCAGGCCGCGGCGTACCGGTCGGCGGTGACAGCGCTGAGTCCCACCAAATCCGCCGAGGCCTGCTCCAGATAGCGCGGCCAGACCTGCGGTCGCAGGGCCAGCCAGCCCTTCCAGTAGGCGCGCCACAGGACCTCCGAGACATACTTGTCCACGGTCGCCCGCGAGTGGGCCGCCCAGACCGCGGCCACGACCTCCTGCTCCAGGACCAGCCGGTGACGAATGAACGGGGAAAGCCGGGAGACCGCGGTATAGGGTGGGATCGCCAGGTTGCGTCCGCGCGCGTAATCCGCGGCACGCGGCACAAAGGTGGCGAGGCGGGCGAGTCCCGCGGTCCGGGTCGGCGGGTCTTCCGGGCGGATCGCGGGGTCCGTCAGGGTCCCAGCCGGAGCCGCGGAGGCCTCGGATGCGGGTTCGTGATCGCCGTCAGCCAAACCACCGTCAAAGTCAGTTTCAGTCATCGCCACTCCCGAAAGACCACCCTGACGTGAGCACGATACCGACGCCGACCGGAGGGCGGTATAGACCCGGCGACCCGGAGTTCAAGAGGCCGATGTACCGTCCGCACCCAGGCCAGTCCAAGGCACATGACAAGGCGACGGGAAACAGTCTTGCCAATTGGGCAAAGCGGTGCCTCAACGGCGCGGTGCTTCGAGTATGGACCTGACCACCGGCAGACTTCCCCGGATTTTAGGCGCGAACGGGCCGGCCAGGCGGCGTCTGTCCTTGCGCGCGCCCGCACCTCCCTGCATCCTTCCCCGGTCAGTCTTCAGGGGAATCCGATGGCCCGCCGTAAATCGAATGGAACCAAGCCGGACTCCTCCGCCAACCTCGGCTTCGAGGCCAAGCTCTGGCTCGCCGCCGACAAGCTCCGCAACAACATGGACGCGGCGGAATACAAGCACGTCGTCCTCGGCCTCATCTTCCTCAAATACATCTCCGACACCTTCGAGGAACACCGCGCCAAGCTCGTCGCCGGCGAGGGCGACTACGCGGGCGCGAATCCCGAAGACCCGGACGAATACAAGGCCGAGAACGTCTTCTGGGTGCCCGCGGAGGCCCGCTGGTCCCACCTCCAGGCCAGCGCCAAGCAGCCCACCATCGGCAAGATCGTGGACGACGCCATGGTCGCCATCGAGCGCGACAACCCGCGCCTCAAGGGCGTCGCTGCCCAAGGACTACGCCCGCCCCGGCCTCGACAAGCACCGCCTCGGCGAACTCATCGACCTCATCGGCACCATCGAGCTCACCGCCGCCAGCGAGGGCGAGAACCCACCGCTCCGTCGATCTGCTCGGCCGCGTCTACGAGTATTTCCTCACCCGCTTCGCCAGCGCCGAGGGCAAGAACGGCGGCCAGTTCTACACCCCGTCCTGCGTCGTGCGCTGCCTGGTCGAGATGCTCGCCCCCTACAAGGGCCGCATCTACGACCCCTGCTGCGGCTCCGGCGGCATGTTCGTGCAGTCGGAAAAGTTCGTCGAAGCCCACGGCGGCAAGCTCGGCGACATCAGCATCTACGGCCAGGAGAGCAACGCCACCACCCGCCGCCTCGCCGTCATGAACCTCGCCCTGCGCGGCATCGAGGCCGACTTCGGCCCCGAGCACGCCGACACCTTCCGCCGCGACCTGCATCCCGACCTCCGCGCCGACTACGTCCTCGCCAACCCGCCCTTCAACGACTCCGACTGGTTCCGCAAGGACGACGACGTGCGCTGGCAGTTCGGCGTCCCGCCCAAGGGCAACGCCAACTTCGCCTGGGTGCAGCACTTCATCCACCACCTCGCGCCCGCAGGGCATGGCCGGCTTCGTCCTCGCCAATGGCAGCATGTCCTCCAACCAGTCCGGCGAAGGCGACATCCGCCGCGCCCTCATCGAGGCCGACCTCGTGGACTGCATGGTCGCCCTGCCCGGCCAGCTCTTCTACAGCACGCAGATTCCCGTCTGCCTCTGGTTCCTCGCGAAAAACAAAAGCGCCGACGCCAAACGCGGCTTCCGCGACCGCCGCAAACAGACCCTCTTCATCGACGCCCGCAAACTCGGCACCCTCATCGACCGCGTCCACCGCGAGCTGACCGACGCCGACCTCGAGAAAATCACCACCACCTACCACGCCTGGCGCGGCGACGTTCCACCTGACAACCGAGCACGAGGACTGAAAACTCCGAGTCGCTACGCCGACGTCGCCGGCTTCTGCAAATCCGCCACCACCGCCGAAATCGCCGCGCACGGCCACGTCCTCACGCCCGGCCGCTACGTCGGCGCCGAGGAAGTCGAAGACGACGGCGACCCCTTCGAGGAAAAGATGCCGCGCCTCGTCGCCGAACTGCACGCCCAGTTCGCCGAGTCCGCGAAACTGGAGCAGGCCATCAAAGCAAACCTGAGGGGGCTGGGTTATGGCGGGTGAATGGCACGCAACAGGCGCTCGACGAAGTCGCGTGAACTCAGCGGCGGACTACGCGTTCAAGAGCGACGACTGCTCGGCAGAGCGGCCGATTCGTCCTTCGCACGCGGAACATCAAGGACGGACGGCTTCGATCCATCGCGACGACGCGGATCGTTTCTCGACGCTCGACAACAATGCGACGTCGACAAGCGATTCGAGCTTCACGAGCACGACATCGCTGTTCGTCGATGGTCGAGGCTACGCTCGGTAAGGTTGGCTATCGTTCGGCGCGACGACGCTTCGCGCTCTGCTGAATCAGAACATCGTGGCTGATTCGCGCGACGCGACGACCTCTGCGACCAGCGGTTCTCCACTACTGCGTTTCGCTCAGCACGGTCGTGAAGCACGCTTGGCATCATGCGGCGTCGCGGCAGCGCACGCGATCTACGTCCGACGTGATGATTACCGAACGATCGAGATTCCAGCTCCCACCCCTCGCCGAGCAAAAAGCCATCGCGGCGGTGCTTGGGGCGCTGGACGACAAGATCGAGTTGAACCGGCGGATGAACGCGACGCTGGAGGCGATGGCGCGGGCGCTGTTCCAGAGCTGGTTCGTGGATTTCGACCCCGTCCGCGCCAAACTCGACGGCCGCCCCCCCGCCGCCCTCGACCCCGCCACCGCCGCCCTCTTCCCCGAGCACTTCGAGCACGCGCGAACACGGACATGCTCCCGACGGCTGGCGAGCTCGCCGCCATCGACGAAGTCTGCGACATCAACGCATGGACGCTTGGCAAGAACGACGACTTGGAGACGCTCGAATACGTCGAGATTTCCGAAGTGAGTCGCGGCAACATCGCGAACATCGCCACCTACCCGCGCGGCGAAGAACCCAGCCGAGCCCGCCGTCGCTTGCGCCACGGCGACACCGTTCTCTCCACCGTCCGCCCCGACCGAGGCTCCTACTTCCTCGCGCTGAATCCGCCAGAGAATCGCGTCGCCTCCACCGGCTTTGCCGTGCTCACGCCGACCAAAGTCCCGTGGTCATTCATCCATGCTGCGCTGACGCAACCGGAAGTCTCCGACCACCTCGGCCAGATGGCCGACGGCGGAGCCTATCCCGCCGTGCGCCCCGAAATCATCGGAGCCATGCAAGTCGCGCTGCCGAACGAGCCAAAGATTCTCGAAGCCTTCCACCGCACCTGCGCGCCGCTATTTGAACAAGCCGAAGCCAACCGCACGCAATCCCGCACCCTCGCCACCCTGCGCGACACGCTGCTGCCGAAGCTGCTGAGCGGCGAGTTGAGCGTGAATGACGCGATCCGTTCTCTGGAGACCACCGCATGACCGTTCCGCAAGTTAGGTCACGAGGTGTGCCGCGCATCGAGTACCTCAAGGTGCAGAACTTCCGTGCGCTGCGCGAGGTGGAGCTCAGGGACCTGACCCCGCTCACCGTCCTGCTCGGCCCCAACGGTAGCGGCAAGTCCACGGTGTTCGATGTCTTCGCCTTTCTGGCCGAATCCTTCGAGCTGGGCCTGCGCCGGGCTTGGGACAAACGGGGTCGGGCCAAGGAGCTGAAGACCCGCGGCTGCGATGGCCCGGTTTCCATTGAGATCAAGTACCGAGAGCGCGGCTACCCGATCATTACCTATCACTTGGCCATCGACGAGGCCCGGGGCGGCCCGGTCGTGGTGGAGGAATGGCTGAGCTGGAGGCGCGGCAGCCAGGGCAAGCCCTTCCGCTTCCTGGACTATCGCGAAGGACTCGGCAAGGCGGTGAGCGGAGACCTACCGGACGAGCAGGACCATCGGGTCGAGGTCCCTTTGAAGTCGCCGGACCTGCTGGCCGTCAATGCACTCGGTCAGTTTGCGGACCACCCGCGCGTCGCCGCGTTGCGTGAGTTCATCACCGGGTGGCACGTCTCTTACCTCTCCGCCGACAGCACTCGCGGGCAACCCGACACGGGACCGCAAGAGCGACTCACCAAGTCCGGCGACAACCTGGCGAACGTGATCCAGTATCTCGCCGAGCAGCATGGCGACCGGCTGGAGGCGATCTTCGAGGTGCTGCGCCGACGCGTGCCGCGGATCGAGCGGGTGCTCGCCGACACCATGCCAGACGGCCGCCTGCTGTTGCAGATCAAGGACGCACCCTTCAGCCATCCCGTGCTGGCTCGCTTCGCCTCCGACGGCACATTGAAGATGCTGGCGTATCTCTTGCTGCTGTTCGACCCGGAGCCGCCGCCCTTTATCGGCATCGAGGAGCCGGAGAATTTCCTCCACCCGCGTCTGCTGCCGGAGCTGGCCGAGGAGTGCCGGGCCGCCAGCGCCCGAACCCAGTTGTTGGTCACCACCCATTCTCCATTCTTCCTCAACGCCTTGCGCCCGGAGGAGGTGCGGGTGCTGTGGCGCGACGAGCAGGGCTATACGCAAACGCAACGCGCCGCGGACTTGACCGGCGTGCCCGAATTTGTCCACCACGGCGCGCTGCTGGGGCACCTGTGGATGGAGGGACAGCTCGGCGTCGGCGATCCGCTGGTGAATCAGGGTGCGCCAACCCACCCTCAGGGGAGGCGCTGAGCATGCCGGCCAACCATTTGGTGCTCCTGGTGGAGGAGCCATCCATCGAGGCATTCCTGCGCGGCCTGTTGCCCAGGTTGCTGCCCCAGGACCGGACCTTCGAGGTGCACGCCTTCCAAGGCAAGACCGACCTGCTTGGCAAGCTTGAGGCGCGACTGCGCGGGTATGCGGCCTGGCTGCCCAACGACTGGCGAATCCTGGTCGTCGTCGATCGGGATGACGACGATTGCCGTGCGCTAAAGGCCCGGATCGAAGGCATCGCCGCGGGAGCCGGCATGCGCACCCGCTCCTGCGCCAAGAGCGGCCACTGGCAGATGGTGAACCGAATCGCCATCGAGGAGCTGGAGGCTTGGTATTTCGGCGACTGGATAGCCGTGCGAGCGGCCT
This sequence comes from uncultured Gammaproteobacteria bacterium, assembly GCA_963733415.1. Classification (GTDB taxonomy): domain Bacteria; phylum Pseudomonadota; class Gammaproteobacteria; order Chromatiales; family Chromatiaceae; genus Thiodictyon. The sequence continues at coordinate 197,713 of CAVTDM010000004.1, read as the reverse complement.
ACCCCCGTGCCCCCGCCAGCCTGGGGAATCGGCGGGGTTTTCGTGACCCAGACAGCATTGCTGGCGGCACCTGGGAGACCTTCGAGCGCATCATGCAGCGACATGGGTACTTCCAGGGCGGGCTCGCCAAGATCGCCGCAGCACGGGCCATCGCCGAGCACTTGGACCCTTCGCGCAGCCAATCCAGGAGCTTCCAGATGTTCTACAGCGCCTTGATCGAGACTGTCTCGTAACGTCCGGCAAGGCGCTAGACCGCGGGGCATCATTCCACGGAACGAATGGGTCAACCATGTCCGCTCTCAACGAATCCATCGTCGAAGACGCCGCCCTCGACATGGTTCGGGGAGCTGGGCTATGCGGTCGGGCACGGGCCGCATCTCGCGCCCGGTGAACCGGCGGCGGAGCGGGATTCGTTTGGCGAGGTGGTGCTGGTGGGGCGCTTGCGCGAGGCCATCCGGCGGCTGAACCCGGCCATTCCCGAGGAGGCGCGGGAGGAGGCGTTGCGCAAGGTGCTGCGGGTGGGAACGCCGTCGCTCACGCAGACGAACCGGGCCTTTCACCGGATGCTGCGCGATGGGGTGCCGAGTGGAGTACCCGCGGCCCGGACGGCAGCATCGCGGGCGACCATGTGCGGTTGGTGGATTTCGCCGATGTCGCGGGCGAACGACTGGCTGGCGGTGAACCAGTTCACGGTGATCGAGGGGCAGCACAACCGCCGGCCGGACATCGTGGTCTTCGTCAACGGGCTGCCGCTGGGCCTGATCGAGCTGAAGAACGCGGCGGACGAGGACGCGACGATCTGGAGCGCCTACGAGCAGCTCCAGACCTACAAGGCGGAGATCCCCTCGCTGCTGCACTACAACGAGGCTGCTGGTGGTGAGCGACGGCCTGCAGGCGCGCATCGGATCGCTCACGGCGAACCAGGAGTGGTTCAAGGTCTGGCGCACCATCGATGGCGAGGGCGATGCGCCGAAGACGGCGCTGGAGCTGGAGGTGCTGATCCGCGGGGTGTTCGAGCGACAGCGGTTCCTCGATCTGCTCCAGCACTTCATCGTCTTCGAGGAAGACCCGGACTCGGGCGCGCTGCACAAGATCATCGCCGGCTACCACCAGTTCCACGCCGTGAACGCGGCGGTGGAGGAAACGGTGCGCGCCAGCGGCATGACCGACCCAGGCGCGGTGCGCGACGACCGCGGGCGCTACTGGGCAGGTCGGATGCACGGCGGCACGCCCGGCGATCGGCGTGCAGGCGTGGTCTGGCACACCCAGGGCAGCGGCAAGAGCCTGACCATGCTGTTCTTCGCCGCGCGGGTGATCCGCGAAGCCGCGATGCAGAACCCGACCCTGGTGGTGCTGACCGACCGGAACGACCTGGACGACCAGCTCTTCGGCCAGTTTCAGCGTTGCCACGACCATCCTCGGACAGATGCCCGTTCAGGCGGCGAGCCGCGAGCAGCTGCGCGAGCTGCTGGCGGTGGCGAGCGGCGGCGTGGTCTTCACGACGATTCAGAAGTTCCTGCCCGAGAAGGGCGACGTCGATGCCCGAGCTGAGTGCCCGGCGGAACATCGTCGTGATCGCCGACGAGGCCCACCGGTCGCAATACGACCTCATCGACGGCCTCGCCCGGCACATGCGCGACGCGCTGCCGAATGCCTCCTTCATCGGCTTCACCGGCACCCCGATCGAGAAGACGGACGCGAACACCCGGGCGGTCTTCGGCGACTACATCTCCATCTACGACATCCAGCGCGCCGTCGCCGACCGGGCCACGGTGCCGATCTATTACGAGAGCCGCATCGCCAAGCTGGCCCTGAACGCCGCCGAGCTGCCGAGCCTCGACGCGGAATTCGACGAGATCACGGAAGGCGAGGAGCTGACGCGGAAGGAGAGGCTCAAGACCAAGTGGGCCGCACTGGAGGCCCTGGTGGGTGATCCGAAGCGCATCGGTCTGATCGCAAAGGACCTGGTGACGCATTTCGAGAAGCGCCTGGAGGCCATGGACGGCAAGGCGATGATCGTCTGCATGAGCCGCCGCATCTGCGTGGACCTCCATGATGCCCTGATCGCGCTGCGTCCGGGATGGGCGGAGGAGACGCTGAAGGTCATCATGACCGGCAGCGCCGAGGATGGACCCGACTGGCAGCCCCATATCCGCAGCAAGGAGAGGCGGCGGGAGCTGGCCACACGGTTCAAAAACAGCTTGGACCCCTTCCGCATCGTCATCGTGCGGGACATGTGGCTGACGGGCTTCGACGCGCCCTGCCTGCACACGATGTATGCCGACAAGCCGATGCAGGGCCACGGCCTGATGCAGGCCATCGCCCGGGTGAACCGCGTCTTTCGCGACAAGCCCGGCGGCCTGGTGGTCGATTATCTGGGGCTGGCCGATCAGCTCAAGCACGCGTTGGCCAACTACACCGAAAGCGGCGGCCAGGGCGATCCCACGTACGATATGCAACAGGCCATCCCCCTGATGCTGGAGAAGCACGGCATCGCCTGCGACCTGCTGCATGGCTTCAACTGGGATCGATGGACCACCGGGACGCCGGCCGAGCGCCTCGGGCTGATCCCGGCGGGACAAGAGCACATCCTGGAACAAGAGAACGGCAAGCCGCGCTTCGTGCAGGTGGTGATGGAGCTCTCCCGCGCCTTCGCCCTGTGCGCCGCGAGCGATCAGGCCACGGCGATTCGCGATGATGTCAGCTTCTTCCAGGCGCTCCAGGCCGCGCTGAACAAGCAGAGCCCGAACAGCCAGAGGAGTCCCGAGCAGATCGATGCCGCGGTGCGCCAGCTTGTGTCGAAGGCCATCACGACGGAAGGACAGGTGATCGACGTCTTCACCGCGGCCGGCCTCCCCAAGCCCGACATCGGCATCTTGAGTGAGCAGTTCCTCGCGGAGGTGCGGGGCCTCAAGCATAAGAACGTCGCCGCCGAGCTGTTGGAGAAACTGCTCAAAGACGAGCTCAAGGTGCGCTCCAAGAAGAACCTGGTGCAGAGCCAACTCTTCAGCGAGAAGCTCAAGAAGACCCTCAACGCCTACCACAACCGCGCCATTTCCACGATGCAGGTGCTGGAGGAGCTGATCGCGCTGGCCAAGGAGATGGACGCCGCCACCAAGCGCGGCGAAGCCCTTGGCCTGACCGACGACGAGATCGCCTTCTACGACGCCCTGGCCGCCAACGCGTCCGCCGTGCAGGCCATGGGCGACGACAAGCTCAAGGTCATCGCCGCCGAACTGATCACGCAGGTCCGCAAGAGCGTGAGCATCGACTGGACCCTGCGCGAGAGCGCCCGCGCCCGGATCCGCGTGATGGTGAAACGCATCCTCAACAAATACGGCTATCCGCCGGACCTCCAGGAGGAGGCGGTGAAGACGGTCCTCCAGCAAGCGGAGCTGCTGTGTGCGGAGTGGGTGTAACCGCGGTGTCCGCGCCAGGCGGGGCAAACCCTGGGCGGGGCGGTCATACCTTCATTTAACCTGGAGCTGCCAAGCGACCCCCAGCGGTGTGGAGAGCCGACGGGCGGCGGTGCGACGATCCGGCGTCGCCTGGGGGCGGGGCCTCCCTGCCCCGTGTGTGGAGCGGCCGAATCAGTGTCGGCCTCAGGCGGTTTCGGTCAATCGCCTAACGGTTCCAGGGTAACCACTGGAACGGCGCCCGGGCGGGCGGCGGCGCGACCCGGGCCGCGGGGGCCGGAGCTACCGGTGCCGGTACGGCGGCCGGCGGGGCGGCGCGGTCGCGATTCCAGGGCAGGTAGCCGAAGGGAGTCCGACCAGCGGCCGGCTGGGGTGCCGGGGCGACTGGGGCGGGTACAACCACGACGGGCGCGGGGGCGGCAGGCGCAACTGGGGCAACCGGCGCCGGTGCTGGGGTCGGTTCCGGCGCCGGTACGACGGGGGCAGCTTCTGTCACCGCGGGCGTGGCGGCATCGACCGCTGGGACAACCGGGGCCTCAACCGGCTGGGCGGCTGGTTCCTGGGCCGGGACAGCCTCCGCCGGCGGGGCCTCGGTCACGGGGGTGATCGCCGCCTCGCCGGCAGGCGCGGCGACAGCCTCAGCGCCATCCGTGGCGGGCGGAAGCTGGTCGACCAGAGATTGCAGTGCCTCCAACATGGCGTCCGCGGGCGCGAGCACGGGGCCAGCGGCGGCGGCATCGGCCGGTATCGCGGCGTCGGTCTCGGTCAGCGCATCGACAGGGGCCGGGGCGGGCACCAGGGGGTTCTCGCTGAGCGGCGTATCCAGGGCCGTGGAAACCACCGCGTCCAAGGCCGGCTGTTCCACCACGGTCGTGGCGGAGGCCGCCGGGGCTGGCGCCTCAGGGGCCGCGGCATCGGCGGCCGGTACTGGTGTGGTCTCGGCGACCGGCGCGGGGGTCTCAATGGCCGGCGGCGCTGCTGCCGCTTGCTCTGGGGCCGCGGCCTCCTGGGCGACGGCTTCAGCCGGAGCCGGCGTCTCGAGGGCAGTCTCGGTGGCCGGCGCGTTCGCGGCGGTATCAACCGGGGCACTGGCCTCGACAACCGATGGCGCTGCGGCTGCCTGCTCGGGAGCCGCGGCCTGAGGCACGACGGCCTCAGCTGCGACCGGCGTCTCGGGGGCGATCTCGGCGACCGGCGCGCTCGCGGCAGTATCAGCCGGGGCAGTAGCTTCAGCGACCGGTGGCTCTACTGCCGCCGGTTCCGGGGCCGCGGCCTCAGGGGCGACAGCCTCAGACGCAACCGGCGTCTCGGGGGCAGTCTCGGCGATCGGCGCGCTCGCGGCGGTGTCAATCGGGGCCGGGGCCTCGGGGACGGCGGCCTCCGTTGCAGCCGGCGCCTCCGGGGCGGCAGCGGTGTCCGGCGCCGGGACGGCCTCGGCGACAGGGACCTCAGCGGCTGCTTCAACCGGGGCCGGGGTCTCAGTGGCGGCAGGCTGAGCGGCGGAGTCGGCCACGGGCGCGGCCTCCGCGTCCGGTGTGGGCGTTTCGGCCGGGGTCGCTGCGACGGGTTGCTCGGCCGCCGGCTGCTCTGCGGGAACCGCCTCGGGTACCGCGGCCGGTTCGGCGGGCGCGGGAACGACCGGGGCCGGTGGCGGTGCGACGGCGACGCGGCCGATCGGTTCGAGGCGCGCCGCCACCAGGTTCGGATCGGTATCGGTCGCGATCGGCGCGAATCTGTTAGTCAAAATGTAGACCAGGGCAGCGGCAACGGCGACCGCGACCACCCCAATCTGCACAGCCCCGCTATCCAAGACACTTGGTTTTTCGGAAGACATACGCGCTTAAATCCTCATGTTCACTGGTGGTAAACCCCCGGAAACCCGCGCGTTGAAAACCAGCGGGGGCGGGAGGCGGCGCGACAGTTGAGACAGCACGGTCGCACCAAAGCGAACCCCGCGCCCGCCGAGCGTGCGGTCGGGCGTTGCCCGATCCCGCGCGCACCGCGGCGCGCCGACGGTTTCGGGCGCATTGTAGGGGAAATGGCCCGTGAAAAACCGCATCAATCGTTATTGCGCGCGTTGTGAGAAGATTTGAGGGTTGGCGGTGTCAGGTTGCGTTCTGCCCCCTGAGAATCGATGAATGATCACGGTCTCGAGCACCGCCTCCCGCCGGCTGGCCGCGGCCAGGCGACCCCCAGTTAAGGCGATTTCTGTCAAATCATGTACCACCTCGCTCGTCTTTTCGCCCGCCTTCCGCGTCGCGCCGACAGTCACATAGCCCCGCTATGCTCCTGTCGGCGCTCCTTGAAGGCAGACGAAAATCCTTCGCGATCTGGTACATGATTTTCCGGCAATCGCCTAAGTCCCGAGCGGAGCCCCGATGAGCGACCCGGCCCACCCTGCACCCCGCCCCCTGGACGCCTGGCAGTTGGCGATCCGGGTCGTTGCGATGCCCGCGGACACCAATGCCTACGGGGACATCTTCGGCGGCTGGATCATGTCGCAGGCGGACATCGCCGGCAGCACCATCGCCATCGAGGCCGCCCAGGGGCGGGTCGCCACGGTGGCGGTGAAGGAGTTCCGCTTCCTCGCCCCGGTCCTGGTAGGTGACCTGGTGGAACTGCACGCCCGGATGATCCATCACGGCAACACCTCCATCAGCGTGGAGGTCGACATCTGGGCCCAGGGGGAGCCGGACCCCAAGAGCCGCCGCCAGGTCGCCCACGCGGTCTTCGTTTACGTGGCGGTGGATGCCCAAGGGCGCCCGCGGCGTCTGTCGGGTCCGGACCAGACCCTGGCCTGAACCGATCAGCCGCTCGCCGGAGCCGCGCGGGCACTCCCCCGGCACCCGAATTCGCGACTATGATCGGCCCGGCATTCAGGCGGCTCCGGCTCAGGTCGGTCGCAGACTATCCCTATCGCGTACAGCGTGGAGAAGATTAACCATGTTCGAAGCGACCAAGGTTGGACGGACGGTCAGCAAGGAAGACTTCAAGGAGCAACAGGAGGCCTTGCGCACCATGCTCCTGGAGGTCCAGCGGGAGTTGCTGCAGACCGATATTCCGGTGGTGGTGCTGGTGTGCGGGGTGGAGGGGGCCGGCAAGGGCGAGGTCATCAACCGTCTGAATGAATGGCTGGACACCCGCGGGATGCAGACCTTCGCCTTCTGGGACGAGACCGATGAGGAACGGGCGCGCCCCCGCTATTGGCGTTTCTGGCGCACCCTGCCCCCCCGCGGCGAGATCACCATCCTGTTCGGCGGCTGGTACATGACCCCCATCGAGTACCGCTTTCAGGGTCATTGCACGGACGCGGAGTTGGATGCGGAGCTGAACCGGATCGTGGAATTCGAGCGCATGCTGACGTTGGACGGCGCCCTGATCGTCAAGTTCTGGTTCCACATGTCCGAGCAGGATCAACAGGCGTCCCTGAATGCCCTCTCCCGGGATGACCGCAGCCGCTGGAAGATGATGCCCCAGAAAGCGAAGTTCTCGGAGCACTACCGGGCCTTCGAGCAGGTCGCCGAGCGCATCATCCTGCACACCGACCGGGGTATAGCCCCCTGGTACCTGGTGGAGGCGGAGAACCCGCGCTACCGGGATCTCACGGTCGGCAAGACCCTGCTCCACGCCATCCGCACCCGCCTCAGTGACCCCGGCCCCGAGGACCAGGGCCCGCGCGCCGGGAGCCCGGACCTGCCGACCGGCCCCCAGGCGCAGATCACGGTACTGGATCAGCTGGACCTCTCCAAGTCCTTATCCGACGCCAAATACAAATCAAAAATGAAGGACTTGGAGAAAGAGATCAACGAACTGGCGTGGCACGCCCACAACGCCAAGCGCTCCACCGTACTGATGTTCGAGGGCGTGGACGCGGGCGGTAAGGGCGGGGCCATCCGCCGGATCACCAGCGCCATCGACGCCCGACTCTATCGCGCCATCCCGGTCGCGGCCCCCACCGACGAGGAGAAGGCCCATCACTACCTGTGGCGTTTCTGGCGCCATATTCCCCGCGCCGGGTACATCACCCTCTATGACCGCTCCTGGTACGGGCGGGTCCTGGTGGAGCGCGTGGAGGGCTTTGCGAGCGATGCGGAATGGCGCCGCGCCTACTCGGAGATCAACGGGTTTGAGGAACAGCTGGTCGGCAGCGGGATCATCCTGCTCAAGTTCTGGCTCCACATCGATCAGGACGAGCAGCTCAAGCGCTTCCAGGACCGCGAGCAAGTCGCCTACAAACGCTACAAGATCACCGCCGACGACTGGCGCAACCGGGAGCGCTGGCCCCTCTACAAGGACGCGGTCAATGAGATGGTGGCCCGCACCAGTACCGAGTATGCCCCCTGGACCCTGGTCGAGGGCAACGATAAGCGCTACGCCCGGGTCAAGGTGATGGAGACCGTCTGCAAGCAGTTGAAGGCGGCCATGAGCACGGACCGCTCACCAGTCTCCGGATACACGCCCTGCGGCGACAAGCGCCTGCCCGAGGCCACGACCAATGGCCGAACGGAGACCAAGGCGTCGAAGACCGATAAGGAACCGAAGGCGGGAAAGGCTTCCAAGGGCGATAAAGGCCCGAAGGTCGACAGATCGGCCAAGGGCTGAGGCCAAGCCGTGAAGTACCACACCCTGCTGGCCTTCGTCCTCGGCGTCTGGCTCGGCGGCTCCATCCTGATCACTGGCGTGGTCTCCTACAACTTTGCGGGTTTCGAGGACCTGTTCGCGCGCAACCCCAAGCTCGCCGAACAGGCCGCCTTCGATCCCCGGGATGCTGAGGCCAAGCGGGCCAGCCCCTTGTGGGTCCAGGCCGCCGAGCTGAACCGGGTCTTTTTCCATGCATGGAACCGCACCCAGGTCGTCCTGGGGGTCCTCGCCCTCGTGCTTGCGCTGGCCGCGCGAGTGCGACGGTTTCCCCTGGCCCTGCTGGCCTTGGCCCTGGTGCTGGTGGTCTACACTCACCTCGGTCTCGAGCCCCAGATCGTCGATCTCGGGCGCCAACTGGATTTTGTTCCGCGCAACCCGCCCCCACCGCTGCTGGAGCCCTTTCAGCGCAGCCATCAGGCCTATTTCCTGATCGACACCTTCCGCTTCTGTCTGGTGCTGGTCGCGGCCGGCCTGCTGCTCTTCAGCGGACCGCGCGGCGGTACACTCATGTACCCGAAAACCTGAAGAGGCCCCGGATGTCCAGCGCCCTGATCGCCCGCCGCGCCCTCGCCCTGCTGCTGTTCCTCGCGGCCGTGGGGCTGGCGGCCCACCTGATCGCTGACCTCAACCGGGTCAAGGCGCTCAAGACTGAGCTCGGCGAGCTCAACCACGTGCGCTATGGTCTGCTGGACGCGGACCAGTGGGTGAGCCGGATCGCGGCAGTGCTGGAGCGGCGCATCAATGCCTTTGAACTCACCGACGCCAACCGACCGCGGATCAAGCAGGCGGTGGAGCAGGTTCTCAATACCCTGGTGGTGGAGGTGGAGCGGTCCCTGCGCCGGCACAATCTCCAGGGTGGCGGCTCCCTGGCCGATCAGCTCAAGGGGCTGGTCCAACAGGGATTGCAGGACCTGCTGATCGACTTCGCCGACCTGCGCCGCAAGGTGCCGGAATACGCGGAGCGTCTGGTTGAGGAACTCGCCAAGCCCGAGTCGAAGCGGGAAATCAAGGCCCAACTCATGGCCTTCCTGCAGTCTGCCGCGGACTCCACCTTCGCCAAGTCCGATCGCTCCCAACTGAAGGCCCTGCTGGCCGGCCACGGTTGTGCCGACGCGGACGCCTGCAACCAAGTCCTGAGCGCCCAGATCGCGGCGGCACGCCTGCCGGTGCTGCAACAGGTGCTCGGTCTGTTCGCCCTGATTGGGATCCTGTTCGGCCTCTGCCTGTCGTCCGGCGCAGGCCAGCCGCGCGGACCGGAGGGCGGGGTCCCGATCGCCGCGCAGGCCGGATTTGATCAGTTTCGCCTCGTCCTGCTCACCGGGGCGACCCTGATCCTCCTGGCCGGGGGCATCCTGACGCCCATGATCGAGATCGAGGCCCGGATCACCGAGCTCAGCATCCAACTCCTGGGCGAACCGGTGACCTTCTCCAACCAGATACTGTACTTCCAGACCAAGAGCGTCTTCGACGTCGTCGCGATCCTGACCCGCACCGGGGCCGCGGACATGCTCCTGGTGGCGGCGCTGATCGTCGCCTTCAGCATCATCTTTCCGGCACTCAAGGTCATTGCCACCTTCCTGTACTACTACGACTACCGGGGCCTGCGCCGCTCGGGAACAGTGCGTTTCTTTGCCCTCAGGTCCGGCAAGTGGTCCATGGCCGATGTCCTGGTGATCGCCATCTTCATGGCCTACATTGGCTTCAGCGGTCTGATGGCCAGCCAACTCGGCAGCTTGCGCAAGGCCAGCACGGCGGTGGAGGTATTGACCACCAACGGCACCACCCTGGCCCCGGGGTTCTATCTGTTCCTGGGGTTCGTGTTGGCCAGCCTGTTGCTGTCGACCATCATCGAGAACCGGCTCGGCGAGGGGCAGGCGACCTGACCAGCCGCGCACCGCCTCAAGCCGCCGCAACCAGACTGAAGTCGATTTTCCAGATGAACGACTACCGCCCGCGTCAGCATCCAGGCCCCGGCCTCGCACTCATCACAATGGCTCTCGGCCTGGCCGCAGGTACCGCCTGGGCCTGGACCGGTACGACCCCAGACGGCGCTGAGGTCCGGGTGGATCCGCAGACCCATCGTGCCACCCGCACCCAGGATGGGCAGGCCGTTCCCCTGTGGAACGGGGTGCATCGGCTGGACGACGGCTCCGTGGTGATAGTCCGGGACGGCAATGCGGTGCCCACTGAACCCATGCTGAGGGCCTGGGAGGGTGGTGCGGCGCCGGAGGAGGACCTGGTCGGCCAGCCCTGTCAACTACTGGAACGTCGCACCTGCGGTCAGGAAAGCCAGTGCGCCTCAAGTCCGGCCTGCTTCAACGCCCGGCGCCTGCTCAACGCGGAGCGCGAAGAGCAGCGGCGGGCTCCAATCGAGGCCGGCCCACGGCCTCCGACTGCCACCACGGCTCAATGCACGGTCGCCCTGCTAGATCCAGGTCTCGCGGACTGCGGGGCGGGCCAGTTGCCTGCTGCGCCGAACCCCTGCCAGGTACTGGTGGAGCGAGTCTGCGGGGCCGACCAACGCTGCGCCACGGCCCCCGCCTGTCCGCCGGCACGCCAACTCTTGGGCCAGGATGGCGAAGAACGCGCCACCACCGGCGCGGGGGGCACGCCCTCAGGTGGTCAATGCCGGGAGGCCTTGGGCAACCCATTCTTTGTGCCTTGTCCCTAAGCTTGGCTCAGTCCCGAATTTCCCGGAACCCTTACGCCGCCTGGTTTCGCGGTCACAAGTGACTGAGGACGTCGAGGATGCCCTGATCATCGAGCGGACCTGAATAGAAACCAGCCTGCCCCTCAGGGCGACGCCGAAAGCGCTTGTAGGGCCAGACGTACTGCTCCGGACAGGTGCGCACGCACTGCTCGATGCCGCGGTTCAGGGCCGTCGCGGCGGTCAGGTCGTCGTCACTGTCGATACCCTCGGGCGCGGGAATGCAGTGGATGCAGAAGCCCGCTGCGGCGGGCAGACGCTCCGCGAACATGAAGATGACCGGGGCGCCGGTGCGGCGGGCAAGCCGGTTGACCAGCAGCATGGTGAAGGCGGGCACGCCGAAGAAGGGGGCGAAGCAGGCCCCCTTGTCCTCCTTGGGTTCCTGGTCCGGCAGGACGCCGACGTAATCGCCACGCTCCAGGGCCTGGACCAGAACGCGGATGCCCTTGACGGTGATGGGCGCCAATGCGGCGCCGCTCCGGCGCCGCGCGGCCAGGATCAGGTCATCCAGGTAGCGCTGGGGCTTGTAGAAGATGGCCGTCGGCCCCTGGCGAGCCAGGTGCAGACCGGCCAGTTCCCAGGCCCCCAGGTGGGGGGACAAGACGATCAGACCCTTGCCCGGCGCCCGCTGCAGGTGCTCACGCCCCGCGCACCTCACGTACCAGGGCATGGACCTGCTCCAAGGGGCGGAGCCACAGGTAGCCGATTTCCAGATAGGTCTTGCCGAACTCAATCAGGTTGCGGTTGCGCAGCTCGATTTGCTCGGCCCGGCTGAGTTCCGGGAGGCACAGCCCGATATTGAGCAGGGCGTTGCGCCGCTGGCGATTGGGCCAATGGATGAAGACCCAGCCGACCATCGCCCCGAGCCGATGGATCAGCGACAGGGGCAGCCGTGCCAGCAGGTGCGCCAGCCGACTGGCAAGGCGATCCGTGGCCTTGATCCGAAGGCGGCGCCAGCCGCTCACCTGTTTCGCCACCACGACCCCCTTGCCGTGTCGGCCGTTGGCCGCCGGCACTTGCTACACTTGCGCCTCCGCGCCCCGGTTCCGGGCCGCGGTGCATGATGAATGAAAATGACCACCAATCGAGGTAACCGACCGTGAGTGATGATCACCCCAAGGGCCTGTCTCCGGAGGAGGCCCATCGGCATGCTGGAGGAACACCCCCAGGCCGTCCTGGTGGACATCCGTTCCTCCATGGAGTTTCTGTTCGTGGGCCACCCCAAGGGGGCCGTTCATGTGGCCTGGATCGACGAGCCTGACTGGGTCGTCAACCCCCATTTCACCACCGAGATCCGCAAGCTGCTGCTCGGCGGAGCCGTCTGCGAGCCCGACAGCCCCTGTGCCCCGGTGATCCTGATCTGCCGCAGCGGCAAGCGCTCGCTGGAGGCCGGCAAGGCCCTGATCAAGGACGGGCTTCGGGCGGTCTACCATGTCGATGAGGGCTTCGAGGGAGACCTGGACGAGCACCATCACCGCAGCAGTTCCGGCGGCTGGCGTTTCCGTGGCCTGCCCTGGGAGCAGTGCTGAGCGCGCTGGCGGTCCATGCGACCCCGCGCCATCCGAGCGCGCGGCTTATTCGCGCTCCTCGATCCAGGCCAACTGAATGGCCTCCAGGACCTTCTCACCGGAGCGGGCCGGGTCGTCCGCAAAGTCCGGGAGTGACGCGACCCAGGTCCGCAAGTCCACGAAGTTCAGATATCGTGGGTTCACGGCCGGGTGCGCCTCGTCCAGGGCGATGGCGATTTCCCGGGTGTCCGTCCATTTGAGGGACATGGATCAGCTCCTCTCCGACACCATGTTGATGGTGTAGCGGGGAATCTCGATCACCAGGTCTTCTGCTCCCACCAGGGCCTGGCAACTGAGGCGCGACTCGGGCTCCAGGCCCCAGGCCTTGTCCAGCAGGTCCTCCTCCAGTTCATCGGCGGGCGCGAGGGAGTCGAAGCCCTCGCGCACGATGACGTGACAGGTGGTGCAGGCGCAGGAGCGCTCGCAGGCGTGCTCGATCTCGATCCCCTGGGCCAGGGCGGCGTCGCAGATGCTGACCCCGGGCTCCGCCTCGATCACGGCGCCCTCCGGGCAGATGCCCTCATGGGGCAAGAAAACCAGGTGTGGCATCAGGGCTTCCCCCGCGGTTGCTGAAACTCGTCGATCGGTGCCCGGCCATGGCCGCCTGGATGCTCTGATTCATGCGCCGCTCCACATAGAACGGCACAGGCGCGCTCCAGGGTCGCGAACGGCGCGCCGGATGACGCTGTACGTCGGTGCTGTCCAGGACGGCCTGGAGTTGCGCCAGGGCCTGGTCCACCTGGGCGCGTTCGGCGGCGTCCAGCAGAGTCTCGCCGTCCCGGGCCAGGGCGGCGCGCAGGGCCTCGATGACGCGCTCGGCCTCCACCCGCTGCTCGCGCAGGCGCCGGGCCACCAGGTCCTCGCCGGCATGGTGCATGGAGTCGCGCAGCATGGACTCGATCTCGCGCGTCGCTCAAGCCATAGGAGGGCTTGACCTCGACCTGGGCACTGACCCCGCTGGTCTGCTCGGACGCGCTGACCCGCAGCAGTCCGTCGGCATCGATCTCGAAGGTGACGCGGATGCGTGCCGCCCCGGCGACCATGGGCGGGATGCCGCGCAGTTCGAAGCGCGCGAGTGAACGGCAGTGCGTCCACCAGGTCCCGCTCGCCCTGGAGCACATGGATCGCCATGGCGGTCTGGCCGTCCTTGAAGGTGGTGAAGTCCTGGGCGCGGGCCACCGGGATGGTCGTGTTGCGCGGGATCAATCGCTCGACCAGCCCGCCCATGGTCTCGATCCCGAGGGAAAGCGGGATCACGTCCAGCAGCAGCAAGTCGTCCACCGGGGCGATTGCCAGCCAGCAGGTCGGCCTGAAGGGCGGCCCCGATGGCGACCACCCGGTCCGGGTCGATGTCGACCAGGGGCTCCCGGCCGAACAACTCCGCCACCCGCTCCCGCACCAGCGGCACCCGGGTCGAGCCACCCACCAGGACCACCGCGTCGATCTCCTCCGCCCTGACCCGGGCGTCCCGCAGGGCGCGCCGGCAGGCGGCGAGGGTGCGGTCGATCAGGGGTTCGATCAGGGTCTCGAAGGTCGGCGCGGTCCAGGGTCCCGGTCCAGTGGCGGCCGTCCGGCAGGTCGAGTGCCAGGTCCGCGGTCTCGGTCCGTGCTGAGCTGTTCCTTGGCGGCACAGGCGATCTGCATGCACCCGGCGCAGGGTGCCATGGTCCACTTCGGCGCTCCGCGCCGATCCCGGCCTGGTCCAGGACCCACTGGGCCAGCCGCCCGGTCGAGGTCATCGCCCCCCAGGGCGGAGTCGCCCCCGGTGGCCAGGACCTCGAAGACCCCGCGGGTCAGGCGCAGGATGGAGATGTCGAAGGTGCCGCCGCCCAGGTCATAGACCGCGTGGACGCCCTCCGCCGCCCTGGTCCAGGCCGTAGGCCACGGCGGCGGCGGTGGGTTCGCTCAGGAGCCGAAGGACCTTGAGCCCGGCCAGCGTCGCCGCGTCCTTGGTGGCCTGGCGCTGGGCGTCGTCGAAATAGGCCGGGACCGTGATGACCACCCCGGCCAGGGGCCCGCCCAGGGCGTCCTCGGCGCGCTGGGCCAGGGCCTTCAGGATCTCGGCCGAGACCTCCACCGGGGTCAGGTCCCCGCCCGCGCGTGCGGATGCGCGGCACCGCCGTACTCCGGTGTCGCACGAAGGCATAAGGCAGGCGGCCGCCCAAGCCGCTGGATGTCGGCGAGGCCCCGCCCGATCAGCCGCTTGGCCGAGGCGATGGTGTTGAGGGGGTCATCGGCGGCGGCCGTCCTTGGCGCCATGGCCCACCAGCGGCGGCGCCGCGGCGGCAAAGCGCACCACCGAGGGCAGCAGGTGGCGGCCCTGCGTCATCGGGCAGGGTCTCGGGCGACGCCGCTGCGCACGGTGGCGACCAGCGAATTGGTGGTCCCCAGATCGATGCCGGCGGCCAGCCGGTGCTGGTGGGGGGCGGCCGATTGACCGGGTTCGGCGATCTGTAACAGTGGCACGGCAATCCTGTGCGGCAATCAGCGATCTGGCGGGAGTACGGGACAGTCCGCGCGTATTTGCGGTCATTTGCGAACCAGAAGGCCTCGTCGAGTACCGGCCTCGATCAGCGTCTCCAGGTCTTCCGCGTCGCGGCGGCATTTGTCCAGGAACTGGAGCTTGCGCACGATTTCCCGGGCGGCCTCCAGGTTCGGCCGGGGTCGGGTCGGCGAAGAGGGCCGCCAGTTCCTTGTCCAGGGCGGCGCTCTGTTCCGCCAGGTGGGTCAGGCACCGTGGCCACCGCAGCGTGGGGGTTCGGGCTGCTCCGGGCCTCGGCCAGGGTCTCGCGCAATTCCATCTGCTCCATGAGAAAGGCCCCGTCCTTGCTCGTCTCCTGTCACTGCCCCCGTGGTCGCCGGTGTGCAGGGTCAGCAGGTAGCGTGGCCCGTGCCAGGGGGTCCTTGAGGGTCTGGTAGGCCTCGTTGACCTGGGTCGAGGCCTGCAGGGAGACGCGCTTTTCGTGGTCCGCCGCGACCGCGAAGCGGTCCGGATGGGTCGACGGTCTGGAGGGTGCGGTAACGCTCCGCCAGGCGCTTCAGCGTCCACCGCGAAGCCCGGGGCAGGTCGAACAGCTCGAAATAGTTTTGGAGAAGTCCAGCACGGCAGTCATCCGGGGGCACAGTCCGGGCTCAGACGTTGAAGCTCTCGCCGCAACCACAGGCGTCCTTGCGTTCGGGTTGTTGAATCTGAAGCCCTCGTTCAGCCCTTCCCGGGCGAAATCGAGTTCGGTCCCATCCAGATAGAGCGAGGCTCTTGGGATCCACGATCACCTTGACGCCCTGAGCCTCGAAGACCTGGTCCTCGGGCTCCAGCGTATCCGCGAACTCCAGTACATAGGCCATGCCCGAGCAACCCGAGGTACGCACCCCCAGGCGGACGCCAAGGCCCTTGCCGCGATTGGCGAGGAAGCGCGCGACGTGATCGGCGGCGGCGGGCGTCAGCGAGATGGCCATGGACCAATGCTCCGGGTCAGTGGTCCCGGGCGCGGTCGCCGGCACGGGCGGCACTCGCGAGGGCTAAATGCTAGGGCCGGCGTTGGGATGCGAGCCACGCCGAGGCCTTGGCCGCAGTGCGCCAGACGCGGCCAGCTAGTCCGGCTTGCGCTTGGCCGCATAGTCGTTGATCGCGGCCTTGATGGCATCCTCCGCCAGCACCGAGCAGTGGACCTTGACCGGCGGCAGGGCGAGTTCGTCCGCGATCTCCTGGTTCTTGATCTGGCGGGCCTCGTCCAGGGTCTTGCCCTTGACCCACTCGGTGAGCAGGCTGCTGGAGGCAATGGCGGAACCGCAGCCGTAGGTCTTGAAGCGGGCATCCTCGATCACCCCCTGCGTCGTTGACCTTGATCTGCAGGCGCATCACGTCGCCGCAGGCCGGGGCGCCCGACCATGCCGGTGCCGACGCTCGGGTCGTCCTTGTCGAAGGTTGCCCACGTTGCGCGGGTTCTCGTAGTGATCCAGAACCTTGTCGCTGTATGCCATTTCAGTTCACCTCTCTAGGTGAGTGAGCGGCCAGCGGGCAACTCCCCGGACGCCGCAAATTGGGCTAGTCGCTCAATGCCCCACCCACTGCACCGACTTGAGGTCCACCCCATCCTGGTACATGTCCCACAGGGGGGAGAGCGCCCGCAGGCGCTCCACCTGGTTGCGGATCTTGGTGATGGCGTAGTCGACCTCTTCCGCGGTGGAAAAGCGCCCCAGGGTGAAGCGGATGGAGCTATGGGCCAGTTCGTCCTCGCGGCCGATGGCCCGCAGCACATAGCTCGGCTCCAGGCTGGCGGAGGTGCAGGCGGAACCGGAGGAGACCGCCAGGTCCTTGAGGGCCATGATCAGGGACTCGCCCTCCACGTAGGCGAAGCTGACGTTGAGGTTGCCGGCCACCCGGCGCTCCTCGTCACCGTTGAGGAAGACCTGCTCCAGATCCTTGAGCCCGTCCCAGAGGCGCTCGGCGCAGGCGCCAGCACCCGCGCGTTCTCGGTGCGCCATCTCCAGACGGGCGAGCCGGAAGGCCTCGCCCATGCCGACGATCTGGTGGGTGGCCAGGGTGCCGGAGCGCAGGCCCCGCTCGTGGCCGCCGCCGTGCATCTGGGCCTCGATGCGCACCCGCGGCTTGCGCCGCACATAGAGTGCGCCGATGCCCTTGGGTCCGTAGGTCTTGTGGGCCGAGAAGGACATCAGGTCCACCGGCATGGTCTCCAGATCGATCGGCACCTTGCCCGTGCTCTGGGCGGCGTCCACATGGAAGCAGGACGTCGCGCGCCCGGGTCAGCTCGCCGATGGCGGCGATGTCCTGGATGACCCCGATCTCGTTGTTGACGTGCATGACCGAGACCAGGATGGTGTCGTCGCGCAGGGCCGCGTCCAGCTTGGTCAGGTCGATCAGGCCGTTGGGTTCCGGGTCCAGATAGGTGACCTCGAAGCCCTCGCGCTCCAACTGGCGGCAGGTATCCAGGACCGCCTTGTGCTCGGTCTTGACGGTGATCAGGTGCCGGCCGCGCTTCTGGTAGAAGTGGGCCGCGCCCTTGATGGCCAGGTTGTCGGACTCGGTGGCCCCGGAAGTCCAGGCGATCTCCTTGGGGTCGGCGTTGACCAGTTCGGCCACCTGCGCGGCGCGCCTCCTCGACCGCCTCCTCGGCCGCCCAGCCGAAGGCGTGGGAGCGCGAGGCCGGGTTGCCGAAGATGCCGTCCGGGGTGAGGCAGGCGCACATCCGCTCGGCCACCCGCGGGTCGACCGGGGTGGTGGCGGAGTAGTCCATGTAAATCGGTAACTTCATCGGGAACTCCGCGTCAATGCGGACCCGGGACGGGAAGACCGGCGGTCAACGCGGGGCGCGCGGTGGGGGCTTGGGCGCCGTTGGCAGCAGCCGCAGGTTGCAGGACTGAGGCTGAACGGTCATACGGGTGCGGCAGCACGCCCGAGCGGGACCACGTCCAGTTTGATGTCGACGGCGGTGCAGGTTGCCCCGTGGGTCGCTGCCGCATCACGCCTATCCACCAGTTGTTGAAGCGTGATCCCATTCAGATAGTCCTGGATGCGATCGCTCAGGTCGAACCAAAGCTCGTGGGTCAGGCAGGGCCGACCGTCCTGGCAGTTGCCGGCCCCGCCGCAACGGGTGGTGTCGACGGTCTCATCCACGGCGGTGATGACCTCGGCGACCACGATCTCACGGGCGGGTCGGGCCAGGTTGTAGCCGCCGCCGGGGCCGCGCACGCTGGTGACCAACGCGCGGCGGCGCAGCTTGGCGAAGAGTTGCTCAAGGTAGGAAAGGGAGATGCCCTGGCGCTGGGCGATATCGGCAAGGGCGGTGGGTCCCTTGCCCTGGTGGATCGCCAGATCCAGCATCGCGGTGACAGCGTAACGGCCTTTGGTAGTCAGTCTCATGCGCAACTCCCTCCCGAGTCGGGGCTTTTCAGCGCATGGTACTTTACCCAACCGCGCCGATCAATTAATGAGTCAAGATGGCCAAGGGGCTTCGCGGCCGCTGAGGTCGCGCGTTGGCGTCCGATCGCCCCCTGACCACACCGACGGGAACGGCGGTCCCCGACGAACTTCGGCACCGCCGCTCTGCGTCAGACTGCGGCGCCCCCGGACCGGGCCCCCGGTGGGGGATCACCTGCCGCGGCCGCCGGCGGCGCGCTGGCCGGGGAGTCGATCGTCACCGCATCCAGGTCCGCCTCGTGTTCGAAATGCTCCATGATTCCCTGGGGCTCCAGGGCCTGGGACATGGCCTCCATGCGCTGGTCCATGAGATGGATGTGATCGAGCATGCGATTGATGGCGTTGGCCACCGGGTCCGGGGCGTCGCGGGTGGCGCCATAGGCGTCAAAGCCGATGCGCGCGGCCGTGTCGGCCCGGCGACGGCGCTGGGCCTCCTGCTCGCGCTCGATGGCCCGGCCGGGGACCCCGACCACGGTGGCCCCCGCCGGAACCGACTTGACCACCACCGCGTTGGAACCGATGCGGGCCCCGTCGCCGATGTCGATGGGACCCAACACCTTGGCCCCGGCCCCCACCACCACGTCCCGGCCCAGGGTCGGATGGCGCTTGCCCTTTTGCCAACTGGTGCCGCCCAGGGTGACCCCATGATAGAGGGTGCAGTCGTCGCCGATGACCGCCGTCTCGCCGATCACCACCCCCATGCCGTGGTCGATGAAGAAGCGCCGGCCGATCTCGGCGCCCGGATGGATCTCGATCCCGGTAAAGAGGCGCGCCACGTTGGAGAGGACGCGCGCCAGCCACTTGAAGTTGCGCCCCCACAGCCAGTGGGTGAGGCGATGGGCCAGCACCGCATGGAGGCCCGGATAGGTGGTCAGGACCTCGAAGGCAGTGCGGGCGGCGGGGTCGCGGTCGAAGACACAAGCGATGTCCTCTCGGAGCCGTGTAAACATGGTTGTTCCCTTACAGCCTGGGTTTCCTGGTCCGGAGCCGCCCGACGCGCCCGCGGATCTTGCGGCCCTGGGCGGCGCTCAGGATGCCGCGCAGGATGTTGAGTTCGACCCGGTCCGGCCGCGCCCGGTTGAACAGACGGCGCAGCCGCAGCAGGAGCTTGGCGGACTGCTCCGGGGCGCGGAAGCCGATATCCACCAGGGTCTGGGCCAGGTGGGACGTGGAAGTCCTTCCAAGTCCTCCGCGGTGGCCAGGTCCCGGGGCGCCTCGCCCAGTTGTTCCTGGAGTCGCTCGCTGACCGGCCGCCCGCCAGGTCCGTCGGACCTCGTAGGCCAGGACCTGGACCGCCGCCGCCAGATTCAGCGAACTGAACCCCGGGTTGGTCGGGATGTGCACCAGAAAGTGACAGTGGGCCAGTTCCTCGTTGGTGAGCCCGGAACTCTCCCGCCCGAAGACCAGGGCGACCTCTCCCGCCGCCGCCTCCGCAAGCAGCCGCTGCGCCGCCTCCGGTGGTTCGAGCAGGGGCCATTCCAGGGACCGGCGCCGGGCGCTGGAGCCGATCACCAGCCGACACCCGGCGAGGGCGTCCACCAGGTCGGCGTGGATGCCGGCCCGAGCCAGCAGGTCGTCGGCGCCGGCGGCCCGGGCCAGGGCCTCGGCGTCCGGTGGGTGGCGGGGACGCACCAGTTCCAGGCGCGCCAGCCCCATGGTCTTCATGGCCCGGGCGGCGGCGCCCAGGTTGCCGGTGTGGGTGGTCTCGACCAGCACGAAGCGGATGCGAGCCAGGGTTGGGTCGGCGGATGCGGTCATTGGGCGGCGGATTCTTCAGAATATCGCTTCATTGTCAAGCTTTAATGCACGCCGTCCTTCGGGTATCGTGTCGGACTATGAACCCAACGCTCAATATCGCCATTCGCGCCGCCCGGGCCGCGGGCAGATCCTGATCCGCTACGCCGATCGCGTCGACCAGATCGAGATCCAGACCAAGAGCCGCAACGACTTCGTCAGCGAGGTCGACCGTAGCGCCGAGCAGGCCATCATCCAGGAACTGCGGGCCCGCTTCCCCGATCACGCCATCCTGGCCGAGGAGAGCGGCGCCCAAGGCAGCGGTGACTACCAGTGGGTCATCGACCCCCTGGACGGCACCACCAACTACCTCCACGGCTTCCCCCAGTTCTCGGTCTCCATCGCGCTGCGGCACCGGGGCCAGCTCGACTGCGGCGTCGTCTATGACCCTCTGCGCGAGGAACTCTTCACCGCCGCCCGGGGCGAGGGCGCCCAGCTCAACGACCGCCGCCTGCGGGTGTCCCGGCGGCCCTCCCTGGACGGCGCCCTGATCGGCACCGGCTTCCCCTTCCGGGATCAGCGCCACATCGACGCCTATCTGGACATGTTCAAAGACATGACGCTGGCTACCGCCGGCCTGCGTCGGCCCGGCTCCGCGGCCCTGGACCTGGCCTACGTCGCCGCCGGGCGCACCGACGGCTTCTGGGAACTGGGACTGTCCGAATGGGACTTCGCCGCCGGCGCCCTGCTGGTCACCGAGGCCGGCGGGACCGTGACCGATCTCGCCGGCGGTGCCCGCTACTTCGACACCTGCAACCTGGTGGTGGGCAACCTCAAGGTTCACCAGGCCATGCTTGACCTGATCAGTCCTTATCTGAGCGACACGCTCCCCGCTTAAGATCGCGAGCCAGTCGCTCGACAACTCGGTCGCGGGCCTTGGCGACCGCCCCACTCACCGGCAGATCCGCCCGTCTTCGATCCGCACCACGCGATCGGCGAGTTCGCCGACCCGGGGATCATGGGTAACGATCACCACCGCCCGGCCCTGCTGGTGGGCCAGGTCCGCGAGCAACCGGACCACCGCGCGGCCGTTAGTGGAGTCCAAGGCGGCGGTCGGCTCATCGGCGAGCAGGATCGCCGGGGCCCCGGCCAACGCGCGGGCAATGGCGACCCGCTGCTTCTCGCCCCCCGAGAGCTGCCGGGGGAGCTTGTGCCCCCGTCCGCCCAAGCCAACCAGGTCCAGGAGTCCCGGCGCCTCGTCCAGGTCCCGGCCCTTGAGTTCCAGCGCCACCTGGACATTCTCCGCGGCCGTCAGGGCGGGAAACAGGTTGTAACTCTGGAAGATGAAACCCATGCGCTTGAGCCGCAGGCGGGACAGCGAGTGGATCGGGAGTCCGGCGATCTGTTCGCCCTCGACCCAGACCTCGCCCGCGGTGGGGCGCAGCAGGCAGCCGAGGACCATCAGCAAGCTGGTCTTGCCGCTCCCTGAAGGTCCCATCAGGGCCAGCACCTCCCCCGCCGCCGCCCGGAATTCAACCTGGTCCAGGGCGCACACGGACGTGTCCCCGGTGCCGTAGATCAGAGACAGGGCGCGGGCTTCGAGCGCTGGGCCGGTCATCGCTGGAAGACCATGGCCGGATCGATGTCCATGGCCTTACGGATGGACACGACGGACGCCAGTATGCACATGGTCAATGTCACGCCATAGAGCCCGATGGCGAGTTCGGTTGGGACCAGGATAACGGCGGCGCCCGCCTCGCTGCCCTTGGCCACCAGGAGCGATACGACGATCCCCGGGAGATGCCCCAGGGTGGCGCTGATCACCGCCTGGCCCAGGATCACTTTGTAAATGAAGGTGCGCGGCGCCCCCATGGCGCGCAGGGTACCGAATTCCGGCAGGTGATCTACCGTGGTGGCATAGAGGACCTGGGCAACGATCACCATGCCCACCAGGAGTCCGAGCACAGCGGATACCAGCACCGAGGCCCCGGCCCCGGTGGTAAACATCCAATAGTCTCTGGTGCGGGCGGCAAAGTCCGCGGTGAGATAAACATCCGTGCGCGGCAGGGTCTTGGCCAGGGCCGCCCGGACCTGCTGGGGGTCGGCGTCCGGGCTCAGGGTGCCGATGACATAGTTGGCTTGGGTCTCGGTGAAACCGACCAGATGCTGGGCATTGCGGTAGGAGGCGAAGACCCAGGGGGAAGTGGTGAAGGAGCGGATGCCCTCGGTGAACCCCAGCACCCGGGCGCGGCGGCCGTTGATCTCCGCCCCGTCGCCGAGGGCGCTAACGCCCAGCTTGTCCGCGAAAACCCGGTCGATCATGACCGCGTCGGGCTTGCGGAGGTCCTCCCGGCGGCCGGCCACGAGGTTCCAGGGGCCGGCCAGACCGGTATTCAGGTCCGACCCCAACACCAGCACGCTCTCATCCCCGCCGCCCGGCTTCTTCCAGTTGGCGAACTGGACCACCAGACCCTCGGCCTGGGCGACCCCGGGAACTGAGCGGGCGAGATAGAGTTCCCGCTCGCTGATGGGCAGGGTCACCTCGAAGTTCTGGGAGCCCTTGGCGACCGCCCAGAAGTCGGCGCGGGTATTCAGGATCACGTTGGTGGTGCTGTCCGAAAAGCCCAGGAAGAGCCCAATCTGCATGGCAATCAGCACCACCGCGAAGATGATCCCCACCAGGGTGACCACAAAGCGCGAGCGGTCATGGGTGAGGTTACGCCAGGCCAGGAGGCCGGCCATGCCCGCGCCCCAGGCGGCGGCCTTGTGACTCATGGCGACTGAATCGCGATATAGGCGTCCACCCGCAGCCCGGCCGGGATCGAGACCCCGGCCTCCAGGTCGATCAGCACCTCCAGCACCCGGCTATCCTTGCGTTCGGCGGGGTCGTCCGAGACGATCTGTTTACGCCCCATGAGGCTGCCGACGCGTGCGACCGTCCCGGCGATACGGCGCTCCCCATAGGCGTCGGCCCGGATCTCGACCGCCTGACCCACTTGGACCAGGGCGACGTCGGCCTCGTCTACCTCCGCGCGTACCCGCAGGTGGGACAGGTCCCCCACGGATAGAATGGGGGTGTCCCCCATCTCCGTTACCTGCTCCCCGGCACGGCGGAAGCGGCGCAGAACAGTGCCCGTGATGGGGCTACGGACAAAGGATTTCTCAAGGACGGCCCGGGCCTCGGCGAGGTGCGCCTGGGCCAGCGTCAATTCCGCCTCCGCCCGGGCCTGCTCATCCGCCCGTGCCGGACTGTCCACTACCGCCAGATTGGCCCGGGTGCGGGCAAGTTGGGCGCGGGCCACGTCCAGGTCGCTGCGGGCGTTGTCCAGGTCCTGCCCGCTCCCCAGGCCCTTGTCCGCCAGCCCTTGCTGGCGGACCACCGCCCGCTCTGCCCGCGCCAGCACGGCCTCGGCCTCCCGCACCGCGGCAGCGGCGGCCTCCCGCTCGGACGGACGGGCCCCATTGATCACCCGCTCCAGGGCCGCCTGGGCGATCCTGACATTGGCCTCAGCGCCCTGGACCCGTGCCGCGTGGTCCCCGTTTTCCAGCCGGGCCACCACCTGGCCCTGCTGCACCGGATCGCCCTCGTCCAGGGTCACCTCCGCCAGGCGTCCCGTCATGGCGGCGGCGATACGGATCTCCTCCGAGACCGGCTCGGCCCGGCCCAGGGCGGCGATGACCGTACGCGGGGCCGGGGCGGGTTGATCCGTGTTAGGCGGAGGGTCGGCGGCGGGCGTCAGTGACACAGTCGTCAGGGCGATCAGTGCCAAGAGGACGCTGAAGGGGCTCGACAGGGGACGGCGTTGCATGGGTTCGATTGCCGCAATTCAGAGGTTCCGGATTAGCTCCGGGTCTGCGCTAGGGTAACCCGAGCGGCCCCGGTGGGTCGACGCGCAGCCGGGCATCTGGGCCGTCCCGGCACCCGGCACCAATCCCTTCTATTGCAGTGCAGCACGTGGCGTTATCCGGAGGCGGTCGTTAGAATCCGATGATCCCAATCAGTTTCACCGCACAATCCCCCGGATCACGGAGCCGCCCCATGCCGAACAGCTTCAATGCCCAGTCCACCTTGAGCGTCG
Organism: uncultured Gammaproteobacteria bacterium; assembly: GCA_963733415.1. Lineage (GTDB taxonomy): Bacteria > Pseudomonadota > Gammaproteobacteria > Chromatiales > Chromatiaceae > Thiodictyon. The sequence goes on along the minus strand of CAVTDM010000004.1, from coordinate 173,630 downwards.
CGGGTAAGGACTATCAGATCTTCAAGCTCACTGCGGTCCCCGACAGCACCCGCCTGCCCTTCTCCATCAAGATCCTGCTGGAGAACCTGCTGCGTAACGAGGACGGTGTGACGGTCACCCGCGAGGACATCGCCTTCTTTCAGCACTGGGACCCCAAGGCCGAGCCGTCCAAGGAGATCCAGTACCGCCCGGCGCGGGTGCTGATGCAGGACTTCACCGGCGTCCCTGCCGTCGTCGATCTGGCTGCCATGCGCGACGCCATGCAGGCCCTGGGCGGCGACCCGAAGCGGATCAACCCATTGCAGCCGGCGGAGCTGGTCATCGACCACTCGGTCCAGGTCGACTACTTCGGCAGCGACGACGCCTTCGCCAAGAACGCGGCGGTCGAGTTCGAGCGCAACCAGGAGCGCTACCAGTTCCTCAAGTGGGGCCAGCAGGCCCTGGACGGCTTCAAGGTGGTCCCGCCGGACACCGGCATCGTCCACCAGGTGAACGTGGAGTACCTGTCCCGGGTGGTCTTCCCCAAGGACCGGCGACGGGACCGGCGGCATAACCCAGGCCTACTTCGACACCTGCGTGGGGACCGACTCCCACACCACCATGGTCAACGGCATCGGCGTCCTGGGCTGGGGCGTCGGCGGGATCGAGGCGGAGGCCTCCATGCTTGGCCAGCCGGTCTCCATGCTCGTGCCCAAGGTGGTCGGCTTCAAGCTGACCGGCACTCTGCGCGAGGGCGTCACCGCGACCGATCTGGTGCTGACCATCGTCGAGCAATTGCGCAAGCACGGGGTGGTGGGCAAGTTTGTGGAGTTCTACGGGCCGGCCATCGCGCAGCCTGCCCATGGGCGAGCGGACGACCATCGCCAACATGGGGCCGGAGTACGGTGCCACCTGCGGACTCTTCCCCATCGACCAGGTGACGCTGGACTACCTGCGCCTGACCGGCCGCGCCGAGGACCAGGTCGCCCTGGTGGAGGCCTACGCCAAGGCCCAAGGCGTGTGGCACACCGCGGACGCGCCGGAGGCGGACTATTCCTCGACCCTGAGCCTGGATTTGGGCGACGTCGTCCCGTCCCTGGCCGGCCCCAAGCGGCCCCAGGACCGGGTGCCCCTGACCGAGATGGCCGAGCACTTCCCCAAGGCCCTGGCGGCGCTCAAGAAGGAGCGCAACATCCCCGACAAGGGGCCGGTCAAGACCGATCATCGACGGCCAGGAGGTGGAGATCTCCGACGGCTCCATCGTGGTCGCGGCCATCACCTCCTGCACCAACACGTCCAACCCCTCGGTGATGCTCGGCGCCGGTCTGGTGGCCAAGAAGGCCGCGGCCCTGGGCCTGAAGCGTGCCCCCTGGGTCAAGACCTCGCTCGGCCCCGGCTCCATGGCGGTGACCCGCTATCTGGAGCGCGCTGGCCTGATCGAGCCCCTCAAGGCCCTGGGCTTCCACAACGTCGGCTACGGCTGCACCGTCTGTATCGGCAACACCGGGCCCCTGCCGGCGCCGGTCTCCAAGGCGATCGCCGACCATGACCTGTGCGCCGTGTCGATCCTGTCGGGCAACCGCAACTTCGAGGGCCGGGTCCATGCCGAGGTGCGCATGAACTACCTGGCGAGCCCGCCCCTGGTGGTCGCCTACGCCATCGCCGGGCGCATCGACATCGACCCCTACACAGGACCCCTGGCCAAGGACGCCTCGGGCAAGCCCGTGTACCTCAAGGACATCTGGCCGACCCAGGCGGAGATCGACGGGCGATCACGGAGAACGTCACGGTCGACGAGTTCACCGCCGCCTACGCCAACGTCTTCGCCGGCGACGCCCGCTGGCAGTCCCTGGCCGCGCCGCAGCAGCCAGACCTACGACTGGCCGGATTCGACCTACATCCGCAACCCGCCCTACTTCGAGGGCATGACCATGGAGGTCGGCGAGGCCCAGGACATCCACGGTGCCCGCTGCCTGGCGGTCCTGGGTGACTCCATCACCACCGACCACATCTCCCCCGCCGGGCTCCATCAAGCCCGACTCCCCGGCCGGCAAGTACCTGATCGCCAAGGGTGTGGACAAGAAGGACTTCAACAGCCTGGGCAGCCGCCGCGGCAACCACGAGGTCATGATGCGCGGCACCTTCGCCAACATCCGGCTGCGCAACCTGATGGCCCCGGGGACCGAGGGCGGGGTGCACCCTGCACCAGCCGACGCGGCGAGCCCATGTCCATCTTCGACGCGGCCATGCAGTACCAGGCCGAGGGCATCCCGGCGATCGTCCTGGCCGGCAAGGAATACGGCTCCGGCTCCTCCCGCGACTGGGCCGCCAAGGGCCCGCGCCTGCTCGGCGTCCAGGCGGTCATCGCCGAGAGCTACGAGCGTATCCACCGCTCCAACCTGGTGGGCATGGGCATACTGCCCCTGGAATTCGTGGACGGGGCCAATGCCCAGTCCCTGGGTCTCACCGGCACCGAGACCTTCGATATTCGTGGGTCTCAACAACGGCGAGGCCAAGCAGGTCGAGGTCCGGGCCACCGGCGTCGGACGGGTCCGTGAAGGCCTTCCCGGCCAAGGTGCGGATCGACACGCCCAACGAGATCGACTACTACCGAAACGGCGGCATCCTGCATTATGTGCTGAGGAAACTCGCGGCCTGATCCGACCGGGAGGCTGTGAGGAATTAACGGCCGGCTGACGCCGGCCGTATGCGTTCGGGCGGAAACCACATACAGTCTCGGGGTGCAATGTCAGGTTACGCGACGCTAACCGGACCTAAGGCGATTTCTGTCAAATCATGTACCACCTCGCTCGTCTTTTCGCCCGCCTTCGGCGTCGCACCGACCGTCACAGAGCCCCGCTATGCTCCTGTCGGCGCTTCTTGAAGGCAGACGAAAATCCTTCGCGATCTGGTACATGATTTTCCGGCAATCGCCTAAGCGTCCCGCTGACCCATGAATCCGGTCAGGTCCCACAACCGGTTTAGCTCTGCGCGCAAGCGCTCGACCTCCGCCTCCAGGGCCTCGACGCGGGCGTCATGGCCAACCCCCGAGGGCGTCGACGTGACCGGCGCCGCCGCCGCGGCGGCACTCATGGCGGCGAGTTCTGCCGGGTCCGGCGCTCCACAGAGCAGGTGCATGTAGCGCTCCTCGCGCTTGCCTGGGAGCCGGGGCAGTTCCATTACCAGCGAGGGCCCGCGGTCCATAAGCGCGCGGACCGTCTCCGTCACGGCGCCGAGGTCCGGGAACTCAACCAGTCGGGCGCTATTAGTACGCAGTTCACCGAGCGTCTGGGGGCCGCGCAACATGAGTACGGTGAGAAGCGCCTGTTCCTCCCGGCTGAAGTGATAGGTGCCGACCATCTTGTGGTCGTAACGCTCGGTGCGCCCGGTGAAACTGGCATGGATGAGCCCCCGGTCCCGCAATTGATTGACCTGATGAGCGACCTCGCCGAGTTGCAGATTCATTACCGGGTACCGACTGCTCTTCTGGTTGCAGGCGGTCACTAGTGCGTTCAGGGTCAGGGGGTACTGTTCCGGCGTGGTGCGTTGCTTCTCCATCAGGCATCCCAGGATGCGGGCCTCGATGGGGTTTAGGAGTGGCTCGGAGAGGTCAATGGTCATGGACATAGACTCTTGTTCTTCAATGGCATCTCGGGACGGAGCGGACGCCAGCACGAGGGTCCGCCGCTGCCGGCCGCGGCGATGTCGGAATCACTCCGGCGATCCGCCGTCCGGGCAGACCGTCATAAAGGATGCGGACGCCGTGATCCCCGGCGCCTCCCCGGCCGCCGTTCTGGTGGAATTGGATTAAAGATAGAGACGGCGCGTTTCAACGTCTTCATCACTCTGGTCCCAAATCCGTTGGAAATCGGTGCGCAGGCGCCTGGCATCAGCCGGATTCTGAATGGACAGCAGGGCCTCGTAGCGGTCCGCCATCGGGCGCCGACAATGGCTCCGAGCATCGGCGATCAGGAAGGCGTCCGTCCGTTCGCGGTAGTCTTCTGCCACCCGGCGGATGGCGATGCGGGAGGGCAGCCGGCGGGCCAGTCCGATCAGCCGATGTCCAGCGCCCACCGGCAGGCGTGGTTCGAAGACCAGGACCCGCACCGGCCATTGGGGTGCGGCCAGGGCGAGTCGGCACACGGCGGCCAGGAAAGGCTGGCAATCGTAGAGTTCGGGTTCCAGGTCGCGGCTGAAGATCAGCAACTCCCGCCGGGCCGCCCCGGCGAGTTGGATGCCGGCCGCGCGGAGTCGCCAAGCGGTCCGTCAGCCGTTGGGGCGCCTGCGGGGCCTCTGGGTCCGACCCCTCGCCATCCCGTGCCAGGTCCACAGCCCGGGGTGGCTGGGGCTCCAGGCGCAGATCCGCCCCGTCCTGGGTCCAGGGGACACGGGGCACGCCACGGTGAGGGTGGTCACTCGGGGAAGGCATAGTGCCCCTGATTGTAAAGGGTACAGAGCAGGTCCAGGCAAGCCGGCTGATCCAGCCAGGGGGCCAATTCCTGGTGGGTCAGGGGCCGGGCGACGCTCAACAGTTCGGCGAAAGCCAGACACTGGGCCGGCAACCGGTGGGTCTCGCCGCCCGCGAACAGCAGCAGATGATCTTCGCCCACCAGGGTCCAGAGGATGCGCGAGAGGCCGGGCTCCAGCCCACCCCGCTCGGCGATCAGACCGCGCAGGTCAGCGGGCGCCAGGGGCACATCGACCGGGGTGACCTCCAGGTGCTCCTTGGGCTCGCTCACCTGGGCCCCGAACCAGGCCGCGAAGGCACGTATCGTCCGGCGTCCAGCAGGGCCTCCTCGAGCCGGCGGCGAATGTGGGCGAGCACAGTCGGCCGGGATCTCGCCGCGCCAGCGCGGTAGTTGCGGGTCCGGGTCCCGGTAGCGGGCGCGCGGCAGGCGGGTCGCGGCGACCTGATCGAACCAGGCGCCGCCCAGTTCCCGCCAGTCCGGTGCGCGCAGACCCACCGACCAGGTCATGCAGGGACCCTCGGCGATCCCCCAGTGGGGCACGCCTGGGGGCAGGTAGAGACAATCCCCGGGCTCCAGGACCCACTGCTCCCGGGCCTCGAAGCGCTCCAGGATGCGCAAGTCCAGGCCCGGAACACAGCGGGCCTCCGGGTCCGGATGGGGATCAATGCGCCAGCGCCGCCGACCCTGGGCCTGGATCAGGAACACGTCGTACTCATCCGTATGGGGGCCGACAGAGCCCTGATCCGCGGCGAAGCTGATCATGATGTCATCCAGCCGCCACCGGGGGAGGAAGTCGAAGCACTCGAGCAGGGCAGCCACCGCGGGAACATGCTTGTCCACGTCCTGCACCAGCAGGGTCCAGTGGGTCTCCGGCAGGGCGGCGAAGTCGGCCTCCGCGAAAGGGCCATGGCGCACCTCCCAGGGGCGGACACCGTCCTCCAGGACGATCCGCGACTCCACCCCCGGCTCACAGGCCAACCCGGCCAACTCATCGCCGCTCAGGGGCGAGCGGAACCCGGGGAAGGCATCGCGGATCAGGAGCGGCCGGCGCTGCCAGAACTCGCGCAGAAAGGCGGCTGCGTCCAGTCCTTGGGGAAAATCGAGTTGCTTCGGCATCGGGCGCTCTCATCGGTCCTATCGGGTGGCTGGGCGCAGAGACGCCGGGGCAGACGGGCGCAATCGGCTCGACACCGCCATGAAGTGCCGTCCGGCAGGACCGGGCAGACCCGATGGCCCCTCATCGGATCGGGCCATGTGTCTATAACGCAACAGACCATCCGCGGTGATGGCCCGAAAGAACGCAGAAAAACCGCCATTTTGTCGGCCGATCTGTTGCGACGAGACCCGGCTCGTTGTAAATATGTCGCTCAAAGGAAAAAAAGTTGCACTTTTGTATGCATTGTGGGCTAAAATCTCATTGTCCGAATGTTCAGTCTGCGACCGTCGCTCACTTTCAGCCCACCGCAGCCGCTGTGTCGGGAGGTCGGTTCAACAGGAAAAGGGGCCTTGCGGCCCAGCGTAAGCGCCGGATGTTGTTTTTTCCTGACACTGGCGTGACATCCAAACCGCATTCTCGACCGAACTCCCTCAACCAATCGAAACAGGAAACGAAAGATGCGCAAAGACAAGAAGACCTTCCGCGCCGCCGCGCTGGCCACCCCCCTGGTCACGGCGCTGGCAATGGCCGCTCCTCTGGCCGTGCAGGCCGAGATGGACACCTACTGGAAGTCCGCCCCCACCACGACCGCCTGGGTCAACCCCTACGGCGAGTGCTGGCAGGGCGTGGAGGGCGAGAACCTGGAGCCCTGCGCCTTCACACCCCGTGCACCCCTGGTGATGCGCCTGTTGTTCGAGCTGGATCGCTACCGGTTGGAGAACATCCGCAACCCTGAAGAACTGCGTAAGCTCGATGACCTGATCACAGAATTCCAGGCGACCCCGCGTGAAGAGGTGGTCACCATCGTCGGCCACACCGACAAGCTGGGCAGCCTGGAGCACAACCAGGTGCTCAGCGAGAATCGCGCGGCCACCATCAAGAACTACATGGTCGACAAGGGCTATCCCGTCAGCGCCATCCGCGAGGTCAAGGGCATGGCCTGGGAAGGCGGCGATGACGTCAGTGCCGATGGCGCCGTCATCGACCTGGGGCCCCTGGAGAACAACCCCCTGCGGCGGCGTGTGGTCGTGACCGAGCTCGGCCCGGACGCGCTCAAGGCCTACCGTCCAGGCAACTAGCCTTCAGCTCTGCGCTGGATCGGCGCCCCCGCGCGCCGACCAGCGCCCCAAGGAATCCGCCGCAGCGGGGCACAGGAAGCGTGCCCCATCCCACTCTGGACTGGCAGCCCGACTGGCGTCTGCGAGCCCTGCTCGGCCGCGGCTCGAAGGTGCTCGTGCGGCGGAAGGCAGGGATGACACCAATCCAATAAGCCTCATCCCCCCCGACGGAGGCTTAAAGGACGACCGGTCCCCGGGTTTCCCGTGGGCCGGTTTTTTTTGCTCACCGATGGCCCGCGCCTGCTCCGCCGCGTTCCCGATATAGCTCGGCCGGGGTCAGCGCCCGCAACTGGGCCTTAGCCGGTGCCGGGATATCCAGCCCCTCGATGAAGGCCGCCAGGGCCTGCGGGCTGATGCGCCGCCCGCGGGTCAGTTCCTTGAGTCGTTCATAGGGTCGGTCGACGCCGTAGCGGCGCATGACGGTCTGGATGGGCTCCGCCAGGACCTCCCAGTTCGCCTCCAGGTCCGCCGCCAGCCGTGCCGGGTCGGCCTCCAGCTTGCCGAGCCCCGTCGAGTGCTGCTTGCAGGGCGATGCTGGTGTGGGCGAATCCCACCCCCAGGTTGCGCAGCACCGTGGAGTCCGTGAGGTCCCGCTGCCAGCGGGAGATGGGCAGCTTGCCCGCCAGATGCTCCAGGATGGCGTTGGCGATCCCCAGATTGCCCTCCGCGTTCTCGAAATCGATGGGGTTGACCTTGTGGGGCATGGTGGAGGAGCCGACCTCCCCCGCCACCGTCCGCTGCCTGAAGTAGCCGAGGGAAATGTAGCCCCAGAGGTCCCGGCAGCAGTCGATGGCCACCGTATTGAAGCGGGCCATGGCGTCGAAGAGCTCCGCCATATAGTCGTGGGGCTCGATCTGGGTGGTGTAGGGGTTCCACGTCAGGCCCAGGGAGGCCACGAAGTCTTGGGCGAGGGTCGGCCAGTCGACCTCCGGGTAGGCGACCAGGTGGGCGTTGTAGTTGCCCACGGCGCCGTTGATCTTGCCCAGCAGGGCTACCGCCGCCACCCGCTCCCGCTGGGTGCGCAGGCGCGCGACCACGTTTGCCATCTCCTTGCCCAGGGTGGTGGGGGTGGCCGGCTGACCATGGGTGCGGGCGAGCATGGGCTGCTCCGCGTAGCGGAGGGCCAGGTCGCGCAGGGCCGCGATCAAGCTGCATCCATCAGGGGCAACAGGACCTGGTCGCGGCCCGCCTGGAGCATCAGGGCATGGGCCAGGTTGTTGATGTCCTCGGAGGTGCAGGCGAAGTGGATGAACTCGCTGACGGCCGCCAGCTCCTGGTTGTCGGCGATGCGCTCCTTGAGGAAGTATTCCACCGCCTTGACGTCGTGGTTGGTGGTGCGCTCGATCTCCTTGACGCGCTGCGCGTCCGCCAGTTGGAAGTCCGCGGCGATGGCCTCCAGCAGGCTGACGGCCTGGCCAGACAACGCCGGGACCTCCGGGATCTCGGGCTGCCGGGCCAGGGCCTGGAGCCAGCGGACCTCCACCAGCACCCGGTGACGGATCAGTCCGTATTCGCTGAAGATGGCCCGCAGGTCCGCGGTCTTGGACCCGTAGCGCCCATCCACCGGGGAGACGGCAGTCAACGGCGGACAGCTCCAGGGTCAAGGCTGGGGTCATGGAGGGCTCCGGGGTCGGGGGTTCAGGTTCGCGCGTACCGGGGGGGCACGACATTCAGGTGCGTCACCAAAGGAATAGGAAGGCTGCCCGACACCCACGCCGAAAGCAAGGGTAGACTGGGTCTGTTGATCCCGACGAGCCGGTGTCGTCGGCGATCCTGTGCGTCCCTCGGCAGCCAGTTGCGTTGGGCTGGCTGTATGGCTGATTGACGGATTCGGAGTCCCTAGCTGTGATCCCCGGCGCCTGCTCCCGTGTCTTCTTTATCCGGTCCGGCTGTGCGTCCTTCGGCGGCGCCGTCGTTGCTCTCGCTAGAAGAAAAGCACTTCGCGTGCCAGCCTGCGACAGCCTATAGAAACAGGTTGATAGCGCTCGGTGTTGGACTAAGACAACCAAATGCGCCGTCAGAAATTGACGCGGTGGGTCCGACCCGCCCGGAGTGGATGCCGTCCCGCAGGGGGCAACGACCGGTATTGGGCGATCGTTCCACCTCAAGCTGCCGGTAACCCGCCGCACGTTTTCCGGCAGGGCGCCGAAATCCAGGGCCATGGATGCTTACTCTCAGCGCGCCCGAATCGGCACGAAGAACCCGCACGATCAAGGGGAACGGCGCGCTCGCGGGATCAAGGCCGCTCGCGGCCGGGTAATCCGGTCGCGAGCTTAGGCTCACGCGGCCTGGACGGCGGCCAGGGCGGTCATGTTCAGGAGACCGCGCACGGAGGTACTGGGGCTGACGATATGTGCCGGTCGGTCGACCCCGAGCAACATCGGGCCAACGTTGCTGACCCCCCCCATGGAACGTAGCAGGTTCAGGGCGATGTTGGCCGCGTCCTGGTTTGGCATGATGAGCAGGTTGGCGCGGCCCGTGAGTCGGGAGTCCGGAAAGCGCTCCCGGCGCACGGCCTCGTCCAGGGCCAGGTTGGCGTGCATCTCCCCTTCGATCTCCAACTCCGGAGCGACCTCCTGGAGCAGCCGCATGGCCTCGCGCATCTTGAGCGCGGAGGGGCTGTCGTGGCTGCCGAAGTTCGAGTGGGAGACCAGGGCCACGCGGGGTTCAAGCCCAAAACGAGCCACCTGGGCGGCACATAGCCGGGCGATCTCCACCAGGTCCTGCGCGCTCGGGTCGGCCTGCACATAGGTGTCGGCGATGAAGAGCGGCCCCTGTTGCAGGATGAGGAGGTTCATGGACGTGAGTCGATGAACCCCGGGTGCACAGCCGATGACCTCCTCCACATGCTTCAAATGGCGGATATAGCGCCCCACCACGCCGCAGATCATGGCGTCCGCGTCTCCGGCACGGACCATTGCTGCGGCCAGCACGGTGGGGTCGTTGCGCACATACTCGCGGACTTCCGTGGGGGTATAACCGCGGCGCTTGACCCGGTTGTAGACGATCTCGCAATGGGACTCGAAGCGCTCGTTCTCACAAGGGACAATGACTTCGAAGTCCTCTCCCGGGCGCATGGTGAGGCCCAGGGCAATCACCTGCTGGCGGATGGACTCAGGCCGACCGATGAGCAGTGGCCGGGCCACCCCTTCGCTGACCGCCGCCTGGGCCACCTGCAGGACCTTCTCGTGCTCCCCTTCCGCAAATACCACCCGCTTGCGCCCCTTGCGGGCCAGGTCGAAGACCGGCTTCATGGTCATGCCGCTGCGGTAGACCCGGTTGGTCAGGGTCTCCCGATAGGCGTCCAGGTCCGCGATGGGGCGGGTCGCCACCCCGGATTCCATGGCCGCCTGGGCCACCGCCGGGGCCAGCGCGGCCATCAGGCGGGGGTCGAAGGGCTTGGGGATCAGATACTCGGGGCCGAACTTCAGGTCATGCCCGCCATAGGCGGCGCGCACGATGTCCGAGGGTTGCTCCATGGCGAGATCCGCGATGGCCCGGCAACAGGCGGTCTTCATCGCCTCGTTGATCTCCGTGGCGCCGCAATCAAGCGCCCCGCGGAAAATGAAGGGGAAGCACAGGACGTTATTGACCTGATTGGGGAAATCCGAACGTCCGGTGGCAATGATGGCGTCCGGGCGCGCGGCCCGAGCCAGGCTCGGGAGGATCTCCGGGACCGGGTTGGCCAGGGCCATGATGATTGGCCGGTCAGCCATGCGCCCCAGCCACTCCGCCTTAAGCACTCCGGCGGCGGAAAGCCCCAGGAAGACATCGGCCCCGGCGATGGCCTGCTCCAGGGTGCGCAGCTCCGTGGCCACCGCAAAGCGCCCCTTGTAGGGGTCCATCTCCTCCGCGCGGCCCTGATAGACCACCCCGGCAATGTCCGTGAGGATGATGTTCTCGGGCTTGAGCCCCAGGGCGACTAGAAGATCCAGCAGGCCAGGGCCGCGGCGCCGGCCCCGGCGGTGACCAGGCGCACCTGGCCGATGTCCTTGCCCACCACCCGCAACCCGTTGGTAATGGCCGCGCTGACCACGATCGCGGTGCCATGCTGGTCGTCATGGAAGACCGGGATACCCATCCGCTCCTTGAGTGCCCGCTCGATGATGAAGCAATCCGGGGCCTTGATGTCCTCCAGGTTGATTCCGCCGAAACTCGGCTCCAGGCGCGCGACCGTCTCGATGAAGCGCTCCGGGTCCCGTTCCTCGATCTCGATGTCGAACACGTCGATGTCCGCGAACTGCTTGAACAGCACCGCCTTGCCTTCCATCACCGGCTTGCTCGCCAAACTGCCGATAGCCCCCAGGCCCAGCACGGCAGTGCCGTTGGTAATCACCGCCACCAGGTTGGAACGGGCCGTATAGAGGGCGGCAGTCTGCGGATCCCGCACGATCTCCTCGCAGGCGGCGGCCACGCCGGGCGAATAGGCCAGGGCAAGATCCCGCTGGTTCGCGAGCTGCTTGGTGGCCTTAATCTCCAGCTTCCCGGGCTTGGGGTAGCGGTGGTAGTCGAGAGCGTTTTGTCTCAGTTCTTCGGGCATAGCAGTTCTCTTGAGGCGCGGCGAGGCCCAGCATTGTGCAGTGCACAACCTGGATCAGCAACCAACTGGCTGCACCGCTGCATTGACTAATAGGGCACTGCTTCCGGGTAGTCTCGGATGATGCCGTGCGCGTCCAGGGGCGGCGGGGCGAGCAGGGGATCATCCGACCAGTTGGGGGTCTGCCAGGGGCTGGTCCGGTAGGTCTCGAGTTCCCGCTCCGTGGCCCGCCGGAGGTCCGCGGGCAACCAGCCCCCGGCCAGGGTCTGAGCTTGCCTGAGGGTCTCGGCCGCCGCCGACAGGTCCCCGCTCGCGGCCTGACTCAGGGCGAGAGCGCGCAGGGCCGGGGGGCCGGGCTGTTCAAAGGCCAGAGCGGCGGCGAGGGCCAGGGCGCGCCCAGGGTCCAACTCCGCCGGGTCCCGCGCGGCAGCGCGCAACCGGATCAGGGCATAGCGCACCTGGGGATCGCCGGGCGACCTGGCGACCAGGGCCTCCAGGGCCCTCGCGGCCTCCGCGTCCGCCGCCCCACTCCGCGCCCCGGCGACTACCGCCAGCAGTGCCGTTGGCGCCGGGGCACCCGGGGCATCCAGGATTTTCCGGTAGCCCGCGGCGGCCTCCTCGTAGCGCCCGGCGACGAAGTCCAGATTGGCCAGGTAATAGCGGGCCCCGAGGTGACCCGGGGCCTGGGCCAGGACCCGCCGGTACCGGTCGGCGGCGGCCGCAGGATCCCCTGCAGCCTGGGCCAGCAACCCCTTATAGAAGTGGGCAGACGGGGCGTCGGGGGCCAACCCCAGGGCCAGGTCCAGTTCCCGGTCAGCGCCCTGCGCGTCGCCGGTAAGATAAAGCACCCGGGCGTAACTCACGCGCGCGGCCGCGTTGTCCGGATCCACGTCCAGACCGGCGGCGAACTCCCGGACCGCGGTCTGGAAATCCCGTTGATCCACGGCATAAACCGCCCGCTCAAAGGCGGGGACGGACTGCCGGGCCATCCCCTCAAGCTCGGCCAGGAGAGGATCATCGGCGACCGGGGCGCGGGGCGCGACCTGGGCCAGGTGCTGCCGTGCCCGGTCGTCCTGGTCCAGAGCCCGGTAGGCCTGGGCCAGGGGCCAGTGGCATTGGGTGGCCGCCGGGTCCGCGCTCAGGGCGGCCTCCAGATGCCTGACGGCGTCCTGGTGCCGGCGCTCCAGCAGGGCAATCTGGCCCAGATGGAACTGGGCCGCAGCGGCCAGCCCTGGGGTGGTGGCAGCCCGTTGCAGAGCGGCCTGGGCCGCAGACAGTTCGTTACGGTCCAGACGAAGCTTCCCCAGACGCAGCGCAAGCGGCGGATAGTCAGGGTTGATTGACAGGGCGGCCTCCAGGGCCTCCAGGGCCTGGTCCGTGTTGCCGCTCTTGAGAGCCAGGTAGCCGGCGTAATAGGGCCAGCGGAATTCCTTGGGGTCCAGGGTGCGGGCGTTGCGGAAGGCGGCAGCGGCGGGGGCCTCCACCTCCCGCAGGACCAGCAAGGCGCCGAGCCGGCCGTAGGCCCGCGCCAGCGCCGCGGAGTCCGGGTCGGGCTTGGTCAACAGGTCGGCGACCTGGGCGCGGGCGGTCTCGATGGCGTCGCGCATGCGGGGCTCGGCGCCGGTGAAATCCGCGGCCGGGATCGGCGCCAGACTTTCGACCCAGGGGGCCGGGGGAGCGGCGACCGGGTCCGGTGCGGGGTCGGCGGCACTGGTCCAGGGGGCGAGGCTTAGGAGTGGGAGCGTTAGGGCCAGTGCCGGGAGAATCCGCTTCGTTTCTTTGCTCAGAGGGAACCGCTTTGGGGTTCGGCGCTCCCGGTTTCGTTTTGACGTCATGGCTGGGGTTCCGGCTGTTCGATGACCAGGACCCGGTCGACGCCCTCGGGGCTGAGGGTCTGGGTCTGTCCATCGGGCCAACGGATCGTCGCGGTCTCCACCCGGTCTGCGGTGCCCAGGCCGAAGGTCAGGACCGGCTCAATGGACGACAAATAGCCCCGGGCAGGGAACAGTTCCCGGACCTGGGTCTGGCCCCCGGCGCTCAGGGTGACCTGGGCACCGATGGCGCTGGTATTGGGCGCCCGGCCCTTCAGTTGCAGCCGCAACCAGTGATGGTCGGTCTGTTGCTCATTGCGCAGCAGCGCCGGGCGACGGCCGTTTTGGGTGATCAGCAGGTCCAGGTCCCCGTCCCCGTCGATGTCCGCGGTGGCGATACCGCGCCCCACCAGCGGGTTGGTGAGGTCCGCGCCGGCGGTGACGGCCAGAAACCGGGCCGGGCAAGTGTCACCGCAGTTCCAGAAGAGCTGGGTCGGCTGGGCATAGGTCTGGCTCTGCTGGACGCGGTTGATCTCGTGCTCCAGATGGCCGTTGGCAAGCAGCAGATCCGTCCGCCCGTCCAGGTCGTAGTCCAGAAACAGCAGCCCGAAGGTCAGGGGGATGCGTGACGCGGGCCCCAGCCCCTCCAGCACCGCCTCGTCAATGAAGGGGGTGCGGCCCCCGCTGGTGACGAACAGGGACGACATCTCGTTGGCAAACTTGCCGATGGCGACGCCGGTCTCCCCGTCGTTGCGGAACCGGGCGGCGTCGATCCCCATGGAACTGGAGGACTTGCCGTTACGGTCATAGGCGATGCCCTCAAAGACCCCGACCTCCTCGAAGGTCCCATCACCCCGATTGCGGTAGAGGAAGTTGCGCACCGTGTCATTGGCCACGGCCAGGTCCGTCCAGCCGTCCTGGTCGAAGTCCAGCGGCACGACACCCAGCCCCTTGCCCACGGGTCGGCCGGAGACGGGGTCCGTGACCTCGATCCCGGCCGCGGTTGAGACGTCCGTAAAGCGTCCGGCACCCTCGTTGCGGTACAGTCGGTTATGGGTGCCTGGGAAGTTGACCGGAGCCCCATAGGCCCGACCCAGACCCGTGAGGCGGAAGTCGATCTCCAGATCGATGGCGCGGGACCATTGCACATAGTTGACGACGAAAAGGTCCAGGTCCCCGTCGCGGTCATAGTCCAGGAAGGCGGCGCTGCTGCTCCAGGTGTCGTCCCCGCCCACGCCGGCCGCGTCCGTCACGTCCGCAAAACGCCCCCCCTGGTTGCGCAATAACCGGTTGGCGTTAAGACCGGTGAGATAGACATCGTCCCAGCCGTCCCCGTCATAGTCCCCCACGGCCACGCCCATACCGTAGAGGTTGAGGTCCAGGCCCACCGCCCTGGTAACCTCAGTGAAGTGGCCCTGGCCGTCATTCGCATAGAGGGCCTGGGTGGGGGGCACGCCCTCGGCTTCATGCTCCTCCCAGTAACGGGAGTTGACCAGCAGCAGGTCCGGGTCCCCGTCCCGGTCATAATCGAAGAAGGCGGCACCGCTGCCGATGGTCTCCGGCATCAGGCGCTCGCCGTAGGCCCCGTTGACGTGGACGAAAGCAATCCCAGCGCCTGCGGTGACATCCACGAAGCTGACCGGCGGCGGCTGGTCCGGTGCCTTGAGGCGGGTGGGCGTGGTCACCGGCGCGGGGACCATGGGGGCGGGGGCGTTGGGCGGGTGACCGAGCCAGTAGAGGGACAAGCCGATGACCCCGGCCAGGACGATCACGATCAGGGAGACGATGAAGGCGCGGCGGATGCGGGCCTCGCCGCGGGATAAGGGTCTGGGTGCTGCTGCATTCATGATGGTTCGCGGCGTCGTCATTGCTCCGGCGTATAGAACTGATAGTGACCGGGTCCTTGGTTCTTGGCCTGGTACATGGCCTGGTCGGCGCTTCTCAGCAGGCTCGACCCATCGGCCCCATCGGTCGGATAGAGGGCGATGCCGATACTGGCGGAGACCTGGACCTGATAGTCATCGATGCAGAAAGGTCGGGTCAGAACCGCCAGATAGGCCGCCGCCGCGGTTGCCGCACCGGCCGCCCCGGGGCTGCCCTCCAGGAGGATCAGGAATTCGTCCCCGCCGTGCCGGGCCAGGGTGTCTGCGGCGCGCAGGCGTTCTGTCAGGCGTTGGGCCACCGCCACCAGAAGCCGATCGCCCGCCGCGTGGCCCCAGCGGTCGTTGACCGCTTTGAACCCATCGAGATCGAGGAACAGCAGGGCCAGGTGACTACCCTCACGCAGGGCGCGCTGGATGGCATGGTCGAGACGGTCCTGGAGCAGGGCCCGGTTGGGCAGCCGCGTCAGGTCGTCATGATGGGCCAGGAAATCCAGCCGCTCCTGGGCGCGCTTGTGGTCTGAGATGTCCTGCACCGTACCATAGAGAGCGACGGCGCGGTCCTGATCGTCCCACTCCAGATGACCCCGGGCGTGAATGTGACAGGGGGTGCCGTCCGGACGGCAAATCCGCAGATCGTGGGCGTAGGAGGTACCGTCCGCCAAGGCGCGGGCGATGTCGGCCTGGAACCGCGGCAGATCCGCGGGATGGATCAGCGCCGGGTCGGCCTCCGGACCCGGCGGCTCCCGATCGGGATCGAGCCCGAGAATGGCATAGACCTGGGGCGACCACTCAACCCGGCCCCGCGTCAGATCGAGCCGCCAATCCCCGAGCCGGGCCACCCGCTGGGCCTCCAATAGGCGGGCATGGGCGCGGCGCAGGGCGGCGTCAGCGCGCAGGTCCGCTACCCGGTCCATGGTCATGACCGCCAGTTCCAGGACGACCGCCACGTCTGCTGCCGTGTAGTCCTGGGACTTGTTGCCGACCCCCATAATGCCCACCAACCGTTCGCCCTGCTCGACCGGTACCGTCAGCTCTCGGGACACGGGCGGAGACCCCGGCGGCAGGGCCTGGTGGTGGGTCAAGGCTGGGCAAGCGTTGTGGACGACCGGTGCCCGCTGGCGGGCACAGTCCGCCCAGGCCCCCGCCTGCCGAAGGGGAACGTGACACTGCAGGTCGCTGACTGTACAAGACTGGACCAGAGTATCCGCGGACCAGGCCTGCAGGGACAGACGCTCCTGATCCGGGTCGACGAAATGGATAAAACTGACGCGGCTTTCGGTCAAGCGCTCGGCGGTCTCCAGGGCCGTGCGGAGCAGGGCGCCCAGGTCCCCCGCCGCGGCCTGGCCCGCCAGGGTCAGGCGCGCCTCCATGAGGGCACGGTCGCGCCGGGCCTGGGTGACGTCGCGCAGGGTGGAGACCAAGCCGCGGCCAAGGTCGCTCCGATCCAAGGCGGCGGTGGTCAGGAGGGCATCGATCACCTGGCCATCACGGCGGC
Organism: uncultured Gammaproteobacteria bacterium; assembly: GCA_963733415.1. Classification (GTDB taxonomy): domain Bacteria; phylum Pseudomonadota; class Gammaproteobacteria; order Chromatiales; family Chromatiaceae; genus Thiodictyon. The sequence goes on along the minus strand of CAVTDM010000004.1, from coordinate 157,182 downwards.
GCACGCGGAGTTCAATCTCGGCACTGCCGTCCTGGACCACCAGCGGACAGAGTTCTTCAGACAGCCGCCGGAACTCGGCGTCGTCGGGAAAGAGGAGGCGCGTCGGGCAATCCAGGAGCGCCTCCCGCGGGTAGCCGGTCAGCGCGCACAGGCGGTCGTTGGCCTCGACCAAGACCCGGTCGACCACCAGGCCGATCCCCACCGGGGCGCTCTGCAGCAACACCTTGAGCCGGGATTCGCTCATGGCCAGAGCGGCGCGGGCCGCCTCCTCCGAAGCCCGTCGATCCAGGTAATCGAGGCCGAAGGAAAGGTTCCGGGTCAACTCCCCGAGCAGGCCCACGAAGTCGTCGGGCAGGTCGCCCTGGGTACTGGCGAGGTAGCTCACCAGGCCGGCCGGCTCTCCGCCGCGGTCGAAGCGGAGGTGGCACCAGGCGCCCACCCCGACCGCATCGGCCCAGGCCTGCCACTGCGGACTGACCCCGCGGTCGGTACAGGTCGGACAGAACTCCGCGGTCGCCGGAGTTGCCGCCGTCGCGGCCCTGACCGGGGTTAGATGGGCATCCGCCGGGAGCTGGTGGGCAGACAACAGGGGCATGCTTTGCGCGAGGTTCGGGTCCAGTCCGGCGCTGGCCTTGGAGGAGAGGTGGCCGGCCGAACCGCTGGGGCTGACGATGCAGGCCTTGAGGCCCCCGGTCTCGACCACGATCCGGCAGAGCGCCCAACAGAGCCAGTCCGCATCCGGGGCCTGCAGCAGGGCCTGGTTGAACTCGCCGAGCGTGGCGTAGAGGCAGGTGGCGTGGGTCAGGGCCTGTTCGGCAATCTTCAGGGCAGTGATGTCGTGATTGACCCCGCGCCGGCCAAGGTCGCTACCGTCCGTGTCGTAGACCCGCTGGCAGCGGTGCTCGATCCACCGCTCCCCGCCGCCGCGGGTGCGCAGACGCAACTGGATCGCGGTATGGGAGCCGGTCATCGTCCCAGGAGCAGATGCGGCGGGTGCCGACAGGTGCGCCCGCCAGGTCGCAAGGTCCGCCGGGGAAAGCAGGCGCTCCATCAGGTTGGGATCGTCAAGGAAGGCCGCGGGCGGGTAACCGCAGACCGCCTCGCAGGCGGAAGACACATGGCAATACCGGCCGTCCGGACCGCGCCAGAAGTCCCAGTCCGGGGCATGGTCGACGAGGACGCGCAGGCGCTGTTCCGCCAACGCCCCCAACATGTCGCCCGCCGGATGCGTATCCAGCCCCCGGGGGTCCGGCGAGACGGTCGCTGGGTTCACCGCGGTCGATCCGCCCGGATCATCCGGGGACAGGGAGGGCGCATCCGGGGGCATGCTGTTTCCAGTCGTTACGGTGGTCGAATCCGGTTCGTTCGAACTGGGTCGCGGCGGGACGTGCTGGGGCTGCCCTGCACCGCTAACCTCCTGCTTGAGCTTACCCGGAGTGCCCGTTTCCAACCAGCGCCTTCGGTCGCCCGCCAGGACCGTCCAGCCCCAACATCCCCCATGGACAAAGCGCCAGCCGCGCCTCTCAGCGACCGATTACACGGACAAGCCACTTGAGAAATCGCCCGGCCAACGATTTTTCAAGGTGGACCGTGCGCTTGCCCCACCCACTGCCCTACAATCCGTACTTTGACAAGTGCCATTGGGGGCTGCGGCGCCAGGACCTGGACAGGCGTGAGGGACCCTGGCTGAGCCGCGCGGTCATGCGCGCACATCCAGACCCGCCTTGCCGCCGCACCGGAATACCCCGGCACCACCCTAAACTCACCCCGAACCAGATCGCGGCGCTTAGCCGACACGCCTTTTCCAATACAACCGTGAATAGCAGGTAGTTCAGTACTATGACCCCGAGAAGTTGCGGATTCCTGCCCCTTTGTGCGGCCCTTTCGATCACTGTCCTCGTGATCACCGGTAGCGCTTGGGGTGAGGCCGAGGCCGGCCCCGTCGCCTCTGGTGACGAGCAAGGCGTCCCCGGCCACTTCACTTTCGCCTCCGTGGTACGCCGCGCTGGTGAATTGGCGGCGGGCTCCTATCAGCCAGACCAACCCCCTTTGCCCCGCTTCTTCGCCGACCTGGATTACGACCAGTACCGCGACGTCCGCTTCCGCCGCGACCAGGCCTTTTGGCGGGCCGAGGGCCTGCCGTTCCAGGCCGAGCTCTTTCCCCGCGGCTTCATGTTCAAAGACCGGGTGACCTTTAACATCATCGAGGACGGGCAGGCCACCCAAGTGCCTTACCTCAGCAGCCTCTACGACTACGGCAAGAACGAGGTCCCAGCGGATGTCCCCGAGGACCTGGGCTTTGCAGGGCTGCGCCTGCTCTACCCGCTCAATCGGGATGATGTCTTCGACGAGTTGGCGGTCTTCCTGGGGGCGAGCTACTTCCGCGCCGTGGCCCAAGGGCTCAACTATGGGATCAGCGCCCGGGGACTGGCCATCGACACTGGATTGCCGAGTAAAGAAGAGTTTCCGGTCTTTCGTGAGTTCTGGCTCGAAAAACCGGACCGGGACGCCACCACGATCACCGTCTATGCCCTGTTGGACAGCCCGAGCGTGGCCGGGGCTTACCGGTTCCAGATCGTGCCGGGGCTGGAGACGGTGATCAACGTGAAGGCCCATCTGTTCCTCCGGGAGTCGGTGAAGAAACTCGGCCTTGCCCCCCTGACCAGCATGTTCTTCCACGCCGAAGACTCGGATCGCTTTATGGACGACTTCCGGCCGGAGGTCCATGACTCGGACGGGCTGCTGGTCGTGGCCGGCACCGGCGAGCGCATCTGGCGCCCCCTGGTCAATCCCAAGGGTCTCCACATCAGCGGCTTCATCGTGGAGAACCCCCAGGCATACGGACTCTTGCAGCGGGACCGGGACTTCAAGAGCTATCAGGACCTGGAGGCCCACTATCAAAACCGGCCGAGCGCCTTGGTGGAACCCATCGGCGATTGGGGGAAAGGCAAGGTGGAGTTAGTGGAGATCCCGAGCGACTCGGAGCGCTATGACAACATCGGGGCCTTCTGGGTCCCCGAGCAGCCAGCGGAGGCCGGCCAGCAGTTGCAGTACGAGTATCGCCTGCGACTCGCCGCGGACCCGGAGGTCAAGCTGCTCGGTGGGCGCACCCTGTCCACCCGCATCGGCGGCGGTGGCACGGAGATCCTGGACCCGAGTATCCGGAAATTCGTGATCGATTTCGCCGGCCCGACCCTGGCGAAATTGCCCGCGAATGCCCCGCTGGAGGCAGTGGTGGCGGCCTCCTCCGGCACCTTGTCCGAGGCGGTGGTCCAGCCCAATCCGGAGATTCAGGGCTGGCGGCTGTTCTTTGAACTGACCCCTGATGGCAATGCCCCGGTCGACCTGCGTGCCTTCCTGCGCAAGGGGGACGACGTCATGAGTGAGACCTGGAGCTTCCAATGGACTCGGGAATAGGCGCCCAGGGCCTGGGGTCGACGGGACACTCGGGATCGCCGGGTCCTGGCAGCCCCGACCAGGCCCAGGCCGCCGGCTTGTGGGACCAGGTGGCGGATCGGGTCGCTGACTATCTGCGGGCCTTAGGGATCCGGGACCCGCTGCACCTGGACCGGCTTGCCGCCCGCATCCGCCCGCGGGTCGAGGCACGGGCCGCCAGCACACCCCTGGAGGACCCGGTGGAGGCCGCCATCGAGGAGGCCTATGGCCTGCTCGATGAATGGCTGAACCTGGAGTTGGGGATCGAAGGGGATCGCGACGCCCTGTTCGCCGCCCGTGCCGCGGTGTTGAGCGGCGCCGTGCCGAATTGGGCCGCCCGCTTCGCCGGGGTGTCCGGCGAGTCGCTTGCGGCGGCAATCCACGGGGCCAGTGCCCTGGCGGTGCCTGAGGCCGCGCCCCTGTCAATGGAACCGAACACGATCGAACTCTTCTGGTACCGTCTGGGGCGCGGTCTCGCGGGCACCCTGCGCCGCCTGCTCGGTTATCTTCCAGCCGAGGGACCCACCACCGATCCCGATCCGGCCCGCCCAGGTCTCGGGCACTCCCACCAGGCGCAACGGTCATGACCAGTCAGTCCCGCATCGGTGTCGCCGGTCATCACTACCGGCGCATCGTCTTTTTCTCCCTGGTGTTGCTCACCACCCTGGGCGCGATGAGCCTGCTCAGCGTCGCCTTCCAGGACGGCGGAACCCAGCCGCATGAACTGCTCATGTTGGGCCTGTACGCGATCCTGACCCTGTGGATCAGTGCGTCCTTCTGGACCGCTTCCATCGGGTTCACCATGCTTCTGACCGGGCTCGATCACTATGCCATCGCCAATGCAGACACCCGCGCCCAGTACCCGGACACGCCGTCCGGGCCCTTCAAGACCGCCCTGGTGATGCCGGTTTACAACGAAGACCCGGTGCGGGTCTTCGCCGGCCTGCGGGCCATCTGGCAGTCGCTGGTGGAGACCGGCCAGGCGGAGGGTTTTGAGGTCTTCATCGTCAGCGACACCCGGGACCCGGATATCTGGGTCCAGGAAGAGATGCTGTGGCGCCGCTGGGCGCTGGAGACCGGCCGGCCGGCGCGGGTCTTCTATCGCAACCGGATCGAGAACACGAGCCGCAAGAGCGGAAATATTGCCGACTTCTGCCGCCGCTGGGGCGGCCGTTACCGCTACATGATCATACTGGACGCCGACAGCATCATGTCCGGCGAGACCCTGGTGGAGATGGTCGCACGTATGGAGCGAAATCCGCGGGTCGCCCTGATCCAGGTGCCCCCGGTGCCGGTCAACCGGTCCTCGTTCTTCGCCCGGATGCTCCAGTTCGCCGGCAGCCTCTACGGGCGCATGTTCACCGCCGGACTCTCTTATTGGCAACTGGGCACCAGCAACTTCTGGGGACATAACGCCATCATCAGGGTCCAGCCCTTCGCCGATCATTGCGGCCTGCCCAAGCTCCCGGGCCGGGAGCCCTTCGGCGGGGAGATCCTGAGCCATGACTTCGTGGAGGCAGCCCTGCTCCGGCGTGCCGGCTGGCGGGTCTGGCTCGCCTATGACCTGGGTGGCTCCTATGAGGAGATCCCGCCGACCCTGATCGACTACGCCAAGCGCGACCGCCGATGGTGCCAGGGCAATCTTCAGCACAGTCGCCTCATCATGGCCAAGGGCTTCAAGCCCCTAAGCCGCATCCATTTCGTCATGGGTGTGATGTCCTACCTGGCCTCGCCCCTGTGGCTGATCTTCCTGGTGGTTACCGGTATCGCGGCCTACTACCAGAGCCAGGTGGAGCCCGTCTATTTCTTCGGCGACAACATTTTCCCGGTCTGGCCGGAGACCTACACGGTGGAGATGACCACGGTCCTGTGGGTGACGCTGGCCATGCTCTTTCTGCCCAAGCTCCTGGCGCTGGTTCTGCTGGCGTTCAAGTCCAGGTTGCGCCGCCAATTTGGCGGCCTGGTGCGGGCGACCATCAGTGTGCTGATCGAGAGCCTGTTTTCGGTACTCTTGGCCCCAGTGCTGATGCTGTTCCAGAGCAAGTTCGTGCTCGCCATCCTGCTGCGCCAGAACGTGGGTTGGCCGGCCCAACAGCGGGGTGATCACCAGACCGGATTCGCCGAGGCCTTCGGAACCCATGTCTTTCATACCCTGATCGCCGGGGTGATCGGGTTCCTGAGCTACACCTACGTGCCGTCCTTCTTCTGGTGGTTCACGCCGGTCCTGGCGGGTCTCGCCCTGTCGATACCGGTGTCCATGCTCACGAGTCGGGTCTGGCTGGGCCGGTTCGCCCGCCGGCTGGGGATCTTCCTCACTCCGGAGGAGACCACCCAACCCCGGGTGCTGCAGCTACTAGAGGAGAATCTGGCCGGACCCGGGACCCCCCTGTGCGCCTCTGCGACCGGGGGCGACCTGTGGTACCGGGCGGTGGTGGACCCCTGCGCCTACTCACTGCACGCCTCCCTGCTACCGGATGAGGTCCCCAATCGGCGCCGCCGTCACTACCTGGAGGGTCTCATCTTCCAGCTCCAGGATGACGGTGCGCACACCCTGAAGGCCAACGAAAAGCGCGCCCTGGTCTCCCACCGGGATGGGCTCTTTGAACTGCACACCCTCTTGTGGGCCGGGCCACGCTCACCGAGCGCCGGTCAGACCCTGGGACCGGCGGCTCCAGATTCCGGGGTATAAGCCCGCACTGGAAATCCCAATGGTCCCGAGCATCGGCCGGGGGAGGCAAAGCCATCAGCCCGGCGTAAAGGGCGGCTGAGGCGTCTGGTACTCGGTCTTGGAGCCGGTGAGGTCCCAGGCGAAGGTGCAGTCCAGATGGGAGAGGACGGCGATCATGCCGCTCTCGCCGTCTTCCACCAGCACCGCAATGGGGGCACGGCGGCCGAATTGCCGGTTGCCCTTCTTGAACCACAGGTTGCGCATCTCCGGGTTGCGCGGGAAGTAGGTGTGCAGGGCCTCCTCGATGCGCATCAGGTAGGCGACGCGGCGATTCACCCGCGGGTCGTCCGGGAAGGGCTCCTCGTCGCGGAAGCGCCCGACGTGACGCGCCTTAACCGCGTCTGGCAATTCCAGGATCGCGGTGATGTCCCGTGCCGCCAGGCCCCACCCGTCCAGCAGGTCCATGGTGCGGCGGGTCAGGGTCAGGCGCTCGTCGAGGGTAAGTTCGGTCATCGGATCTCCGTTGATGGTGGCCGCGCGGCCGAAGTCAGTCTGTCGGAGATGGCGACCCTGCCCGGCCGACTCAACCCGGCCCGCCCAGGGCCCCGACCAATGGAAAGCTGCTATGCTCCCGGGCCTCAATCCGCGGGCTCTGCACCGCACCTACCCCTCCACTGCACCGCCAGCGCCATCATGACCGAGACCCAGCACACCGATATCCCCGCCTACATGACGGACCTGGGCCGCCGTGCCCGCGCCGCCGCCCGCGCCCTGGCCCGGGCTGGGACGCGGGAGAAGGACGCCGCCCTGCTCGCCATCGCGGAACGAATCGACCAGGAGCGTGCGGCCATCATCGCCGCCAACCAGGCGGACCTCGCGGACGGGGCCGCCAAGGGCCTGGACCCGGCCATGCTGGACCGGCTGGAACTCACGCCGGGGCGCGTCGATGCCATGCTGGAGGGCCTGCGCCAGATCGCCGCGCTGCCCGACCCCATCGGGGCCATCACCGACCTGAACTATCGTCCGTCCGGCATCCAGGTCGGACGGATGCGCGTGCCACTGGGGGTCATCGGCATCATCTACGAGTCGCGCCCCAATGTGACCGCGGACGCGGCGGGGCTCTGCCTCAAGTCCGGCAACGCCACGGTCCTGCGGGGCGGTTCCGAGTCCCTGGCCTCCAACCAGGCGATCGCCGCCTGCATTCGCCAGGGGTTGGAGCAGATCGGGCTGCCGGCGGATGGGGTCCAGGTGGTCGCCACCCGGGACCGCGCCGCCGTGGGGGCCATGATCACCATGCCGGAGTTCATCGACGTCATCATCCCGCGCGGCGGCAAGGGGCTGATCGAGCGCATCAGCCGGGAGGCCCGGGTCCCGGTGATCAAGCACCTGGACGGTATCTGTCACGTCTACCTGGACGCCGCGGCGGACCCGGCGAAGGCCTTCTCCATCGTTTTGAATGCCAAGACCCAGCGCTACGGCACCTGTAACACCCTGGAGACCTTGCTGGTGGATGCCGCGGTGGCCGCGTCCCTGCTGCCTGCCATCGCCGCCGCCCTGCAGGAGAAAGGGGTGGAACTCCGCGGCTGCGCCCGGACCCGGGACCTGGTCCCCAGCGCCCTGCCGGCCACGGCGCAGGACTGGGACACCGAGTACCTGGCCCCGATCCTCGCCATTCGGGTGGTGGACGGCCTGGACGCGGCCATGGACCACATCGCCCGTCACGGCTCCGCCCATACGGACGCGATCGTGACCGAGGACTACAGCCGTGCCCGTCGCTTCCTGCGGGAGGTGGACTCCAGTTCCGTGATGGTCAACGCCAGCACCCGCTTTGCGGACGGCTTCGAGTACGGCTTGGGGGCGGAGATCGGCATCAGCACGGACAAGTTCCACGCCCGGGGCCCGGTGGGGCTGGAGGGGCTGACCTCCCTCAAGTTCGTGGTGCTGGGCAACGGCGAGGTGCGCGGATAGACCAGTCTGCGCGGCGGAGAGGATGGGCAGAGCGAGAGCGATGCCCATCATCCCACCGCCAAGCACCGCGGCCTTCGGATGGGCATCGCTCTGGCTCTGCCCATCCTGAATCGTCATCCGGACCCGTCAGGCTTCACGGTGCCCTGTCCAGGACAATCCGTAACAGGCGCCCGTCGGGCTCATCTGTCAGGCAGTAGAGGAAACCGTCCGGCCCCTGGCGCAGGTCACGGACCCGCGCGCCGATGGTGAGTTTTTCCTCCCCCACGACGCGGTCTCCATCCAGATCGATACGGTGCACCTGGCCGAACTTGAGGGACCCGCTGAATAGATCGCCCCGCCAATCTGGGTAGCGCTCACCAGTGTAGAAGGCAAGCCCGCTGGGTGCCTTGGACGGGATCCAGACCAGCCGGGGGTCCGCGAACCCCGGGCGACTCGTCTCTTCCGCGATCTTAGGACCCCAGTACTCCATGCTGTAGGTCACCTCCGGCCATCCGTAATTGCTGCCGCCCGCCAGCAGATTCAGCTCGTCCCCGCCCCGGGCGCCGTGCTCGGTGGCCCAGATACGGCCGGTCTGGGGGTCCAGGGCCAGGCCCTGGATGTTGCGGTGACCCAGGGTCCAGACCTCGGGCCTGGAACCGGGGCGGTCCGCGAAGGGATTGCCGGTGAAGGGCTGGCCGTCCTCCGTGAGCCGCAGGACCTTGCCGAATTGGGTGCCCGGGTTCTGGGCCTGGTCGCGGATGTTGGCCCCACCGTAGGCCACCGGCGGATTGCCGCCGTCCCCGATGCTCATCAGCAGGGACCCGTCCGGCAGCCACAGGAGCCGGGAACCGAAGTGCTGGCCGTCGGCCTTGGTGTCGGCGTTGCGGAAGATGATCTGAACGTCCTCCAGCCGATCCCCCCGCAGACGCCCACGGGCCAGGGCAGTGCGATTGGCATCCGCGGTTCCCAGGGCCAAGGTGAAATAGATGAGCCCGTTCTCGGCAAAACGCGGATGCAAGGCAAGATCAAGGAGACCGCCCTGACCCTGGGCGAACACCTCCGGAACCCCGGCGATGGGCTGAGGGTCCAGGCGCCCCTCCCGCAGGATGCGCAACCGCCCCGGCCGTTCGGTGATCAGGGCTGCCCCGTCCGGCAGCCAGGCGATGGCCCAGGGGTGCTCTAGGCCGGCGGCGACGGTCTCCACGTGCCATCCGCGTGCCTCGGGCACATCGCCGCTGATCGGGGTCGGACCCTTGGGCGGCGTACAGCCTGCAACTTGCAGCCAGGCCAGCAGGGTCAGCAGGGTCAGCAGGGTCAGACCGAGGAGGGGGGATGGGCGCATGGGGGTCTCCGGGTGAATCCAGGTCAGTTGCCCCAACTTGCCATCCTCATTGGAGGGGATCAAGGCGACCGTCCTTACCCTGTTATTTCTGTGCGTAAGCCCTTAGCCTACCGCCACCCTGCAGGTGACCGCTCACCCAGAGTCGCACACCATTGGAATTCCAGAACGACATGACCACGCCACTCCTTACCCGGACGCCCCTGCTGCATGGAACTGACCCCGAGGCCAAGCGCCGCGAAGTCCTTGCGCATTTCGTCGCTACCTTCGACCGCTACGAGTCGCTCTTCGGCACCCTGGTCTCGGCGGATGCCTATTACCGCAAGCCCATCGCGCTCCGCCACCCGCTGATCTTCTATCTCGGGCACACCGCCACCTTCTTTATCAACAAGCTGATCCTGGCCGGGCTCCTGGAGCAGCGGATCGAGCCCCGCTTCGAGTCCATGTTCGCGGTGGGCGTGGACGAGATGAGCTGGGATGACCTGGACGAGGCCAACTACGACTGGCCCTCGGTCCAGGCGGTGTTGGACTATCGGCAGCGGGTGCGGCACACGGTGACGGGCCTGATCGAAGGCCTGCCGCTGACCCTGCCCATCGGCTGGGACAGCCCCTGGTGGCCGATCCTGATGGGCATCGAGCACGAACGCATCCACCTTGAGACCTCCTCGGTGCTGATCCGTCAACAGGTCCTGGAGCTGGTGCGGCCCGATCCTGCCTGGCCCCCCTGCCGGGAGAGCGGCGAGCCGCCGGCCAATACACTGCTGCCGGTCCCCGCCGGGGCCGTCCGCCTGGGCCAGGACTGGGCCAGCGCGCCCTACTACGGTTGGGACAACGAGTACGGAACCCATGAGGCCGAGGTGCCGACCTTCAAGGCGGCGCGGATGCTGGTCTCCAACCGGGAGTTTCTGGGCTTCGTGGAGGCCGGGGGCTATGAGACCGACGCCTGGTGGACCCCGGAGGGACTCGCCTGGCGCCAGTTTGCTCAGGCCCGGTTTCCCACCTTCTGGCGACCGGGGCCGACAGGCTGGTGGCTTCGCCTGATGCTGGAGGAGGTCCCCATGCCCTGGAACTGGCCCGTGGAGGTCAACTACCACGAGGCCAAGGCCTTCTGTCAGTGGCAGGCGGAACTGACCGGCCAACTGGTGCGTCTGCCCTCCGAAGACGAGTGGTACCGGCTGCGGGCCATCGCCGGGCTCAAGGAGGTCCCGACGGACACGCCGGCCGCGGCCAACCTGCACCTGGACCATTGGGCGTCGTCCTGTCCGGTGGATCGTTTCCCCCAGGGGGACTTCTTCGATGTGGCGGGCAACTGCTGGCAGTGGACCGAAACCCCGATCTATCCCTTCGCCGGGTTTCGGGTCCATCCCCTTTATGACGACTTCACCACCCCCACCTTCGATGAGCGCCACAACCTGATCAAGGGCGGCTCCTGGGTCTCCGCCGGCAACGAGTCCCTGGGCTCTGCCCGCTACGCCTTTCGCCGGCACTTCTTCCAGCATGCGGGCTTCCGTTATGTGGTGGGTGCGGCGCCTGGACTGCCCCCCGCCTCCCACTACGAGACCGATCGCTCCCTGTCCGAGTACGCGGAGTTCCATTACGGAGCCCGATACTATGATGTGCCCAATTTCCCCCAGGCCGTTGCGGAGTTGGCCCTGCGGTGTCTCGGAGACCGTCCGGCCCGGCAGGCCCTGGACCTGGGCTGTGCGGCGGGCCGCTCAAGCTTTGAACTGGCGCGCCGCTTTCCGGAGGTCACCGGCATCGACTTCTCCGCCCGTTTCGTAGGGCTGGGGGTGCAGATGGCGGAGCAGGGGGTGCTGCGCTACACCCTGGTGGAGGAAGGGGAGCTGGTCTCCTGGCGGGAGGTCTGGGCCAGGGACCTGGGGCTCGACAGACTCCGTGACCGCGTCGCCTTCTTCCAGGGGGACGCCTGCAACCTCAAGCCCCAGTTCACGGGCTATGACCTGATCCTGGCCGCGAACCTGATCGACCGCCTCTACAGTCCGGGGCGGTTCCTCAGTACCGTCCATGAACGGCTGAACCCCGGCGGACTCCTCGTCATCGCCAGCCCCTACACCTGGCTTCCGGAACACACCCCGCGGGAGGAGTGGCTCGGCGGCTTCAAGCGGGACGGGGAGACGGTGACGACCCTGGATGGGCTCAAGACGGTCCTGGGAGGGCATTTCCGGCTCATCCAAGGGCCGGTGGAAGTGCCCTTCGTGATCCGCGAGACCCGCCGCAAGTACCAGCACAGCCTCTCCGAGGTCACGGTCTGGGAGCGGCGCTGAGCGTTAAGGGCGGGATCGACCCCAAGACCGAACTGAATCGAACCGCAAAGGCGCAAAGGGGGATAAGGGCGCAAAGTGTCCTTGGCGTGTCTTTGGGCATCGGGCAGGCTGCCCGGGTTTGCCGTCGTCACCTATGCGATACCGGGTATTTCTTTGCACTCTTCTCTTTCTTTGTGCCTTTGCGTTTTAAATTCATGGGTCAAGCATGAACGATGAGGCTTACGATTTCGACCAGACCCGATCGCGCGAAGGGACCGACTCGCTCAAGTGGGATGGGCGTGTCGGTCAGTTCGGCACGGCGGATGTCCTGCCCCTGTGGGTGGCGGACATGGACTTTGCCGCACCGGCAGCGGTGACCCGCGCGTTGGGCGAGCGGGCCGCGCATCCGGTCTATGGCTACACCCTGTTCCCGGAGGCGCTCTTTGGGGCCCTGAGCGATTGGCTGCGAGACCGGCACGCCTGGGCCATCGAGCGGGACTGGGTGATCATGGTCCCGGGGGTGGTGCCCTCACTCAGCGCGGCGGTGCTGGCACTGACTCGACCCGGCGAGGGCGTCATCGTCCAGCCGCCAGTCTACGCGCCCTTCTTCGCGGTGATTCGTGACAACGGCCGGCGGGTGGTGGAGAACCCATTGCGCTGGGAGGCAGGCGAATACCGCTTCGACCTGGAGCACCTGGAGCGCTGTGCGACCGAGGGGGCCCGGCTCCTGCTCCTGTGTTCGCCCCACAACCCGGTGGGACGGGTGTGGCGGGAGGACGAACTCACGGCCCTTCTGGAGATTACCCGCCGGCACGGGCTGGTCGTCCTGTCGGACGAGATCCACCATGACCTCTGCTACCCCGGCGCCCTCCACCACCTCTTGGCGAGGCTGACCGACGACCCCGCCGCCGTCATCACCGCGGTGGCCCCGAGCAAGACCTTTAATATCCCCGGACTCGGGCTTGCCGCCCTCATCTGCCCGGACCCGGCGCAGCGCCGCGCCCTGCGCCAGGTCTTCGACGCCTTCCATGTGAGTGCCAGCAACCCCTTCAGCGTCGCCGCCTTCACGGCCGCCTACCGGGATGGCGGCCCCTGGCTCGACGCCTTGCTGCCCTACCTGGCGGGGAACCGGGACCTGGCCCTGGACTTCATCGCCCGCCGCCTGCCCGGCCTCCGCGCGGTACGGCCGGAGGGCACCTATCTCCTGTGGCTCGACTGCCGGGGGCTGGGGCTGGACGACACCGCCCTGCGCACCTTCTTCGTGGCACGGGCCGGGCTGGGCCTGAGCCCGGGGACCATCTTCGGAACCGGCGGGAACGGGCACATGCGGCTCAATCTGGGCGCCCCGCGGTGGGTCATCGCCCAGGCACTGGAGCAACTCGCCAGCGCCCTGGAGTGAACTGAAAAGGAGCGTTTCGCTATCAGGCGTCAGCTTTCAGGTCTTGTCGTCTGATGCTGACGGCTTACATCTGATTGCTGACTGCTCTTTCCAGACTCACCCGAGCAACACGTCCTTCGCCTCATTGATCTTAGCCGCCAGGTAGTCCGAGCCTCCCCGGTCCGGATGCATCCGTTGCATCAAGCGCCGGTGGGCGGCACGGACGTCCTCCGCGCTGGCGCCGTCGGTGACGCCCAGCACGGCCCGCGCCTCGTCTGGGACCATCCGTTGCACGGGCGGCGGCCGGGGGCCGTCGGGGCGCAGTGAGGGGTCGGGGCGCCTGACCTGGTGCCCGCGCTCCCGTTCCAGATAGACCTCCAGGGCCTCGGCGGAGGCCACATCATTGGCGTACCACCGGTCCAGGAGAGCCAGCAGATCCGTCGTCGGCACCTGGTCCAGGGACTCGCCCTGGTGGGGTCCTTCCAGCACCTCGCCGCTGATGTGGCCGGAGAGCTGATCGATCGCCAGCCGTACCCCGCGGGTAGCAACCCGGGACTCGTGAGGTCCCTGGTAATTCCCTGACGCTTTGAGCTCGCGCACCCAGAGGGCAGTCGCCCCGGCCACGGCACTGGGCATGACGATGAAGTTCAGGACCGGGACCAGGCTGAGCCCCGCCGTCGCGGCCCCGAAACCCAGGCTCAGACTCGACCGTCCCCTGAGCCGCCGTCGCTGCTCCCGGAAGCGCAACCCGTGGTTACCCATGGGGTAGTCCGCGTATTGGAGCGCCAGTATCCAGGCGGTGTACAGGAACCACAGCACCGGTCCCACCAGGGGGATAAAGAGCAGCACCAGGAAGGGGATGGCCCATAGCAGGGCGTAGAGAATCTTCTTCAACTCATCGAAGAGGGTCGGCACCAGGTCTTTCAACATCTGGGCCGTCCCCCCGCCCTGGTTCAGGGGCCTCCCGGTCAGGAACAGTTCCACCTTCTCCGCCAGCAGGCTATTGAAGGGCGCGGCAATCAAGTTGGCGACCAGCGCGAACGCATAGAACACCAGAACCAGCAGCAGCAGGACAAAGAGCGGCCAGAGGACCCAGTCCAGCCAATGGAGCCAGCCCGGGACGCGGGCATGCATCCAGGTCACGAACCCCTCGAACCAGGCGACCCCGGCGGCGATGCCGACTGAGAACACCAGAACATTGATCAGCAGGGGCGCGATGACGAAGCGGCGCAGCCCAGGGCGGGCGATGAGTCCGATACCCTGGAGCAGGTAGCCGGCACCGGAGACGGAGTTGACGGGCATGGTGGGATTCGCGTGGTTGGAACCGGGGCCACAGTATACCGAGCCGGGAGGGTGGAGGGTCCCGGCTACCTGCATTGAGACGGCCCGAGTCGTGGGTCCGGACCGGGCCACGGGCGGCCGGGTTATCGCTTATCGGCGAGTGACTGTACAGTTCCTCTTTCCCGCTTCCGCTGACCATTACCGATAAGGGGGGTGTCCATCTAAGTGCGGTGGACACCATAGATATTGTGATCTTGGCCACGGAAACGTCCTTTGGATGGTGTGTCGGGGTCAAACCCATAGGCGCTGCCGCACTCAGATGGACACCCCCTTACCGATAAATGGTCCGAGCCGCGATGCAAGAGGCAGACCCTGTTCTTGGCAGAACGAGAAATTGCAGCCATAGATCCGGCCTCGTGGTGAGGCCCCGTCGCCGGCGCTCGTGCCTTGATGGAATCCGCGGGCATCCCCGTCCACATCACACTGTCGGTCTCGGCGAGGCCGGCTAGTGGGCAACACAGGTTTTCGGGGATGCAGGGCGTGCCTTTCATGCCATCACAGTGATGGTCACTCTTCGCAACTCGTGGTGATCGGTACTCGGTTATGGCGACTCGTAGGCCGCGGGTTGTTCGAAGGTGGAGGAGCGGCGCTGGGACGCCGCGCCCCGCTTGGCTCAGCCCTGGGTCAGCGCGCCGTGGGCCGGATCGTAAGACGTACAGGTGGTCAGGACGGAATAAGCAATGTTGGTGTACCGACGCGCCTTCAATGCCGTCGCCCAGCGGCTGGTGTGATCCTCGTTGCGCTCGACCCAGCGCAACACAGGGCGCGCCCCCTGGATCAAGAGCTGGCGCAGATAGACATCCCGCGCTTGCTGATGCCGAGCAGCGACTCGCGTCCGCCGATGGCATGCTGGCTGGGCACCAGGCCGATCCAGGCGGCCATGCCGCGGCCTTTGGGAACCGCGCCGGGTCCTCGCCGACCTTAGCCACCAAGGCGATGGCCCCCTTGGCCCCCACGCCGGGGATCGTCATCACGCGCTGCACCGGCGCATCCTGGCGGGCGATCTCCTCGATCTGGGCGTCATCGAAGTGCATCGTGGGACGCTGCCCCGCCTCGCAGATCGCCTCAGCATCGGCCGCAGCGTGCTTGTTCGACTTCACGAACGACTTGTCGGATTGCGGGGGCAATCAACCGGGCCGCATGGACATCGGTGCGAAAGGTCCGCGCCCAGTGGTGTGCAATGCCTCACGCCTCCGTCGCCACCGTGCAGGCTGGAGGTTGGCAATGAAGTGGCTCAGCCGCGCGCATGTGAGCTTCTTGCTGAACATCCGCTTTCCGTGCCCATCAGCGCCGTACACATGGAAGCTACGTTTGGCCAGATCGATCCCCACCACCGTGATGAACCGGTCTTTGCTACGCTCGCTCGTCGGTCTGCTCCGCTACCTCAGTTGACGACGTTTGTTGGCATCGCTCATTGTGCCCGCTCAGGGCTCGTTGGAGGAGCGGGGCGGACCGTCCCACTACACAATCGCGTATCGCGCCCAAAACTCCACAGGCACAACAACAAGCTCCTTCAATGGTGCCGGACGCTTGGGTCAGTGAAAAAAGGGAAAACCCCCATTACCCACACCAAACGTAACAGAGGCGCTTGGTTTCGTACTACGCACATCGGCAACAGAACTCTTCACGCCGTTAAAAGAATTCGCTCAGCATCGCCTCGCTGCCTTGTCGGCAAATATCGCGATAAAACGACTCCCAGTTGGAGACTTTTTCGCTGGACCTTTCGGATAGATCCTGGCGTCGATATCCTGAAACTTGTGCTGAGTCAGGCATTTTGATCTCAAAGTTAAAGCTATTACACCGATCAATAAACAACGAAAGAGATTCATTGGGTTCCAAGCAAATTGAGCTTTCGTAGTTAAACTCGAAATGATTCAGATTTTGATCCCCTAAAAACGTCTCTACTGATCTATACCAACCGGAAGCCGAAGCATGCCACACAATGTAGTCGGAGGCCCTAAGCTCCACTTTGACGTCGCTTGTATCCACTGCAAGCCATTTGCCGATTAATTTGGCCTTTACATAGGATATATAGGAGTCAACTGGGCGCCTTTTCACGATCGCAGTAGCGAGATCCTTAGTCGCCAATATAGCGAGTAAATTCTCCGCCGTGATTTGCTTGGGGAAAACCTTAAAAACCAAAAGGTCTTTTCCGGCGCTTACCGCGGATTGCCTGACAGCCTTTAAGGCTTCTGTTGGATGATTTCGAACCCAACTCACTAAGTTTTTGTCGCGATTGTCTTTAGCCATAGCAATCGCGCTCCTTGCAGCCAACAGACTAATGTCATTAGTCGTCGCCCCCATTACGCCCGCAGGGTTAAATATTTCCCGCAGAACGTGGGCAGACGGAATGCTTTGGAGAACTTTACAAAGGTGGTTAGTGCCGGTTCGAGGTATTGCAATTATGCATATCGTTTTCATTACAGTCACCGAATCAAACAGGATAGTGGCAGTGGGCAGGATGCGAAAGCCTGCGAGTACCAAAGCATAATAACTGCGTTGAGCCGCTAAATCACGTTTTAACTCTGCAAAATACTAAGTTCAATTACCGAGCGTTAACTGCAAGACTTCCACCGACATTCATAATCCACCCCGGGTTTCGAAAGTTCACGACATACATTGGGTTCCGAAGGGTGGCCCTTTCCCGAGCAGTCATATCGATACTCTCGGTCTGTAATCGATACTGATGGGTTCTGCTTTCAAGTCGAACGGGTCACCAAGCACCCCGCGAGCGCCTGCAGATATTCCGGCATCCTGTTCGGGTGGTCGCGTTGGTTGCAGAAATTCATTTCCTTCGGCTTGCTGCAAAGGATCTGGCGGGACTTGCTAGGCCAATGGTGAAGTTAAGTCGCTCTAGACTTCTACGCCTCGACTATCAGCAGATTGTGAAGGTTCGTCGTTTTGAGCAACACAGTCGCCCCCTCGAAACAGAAACACCCGTCTCTTGGCTTCCGCAAATTACGCTCCATGAAACGGCAGCCCGCGTGGTGCTCAAGACACTCAGCTTTCCGGTGACGTTGCCTTCTTGAACTTACTGGAAGTGGAACCGATCACCGCGCAAATCATAAATTCTGTACTCTGGGAGGCGGCCGCCTCAGACCACGCTTCTCTCAGTATCAGCCAGATCCTGAGATTTTTTCAAACCCGGATTTTTCACAAGAAAAGGCGACGCCCCCTCAACCGATTGATATAATTGATGTTACCATAACAACGCTTCGTAGAAGCTAAACGACGTCGCCCCGCGCTAGAGTCTATCCCAGTCCAGCTGCGTTTTCCTCCCGTCGCCGGCTTGACCGTGCGCGGGAACTTCGATGGTGGAGCGTTGCCGTCGGATTTCGGCCCGCGGATCCTGCTCGGCGTCGAACGCCAGGTCGGGCTGACCGAACACGTGGTCGGCGCCTTCGACGACCAGCGCCACCCTGGGTCCATCGCGCACACAGCACGCGACATCATCGCCCAACGCGTTTATGGGATCGCGTACGCCTATGAGGACGGCAACGACGCCAACGCGTTGCGGCGCGATCCGGTGTTCAAACTCGGGCTGGCGCGCCGCCCGATCGAGCGCGCGACCGATCTGGCCAGAGCGCCCACGATCTCGCGTCTGGAGAATGCGGCCCCCGCCAGGGATGTCTACCGCACCGCCCGCGCCTACGTCGACCAGTTCATCGCCAGTTATGCGGCCCCGCCGTCCATTATCTTGGTGGACATGCACCATTCCGAAGACGCCACGCACGGTCAGCAGGAGTTCAGCTTCTACAACCATCGCTATGGCAGTCATTGTTATCTGCCATTGCTACTAATGTCCCAACGCTTAACCGAACAAATTCCGCTGGTTACGCTCAAGGAAATCTGCTTAATTGTAGTCCGAATCCATCAGTGACCGAATTATAGGTGCGCGTTCGAATAGAGTCAGAGTCAGGACCTGTAAAAAAGTGTAGAGACTATTAGACTTCGCACGGGTCACGAAAAAAGGCCGAAGCGCGCGTGAAGCGTAAAGCCGCGTGAAATCGACGTAGCCGCGGTCCATGATGTAAAACGCGCCTGGTTTCAACTCCAAAACCAGTTTGCCAGCGTACATGCGTCCGCCTCCATCGCCAGTTGGATGGGGCGGAAATCTCGCGGAGTGAGTGCCCGGCTCACAAGTCAATTTTCAAAAAATGTGTAATTTCTGTATAAGAAACATTTTGTTACGCAGTTCGTACACGTAAGATTCGGACAGTAGTGTGCGTTCATATCAAATCCACCACCAAGGCTGAAATCGAACTGCGGCTGAAGCCACAGCGGCCTTAACGGGAGGTAATTGTCGTCGAGTAACTATTACCCCTTGAAAATAGAACTCTCTTGCGTTTGGTCGGGGCATGAAGTCAGACCCCTTTTTCGATTCTGCTGGCTCACACACACGCAACGCCCTTGAAGGAGAAGGAGGCACGTAAAGGAGCCTGCCGGCAACGAGGTATGCGATGGTAATCACGTGCTTGGTCGTCCCGTAACCGCGGGCCTTGGCCTCGGTGGCGGTCAGATAGGTGATTTCCCATGTCGACACCTGACGGAACCCGGTGGCCACCTAAGGACGCGGGACGGGCGCGTTGCCGGGCCCTCGCCTTGCCGCGCGCAGCAAGCTGGCCAAACGGGCCCGCGGAACGCGGTAGAATGGGACTCCGAGGGCAGATAGCGACCCTGGGATCATGATAATGGAGTCGAGGAGGTGCTTGCTCTGGGTGCTGAGCTGGCGAAACCGGGCCTCCTCGGGCAACTCATCGATGGTGATGTGATGGACGGTGGTCTTGCGTTCGGCCTTGCACGTGGCGAGTCCTGGTGCAGGACCTCGATTTCGTCCTGCAGGGCGGCCTTACGCCGCCAAACGGTTCGACATGTTTGGGGCTCGATTGGCTCGCGCAGGGTGATGGCGTAAAAATTGGCCAAACGGCGATGAGCGTGCCGACGAGGGAGCAGAGCTCCCCATCGAGGTGCTGAATTCCGCCCGACGACGGGTAAAGAAATAGGGCTTAGCCTCGCGGCTAAGCCCTATTTTTTGGCTGGGGGACTAGGATTCGAACCTAGGTTGACGGAGTCAGAGTCCGTAGTCCTGCCGCTGGACGATCCCCCAATGAAGAGCCTGCGTGTGGCGAGTGCCCTCGCCACTGCAACCCAAGCGGGTTAGCGCTTGGAGTACTGCGGGGCCTTACGGGCCTTGTGCAGACCGATCTTCTTACGCTCGACCTCGCGGGCGTCACGGGTCAGGAACCCGGCGCGGCGCAGGGGGGAGCGCAGTTCCTCGTTATACCCCACCAGGGCGCGGGCGATGCCGTGCCGGATGGCACCGGCCTGGCCGGTGTTACCGCCGCCGGACACGGTGATCTGGATGTCCACCCGGCCGACCAGGCCGCAGGTCTCCAGGGGCTGCCGGACCACCATGCGGGCAGTCTCCCGGCCAAAGAAGTTGTCGAGGGTGCGCCCGTTGACCGTGATCGCACCAGAGCCCGTGGTCAGGTAGACCCGGGCGGCGGAGGTCTTGCGGCGACCGGTGGCGTATTGAGTCTCCGACATGGAATCTGTTCCTGAAAACTTAGGTGACTAGCAATCGAGTTCGAGGGTTTGGGGCTGCTGAGCCTGGTGGCCGTGCTCCGGCCCCCCGTAGACGCGCAGCTTACGGAACATTGCACGCCCCAGGGGCCCGCGGGGCAGCATGCCTTTGACAGCGAGTTGGATGGCGCGCTCCGGGGCATGGTCCAACAGCTTTCCCAGGTTCATTGACTTGAGGTGGCCCACGTAGCCCGTGTGGCGATAGTACATCTTGTCCTGGAGCTTGTTGCCGGTGACGCGAACCTTGCCCGCGTTGACAACGACGATGTAGTCACCCGTGTCCACATGTGGCGTGTACTGGGGCTTGTGCTTGCCACGCAGGCGGCGGGCCAGCTCAGTTGCCAGTCGACCAAGGGTCTTGCCCTCAGCGTCCACCAGGAACCAGGCGCGGCGAACCTCCGCCGGTTTGGTGCTCACAGTCGTCGTCATGATCCGTAATCCCCGTACCGAAGTCCGCGTTTGTCCTTGCCCGGAGCCCCTGGGCAGCCCCCGGGACACTGGCGGAATAGCCGCAGGTCTTGGATTTAATAAGCCAAAGCGCGAAAGACCGCGAACTATACGGGAGTCGCGCCAGTGACGCAACCCCGCATGCGGTCGGCCTGAGCGCGGGGCCGGCCCGGACCCGCATCAGCCCGGCAGCCGCAGCCGCTCCACTATCTGGCCCTTGATCAGGTGCTCGGTCAGAATTTCTTCCAGGTCCTCGTGGTCCACATAGGTGTACCAGACGGCCTCTGGGTAGACGACCATAACGGGCCCCTCCTCGCAGCGATCCAGACAGCCTGCAGTGTTGACCCGCACCCCACCCGGGCCGGCAATCTCGAGTTCCTTGGTTCGGCGCTTCAGGTAGTCACGCTGCGCCTGGGCGCCGCATTGGGCGCAGCACTGGCTGCCGTCGTCCCGCTGGTTGGTGCAGAAGAAGACGTGGTGCCGGTAATAGGACATGGGTGTGTTCCCCGCTGGGTGTCGAGGGTCGTCCGCACGAGCGGCGGCCAGACCGAAAAGGTTACCATGACCGGACCGGGGCGGCGGCCACGCGGTGCGCCGACCCCCGCGCTGTTGCTCCACTCACCAGGATCGAACTTGCCCCCAGATCAGCTACTCGCCCTCGCGGACCAGTGCGTCAAGTGCGGTCTGTGCCTGCCTCAGTGCCCGACCTTTATGAAGCTCGGCAATGAGGCTGACTCCCCCCGCGGGCGCATCGCGCTGATCCAGGGCTGGGCCGGCGGGCAACTCACCCTGAGTCCCTCCCTGGCGGCCCACCTGGATGGCTGCCTGGGCTGCCGCGCCTGCGAAGGGGCCTGCCCCTCCCTGGTAGCCTACGGGCGCCTGGCCGACGGGGCCAAGGCGGCGCGGGTAGGCGCGGGACCCGGCTGGCGCAGGGCCTGGTTGGGGTTCTGGCTGGGGCTGCTCTCAGACGCGCGGGTCACTTGGGGCCTCGCCCGCCTGGCCCAGGTCTACGGAGGCAGCGGCCTGACCCGGCTGGCGGAGCTGACCGGTCTGGCCGAACTCGGGACCATCAGGCCCTTGCATCGACTGGCCAGGGCGATCCCGAGGACGGCGGCCCTGGTCCGGTCCGGGGGTGCAGGTCGCGACGGGGATACCGCTCCCACCCGGGTTCTGCCAGGGACCGCTGCAACCGACCACGCGGTCGTGGACCTGGAACTCTTCGTCGGCTGTATGGGCGCCTTGGCCCAGGGACGTGCAATCTGCGCCGCCCGCACCCTGCTCGCTCGACTGGGCCAACGGGTTAGGGTCTCCGCGCAGCCGGCCTGTTGCGGCGCCCTGCTGCGGCACAACGGGCTGCCGGCGGCGGGGGACAGGCGGCGCGATGCCTGCGCCCGTGCCCCGGGAGACCCGCCCCTGGTGGGGCTGGCCAGCGCCTGTGTCGCCGAACTGCGGGAGGCCCCGGGTACGGCCGAGACCTGGGAGATTCTGCGACTGGCTCGACCGGCAACCAGCCCTCCACGCCGTCTCATTCCGACCCCTGCCGCGGCGCGTCCTGGTCCACGAGCCCTGCTCCCACCGGAACCTGCTGGGAGGCAACGCGGCGGTCTACCGGCTGCTGGGGCGTATTCCCGGGCTGGACGTTCGGCCGCTCCCAGGCAACCAGACCTGTTGCGGGGCCGCCGGAACCTATCTGCTCCAGCAGCCCGACATGGCTGCCGCCTTGCTCGCCGACAAGCTCCGCGGTCTGGCGACCTCGGCACCGGACCTGATCGTCACCACCAACCCGGGCTGCGCGCTGCACCTGATCGCGGGGCTGCGGGAGGCCGGGTTGGCGGTGAAACTCTGTCACCCGGTGGAACTATTGGCGAGGCAGGCCGAAACCGAAACGAGCAGCCTGCAATCAGCTCTGACTTGAAGGAACTCTTGATTCTGGACTGAAGATCCTTGGGCTGAACACTCGCCGCTCACGAACGCCTCGCAAGATGTCGTTTCGCACAAGCCGAGGGCTGACGGCCCTCTTCAGGTTGAACCAATCCCCGCCGCAACCCAGAATCCCGACCAGACTCAAACACCCGGACCCCAAGCAACCCCATGACAACCCGCGGCTACACCCCCATCGACCAGTTGATCCTGAACGGCGACAACGCGTTGCGTACCCTTTTCGGCCGCCCCCGAGGCACGGATCGACCCGATCCGGCCGCCGACCTGGACGACGTGGTCCTGGGTGAGCAGGAACGCCGCCATGTGGCGCGGCTGATGCGCATCAACCACACGGGTGAGGTCTGCGCACAGGCCCTCTACCAGGGTCAGGCACTTACGGCGCGCCTGCCGGAAACGCGCAAACGCATGGAACGTTCCGCCCGGGAAGAAAATGACCACCTGACCTGGTGTGCCAATCGGATCGAGGAATTGGGGGACCGCAAGAGCCTCCTGAACCCCATCTTCTACGCCGGCTCCTTCGCCATCGGGGCGGCGGCGGGGCTGGCCGGAGACCGCTGGAGCCTGGGCTTTGTGGTGGAGACCGAACGGCAGGTGGAGGACCACCTGGACGACCACCTAAACCAGGTCCCGGAGCGGGACGAGCGCACCCGGGCGGTGTTGGAGCAGATGAAGGCCGACGAGATCCACCATGCCCAGGTGGCCAAGGTGGCCGGCGGGGCGGAACTGCCGGCGCCGATCCGCTTTGCGATGCGCCTGGCGTCCCGGGTCATGACCAGGACAGTCTACTGGGTCTGAGCAGCCTTATCCGCCGGCCGACGCCTTGATACGGCGTCGCTCGCTCGCCATGGCCCGGCACCGCACCGCGTGACCGCCCCCCGCGCCCGTCACCCGGGCGCAATTGCGGAAACGATGCCATTCTTTACCCATCGACGTAGGCCGCATCGCGTCGCAACCACCTCACGGGCAGCGCGCGGCAGGAATCCATGAACCCCTGACACTGATTGGCAATCGGGTGGTGATGCGGTCTAGCCCATGAACTCCAGGTCCCGGGCCAGATTGCAGCCGTAGAAAATCTCGGAGAGTTCCCGACGCAGCAGCTTCTGGATGCGCCGCCGCTCGGGATCCTTGAGGTCCTTCTCCTCGATGCAGAACAGATAGTCGTTCAGTTGGAAATGCTTCAGCACCATCTTGGTGTGGAAAAGATTCTCCTGGTAGACGTTCACGTCCACCATCTGGTAGCGCTCCTTGGTGTCCTGCGACAGGAAGTTCTGAATCGAGCTGATGTTGTGGTCGATGAAGTGCTTGCGCCCCGTCACATCCCGGGTGAAGCCACGCACCCGATAGTCCATGATCACGACGTCGGACTCGAAGGAGTGGATCAGATAGTTGAGGGCGCGCAATGGCGAGATGCGCCCGCAGGTGGACACATCGATATCGGCGCGAAAGGTGCTGATGCCGGTGACCGGATTGCTCTCCGGGTAGGTGTGCACCGTGATGTGGCTCTTGTCCAGGTGGGCAACGACGGCCCCTGGCTGGGCGGCGGGCTTACCGAGCGGACCGGGCTTGGCAAAATTGGGCAGTTGCTCCGCGACCACGGGCTCCTCGGAAATCAGCATGGTGACCGAGGCCCCCTGGGGCTCATAGTCCTGACGGGCCACGTTGAGGATATTGGCCCCGATGATCTCGGTTACGTCCGTGAGGATGGCAGTCAGACGGGCCGCGTTATAGGCCTCATCGATGTACTGGATGTAGGCCTCTCGCTGGGCCTCGGAGTCCGCGTAGCAGACGTCGTAAATGTTAAAGCTCAGGGTCTTGGTCAGGTTGTTGAAACCATGGAGCTGAAGCTTTTTGAGCGCTGTTGGCATAGTGGGGGGGCTCCTGTATGCGCAACCATACATCCTATCAGCCGCAGGCACCTAGCCTCCAGCCTTGGCCCCCGCAACGGCAACATGGTGTAACAGCAGGGGCAGGGGGATGCTTGCCTGGGAGACCAGCCGGTCGTGGAACTCCCGCGCCAGGGACCCCGACCTGCAGGGCCAGGTCCGGGCGGAAGTGGAACCAGGCTTCGTAGAATTCTCTGGTGAGGGCGTCGAACGCGGCGACCGCGTCAGGCATCGCGGAGTTCAAAGTCGTGGGTAATGGCCGCCGTGGCACCCAGCATGATGGACGCGGAGCAGTATTTCTCCGCGCTGAGCTTAATGGCACGTTCCACCTGGCGCGGGTCCAGCCCCTGCCCAGTGAGAATGAAGTGGGCGTGGATGCGGGTAAAGACCTTGGGGTCCGTCTCAGCGCGCTCAGCCGTCAACTCCACCACGCAGTCCGTTACTGCCTGACGGGCCTTACGCAGAATCAGCAGCACGTCGAATTGGGTGCAGCCGCCCATGCCGATCAGCAGCATCTCCATGGGCCGCACCCCGACATTGCGCCCGCCCAGTTCCGGCGGACCGTCCATGACCACCCCATGCCCGGAGCCGGACTCCCCCAGCATGGCAACCCCATCGATCCACTTCACACGCGCGTGCATGGCCAACCCCCGCCCCGGTCAAACCCAGGCGCCCTGAACGCGGCGCCACCTCTGTTCCGGGAGGCTACCATAGTTCGACAGGGGGGAGTGGCTTGCCTAGAATCACGCCTGAGTCGCCCCGATCCACTCGCCGCCAACAGGCCGCCGCCTATGACCAACCTGACCCCGCCCCAAATCGAACCCCGCTGGCTGCAACCATTCCTCTCACTCTGTCATACCAAGTCCTATGACAAGAATGTGGACTTCATCCGAGCGGGGGAGCCGGCGGAAAGCCTCTATTACCTGATCGAAGGCTCGGTGGCGGCGATCATCGAAGACGAGGATCGCCGTGAACTGATGCTGGCCTACATCAATAAGGGCGAATTCATCGGGGAGATGGGACTATTCGTCCCTCTAAACACCCGCAGCGTCATCATTCGCACCCGCACCAAGTGCCGGGTCGCGGAGATCACTTACCAGCGCCTGGATCGATTGCTCGACACCGAACTCAAGGACCTGGCCAAGGAATTTCTCTATGCGATCGGCCTGCAGCTGTCCACCCGCCTGCGCCAGACCAGCCGCAAAGTCGGGCACCTGGCCTTCCTCGACGTGACGGGCCGGATCGCCGGCACCCTGCTCGACCTATGCAAACAGCCGGACGCCATGACCCACCCGGACGGCATGCAAATCCGCGTGACCCGTCAGGAGATCGGGCGCATCGTCGGCTGCTCCCGGGAGATGGCCGGTCGCGTTCTGAAGAACCTGGAGGAACAGGGACTGATCAGCGTGACAGGTAAGACCATCGTGGTCATGGGGACCCGTTGACTTGGTCAAGTCCTCCAGATCGTGCCGGGCCAAGCCCGGGAGCGCCTGACCGTGGCGCAGCAGGTTGGCCAGCCCCTCCGCCGCCCCCTCGGCACCGAGGCAGCACCTGCCCTCTCAGATCACGTCTCCCGGGCACCACATCCGGACCCAGGCTACCGGTCCATGACGATGGATTGCGATGTGTTTCCGAATTGACGAGGCCACAGCCCGCGGATGCCAGCGATACCCTGGGCACCGTGGTGAATAGCGTCAGACAGGTCCCCGGGGGCGAGACCGCCCAAGGCGTAGACCGGTAAAGGGATGGGGTCGACCAATTCCAAGAAGCGCCGCCAGCCAAGAGAACAGACGTTGGGGTGGGTGCTGGTGGGCTTGACCGGCGATAACAGGGCGTAATCGAGGCCGAGGGCGGCGGCGCGCGCGAGTTCGCTGGCATCGTGGCAGGAGGCACCGACCAGTTCATCGGCGCGACCTGGGCGCCCGTCCAGGCGCGTGAGCAGGCGCGCGCTTAGATGAAGACCCTGTCGCGGGCAGTCGCCGACCGCCGCGGGGTCCCGGTTCAGGACCAGGCGGGCGCCGGCCGCCGCACAGATCGGGTAGGCACGGGCGGCCAGGTCCCGATAGTCCCCGTCGTTCAGTTCATGGGCACGCAGTTGCACCAGCCGGATGCCCCCCTGGATGGCTTGCCTGAGCCGGGCGAGCAGGGTCTCCGGTTCCCCGGGGTCCGGACCGGTGATGAGCAGGAACCGGGGGAGGCGCAAGGCCATAATGATGGGCCGATCCGCGGCGGGAAACCGGGTCGGGTCCATGGCATCCGGGTGCAGCCAATTGAGGGGTTGCCCTTCCAGTCCCCGGGGGCGGCCGGCGTAGTCCTCGACGCGGCGTACGTCAAGCAGTATGCGACGATCACCGTAATCGTGGTGGATGCGGATCAAGGGCAGGCTCCCGTGAACGGCGATCCCCAACTCTTCGGCCAGTTCCCGGGCCAAACCCTCCTCCGGGGCCTCCCCTGGCTCCAGCTTGCCGCCCGGGAACTCCCAGAGGCCGCCCTGATGGGCCTGAGCAGGGCGCCGGGCGACCAGGATGCGGCCCTGGGCGTCTCCGGATGGCCGCAGCCATGACGTGGATCTGCTTTCTGGACATACGCACTCGATGGTCCCTAGAAAGGGCTTGGCCGCAAATGTACGCCCCTACGACCGGTACTCCGCATTGATCCGCACATAGTCGAAGGAGAAATCGCAGGTGAGGATCTCGGCGGCGGACTCACCGCGGCCCAGGGCCACGCGGATCAGGATCTCGGGCTGGCTCATCTCCGCCGCACCCGCGGCCTCGGTGTAGGTGGATGCCCGCCCGCCGCCGTCGACGATGAGCACCCCTCCCAGCCAGACCCGCACCTGGCCAATGGCCAAGATCCTGGATCCCGGCCCGGCCCACGGCGGCGAGGATACGGCCCCAGTTGGGGTCGGAGGCGAAGAGGGCCGTCTTGACCAGCGGGGAATGGGCAATGGTGTAGCCCACCTGGCGCGCCTCCGCGTGACTCCGCGGCACCCTCCACCCGCACCGTGACCAGCTTGGTGGCCCCCTCCCCGTCGCGCACGATGGCCGTGGCCAGTTCTACGCAGACCGCGTCCAGGGCCGCCTGGAAGGTCTGGTAGTCCGGGTGGGTCGCGGCGGCAATGGGGTCGTTGCCCAGTGCACCAGTAGCGGCCAGGCAACAGGCGTCATTGGTGGAGGTATCCCCGTCGACGGTGATGGCGTTGAATGAGCGCCCTACCGCGGTGCGCAGGCAGGTGTCCAAGATGCCGGGCGCGACGGCCGCATCGGTGGCCAGGAAGGCGAGCATGGTGGCCATGTCCGGGCAGATCATGCCCGCGCCCTTGGTCATCCCGGTGAGGGTGGCGGTGCGCCCGCTGACCTGGAACTGACGGGAAACGAGCTTGGGCCGCGTGTCCGTGGTCATGATGGCCCGGGCGGCGGCGGGCCAGTGGTCGGCTGCGAGGCGCCCCAGGAGGGCAGGCAGGGCGGCGGCGATGCGCTCCACCGGCAGGTGCTCGCCGATGACACCGGTGGAGAAGGGCAGGACAGCTCTCCGCCGGGTCCCCGGTCAATGCCGCGAGGGCCTGACAACTGGCGGTCGCATCCACCAGGCCCCGGGCACCGGTACCGGCGTTGGCATTACCGGCGTTGATCAGCCACCAGCGAGGGGCACCCGCCCCCAGATGGGCGCGGGCCAGGGTCACCGGCGCGGCGCAGAAGGCGTTGCGGGTGAAGACGGCGGCGCAGACCGACCCCGGAGCCAGTTCAACGAGCACCAGGTCGTCACGGTCCCGATAGCGGATTCCGGCGGCGCCGGTGGCCAGCCGCACCCCGGGCACCAGGTCGAATTGGAGGTCGGGCTGGTCGATCATGGTCCTGGCTCAGCCGGCCTTTCCGTGGCACTGCTTGTACTTCTTGCCGGAGCCGCAGGGGCAGGGCTCATTGCGGCCCACCTTGCGGCCGTCCCGTACAAAGGGTTGTTGCTCGGCGGCGTCGGCTCGGGCCTGGCCCGCTTCCTCATCCTCGTCGGGGTCCGCCGAAGCCGGTGAAGGCCTCGTGCTTGAACTCGAACTCCCGGGCGGGGGCCGGATGAGGGGCCAGTGCCGGGGCCTGCTCCTGAGCCTGGACCTGGAGCTTGTACAGCGTGCGGACGACCTCTGCCTTGATCTCGTCCAGCATGCCCGAAAACATCTCGAAGGCCTCGCGCTTGTACTCCTGTTTCGGATTCTTCTGGGCGTAGCCGCGCAGATGGATGCCTTGCCGCAGGTAATCCATGGCCGCCAGGTGGTCCTTCCAATGGCTGTCCAGCGTCTGAAGCATGACCGCCTTCTCGATCTGGCGCAGGGTCCCGGCCCCGATGACTTTCTCCTTTTCCGCGTAGCGCTCCGACAGGGTCGCGGAAATGCGTGCCCGCAGGGTCTCCTCGTGCAGATCCTGATCCGTCTCCAGCCAGTGGCGCAGGGGCCAGTCGCCGCCGAAGGCCTCCTGGAGGTCCATCTCCAGGCCCGGCAGGTCCCACTGCTCCTCCAGGCTTTGGGGTGGAATGTGGACGTCGATCAAGTGCACCAGGGTGTCCGCCTGCATGGCGGTTATGGTTTCGGTCACGTCACCCGTGTCCATGAGTTCTCGCCGCTGGCCATAGATGACCTTGCGCTGGTCGTTGGCGACGTCGTCGTACTCCAGGAGCTGCTTGCGGATGTCGAAGTTGCGACCCTCGACCTTGCGCTGGGCGTTGGCGATGGCCTTGGTGACCCAGGGGTGCTCGATGGCCTCCCCAGGCTGCATCCCCAGCTTCTGCATCATGGCGCCCACCCGGTCGGAGGCGAAGATGCGCATCAGGTTGTCTTCCAGCGACAGATAGAAGCGGCTGGAGCCCGGGTCCCCCTGGCGCCCGGAGCGGCCGCGCAACTGGTTGTCGATGCGCCGGGACTCATGTCGCTCCGTGCCCACGACGTGGAGACCCCCCGCTGCGACCACGGCAGCGTGGCGCTGCGTCCAGGCAGCGCGGATCGCCTGCTGATCGGCGTTCGGGCCGGCGTGCTCCAGTTCTGCGTCCAGGTTGCCGCCGAGTACGATATCCGTGCCGCGGCCAGCCATGTTGGTGGCGATCGTGACGGCGCCCGGGCGACCCGCCTGGGCCACGATGCCGGCCTCGCGCTCGTGCTGCTTGGCGTTCAGCACCTCGTGGGGGACCTTTGCCTCCTGAAGCAGCTTGGAGACAAGCTCCGAGGTCTCGATGGAGGCGGTACCCACCAGCACCGGCTGACCGCGGGTTACACAGTCCTGGATGTCCTCGATGACGGCCTGATACTTTTCGTTCTGGGTGAGGTAGACCAGGTCCCCCTTGTCGTCGCGGATCATGGGCTGATTGGTGGGGATCACCACCACCTCCAGACCGTAGATCTGCTGAAACTCGTAGGCCTCGGTGTCCGCCGTGCCCGTCATGCCCGCGAGCTTGGGGTAGAGCCGGAACAGGTTCTGGAAGGTGATGGAGGCCATGGTCTGGTTTTCGGGCTGGATCGGAACCCGTTCCTTGGCCTCCACCGCCTGGTGCAGACCCTCCGACCAGCGCCGCCCGGGCATGGTGCGGCCGGTGAATTCATCCACGATGATGATCTGACCGTCGCGAACGATGTACTCCACGTTCTTCTGAAACAAGGCGTGGGCGCGCAGGGCGGCGTAGACGTGGTGCATCAGGGCGATGTTGCTCGCGTCGTAGAGGCTCTCGCCCTCCGCCAGCAGACCCATCTCGGTGAGCATTTCCTCCACCTGCTGATGGCCGTCCTCGCTCAGGAAGACCTGGCGGGACTTCTCATCCACCGAGTAGTCACCGGGGCCGAAGTCCGGCTTGCCCTCGTCGTTGGTGATGGGGGACTGGCGGGTCAGCCGCGGGATGATCGCGTCGATCTGGCGATAGAGATCGGTATTGCCCTCTGACGGGCCGGAGATGATCAGCGGCGTACGGGCCTCGTCGATCAGGATCGAGTCCACCTCGTCGACGATGGCATACCAGGGGTCCCGCTGGCTGCGCTGCTCCGGCACGAAGGCCATGTTATCGCGCAGATAGTCGAAGCCGAACTCGTTGTTGGTGCCGTAGGTAATATCCGCGGCATAGGTTTCCCGGCGGGTGCAGGGACGCAAGTGCCGGTAGCCCTCACCCTCCAGTGGCTCGTAGCTGGGGTCGTAGATATAGGAGGCGGCGTCCGGTCCCTGTCCGCCGGAGGAGTTGATCACCCCGACGGTGAGCCCCAGGGCGTGGTAGATGCGACTCATCCAGACGGCGTCGCGGCGGGCCAGGTAGTCATTGACCGTGACCACATGCACACCCTTGCCGGGCAAGGCGTTGAGATAGGCGGCCAGGGTGGCGACCAGGGTCTTGCCCTCGCCGGTGCGCATCTCGGCAATCTTGCCCTGATGCAACACCATGCCGCCGACCATCTGGACATCGAAATGGCGCATACCAAGCGCCCGTCGCCCGGTCTCTCGGACCACCGCGAAGGCCTCCGGGAGCAAGGCATCCAAATCCTCACCGCCGACATAGCGGGCGCGGAGTTCCTGGGTCTTGGCCGTCAGAGCCTCATCGGCGAGGGCCTGGAGCCCGGATTCGAGGGCGTTGATGTGGCTGACAGACTTGAGGAGCTTCTTGACCAACCGCTCATTGCGGCTGCCGAAGAGCTTCTTGAGCAGATTGCTGACCATCGGTGGGAGGAGGAACCGTGAGGGAAAAACGCCGGGATCATACCGGAATTCAGCTCTCACCGCAGGCCCGAAGCGGGACTCGGAAGGGGCGGCAGGTCACGCGGGAGCCGGGGACACCCGGGACGACGCATTCTTGATTGAAAGATCAACCCGGGAAAAAACGCGAAAAAGTCCTTTCTCGCGGGCGTTTACGCCTTCCGGGCACATCGACGAAGGGACCGGCTGGCTCCGCAGCAAGTCCCTTCGTCGCTTGGGCCTCTGCGAGCAATCAGCCCGGGTTGGGTGGGTTGGCCGCGAGGAAGCCGCCCTGAGGCTCGCGGCCGGCGAAGCGGGTCGGATTCAGGTGCTCGCCGTTCTTCAGCACCTCAAAGTGGACATGGGGGCCGGTGGCAGTCCCGGTGGCGCCGACAGTCCCGATCTTCTGACCCTGACGCACCTGCTGGCCCTCCTGAACCAGGTTGGTTGAGTTGTGGGCGTAGCGGGTGCTGTAGCCGTCCACATGGCGGACCTCGATCATGTTCCCGTAACCGCTGCGGCGCCCGCTGAACGTGATCAGGCCGTCCGCGACGGCGACGACCGGGCTTCCCGCAGGGGCGGCGAAGTCGATGCCCTGGTGGAAGATCCGCCGGTGCTTGGTCGGGTGGATCCGAAATCCGTAGTTCGACGTAATGTATCCCGAGCGAACCGGCCAGCCCGACGGTACGGACTTGGCGGTGAGGTCCTTCTCCATGATCGCCTCTTCGAGGATCTCCAGCTTACGCTTGCGATCCTTGAGCAGGCCGACCACGCTTCCCAACTCGCTCGCGATCTCCCTGATCGTGAAATCCCTTGCCGGTCCATCCTCGGGTCCGCCTTGAGGCGGCGGGTCCTGGAAATTGAACTCCTCGGCATTGAGCCCGGCCATCTCTACCAGTCGCGCCCCCAGAGCATTCAGTCGCATCACTTCCGCCTGCATGTCACCGAGCCTGGCCGTAATGGCATCCACCTCCGGGGCGGCTTCTGGGGTGGTCGGAATCAGTACGGCGAGACTGGGGGTCGGGAGGAAGGTTTTGGGCGGGGGAGGAATCAACCTGGGGCGAATTTGCGTACTTGCCGAGCCAGAATCCCATCCCGCCTCCGGCGGCGGTGAACAGAACAACTGCCGAAAGTGCGACAACGGCCTGTCCGCGAACTGTTTTTCGACGATCGAGGTGGTGCATTGCTGACCTCTGCGTGTGAACAAGATGGCGTGGAGGCGGGTTTATACTACAGACCGCGGGTTCGGGCGATTCCCGACCCAGGTCCAACAATTGAGCTAAATCACTGTTTTGTGAATCAGGCAAGGGTTCTACCTCTGAAATGAAAAGAAAACGGCCCGATCGAACGCGCGCCACTCATGTCCGGGAATTGCTGACCAGCAACCCGGCGGCGGTCCACTGCCTGGAACTTCAGCGCCGCGAAGAAGGTCTCCTCGCTCAGGTCCGCGAATTGCTTGCCCCGGAAGCGCGTGCCCATTGCCTTCAGGCGAACGCGACCCAGGGCAACCTCACGCTGGTAGTAGACTCCGCGGCCTGGGCCACCCGCCTGCGCTATCAGTGCCCGGACCTGGCACGGAGTCTCGCGGGGGCGGGGATCACCGGGGTCAAGGTTCGGGCGCGTCCGCGGGAACGGATCCCCACCCGCCAGACCACCGAACACCTGTCCCAACTAACGCCCGCCGCAGCCGACCACCTGCTTGGGGCGGCTGAACACACGGCGGATGCCGGGATTGCGGAGGTCTTCCGGCGCCTGGCGAGCCGGCGCCGGGGGCTCAGGCCCGGCCAAGGCACCGATTAGGCCAGCGCCAACGGCTGGGCGTAGCTGATCGGCGCGGGGGTGGCGTCCTCAAACACCGCCTCTTCCCAGGCAGTCTGGTCCGCTACCAGCGCGCGCAGGAGCTGGTTGTTCAGGGCGTGACCAGACTTGTGACCCCGGAAGGCCCCGATCAGGGTGTGACCCAAGAGGTAGAGGTCGCCGATCGCATCGAGAATCTTGTGCTTGACGAACTCATCCTCGTAGCGGAGACCCTCTTCATTGAGAACCCGGAACTCGTCCACGACCACGGCATTGTCCAGGCTGCCGCCCCGGGCCAAGCCCTGTTGGCGCAGGGCCTCGATCTCGCGCAGAAAGCCGAAGGTGCGGGCACGGCTAACCTCCCTCACAAAGGATGAGGTGGAGAAGTCCATACTCGCCCGCTTGGCCCGATCGTGGAAGGCCGGGTGGTCGAAGTCGATGGAGAATTCCACGCTGAATCCGTCGTAGGGATCCAGCCGCGCGAACTTTTCGCCATCGCGCACCTCGACCGGCCGTTTGATGCGGATGAAGCGCTTGGGACGGCTCTGCTCTTCCACGCCCGCCGATTGAATCAGGAACACAAAGGGGCCAGCGCTACCGTCCATGATCGGCACCTCCGGAGCACTCACGTCCACGTAGGCGTTGTCGATTCCGAGGCCCGCAAAGGCGGACAACAGATGCTCCACCGTGGACACCCTCACCTCGCCCTGGTCTTGGGTGCTGGTGACCAGGGTCGTGGACAACCGGGTATCGCCCACGTTGTGCGGACAGGCGCGGATTTCCACCGGATGGGCCAGGTCCACACGCCGGAAGATGATTCCGGTATCGGGGGCCGCCGGGCGCAGCGTGAGGTACACCTTGTCGCCGGTATGTAGACCGACACCGGTGGCGCGAATCACGTTTTTCAGTGTACGTTGCTTGACCATCGTTCGGGCTCCCTAGTCCCAGACCGCGGGGTTCGGCTTGGCGTCGACCATCGACGCCCTGGCTTAAGGCCACGAGAGACCCGAATGGGTTCGGGCTTGGGGTAAGCTTAGGGTTTTCCCGCAACTTTATCAAGTACGACGTTCAATACACCGGAAGCAGGCTGTTTTTATTATTATTTCAGATGAAGGGATTTCCCTGGCATCGCTTCGATCGGGACCCTCCCTGGTCCCCTCGTGGCTCCTCGATCAATCCGCCTGACGGCGCAGGAAAGCCGGGATATCCAGGTAGTCAAGGTCATTGTCCACCGCCTCGGCGGTGTTGCCACCGGCGGTCGCGGCCTTGCGATAGATCGCCGGGCGCCGCTCCATCTCGCCGTAATCGGGGCCGCTGTCCTCGCCATCAGAGGACACCAGGCGCATCTGCGGCTCCTCTCGACTCGGGCGCATGACCGAGATGCGCCGGGCGCCAAGGCCCGTGGCAACCACGGTGACCCGCAGCTCGTCCTCCAGTTCCATGTCGATCACGGTGCCGAGCACCACGGTGGCATCATCGTCCGCAAAATCCCGGACCGTGTTGCCGACCTCGTCGAACTCGCCCATGGTCAAGCTGTGACCGGCGGTGATATTGACCAGAATGCCCTTGGCACCGGCGAGATCGATGTCCTCCAGCAGGGGACAGCGGATGGCGGCCTCCGCGGCCTCGCGCGCCCGGTTCTCGCCGGTCGCCGCCCCGGTGCCCATCATGGCGATCCCCATCTCCGACATGACGGTCTTGACGTCCGCAAAGTCCACGTTGATCAGCCCCGGACGAGTGATCAGCTCGGCGATGCCACGGGTGGCGTTGAGGAGGATGTCATTGGCCGATTTGAAGGCCCCGAGCAGCGTCATCTCCTTGCCGAGCACGGCCAGAAGCTTCTCGTTGGGAATCGTGATCAGCGAGTCAACGTGCTTGGCCAGGTCAGCGATCCCGTCCTCGGCGATCCGCCGCCGCTTGCTCCCCTCGAAGGGGAAGGGTTTGGTGACCACGGCCACGGTGAGGATGCCCAACTCCTTGGCGATCTCGGCGACCACCGGGGCGGCGCCGGTGCCGGTGCCGCCACCCATTCCGGCGGTGATGAAGACCATGTCAGCTCCGGCCAGGGTCTCGGCGATGCGCTCCCGGTCCTCCAGGGCGGCCTGCTTGCCCACTTCCGGGTTGGCACCGGCACCCAGTCCCTTGGTGATCCCGGACCCGAGTTGCAGGATGGTCTTTACCATGGACCCCTTGAGGGCCTGGGCGTCGGTGTTGGCGCAGATGAAGTCTACCCCCTCGATGGTTGACTGGACCATATGGTTGACCGCGTTGCCCCCCCCGCCGCCGACCCCAATCACCTTGATAACGGCCGCTTGGCTATGGGTATCCATCAGTTCGAACATCGTTGAATCTCCTCTGGAGCTGTTTGTGACTAAAAACCCTGAAACCCCGTTCGGTTCCGCTCAGCGCGGGACCGCCCCCCGACACGGCGCGGACCGAAGTCCGCACCACGGGGCCGCAGGCAGCGGCCCCACAAATCCTTCCTTCGCGCCGTTGCGATTCGATTGTTTTTCTCCGGCGATCACCCTCAGAAGTTGCCTTGGAACCAACTGCGCATGCGCGACCAGGCGCCGCCGATGCCGCCGGCGGAGTTGAGTTCCGGGCGCTTGGCAAAGCGGTTCTGGCGGGCATAGATCAACAAGCCCACGCCGGTGGCGTAGACCGGATTGCGCATGACCTCGTCCATGCCGATGACGTATTGGGGCACCCCCAGGCGTACTGGCATATGGAAGACCTCCTCGGCCAATTCGATCAGGCCTTGCATCCTGGCGCTGCCACCTGTGAGGACAACGCCCCCGGCCACGAGATCCTCAAAGCCGCTCCGCCGTAACTCGTTGCGCAGCAAGGTGAGCAGTTCTTCATACCGAGGCTCCACGACCTCCGCCAAGGTCTGACGAGAAAGCCGCCGGGGCGGGCGATCGCCGATGCTGGGAACCTCGATGGTCTCACCGCCGCCCGCGAGTTGGGTCAGGGCGCACGCGTGCTGGACCTTGATCTGCTCAGCGTGCTGGGTGGGGGTGCGCAGGGCCACGGCGATGTCGTTGGTGACCTGGTCCCCGGCGATGGGGATCACCGCCGTGTGGCGGATGGCCCCATCCGTGAAAACCGCCATGTCCGTGGTACCGCCGCCGATGTCGACCAGACAGACACCCAGCTCCTTCTCGTCCTCGCCCAGCACCGAGTACGACGCGCTGAGCTGCTCCAGCACCAGGTCGTCTACCTCCAGACCGCAGCGGCGGATGCACTTCAAAATGTTCTGGGCGGCGCTGACGGCACCAGTGACCATGTGGACCCGGGCCTCGAGGCGCACCCCACACATCCCGATGGGCTCACGGATGCCCTCCTGGCCATCGATGATGTATTCCTGGGGCAGGATGTGCAGTACCTGCTGGTCCGCCGGGATGGCCACCGCCCGGGCCGCATCGAGCACCCGGTCCACGTCCGCCTGGCTGACTTCCCGTTCCTTGATGGGAGTGGTCCCATTGGAGTTGAGACTGCGGATATGGCTGCCGGCGATCCCCGCGTGGACCGAGTGAATCTCACACCCGGCCATCAACTCGGCCTCCTCCACCGCCCGCTGGATGGACTGGACAGTGGACTCGATGTCGACCACCACGCCCCGCTTCAGCCCCCGGGACGGGTGGGTGCCGATGCCGATGATCTCGATCTGGTCATCGTCCTTCAGTTCGCCCACCAGGGCGGCAATCTTGGACGTACCGATGTCCAGGCCTACCAGCAGGTTCTTGTCGTTGCGTCGTGCCATTCCGTTTTAACCCCATATGCCCGTTCGTAGTTGCCGCCTCGCCTAGGGACGCGCCGGGACCGCTTGAGTCAGCGCCCGAGCGGGCAGTCCGGCTGGCGCTGCGCGCGGGCGCTGCGCCGGTGCCTGCTGCTTCGTCGGCGCCTGCTGCTTGACCGGCGCCCGCGGCGCTCCCGACGTGCCATTCGGCGGCGTTGCTGGTTTCTGCGTCTTGTTCGACGCCGATTGCTGTTTCTGTGTCGGCGGCGGTTTCGCCGTCGCCGAGCGCTGGCTCGGTTTCGCGGCTGACTTTCTTCCGGTGACTTTGTTCACCGCCGATCCCTTTTTCGGGGTCGTCATCTGCTTTTTGGATAGCGTCGGCGCAGGGGCCGTCTCCGGGCTCGGTGCGAACTGCTGCGCGCCCATCGCACGGCGAAACCGTTGCTGTAGCGCAGGTCCACGCGGTCAGCCTTGCCTGCCGCGTCCAATTGGGGGGCGGCCCCGATGAAGCGCGTCAGCCGCTGTTCAACGTCGGCGGCGCCGAGTTCCAGTTGGGTGTTGGAGACCAACTCCACGCGCCAGGCCCCCCGGGCGTCCACCGACAGGGTATCGATCAAGTGACCGGCCAGCATCAGGGCATCCCGCCACTTGAGGTAGCGCTCGACCAGCTCCCGGGCCCGCTGCTCGTCCCCCTCGAGGAACGGTAGTCCGGCCGGGACCACGCCCCCCCGGGGGCGAAAGATCACGCCGTCGGCCGTTACCAGCCCGTCGCCCTTCCAGCGTGCCACCGGTCGGTGCTCCAGCACCCGGACCTGAAGGCGGTCGGGCCAGACCCGGCGAATACTCACCCCCCCCACCCAGGCCAACTCCTCCGCGGCACTCTTCAGGTCCCGCAGGTCGGCAGTCAGAAAGCCCCCGTGCAGCCGCTTGGCGAGCGTCTCCTGCAACAGGGTAGAGGAATGGTTGTGCACCTCGCCCTGGACCTCGATGGTCCGCACTGGCAGGAGTCTCGGCTCCCAGTAGCCGAAGGCCCAAACGCCGCCGACCATAGCCCCCAGCAACAGGAGTCCGGTCAAGGTGCGCAAGCGCGACCGCCGAGGCGGCACCGCCGGCTCTTGCAGATTGGGAAGGATCGGTTCAGCCACGGGTCAAACTCGTCTCCAGAATGCGGACCACCAGGGCCTCGAAGTCGATTCCCGCGGCCCGCGCCGCCATGGGGACCAGGCTGTGATCAGTCATACCGGGCACCGTATTGATCTCCAGCAGGTAGGGCCGGCTAGCGGCGTCGACCATCAGGTCCACCCGGCCCCAGCCGCTCGCGCCGACCGCATCGAAGGCCGCCAGGGCCAGTTGCCGGAACCCTTGCTCCGTCTCCTCGGGCAGGCCGCAGGGGCAGTGGTAGCGGGTGCTGTCGGCCCGGTACTTGGCGTCGTAGTCGTAAAAGGCGTGGGGAGTTTCCAATCGGATCATTGGCAGGACTTCCCGCCCCAGGATGGCGCAGGTGTATTCCGCTCCCTGGATCCAGCGCTCGGCGATGACCAGGGAGTCGTAGTTGCTTGCAAGCTCCCAGGCCGCGGCCAGTGCCGCGGGGTCCTCGACCCGGGCCATACCGATACTGGAGCCCTCATGGGCCGGCTTGACCATGAGCGGGAAACCGATGGCAGCCGCGGCGGCCAGGTCCGCCCTGTCCCGCAGCAGAACCGATTCCGCCGTCGGCAGGCCCGCCCCCACCCAGGCGAGCTTAGTGCGGTATTTGTCCATCCCCAGCGCCGAACCCAGGACACCGGAGCCCGTGTAGGGCATGGCGATGGTCTCCAGTGCGCCTTGGATGACCCCATCCTCGCCACCCCGGCCGTGGAGGATGATGAAGGCCCGGTCATAGCCACCGGTGCGCAGCTGCTCAAGCACCATCGCGTCCGGGTCCAGCGGATGGGCATCCACCCCCTGGTTGCGCAGGGCCGCAAGCACCGCGTTGCCGCTCATCAAGGAGATCTCCCGTTCGGCCGCCCGACCGCCCAGGAGTACCGCGACCTTCCCAAACCGGTTCGGTTGCGTTGTCATGTGGCCCCCCCGTCGACACCCTTGAACTCGGGGATCAGCCTGACCCCGGTGCGGCGCTCCACCTCGCGCCGCACCTGGTCCACCAGCCCGGCGATGTCCGCGGCCGTGGCGTCACCCGTGTTGATGATGAAATTCGCGTGTTTCTCAGAGACCTGAGCCCCGCCCAGGCGGGTCCCCTTGAGGCCTGCGGACTCGATCAGACGGGCCGCATGGTCTCCGGGCGGGTTGCGGAACACGGACCCGCAACTCGGCAGGCCCGTGGGCTGGGTGCGGGCGCGCTGCTCCAGGAGCGCGCGGATCCGCTCCATGGCGGCCGCCCCGTCGCCCGGTTCCAGACGCAATTCCGCGTCCAGAAACCACTCCCCGGGCGTGCCGCGGACCTCCCGATAGCCAATCTGGAACTCGGCCGGGGTGCGACAGCGGACTGCGCCGGTCCGGTCGAGGGTCCGGACCTGGCGCACGAAGGTCCAGGTCTCCCCGCCCCAGGCCCCCGCATTCATGGCTAGTGCCCCCCCCAGGGTGCCGGGGATGCCGGCGAGGAACTCGACCCCAACCAGGTCATGGCGGGCGGCGAAGCGGGCAATCTTGGCGCAGGAGGCACCGGCCTGGGCGCACACCCCGGCGGGACCACGCCGGGTGATTTCGGCCAGGCAGCCCTGCGTCTGGATCACGGTGCCGGGAAAGCCCGCGTCCGGGACCAGCAGGTTGCTGCCAAGCCCCAACCAAAGAAGGGGCTCCCGCGGGTCCAATCGGCGTAGGAATTCCAGCAGGTCATCCGCATCCGCCGGCCGATAGAGCCGGCGCGCCGGGCCGCCCACCCGCCAGCTGGTGTGGCGGGCCAGGGGCTCCTGCTCGCGCAATTCACCACGCAGATCAGTCATGGCGCCGGGCCTTTCCCAGCACACGTCTGAGTCGGGCCGGGGCGATCCCGCAGGCTCCCCAGATCGTGTCCCGCCAGGGCTGCGGCTGCCCCTTCAAGGGCTCACCGCAACCCATCGCCAGCCGGGCAATCAGCGGCCTGCTTGCCGAAACCCCGAGGAGCGTTAAGGAGTTGGACGTCATTGGCCTGGTCCTAAGCGCTCACTTGGGTAGGGCCAGGACCCGGTGTCGGTTCCGCCAGCAGTCCGGGCAGACGCGCCGCCAGTCCGCCGATGTCTCCGGCGCCCATCAGGAGCACCAGGTCCCCGTCCCGCAGCAGATTGCCGAGCAGGGCGGGTACCTGGTTGATGTCCTGAGCGAAAACCGGGTCCAGGGTGCCCCGGGCGCGGATCGCGCGCGTCAACGCGCGCCCGTCTGCACCAGCGATGGGGGATTCCCCGGCCGGATAGACATCCGTCAAGACCAGGAGATCCGGGGTCGAGAGCACCTGGACGAAGTCCTCGAACTGCTCCTGGGTCCGGGTATACCGGTGGGGTTGGAAAACCAGGACCAGGCGCCGCCCGGGCCAGCCGCCGCGGGCGGCGGCCAGAGTGGCCGCCAGTTCCCGGGGATGATGGCCATAGTCGTCCACCAGGGTCAGGGAGCGGCCGGCGGCATCACTCACCTCGGTCACCACGAAGCGGCGCCCTACCCCCTGGAAACCGGCCAGGGCGCGACGGATCGCCTCTTCGTCCACTCCGAGCTCCAGAGCCACGGCGATGGCGGCCAGTGCGTTAAGCACATTGTGTTGCCCGGGCAGGTTGAGTTCGATCGCCAGGGGGGCAGCCAGGTCCCGGCTGTGGACCTCGAAGAACATGCGCAGGCCCTCCTGGCGCACCTTCTCGGCACGGACGTCCGCCTCTGGTCGGGTGCCGTAGCTGCGCACCGGACGGGGGACCAGGGGCTCCAGGGCCCGTACCTCGTCGTCATCGATACAGAGGACCGCCAGTCCGTAGAACGGCAGGTGGTGCAGGAACTCCATGAAGGTATTGCGCAACCGATCGAAATCGTTGCCGTAGGTCTGCATGTGGTCGGCGTCGATGTTGGTCACGATCGACACCATGGGCTGGAGATAGAGGAAGGATGCATCGCTCTCATCCGCCTCCGCCACCAGGTACTTGCTGGTGCCCAGCCGGGCATTGGCCCCCGCGCTATTGAGCAGCCCGCCGATGACAAAGGTGGGATCCAGGCCCCCCTCCGCCAGCACGCTGGCCACCAGACTGGTGGTGGTGGTCTTACCATGGGTACCAGCCACCGCCACCCCGTAATAGAAGCGCATGAGCTCGGCCAGCATCTCCGCCCGGCGCACGATGGGGATACGGCGGGCCCGGGCCTCCACGATCTCAGGATTTGACTCATCGATGGCGGTGGAGACCACCACCGCGTCCGCGTCCGTGACCTGCTCCGCCCGGTGCCCGATGAAGACCTCGACCCCCCGGTCGCGCAGGCGTCGGGTGGCCGTGCCCTCGCGCTGGTCGGACCCGGCAACCTCATAGCCCAGGTTGGCCATGAGTTCGGCGATGCCGCTCATCCCGGCGCCGCCCACCCCGATGAAGTGCAGACGCCGGACCCGACCCATGTTGGCAGCGGTGTGGCTCAGATGGGGATTCATGAACGGGCAAGCTCCAGACAGGCGGCAGCGATGCGATTGACCGCATCCGGGTGGGCACGGGCACGGGCGGCATTTGCCATGGCCAGGAGACGGTCCCGATCGGTGAGTAGACTGCCGAGCAGTTCAGCCAGACCCTCCGGGGTCAGGTCTCGCTGGATGATCAGGTGCGCGGCCCCGGCATTCGTCAGGAAACGGGCATTACCCACCTGGTGGTCGTCCACCGCATGGGGGTAAGGAACCAAAATAGCGCCCAGACCCGCGGCAGCCAGTTCCGCGACCGTGAGGGCCCCGGCGCGGCACACCACCAAGTCCGCCCAAGCGTAAGCCTCTGCCATATCCTGGATGAAGGCGCTGATGTCCCCCTGCACCCCGGCCCGGGCGTAGGCGGCACGCGCCAGCTCGAGGGTCTGTTCACCGGCCTGATGGCGGACCTGCGGACGCACGTTCGGGTCCAGCAGGGCCAGGGCCTTGGGTAGGGTCTCGTTCAGGGCCTTGGCGCCCAGGGAACCACCGACGACCAGGAGGCGCGCCGGACCGGTGCGGCCGGCGAAACGCGCGGTGGGGGTTGGCAACTCGGCGATGGCGCGACGCACCGGGTTGCCGCTGGCGATTGCGTGCCGGGCCGGGGGGAAACTGCCAGGGAAGGCTTCGAAGACCCGGGTGGCGATCCGCG
This sequence comes from uncultured Gammaproteobacteria bacterium, assembly GCA_963733415.1. Lineage (GTDB taxonomy): Bacteria > Pseudomonadota > Gammaproteobacteria > Chromatiales > Chromatiaceae > Thiodictyon. The sequence continues at coordinate 115,464 of CAVTDM010000004.1, read as the reverse complement.
CGAGCCACTGGTTGGTCAGCCCCGGGACCGAGTTCTGTTCGTGGATCACCAGGGGCAGACCCAGCGCGCGGGCGGCCAGTCCGCCGGGGCCGGAGACGAAGCCACCCAGTCCCAGGACCACCTCCGGGCGGCGACGCCGCAGGATTGCCAACGCCTGCCACAGGGCTCCAATAAGGCGGAAGGGACCGGCCAGGACCTGGGTCAGGCCCTTACCGCGCAGTCCCTCGATCCGCACCCATTCAAGCTCAAAGCCGTGCTCCGGGACCAGGCGGGACTCCAACCCGCGGCGGGTACCGATCCAGAAGACCTGAGTGCCCAGGTCTCGCAGGGCCTCGGCGACCGCCAGGGCGGGGAATACATGACCGCCGGTGCCCCCGGCCATCACCGCTATGCACGCAGCCATGGCATCACCCGGGGATTCTTGGACTCGACCTCATCCTGGCGGACTGTGGCATCGATCCGCAGCAGGATGGCAATAGCCACACAGGCCACGATCAGGCTGTTGCTGCCGTAGCTCAGGAAGGGCAGGGTCAGCCCCTTGGTGGGCAGCAGCCCGGAGTTGACCCCGATGTTGACGAAGGCCTGGAGGCCGAGCCAGAGGCCGATCCCCTGGGCGGTGTAGGCTGCAAAGCGCTGCCCGGCTGCCTCCGCCCGGGCGCCGATGCCGAAGGCCCGCCAGGAGATAAAGGCAAAGGTCGCGATAATCGCCAGCATCCCCACCAGGCCCAGTTCCTCGGCGATCACGGAGGCGATGAAGTCCGTGTGGGCCTCGGGCAGAAAGTATTGTTTCTGGATGCCATTGCCGAGTCCGACCCCCATCCACTCCCCACGTCCGAAACCGATCAGGGCCTGGCTCAGTTGATAACCGGAGTTGAAGGGGTCCTCAAAGGGGTTGAGAAAGGACAGGATGCGTCGCATGCGATACTCGGAGGTCATGACCAGCACCGCCAGACCCGCCAGTACAGTCCCGAACAGGACCGCGAAGGGCATGACACTGACCCCACCCAGAAACAGGAGCCCCATGACGGTGGCCAACATCACGGTGGTCGTGCCAAAGTCCGGCTGCTTCAGGATCAGGGCGGCGGCCAGACCGATCAGAATCATCGGGCGAATGAAGCCGCCCAGCTTATTGGCGACGTCTTCGGCATGGCGCACCAGATAACCCGCGATGTAGAGCACCGCGAACAGCTTGACGAACTCCGAGGGCTGGAGATTCAAAGGACCCAGGGCGATCCAACGGGTCGCACCGTTCACGTTGCGCCCGACGCCGGGGATCAGGACCAGGACCAGAATCGCGAGCCCGCCCAGGAACAACCAGGGACCCATCCGCTGCCACCAACTGACCGGCACCGTGAAGGCAAGCAGACCGGCTCCCAAGGCCAGACCCAGGGCCAAGGCTTGGCGCGTAACGAAGTAGAACGGGTCTTTGCAACAGGTGTCCCCGATGGTCATGGAGGCGGAGGCCACCATCACGAACCCCAAGGACAAGAGCCCCAGGGCGGCCACCAGGAGCGAAATATCCAGGGGCGCCTGGCGCTCCGGCCGGCGCCGGACCCAAGCCACGGAACGGGTTGCCCGACGGGTCGCCGCGCTCATGCCGTGAACCTCCGCACCGCGTCGGCAAAGACCCGGCCGCGATGCTCGTAGTTGTCGAACATATCGAAGCTGGCGCAGGCTGGGGAAAGCAGGACCGCGTCCCCGGGCTGGGCCAGGCTGCCTGCCTGCTGCACCGCATCGGACATGTCGGCGGCCCAGACCAAAGGCACCGGCGGTTCCAGGCCCTTGAGCACCGCCTCGATCAAGGGGGCGTCCCGCCCGATCAGGACCACGGCGCGGGCCGCCCGCGCCGCCGCGGGACCAAGGGGCGCAAAATCCGCCCCCTTGCCGTCGCCCCCCGCGATCAGCACGACCCGCCCGGCGTCATCTGGTGACACCAGCCCATCGAGAGCGGCCACCGTGGCACCGGGATTGGTCCCCTTGGAGTCGTCGTACCATCGCACCCCGGCCCGGTCCGCCACCAATTGGCTGCGGTGCTCAAGGCCCGGAAAGGTCCTCAAGGCGTCCCGACAGGGTTCGATCGGCAGGTCACACGCCTCTGCCAGGGCCAGGGCGGCCAGGGCGTTGGCCAGGTTGTGCCGCCCGGGGATCAAGACCTCAGCGGCCGGCAGCAGCAGTTCGGTGCCGCGGCAGAGCCAGGGAGCGCCGTCAATCGCCAAGATCCCGTAGTCGCCCGCTGCCGGTATCCCCAGGGTGAAGCCGAGTTCCCGCTCCGGGGCGCGGGCCATGGCGGTCACCTGGGCATCGTCCCGATTGATGACGGCGACCTTGGCCCGGTCATAGATACGTGCCTTGGCGGCCCCATAGGCGGCCAGGTCCGGATAGCGGTCCATATGATCGGGGGAGACATTGAGTACCACCGCGGCCCGGGCGCAGAGGCCCGGGGTGGTCTCCAGTTGGAAGCTGGAAAGTTCCAGCACATAGAGGTCTGCCTGATCGTCCAGCAGATCCAGAACCGGTTCACCCAGATTGCCGCCCACCCGCACCTGACGCCCGGCGAGCCGCGCCATGAGCCCGAGCAACGTGGTGACCGTGCTCTTGCCGTTGGAGCCGGTGATGGCGCAGACCGGGGCCCGGGCGGCCCGGGCGAACAGCTCCACATCCCCGATCACCGGAACCCCGCGGGCCAGGGTCTGCTGGATCAGTGGTTCCGCCACCGGCACCCCGGGGCTGACCACCAGTTGATCGGCGGCGGCAAAGGCGGCGGGGTCGAAACCACCGGTGAAGACCGCCACCTCCGGGAAGTCGCGCCGGAGTTGCTCGAGTCCGGGGGGATTGGGCCGGCTGTCCGTCACCGCCACCCAAGCGCCTTGCGCCCGCAGATAGCGGGCGCAGGAGACACCGGTCTTGCCGAGACCCACGATCAGGGTCTTCAAGTCAGCTTGCAGCTCGGGGGGCCGGGCGGAGTTCTCGTACATTAGCGGATCTTCAGGCTCGCCAGCCCAATGAGGACCAGCACCACGGTGACGATCCAGAAGCGGACTATGACCCGGGGCTCGGGCCAGCCCTTCAGCTCAAAGTGATGGTGCAGGGGCGCCATGCGGAAGATACGCTTGCCGGTCAGTTTGAAAGACAGGACCTGCAACATCACGGAAACGGTCTCCATGACGAAGACCCCGCCCATGATGAAGAGCACCAGTTCCTGGCGCACGGCCACGGCCACCACCCCGAGGGCGGCCCCCAAGGCCAGGGCCCCCACGTCCCCCATGAAGACCTGGGCCGGATAGGCGTTGAACCAGAGAAAGCCCAGGCCAGCGCCCGCCAGGGCACCGCAGAAAATCACCAACTCACCCACCTCCTTGATGTGGGGAATGCGCAGATAGTTGGCGATCTCATAATGACCGGCGGCGTAGACGAAAACGGTCAGGGCCCCGGCCACCAGGACCGTCGGCATGATGGCGAGGCCATCCAACCCGTCGGTGAGGTTCACGGCATTGCTGGCGCCGACGATGACCAGGTAGGCCAGCAGGATGAACCAAGGGCCCAATTGGAAGGAGACATCTTTTAGATAGGGCACCAGCAGCGCCGTTTCGCTCGGCAGCGTGGCAGTGACATAGAGCACGACCGCGGCAATCAACCCGAAGACTGTCTGCCAGAGGTATTTCCAACGGGCGGCCAGGCCTCGGGGGTCTTTCAGGACCAGCTTCTTATAGTCATCCACCAGGCCGACGACGCCGAAGGCCAGGGTGGTCAGCAGCACGATCCAGACATACCGGTTTTGCAGATCGGCCCACAGGAGGGTGCTGATACCCACTGCAACCAGGATCAAGGCCCCGCCCATGGTGGGCGTGCCGGACTTTGAGAGGTGGCTCTGGGGACCATCGTCCCGTACCGTCTGGCCGATCTTGTAGGCCCGCAGGCGGCGGATCATGGGCGGCCCCACCAGCAGCGAGATCGCGAGGGCCGTCAAGGTCCCCAGGATTCCGCGCACGGTGAGATAGCGGAAAACGCTGAAACCGCTCTCGAAGCGGACCAGCCACTCGGTGAGAAAGAGCAACATGTTAGACCTCCCCCCCACGGGTGGTTAGGGCCTTCACCACCCCCTCCATGCGCGCGGCGCGCGAACCCTTGACCAGGACCACGTCGTCGGTACCCAACCGCCCGCGCAACTGGGCGACGAGGGTCGGTTGGTCCGCGAAATGCTGCGCCCCCGGGCCGAAGGCGGCAGCGGCGGCGGCACTCTGGGTACCGACGGACAGAAGCTGTTCAACCCCGGCGGCCCTGGCCTGGGCGCCAACCTCCCGATGCAAGCCCAGAGAATCAGGACCCAGTTCGCCCAGGTCGCCCATCACCAGCCAGTGCCGCCCGGGAAGCGCGGTGAGCACGGCCACTGCAGCCGCCAGGGAATCCGGGTTGGCGTTATAGGTGTCGTCGATGATCCGCGCGCGCCCAAAGGTTTCAGCGCCGGTGCAAGGGCAGAGCCGCCCCGGGACCGGAGCCAGGGACAGGAGACCGGTGCGCACGGCGTCGAACTCGACACCCAGGGCCAGGGCGGCAGCGGCGGCAGCCAGGGCATTGCGCACGTTGTGCACACCGGCGAGCCGCAGCTGAAGCGGGTGTTCGGCGCCGTCGTAGTGGGCTACAAAGCTGGTGCCAAACCCGTCAGCGCCCCAATGGACCGCTATCGAATTGCTCGCCGCCCGGAAGTCGGCTGGTGCGTCCAACGCGAAGGTGAGCAACCGGCGCCCGGCAGCCAGTTCGCGCCACTGAGGCGAATAGGGCGAATCCCCTGGAACCACAAGGACCCCGTCGGGTGGCAGACCCTGGGTAATCTCGCCCTTGGCCTGAGCCACCCCGTCCAGACTGCCGAAACCCTCCAGGTGGGCACGGCCAACGTTGGTAATCAGGGCAACCTCCGGGCGTGCGATGGCGGTCATGTAGGCGATCTCGCCGTGATGATTGGCCCCCATCTCCAGTACCAGAAAGGCCTCATCACGCGCCCGCAACAAGGTCAGGGGCATGCCGATGTCGTTGTTCAGGTTGCCCTCGGTGGCCCGCGTCGGACCGACCTGGGTGAGGATCGCGGCGAGCAGTTCCTTAACCGTGGTCTTGCCGTTGCTGCCGGTGATGGCCGCCACCCGTCCCGGGAAGCGGTCGCGCCAGGCCGCCGCCAACCGACCCAAACCCAGGCGCGTGTCGTCTACCACCCATTGAGGGAGGTTCAGCGCCAACGGGTGGTCCACCAGGGCCGCGGCGGCGCCCCGATCCCGGGCGGCGGCCACATGGTCGTGGCCGTCGAACCGCTCGCCGCGCAGGGCCACGAAGAGTTGCCCGGTACAGTCCACCCGGCTGTCAGTCCCGACTGAATTGAAGAATGCGTCCGCGCCCAGGAGTCGCCCCCCGACCCGCTCCGCGGCTGGCTTGAGAGACCACATCAGTGGATTCCCTCCCGCCAGGGGCGCAGGGTCTCGACCACCTGGGCGCGGTCGCTGAAATGCACCGCATGGACCAGTGCATCCGACCGCCGCGGGGCATTGCCGCACCGCCCCGGCCGCCGGCCCGGATCCCGACCACCGGGGCAACCGCCGCCGGTGCTCACCGGCCGCCGCTGACGCGGCGGTGGCTTGGTCAGGGCCTTTTCCAGGGCATGCGGTGGCCGGGTGTCACCCGGACCCACCAAGGGTGCCCCATCCCCCCCGAACGCGTTCAGCTGACAGCAATGAGCCGTCCGCCATGAGAAACTGGCCGCGAGATGGCTGACGGCTGAAAGCCTGGATGTCATGGCGTACCCCGACCGCCAGCCAGGAGCATGGCCGCGGTAGGCTCATCCGGCGGGACGTTGAAGAGCCGCAGGGCACCCTCCATCACCTTGGCAAACACCGGAGCGGCTACCACGCCGCCGTAGTAGGCGCCCCCGCGGGGTTCGTCGATCATCACCACCATCACCAGGCGAGGGTTACCGATCGGGGCGATCCCGGCGAACAGGGCCTGATAGCGTCCGGCCGCATAGCCGTGGCGTCCGCTCGCCTTCTTGGCCGTGCCGGTCTTGCCGCCGACCGCATAGCCGGGGACAGCCGCGCGCTTGGCCGTGCCCTGATCGGAGACCACGGTCCCCATCATCACGCGCACCGCTCGGGCGGTCTTGGCGCTCATGACTCGCGCTTCCGCCGGTGCCTTCTCGCGCTTGATTAACGTGACGGGCCGCTTGACCCCATCCGCCGCGACGATCCCGTAGGCTTGGGCCAACTGCAGTGCAGTGACCGAGAAGCTGTAGCCGAAGGCCATGGTGGCGTGATCGAAGGGCCGCCAGCGGGTGTGGTTCCGCAGCACGCCGCGGGACTCCGCCGGGAATTCCACGCCTGTGGGGTGCCCGAAGCCCAGCGCGTCGTACTCCTTCCACAGCCCGGCGTAGTCCATCATCTGGGCGAGCTTGACCACGCCCACGTTGCTGGACTTGGTGATGATGCCGGTCACGTCCAGACTGCCGTAGTTGTGGACGTCCTGGACCGTGTTGCTCCCCACCCGCAGGGGCCCGGAAGTGTTGATGCGCGTCTTGGGGGTCACCAACCCCCGCTCCAACACCGCCGCCACCACCAAGGGTTTGGCGGTGGAGCCAGGCTCCATTACATCGGTCAGGGCTCGATTGCGGCGGCGGTCGGCATCCTTACCACTCAGATCATTCGGGTTATAACCAGGCTGATTGACCATGGCGAGAACCTCGCCCGTGCTTACATCCAACACCACCGCGGTGCCGCCTACCGCCTTGTTCGCCATCACCGCAGCCTTGAGTTCCCGGTAAGCGAGGAATTGCAGCCGGCGGTCCAGGCTCAAGACCAGGTCCTTGCCAGGCCGCGGCGGGCGGATCTGCTCAACCTCCTGAACGATGCGCTTGCGCCCGTCCTGGATCACCCGCCGCTGGCCCGGCTCAGCGCGCAGCAGTTGGTCATAGGCGGCCTCGATGCCCTCCTGGCCGCGGTCCTCGATGTCTGTGAAGCCCAGGACATGACCGAAGACTTCCACTCCAGGATAGAAGCGTCGGTACTCGGTCTCGAAGTCCACGCCGTCGATGCCGCGGCGTTCAATCACCTCACGGACCGCGTTGGATTCCGCCAGACTGACCCGCCGTTTGAGGTACATGAAGCCCCGCTCGGCGTTCGCCTGGACGCGCTCGCGCAGATCCGCCGGCTTGAGCCCGAGGCACTTGGCCAGGTCTGGCAGGGCGTCCAGATGGGCGATGAGCTTGCGTGGGTCGACCCAAATGGTCTCGACCGGGGTGCTTACCGCCAGGGCTTCCCCGTTGCGGTCCAGGATCATGCCGCGGCGGGCCGGGATCTCACCCACCCTCAGGTAGCGCCGTTCGCCTTCGCCCCGCAGGAAGTCGGTCTCGACCACCTGCCGGTAAAAGACGGAGGAAGCCACCGCCACGAATGCGACCGACAGGCCGGCCAGGAGTACAGCGCGTCGCACCCGGGGGTTAGGCGGAGCACGCCCGCGTTCACCGCGCTTGACCTGGCGTCTGGGAGAAGTCATGGCCTGGCCTCTTCAATCAGCATCACGTCATCAATGCGGGGGAGATACATGCCCAGTTCGTCACGCGCCTTGTGCTCGACCCGCACGTCCGTGGACAGGGCGGCCTCTTCCAGGCGCAAGCGGTTCCATTCCACATCCAGTCCGTCGCGCTGGGCTCGCAGGTCCTGCAACTGGGTGAAATGCAAACGCGTCAGATATTTGGTGTGCACGACCCAGACGCCGGTGGCGGTTATCGCCACCAACAGCAGGAGCACCGCCAAGGGTGCCCTGCGGCTCATTGCAGACGCTCCGCCACCCGCAGAGTGGCGCTGCGCGCGCGCGGATTCGCGGCGATCTCCGCCACGCCCGGGCGTATCGGTTTACCCACCAGCCGCAGACGCCCGGCGGACTCTACCGCGGTGACCGGCAACCCCTTGGGCAACCGGGGCCCCCGCGCCTCGTCGCGCATGAAACGCTTGACGATCCGGTCTTCCAAGGAATGAAAGCTGATCACGACCAGGCGCCCGGCAACAGCGAGCAGGTCGCAAACCTGGGCGAGTGCCCGCCCCAGTTCCCCCAATTCGTCATTGACCTGGATGCGCAAGGCCTGGAAAGTGCGGGTCGCAGGGTGCTTGCCCGGCTCACGGCTGGGCACCACCCGGGCCACCAGCTCGGCAAGCTGGCGGGTGGTTGTCAGCGGCGCCTCGGCCCGCGCGTTCAGGATGGCCCGGGCGATGCGCCCGGCGAAGCGCTCCTCGCCATAGTCCCGGAGCACTGTGACGATCTCCTGCTGATCCGCCCGGGCAAGCCAGGTGGCGGCGGATTCGCCACGCGTCGGGTCCATTCGCATGTCCAGGGGGCCGTCCGCGTTGAAGCTGAACCCCCGCGCCGGGGTGTCGAGTTGGGGCGACGAGACCCCCAGGTCCAACAGAATGCCTTGGAGGCCAGCCGACATCCCGGCGTTACACACCGCCGCGGTCAAGTCACCGAAGGGAGACTGGAGCACCATCAGGCGAGGGTCCGCGGCGGCCAGTGCCCGAGCGGCGGCGATGGCTTCCGGGTCCCGATCCAGGGCAAGTAGACGACCGGCCGCACCCAGGCGGGCAAGTATGGCCCGCGCGTGGCCGCCACGGCCGAAGGTGCCGTCGACATAGCTGCCGTTGGTTACTATCGCGAGGGCCTGCACGGTTTCCTCCAATAACACCGACCGATGGGGCGCATCGCTCACGCTGCGCTCAGAATTTCAATTTGCCGAGTGAAGACGCCATGGCCATCTCGCCGGTAACTGGATCGTTGAGGGCCGCCTCATTCTTTTCCTTCCACCGTTGCTCATCCCAGAATCTCAAACTTCACGCCCAAGCCGACCAGGGCCACGCGTCGGTCAAGCGAGGCAAACTCGCGCAGATGCTGAGGCAGGAGGATGCGCCCCTGGCCATCCATCTCGACATCCTCGGCATTACCGAGATAGAGCCGCCGAACGGACAGGGCGGCCTCGTCGAAGGCGGGGAGATCGGCAAATTCCTTTTCGATCACCTCCCAGTTGGGCCGGGGAAACAGCAGGAGGCAGCGCGCCCGGTCCACGGTCAGGACCAGGTTGGCATCGCCCACGGCAAGCAGGCGCTCGCGCTGCTTGGCCGGAATCGCGAGACGCCCCTTGGCATCCAGACTGAGATAGGCGGATCCGCGAAACACTCACTCCCCCCCGTAACCGCACCTCCGTGGCGCCCTTTTTTTCCAGTTTTTCCCACTTCGCCCCACTTCGCGCCCATATTAGTCAGCCGACTCGTCAGCGTCAAGCGGGCCAAGGCGTGTTTTTTGTTGAAGCTCAGCAACTTAAACCGTGTTTGAAAGGGAACTCCAAACCCTGACAAAAAGGCGATCCCAGTCAGGTGTCTGGGCGAAAAAGCTAGGGGATTACCCGAATTGGGCGAAATCGGCCGGCTCGGCCCCGAATGGGGCCGCGGTGAAGGCACGCGGTGGAGGAAAGTGGGGAGCCGGCCTGTAAGCCGGGTTCTGTCGAGGACAGTCATTCATCTGGGACGCATGTCACCATGCGCCTCGAGCGACCTACCCGGGGACAGGCGCGGGCCGCGCGCCGCAACCAAGGGTTGCGAGTCCCCCTATTTGGTCTTGCTCCGGGTGGGGTTTACCCTGCCACCGGTGTTGCCACCGGCGCGGTGCGCTCTTACCGCACCATTTCACCCTTACCGCTCGTTTTCCGGCCGTAACCGGAAAACGAGGTTGGCGGTGTATTTTCTGTGGCACTTTCCGTGGGCTCGCGCCCCCCAGGCGTTACCTGGCACCCTGCCCTGTGGAGCCCGGACTTTCCTCCCCGCCCACGGGTGGGCGGAGCGACTGTCCGGCCGACTCCCCATCATCAGTCTACCTGATTCCAGGGGTGGGGCGTGTCGGCGCACAACCACCCAGGTCCCAGAAATCGCGGCTGCAAGCCGCTCCCACAAGGAAGGCGCCCCCGGGGAGCGGCGTCCCACCAAGCTGCAGGACGGTGATCGCACGTTGGCGCTACGCGGGCGTGAAACGCCGTCGGCGCATGGCCCGTTCCTTTTTAATTGCCCGAGTACAGACTTAATTGTACGAAAACAGCGCGCTCGCCCGTCTCCGCATCACTCCACGGTCACGGACTTCGCGAGATTGCGCGGTTGGTCGACATCGGTTCCCTTCAGCACGGCGACGTGGTAGGCCAGCAGTTGCATGGGGATCGTGAAGATCAGGGGATCGATCAGGTCGTCGGTCTCCGGCAGCCGGATCACGGTGACCCCGGTTTCCTCCTGGAGGGGCACCTGGAAGTCCGCGAAGACGAAGAGTTGGCCGCCGCGGGCGCGGACCTCCTCCAGGTTGGATTTCAGTTTCTCCAGCAGGGCGTTGTTCGGCGCCACCGCCACCACTGGCATGTCCTCGTCGATGAGGGCCAGAGGACCGTGCTTGAGCTCGCCGGCCGGGTAGGCCTCCGCGTGGATGTAGGAGATCTCCTTGAGCTTGAGGGCCCCCTCCATGGCGATGGGGTATTGCTCCCCACGCCCCAGGAAGAGGGTGTGCTGTTTATCGACGAACTGCTCCGCCAGGGTGGCGATGCGTCCATCCAGGGCCAGGACCTGCTCCATCTTGGCCGGGACCGAGCGCATCAGGGCGACCATCCGCTCCTCCTCCGCCGGGTCCAGCCGGTGGTAGCGGCCGAGGTTGACGGTGAGGAGCAAGAGCGCAATCAGCTGAGTGGTGAAGGCCTTGGTGGAGGCCACACCGATCTCGGGACCGGCGCGGGTCAAGAGCACCAGATCGGACTCCCGCACCAGGGAGGACTCGGGGACGTTGCAGATCGCCAGCGTCGTGGCGTAACCGGACTCCTTGGCGAGGCGCAGGGCGGCTAAGGTGTCCGCGGTCTCGCCGGACTGGGAGATGGTGACGAACAGGGCCGCCTCCGGTACCACGTGGCGGCGGTAGCGGTACTCGCTGGCCACCTCCACATTGCAGGGCAGCCCGGCGATGGCCTCCATCCAATAACGGGCGACCAGGCCGGCATGGTAGCTGGTCCCGCAGGCCACGATGGTGACCGCCTTGAGGTTGGGGAAAAGGTCCGCGGCGGCATTCCCGAAGGCCTCGGGCAGGACCCGGTTGCCGGTCAGCCGGTCCTGCAAGGTATCGGCGATGGCGCGGGGTTGCTCGAAGATCTCCTTGAGCATGAAGTGCCGGTACTCGCCCCGCTCCGCGGCCTCCGCGGACACCGCTGACTCCTTGATGGGGCGCTTGACCAGTTCCCCATGGCGGTCCCAGATACGGACGCTCTCACGGGTGAGTTCAGCAATGTCGCCTTCTTCAAGGAAGATGAAACGATGGGTCACCGGCAGCAGGGCGAAGACGTCCGAGGCAATAAAGTGCTCGCCGAAGCCGACGCCAATCACCAGGGGACTCCCCTGGCGGGCGGCCACCAGGTGCTCCGGGTCCTGGATGTCGATCACACCCAGGGCATAAGCACCGGTCATCCGCGCGGTGGCGCGGCGGACTGCATCGATCAGGCTGTGGCCGGCAGTCAGCTCGTCATAGACGGCATGGACCACCACCTCCGTGTCGGTCTCGGAGGTAAAGCGGTGGCCGGCCGCGCGTTGCTCCCGGCGCAGCTCCTCGTGGTTCTCGATGATGCCGTTGTGGACCAAAGCGCAGCGGTCCCGGCAGATGTGGGGATGGGCGTTACGCACCGCCGGCTCGCCGTGGGTGGCCCAGCGCGTGTGGGCGATGCCCAGCGTCCCGGTGAGCGGGTGGTTGGCGACCTCCTCCGCGAGGCGCGCGACCTTGCCCAGAGTGCGCGCCCGCTTGAGCTCCCCCGGTGCCGTCAGGACGGCGATACCGGCGGAATCGTAGCCCCGATATTCAAGCCGCCGCAGACCTTCCAGCAGGATGGCCGCGACCGGACGCTGGGCGATGGCGCCGACAATGCCGCACATATCATTGCTCCGCTGCCGAGACGGGCAGCTATCAGTTACTTGCAGGATGGGCGACGCGAGAGCGATGCCCATCATCCCGCCGCCAGCCACCCTGGCCTTCAGATGGGCATCGCTCCGCTCTGCCCATCGGAACCTTCACGATGAATTCGTTTTGGCCGGTTTCTTTGGTCGCTGCCAACCCGGGATCGTGGTCTGGCGTCCGCGGGCAACGGTCAATTCGCCAGGCGGGGCGTCCCGACTGATCACGGAGCCAGCACCGATGGTAGCCCCCGCGCCGATGGTGACGGGGGCCACCAGGGCGGTGTTGGAGCCGATGAAGGCCCCGTCCTCGATCAAGGTCCGGAACTTGTTGGCCCCATCATAATTACAGGTGATGGTGCCGGCGCCCACATTGACCCCGGCGCCGATGTCCGCGTCCCCCACATAGGTGAGGTGGTTGACCTTGCTGCCTGGGCCCACGTTGGCTTTCTTGATCTCCACGAAGTTGCCGACATGGGTATCGGCGGCAAGGCGGGCCTCGGGCCGCAGACGGGCGAAGGGCCCGATGCGTGCCCCGGGGCCGACCTCGGCACCCTCGATGACACAGTTTGCGAGGATCTCGGTCCCGGCGCCGATACGGCTGTCACGGATCAGGCAATTGGGGCCGATACGCACCCCATCGCCCAGGCTCACCTCGCCCTCGATCACCAGATTGATGTCGATACTCAGGTCCCGCCCGGTGGTCAGGCGTCCGCGGATATCGATCCGCGCCGGGTCCGCCAGGGTGACGCCGTTGCGCATCAGGTCCTCGGCCAACCGTCGCTGTTGGAAGCGCTCCAAGGCCGCGAGCTGAACGCGGTCATTGACGCCGGAGACCTCCTCGATGGTCAGGGGGTGGACGCTCGCCACCCGGTCCCCCTCGGCGACGGCCATGCCGATGACGTCGGTGAGGTAATACTCGCCTTGGGCATTGGTGTTGGTGAGCCCCTTGAGCCAGCCATCCAGGCGGGCGCGATCCGCCACCAGAAAGCCGGTGTTTGCCTCACGCACGGCCAGTTCCTCAGGCGTGCCGTCCTTCTGCTCGACGCTGCGCAGGATGCGCCCCGCGTCATCGCGGATGATCCGGCCATAGCCGGTGGGGTCGTCCATGAGGGCCGTCAGAATCCCCAGGCCGCTGTCCTTGCTTGCCGCAATCAGACGGTTCAGGGTGTTCGGGTCCACCAGCGGGACGTCCCCATAGAGGACCAGGACGCGGTCCATGTCCGCAAGCTTGGGCATGGCCTGCAGCACCGCGTGCCCGGTGCCGAGCTGTTCGGCCTGCGCCACCCAATCGCAGTCACGATCCGCCATGGCCGCCAGGACCCGCTCCCCGCCGTGGCCATGGACCACCACGGTCCGGGCGGCGCCGATCCTGGTCGCCGCCTCCAGGACATGGGCGAGCATGGGCTTGCCGGCCAGGGGGTGCAGGACCTTGGGCACGTCCGAGCGCATGCGCTTGCCCATACCGGCGGCCAGGATGATGACGCCGAGCTTCATATCCGGGGTCTCCAGTTAGTGCAGGCCGCCGCCGGGGCGGGCGACGCTCCCGTCTTGGCCCAATTCGTCGGGGGTGGGGTCGCGGACTTCCTGAATGCGGACGTGGACCTTGAGGACCTTGCCGGCCAGGGGGTGGTTTCCGTCAACGGTGAGGCTGCCCCCGCCGATTTGCGTAACGACGAACGTCTTCACGTCGCCCTGCGCGTTCTGCATCTGGACCTCGGCCCCCACAAAGCGAAACTCCGGCGGGACATTGTCGATGCTGTCGGTAAAGGTCAGGTCCGGGTCATGGGGGCCAAAGCCGTCCTCAGGGCTGAGCAGCAGGTCCACCTGGTCACCGGCACACTTCCCGCTGACGGCCGCGTCCATCCCGCCGATTAACTCGGTGTGGCCCCCGTGGATATAGCCCACGGGGAGGTCCGTCTGCTCGAGGATGTTGCCCGCATCGTCGGCGATGCTGTAGGTCAAACTGACGTATTTTCCGGGACGGACGACCGGTGCGGATGAAGGAGCGGTCATGATGAACTCAGTCAGTAGGGCGGAACGCCAACCGGCGGTTCCGCCAGGTTCAGCGGAGTCTATTGGCGGATCGCCCTGGGGGGATCCGCCCTACGCGGCGCGAGGCGCGTCACCGGCCAGTACCTCGCCCAGGCTGGCGAACTGATCGTAGGCCTTGCGCGTCCAGACCTTCAGCCGCTGCCGTTCCATCAGGCCCAGACCTCCGGCCCGGCTCTGACCCGCAGACCAGAAACTGGCCGCCAAGTGGTCTACCTTGCGCATCGTCGGCGCATGCAGTTCAGGCAGGGCGATGAAGCGGGCCCCGACGGACTCCGCTTGGGCGCGAGTCGGAGACGCATTGAAGGTAGCGAAGTCCTTTCCGCGGCCGTAGTTCTGCACCACCACATAGGTGGCCGCCTGGCCAGTGCGGTCCATGAGCCCCTGGAGCAGCCCGATGCCGTCGGCCCCGTCGTCCATCACATGCCAGAAGACCACGCCAACCCCTTCCTCGGCGGCAAGGTTCAGCAGGTCATTCTGCTCGATCCAGCGGAACAGGGGCTCGGCGGTCTGCGCGGCCAGGTCGACCAGGACGTTCTGGGGCACGGCCAGCGCGGCCTCCATCAGCAGGTCCGCGTGGTCGAAGTCCTCCAAGGCGATGGGCCGGGAGTAGTCCCCGTAAAACCGGAGCATGGCCCCGTGGGAACGGTCGGTGTCGAAGACCGTGAAGGGGTGCCCGCCGTCGATATGAAATTGGGCCAGCAGGCGGGTGAGCACGGACTTGCCCACGCCTCCCTTCTCGCCACCGATAAAGTGAATTTTGCTCATCTGCTCATCCTTATTCGGGTCAATTCGGGTCAGAATTTGTATTCCAGACCGCGTAGTTTGCTGCGGAAGTCGTCGCGAACCGCCTCGATGTCCTGGTCGCTGGAGATGACCTTGGGTGTTAACACCACCACCAGTTCGGTGCGCTCGGATGTCTTTCCCCGGTTACCAAAGAGAGGGCCCGCGAAGGGTAGGTCGTAGAGACCCGGAACACCCCCTTTGGTGTCGCCCCGGGTGTCCTGAATCAGCCCTCCCAGAATGACCGCCTGGTTGGATCGCACTGCAATCGAACTGTTGATCGTCCGCTTGGAGAAGGTTGGGGAATCCAGGTCTCCGGATTTCTCGCTGACGACGGTGCTGACCTCTTGCTCGATCTCCATCTGCACCAAGCCGCCCGGGGTCACCCGCGGCTTGACAGTGAGAATGACGCCGGTGTCGCGGTATGAAACGCTGTTGACGATATTCGAGTTGACCGCCGTGCTCTGCTGCTGGGTGGTGAGCGTTGGGACCTCCTTGCCGACCTGGATCTTTGCAGTCTGGTTATCCATAACCATCACGGAGGGTGAGGACAGGACGTTCACCAGGCCCTGGCCAGCGTAGGCGTCCAGGACCGCGCGAATGACACCCGGGCGAGCGACCATGGTCCAATTGAAACCCGGGAGGGTCTTGCCGATGTCGGCGGTCGTCTTATTGAGCGAGAAGGTCTCATAGCGATTATCGTTGCCGCCCGGCTTGAGGTTCCACTGAAGCCCGTACCGGAGCTCCCCGGTGAGGGCGATCTCCATGATGGTCGCCTGCACCAGGACCTGCAATGGGACGATATCAAGCTGCTTTAGCGCATCCAGGATCTTTTTATAGTCCCGGGGACTGGCCCGCACCAGGATCGAGTTGTTTACGGCGTCCGCAACGACGCTGACCTCTGAACTGAGTTGAAAGGTACGCGCCTGGGCGCTGGCCCCAGCCCCTCCCAACCCGCTGCCCCCCAGTCCTTGACCACCTGACAGACCACCGCCGCGGTTATCGTTGAAATTGCCGCGCATATTGCTGCCGCCGGTGTTGCCGAAGCCGGTGCCAGTCCCACCGCCCAGACCGGTTCCCATCTGGCCGATCACCGCCCGCGACCCGATGCTGGAAGTACCCAGCCCCGGGGCGACACCGCCGACGGGCTGGCGCTTTTCCTCGCCGCCCTGACCCGCGAACAGCTGGCTGAGCACGTCTGCCAAACGCTCGGCGTTACCATGCCTGACGCGATAGACGAAGAGCCGCTCGGCAGCGCTGCCGGACGCCTCCGCCTGATCCAGACGTTCGATCCAGTTGCGCGCCTGTTGGAGATAGCTCTCCTGGGGCGAAATCACCAGCAGACTGTTCGAACTCTCCACGGGAAGAAAATGAAAGAGGCCCTTCATGGGGTTCCCCGAATCGTCGGCCAACAATCCCTCGAGTTGGGTCGCGACATCATTGGCCTTGGCGTACTCGAGGACAAAGAACCCCACTGAGAGACCCTTCATCCAATCCACGTCGAACACCTTGACGGTATCGATGAGATTACCCATCTCCGGGCTGGTGCCTGCCACCACCAGCAAGTTGCGCAGGCTATCGACGCGGATCACGCTGCCCTCCGGGACCAGGGGCTGGAGGATGCGGTTCATCTCATCCGCGCTGATGTACCGGAGCGGGACGATCTGAATGCTGTAACCTGAGGGCAGGGCGCGGGTGGACTCGCCGAGTTGGGGGACCAGGCTGCCCTGGACCGCATTGGCGATGGGAACCACCTCGTAGGTTCCACCCTTATAGACGATGGCCGCACCGTTCATCCGCAGCAGGGTTTCAAGAGTCGGTATCAGGTGATCACGGCGCAAGGGGCGCCCGGTCTGGAGTGAGGCCACACCCTGCACCGCCGGGCTCAACACATAGTTCACCTGGAGCAGGTCCCCCAGGATGACCTTCACCACCTCGCGGATATCCGTGCCGTCGAAATTGAGCGTCACGTCGCCGGGGGTGGTGTCAACCGATGGACCGCTGACCTGCCGCACGAAGGTGCCGGTACCCCGCTGCACCGAATCCACTGCCTTGGGGGCCTGGTCGTCCCCCAGGGTAATACCGTCGGCCTCGCCCGGACCCTGAGCCCGCGCCCCGGAGGCGGTGGTGCCCACGCGGCCATCGGTCAGGTGCCCGGTGGCATCCCCGACTCTGAGCGTAGGGTCCCAATCGGTCCGCGCACAGCCCGCGAGCCCCAGCCAGCTAATGAGCAGCAGGGTCAGGGCCAGCAAGGCCGGGCCTCGGCGCCCTGATTGGCGGCTATTGGGGCCGTTGCGGTGGTGGTCGGCGTACATTCGGTCTCAGTTGAGGCGGTTGGGACGCTTGGGGCGGTGCAACTCGCTGGTCGCCGCCGGGGGCTTGGGCCCGCTGGGGTTCGCGCGGGGGCGGCAGGCGTTGGGCCGCGGGGCTAGGGCGCGCCGGGACTGGGGCCGCGGGTGGTGATGACGGCTGTGCGAAGTCGCGCAATATTAGCTCATTGGTCTCCCCCTGTCGTTCGAACACCACGCGGTCTGCCCGGATATCCTTGACCGACCAGCCCGCATGGTCGTCCCCAAGCCGCAGGCGCTTGAGGTCCGGTGCGCTCGGGTCCTTAATCCAGGCCAGGGTCACCCCGGGCGAGATCAGGACCGCGCTGAGATCCGCGCCCTCCAGTGACCCGGCCTCCTCAGGCGCCGTCTCCGTCGCCGGCTCGGCCGACGGTGGGGGCTCCGGTTTGCGCTGGGGCCGGAACAATGGCCGCTCAGCGACGCTGGCGTACGTCTCCTTGGGCTCGGTCGGGGCCAGGGTGGGCACTTGGGCGGTTTGCGGGTCACCGGAACTCCCCGCGCCATCGCTCCCAGGCCCCCGGGTCGCGACCGCCGGCAGGGTCCGCGGCCAGTCCAGCCATTGCCAAACCAGGAGGCCCGCGAGGGCCAGAGTCACCCCGAGCAGGAGGCCTCTGATCACGTCCTGGCACCCAAGGCGAATCCGAAGATGTCCAGGCGGACCGTTAATTCGCCCGCCTCGTTGAGCGGCGCGCGGCGGACGGGGCGGCCCCGGACCAGTTGCTCCGGCTGGTCCGGCCGGGCCGAGGAGCGCACCGAGACCTGCTCGACGAACAGAAAGGGGCGCGCCTGCTCCAGCTGGTGCAGGATTTCGAGCAGGGTCTCTGTCGAGCCCTGGATCTGCACCCGCAGGCGTACCCGGGGCGGCTGTTCAGTTTTCTCCTCGGGTAATAACTGAGTACTGATCAAGCGCCCGCGGGCGCTGGTAACGAGGTCTTGAACCTTGCGCTGAACCTCCGCACCCGCCAAGGCCGGGGTCGGGGCATCGAAATAGAAGGCCTTGAAGTCCTGATTGTCGTTGACCTGCTCCAGTTCCGCCCGCAATCCCGGAAGGGTTGCGATCAAACGCTGATAACGGGCGAGTTGCTCCTCGTTCTCGGCAATGGCGTCAGCGAGCCGCCCGACCTGAGCCAGCCAGGGAATAGCGATGGCGGCAATCAGTAGGCCGGGGACCAGGAGCCCAAGGGTCCAAACCAGGACGCAGTCGCGCTTGGCGGGGATGGGCTGAGTCATGGGGTGGACGCGGCGCGCTGGTAACTGAACGCGAGATTGAAACGCTCCTTGCCGGTCTGGGCGACCTGGGTCACGGGGGAGCGGAAGGAGACCCCGCTGATTCCTGGCGCCCCCTCCAGGAGGCCGATCAGGGCCGTGGCCCGGCCCGATTCACCGCGCAATTGGACCTCACCATTCTGGTACTCAAGGCTCTGAACCCAGGTGTCATCGGGGATGCGGTCGGTCAACTCCCGCAGCATGTCGAGCATGCGGGGTTGCTCCAGTTTTTGCCGCAGGACCTCGGTGCTGCCCCGTCGCGCCTGCTCCAGTTCCTGGCGCGCCTGGTCGACCTGGACCGCCTGGGCACGGGCCTTACGGACCGCTGCCTCCAGACCCTCCAGGGTCCGGGACTGTTGCCACAGGGGGGTGGCCAATGCCGCCCCCCCCAGGATCAGGCTCAGGGCCAGCAACAGCTTGGTCGGATCGAGCAGCGGCTGACGGCGGCGCGGGCGCTCCGCCAGGGGCAGGAGGTTGGCCCGGGGCCAGGCCCCCTCCCAGGTCACTTGATCCACCGGGGACCCGCCGTCGCGCAGACGCTTTAGCCAAGCGTCCACCCGATCCCGGCGGGTCAAGGCCAGTTCGACACCGATGCGAGGTTCCCCCTTGCCACCACTGACCACGCGCCAGTCGTGGACCACCTGGTCGGCCTTGAAGGGCGACAGCCGATCCAATTCGACGCGCAGGACCTGCGCCAGATTGTCCCGGACCTGCGCCGGGAGGGAGGTGCGGCGGGTCAACACCGCCCCCGCTGGGAGCTCCAGCACGGCGCGGCGATGGGGGTCCTTACCGCCCTCGATAACCGTACCGGGCAAGGCGTCCCGGGCGCCGAGATCGAGGGGCCCCAGGTCCTCTCGCATCTCCCCGGTGACGAGGTAGAGCCGGGCCTGCGAGCGCCCCGGATCATCCACCGCGATGATCAGCCGCCGATCCCGCAGGGCGAGTTGGCGCCGCAGGGGACTTGGAAGACAGGCGACGAAGCGATCGCCCTCCAGCCCCCAATCGCCGGACGGCCGTCGCCAGGGGAGTCCGCCGGCCGGAAGTTTCAGTGCGTCGATCAGGGACATAGGGACGGGCTTGAAGGCCTGAAGCGATAGGATGAAGGCAAAGGTTAAAGGTTAAAGGTTAGGGTTTGAAGGTTGAAGCAGGAAAGCGTCTGGACGACCGCGCCCGGGACATTATTGCTCAGTCTTTCAGCAATCCGAAACGCCGCCACCGGACCTGAAAGGGCGGGGTCTGACCCGGGGCGAGTTCTACCAGGGCCTCCATGGCCCGGGCCGAGGCCGCCGGCCCCTGCTCCCTGACTTGAATGCGATAGAGGGGACCGCCGCGGTTGATGGCAGGGGACACCTGCCCTCGCGGTCCCGCCGGGTTGTCACGTTCCTGAACCTGGAGTTGGGCCTCGTCCAGGGGGATGCCCTGAAGGGCAGCGAGCACCGGCGCCGAGGCGAAGGTCTGGTCCACCTGATCACTCTCCGTATCCACGGTGACCTCGGGGGCCAGGCGCAGATAGAGTTCGCGGCTGACCCCCAGGACCTGCTGCAACTCCTCGACGGCGATGAAGGGGGCGTCCTTGGCGCCGGGGTTCTGACCGGCCGCCTCGTAGTCAGCGTCCTCCGACCCGTTCAGGAGACTGAGGTCATCCTCATCCCGCCAGTCGAGAATGGCGTCGGCGACCGCGGTCGCCTCCTCGTCGGTCAGCCCGAGGGCGACCATCAGCGCGGACAGGTCCGACGCCTGGGCCAGGTTCAGATTGATCCGTGACTGCTCATTGAAGACGGCAATGGTCAGACCATTGCCATCGAAAGCCCAGGGCTGAGGCATCCCGTTGGGGAGCCAGACCGTCGCCGCCCCGGTTGTTTCATCGGCCTGGGCGTCCGCCTCGGAGGGCGGACTGACGAAACTGAAGACGGTGTAGACGATGGCCGCATCGGTCAGGGCGCGGAAGCGGGCGTCGGCGATCTGGTTCTCCGTGAGCGCGGTCTCAGTGCGCTGGGCAGCGGTCATCCCCACCGCCATCACCGTCAGCAGGGTAAGGACCCACAGCACCAGGACCAAGGCGATGCCCCGACGCTGGGTCGGCCACCGCCTCAGATGCGCTGGGCGGGTAGGGCGACGATGAGGTCCGGCCATGCCTGGTCAACCGTGGTGAGATGGATACGGACCAGGGCCGGGAGACCTGGTTGTTCCAGCCAATCCTCATGCCAGTCGGGATCAGAGTCACCCGCACTGACACCGTAGTAGCTCAGTTTCAGCTCCGCTAAACCCTCCAGCAGCAGGGTGCGACCAAAGGCCCCGGCGGCGGCGTCCGTGTCCAGGGGAACGCCGTCCAGGGCCAGCTTGGAGTCCTCCGTCAGCGGCTCCCACTGCGGGATGTCGTCCTTGCCGTCCAGCACCTCCGGATGGATCAGCCAGCGGGTCAGGACCAGGTTCCGGCGCTCCCCAAAACCCTCGGCCTCCAGACGCAAGACATAGATGCCTGGCATTCCGACATGCTCCGACAGAGGCGCAGCGAACTCCAGGCGTTCCCCATCCCCGGCGAAAACCGGGACCAGATTCCCGTCGAATACCAGGGTCGCGGCCCGGGCCTGGGTCAGGGTGCGCAGGAGAAAGTCGTGGGCGAGACGCAGGACCCCGGAGCGCTCAGCGACCGCGTCCACGCCCTCCCAAGCGCGGGATCCAATACGCAGACCGGAGAACAATAGCAGGGTGATCAGGGACACCATGGCGAGCGCAATGAGCAACTCGACCAAGGTAAAGCCGCGGCCGGCGGTCGCACCCCAGGGTCGGAAGCTGCCGAGGCGGGATGGCACAGGATCAGCCGGATTCTTCAGGTTTAACACGATCAAAGTTGGCTGCTGGGCTGCCGTCAATGGCGTTCCCGGCTCCCTGGCTCCCCCTATTGGATCTGCTCACCCAGACGCAGGGTGCTGAGGGACAGGTGCCGCACCTGGGGTCCATCCTGCCACAAGGCAGTCGCCGTGACCCGATAGGGAGTGACCGGGACCTCGGGGGCGGTCAACCCCAACCCGGACTGCTCCGCCGTGAGTTCGATCGGAACTATGCTCAGTTCCCAGGCGATGCCGACCTCCGGCTCCCCAGAGACCGTGCCAGCCTCCAGGGGGAAGGCGCTGCCCACTGCGGCGAGGCGCGACTCCGCGAGTGCGACCGCCCGACTGTACTGGGCCGTGGTCAGAGTCGTCAGGCTGGCGCGAGAGAAGATCTGCATCAGGACCCCGAGCGAGACGGCCAGGATGGCAAAGGCGACCAGTACCTCCAGGAGGGAAAAGCCGGACTGGGGCCGCCGCCTGGTCATTCGCCATCCCAGGGCGCCATGCGCACCCGCCCGGTAAGCCAGTTGACACCGACCTGATAGCCCCCGTCTGCCGGCCCGTCCTCCGTGCCCCGCGCCAGAATGATGACCCCGCCGGTGGAACTCCCGTCCGGGAAGAAACGAATGGCACCGCGCTCCTCATCCAACATTTCCCGGCTGGCAGCGTTCAACTTCACGCGCAGTCCTCGGGGCAGGGTCACGGTGCGAAAACCCGGAAGCTCCAGGCTGCGCTCGGTCACGTCTACGATCATTGCGGTGTCGACGCCGGTCCGGATGGCCGTCTCGCGGGCCAGTCGCAGGGTTGACGCGGTCCGGCGGGCAGCGGCCTTGAGTTCCACCCCGGGGAGGGCCGCCGAGATCAAGGGCGGAACTGCCGCCATCAACAGGGCGGCGATGGCCAGGACCACCAGCAACTCCACCAGGGTGAAACCGGGGAGACAAGCACGAACCGGGCGCGAGGCCCGGCGGAAAGTGTCATGCAAGGGCCGGCGGGCCCTCACTCCCAGCTCTTGATGTCCGCGTTCTCCCCGTCGCCGCCATCCCGGTTATCCGCGCCCAGGGACCAGATATCGACCCCGCCGTGCTCGCCCGGGTAGCGGTACTGATACTCGAAGCCCCAGGGATCCTTGGGTACCTGCCCCTTCTTGAGGTAGGGGCCGTTCCAGTTGGCGGCATTGCCCGGCTTGGTCACCAGGGCCTCCAGCCCCTCCTCGCGGGTCGGGTAGCGGCCGGTCTCCAGCCGGTAGAGGTCCAGGGTAGCCACCAGATCGTTGATCTGCAGCGACGCGGTCTTGGTCTTGGAGCTTCCCAGGAACTTCATGACCTGAGGGCCCACCAGACCGGCCAAGAGTCCGAGGATGGCGAGCACAACCAGGAGTTCGACCAGGGTGAAGCCCAAGGTACGCCTGGGGTGGGACTGGTACATCGAGAGACCTCCGGGTTAGGCACACTGGGCATCAAGTCTATGCCGGTCGGCCCCCGATGGCGAGTGACAGGCTCCCCAAGCGTCACCGCCGCCCCACGGCGGCGACTCGGGATCAGGATAGCAGCAGTGCCTGATGCCGCTGGCGCAGCTTGACGAGCTTGGGCGCGATCACCGCCTGGCAGTAACCCTGGTACGGGTTCTGACGATAGTAGTTCTGGTGATAGTCCTCGGCCGGGTAGAAGGTCGGCGCCGGGTCAACCTCCGTGACGATGGGATCGGACCAAACGCCCTCCTGGTTCAGCCTGGCGATCAGCGCCTGAGCTCGCTCCCGCTGGGCGTCCGAGTGCCAGAAAATCACGGACCGGTACTGGGTCCCCGCGTCGGCGCCCTGGCGATTGAGGGTTGTCGGGTCATGGACGGTGAAGAAGACCTCCAGGATGGTCTCGTAATCGATCAGGCTGTTATCGAAGGTCACCTGCACGACCTCCGCGTGGCCCGTGGCGCCGCCGCAGACCTGCCGATAGGTCGGACTCGGTACGGCCCCGCCGGAGTAGCCGGAGACCACCGACTGCACGCCCTTCAGGTCAAGAAAGGCCGCCTCCAGACACCAGAAACAGCCGCCGCCCAGGGTTGCGATCTCGGTTGCCATGCGCATCTCCGCTCGGGTTGTTGGGACAAAAAAACACGGGGCGGAACCGTTCCCGAGAAACCACACCAAAGCCGTCCGCGCCGCCCCTTTCAAGCCGCACCCCGACGCGACTTCGGCTCACCCCGGGGGCTGAGGATGGGGGACCGACGCACTGTCTTCAACGCCCGATACGCGACCAGGTGGGCCCCCCGGCGTCCGCACGCTTGGTCTCGCCGCCCGGTTGCGGGCACAATGGGGACCCCATGCGTGCCGGACCCGCTGATGCCCCACCCCCGCTTCCGTCTGATCACCCTGGACCTGGACGACACTGTCTGGCCCTGTGAGCCGGTGATCCGCGCCGCCGAACTGGCCATGATGGACTGGCTCGCCGGACGCGCCCCGGAGCTGACACAGAGGCATGACCGCGAGTCCCTCCGGGCACACCGGTTCGACTTGATCGCGTCCCGTCCGGACCTCGCCCACGATCTGGGCCAAATCCGGCAGCTGTCCCTGGCGACCCTGCTCTGCGAGCTGGACTACGCCCCGGACCGTGCGGATCAGCTCGCCACGACGGCCCTGGCCGTCTTCATGGAGCACCGCAACCGCATCGAGCCCTTCCCGGACGCCGGGCCGGTACTGCGCCGGCTGGCCCCGGACTACCGGCTGGTCTCACTCACCAACGGCAACGCGGACCCGGAACTGACACCCCTGGCCGGGCTCTTCCACCATCACATCACCGCCGCCCGCGCCGGGGCCGCCAAGCCGGATCCGGCGGTGTTTGAACTGGCCCTGCAACTCACCGGCTGCACCCGGAACGATTGCCTGCACGTCGGCGACGAGCCCTACCTGGATGTGGAGGCTGCACGGCGACTGGGAATCTCGGCAGTCTGGATCAACCGCACCGGCCGGCCCTGGCCGGACGACCTGCTCCCCCCGGCCCTGACTATCACCGATCTGCATCAGCTTGCCGCCTGGTTGGACGCCTGGCCCGCTGCCGTGCCAACAGCGGCCCTCCCCGGAGAGCCCAGTGGAATTTGACCTGCTCGCTACCGCCGGCCTGGCCCGTCGGGGCCGGCTGCGCTTCCCTCGCGGAACCGTGGAGACGCCTGCCTTCATGCCAGTCGGCACCTATGGCACGGTCAAGGCGATGACCCCGGAGGAGCTGAACGCCCTGGGCGCCCAGATCGTGCTGGGCAACACGTTTCATCTGATGCTGCGCCCGGGGGTCGAGGTGATCCGCCGGCACGGCGACCTGCACCGCTTTATGCACTGGGAGGGGCCCATCCTCACGGACTCCGGCGGCTTCCAGGTCTTCAGCCTGGGTGACCTTCGCAAGATCACCGAGGCGGGGGTGCACTTCAAGTCGCCCGTGGACGGCAGCCCGGTCTTCCTGGGGCCGGAGGAGTCCATGGCCGTCCAGCGCTCCCTGGGCTCGGACATCGTCATGATCTTCGATGAGTGTACCCCTTACCCGGCAGACCTCCCGACCGCCCGGGCCTCCATGGAACTCTCCCTGCGCTGGGCGGCCCGCTCCCGGGAGGCCCATGGCGCTAACCCGGCGGCCCTGTTCGGGATCGTCCAGGGGGGCATGCACGAGGAACTGCGGGCCGAGTCCCTGGCCGGCTTGACCCGCATCGGCTTCGACGGTTACGCGGTAGGCGGGCTGTCAGTGGGCGAGCCGGAAGGAGACCGGCTGCGCGTGCTGGACTTCCTCGCGGACCGGCTCCCGGCAGACCGGCCCCGCTACCTGATGGGCGTCGGTACGCCGGAGGATATCGTGGCCGCGGTCTGCCGCGGCGTCGACATGTTCGACTGCGTCATGCCCACCCGCCATGCCAGGAACGGTTGGCTATTCACCCACCAGGGCACGGTCAAGATCCGCAACGCGATACATCGCACGGACGAGGGGCCCCTGGACCCCCTCTGCGACTGTGCCACCTGCCGCAATTACAGCCGGGCCTATCTCTATCACCTGGACAAGTGCCACGAGATCCTGGGGGCACGCCTCAACACCCTGCACAACCTTTACTACTATCAGACCCTGATGCGCGACCTGCGGACCGCCATCGCGGCCGGCCGGCTCGACCGGTTTGTCCAGGAATTCCAACGACTGCGTGAACCCGCGGGGTCCGCGGTCGACACGCAGCCGCCGTAGGGTGGAACGTCGCAGGCGGCTCCGCCATCCCATTGGCACCAGACGGAGCGGTCGGCGAGGGGCTCATTGCAATTACCGCACCGCGCCCAGAAATGCGCCCGACGAGCATAGGGTATTAGCCCCGGGAGGCTAGCATGGCAGAGACGGAGACCGTGGACGTTCCCAGCAACGCGATCAAGGACGACGAAGGCCAGGATGATGGGCCAAAGCTGATCCAGTTGGCGCGGGCCAATGACGTGCTGCCGGCCCAGATCCACTTGCTGCCGGTGGCCTCGCGCCCCTTCTTCCCGGGCCAGGCCGTGCCGCTGATGATGGGTGCGGAACATTGGTCCGCCACCCTCAAAGCCGTCGACGCGACCGAGCACAAGATCCTGGGCGTGGTCCTGGTCCGCACCGACACCTCCGAGGAGGCCGGTGTCCCGGACTTCCACGCGGTGGGCACCGCCTGCCGAGTCCATCGGGTCCACCACCAGGACGGACACCTGCAAGTCCTGGTCGAGTGCCTGCAACGCTTCCGCATCGAGGGCTGGGTCCATGACTCGGCGCCCTTCAATGCCCGGATCGCCTACCTGCCCGAACCCGCCGGGACACCGGACGACCAGGTCCGCGCTTACGCCATGGCGGTGATCAACACCATCAAGGAATTGCTGCCCCTCAATCCACTCTATGTGGAAGAGTTGCGCATGTTCCTGGACCGCTTTGGTCCGGACGACCCCTCGCACCTGGCGGACTTCGCCGCCAGCCTCACGACCTCCAAGCGGGAAGAGTTGCAGGAGGTCCTGGAGGCCGTACCCCTCCTGCCGCGCATGGAGAAGGTCCTGGTCCTGCTCAACAACGAACTGGAGCTGGCCAAGGCCCAGCAGAAGATCCGCCGGTCCGTGGAGGAGCGGATGCAGAAGCAACAGCGCGAGTTCATGCTGAAGGAGCAGCTCAAGGCCATCCAGAAGGAACTGGGCATCGCCAAGGACGACCGCACCGCGGAGCTGGATAAGTTCAAGGAGCGGATCGGGAAGCTCACCCTCACGGCGGAGGCCCAGAAGCGGGTGGATGAGGAGATGGACAAGATGGGGATGCTGGAGACCGGCTCGCCGGAATATGCCGTCACCCGCAACTATCTGGACTGGATCACCCTGCTGCCCTGGGGTCAGCACTCCAAGGACAAGCTGGACCTGAAGCGCGCCCGCCGGGTCCTGGACCGGGACCATTATGGCCTGGAGGACGTGAAGGACCGCATCCTGGAGTTCCTGGCGGTGGGCATCCACAAGGGTGAGATCGCGGGTTCGATTATCCTGCTGGTGGGGCCGCCCGGGGTGGGCAAGACCTCCATCGGCCGTTCTATTGCCGATGCGCTGGGGCGGCGCTTCTACCGCTTCTCGGTGGGCGGCATCCGGGACGAGGCCGAGATCAAGGGCCATCGGCGCACCTATATCGGCGCCATGCCTGGCAAGTTTCTCCAGGCCATGAAGGACGCGGGCACCGCCAATCCGGTCATCATGCTCGATGAGATCGACAAGGTCGGGGCCTCCTACCATGGAGACCCGGCCTCCGCCCTGCTGGAGGTGCTGGACCCCGAACAGAACTCCGATTTCCTGGACCACTACCTGGACCTGCGCTTTGACCTTTCGAAGGTCCTGTTCGTCTGCACCGCCAACCAGACCGACAGCATCCCGGGGCCGCTGTTGGACCGGATGGAGGTGATCCAGCTCTCCGGCTACATCGCCGAGGAAAAGCTCCAGATCGCCAAGAAATACCTGCTGCCCCGCCAGCTCGACCGGGCCGGGCTGCCCAAGGGCGGGGTCAAGCTGGACAGCGGGACCCTGCGCACCCTGATCGACCGTTATGCCCGGGACGCCGGCGTCCGTCGTCTGGAAAAGCAACTCGGGAAGATCGTGCGCAAGGTGGCGGTGCGGCTGCTGGAGGGGGCAAAGACCCCTATCACCCTCACGGAACCGGACCTCAAAGGCTACCTGGGAAGCCCGGTCTTCCGGGACGAACGCAAGCTCGGGGGCCCTGGGGTGGTGACGGGACTCGCCTGGACTGCCATGGGCGGTGCCACCCTATCCATCGAGGCGGTGCGGGCCCACGACCAGGCCCGCGGCTTCAAGCTCACCGGCCAACTCGGCGACGTGATGAAGGAGTCCGCCGAGATCGCCTATACCTACCTGACCAGCCATGCCCGACAGTTCGGCGCGGACCCGTCCTGGTTCGACAAGGCCTTCATTCACCTGCACTGCCCCGCCGGGGCTACCCCCAAGGATGGTCCCTCAGCCGGCATCACCATGGCCTCGGCCCTGCTCTCTCTGGCCCGCAATCTGCCCGTCCGGCGGATTGCCATGACCGGCGAGATCACCCTGACCGGTGAGGTCTTCCCCATTGGCGGGGTGCGCGAAAAGCTCATCGCCGCCCGCCGGGCCGGGATCAAGGAGATCATCCTGCCCGAGGACAACCGGGGCGAATACGAAGAGGTCCCGGAGCATGTGCGCAAGGGACTCCTGATCCACTTCGCCTCGCGCTATGAAGATGTGGTGCCATTGTTATTCAAGCAATGAAAGGTCCAACCTGGCTGGTGTTGATTTCAATCCAAGACTACGCCAGGTAACCCCTGGGCTCAACCCCGACCACGCGCGCACCTCAGCACAGGAACTCCTTGAGGCGCAGCCCTTTGCCGTTGTCCCGATAGGCCGCTTGGGCGAGGAAGAGTTCGGCGGCTGCCAGGGCGTCACTCAAGGCATTGTGAGCGCCATACCGGGGCAGGTTGTAGCGCTCGCCCAGGGAGTGCAGACGCAAGTCCGATGACTTGAAAGGGACCTGCCGCCGCTCGAAGGTGCGGTGGGCCAGGACCTGGGTATCCACCACCAGCACCGGCAGCCCCCCCTGCCAGAGGCGGCGGCAGGCGTTGCCGATGAACCCGCACTCAATGGTGGCGTGGTGGGCAATCATCACCTTGCCCGCCAACACGTCCAGCAGCTCACTCAGCACATCCACCAATTCCAGTCCAAGGGCGGACTGGTCATCGGTGATCTGATGAATGACAGCGCTGGCCTCCGGAATGGAGCGGTCAATGCGGATCACCCGGTGCCGGGCGCTGGCGAGGTCGATCCGGTTGCCGTGTACCACCACATAACCAACGCTCAGGATAAGGTCGCGCTGGATGTCGAGCCCGGTGGTCTCCAAATCGATGGCCAGATAGTCCGTGTACCGGTAATCCTGCCCTTTGTTGGGCAAGGGGTGCGCCAGGTAATCCCGCAATGGGCAGGCGGGCGCGCGCCGCAACTGCCAGCGTCGGCGCCAGTCGAGGAGGGAGGGCACGAGCCGCTGAACCTAGGTAAACCGGCCGGCCTGATACCGCTGTCCGAGCGACTCCTGCATGGTATTGATCAGGAGGAAAGCCTCCCGTAAATGGCCGCGCTCAAGGGGCGAAAGGTCGTCCGGGGAGAGGAAGTTGTCGGCCTTATCCCCCCGGCGCAACTGGCGTGCCTGGTGACGCATGCGCAGGGTCCCGATGAATTCCGCGGCGTCGATGAGATTGGCTCCGCCCTCCCGACTCAGGGCGTCAGTCTCGGCGGCCGCCCGCAGGCGCTCCAGTGTATTGGTCTCCGTGATGCCGCTGGAGAGCGCATAGACCCGGGCCAGGTCGATGATCGGTACCGTGCCCCGGTGCTTGATGTCGAAGGTGTGGTCGTGGTCCCCACCATGGATCAAGACGATGTTGCGGAAGAACCCGAGGGGCGGGCGGTGCTTGATGGCGTTGGCGGCCATGTAGGCAATAAAGATCCGATTGGCCTTGGTGAGAAACAGGACCTGGTCGTGGATCTCCTCGAACATACCCTCCGGGTCATAGACGGGTCGCAGGTCGAAAAAGACGCTGGAGAGCATCAGCGCCATGGGCTCAGGCCGCTGGATCCAGGTATTGAAGTACTTCTTCCAGATGCGCAGGGGCTGGCGCCACTGGGGATTCTTGGCCATCACGTCGCCCGGGCAATAGATGTACCCGCAGGCATTGAGCCCGTCGTTGACGAAACTCGCCAGGGCAGCGAAATAGGCATCGTCCTCCGGTTTCATGTGGTCGGCGATCAGGAGCGCGTTGTCCTGGTCCGAGTGGGAGGACTGCTCCCGCCGGGCCTGGGAGCCGCCCACCATCCAGGCATAGGGCACCGGCGGGGGGCCCAATTGCTCCTCTGCCAATTCGAGCAGGCGCAGAGTGAGGGCGTCGGTAATGGCGGTGATGGCCTGACCCACCTGATCCGCGGTGGCCCCGCCGGTGACCAGATTGACCTGTAACTCCCCGACCTTGGAACTGATCTCCACCAGGGTATCCAGGGATTTGGCCTTGTGGACGTCACCAACCAGATAGACCGCGTTGGAGCTTTGAAAGCGCGTCAGATCGGTGGTGGAGAGGATGCCAACCACCCGCCCGCTGTCCATCACCGGCAGGTGGTGGACATTGAGCCGGGTCATGGCGATCAGGGCCTGGAAGCCCAGGGTGTCCACGCCCACCGTGTGCAGCCGCTCGGTCATGATCTCCCGCACCGGCCGGTCACTGGACAGTCCCGCGGCGACACAGCGGTTGCGCAGGTCCCGGTCCGTGATCATACCCACCAGGCGCTCCCCCTCCATGATCAGCAGGGACGAGACCTTGTGCTCGGACATGATCTGCGCGGCCCCGCGGATGCTGGTGTCCGGGGTGGTGGTGATGGGGGCGCGGTTTACCAGGTTGCCAAGGCGCACCGTCATCAGGCCGGCCCCGGCGGCCGGGGCGTCCAGCATGGCGTCCAGGGCGTGACGCAGGCGATTGGCGACCGACTGCTCGAAGTGTTCAGCGAAGGTGGCGTGCTGTGCCCGAAGCTGGGCCAGATCGCTGCAAGGCAGCAGATAGGCCAGGGTGTCCTCGGCGGTATTGCCCTGAAAACCGGCCTCCCTCTCCTCTGCGCGGCAGGGCTTGACGCACAGATCACCCTCCGCCAGCTTGCCGATCAGGTCTCCCTGGTCGTTGCGCATCTCCACGGCGCCGCGCCGAAGGATATAGAGATAGGGCTGATCCGCATCCTCGGGCGGGAAAGGCGTGCCGCGGCGGAAATAGCGCACCGAGAGGCGCTTGGGCAGGCGCTCCAGGGTCTCCATCGGCAACTTGTCGAAGGGCGGGTGGCTGGCCAGGAATTCCTGGATCTCGAGCAGTTCGACGTCCAAGCGGTTCCCCTTTGGGGTGACGGAAGGACTGCGAAACATACACCAGGGCAGCCCCTCCTGTCAGACCCATCGACCCAAAAGAAGCAATCAGCCGGTAGCTATCGGCCGTCAGTTTGCGTCAGGGTAAGCCCTTGAAGGCCGTCCCTCGGCGCCACGCAGTCACGCTGCGGGTTCTCGTTCAAACCATCAGAATAACCTCAAACTCAAAGCTGAACGCTGACGGCTGAGAGCTGCCTGCGCAGGTTCGGATCAGGAACAAAAAAGCCCCGCCAACGTGGCGGGGCTGGGTCAGGATTCGGCACCTGGCGCATCCCTGCGCCAGGTTGGGCATTAGTGCCCGCTGCTGACAAGGGCCGCGCCCTTAGGCACGCGAATGTCCTCCACCAGGTGCTGGATGTGCTCGGGGGGCGGGGCGGTGAGGCGCGACACCGCATAGGCCACCAGGAAGTTGATACCGGCACCGACAGCACCGATGGCCTCGGGGGAGATCCCCATGAACCAGTTGTCCGGGGTATTCGGCAGCATCTCGGTGCCTTTGACGAAGAACCAGCCCTTAAACCAGAAGATGTAGGTCAGAGTGAATATCAGACCGGACAGCATGCCGAGGATGGCCCCGGTGCTGTTGGCCCGCTTATCGAAGATGCCCATCATCAAGACCGGGAAGATGGAGGAGGCCGCCAGACCGAAGGCCAGGGCCACCACCTCCGCCGCGAAGCCAGGCGGGTTGATCCCCAGATAACCGGCCAGGAAGATGGCACCGGCCATGGCGATGCGCCCGGCCATCAATTCCGATTTCTCGGATATCCCGGGAACCAGCATGCCCTTGAGCAGATCGTGGGAGATGGCAGAGGAGATCGCCAACAACAAACCGGCGGCGGTAGAGAGCGCCGCGGCCAGGCCGCCTGCCGCCACCAGGGCGATGACCCAATCGGGCAGGTGGGCGATCTCCGGGTTGGCAAGGACCATGATGTCATTGTCGATCTTGGTCATCTCGTTGCCCTTCCAGCCGAATCCCGCGGCCTTCTCGGCGAACGCCTTGTTCTTATCGTTGTAGTACTGGATGCGGCCGTCGCCGTTGAGGTCTTTCCAGTCCAGCAACCCGGTCTTCTGCCAGCGGTTCATCCAGTCCGGGAGCTTGGCGATCTCCACATTGGCCGTAACCTCCCCGACGGGGCCGGTCTGGATGGTCTCTGTCAGGTTCAACCGCGCCATGGCCCCGACCGCCGGGGCCGTGGTGTAAAGAATGGCAATGAAGACCAGAGCCCAGCCGGCGGAGGAGCGGGCGTCGGCCACCTTGGGAACTGTAAAGAAGCGAATGATGACATGGGGAAGACCCGCGGTACCGATCATAAGTGACAGGGTCAGCAGGAACATGTTCAGGGTGCTGTCCTTCTGTGCCGTGTACGAACTAAACCCGAGGTCAGTGACCACCTGGTTGAGCCGGTCAAGCATAAAGGTCCCGCTGCCGTCGGCCATGGTGCTCCCAAGGCCCATCTGGGGCAGGGGGTTGCCGGTGAGCTGCAAGGAGATGAAGATCGCCGGGATGGTGTAGGCAATGATCAGGACCATGTACTGGGCGATCTGGGTGTAGGTGATGCCCTTCATGCCGCCGAGCACGGCATAGACAAAGACGATGGCCATGCCGGCGATGACGCCGGTCTCGAAGTCGACCTCCAGGAAACGGGAGAAGGCCACGCCCACCCCCTTCATCTGCCCGATCACGTAGGTGATGGAGGCGACGATCAGACAGATGACGGCCACCAGCCGGGCGGTCTGGGAGTAATACCGGTCGCCGATGAATTCGGGCACCGTGAACTTGCCGAACTTGCGCAGATAGGGCGCCAGCAGCAGGGCGAGCAGTACATAGCCGCCAGTCCAGCCCATCAGGTAGACCGAGGCGTCGTAACCCTTGAATGCAATCAGACCCGCCATGGAGATGAAGGAGGCGGCGGACATCCAGTCCGCCGCGGTGGCCATGCCGTTGGCGACCGGGTGGATGCCGCCGCCGGCCACGTAGAACTCACCGGTCGAGCCGGCCCGCGCCCAGAAGGCGATTCCGATATAGAGGGCGAAGCTGCCCCCGACGATGGCCCAGAGCCAGAGTTGCAGGGATGTCATGGGGTTATCTCCTCTAGTCCTCGTGAACGTCGTACTTGCGATCAAGCCGATTCATCGCCCAGGCGTACACGAAAATCAGCACCAGGAAGATGTAGATCGAACCCTGCTGGGCAAACCAGAAGCCCAAAGGATAGCCCCCGATCCGAAAGGCGTTGAGTGGCTCTACCAGAAGGATCCCGGCGCCGTAAGAGACGGCAAACCAGATAATCAGCAGGACCGTTAGCAGGGTCAGGTTCGCCCGCCAATAGGCGGATCGGTTCTCGGGTGTCATAGGATGTCACTCCAACAAGCGTTGCGTGTGTTGGTCTTCGGGTGACGGGGCTGCGGCTCCCGGCCCGGGCCCGGCCAAGGCCGGAGGGCAGGCAGTCTAACGACGACAGAGGCCCCCTCGTAGCTTTAGTTCTTGGTCCGCCAGCTCTGTCAAGTCTGACGGTGCGGGGCATTGTTAGATTGTGTCCGGTTGGATGTCAACGCTCTCGTCGTGGTTTACCCCAAGGGCTTTGGGAAAAAACGACCGAGCCCGGACAGCACCCCAAAGAAAAAGGCCCGGGGTCGCAGTGCGACCCCGGGCCTTCAGTGTGGACACTCACCGCGCGTGCCCCAGGACCGCAGGGGTCCCGAGGTCGCGAGATCAGTGGCTGGCCGTACCCTCGGCCCCGATACCGGTCTCGCAACGGACCTTCTGGGCCGCGAACAGCGCCCGCTCCGCCTTGGCCTGCTTGGACCTGTCCGTGATCGAGAACAGCCAGATGCAGACGAAGGCCACCGGGATCGAGATGATCGCCGGGTTGTCGAGTGCAGATCAGACCCACCGGCACCGCCTTGCCGTCCGCGCCCATGATGGTGTTTCCGAGCACATCGCCCCACACCGCCTTGGACAGGATGGTCAGGACCACCGCGGTGATGAGACCGGCGAAGCCGCCGATGAAGGCGCCCCGGGTGGTCATCTTGCCCCAGAAGATCGAGGCGACCAGCACCGGGAAGTTGGCACTGGCGGCGATGGCGAAGGCCAGACCGACCATGAAGGCCACGTTCTGACTCTCGAAGGCGATACCCAGGGCGATGGCGACCAGACCCAGGACGAAGGTGGCAATCTTGGACACCTTGCAGCTCCGTGGTCTCGTTGCTGCGGCCACGGGCGATGACGCTGGCATAGAGGTCATGGGAGATGGCCGAGGCACCGGCCAGGGTCAGCCCGGAGACCACCGCCAGGATGGTGGCGAAGGCCACCGCGGAGATGAAGCCCATGAACAGGTTGCCGCCGACGGCCTCGGCCAGCTTGATGGCGACCATGTTGGTGCCGCCGAGCAGACCCTTGACATCGACAAGCTTGCCGTCGACCACGGCCCCCGGCTTGAAAAACTCCGGATGCTGGGCGAGCAGGACGATGGCCGCGAAGCCGATGATGAAGGTCAGGATATAGAAGTAGCCGATGAAGCCGGTGGCGTAGAAGACCGACTTACGCGCCTCCTTGGCGTTCGGGACCGTGAAGAAGCGCATCAGGATGTGAGGCAGACCGGCGGTGCCGAACATCAGGGCCAGGCCCAGGGAGATGGCGTTGATGGGGTCCTTGACCAGGGTGCCGGGGCCCATGATGGCGACGCCCTTGGGGTGGT
This sequence comes from uncultured Gammaproteobacteria bacterium, assembly GCA_963733415.1. GTDB lineage: Bacteria > Pseudomonadota > Gammaproteobacteria > Chromatiales > Chromatiaceae > Thiodictyon. The sequence goes on along the minus strand of CAVTDM010000004.1, from coordinate 81,071 downwards.
GCTCGACCGCCTGGTGGAACATCTCCTCCGGGGAGAAGCCGAAGGTGGACAGGGCCGCGAAGGCCATGAAGGTCGCGCCGGACAGCAGCAGCACCGCCTTGATGATCTGCACCCAGGTGGTGGCCGTCATGCCGCCGAAGATCACGTAGATCATCATCAGGACGCCGACCGATCACCACGGCCATGCCAGTATTGCAGGCCGAACAGCAGCTCGATCAGCTTGCCCGCACCGACCATCTGGGCGATCAGGTAGAAGGCGACCACCACCAGGGAGGACACCGCCGCCACGGAGCGGATCGGGGTCGGGCTGGAAGCGGTAGGAGGCCACGTCGGCGAAGGTGAACTTGCCGAGGTTGCGGATCTGCTCGGCGATCAGGAACATGATAATCGGCCAGCCGACCAGGAAGCCGATGGAGTAGATCAGCCCGTCGTAGCCGGAGGCGAACACCAGGCCGGAGATACCCAGGAAGGAGGCGGCGGACATGTAGTCGCCGGCGATGGCCAGGCCGTTCTGGAAGCCGGTGATACCGCCGCCGGCGGTGTAGAAGTCACTGGCGGTGCGGGTGCGCACGGGCAGCCCAGTAGGTGATGCCCAGCGTCAGGGCGACGAAGACCACGAACATGTAGATCGCGTTCAGATTGATCGCGCTGCTTCTCGACCGCACCGCTGAGGGCGGGGGCAGCGACCAGGGCAAAGGGAATGAGCAGGGCCATCAGCAGCCCCAAGATGGATAGACGTTTCATTGCAGGTCCTCCCTGATGGACTTGGTCAGACGGTCGAACTCGCCGTTGGCCCGGTAGACATAGATCCCGGTCAGGACAAAGGCCTAAGGATGATCAGCACGCCGACCGGCATCCCGACGGTGGTCACAGACCCGGCGGTCAGCGGGATTGCCGACCTCCTTGGCGAACGCGATCACCAGGATGAATCCGTAGTAGATCACCAGCATGATGATCGTCAGGATCCAAGCGAAGCGCTTGCGTTTGGCCACGAGTTCCGCGTAGAGCGGATGTCGCTTGATGGCCTCAACCGAGTCATTGGTGCATAAACGTACCTTATTGTCTTGAGGAAGGGTTGGTAGCTGTGGGACGGCCCCGCGGGCACCCCCGGAGCACATGTACCCACCGCCGCCTTGGTCCAGTCCTGGCGGCGGCGGTGGTCGGCCGCCCCTGGCCCAGACACGCACAAGACCCAGGACCCCCGGGAGCAATCCCGATGGAGGCTAGGGTTAAGATGACATGCTGAAGCTTAGGGAAACCGCAGTGTCGCGGGCGGCGAGCAGCCTCAGGATTGTGTTGCCGGATCGCAACGCCTGTCAACGCAAACCGAAACCTATTGCTCAATCGAGAGCATTGGGTTTTCCCAGGAACCACACGACGAAGGCCCGGCGCGGGGGTTTTGCCAAGCCCGTCCACCCCCCCTTAGTATGTGCAATTCGGCACGCGTCCCAAGGGACGGGGGCCTAACCTTCAATGGACGGATGCGCCTATGAACTATGTGAGCACACGCGGTGTCATTGAGCCGGTCGGCTTCGCCGCGGCGGTGATGATGGGCCTGGCCAGCGACGGCGGGCTGCTGGTGCCCGCCCAGGTCCCGCAAGTCGACGCTGAGACCCTGGGCGCCTGGTCCCGACTGAGCTTCCAGGACCTGGCCCTGGAAGTCCTCACGCCCTTTGTGGGTGAGGAGATCCCCCGCGCGGACCTGCGCGCCCTGATCGCGCGGTCCTACGCGGGCTTCACCCACCCGGAAGTGACACCGGTGATCGAGGCCGCGGGAATCAAGGTTCTGGAACTGTTCCACGGCCCCACGGCGGCCTTCAAGGATGTGGCCCTGCAGCTCCTGGGCAATCTGTTCGAGTATCTGTTGGAGCGGGACGGGGGCCACCTGAACATCATCGGCGCCACCTCCGGCGACACGGGCTCCGCGGCAATTTACGGGGTGCGGGGCAAGGCGCGCATTCAGATCTTCATCCTGCATCCCAAGGGCCGGGTCTCGCCGATCCAGGAGCGCCAGATGACGACGGTGCTGGACAGCAACGTCCACAACATCGCCATCCGCGGCACGTTCGACGACGGCCAGCGCATCGTCAAGGACCTGTTCAACGACCTGGCCTTCAAGTCCGAATATCACCTCGGTGCGGTCAACTCGATCAATTGGGCACGCATCCTGGCCCAGACCGTTTACTACTTCTACGCCTGGGGGCGGCTGAGCGGAGGCGATCCGGGGCACCGGGTGAGCTTCGCGGTGCCCACGGGCAACTTCGGCGATGTGTTCGCGGGCTATCTGGCCAAACGCATGGGGCTGCCGGTGGACCGGCTGATCATCGCCACCAACCGCAACGACATCCTCAGCCGGTTCGTCCATTCCGGGATCTATGCCGCCGGGGAGGTCTACCAGACCCTGAGCCCCGCCATGGATATCCAGCTTGCCTCCAACTTCGAGCGCTATCTCTATTTTCTGCACGACGGTGACACCGCGGCCGTGGGCCGCCTGCTGGCCGATATGCAGCGCAGCGGGCGCCTGGAGGTGCCAGCGGAGCGGTTCGCCCAGGTCCAGAACGATTTCTCCGCCGCCGCCGTGTCCGATCCGGAAACCCTGGAGCAGATCCGCGCCACCTTCGAAAGGTGCGGCTACATCCTCTGTCCCCATACCGCCGTCGGCGTGCGTGCCGCCCGGGGCCAGGAGGCGGCAATCTGCCTGGCGACCGCCCACCCGGCCAAGTTCAACGAGGCCGTGCGCGCGGCCATCGGCCGGGAGGCCCCGGCGCCCGAGTCCTTACAGGGGTTGATGGACCGGGAGGCGCGCTGTACGGAACTGGACGCCACCACCCAGGCGGTCAAGGACCAGGTCCGGGCCACCCTCGCGGCCGCCCATACCGGGGCCGCTTGACAACGGACGCTTGAAACCCCGGGGAACCGCCAGACCTGGTGGACGAACGCAGACAATCGGGGGAGCCCGCATGAGCACAGCACGCCTGACCGGGGCCAGCATCGATCCGGAAGAGGTCGCCTATTTCGAGCGCCTGGCCCACCGCTGGTGGGACACCGCGGGCCCCTTCTGGCCCCTGCATCGACTGAACGCCTTTCGCATTGAATACCTGCGAGACCAGGTCAACCGGGCGCTTGGGCGCGACCCCGCGACCGACACCCCGTTCGCCGGCCTGCGGGTACTCGATATCGGTTGCGGTGGCGGGATCCTGAGCGAATCCGTCGCCCGACTCGGCGGTGCCGTGGTCGGGGTCGACGTGACCGAAAAGAACCTGGGCGTGGCCCGGCTGCATGCCCAATGGAGCGATCTGGCGATCGATTACCGCCTGATCGAGGTGGAGCAGCTGGCGGCCTCAGGGGAGACCTTCGACCTGGTGCTGAACATGGAAGTGGTGGAACATGTGGAGCGGCTGCCCGAGTTCCTGGCCCAGTGCGCACGCTTGGTGCGGCCCGGCGGGGTCATGGTGGTCTCGACCATCAACCGGACCCCGGCGGCGGCCCTGATGGCGATCTTCGGGGCCGAGGTGGTGCTGCGCTGGTTGCCGCGGGGCACGCACCACTATCGCAAACTGGTTCGCCCGGACGAGGTGATCAACGGCCTGGGTGAGGGATTTCGGGTCCTGGACCGCACCGGGGTGCGGGTCAATCCCTTCAATCGGGCCTTCTCCCACACCCGCTGGATGGGTGTGAACTACATGCTGGTGTTGCGTCGGAAGAACAGCAGCGATTGACGGTTGTTTCCGCCTTTTTGCGACTGTCGCCAAGGCGGAACCCTTTGGGCATTTCTGCCAATTGACGACTCGTGGAATGGCGGATCGCCCTATCGGCCATCCGCCCTACCGGCAGGAACGATGATCGTCGCCCGACTGACGCTCAAGTCTCGGTGAACTCCAGGGCCATCCGGTCCCGATCGACCCCAAGGTCCGCCAACGCCGCCGCCGTGGCCCGGACCGCGTCGGCGGACCCGGCCAGGTAGAAGCGCGGGACCCGCAAGTCCCCGAGGTCCGACCGGATCACCGCGATCAGGTCTGCGGGCGCCGTGCTCAGCAGGGGCGTGAAGCTGAAATTGTCCAGGGACTCCTTGAGGGCCCGCCCCCATTGACCCTGGAAGTGCCCCTCGGGATAGGTGGTGCCCCAGTAGAGGTGGAAGGACTCGATCAGGTCGATGGAAACGGCGTGCTCGATCAGGCTCTTGATCGGGGCTATGCCGTCGCCGATGGCGACGAACACCGCCGGCTCCGGGGCGTCCTCCCGCAGCACGAAGTCCCCGCTCGGTCCCTCGACCCGGATCAGTTGCCCGGGGTGCAGGCCGCCAAAGACCGCCTGCGCAAAGGGGTCCGCCCCCCGCCGCACATAGAACCAGAGGCTACGCCCGTTGCAGGGGCAGCTGGCGATGGGTAGTTCCCGGCTGGTGCCATCCTCCAGGGTCAGGGTCGCCCGCTGGCCCGCCATAAAACGCAGGGTCTGGGTGCGCGGGGTCTGGACATTGAGGCTCACCAAATCCGGGGCGACCTGCTCCAGCTTACGCAGACTGGCGCGGATCGTCTGCCGCGGCAGGTCCTGCACGGACAGGGCCTCGGCCGCCTCCAGCACCAGGTCCGTGACCGCCGTGTGGGAGCAGGTGAGGATGTAGCCCAGCTGCTTCTCCCGCTCGCTCAGCACATAGTCATGGTCGCGGATCTTGGCGACCTCACCGCTCAACACCCGCGCCTTGCACTCCCCGCAGTTGCCGCTGGAGCAGCCATAGCTGAGCTTGAGCCCGGCGCGCACCGAGGCGTCCAGGATCGTTTCGGCACCCTCCACGAAGAAGTCGTGCCCACTGGGGATTAGTTTGACGTTGGCGGCCATGATGCGCAGAAAGGTATCTTTGGCGAGGATGAGGGCCTGAAGGTCTGCGGTCGGCCGGGCCGCCAGCCCCTGGCGCGCCCCTGCCAGCCAGTCTCGGGTGGCCGCAAGTCCCGCGGCGCGCGCGGACTCTGGCACCGCGGCCAGGTCAGCAAGCCGTGCCCCCACCTGGTCTAACAGGGCCTCGGCCGCGGCCAGGGCAGAGAGCCGCTCCACCAGGGTCTCGCTCAGGCCCCGCAGGCGCGAGACCAGTACCTGGGGGCTGGGCAGGACCGCATCGGCATCATAGGACTTGGGCAAGGCATCGGACTTGATCCGCTCCACCCGATCCAGGGCCTCGTCGTTGCTCAGGCTCACCGCCGGGTAGAGGCGCAGCAGGTCACTGACCGCCACCGCGCCCTCGAAGGTGTCCAGGTCTCCGCGGCGGATCCGCCGCTGAAGTTCGGCCCGGGTTACGCCAGCCAGTCGGGCAGCGCGGGACAGACTGAGATAGTTCATGGTTCGACAGGTCTCGCAGCAGCGGCAAACCCCGGTGGTTGCAAAGCGGTCGCGCGCCTACCATTGAGGGTTGGCAGTGGCACGAAACCCGCGCACACCTTAGTGCATGCGCGGACCTGACGCAAAAATCGGAGAGCAAATTGGACAACCAGACCCGCACTGAGATCGAGGCCGCCGCCTTTCGAGGCCTGGTGGAGCATCTGCAACGGCGCACGGACGTGCAGAATATCGACCTCATGAACCTGGCCGGCTTCTGCCGCAACTGCCTCGCCAAGTGGTACCTGGCCGCCGCCGAAGAGCGCGGTGTCCAGATGACCTATGACGCCGCCCGGGAGGCCGTCTACGGTATGCCCTACGACACCTGGAAAGACCAGTACCAGCGCGAGTCGACCTCGGAGCAGCAGCGGCTCTACGAGGAGACCAAACCCCTGCATGCCTTGATTAGCGGTCACTAGACGTGTAGGCGGAGGGCAGGTGCGAACCAGACTGATGAGGGCGTCGTCTGGAGCCCATCTGGCAAGCCTGGGCGCGGGCCGGATGGGCACGCCCCGGCCACTGCCGCCGAACCCCCGGATCACCGCCCGCATCGATTGGACTACCAGATGACCTCGGACACGAATCGAGATTTGACACCGGACCTCGTCGAACGGGTTGCTAGGGCTGCCGCGGCAGGCCAGCCCCTGAGCCTGCGCGGTGCCGGCACCAAGACCGGGCTCGGCCGCCAGGTCTCCGCCGGGGCCGAGCCCCTGGAGCTGGCCGGCCACGCGGGGATCGTCAACTACCAACCGAAGGAACTGGTCATCACCGCCCGCTGCGGCACCACCCTGGACGCCCTCGAGGCCGCCCTGGCGGAGCAGGGCCAGCAACTGCCCTTCGAGCCGCCGCGCCTGGGTCCAGGCGCCACCCTGGGCGGGACCATCGCCTGCGGACTCTCGGGGCCCGCCCGGCCGTACGGCGGCGCCGCCCGGGACCTGGTGCTGGGGGCGCGGATACTCGACCGGCCGGGGTGAGGTCCTGCGCTTCGGCGGTGAGGTGATGAAGAACGTGGCGGGGTACGACTGCTCCCGCCTCATGGTCGGTGCCTTCGGCACCCTCGGAGTGCTCCTGGATATCAGCCTCAAGGTCCTGCCCATCCCGCCCGCCACCCGCACCCTGGTCCAGGCCTGCGACCAGGCCGAGGCCCTGGAGCGCATAAACGGCTGGGCGGCCAAGCCCCTGCCCATCACCGCCACCTGCTGGGCGGACACCGGGGACGGCGGGCGTCTCTGGGTCCGTCTGGCCGGGGCCGACCAGGGCGTGCGCGCCGCCGCCGAACGCATCGGCGGGGAGCCCCTGACGACGCGGCGGCCGCAACCTTCTGGGCCCAGGGTATCCGCGAGCAGGGTCACGCCTTCTTCGCCGGTGACCTGCCCCTGTGGCGGCTCAGCCTGCCCCAGGCCGTCCCGCCCCTGGACCTCACGGGCCCCCAACTCCTGGAGTGGGGCGGCGCCCAGCGCTGGCTGCGCAGTTCGCTTGAACCCGCGGTGATCCGGGCCGCCGTCGCCCGGGTGGGTGGACACGCCGACCCTGTTCCGCGGCGGGGACCGGACCGGCCTGGTTTTTCACCCCCTGGCGGAGCCCCTGATGGTCCTGCACCGCAACCTCAAACGGGCCTTCGACCCCCAGGGAATCCTCAATCCCGGCCGCCTCTACCCGGACCTGTGAGCAAAGACCGTGCAGACCCGAGATCCTACCGGAGTTTCTGGCCACCCCCGCGGGCCGCGAGGCGGACGCCATCCTGCGCACCTGCGTCCACTGCGGCTTTTGCACCGCCACCTGCCCCACCTACCAGTTGTTGGGGGACGAACTGGACGGTCCGCGCGGACGCATCTACCAGATCAAACAAGTCCTGGAAGGCCAGACCCCAACCCGCATCACCCAGCAGCACCTGGACCGCTGCCTCACCTGCCGCTCCTGCGAGACCACCTGTCCCTCCGGGGTACGCTATGCCCGCCTGGCGGACATCGGCCGCCACCTGGTCGAAGAGCGGGTGACCCGGCCCTGGCGTGAACGGCTGCTGCGCACCGCCCTGGTCCGGCTGGTGCCCCATCCGGCGCGCCTGGCCCCCCTGGTCGGCCTGGGCCGACTGCTCCGGCCCCTGCTCCCCGCCGCACTCGCCGCCAAGGTCCCGCCCGCCCGCCCGGCCGGAGTCTGGCCCAAGCCCCGAGGTCGTCGCCGGATCCTGGTTTTGTCCGGCTGTGTTCAGTCGGTCGCCACCCCCCTGACCAACGCCGCCGCCGCCCGCGTCCTGAACCGGCTGGGGGTGGACCTGATCACCAGCCCCCAGGCCGGCTGCTGCGGGGCCGTCGCCTATCACCTCAACGCCCAGGCCGCCGGACTCGACGCCATGCGCCGTAACATCGACGCCTGGTGGCCAGAGATCGAGTCCGGCTGCGAGGCCATCCTGATCACCGCCAGCGCCTGCGCGGCAACGGTGAAGGACTACGGTGAACTCCTCCACGACGACCCGGACTACGCCGCCAAGGCCGCCCGGGTCTCGGCCCTGGCGCGGGACCCGGCCGAGTGGCTGGCCGAGGCGGACCTGAGCCCACTCGGCACCCCGGGACAGTGCCGGCGCATCGCCTTCCACGCCCCCTGCACCCTCCAGCACGGCCAGCAGATCAAGGGCGCCGTGGAAGCGATCCTCACCCGGCTCGGCTTTGTACTGACCGCGGTTCCCGACGCCCACCTGTGCTGCGGGTCCGCGGGCACCTATTCACTTACCCAACCGGAGTTGTCCCAGCAGTTGCGGGCAAACAAGGTCGCCGCCCTGGAATCCGGCGCCCCGGAACTGATCGCCACCGCCAATATCGGTTGCCAACTCCATCTGGATGCCGGCAGCCGTCTGCCGGTGGTGCATTGGCTCGAATTATTGGACCCCGACAGTCAACCACCGGAGAGTTTGAATGCCTGAGCGCGTCGGTTTCATTGGACTTGGGATCATGGGCCGGCCCATGGCCCTCAACCTCAGGCGCGCCGGGTTTGAGCTGGCGGTCCATGCCCGCCGCCCGGAGTCCATGGCGCCGCTGGCAGCAGTTGGGGCCAGCGCCTTGCAGAGTCCGGCGGAGGTCGCCCGTCATGCGGACCTGATCTTCACCATGGTGGCGGACACGGCGGACCTGGAGCAGGTGATCCTGGGCCCGGGCGGGGTCATCGAAGGGGCCGCCCCTGATTCTGTGGTGATCGACATGAGCACCATCTCCGCCTCGGCCACCCGGGCCGTGGCCGAGCGCCTGGGGGCCCAGGGCGTCGCCATGCTGGATGCCCCGGTGTCGGGGGGGAGATCGGCGCCCGCGAGGGGACGCTTTCGATCATGGTGGGCGGCGCGACCGAGGTCGTCGCCCGCGTCCGGCCCCTGTTCGAGGTCCTGGGTCGCAACATCGTCCATGTGGGCGGGAATGGGGCCGGTCAGATCTGCAAGTCCTGCAACCAGATCGTGGTGGGGGCAACCATCGTGGGGGTGGCGGAGGCCATCCTGCTGGCCCGGGCCTCCGGGGATGGACCCGGCGCGGGTACGTGAGGCCCTGCTCGGGGGGTTCGCCGGGAGCCGTATTCTGGAAGTCCATGGCCAGCGCATGATCGAAGGTGAGTTCACCCCGGGTTTCAAGGCCAGCCTGCACCAGAAGGATATGCGGATCGTCGGCGAGGCCGCCCACGAACTGGGCCTGGCACTGCCGAGCGCCGCGGCCGTCGCCCAGTACCTCAACGCCCTGGTCGGTCGGGGGGAGGGCGACCTGGATTCTGCGGCCGTCTACAAGGTGCTGGAGGCCATGAACGCTTGAAAAATCGCCGTCCGGGCGATTTTTCAAGTTGTTAAACGTTTCACTCGAGCCCGGGTCCTGCACCGGGGTCGCGTTGTCGGATCGGGGGCACTGGCGCCATCGGGCAATCTGCTTTGCCCGGGGGGTGACGCGGTGGCCCGCGAATAGCTGGGCTTTGAACGGCGAGTGGTGGGTTTTTGTCGGGAGCAGACGAGCAAATGAGCAAGCGCTTCATTCGCGTGTGGGATCTACCCACCCGAATCTTTCACTGGACACTGCTGGCACTCGTGGTGGGTGCCTTCGTCACCGGCCAGCTTGGCGGTAACCTGATCGTCTGGCACGGCCGCATCGGCCTCGCGATCGTCGGCCTGCTGGTCTTCCGCTTGGTGTGGGGCCTTCTCGGTTCGACCCATGCCCGCTTTGTAAACTTCATCCCCGGTCCGCGGCAAATCCTGGCCTATCTGCGCGGCCAGTGGCAGGGCCTCGGCCACAACCCAATCGGTGCGCTGTCCGTGCTCGGGCTGCTGGCCGTGCTGACATTCCAGACCGTAACCGGACTGATGGCGAACGACGACATCGCCTTCGAAGGGCACCTGTACGCGCTGGTGTCCAAAGACACCTCCGACTGGCTGTCCAGCCTACACCGGCAGAACGTCAACATTCTCATCGGGCTGGTCACGCTCCACCTTGTCGCGATCCTGTTCTACGCCACCGTGAAGAAGGACAACCTGGTGAAGCCGATGATCAGCGGCATCAAGGAAGTCGCCGACCCCGCTGCACGGCCGGCCGCAGGCGGCGGTCTGGTCGCCCTCGTCATCGCCGTCGCGATCGCCAGCGGCGCGGTTTGGGCAGCTGACGGCGGCCTGCTGCCGCCCCCTACGCCGCCGGCAGCGGCAACACCGGCCTGGTGAGTGCAGTCTGACAAAGCACCAAGCCGCGCCACAAAAAGGCCGCCCCCGGGGCTCGGCCCCTGGGCGGCCTCACGCTGTCGGACCGCGGGGTTCGATCAGTCTTTCTCGCGATACGTGTCGTGGCAAGCCTTGCAGGCGGCGCCGAGGTCACCGAAGGCCTTCTTGACCGCCGCCTGATCACCGCCCCCGGCGACTTTCTGCAGGGCGTTGGCGGCCGTGACGAAGTCACCGGCGAGCTTGCCGACGTTTTCACCTTCCGTGAACAGCTCGGGCTTGACGGCGGTCTTTACGTCGCCGATGGACTTGTCGGTGCCGGGGCCGAACAGCGCCCCCATCCCGGAGTTGGCGATGCCGGCGATCGCGTTGGCAGCGGCCTCGACCTGCTTGGCGTTGTAGTCGCCGCCGAGGTTGGCCTTGATCTTGCCCATGTTCCAGCTCATGAACTTATAGCCAGCCTGGCGAATCTGGATCTGTTCTTCAGGCTTCTGCTGAGCAGAAGCGCCCGTCGCGACGGTCAGCGCGAGGGCGGCGAGTGCAATGGCGGCGATGGGTTTCTTCATAGCAGAACCTCAGGTGTAGGAGTGAGTGGGTGAAATAGGGAACGACCGGTCGGACGATAACCGGCATTGATAATAGCCTCGACGGGTTTCAGAGGGCCAACTCCAGGACCTGCCGCGACCGCCCGAGATCGACATCCTGCCGCTCGCCGAGCGCCTTCATCCCATGGCGCTCGAGCTGGGCAAGGAGCGGCGGAATCGCCTCGGGCCCGATCCCATAGCGCGCAAGCCGCGTCGGCACCTGCAGTGACTCGAAAAAGTCGCGGGTGCGAGCAATTGCGGCGTCGATCCGCGCGTCCTCATCCCCGTCGCGGAGATTCCAGACCCGCTCTGCGTATTGCAGGAGTTTTTCCCGTTTCCCGACCCGTCTGATCTGCAACATGGCCGGCAGCACGATGGCCAGGGTCTGGGCATGGTCCAGGCCGTGCAGCGCGGTGATTTCGTGGCCGACCATATGGGTCGCCCAGTCCTGGGGCACCCCGGCGCCGATCAGTCCGTTCAGGGCCAGGGTGGCAGTCCACATGAGATTGGCGCGCACCGCGTAATTTTCAGGTTCTGCCAGGGCCTTGGGGCCTTCCTCGATGAGCGTCAGCAGCAGGCCCTCTGCGAACCGGTCCTGCACCTTGGCATCGGCCGGATAGGTCAGATACTGCTCGGCGATGTGCACGAAGGCATCAACGACCCCGTTGGCCACCTGCCGCGCCGGGAGCGTGTAGGTCTTGGTCGGGTCGAGCACCGAAAAACGGGGGAACGCCAGTGGGTTTCCGAAGGCCAGCTTGTCCTGGGTGGCCGCACGGGTCACGACCGAGAAGCTGTTCATCTCCGAGCCGGTCGCCGGCAGTGTCAGCACGGTGCCGAAGGGCACGGCGGCGTTGATCGGCGCCTGCTTCGCGAGGATGTCCCAGGGCTCCCCGGCAAACGGAATGGCCGCGGCGATAAACTTGGTGCCGTCGATCACTGAACCGCCGCCGACCGCCAGGAGGAAATCGATCCGTTCGCCGCGTGCAAGCTCCACGGCCCGCATCAGGGTCTCATAGGTTGGATTCGGCTCGATGCCCCCGAATTCGACGAGCGTAAGGCCGCTCAGCGCCGCCTTGACCTCCGCCAAGGTTCCGGTCTTCACGACGCTGCCCCCGCCGTAGGTGATCAGCACCCGGGAGCCGGCGGGGATCTCCGGGCCGATCGCGGCAATCTGGCCTTTGCCAAAGAGGATGCGCGTGGGGTTGTGAAACGTGAAGTTCTGCATAGCAATTTGCTCCGTTACTCCGCGGGGCCGGGACTGTTGATTGGGATACCACAGGTTGGGCCGACGCAGGAGGCCCAACGATCAGCGGTTTACATTGGCCTCGTCGTTGGGCCTCGTTCCTCGACCCAACCGACGAGGAGTTATTTCACAACCTCTCAGGCCAGGCGCCCGGCGCTGTAATCGCGCACCGCCTGCTGGATCTCTTGCGTCGTGTTCATGACGAAGGGGCCCTGTTGGACGATCGGCTCCCGCAGCGGCCGGCCGGCGATCAGCAGGGCCCGTGCCTCACCCGTCACCTCGATCACCACGCCGTCCGTCTGGGTGTCGTTGTCGAGGATCGCCATCCGCTGTGCCGGGACCGCCTGACCGGCGACGCTGACCGTCCCGCGATAACAGTAGATGAAGGCGTTGTGCCCGACTGGAAGCGGCTGCGAGAACCGCGCGCCCGCCGGCAGGTGCAGGTCCAGAAAGAGCGGGTCCGTGGCCTCACGCGTGACAGCGCCGGCCACCCCCTCACAGTCGCCGGCGATCACCGTGACCCCCACGCTGGTCTCCGTCACGAGGCGCGGCAGTTCGCTCGCGGTGAAGTTGCGGTACCAGGGCGCCGCCATCTTGTCGCGGGCCGGCAGGTTCAGCCAGAGCTGAAAGCCTTCCATCCGGCCCTGGGCCTGCTGCGGGATCTCGGAATGGATCAGGCCGCGACCCGCGGTCATCCACTGTACGCCCCCGGTCTCGATCAGACCCTCATGACCAGCGCTGTCGCGATGCAGCATGCGTCCCGCGATCATGTAGGTGACAGTCTCAAAGCCGCGGTGGGGATGGTCTGGGAAGCCGGCGATATAGTCATCCGGATCATCGCTGCCGAAGGCATCGAGCATCAGGAAAGGGTCGAGCCGGCGCTGCAGCGGCTGGGTCAGCACGCGGGTCAGGGTCACCCCGGCGCCGTCGGAGGTCACCTGCCCGGCGACCAGCCGCTCGACGCCACGGGACTGCTGGACCGGCCCGGTATGGGGGGTGGTGTGCGACATATCAGTGACTCCGGCTCAGGCGAACGCTGCTTCGAGATCGGCCTCGGCCTCGGCAAAGCCCAGCGCTGCGGCTTCCGGGCCCATATTCAGACCCTCGGCGAAGACGAACCGCACGTCGGTCATCCCGAGGAAACCCAGAACGGTCTTGAGATAGGGCACCTGGGTATCGGCCGGCGTGTCGCGGTAACGACCGCCGCGGGCCAGGGCCACATAGACGCGCCGGCCGGCGAGCAGACCCACCGGCCCCTGCGCGGTGTAGCGGAAGGTCACGCCGACCCGGGCGATGGCGTCGATCCAGTTCTTCAACTGCGCCGGCACCCCAAAGTTGTACATCGGTACGCCCAGGACGATCACATCGGTCGCCTGGATTTCGGCGATCAGGGCATCGTCGAGCGCGACGCGGGCGGCCTGCTCCGGCGTCCGCTGCTCGGCCGGCGTGGACGAGAGCGACGAGTGCCGCCTCATCCAGGCCGGGGTGGGGCTGGCTGGCGAGATCGCGGACGTGCAGCCGCGCGTCCGGGTTGGCCGAACGCAAGCGCGCCGTGATGGCGTCGGCGATCCGCGTGGAGTTGCCGCCCTCACGGCGGGCGCTGGCATTGATCTGAAGGATGTTCATTGGGCGATCCTGGTTGTGGGTTTTCGTCTGATCCCCTGAGATATCGATCCCAAGAACCTGAGAACAGGTGCTGAAATGGATAACATTGTCCCACTCATGGAACAATTCGAGCCCAACGATCTCCTGATCTTCGCCCATGTCGCCGAGACCGGCAGCTTCAGCCGCGCCGCCGAGCGGATCGGTCTGCCCAAGTCCACGGTCTCGCGGCGGATCGCGGTGCTCGAAGAACGGCTCGGCGAACGCCTGATGCTGCGCACCACGCGGCGTCTGACGCTGACCGAGCTCGGCGAGCAGCTGCTCGCGCACGCCCGTCAGGTCGCCGACGAGGTCGACGCGGTGCGGGCGCTCGCCGAGCATCGCCAGGCCCGACCCGAGCGGCCGGCTGCGCGTCTCGATGCCAAGCGATTTCGCCAACCTGCTGCTGACCGACATGCTGGCGGCCTACATCGCCCGCCATCCGGCGGTGACGCTGGAACTGGATCTGTCGCCCGCGACGCGTCGACCTGCTCGGCGAGGGCTTCGATATTGCGGTGCGCACCGGCGCCCTGCCCGACGATGCCTTGCTCGCTGCCCGCCGCCTCGCGGTATTTCCGATCGGCCTCTATGCCGCCCCGACCTATCTGGCCGAGCGCGGCGACCCGCGGATCCCGGACGATCTGCTCCAGCACGCCGCCCTGCGCCTGCTCGGACGCGACGGCGAAGCGGCACGTTGGACCCTGACCGCCGGCACCGCGCACTGGACCGGGCACCCCGCCGGCCGCACCACCGCCAACTCCCCCGAGACCCTGATCCGACTTGGCCCGCGCCGGCGCCGGCATCGCCGCCGTCCCGGACTGCTTCGCCGCGCCGGGTGTCGCGCGCGGCGAGCTGCGTCGCGTGCTTGCCCGAATGGTCGCTCCCGGCGCACACGGCCTGGGCGGTGTTCCCCGGTCGCCGCCTGATGCCGGCCAAGACGCGGGTCTTCATCGACATGCTCGAAGCAGCACTCACTGGCGCCCCAGGCAACCGCAAGGTCAGCTGATGTCACAAGCGACCGAATGGCATGCCCCCCAGCCGCGATTATCCTCGGAGCAAAGTGGACCTCATGTCCAGAACAGTTTCCCCTCGAATTTAAGCTGTCGCGCCGATGCTCATCGCAGCGGGTGTGGCGCTGCCCCAGCGGGACGATCGAGATGACGCTGTTCGCACGGGTCAGTGGATTCTTCGGGCGGCACTGGACCGTCACACTCTACGATTTGACCAACACCTTCCTTTGATGGCGAGGCGGCGGCGAATCCCCGGGCCAAACGGGGGCATTCCAAGGAGAAGCGCAGCGACTGCCCCCTAGTGACCCTGGGTCTGATGCTCGACGGAAGCGGCTTCGTACGCCCTTCCGAGGTCTTCGACTGCAATCTGGTCAAGAGCACCACCTTGGACGGGATGCTCAACGGGTTGGGCGCCCCGACGAACGCCTCGTTGATGGGGACCGGGGGATCGCGACGGAGGAGAACCTGGTGTGGCTGCGGGCACAGGGTTATCGCTACCTGATGGTCAGCCGGGAGCGTCAACGGCGGTTCGATGCGCAAGAGTCGACGCTAATCGCGAGTGCCGGCTGGGATTCCATCGCCGTGCAACGCGTCGTCCACGCCGAAGGCGACGAGGTTCGGCTCTACTGTCACCCCGAGCGCCGACGCACAAGGAAGCGGGCATCGCCGAGCGGTAAAGCCAACGCTTCGAGGCCACACTGCCGGCCCTGCATCAGGAACTGGCGCGCCCGCGCACCACCAAGCGCATCGCCACACTGTGGGAACGGCTCGGTCGGCTGAAAGAGAAGATGCACGGTGTCGGTCAGCATTACACCATCACCATCGAGCCGGACGCCAGCGGGGTCAACGCCCCCGCCATCCGCTAGGAACGCCAACCGATCGACCGCACCCTCCTGACGCGCCCCTGGGTCTATTACCTGCGCACCAACGTGTTGATCGGGGGTTTGGAGAGACGTTGGCGGACCTACTTCAGGCTTACCGACCGGAAGGCGCTCTTCCGCTCCTTCAAGTCGGAGTTAAGATTGCCTCCGGTCTATCACCAAACGGCCGGATGCACCGAGGGACTCCTGACTGATTGGGGGCCGTCGTCAGTGCGCTCCAACATCCGGAATTGCCGCGGGCCAAAAACAATGCCGAACGGGTGCTGCGTCACGGGGCCATCGCCAGCGCATCAGCCATGGCACCCGATCCGCCGTCCGCTCGCTTCTTCGCCAATGCTGGCCAACGCCTTCGCTACCTGCCGTCAACGGGGACACTCGCCGTGGGATCATTTGGCAATGGCGATTGCAGACCGCTGCGGCGGGCGCCCCGAAAGTCCGCGCCACAACTGGGGGTTTGAACGATTACCCAACGGCAGACCGCTTGGTGTTGAAGACACTCAGCTTTCCGGTGACGCTGCCTTCTTGAATTTACTGAAAGCTGAGCCGATTACCTGGTGCATATCATAATATCTGTACTCCGCGAGGCGGCCGCCGAAGACCACGTTTCTCTCAGAATCGGCCAGATCCTGATATTGTTTCAAAATACTCAAATTTCGAGCATCACCCACCGGGTAGTACGGAGTCTTGTCCCGCGACCAAGTGTCGGGGATTTCCTTTGTAACCAAGGTGACTGGGGACCTATTCCCTGGCTCAAAGTGTTTGTGTTCTATCACTCTTGTCCAAGGCTCTGCGGGGCCGGTATAATTAATTACTGCATTACCTTGGTAGTTTTCTGTGAAATACAGCTCAGTCTCAAATTTCAATGACCGATATTCCATTTCGCCGTAGCGGAACTCAAAATACTGGTCGATCTTCCCCGTAAAAACAATCCTCTTTGCAAGTGACACCCAATAGGCGCGATCGGCAAGGAAGTCTACGCCCGTCTTAACCTCGATGCCAGAGAGCATATTTATAAACATGTTTGTGTAGCCGCGCAGCGGTATTCCCTGATACCGATCGTTAAAATAGTTGTTGTCCCAGGTAAAACGAACCGGCAGCCGCTTGATGATTGCGGCCGGCAACTCTTTGGGGTCCCTCCGCCACTGTTTACGCGTGTAATCCCGAATCAGGCAATTATAGATATCGCTGCCGACGAGACTCAGAGCCTGCTCTTCCAAATTGCGTGGCAACCGGTCCAGGTGTAGCTTCTGAGACTCGATCTTTTCACGGGCGGCGTCGGGAGACGTCACACCCCACATCTGATTGAACGTGTACATGCTGAACGGTAGAGAGTACGCCTTGCCATCGCGTATCGCAATGGGACTATTCCGAAAATTGTTGAATTCCGTAAACCGATTGACGAACTTCCAGATATACTCGTCATTACAATGAAAAATGTGAGGTCCGTATACGTGCACCTGAACCCCTTCCCTTTCTTCCGAGAAACAATTTCCCGCGATATGCGGTCGCTGATCAATCACAAGACAGCGCTTACCGGCGTCAGTTGCTAAGCGCGCAAACGTTGCACCAAACATGCCGGCGCCGACGATCAAGAAGTCATACATGTTCGATCAGTCCTACTCAACAGCCTTCAATGTTTCCAGAAAATTTCTCTCTCTAGCACCATACACTTCGCCCATATCCTCAGGAATACGGGTTCTGCCCCAGTCGATCACCTGCTTCGAGAAGGCAAACCATGTGCTCTTAATGTCCCCGAATGTCCTGTAGGAAGTCAGTCGATCTTGCGTATAGCGCAGGGCCTCAAACACGGTTAGTCTGCGATGGTCTGATATATTCGTGATTTGCTCCCGGTTATTGAACTTCCGATGTGTGCACACAACGGCGTCAGAGTGGCCGATATTTCTTGCCGCCACGATACTATGCCAGTGGTAAGGAATGTCGTTGTGAACTACAGTCGGGCCGAAAAAGATATCCTCGTCGTGAAGTAAGTCCGTGTCAATAATCCGGTTCCACGGATAATTGATCAGCCCCGCAACGATCTGTCGCCTTTCGGTATTTTCTTTCGCTTTACCAAGCTTCTCCCAGAGGGTAACGTCGGCATCGAACATACCGCGTATCTTCTTTTCATCATGGTAACTAATACGGTATTGAAAAAAGAAAAGATCATGCTTCCCCGACCGGGCCGATAAGACCGCTTCTTCAAGCGCCGATGCGTCCACGGTGTCGTCAGCATCTAGAAAATACGTATATCTTCCAGTACTGAGTGGAATCAGAGAATTCCGGGCGCGCCCACCTCCTTTGTTGCTTTGATGGAACGTGTGTAGCCTAGGATACTGTTCAGCAAGCCCTTCGCAGACGCTGAGCGTGAAGTCGTTTGAGCCATCGTCGATCAGCAGGACGTTGAAGGAGATTTTCTTTAATTGATACAGCGAGCTGATTGTTTCCGAAATTACATCGTGGGATTTGAGGTCGGGATGATGACAGTCAGGTCAACATCCGGGTAAGCGCTCTCGTACTTGGAGAACTTAGTCTCGAAAGTATCCCTGAAACTACCCGAAGGATGAATCCCCCTGTGCTTCCGTACGATATTCGCAAGTTGCTTTTCGATAATCGCTTTGACTGTAACTTTTTCTTGTTTATCCGCTACCCAAGTCGAGCGATAGCAGTAGTCGAAGAACTCGTCAATAAGCCTTTGCTTGTGGGCAACGTCAATCTTCTCCAGATAATTCCCGATCCTGTTTAAGTGGCGACACATCGCTGCCAATTTGTACGTAGATGAACTCATTGTTTGCCCCTCACGGGACATCCGATGGTGAGCAACGACACAATCGGTCATCACCACGCGAGCCGCCTTGGTGAGTGCGTGCCAGTGTAACGGGTTATCCTCGTAAAAATAATCCCCTTCCGGGTAGCGAATTCCATGCGCCTCTAAGAACGCGCGCCTATAGAGCTTGCGCCACGGCACCGGGGACAGCCTGAGCAGAACTGGATGGTCCGCCGCCGATATAACAGCATTGCGCGGAAGGGCGCCCCAGGATTTTCTGTCGTACGCTGCAGTGGAATGTTGTGTCTCTTCATCGAAGGTGCAGAAGTCGCCAATAACAAGATCGGCATTGTGGCACTCAGCCAAAGCAACTAGAGTGCAGAAGGCATCCGCTGTAACCCAGTCGTCGCTGTCGACGAAACCTATGTAAGTGCCCTTAGCAAGCTTCAGCCCGACGTTGCTTGGGATGCCGGCTCCCCCCAGCGTGTTATGGTCAAGATGAACGGCTTTTATTCTTGGGTCCAGCCGGGCATACATCTCAATGATATTCTTTCCGTTGTCCGTTGATGCATCGTCAACGATGATCAATTCGAGGTTGCGGTACGTTTGTGAGAGCACGGAGATAATGCTGGCGTCGAGATAGGGTCCGACGTTGAAGACCGGCATGATGATCGAAATTAGCGGATCGTCCATGCCACCGACTTCGCTTACCGCCCTTGCATCGCCCTGTTTGACTTTTCCCAGGCGCGCTTTAGCAAGGGCTATATTGTGCACCGCGTGACGGAACAGCGGGCTCGACCGCTCGATTTTCTTGTACTCAGAAATCGCCTCATCGTAGAGACCCTTTTCGAACAGAAGGTTACCGCTTTTCAGGCTCATAGGTGACAGTAAGGTTCGGTTAACATTGCTAATTTGGCTAAGTAGCGGGGCGCTCTTCTCTTTGTCAATCGCGATTCGTCCTTCTAATGAAGTGGGGTCCGGAACGCGCCGCACATGTAGCCATCGTAGGCAGAGATCAGCACCCCGGATTACGCGCCCCGACGAAAACGGAGCTCGCGACTAATATTTATAGCTGATGCAAGCGTAACTCAGCAATTGGCCGCCTCTATTCGGAGCAAGCAGGCTCCTTTCTCGAAAGGCTGGCTCGTGCTTTCATATCCGCGACCAAGCTCCTTGAGATCGTCGCTCCACATCCCGATGATCTCTCGTTCATCGTCACGATTACAATCGTCTAGCAGGACATCCAGTGCCGCAAATGGAAAATAGCGCATGACCAGCGGGAGCGCGGGATAGCGGGCGCATTTTCCGGTTGACCCGGAGGGCCATCGACCAGTACCAGGATATTTTTTACGCTTTGGCTCCATAACGCCGCAAGGTCCGCGAGCGTCTGGTCACATTGGTAATAGCGATACGAAATGTTACGCCGGTCCTTAAAGCCAGCATCGACCAACGGCGAAAGAACAACCTGCGTCTGTTCATGTAGTTGGGCACGCTCCAGCAGGTCGACTGTTTGCCTATAGTAGTCTTCAAGGTGCTCGAAGGCGACTTGCGGCGCAGGACTCGTCAAGCCTTGGCGGCTGGAAACGCGGTGCAGCGCCGTGGCAATGATCTGAGTGGAGCTTCCGGATCCGAACTCGATTACGATATCGTAGCGGCCGTTTTCGATCAATCGAATCAAATACAGCGCAATGTCCGCGCTGATGGGCCAGCCATGCAGCTCGGGCGTCAAGGAATCCGGCCAAAGATAGTCACGAACAGTCGTAAATGCCTCAAGCTGCTTGATCGTATTTTGGGCCGCCTTGTTGAGCGAATTGACCATCGATTTTCGGACGTTCAGGAGTTGATCGCTGATCTGCTTCGCTTGTGCGGCCCCTTGTTGGTCAATGTGTGCCAGCGTGGCTTCCAGCAATGCCTGAACCGTCGTGGCATCGGCTTGGTTGGACCCGGGATCGGGGTGGGCGGCGCACCGGGGTTTGGCCGAACTGCCGCGATGACGCTGGGCCATTTCAGAGGCACGGTCGACGGTGGCAGAGCTCCGATCCGTGTTAGCTGGTGACTGGAGCGGGCCTGCCAGGCCAGTCGTAGATCACCGCCCTGCCCCTCTACCGAGGCCCGGAAGTGTTCCGAGCGCGCCTGGCTGGATTTGCCACCCATGGCCGCAGCGCACCCCAGGGTGTTATGCACACCCGCTACCAGTAATTGAGCAATGAGCTTTTCTTCATACAGCCCCAGTTCCGGGACAGCTCCACGAAGCGGCGGGCACCCTCGTGGTCGTTGAGTTGTTGGTGAGCAGTGCCAACCTAAGCGCCAGCGTCGCCTTGTCAGGATGTCGCTCGAGATCCTGAGGCTTAAGCGAGTCAACGTTTCCCAGTGCCGCCGAACTGCCATTGCATGCGGGCGCGATCAAGAATGGTTTGGTCATATGGCAAGAAGGCTTGTCGCTTCAAATCCAGATGCGTCGCTTCCACTGAATAATCCGGGTGTAGCGCATCTTTGCCAGCGTCCCCCAATAAGCGCTGCTCGTGGGATCGCGACCCCTCTCGCGACTTGCGTTTGATATCCCGTTTTCGACGTGACATCAGCCTTCCTATAGGACCTGTTGCCGCAGCAGAACGTTCTTGATCAATTCTTAGCCCCGGGCTGGATCATCTTTTGATTAAATCGGACCCGCCGACGCTCCAGTTCGGCACGCTCACATTCAAGTTCCGAGATAGGTTTGGTTTCCGCGCTATCCGTTTGCTCGAATCGCCCCAGGGCCGCCAGTCCTTCCGCGAGTCGCTCGTCTTGTTCCGCTTTGGATCTGTTTGCATCTTCCAAAGAGGCACGGCTCTCACCGAAATTTGCGGTCGACTCATTGAGTTCTATAGCCATCGATTCGATCTAAGGCCTTACGTTCAGCGGCGAGCTTGGTCTGGACTCCGTGTACTTCATTAAGTCGCGCGATCAACGGCAGGTGCTCAAGGATGAGCCTCTCCTGCGCCTCGCGATCGCTGATCAACGCCTCGGACTGAGGCTGGCGTTTGGTGACAACCTTGACCTTTCGCTCGGTTCCTTGACCCGAGTGGGATCTTAACCTGACCTTCGGTTGCGAGCTTGCCCAAGGGATCCTCGATGACGAAAATCGGCTGCGATTGAGTCAAAGTGTTCCACGCTGCGCTTGTCTAACGCAAACCCTCGCTCGCCGTTAACAGTAACATATGCTCGGCCGTTTGGCGCAATCACTCGGCGGGAATCGGCAGGGCGGGCGCACATAAACCCTGGGCTGAACAAGACCTTGGCGCGGTCGTCATCGTTTCACGCGGCCTTGCGACGTTCCTTGGCGAGGCTGAGCGTGGAGCCCTGCTGCTCGAACTTCCTGCGCGTACTCGCCACCCAAGCGCGGCAGAGCAGTCCGGGAACCGACCGAGGGGCACGCTGGGGATGGTCAACAAGGACCGTTGCATTTTCAAGGCGCTTTCTCTGCGAATCGCCGCGCTCTCCATGCCTCTGCGTCGAAGGTGACCGTAGCTTTATAGATGGTGGTCGCAAGGCAGATTCTCTCCGCCCCAAATGCGTTGCGCCGTCCACGGCTGCGGCGGGTCACGCCAGAAGGGATGACTCGGCAGCAAACCGAGCGGCAGCAATCCCACCGCGCACAGATAGAGGCTGCCAGTCGAGATATAGCGTTCGCCCGAGGCCCGGCTGATGGCCGGCGAAGCCGATACGCAGCCAGCCCGCGGTGTCGAACGTCCCCGGCGCGTCGATCATACGTCGGATGACGGCGGTAAGTGCGCAGCGTACTTGCGCCGGGGCGACCTCGGCGGGCAGCCGGTCGAGCAGCGCCGCGTGCGCCAGCGTCTGGAGCGCGCCAAAGCGGTAAGCCAGCGAGCGGCCGATGGGAGGGAAGGCGCCTTCGGGCGAGATCAGCCGCTCCTGGATCGCGGCGTAGCGCTGCACCCGCGCTAGCGCAGGAACACGCAGCGCCTTCCATTCCGGGTGCGTATCGCCCACTGCGGCCAGTACGTCGACCAGCATCGGCTGAATCACGAAGCTGTTGTAGTAGTCCCAGTGAAAGTCACGGGCCGTCGCTGTACAACCCGTCACCAAGGTACCACTGCATGTGCTGACGCAACGCATAATCGACCCGCATTGAATCCCAAAAGCCGCCGGCACGCGCAAGAAATGCCTCGACAGTGGCAGCAAATAGCAGCCAGTTGCTGAAATGAGGTTTGCGCGTGCGCGTGGACGCCAGCGCCCCGCGAACATTGCGTCGGCTCGTCGCGTCGAGCGCCTCCCACAAGGTGCGCGGTGCGCGCAACAAGGCTTGAGATAGAAACGCCGCATCGACGATCGGCTGGTTGCCACGGGTGAAGTTGAGGTAATCAGGCGATACTGGATCGACGCCGTGTGCAATCGTTGCACGCGCGCAGCGCCGCGAACTCGGCGCGCATTCGCCTCTGCGGCCATCCAGCCCCTGAACTTCCAGCCACGGCGCGATGCCGCAAGCAGCCGCCCCACCGCTTCGAGATGCGTATACCTGGCGCGATCGGCTGCTTTACCTGACTTCGCCTCCACCGGCATGCGTTTCCGCAACTCGCCCGCGGCGCCCGCCGTCAGGACCGGCCGCGCAATCCGTTCCAGCGTATCGAGCCAGATACGTCGATGATCGTTCGGTTGGTTCATTTCCTGCGTGGTCCTCATCAATCACTACTCACCGGTTGAAAATCGGGCATTATCTGGCAACCGCAAGAGATCGTAAGCGCCTGACTCGTGAGCCGCGATAATCGTCCCCGGGGCGATGAAGCGGGCGGCAAGCGCCCCCACAGCGACTTGATTCTCCCGACCGATGATGAAGGTCAGGGTCCGCTTGCCACCGATCCGCTCAAGGAGATTTTCCGCCGGCCCGGTCTCGCACATCACCAGCCCACAGCGCTTGTGAGGATTTTAATGTTCCGCCGGGCGTCGATCCATGCGGTCCTTGGCCTGGTTCGCGGGGCGCAGCGCGCCGCCAACATCGCCCCCGTCGACCTCGGACCCCACCCGACAAAGGAGTCTCGTCGCGCTGGACCGTGAGGCGAGCACCCATGATTAGCCTCGATGCTGACGTTTGCGGCCACGGGCACCCCTCCGCGGACCCAGCGGGCCGCGCGAGCGCTTGCTCGGCAGTCATGGAAAACAACTGCCTAAGCGGCAGAGTTTCACGGAGGTGGAGTTGGTTCAAGGCGAGCTCTGGCCCATGGACGATAGCCCAAAACGCGGCGGGGGCTGGTTCAAGCCTTGAGAAATCCACGAAGCCACGGAAACACCAGTATTATCAGTCGCGAACCCCTGAGGGCGTGCCGGCGACTTGACACCGCGGAAATCTGGCAATATATTGCCCATATCTGATGGCCATCATCCGCTGCTCACATGCATTTTCGTGTCCGAAAAAATGTTGTTCAACTGATCCGGATGCGCTACGAACCTGAGCGCAAGCGTGGGAAAGCCACGGTCGTCGGATCGGTCAGATTGGGCAATCTTACGCTGCCCCCTGACCTGCTCAGTCAACTGACCCAAGAGGAAGTATCTGAGTTCGAACGTTGGGTGGCAACGAAACACCAGATTGATGAGCTTCGGCGGCAATTGGCCGCGCTCACGTTAGCGGATAGCATGTCAGAAGCTGAGGCTTGGTTTGCAACCGCCGGACACAGCAGCACTGCACGCGACACTGCTGTGGGGATACTGGTCGCCTGGCAATCTCTACGCGCGGCATTAGCGAAGCAGCATCTGCTGGATTAACGTCACCAGAACCGATTTCAGTACCTCAATCTGTTTCAAAACGTCGTCATCCGCTCATCAGATTACGAGTTCTAGCGTCACGTTCGCTCGAGTTGCAGTGTTTCCTGGGTCAGCAACATCAACCTCAAGAGGTAATCGCAATGGAAACCCCCCAAGTAGCCAGCCCCGTTGTTCTGAAAGCAGAAGACTTGGTGCAGAGCATCAAGCAAAGAAAACCAGGAATTTTTAAGGGAATTGATGATGCAAAAGCCACGCGTTTGGTTCGCGAGGTGGCTAAGCAATTAGGTCAAAACTTGGCCGCGGTTGTCGAAGGCGACCTCAGAATTCGAGGGCTTGGAAGATTCCGGGTGCGGCAGATAGAGCGGGAGAAATACGGCGTCGTCGAGAAAGTTCGCAGGGTAGCCTTTACCGCCCTGAAGCCCAAGACAAAGGTCTGATCATCCTGCCGGCCGCCGGCAGGCGGCCTTGCCTCCCAGCTGATCACCGCGGGCGGAAGCGGTATGCCAAGAGCGCGCCCCACCGGCTCTCCGAGCAAATCGGGCCGTTGACCATGGAATAGGACTGGTTGAACAGGACCGCGCAAAGCCCGGTCCGTACCCAGCGCGCGCTGATCGCTCTCTATTGCCCCACCCCTCATTTTCAGTCCAACGGAGCCGCAACCCGATGGCCCATCTCGCTCCTCGGTCTCAACGCCGCCCGCGAGCCCTTGGCTGGTTCCGTCTGGCGCTGAATTTGGCCATCTTCGTCTGGGCTGGAGCAGCCGGAGCCGGGGGCGCGACCCGGGTGGAGGTTGCGGCGGAGCTGGAGCGATTGATGTCCCAGCATGGCTTTCAGATGAAGCCCGCGGACCTGGATGCGACCCGCGAGAAGACGGGGCGCGCCGAGGGGACGGAACTGATGCCCCAACTACGTGCGCTCCTGGAGGGATTCGATCACATCATTGTCCAGTCACCCCAAGGGGGGGTGGAGCGGGTCCTGATACTTGGCGAGAAGGTCCCTTATATTCCGCCGCCTCCGGCCGTCACCGGCACCCCGGAGTCGCCGGCCCAGGCCCCGGCCGTTGCCGCCGGGGACATCGTGCTGGAGAGCCGGCGCATCGGCGCCTCCCACGCGGTCAACGTGACTTTGGAGGGCGAGAACGGACAGCGTGTCCAACGGGTTCTCCTCGTGGATACGGGGGCTGACTACCTGGTGCTTCCCAGTTCTCTGATCGGCCAACTCGGTGTCTCGCCGGATGGTTTGCGCCAACAGCAGGTACAGACCGCCAACGGCGGCGTGGACGCGGCGCTCGGGACCCTCCCGGCCGTGTGGCTGAAAGAACAGCGGGTAACCGGGGTCGATGTGGCATTTATCGAAGACTCCCGACTCGGTGGTAACGCCCTGATGGGGATGAGCATCCTGAGCCGATTCCGGGTCACCATCGATGACGACCAGGGCCACTTGATCCTCAGTGGGAAGTGACCCGGGACGAGGCGGCGGGACGCGGAGCGGCACGTCGCCCCGGCCTGACCGAAGGCGGGCACAACGCCATCGCCCAACAAGCGGGCGGGCGCGGTGGGTCAAGCGCCCCGGTTGGATTGCAGCTCCCGCCACCAGAGACACCTTAGGAAGCCTGGCGTGCTGGCGCAAATCCATGGACAATCGCGGACGAACCCCCGGCCGGATTCACTGGAGATGCGTCCTTGGTCAATCGATATGCCTACAGGCCAGGGCTCGGTGCCCTCGCAATTTATGTCATCGCCGCTATGGCTGCGGCTACCGCCCTTAATGCAGCCATCGTGTTCTCTGACGCCGCCGAGTGGACCGAGTCGCTCAGGAAACCGGACTTCGCCCTCTCTGGGCTACAGATCGGACTGGTGTGGGAGTTCCTTTTCGCCTGCATGGCTGGCGCCTTCTGGTTGATCCGCCGCACCCCGCCGCACCCAGACCGCCGCGCCGCCTCCACGGCCATGACCGCCCTCATCTTGTGCGTCCTGGCGTTTCCCTTCTACGCCTTGCTGCCCCAAAGCCTGCTAAACAGTTTCGTCGGCACCATGGCCTCCGCGTTCATCGCCTGGATTGTCGTCGGCGTTGTCTTCGTCAACAAGAAGGTGGCCGGTCTGCTGTTACTGCCTGTGGCGGGCTGGCTGAGCTTCTATGCGGTGGTAGCGTTCCACGTCCAACGGCTCAATCCGCCGGTTGGCCTCCTGGGTTGAGGCCGGCGCATCAACCCGGCGCGACGGCGCAAACTCTGCGACCGCCGGCCCTCACTTGATTATCCCGGGGGCAGCGTAGCATTCATCGCCGATGGACATCCCAAACGCCGACCGCATCAAGCACCGGGAGATCACCTTCAAGGACCTCCACCCCAACACCGATCAGGCCCGCACCGCGGCCCGGTTTCTGGCGGACGTGGACGGTATCCTGGGGCTTGAGGCCCAGTCCACCACCTTGATCAAAGTCAGTTACGACGTCCTCGCGGTGACCCTCAAGGAGATCGAGGAGGCCCTGGTCGAGCTTGGGCTGCATCTGGAGAACCGGCTGATATTCAGGATCAAGCGTGCCCTCCATTACTACACGGAAGAAACGCTGCGGGCCAATTGCGGCTGCCCTGAGGGCACCAGCAACTGCACCACGAAGGTCTTTGCAATCCGCTATCAAGCCCTTGACCACGGTTGCCGGGACCAGCGGCCGGAACATTGGCGGCGGTACCTCTGATCGTGAAAGATCGCCGTCCAGGCGATTTTTCACGTTGTTCGAGCGATTAAACGGTTGATACTGTGCTTCGCCGCGCTATCGACGCTGACGGCTGACTGCTGACTGCTTTCCTTATGAACGACTCACAACTTCTGCGTTACAGCCGTCAGATCATGCTACCGGGGTTCGATATCGCCGGGCAGGAGCGATTGCGCCGGTCACGGGTATTGGTGGTGGGGCTCGGCGGCCTGGGGTCGCCGGTGGCGATGTATCTGGCAGCAGCCGGGGTCGGGCGCTTGGTGCTGGCAGATTTTGACGCGGTGGACCTGTCCAATCTCCAACGTCAGATCATGCACACGACGGATCGGATCGGGATACCGAAGGCGGACTCCGCCCAGACGGCCCTCGCCGCACTCAACCCGGAGGTTGAGCTGGTCACGGTCAAACGCAGCCTGACCCCGGACACCCTGCCTGACCTGGTGAACGACGTTGACCTGGTGGTGGACGGCAGTGATAACTTTACTACCCGCTTTGCCGTAAACGCCGCCTGCGTGGCGGCTTGCCGACCCCTGGTGAGCGGGGCCGCGATCCGTATGGAGGGGCAGGTGACGACCTTCTCGGGCCAGCCCGGAGGCCCCTGCTACCAGTGTCTCTATCCCCGGGACGGGGGTATCGACGAGACCTGCACCGCTAACGGTGTCCTGGCGCCGGTGGTAGGGATTATCGGCAGCATCCAGGCGACGGAGGCGATCAAGGTCCTGACGGGATTCGGGGAACCGCTGTTCGCGCGCCTCCTGCTGCTGGATGCGGCGGCCATGGAGTGGCGCCAGGTGGGGCTGACTGCGGACCCAGCCTGTCCGGTCTGCAGACCGGCATGAACCGCAGCTGGCGCGAGCGATGTTCCGTCAACGCGCGCTCGATCAGGCGTCCCGTGGTCGTACCTGATCCGGTCGCAGTCGAGGGGTAAAGTAGACATCGGCGGCATCCAAGTCCACCACCCCACCCGCGGCATCCACCAATGGTTGCTCATAGTCTTTCCAACCGCGAAGTCCAGTCTGTAACGAGACGACGTCCTGATACCCCAAAAGGAGCAGCGAGTTGGCGGCCAATACGCTGCGATAGCCGGACCGACAGACCACGACCAGCTCCCGCTGTCGGGCCCGCACCAGTTCGGGGACCGTCTCCTCATAGTCCCATTCGCAGGCAGACTCCAGGATACCCCGGGGAACGCTCAGGGAGCCGGCGATGTGCATTTCCGCGAATTCATCCGGTTCGCGGACATCGATGATCATCAGATCAGGATTCTGCACCAAGCGGTCCGCCAGGTCCCAGGGCATGATCTCCCGGACGTCTGCCAGGCAGCCCTTGATGAGTTCGATAAAGTTCTTCATGGTGAAATGACTCCCCGAGCGAAATAGATCCAAAAGCCAGGCGCCGCCACTTACGAGACCGCAGTCAGACGTCGTCCCGCGCCAGGGCCCGCTCGCACAGACCGCGCTCCACGGCAATCACCGCCGCCTCCACCCGGGAGTGAACCGCGAGCTTACGCAGGATCGCTTTCACATGGAGCTTCACAGTGCCGTCCGCGATCCCCAAACGCCGGCCGATCACCTTGTTGCTGTGACCCTCCGCCAGGTGGCAAAGGATCTCATGTTCCCGCGGCGTCAGGTCGGCATGGCGTAGGTCCGGCGGGTCGCTGGGCCGCTCCCCCTGAACCGCCCGGGCCAGGATCCCCACCAGTTCCGGGGCTACCACGGTACGGCCCCGCACAATGTCCCCCAAGGCAGCGATCAGGGCATCCGGTTCCATGTCCTTGAGAAGGTAGCCCTGAGCCCCCGCCTGGAGGCTTTCAATCACGTCCCGCTCATCGGCGCTGGTGGTCAGCATGGCGACAGGGAGGCAGGGGTGAGCGCCGCGCAACTCGCGCAGCACCTCCACCCCACTGCGCCCGGGCATGCGAAGGTCCAGCAGCACGACGTCTGGCCCGGTCTCCGTGACCCGGGCCAGACCGGCGTCGCTGTCGCCCAAGGCGGCGACCACCGCGATGCCACGGCGCTCCAGCAGCTCTTGCAGGCCGAAGCGAAACAGGGCGTGGTCATCGATCAGCAGAACGCGCATCAGGCCGCTTCCTGATGGGGACGCGCGACCCGCTGGTCCAGGTCCCACACCAGTTCGACCCGGGTTCCCTCGCCGGGCTCGCTCTCGATCCGCAACTCCGCACCGATCCGCCGCGCCCGCTCCGCCATGATGGAAAGGCCGATGTGCTCACCGGGGCGCTCCTCCGGAGCCGGGGCGCGGAAGCCCTGCCCGTCGTCCTCCACCAGCAGGACATGGGCGCCGTCCGGTTGCCGCGTAAGGAGCACGCGCACCGTGTGAGCCTTGGCGTGCTTGCGGACATTGGCCAGGGACTCCTGAACGATGCGCAGGATCTGGAGCTCCTGGGTCGCTGCCAGCTCAAAGGGCCGGCAGTCGTTCTGAAACAGCACATGGGCGCCGGTCTCCCGGCCCAGGCGCAGGGTGAGCTTTTCCAGAGCCGGCACGAGTCCCTGCCGGTCCAGCGGCGCGCGGAAGCTCGCCAACAGTTCGCGCAGTTCGGTGTGGGCCTCGTCCAGGCCGTTGCGCACCCGGGCCAGGTCGGTGCGAGCCGCCTCCGGGACGGGACAATCGGCCAGGGCGTCATGGAGCATGCTCACCTGAAAGCGCAGGCTGGCAAGGGTCTGGGCCAGCGAGTCATGCAGTTCGTGCCCTAGCGAGTTACGCTCCTCGATGATGGAGAGGCGCCGGGCCTCGGCATCCGAGCGGTGCTTAGCGATGGCCATTCCCAGGTGGTGCCCGACGGTCAGCAACAGGTCCATGATGTCCTCCCGGGCACTGACCCCGGGCTTGTCGACAAAGATGGAGTAGACGCCCAAGAGTTCGTCCCGGTGCTCCAGCGGCACTGTCACCACATCCACCTCGTTGGAGCCAAACATGCGGCGCCCATAGACCCGAGAGCAATAACGGGCGTCCCGATCGCAGATGATGTCTCCGGGGGCGAGTACGCTGCCACACAGACAGAGATCCACCGGAGCCATGTCCTGCTCCCGGACCAGGTCGTCGTCCAGACCGATCGAGCCGACCAGGCGTCGGGTGCCGTCCGCCATCACCAGCCGGACGGTGGCGGCCCGTCCGTTGACCATCTCCTTGAGTTCCCGAAGGAAGCGCAGCAGCAGCGCCTCCAGGCTGTCGGCCTGATGGATACCGGCGGCCACATCGTAGAGGATCTTGAGGGACGCGGTCTTCTGGGCCAGGCGCATGGTCTGGCGGGCGACCCGACTGTCCATGTCCTCATAGAGGTCCGTCAGCTCGGCGTTGATGCTTCCGATGTCCCGTGCCATACGGTCCAGGACCCCGGCGTCCTGCAGGGACTGGCTGGCCCCGGGCTCTCCCTGATTGATCAGGGCCACGGACTCCTCCAGGTGCACCAGGGGGACCAGGAGCCTGGTCTTGAGCCGGTGCCACGTCAACGCGAAGGCGGCGACGCCGGCCAGGAGCAGGACCAGACAGGCCAGGGGCGGCCAGACCAGGCCCGGGGACCGCCAATGCACCGGAAGCATGGTCAGCGCCAGACCGAGCGTGGCCCCGACGAGGACCAGGGGACCGCGCAGACCGGCTTTGCGCAGCATGGCCCCGCCCCGAGCATTATCTTGACCCGGCGGGGCGCTGGGGGGCGCTCCCCGGGGCCCCGCGGTCGCCTGGCCGCCCGCCAGTTTCACGGCTGGCCGCCCCGGCGGCGCGGTCTGGTCCAACGCATCGGCATTCACGTCGCGACCTCCAGGTTCTCGCTTCCTTCCCGTTGCTGCAAGTCCCACATGGCTGCGTAGTGACCGCCCGCGTCCAGGAGTTGTCGATGAGTCCCCTGCTCGCGGATACGCCCGTGGTCTAAGACCAGAATGCGGTGGGCCTCCACCACCGTGGACAGGCGATGGGCGATGATGAGCGTGGTGTGATGCTCCGCCACCTCCGCCAGGGTCTGTTGGATGGCCTGCTCGGTGTGGCTGTCGAGCGAGGAGGTGGCCTCATCGAAGACCAGTATCCGCGGCCGCTTCAGGATCGCGCGGGCGATGGCCACCCGTTGTTTCTCCCCGCCGGAGAGTTTCAGGCCCCGCTCGCCCACTACCGTCTGCCAGCGGTCCGGCAAACTCTCGATGAAGACGCGGATGTGGGCCATCTCCGCCGCCCGTTCGACCTCCGCCCGGGTCGCGGTCGGGCGGCCGTAGAGCAGGTTGTAGTAGATGCTCTCGTTGAACAGCACCGTATCCTGAGGGACGATACCGATGGCGGCACGCAGGCTCTCCTGGGTCAGGTCCCGCAGGTCTTGCCCGTCGATCAGGATGCGCCCGGCGGTCACGTCATAAAAGCGGAACAGCAACCGTGCCAGGGTGGACTTGCCCGCCCCACTGTGGCCCACCACCGCAAGGGTCTGACCGGGCTCGATGCGAAAGTCCAGGTCCTGGAGAATCGGCCGCTCGGGATTGATAGTGGAAGCTCACCTGCTCGAACCGGATCGCCCCCGCACCCGCGGGAAGCGGTCTGGCGCCTGGACGGTCCGCAATCTCGGGCCGACGTTCCAGGAGCTTGAAGACCAGGTCCATGTCGGCCAGGGCGTATTTGATCTGCCGATAGACGATCCCCAGGAAGCCCAGAGGGATGAAGAGTTGGAGCAGTAGGGCATTGACGAGCACCAGGTCGCCCACGGTCATGTCACCGCGGACCACCCCGCGCGCGGCAAAGACCATGATCAGGGTGACCCCTAAGGCGATGATGGCCCCCTGACCGAAGTTCAGAACCGACATGGAGGTCTGGCTCTTGACCGCCTTCTCCTCCCACTGGGCCAGGGTGTCGTCGTAGCGGTCCAACTCCAGGCGCTCGTTGCCGAAGTATTTCACCGTCTCGTAGTTCAGCAGACTGTCGAAGGCCTGGGCGTTGCCCAGAGAGTCCAGCCGGTTCATGTCGTGGCGATAGTCCATGCGCCACTCGGTGATGGCAAAGGTGAAGACCACATAGACCGCGACCGTGCCGAAGGTCACCAGGGCAAAGACCGGGGCGTAGCGCCCGAACAGGATGACGGCCACCAGGGCGAACTCCACCAGGACCGGCAGGACGCTGAAGACCATGTAATTGAGGATGGTGGACACCGACCGGGTGCCCCGCTCCAGGTCCCGGCTCACCGCCCCGCTGCGCCGCTCCAGGTGATAACGCAAGGAGAGGGCATGCAGGTGGGCCAGTACGCGAGTGGAGAGTCGCCGCATGGCCCGGTAGCGCACCCGGGCGAACACCACGTCGCGCAGCTCATTGAAGAGCGAGCTGCTGAGCTTGAGTAACCCGTAGACCAGCAGCAGGGAGAACGGCAGGACCAGTACCTGTCCGGTGGGGCCCTGGAAGGCATCGACGATTCCCTTCAGTACCAAGGGCACGCCGACGTTGGCGACTCGCGCCAGCACCAGACAGGTCAGGGCAATCGCGGCGCGGCCCCGGAACTCCCACAGATAGGGCAGCATTCCGCGGAGATTGCCCCAGTCGCGGCGATCCCCGTGGACCCGCTCGGTGGCGATGATTCGTGGTTGCATCGGCTCTAGTTGCTTTCTCTCGGGTCCAGTGCCACTTTCAAAGGCTGCCGAGGACGGCCAGCGGCGCGCCCAGGTCTCGCGAACAATCCCAGCAAGTGAGGACGGATGATGACAGATCACAGCCCGGAGAGTAGCGGTTGCGCCCTTCACGAACCCTACGCCCTACAGGTGCTGGGGGACCAGATGGCCCCCGAGTTTCCCGACCACTGCATCGTGATCATCGAACCCACGGATGCACGCCGCAACGGGTCCTATGTGTTCGTCGAGGTCGAAGGCGTGCGTTGGTTCCGCAAGTACGTCAAGGACGCTCAGGGGGCGGAGCGGCTGGTTGCGGAAAATCGCACCTATCCGGACATCGAGCTCAATGGGCTGGAATGGACCGTGCTCGGGGTCATCATCCAGCGCAACATCCGGCGCCAGATCAAGCATTACGACTACGCCCAGGAGCCCGCGACCACGCCGGTCGTGGCGCTGACGGACCTCGCCGGGCGGTAGGGGACGGCGCTTGGGCGATCGCCACCAGCAATCTTCCCCAAAAAAGTCGGGGCGTCCTACGCCGAGACGTTCAGCACCGGGGGCGGGGAAGCCCCCGCGCCATGGATACCAGGGATTTCGGACGACACCCGCGCGATCGCTGGTCGGCGTGCGATGTCTGCACGCGGCGGCGCCCCCCAAAAGACCAACCCGTTGCCGTCTCGGGTGGTGGCTTGCGGTCCTGTTAACGGCACTGGCTCTGTCCGGGTGCGGCGCGGGCGACGCCCCGCCCACCACCTCCGGGCGCGGGCGGGCGGCCGGGGAGCACCTGGTCACCGTCGTCAACGCGGAACCTGCCAGCCTCAGCACGGACCAAGAGCGCCCCGGGACCCTGCGCTACCGCAAGCTGGTGCGAGTCCACAGCCAGGAAGAGGGGCGCATCGTCGTCATGGACCTGTTCGAGGGGGACCCGGTCAGCCAGGGCCAGGTCCTGGTGCGGCTGGAGGACCATCTCCTGCGGGCCGAACTGGACAAGGCCCGCGCCACTCGAGCCCAGAAGCAGCTCGACCTGCGGCGCCTGGAAGACCTCCAACGCAAAGGTGCCGCCGCCGAGGACCTGGTCGCCCAGGCCGCCACCGCCCTGGCCCTGGCAGAGGCCGATCAGCGGCTCCTGGACACCCGGCTCGGCTTCACCCGCATTACCGCCCCGTTTGCGGGGGTCATCACGGAGCGCTTGGTGGAGCCCGGCGACGTGGTCACCCGCAACGCCCACCTGCTGACCATCGCCGACCCGGCGTCCCTGGTGGCGGAGGTCTACGCCTCGGAGTTGCTACTGCCCCATCTGGCGGTGGGTGATCCGGCACGGGTGCGTATCGATGCCCTGGGTGACACCATCTTTCCGGCCCGGGTCCTGCGGATCCACCCGCAGCTGGAGGAGGCGAGTCGGCAGGGGATCGTCGAGTTGACCCTTGATCCGATGCCCGCCGGGGCCCGGGCCGGCCAGTTTCTGCGCGCTCGGCTCCAAACCGCCGCCGTATCGCGCTTGCTGGTTCCCTTCCGCGCCCTGCACCGGGACCGGGAGGGGGATTTCGTCTGGTTGATCAGCAGCGCCGGGACTGCCGAGCGGCGCCGGGTGGCGACTGGGTTGCGGATCGCGAACGGAATCGAGGTCCTGGATGGCCTGACTCCGGGCGAGCGGGTCATTACCCGTGGGTTTCTCGGCCTGACCGCGGGTAAGTCCGTCAAGATCGTCGGTGACTGATACACTCAATCGTCAAAGGTGGTGCCCGGGCCTACGCGGTCGGGGGAATGGTCCGCGCGGGCGCCACACCCCCGGCAGTCCCACCGCCACGGTCTGGCCGGACTGGCCAGCCGTCGGCAGATTGATCGGATTTTCATGAATATCGAGCAACTTTACGGCGCCGTCGAGCGGGTTCGCGAGTACCGCTATGGCGCCAGCTCCAAGGAGGCCAGCTTCCTGCGCGCCTATCCGGCCTTGGTGGCCGCCGCCCGGGACGATGGGCAAGGGCCCGCTGAGCCCTTTCTGCGCACCGCGGCCCTGGCGTACGCCTGGATGCCCCAGGTGTTGAAGCTCAACGACGAGTTTCTCGCCGCCGCCATCGCCTCTTTCGGCCGGGCGCGGGGCAACGGGGTTTCCATCAGCGCGGACCTGATCGATCCCATCGCAGCCTGCCTGGGATCCCTGGTCGGTGCCTCAAAGGTGCTGCACCTGGCCAACCCCGGCGTCTACCCCATCTGGGACAAGCGGATCGAGCGTTTTCGCACCCAGGAGCGGCCAACTCCCTACCACATGGGCCAGACCCGCAATTACCTGGCGTTCATTGAGGACGTGTGGGGCATCACCAGCCACCCCCTGTTCCTTACCTTCCACCACGACTACTGCACCGCCTACCAGGAACGCCTGCAACGGCTGCACATCGCTCCTTACCCACTCACCGAACCCCGGGTGGTGCAGTCCGCCGCCGCCGAGCTGGCAGGTGAATAGCGTGCCGGCACTCGCTCAAGCCACCCACTGCCGGCGACCTATCCCCCTATCAGGACACGTCCGAACTGAGACCTCAGAATAGTGACGAGCTGAGTTCATTGACCGCGACAAGCATATCCGGGTCGTCCGTCAGGGCTTGGGCGATGGCGCTACGACAGGACGCGACCGGGCTCACGCCAGCGACCATCAGCTTGGCCGGCATGGACCAGGAGGCGCGTGGAGGCGCCCTCGTCCAAGCCCTTGACCCTTGAGGTTGCGGGTCATGTGGGCGAACTTGACGAGTTGGCGTGCCAAGCCCCCCTCAATACCGGACTCTTTCTCGACGATCCGCTGTTCCAGGGCCGAACCCGGGTAGTCGAACTCCAGGGCCACGAAGCGCTGGCGGGTGGACTGCTTCAAGTCCTTAAGTACCGACTGATATCCCGGGTTATAGGACATGGCGAGGCAAAATTCCGCAGGGGCCTCCAAGAGTTCCCCGACCTTCTCCATCGGCAGAACGCGCCGGTCATCGGCCAGGGGGTGGATGACCACGGTGGTATCCTTCCGCGCCTCCACGATCTCGTCCAGATAACAGATGCCCCCCGCACGCACCGCCCGGGCCAGGGGTCCGTCCACCCAGATGGTCTCGCCGGCCTTCACCAGAAAGCGGCCCACCAGGTCAGAGGACGTCAGGTCGTCGTGACAGGAGACGGTGATCAGGGGCCGCTTGAGGCGCCAGGCCATGTGCTCCATGAAGCGAGTCTTTCCGCAGCCCGTGGGACCCTTGAGCAACACTGGGAGTCCGTTGCGATAGGCGGCCTCAAAGACCGGGATTTCATCCCCAACCGGCTCGTAATAGGGCTCCTCCAGGATGAAATATTCCTCGGGCCTGAGGACCCTGAGTTCATGCTGCACCGGCGATCTCCGCGTGTGGTTTGTCAGAGCGGTAAAATTTGGGATTGTCAAGGGATGGCGCAAGCCGCGGAGGTCGTGCGCGCGATCAGTTGGTGGCCGCAAGAACGGAACTACGGCGCGGTTCCGCGCACGGATCGAGCCAAGAGGTGGGACCTGGGACCGCTATTCGAACTTCGGCAGTCCGGAGGTCAGCCACCAGGTCTTGGCCTTGGGGTCATAGCGCCAGGCCTGACGATCGGTTAAGGTCTTTACCACCTGCCGGTCCTCGTGGAGGTAGTCGATGGTAACGATCTGGGTCGCCTCCCCCTCCCCCGTGACCAGGGGTGGCTGCACCACGTCGTAGCCCGTGAGCCGCAGATCCTTGAACATCGCCGGGAGGTCCTTGCCCTTGCGCAGGTCCGGGTCGACGTAGCCGTAGGCGGTCTCATAGTAGCCCCAGCGGATGGCGGACTGGTAGGCGGAGGTCGCCGCCTGGAGTGCCAGTGCACGCTTGTCTTTCTCGATGGTGCCGCACCCCGCGAGCAGCAGACCGACGAGGGCAGTGCGGCGAAGCCGGCCGAGGCGTTGCGAATTCATCCTGGCTCCTGATGATTAACGCCGTGACACTGCGATTCAGCGTCAGCTGACCGCTGACCGCGATTCTACGGCATCCCCCGACCCTGCGTTATGATGCGCAGCCCCGCGTCTGCCCGTTACCGTCCAGGACCCGCCCGCCCATGCCCCTCGCCCCGTTCAGCGCCACCCGAGGAACCCCAGTGCGAGGTCAGCCTCGGTGCGACCGCGCGTCACCCTGCTGGGCACGGCCCATGTCTCCCGCGCCAGCGCCGAGCAGGTGCGCCGGCTGATCGAAGGGGGCGACCTACGACGCGGTCGCGGTGGAACTCTGTCGCAGCCGGTTCGCCGCCCTCACGGACCCCAGGTCCCTCGCCCAGATGGACCTGTTCTCGGTCATTCGCCAGGGGCGCGTCTATATGGTGGTGGCCAACCTGGCCCTGTCGGCCTATCAACAGCGCCTGGCGGACCAGTTCGACATCGAGCCCGGTGCCGAGCAGCGCATGGCCGTGCGCCTGGCCCAGGAACGGGGGCTGCCGGTGCTCCTGATCGACCGGGAGATCGGCGTCACCCTGCGGCGCATCGCCGCGCGCCTGGGCTGGTGGCAACGCTACAGCCTGTTCGTCGGTCTGCTGGGGGCCCTGCTCTCCACGGATAAGGTCAGCGCGGACGAGGTGGAGCGGCTCAAAGACGGGGACGTGCTGGAGACCGCCTTCGCCGAGTTCGCCGCGGACCGCCAGGACCTCTATGTCCCCTTGATCGCGGAACGCGACGACTACATGGCCGCCAAGCTCCGCCTGGAGTCCGAGCGGGTCGGGGCCAAGCGGGTGCTGGCGGTGGTGGGGGTGGGGCACCTGAAAGGCCTGGTCCGCAGCCTGGACGCAAACCCGGGTGACCCCCGGGCGCGCCTCGCCGCCCTGGAACAGGTGCCGCCGCCAAGCCGTTGGCCGGCCGCCCTCCCCTGGCTGATCCTGGTCTTGGTGGTCGGCGGTCTGGCCTATGGGTTCGTGCAAAGCCCCCAACTGGGCTGGAACCTGGTGGTCTCCTGGATCCTGATCACCGGCGGGCTTTGCGCCCTGGGTACCCTACTCGCCGGCGGCCATCCGCTGACCGTGATTTCGGGTTTTCTCGCCGCACCGCTCACCACGCTCCACCCCGCCATCGGCGCTGGGATGGTGACCGGAGCGGTGGAACTGGCGTTGCGCAAACCCAGCGTGGGGGACTTCAGCCGCCTGCGCACTGACGTGGCGACACTCGGCGGCTGGTGGCGCAACCGGGTGGCGCGGGTCTTCGTGGTCTTCCTGCTGAGCAGCCTGGGTGCGGCACTGGGGACCTATGTGGGGGGCGTCCACATCGCCGGGCGGCTGTTCGCCTGAAGGCAATCTGCAATGCGTTTTCGCCCTCAAGGATCCTGGCACCCAGGGCGCAGATTTATTTGGCATTCCTGGTGGACTCAGGCCCGAGTCTGGACCGAATGCGCGCGTCCTCGTTCAGGTGAGCGTGAATGACTTCCACTGCCTCGTCCAGGTGCTGGAAGGCGTGATCTCCGCCGTTCCAGATCAGCAGCCGACCACAGCGCCGGTAAGCGGCCGCCGCGAGGCGATAGTCGATCACCTCGTCACCCCGGTCCAGAAAGAGGGTAGTCGGCACCCCGTCGCATGGATCTGCGATACCGTAGGGTCTAGTGCCATCGATCAGGTCCCCGGCCACCACATAGGTTTCCCCGTCCGCCGTCGTCATGGTCTCGCCCAGGTGAGGCGGGAACAGGTCCCAGGGGGACAGGGCCGGGTTGATCATGAACAGATGGCTGAATGAAAAGCGGCGCGCCAGCCATTGACCATAAAAACCGCCCATAGAACTGCCGATAACGGCCAGGCGTTCGGCCTTGAGGTCCGCGAAGTAGGCGCTGAGCTGCTCCGCCGCGGCCGCCGGGCGATGGGCCGGGTAGTTCGGGGCCAGCACCGGGTGAGGCGCGAGGCGTTTTCTGAGGACCTCGGCCTTGGCCGAACGGCCGGAGCTATTGAGTCCGTGGAGGTAGACGAGCATTTCAGTGGTTAACGGTCAATGGATGGCATTCTGGCCGTCTGCTGACGGCAGTAACAAAGCAGCAACCGCCCGCGCCCTGGTCGCGTTGGACTGCGGATATGTTGCGTTCTTTCTCGCCGGAACCCGCTTCCGCCAACTGGAGCCCGTTTGGGGCGGCACCCAGGATACCGCGGTGGACATACGCATGACCTGTACCATGGGTCTCGCTGGGACCGCCTACCATCGCGCCCTGCCGGAACTGGTGTCCCTGCTCGCGGACCCGGAGCCCCAGGTCCGGGCCGGGGTCATTAGTGCCATCGCCTGCTGCGAGTCCATCGCCGGGGAGGCGGTCTTGCGTACCAAGGCCCTGGCGGGGGACCCGAAACCCGAGGTCACGGGAGTCTGGCTGCTCGCCTTGCTCGAACTGGAACCAGCAGGGGTCACGGCGCCCTTTGTCGGGACCTTCCTGGACCGGGGCAACTCGCCGCATCGCGAACTGGCGGCGCTGGCCCTGGGCGAGTCCAGACTCCTCGAGGGCACCGTCCCGGTTGAAATCCGCTTGGTCACACTGACCTACTGGCTGGAGAGCATGGTCGCGCGTCGGCCCGGTCGCTCATCCCAGAAACCGCCAACCGAATCGACGGTAAGGTGAATATCATGCGTCATCCAAACCTGGAACGGCTGAAGTGGGCCTTGTCCGCCCTCTCTGCCGCGGCGACGAGCGTCTTGGTTCTCGCGATGGAATCCCAACGCTGATGAAACGACGACAGTCCCGACCAGGCGCTGGACCGACCACCCCATCAGCCCCCAGTGTTGAACCCTCCACGCCGCAACTCACACCGAAACCGATCGTCTTCTTCGATGGTGGCTGTCCCCTGTGCCGCCGGGAGATTGACCACTACCGAGGACTCGACCGGGTGGGCGCGGTCGAGTGGGTTGACCTGGTGTCCGCTCCGGAGCGCCTGCGGGAGATCGGTATCGATACCCGTCAGGCAATGGCCCGACTCCACGTGATCGACCCTGACGGCAAACTGGTGACCGGCGTCCCCGGGTTTGTCACCGTCTGGAAGCGATTACCCTATTACCGGCGACTGGCCCAGGTCGTCATAGGGTTGCACCTCCTCCGCCCCCTTGACTGGGCCTATGGACACTTCGCCGTCTGGCGCTTCCGGCGACGTTGCGCTGAGGGCTTTTGTGGGCTCGATTGAGGCCGCTCATGGGAAAAACTTCCCCGGCGCCATTTCGCCGGTCGGCGCCTTGATCTTCGTCCCCGCCCCCTCTCCTGCCTTTTGCCGCGCGACCGCGACTTCGGGTGCCAGGGCACGGGCCCCAAGGGTAGACTTGGGGCTTAACCCGATCCTGGTGATCGCAAGCTGCCAAGGGCGGGTTGCCAGCCGTACCCAGCCGGAGCCCAACATGACTATCCGTGAATTCGACAGCATTGTGATCGGTGCCGGCCCCGGCGGCGAGGGCGCGGCAATGAAGTTGGCCAAGGCCGGTCTACATGTTGCCGTTGTGGAGGCCCACAACGCGGTGGGTGGCGGCTGCACGCACTGGGGAACCATTCCGAGCAAGGCACTGCGGCACTCAATTCAGACCCTGGCAGACTATCGGCGCAACCCGCTCTTTCTCCATACTCGCAATCAACTTGAAGTGGAGTTTCCCGACCTCCTGCGGGCTGCGGATGGGGTCATCAACGACCAGGTTCGCACCCGTTATCGCTATTATCAGCGCAACCGGGTAGAGGTCATCTTCGGCCGCGCCCGGTTCCTGAGCCCCGACAGAATCGAGGTGCAACGCCCAGGCGGGGCTGCTCAGGAACTGACGGCCCGGCACTTCGTCATCGCGACTGGCTCTCGCCCCTACCACCCGCCGGATCTGGACTTCAGCCATCCGCGGGTGCTGGATAGCGATTCAGTTCTCGGTCTCAAACACACCCCTCGGTCCATGACGATCTATGGGGCCGGGGTAATCGGGTGCGAATACGCCTCGATCATGAGCAACCTTGACGTCAAGGTGAATCTCGTGAACACCCGCGACCGGCTGCTCTCCTTTTTGGACGACGAGATCACGGATGCCCTGTCCTATCACCTGCGACAAGGCGGCGTCGTGATTCGCAACGACGAGACCTATGACCGAGTGCAGCCAGCGGACGATGGGGTCGTGCTGCACTGCAAATCCGGCAAGAAATTAAAGAGCGACGTGCTCTTGTGGGCAAACGGCCGTACGGGTAACACCCATGACATGGGACTCGAAGAGATCGGCCTCGCCCCCAACAGTCGGGGCCAATTGGAGGTGAACCAGAGCTACCAGACCGCCCTGCCCCACATCTACGCCGTCGGCGATGTTGTCGGCCCGCCGGCGCTCGCGAGCGCGAGCTATGACCAGGGGCGCTTTGTGGGCGCACACATCGCAGATGGGGACTGTGATTGGTCTCTGATCGAGGAATTCCCGACGGGGATTTATACAGTTCCAGAAATCAGCTCCATCGGTCGTAGCGAGCGGGAACTCACCGCTGCGCAAGTCCCCTACGAAGTGGCTCAGGCTGACTTCAAGTCCATTGCGCGCGCTCAGATCACCGGCCACACCGTGGGTATGTTGAAACTCTTGTTCCACCGGGAGACCCTGGAGATCTTCGGCATTCACTGCTTCGGCGAACAGGCCGCGGAGATCGTCCATATCGGCCAGGCGATCATGTCCCAACAGGGCACGGCCAATACCATCCGTTACTTCACCGAGACCACCTTCAACTACCCCACCATGGCCGAGGCCTATCGGGTGGCGGCGTTGAATGGGTTGAACCGGTTG
Organism: uncultured Gammaproteobacteria bacterium; assembly: GCA_963733415.1. Taxonomy (GTDB): domain Bacteria; phylum Pseudomonadota; class Gammaproteobacteria; order Chromatiales; family Chromatiaceae; genus Thiodictyon. The sequence goes on along the minus strand of CAVTDM010000004.1, from coordinate 40,112 downwards.
TTTTGAGTTCGCAAAGAAAAACCCCCGGGCTGTGGGGCGCGGGGGTTTTGGGGAGAGGTCCTGGCGGTGACCTACTTTCGCATGGGGAGGCCCCACACTATCATCGGCGATACACCGTTTCACTTCTGAGTTCGGGATGGGATCAGGTGGTGCCAGTGCTCTATGGCCGCCAGGAAAAAGGGTTGGTCACGCACGCGGTGACCGAAAGCGGAATGATCGTTGCCGGACGTTGCAACGTCACCCAAAGCACTTGGGTGTTATATGGTCAAGCCGCACGGTCAATTAGTACGGGTTAGCTTCACGCGTTACCGCGCTTCCACACCCCGCCTATCAACGTCGTGGTCTTCGACGGACCTTCAGGGACCTCAAGGGTCCAGGGAGACCTCATCTTGGGAGGGGCTTCCCGCTTAGATGCTTTCAGCGGTTATCCCGTCCGTACGTAGCTACCCGGCAATGCCACTGGCGTGACAACCGGAACACCAGGGGTACGTCCACTCCGGTCCTCTCGTACTAGGAGCAGCTTCCCTCAAGTCTCCAACGCCCACGGCAGATAGGGACCGAACTGTCTCACGACGTTCTAAACCCAGCTCGCGTACCACTTTAAATGGCGAACAGCCATACCCTTGGGACCGACTTCAGCCCCAGGATGTGATGAGCCGACATCGAGGTGCCAAACACCGCCGTCGATATGAACTCTTGGGCGGTATCAGCCTGTTATCCCCGGAGTACCTTTTATCCGTTGAGCGATGGCCCTTCCATACAGAACCACCGGATCACTAAGACCTACTTTCGTACCTGCTCGACTTGTCTGTCTCGCAGTCAAGCACCCTTATGCCTTTGCACTCATCGCGCGATTTCCGACCGCGCTGAGGGTACCTTCGTGCTCCTCCGTTACGCTTTAGGAGGAGACCGCCCCAGTCAAACTACCCACCATGCACTGTCCCTGACCCGGATCACGGGCCGAGGTTAGAACTCCGAACAGACCAGGGTGGTATTTCAAGGGTGGCTCCACCATGACTAGCGTCACGGCTTCACAGCCTCCCACCTATCCTACACAAGTCGGTTCAAAGTCCAGTGCAAAGCTATAGTAAAGGTTCACGGGGTCTTTCCGTCTAGCCGCGGGTACTCGGCATCTTGACCGAGATTTCAATTTCACTGAGTCTCTGGTGGAGACAGTGCCGCCATCGTTACGCCATTCGTGCAGGTCGGAACTTACCCGACAAGGAATTTCGCTACCTTAGGACCGTTATAGTTACGGCCGCCGTTTACCGGGGCTTCGATCAAGAGCTTCGCCTAAGCTAACCCCATCACTTAACCTTCCGGCACCGGGCAGGCGTCACACCCTATACGTCCGCTTGCGCGTTTGCAGAGTGCTGTGTTTTTAATAAACAGTCGCAGCGACCTGGTCACTGCAACCCCCGTCCGCTCCAGCCGCAGGGCCTTCACGTACCAGGGGCGTACCTTCTCCCGAAGTTACGGTACTATTTTGCCTAGTTCCTTCACCAGAGTTCTCTCAAGCGCCTGGGGATTCTCACCCTGCCCACCTGTGTCGGTTTGGGGTACGGTCACACATGACCTGAAGCTTAGAGGCTTTTCCTGGAAGCAGGGCATCAATCACTTCACGCCCGTAGGCGCTCGTCATCACGTCTCAGCATGGCCACCCCGGATTTGCCTAAGGTGACTGCCTACACGCTTAAACCGGCAACCAACAGCCGGCTGACCTAGCCTTCTCCGTCCCCCCATCGCAGTCATGCACGGTGCAGGAATATTAACCTGCTTCCCATCGACTACGCTTTTCAGCCTCGCCTTAGGGGCCGACTCACCCTGCGCCGATTAACGTTGCGCAGGAAACCTTGGGCTTTCGGCGCGGGGGTTTCTCACCCCCGTTGTCGTTACTTATGTCAGCATTCGCACTTCCGATACCTCCAGCCGGCTTTACAACCGACCTTCACAGGCACTACGGAACGCTCCCCTACCATGCCAGTTGCCTGGCATCCGCAGCTTCGGTACATGGCTTAAGCCCCGTTACATCTTCCGCGCAGGCCGACTTGACCAGTGAGCTATTACGCTTTCTTTAAAGGGTGGCTGCTTCTAAGCCAACCTCCTGGCTGTCTGGGCCTTCCCACATCGTTTCCCACTGAGCCATGATTTAGGGACCTTAGCTGGCGGTCTGGGTTGTTGCCCTTTTCACGACGGACGTTAGCACCCGCCGTGTGTCTCCCGTGATTGCACTTTCTGGTATTCGGAGTTTGCATCGGTTTGGTAAGCCGGGATGGCCCCCTAGCCGAAACAGTGCTCTACCCCCAGAAGTGAGACACGAGGCGCTACCTAAATAGCTTTCGGGGAGAACCAGCTATCTCCGAGCTTGATTAGCCTTTCACTCCGACCCACAGCTCATCCGAATCTTTTTCAACAGATCCCGGTTCGGACCTCCAGCGCGTGTTACCGCACCTTCACCCTGGCCATGGGTAGATCGCCCGGTTTCGGGTCTACTCCCAGCGACTCAAGCGCCCATTTAAGACTCGCTTTCGCTACGCCTCCCCTAATCGGTTAAGCTTGCCACTGAGAAGTAAGTCGCTGACCCATTATACAAAAGGTACGCAGTCACCCCC
>CAVTDM010000004.1:0-32500 GCA_963733415.1 uncultured Gammaproteobacteria bacterium | reverse complement strand
AAGGTAGTCCACCGGGTCCCCGCGGGCGACGGTCTGCCCCTCCGGGATCTCCACCAGCCCATCCGCCCAAGCGGCGGAGCTGAGAACACCAGCCGAGCGGGACGGATGAACTGCGACTTCCCAGTCCCCGTCGGCCCCCGGCTCCAGCCGGGCACGATGGAACTCCCGCCGCCGGTCCGGACGGGACCAGTCGAATCCGGCGCGGACCTTGAGGCTAAGCGGTCTGAGGTCCCCAACCACCCCCTGCATACGTAATACTAAGGGCCGCGCAAAAAGCAGAAAGGTGACAAAGAGGGAGACCGGGTTCCCCGGGCTGCCCAGGAAGGGCGTGCCCGCCACTTGCCCGAAGGCCAGGGGCTTGCCAGGCCGCACGGCGACGTTCCAGAGGTCCAGGCTGCCGAGCCGCTCGATCGCCGGCCTGACATGATCCTCCTCACCGACCGAGACACCGCCGCTGGTTAGGATCAGGTCCGACGCGGCCGCACCCCGGGTCAGGGCCGCCACGGTGCCATCGAGCGTGTCCGGGACGATTCCGAGGTCGATCACGTCGCAGACCAGGCCCTGGAGCAACCCCTCCAGGGTGAAGCGGTTGGAGTTGTAGATCTGCCCCGCCCCCAGGGGCGTTCCGGGCATTGCCAACTCATCGCCGGTCGCAAAGGTGGCCACTCGCAGCCGCCGGTAGACGACCAATTCGGCCGCGCCCACGGAGGCGGCGAGCCCCAGATGCTGGGGGCGCAGCCGGGTCCCCGGCTCGATCACCACCGCACCCACCTGGATGTCCTCGCCCGCCTGGCGGATATTGGCGCCGGGGGAGAGGTCACCCGGGACCCGGACCCAGTCTCCGTCTTGTTCGCAACGCTCCTGGATTACCACGGTGTCCGCCCCGGCGGGGACCGGGGCCCCGGTGAAGATACGCGCGGCAGTTCCGGGTTCCAGCGGGCGGCCGACCGCCCCGGCGGGGATGCGCTGGGCGACCTTCAGTCGCCCCAACCGCGCCGCAAGGTCTGCGCAGCGCAGCGCATACCCGTCCATGGCGCTGTTATCCCAGGCCGGGACTTGGATGGCACTGACCACCGGCGCAGCAAGGACCCGGCCCAGCCCCTGATCCGTGGGAACGGTCTCACTGCCGCTGATTGGACGGGCCTGCGCAAGCAGGAGGTCCAAGACCTCCTGCTTGGTAAGCGGCATTCGATCGCTGGGATCCGGGCAGGCATGTTGATCCTGGATCATGGTCACTCTCCGCCCTTCAGTGCTCCAGCAACCGCGGGATCAACTGAGTGAAATTGCAGGGCCGGGTGCGCGCATCCAGCTGCGCCACCAGGATCTGCTCCCAAGCGGTGCGGCAGGCCCCGGTGGAGCCGGGCAGACAGAAAATAAAGGTGCCGTTGGCCAGCCCCGCGAAGGCCCGGGACTGAACGGTGGAGGTGCCGATCTCGACGAAGGAGACCTGACGGAAGAGCTCCCCGAACCCCTCCACCTGCTTGTCGAGCAGGGGTGCGACCGCCTCCGGGGTGCTGTCCCGGCCCGTCAGGCCGGTGCCGCCGGTGCTCAGGATCACCTGCACCCCCGGGTCTGCGATCCAGCGGGAAAAGACCGCCCGGAGTTGATAGACGTCGTCGGGCACGATTTCCTTGGCGACCACCTGATGACCGGCTTCCCGGGACTTGTCCTTGAGCAGGTGACCGGACGTGTCCTGTGCCTCGGTACGAGAATCAGAGACCGTCAGGATGGCGATGGCGAGGGGCACGAAACCCTGCTCGGTGAAGTGTGCAGTCATCGGTGTCTGACCTCTATGAGGACAATATGCTCAAAGCCACTTGGGTATCAGGATCAACCCCCAGGTCACCCCGGTGAGCGTCATGCTCATAAATACGGCGGCGGAAGCGATATCCTTGGCACGGGCGGACAGTTCATGGCGCTCGGTACCAATGCGGTCCACGCTGGCCTCGATGGCGGAGTTCAGCAACTCCACAATAAGCACGATCAGCAGGCAGCCGATCAGCAGGGCGCGCTCGACCGGCGTCTCACCCAGCCACAGCCCGAGCGGGACGAGGAACAGCAACAGAAACAACTCTTGGCGAAAGGCCTCCTCCGCCTTGAAGCAGGCCTTGAAGCCCTGCATGGAGTAACCGAAGGCGTAGATTACCCGCCCCCAGCCACGGTCGCTGTGGTTCGCCATCGGTCAGGCGGCGGGCGTCGCGGCTCGCCAGGCCAGGTCCAGTTGACGCGCCGCCCGCACGTCGTCCAAACGTCTCACTGGCAGGGTATGGGGCGCGCCCTTCACAAGGTCAGGATTGGACTGCGCCTCCTCCCGGATGGTGACCATGGCGGCGACGAAACCGTCCAGTTCCTCCCGGGTCTCAGTCTCCGTGGGCTCAATCAAGAGGCACTCCGGGACCAACAGGGGGAAGTAGGTGGTGGGGGCGTGGTAGCCGTAATCGAGCAGGCGTTTGGCGAAATCCATCGCGTTGACGCCCCACTCCTTGGCCTCGTGCTTCAAGGTAACGATGAACTCATGGCTGGCCCGCCGCTCTGGGTAAGCGGCCTCAAAGCCGGCCTCCTTGAGTCGCGTCATCAGGTAATTGGCGTTGAGGGTGGAGAACTCGGATACCCGCTTCATGCCCTCCCGCCCCAGCATCCGGGCGTAGACATAGGCCCGCAGCAGGATGCCCATGTTGCCGCCGAAGGCGGTCAGCCGGCCGATGGACTGGGGTCGGTCGCGCTCGCTCAGCCAGCAATAGTCAACGCCGTCCCGGCCCACCAGCGGCACCGGCAGGAAGGGCTCCAGACGCGCCGACACCCCCACCGGCCCGGCCCCCGGACCGCCGCCCCCGTGGGGGGTGGAAAAGGTCTTGTGCAGGTTCATATGGATAACGTCGAAGCCCATGTCCCCGGGCCGCACCTTGCCCAGGATGGCGTTGAGGTTGGCGCCGTCGTAATAGAGCAGCCCCCCCGCCCCATGCACGATACCGGCGATGGCCTGGATGTTGCGGTCGAAGACGCCCACGGTGCTCGGGTTGGTGAGCATGATACCGGCCGTTTGGGGCCCGACCGCCGCGCGCAGGGCGGGGATATCCACGTCCCCGTCCGGACCCGTGGGGATCTCGCGGGCGACAAAACCACACATTACGGCAGAGGCCGGGTTGGTCCCGTGGGCCGCATCCGGCACCAGGATATCGGTGCGGGCTGAGTCATTACGGGCCCGATGATAGGCGCGGATCATGGCGACCCCAGCAAACTCGCCTTGGGCCCCCGCAGACGGGGCCAGGGACACGGCATGCATCCCCGTGACCTCTTTCAGCATTTCCTGCAACTCAAAGAGGCAGGCGAGCAACCCCTGACCGTGGGTCTCCGGGGCCGCCGGATGACGGGCGAGAAACCCCGGCAGCATGGCCAGCGTATGGCAGGCCCGCGGGTTGTATTTCATGGTACAGGAGCCCAGGGGGTAGAAATGGGTGTCGATGGAGAAGTTCTTCTGGGACAGCCGGGTGTAGTGACGTACCACCTGGAGTTCCGAGACCTCCGGCAGCATGGGCCGGACGGCCCGCCGCTGGGCTGCCGGGATATCGGCGCAATCGGCCGACTGGAACGGGGCCTGGGCACTGGCGCGGCGGCCGGGTCTGGACTGGTCGTGGATCAGCATGGCGCGGGTCTGTTGGTCCCTTACGGAAACGAAAAACTCGACCACAGGGGAACTGCGCCCACTGTGGCCGATCGTCTTACAGAGCGGCCAGGGCCGCGTCGTAATCAGGCTCCTGAGTAATTTCCGGTACCAGCTGCGTGTAGACCACCTGGTCCTGAGCATCAAGCACCACGACAGCGCGGGCGGTGATGCCAGCCAGGGGACCGTCCTCGATCAGTACGCCGTAGTCCTTGGCGAAGTTGCGCGAGCGCATCATGGACAGGCTCACCACATTGGTAATGCCCTCGGCGTCGCAGAAGCGGCCCATTGCGAAGGGCAGGTCCCCAGAGATCACCAGGGCGACCGCATCGGTCTTGCCGGCCATGGCCTCGTTGAACTTCTTGGTGGATGTAGCACAGACGCCGGTATCCAGACTCGGAACGATGTTCAGGAGCTTCTTCTTGCCGGCAAAATCCGCCAGTGTCTTATCGCTCAGATCCTTGGCGACAAGCTTGAAGTCGGGGGCTTTGCTCCCGACGGCGGGCAGGTCGCCGGACAGGCTGACGGGGTTACCTTGCAGGGCAGTCTTGGCCATTTTTATCTCCAGTGGTTAGTGGTTTGATCGGATGGGCAAAGCGTGGCGTGCCCGCCCCGCAACCCCCCGGCGCCGTCCGGATGGACACGCCTGAGCAATGCCGCCGAACCGCCCGACAACGCACGCGGGCTTTGCCCATCCTCGCGCGAGCGGCCACATCGATTTGGCACGCGCCAGTCCGTTACCCGACGCGCGGGCTCTAGGCAAATTTCGGCTCCACCGGGCACCTTGGCTGAGTGCGGGCGGCGATGACCCGGGCCAGTTTGGCGGCGTAGCTTGCCATGTCGTCCTCCGTGCGCAGTTCCGTGGCGCAGACCAGCACCGCCGGGTCCAGTTCCGGGTAATCCAGTCCCAGGTCGAATCCACCCAGAACGTTGTGAGCCGCCAGGGACCTTAGCACATCGGCAGTCGGGGCCGGCAGCCGCAGCGCCTGCTCATGAAAGACCGGTCGGTCGAACAGGGGCTCCACCCCCGGGGTCTCGCACAGCAGCGTGGCGAGCCGGCGGGTATTGGCATGACAGGCGGCCGCCACCCGCTCCAGGCCCTCGGCGCCCAGGAGGGCCAGGTGGATGGTGGCGGCAGTCACCAACAAGCCCTGATTGGTGCAGATGTTCGAGGTGGCCTTGCCGCGGCGGATATGCTGTTCCCTGGCTTGGAGGGTTAGGGTGAAGCCAGGCTTTCCGTCCAGGTCCAGGGTCCGCCCGATGAGGCGGCCGGGCATCTGCCGCACCAGGTCCTGCTTGCAGCACAGGAACCCGGCATAGGGTCCACCCGATGCGAGCGGGATCCCCAACGGCTGGGCCTCGCCCACGGCGATGTCCGCACCGCTGCCCCCCCACTCGCCGGGGGGCTTGAGAAGCGCCAGCGCGAGCGGGTTGACCACCCCGATAACCAGGGCGTCGCGCCCGTGCGCCCAGTCGGTGAGGTCATCCACAGCTTCGATCACCCCGAAAAAGTTCGGTTGATTGATCACCACCCCGGCGAAGCCGCCAGCGGCCAGGGCGTCGAGGGATTCGGTTGATGTCTGTCCGCCGCCACTGTCGAAGGGAACCTCCACGACCTCGATCCCCTGGGGCTCGACGATCCCCCGCAGTGCGCGCCGATAGGCCGGGTGCAGGGCCCGCGGCACCAGCACCCGACTGGAGCGGGCCTTCCGGTTGGCACGCACCGCCATCAGCACCGCTTCCGCCAAGGCCGATGCCCCGTCGTAGAGCGAGGCGTTGGATACCGCCATGGCGGTCAGGGCCGTCATCATGGACTGCCATTCGTAGAGCAGTTGCAGAGTGCCCTGGCTCGCCTCCGCCTGGTAGGGAGTGTAGGCGCTGTAGAACTCACCGCGGGAGGCGATCTGCCAGACCGCAGCCGGTATGTGGTGGTCATAAGCTCCGGCCCCGATAAAGCACAGGGGCTGACCGTCCGCCCGGGCGCGGGCCTGCATGAGCCGGGTGATGTCCATCTCGGCGATCCCGGTTGGGATGGCGGCCAACTCACCGATGCGCAACTCCGCCGGGATCTCGTTGAACAGGTCATCGATAGAGGAGACACCGATGACGCCGAGCATGGCGGCGATGTCGTCCTCGGTGTGGGGTACAAAAGGCATGTCAGGGCATTCCGGGGCCCGCCAAGCGGGCCGATCTGCGGGTCAAGTTAACTGAGCGACCAGCCACCAGCGAGTGGCTAAGGGGCGCATGTCAAGACACTTCCAGGTCTGCGCCAGAGCGCCCACCCGGGCCGCATCCGCCGCCCGCCTGTATCCCAAAACGAACGCTGGAAGCTCGCGGCTGGTGGGCCGCAAAATCACGCCTCAGCCTGCACCACCACCTGGTAGTCGGCGGCGTCCAGTAAGTGGCTCAGGGCTGTCGGGTCGGTGGGGCGCAGGCTGAAGATCCAGCCCTCGCCATAGGCACCCTGGTTGATCGCCTCCGGGGACTCGGCCAGGAGCGCGTTGCCTTCCACGACCGTACCCGCTAAGGGCGAATAGATATCCGACGCCGCCTTCACTGACTCGACGACGGCACAGGCTTCACCGGCGTCCACCTCGCGCCCGGCCTCCGGGGTCTCAACGAAGACGATGTCCCCCAAGGCGTCCTGGGCATGATCGGTGATCCCGACGGTGACGGTGCCGTCGCCGTTGTCCCTCACCCATTCGTGGGACTTGGTGTAATGGAGTTCAGCAGGGACTGCGCTCATAGTTCTCTCCCGATAGAGGCCGGCGGACCGGCCGGTTTTTATTAGCGTTGTTCCCGGAACAACGATTGGACCCAGGTTATCCGCCGAGCTCCTGCGCCGGTTTGCCATTGCGCACAAAGCTGGTCTTGACCACCAGGGCCGGCTCCGGCTTGCCGCGGATGTCGACGGCGCAACGGGTGCCGATCCCGGGTGCGACCCGGGCGAATGCGATGGACCGCCCCAGGGTCGGGGAGAAGCCGCCGGACGTGATCTCACCTACCAAGCGACCGTCGACCAGCACGCTCTGGTGACTGCGCAACACACCGCGGCCGGTGAGCAACAGACCCACGAACGTGCGCCGGGCCGGATTGTTGCGCATGGCAGTCAGCGCCGCCCGGCCGACAAAGTCGCGGTCTGCCGGTTCCCAGGCAATGGTCCAGCCGAGACCGGACTCCAGGGGACCAACCGACTCGTCCATGTCTTGACCATAGAGGTTCATCCCTGCCTCCAGGCGCAGGGTGTCGCGGGCGCCGAGTCCGCATGGGCGCACCCCGGCGGCGATCAGCCCCTGCCAGAGACCGGGGGCGTCCTCCCCGGGGAGTATGACCTCGAAGCCGTCCTCGCCTGTGTAACCGGTCCGGCCGACGAACCAGCGCTCCCCCTCGGCGGCGAAGAACGCCTTTATGGCCAGGGCGGCGTCGCGGCAGTCGGCAGGCAACAAGGGGGCGGTAAGGCGGCGGGCGGCGGGACCCTGGACGGCGATCATGGCCAGGTCCCGGCGGCGGTCGATCTGGACGTCGCGGCCAGTCGCCCGGGCGTCCATCCACTGCAGGTCCTTGTCCGCGTTGCCAGCGTTCACCACCAGCCGGTAGTCGGCGGGGCCGCGGTAGTAGACGATCAGGTCATCCACCACCCCACCCTGGTCGTTCAGCATGCAGGAATAGAGCGCCTTGCCAGGCTCCTTCAGCTTGGCGACATCGTTCGCGAGCAGATGGCGAAGAAAGTCCCAGGCACCCGGTCCAGTGATATCTACCGGCTGCATGTGGGACACATCAAATGCCCCGGCGCCTTGGCGGACCGCGTGGTGTTCTTCCAGCTGGGAACCGTAATGCAGCGGCATATCCCAGCCGCCGAAGGGGACGATGCGGGCGCCCAGGCGCTCGTGCTCGGCAAACAGGGGGGTACGCAAGCCCATCCGACTCTCCTCACTCGTGGGGGGGTCGCCGAGGCCCACAAACGCACGCGGCGACGCCGTCGGGACCCCCGTGGGTCCGTGGCATCGCCCCTCTGTCCTGAACCTGAGAGTTTGCGGGCTCCTGGCGGTCATCGGCAGGTCTCCCGGCGCCATGCTGATTCCAGGCGGTCGTCGCGGACCGATCGTGGACGCAAGACGCTGGCGGTTCGATGAGCGCAAGGGGCCGGCTGCCCCATCGGTGGGTTACAGTCCGGAAACCCGGACGGCAACCGCTCTCCAGAGTCGGTCTTCAGCCCCGCGGTCCGGTGTGCCTGAGCGATTCCGGGCGGTGTTGCGCCTTCGGCGCCGAAGCCGGGATCACGCGGACGGGCGTGAACCAAAAATAAGCTCCGGTCTCTCCCACGAGGCATGACGCGAATGGCGACTATACGGACGCCCAGTCTGGAATTCCAGTCCCCACCGGCCGCCTGAGACCGTCAGGCGCCGCCGCCGTCTGACGGCTCACCGGTCGGGACCCCGCAAACTCAGCTCGCCGACCCCTCGGTCTGCTCCTTGCGCTTGAAAGCCGTGCCGCCGCAATCGGCACAGGGCGGGATGCGCCCGGCCTTCACGAAGTGGGTCTCGGCCCCGCATTTATCACACATCAGGGTCCCGGGGCCCGTGATCTCCCCGGCCTGATAGAGGGTCAACTGGCGGGCATTCTCCGCCCACTGAGCCAGTTGCAGGCTGGTCTGGTCCGCCACCCGGGCGAACATATCCATCATCCGCTGCTCAATCAGCTCCAGATCAAAGCGCCACCAGTCGCGGATGTCCTGGCCGGTGTCGGCGATATAGCTCGCCGCATCCTCCACGTCCCGACGCAGGTACTCGGAGACCTTATTGGCCTCCTCCCGCGTCAACTCGCCCAGTTCCACCATGTTGTCCCGCGCCCTTTCCAGCAGCTCGCGGAAGCGCGGCACGGACTCCTCCTGAGTGGCCTCTAGAGTCTCGCGGGTGCGCTTGAGCATTTCCTCATAGGCTTCAACCAGCTTATCGACCGGCTTCTCGGTTGGCTTGTTCTGGTCCTGTGCGGTCATGGGGCTCTCCGGCTTGCGGGTGAATCGGTCGTGGCACCGCGGGCGGACGCGGTCTTTATCAAGTGTGCATCATGGCGTGGATTTGGCAACCCGAAAGGGGGCTGAACCGCGGGGATGCCCAAGACGCAGCGCCGCCGGTTACATCGGTTCAGACACCCAACAACCCCATCCGGATGGCCGCGACCTCCGCTGGCGCGTAGTCCCACGCCACCTCCAGGTGTCCCCACACCGGCTTGGGCCAGCAGGGGTCAGTCGGATCCCGACCGATCACGTGGATGTGCAACTGGGGTACCAGATTGCCGATCCAGGCCACGTTGACCTTCGGGCACCTCAAAGTCTTGTTCAGGTAGTCCGAGACCCGCTTACAGTCGACGAGCACCGCCTCACGCTGGTCGATCGGCAAGTCCAGCAAGTTCTCGAGCGCGGTTTCCGGCACCAGGATGAACCACGGCACAGCGGCGTTGCGATGCAACAGCACCTGGCTCGCAGCCAACTGGCCCAGCGGGTGGCAATCGGTCAATAGCTGGGAATTCAGGGCGAACTCGGTCATGATCGGTCTCCTTGCCCGAACATCGGGCAGTGCCCGGCGTCTAGGCCGGAGGGAGCGCAGAGACTGCGCATGGCGGACCGGCGAGTTTCCGGGCTCCATCTTGAAACCGGGTAAAACGCGTTGCTGTCGTTCCGGCATCACACGGTACCCGGCGCCAGTGATGGTAACCCTCAGCGCGCACAACGCTGTAACCTGAAGCGAGACGACCTGCTCGGCTTCGTCGTCCATTGAGGAAACGCGCCAGGGACAAGATGTCGTAAACTCGGGGACCTCACCGACCGGGTAAGGACCCTGGTCAAGAACCGATTGGGAGACCACCCATGTGTGACACCTGCGGCTGCAACATCACCCCCGGCAATGAGCACCTGGTCCGCGGGGACGGCAAGCTGTCCCGCACCGCGGACGGCCGGGCGGCAGTGACCGTGCTCCAGGGCCTGCTCTCAGAAAACGACCATCAGGCCGCCCACAACCGGGAACACTTCGACCAGTACGGGGTCCTGACGCTGAACCTGATGTCCTCCCCGGGGGCCGGTAAGACCAGCCTCCTGGAAGCGACCATCGACGGCCTGGGCGCGCAACTCAAGATCGCCGTGATCGAGGGTGACCTGGAGACCGAGAACGACGCCCGGCGCATTCGCGCCAAAGGCGTCCCGGCGGTGCAGATCGTCACCGGCAGTGCCTGCCATCTGGACGCCCATATGGTCCACGACGCCCTGCACCGACTGGACCTGGACGGGGTCGATATTCTCTTCATCGAGAACGTGGGCAACCTGGTGTGCCCGGCCAGCTTCGATCTGGGACAGCACCGCAACGTCACCCTGATCTCGGTGCCGGAGGGAGATGACAAGCCGGCCAAGTACCCGGTGATGTTCCGCGCCGCAGACCTGGTGCTATGCACCAAGGCGGACCTGCTGACCCTGCTGCCCGAATTCCAACCCGAGCGCGCGGAACGCTTTCTCCGAGACCTTGCGAGTCCGGCGCCCTTTGTCACCCTCTCGACCCGCAGCGGCAGCGACCTTGGACCCTGGCTGGCCTGGCTGCACGACGAACTCGCCGCCCAGCGGGCACGCCGGGCGCTGGGCCGTACCATCCGACCTGCCATCCAACCGGACGGAACGCGGCTGCACGGGGAGCCCGGCGCGATGGCGGGCTCGATCGGCGGTCATGGCCACGCCCATCACTATCACGCACATCACCAAGGACACGCGCATGCGCCTGATCACGGGCTGACCAACGCCTGAGAAACCGTTCGACCGGTTGACCACGTGCTTGATCGGGTGTTAGAAACGCCTCGGCCCGCCCATTTTCAGAAAGAGAAACGCAGAGAAGACGAACCAACCCCGGAGGAAGTCTGCCGTGTCTTATCAGTCTGTGAAGACCCTGTCCGCCTTATCGATCGCCGCCCTGGTCGGTCTGACTACCTACATCCCGCTCGCCCAGGCCTTCAATTTCGGGGATGTGATGAACCCCGGGCGCTGGATGGGCGGGGGCCGGGATCGCGACAACGACGACTATGACTACGACGGTCCCTACGGGGGTCCCTATGGCGGCTATGGTCCCGGCCCCTGGGGTGGCGCACCCTACGGCGCCCCCGGGTACGGCTATGGCTACCCGGCACCTGGTTATGGGGCGCCGGGTTACCCCGCCCCGGGTGTGGCACCGATAGCACCCGTGGCCCCACCAGCCCCCGTAACCCCCCCGGGGTCGACTCCCAGCACCGCCCAAACGGCCCCCGCGGATAAGCGCGAGATCGAGGCCCTCAAGCGCCGTATCGAAGAACTCGAGTCCGCCCAGCGCCCAAGCCAACCGGCGCCCGCGGCGGACTGGCCCGCGACACCCGCCTTTCGGCCGATGAATCAATACTGACCCGCGACCCTAGGGCCGGTGAACAGGGCCCCGCGCCAGCCGCGGGGTCGTTTCCTTCTGATTCGATCCTGATTCGAACCTGAATCGCGTTCAGTCGCATTGTTCGCGGGCTAATTCGCTTTTTTCCATCACGCAACAGCGCACCGATTCCGACCCATGCATATACTCAAGTACCTGTTTGTCCTCACCGCGTTCGTCCTCTGCCCGCCCCTGGCCACGGCCGGCACAGGCTACGCAGTCTATGAGAGCGAGGCCGGTTTCGATGACGTTCTCGACGCCGCCAAGCTCGCCATCGAGGAGCGGGGCATGTTCATCAATAACGTGATGCACCTGTCAGAAATGCTGGAACGGACCGGCAAAGACTTGGGACAAGAGGGGCAGGTCTATCAGCGTGCCGAGTCCATCGAGTTCTGCAGCGCCGTCCTGTCCCGGGAGATGACCAACGAAGACCCCGCGCGCCTGGTCAACTGCCCCTTTATCCTCAGCGTGTACAGCCTGACAGCCGAACCCGGCAAGACCTATGTGGTCCACCGCGAGATCCCGCCGGATCAGGTCGCCGGCAGCGCCGTCATGGCCAAGGTCGCGACCATGCTGAAGGAAGTCGCGGGGGCGGCGGCGGATTGGTGAGCGCGCCGGCCTGGCGGCGTCGATCATCATCCCGGCCAACAAGATGACGGCGTAAGGATGCGGTGACGAAGGAACCGCATCGGTCGCGGTCGATCCAGTTCGCGCCGCACCATGCCCTACCCGGGTTCTCGTAACGGGATAACTGATCGAGGCCACCCCGACCGATCAGCCGCAGCGAAATTCTTGCTCAATACGAATCAACTCGATGGACCTCCTGCTATGGACCTCCTGCTCGCTCCCGATTCGGTCGCCGCCGCCTATCTCCCCGACGCGGCGACCAACGCCGACTTACTCGCCGCTATCGCCCGCTGTCAGGACCAAGGGGGAACCCTCTGGCTCTACGCCGGCGCGGCCCAGAACTATGAGGATGAGCTGCGACTCGCCCTTGAGGCAGCGACCAGGGTAGACGCCGGGAATCCAAACCGGGAGGATCTGACCCGACTTGCCCGCCAGCGGCTCCAGACCTTTGCCCAAGGCAAGCAATGGCTCGCGGCCCTGGCCGGAGATTGCACGGACTTCGACGCTCCAGACCCGGCCCGGGGTCGGTTGCTTCATGCCCTGCGACGCTTCGCCCCTGGGTCGATCAAGGTCCTGACCCTGGACCCGGCCTTCGTGGACGCCGAACCGGATTTCGCCGTCACCCCCACCCACTACCTCGCGCGTCCGTCCCGGACGCACCGCATCGACTTCATCGACCTCCCGGGTCAGCAATCCTTCATACGTCCCCAATTGGAGGAGCGCATCCACCGGGTCCTGCACCATGGACGCTACATCCTGGGTCCGGAACTGGAGGAGCTGGAGCAGCGGCTGCAGGACTACACCGGGGCAGCCCACTGTGTCAGTGTCGCCTCCGGGACCGATGCGCTCCTGATCAGCCTCATGGCACTGGGGATAGGCCCCGGGGATGAGGTGATCACCACCCCATTCACCTTCGTGGCCACGGCCGAGGTCATTGCCCTGGTGGGTGCGCGGCCGGTCTTCGTCGACGTGGAGCCGGACACCTGCAACATCGATACCGCCAAGCTCGAGGGCGCCATCACGCCCCGCACCAAGGCGCTCATGCCGGTCGCGCTCTACGGGCAACCGGCCGATATGGATGACATCAATGCCATCGCCGAAGTCTATCGGCTGCCGGTCATTGAGGACGCCGCCCAGAGTTTCGGGGCGACCTATCGCGGTCGGCGCAGCGGCAACCTGTCAACCATCGGCTGCACCAGCTTTTTCCCATCCAAGCCACTGGGTTGCTACGGGGATGGCGGAGCCATTTTCACCAATGACGAGGCCCTTGCCACGGCCATGCGGGAGTTGCGGGTGCATGGCCAGGCGCGCCGCTATGTCCACACCCGCATCGGTGTGGGCGGGCGCATGGACACCCTGCAATGCGCCGTGCTGCTCGCCAAGCTGGACCGCTTCGACGGGGAGATCGCGCAGCGGGTTGCGGTCGGTGAGCGTTACAACGCCCTATTCGCCGGCGCCCCGGGGATTAACATCCCCGTCACCCGTCCGGATCGCACCTGCGTCTATGCCCAGTACACTCTGAAGGTGCGGGGCCGTGACGCGTTGGTCGATGCCCTCCAAGCGCGGGGCATCCCCACGGCCGTGCATTACCCCATCCCACTCAATGCCCAGCCCGCTTACCGGCACTTCTGTTGCCCGGACTGCACCCCGGTCGCCGCCCGGCTCGCCGCCAGCGTCATCAGTCTACCGATGCATGCAGACCTCAATGCGGCCGACCAGGATGTGATCGCAGCGGCGGTCATTGGGGCCATGGGGGAATAGCGAAGTCGTTCCAGCCAAGTCATTCTCGACCCCCTTCCCAGGGGACCTGACTGGGATCGACACCCCCCTTGGCTTGATGAGCCGCTGATGCGATTGGCACGTCGGGGGCCAAGCATAGCGGAGGCCTGAGCCTCGCCGCGCCCTTAGGCGATTTCTGTCAAATCATGTACCACCTCGCTCGTCTTTTCGCCCGCCTTCCGCGTCACGCCGACAGTCACATAGCCCAGCTATGCTCCTGTCGGCGCTCCTTGAAGGCAGACGAAAATCCTTCGCGATCTGATACATGATTTTGCGGCAATCGCCTTATCCCTGCCGCTCCCGGGCACAGAAATCGCGATAGGCCAGAGCCAGTCCCTCCGCCAATGGGACCCGCGGCTCCCAACCGAGGGCGCGCAGCCGGTCGGTGCTCATAAGCTTGCGGGGGGCGCCGTCCGGCCGAGAGGGGTCATAGACGATTCGCCCATGATAACCCACGACCTGACAGACCAACTCTGCCAGTTCCCGGATGCTCAGGTCCTCGCCGCAACCGACATTGATGTGCGACAGCATCGGTCGGGTGTGGGCCGCGTAGGTCACTTGATCCAAGTCCATCACATGCACACTGGCTGCGGCCATGTCATCCACGTAGAGGAACTCGCGCCGCGGAGTCCCGGTGCCCCAGATCGCCAGCTCTGGGCTCCCATTGACCTTGGCCTCGTGGGCGCGCCGCAACAGGGCGGGGATGACGTGGCTGTTCTCCGGGTGATAATTATCCCCCGGGCCATAGAGATTGGTGGGCATCACACTGCGATAATCAGTCCCATACTGCCGGTTATAGGATTCACACAACTTGATGCCGGCGATCTTGGCGATGGCATAGGGCTCATTGGTAGCCTCCAGCACACCGGTCAACAGGGCCTCCTCGGGGATGGGCTGGGGCGCCACCCGGGGATAGATGCAGCTTGACCCAAGCAACAACAGCCGCCGCACCCCGGCCTGCCAAGCCTGGTGGATGACATTGGCCTCGATCATCAGATTCTGATAGATGAATTCCGCCGGAAAAATGTCATTGGCATAAATGCCGCCGACCTTGGCGGCAGCGAGGTAAACCAGGTCCGGGCACTCCGTCTGGAAAAAGGCCCGCACCTGTGCCTGGTCCGTCAGGTCCAGTTCCGCGTGGGTCCGGGTGATAAGATTATTGAACCCGCGCCGGCCAAGCTCCCGGACGATCGCGGCGCCGACCATGCCGCGGTGGCCGGCCACATAAATCTTGTCTTCTAGCATAGACATTTCGGAATCACCGGCCTCACTCGTTGTGGTCGAAGGCACTGTAGCCGTGCTGCTTCACCAGGTCGTCCCGTTGGGCCTGCTTGAGATCTGCCTGAACCATCTCCGCCACCAGCGCGTGAAAACTGGTGGCGGGTACCCAGCCCAGTTGCTCCCGCGCCTTGCTCGCATCCCCGAGCAGGGTCTCCACCTCGGTCGGGCGAAAATAGCGAGGATCGACGGCGACGATGCAGCGCCCCTGCGCGTCATAGCCCTTTTCATCGACGCCCTCCCCCTCCCAGCGAACCGTCATCTCCAGTTCGCGGGCTGCGGCCGCCACGAAGTCCCGCACACTGTATTGCACCCCGGTCGCAATGACGTAGTCCTCCGGTTGCGCCTGCTGGAGCATGAGCCACTGCATCTGTACATAGTCCCGGGCGTGTCCCCAATCCCGCTTTGCGCTGAGATTACCCAGGTAGACACAGTCCTGAAGGCCGAGCTTGATGCGCGCCAGGGCGCGGGTGATCTTGCGCGTGACGAAGGTCTCGCCGCGCACCGGACTCTCATGATTGAAAAGGATTCCGTTGCAGGCGTAGATGCCATAGGCTTCCCGATAGTTTACGGTGATCCAATAGGCGTAGAGCTTGGCCACTGCATAGGGACTGCGGGGGTAGAAGGGCGTGGTCTCGCGCTGCGGGGTCTCCTGCACCAGCCCGTAAAGCTCAGAGGTACTGGCCTGATAGAAGCGGGTCTTCTTTTCAAGACCGAGAATCCGGATCGCCTCCAGAATGCGCAGAGCGCCCAGCGCATCCGAATTGGCGGTATATTCCGGCTCCTCAAACGAGACAGCGACATGACTCTGGGCCGCAAGATTATAGATCTCGTCCGGTTGCACCTGCTGAATGATGCGGATCAGGCTGCTGGAATCCGTCAGGTCGCCATGGTGGAGGATCAAGCGACGGTCCCTGACATGAGGGTCCTGATACAGGTGATCGATCCGGTCCGTATTAAAAAGCGAGGCACGGCGCTTGATCCCATGAACCTCGTAACCTTTATCGATTAGAAATTCGGCCAAATACGCTCCATCCTGCCCCGTAACGCCCGTGATTAGCGCATTTTTCATTCAGTGACCTCAAATCGTTGAAGAATTTCGTGATAGACCGCCAGGGTCGCCCCATGGACCTTCGTCTCGTCGAAGCGCGCCTCGGCCAGGGCGCGGGAGCGGGCGCCAAAACGCCGCCGCAGCTCCGGGTCAGCGATCAGTTGTTCCAGGGCTGCCCCCAGCGCCACCGGATCTCGGGGAGGGACCAGGAACCCGTTCACCCCAGGTTCCACCGCCTCCCGGCAGCCGGTGGCGTCCGTGGTGACCAGGGGCAGACCCGCGGCCGCGGCCTCGATCAGGAACTTCGGCAGTCCCTCCCGGTAATAGGACGGCAGACAGGCGATCTGGGTCTGGGCCAGGACTTCCGGCATATCCGCGCGATAGCCCCACCACTCGACAAACCCCTCGCGCTGCCAATCCCGTAACTGGTCCTCGCTCACGGACGCCGGGTTGCCAGGGTCCGGCTTGCCCACCAAGACGAAGCGGGCCGGACTGCCCTGGCCCTTGAGCCGGCGGGCGGCGGCGGCGAAGTCCCCCACCCCCTTGTCCCACAGCATGCGGGAGGCCAGCACGACGACAGGCGGATCCGACGACGACCCCGAGGTGGCAGGGGCCCGGGGGACGAAGCGGGCCAAGTCCACCCCGGACCCCGGGATCAGGATCGGCTCCGCGCCGGTGAGGATTCGGACCTGGGCCTGGTCGTCCGGGTTCTGCACCAGGACCCGCACGTTCGGGGTCACCAGCAGGGCCCGATAGGCCCCGCGCACCAAGCGGCGCACCAGGCGAGCCCGGGGGGCCTCGGAGGTGAAGAGATATCCCATCCCGGCCACGCCGTTGACCACCGCCGACACTCCGGTGAGTCGCGCGGCCAGGGTGCCATAGAGCACCGGTTTCTGGGCGATGTTGTGCAGCAGGGCTGGCCGCAGGCGCCGCAAGACTTGGGTCAACCGCAGAATGCTCCGTAATTCTCGTAGAGGATTCATCCCCTTGCGGGAGACCTCGAGGGGGATCAGGTCGAGCCCGGCCGCCCGGATGGCCTCGCCGTGGTCCTCCACCCCGGTGATGACCGTGACCGCAAAGCCCGCGTCCCGCACCGCGCGGGCGAGCGCCAGGTAGTGATGGCAGAAGTACCAGTCGACCGTGACGAAGAAGGCGACCCGCTTGGCCTTGGGGATCGTCATGGGCACAGATGCCCGCGGTTAGCGTCCAGCCAGGCTTGAAACATCAACACATCCCAGAGGTAATAAGACCAGTTGCGCCGCCCCGCCAGGTGTTCAGCCCAGCGGGCCCGAATGGGCACTGGCCGCAGGATGCGGTCCCGCTCGAGTCGATCCTGGGCCAGAAGGGCCTCTGCCCAGTCCCGCAAGGGCCCCCGTAGCCACTCCTCCAGGGGCACCCCGAAGCCCATCTTGGGCCGGTCCAGCAGGGCGGGCGGGACATGGCGCCCCAGGATCCGCCGCAGCGGCAGCTTGCCGAGCCGACCGCGCACCTTGAAGGATAGGGGCAGAGACCAGGCAAACTCGTAGACGCGATGATCGAGGAGCGGCACCCGCGCCTCCAGACCGACACCCATGCTGGCGCGGTCCATCTTCACCAGGATGTCGTCCGGCAGATAGAGAACTGAGTCCATGAACATCATGGACTCGGTGATGGAGGGGGTGCGGGCGCGCCGCCCGGGGTCGGTCAGGACGGTTGGCGGTTCGGTCGCGCCGATCACCAGACTGGCCGGGTCCTTCCAATGGGAGACCATGCGCCGATACAGCGCCTCCGGTGAGTCGCCGGTGAGGACGTCGATGGCCTTGTGGAGCCGATCTCCCGGGTTGGCGATGCGCAAGGGTCCAGGCAGGAACCGGGCGATGGGGGCGAGCAGCCGATCCCAGGTCCCGGTGCTGATACCGGTCACCGCAGCCGCCGCGGCCCGCCGCAAGGCCAAGGGCGCCCAGCCGATCCCTCGCCAGGTATCCCGGGTCCACAGATAGCGAGAGTAGCCGCCGAACAACTCATCCCCCCCATCCCCAGAGAGGCAGACGGTCACGTCGCGCCGGGCCATCCGGCTCACCAGCAGAGTTGGGATCTGGGAGGCGTCGGCAAATGGCTCGTCCCACAGGCCGGGCAGGTTCGGGATGGTCGCCAGACCGTCCTGGGCGGTGACATAGAGCTCCGTGTGGTCGGTACCCAGGTGGGCGGCGATACGCTTAGCGTCTACCGCCTCGTTGAAGCCGGCCTCATGGAAGCCGATGGTGAAGGTCCGCACCGGTCGGGCGGACTGGGCCTGCATTAGCGCCACCACGGTGGTGGAGTCGATGCCACCGGAGAGAAAGGCACCCAGCGGGACATCGGCCTGCATGCGCAGGCCCACCGCGTCCATGAGCAGGCGCTCCAGAGCCTTCAGGGCCTCATCCTCCGAACCTTGGAAAGGGGCCGCCAGCCCCCGCTCCGTCGCCTCACGGGCGGACCAATAGACTTGGATGGTCGGCTCCTGCTGGCCCGGGTCCAGGGCGGCGTAAGTGCCAGGCTCCAGCTTGCGGATGCCCTGATAGATCGAATAGGGCGCCGGGATATAGCTCAAGCGCAGATAGGCGGCAAGCGCATCCCGGTCCAGCTCCCCCTGCCAGCCTGGGTGGGCGGTCAGTGCCTTGAGTTCGGAGCCGAACAGGAAGCGCCCTCGGTTCCAGCCATAGTAAAGCGGCTTCTCCCCCAGCCGGTCCCGGACCAGGGTCAGCCGATGCTCCTCGCGATCCCAGAGGGCGAAGGCGAACATACCATTCAACGCCGGCAGGGTCGCCGCCAGGCCCCGCTCGACGATCCAGGCGAGCAGAACCTCGGTGTCCGAGTGGCCGCGCCAGGGCCAGGCACTCCGGATCTCCCGCCGCAACGCCCGGTAATTGTAAATTTCCCCGTTGAAGGCGAGCACGAAGCGTCCGCAGGGGGAGACCATCGGCTGGTGGCCCTGGGGCGAGAGGTCCAAGATAGAAAGTCGGCGGTGACCCAAACCAACTCCGAACCGCGGGTCCAGCCACCGCCCATGGTCGTCCGGGCCGCGGTGGACCAGAGTCTCATTCATGGCCGAGACGGCCGTGCGCAGGGCATCCTCCGCTGGCAGATTAGGGTCGATAACCCCACAGAAACCGCACATGGATCAGGTCCTTCAAGAGCGAGTCAGCCACACCCGGGGCCTGGGAACTGACTTCGAGATTGTAACCGCATCCATGCTGTAGTCCTCTTCGTCTAATGACGCGTCTGGGGAATTCACGACGATGCGCACGAGAACGGTCCAACTTGACGACGAGGCCGTTAAGACCCTGGGACCTTTGCGCGGCGTGACCGGGCTATCCATCTCCGGGATCCTGACAGAGGGCCTGAAGGCACCCGAGGCGCAGGCAGTCGCCATGGCCCGCCGTAAACCCTACGACAACGATCGTCAGCGATGACCGCCAGGGCTCTTCCCATCCAGTGCTTGGTACAGGTCCCCATACCGCGCGGCGATGCGCGGCAAGGCGAACTCAGATACCACGCGCACGCGGGCGGCTTGGCCGCGCTGGCCCAGGGCCTCGGGCCCCTCGTCCAATAGGCCCAGGATGGCCTCGGCCAGGGCTGCCGGATCGCCCGGGGGCACGACCTGGCCGGCAGTCCCCACCATGAGCGCGGAGTCACCGACATCTGTCACCACACAGGGCACGCCGCACGCCATGGCCTCGCCGATGACCAACGGAAATGCCTCGCCGGATGCCGATGAGCTCACGGCAATATCGAAGGCAGCAGTCAACCGGGACATATCGGCTCGAATCCCCAATAGACGAAACCGATCCGGCATCCCGGTCTCCTGAATCCGCACATTCAGGGCCGGGTTACGATCCACCACGTCGGTGCCCACCAGGATGAAATAGGTGTCTGGCCTGGAGCGGGCCACCTGGGCGGCGGCCACGATGAAATTGTTATGGTCTTTCTGGGGATGATAGCGAGCGACCAGCCCGATCAGGACAGCGTCCCTGTCAATCCCGAGCTCACGGCGAACCGCATCGTAATGGCTGCGATTCGGTTGAAAACGCTCAATATCAAAGCCGTTTGGAATGACGATCATCCGGTCCGCGTCATAACCGAGGTCCCGATGCACCCGTGCAGCCTCTTGGGAACAGGACAGGATCCGCTGTGGCACCAGGCGTGACAGCCGGGCGCAAGACCAGACCGCCGCACGTGTCGTCCATTTGGTGGTCCGCGGATCGAGGTTGCTGTTGTGCAGACCCCAGACCACGGGGGCCGAGGTGACGAGCCGCGCGGCTAGGCCGCCCAACAGGTCGGCGTGATACATCCAGGTCTGGACCACATCGGGTCGCAAGACGCGCAGGCGTTGGGCGAGGCGACCGAGCGCACGCAGACTCGGTCGGCCGCCGGGCATCCCCAGGCTGTAGACGGGAACCCCCAGGGCCTCGATTCGGGGTTGCAGCGGTCCCGGGGCCGACAATGAGACAACCGCGGACTGGAATCGACGTTGATCCGTGGCCTTGACCAACTCATAGAGCATGACCTCAGCGCCGCCAAGCGCGAGGCCGGTGATAACGTGGACGACACGCAATGGGGCTTCAGCACCCATGGTCGCTCCCGGTAGATACCATCGGCCCGCTGACAAGCCCAAGCGCCGCCGCGTAGCGCCTGGTCACGGCCGCCAGGCCGAACTCATCCGCGCGGGCGCGGAGCATAGCGCCGGGGCATGGTCGATCCAGGGTATCGATAATGGCCCGCGCCAGCGCGGGTGGATTGCCGACCGGGACCAATGGACCGAAGCGCCCATCCGCGAGGATCTCCCGCGGTCCACTCGGACAGTCCGTGCTCACCACCGGCGTCCCGCAGGCCATTGCCTGGATCAGCACCCCGGGCAGCCCCTCCCAGGCCGAAGCGAGAACAAAAAGCCGCGCGCGGGCCATGAAGGCGAACGGATTCGCCTGAAACCCCGGCAGCGCAACCCGCTCCGTGAGCCCCAGGTCCCGGACCAAAGACTCCAGGGCCGCCCGCTCCGGCCCCTCCCCCAGGATGAGCAGGCGAAGTTCCCGGTCGCGGGAAAGGAGGGCAAAGGCGCGGATCAGGGTCGGAAAGTCTTTCTGAGGGGACAGGCGCCCGGCGGCCAGGATCACCCGTGGCCCAGCAGGGACGCGAACCAAGGATGGTCCGGCGGCGCGGCAGCCAGGGTCGCCAAGTCCGGGGTCACCACCGGATTTGGGAAGACCAGCACCCGTGCCCGACCCGCGCCGATCAGCCGGGTCAAGGTCATCCGCCACCCCCTGGGAGACTGCGATCACCGCCTGGGCCTGAGGATAAAAGACCCGCGCCAGGCGCGGCAACCAGCGCCCGGCCCGGGTGGGAGCGTGCGCGGCTTCCTGGGACAGATTGTTGCGCACGCTGACATAGACCCGGGTGGGCACCCGCGCCAGGGCGGACGCCCACAGGGCGACCAGATTGGCATGGTCCATGGCGGAGAGCAGCACCTCGCGGCCTCCGCCGCCGCAGATAGCGAACTAGCCCGGGCAAGGCGGCCATTACCCGTCCAGCCCCGAGATCGATCAGGTGGCACCGGCTCGGCACAAGGTCCCGATAGGGTCCCTTCGCATCCCCCACCACCAGGTCCACCACGACTCCCGCCTCGACCAGGCCCAGCGCTAGGTTCAGCATCATGCGCTCGGCCCCGCCTCCGGCCAGGGAGGGCAGGAAGATGGCAAGCGCTGTCGGCGCCCGCTGACCGGCCTGGGACCGAGCGGCATTCATGGTGCAACCCTGCTGCCTGGGTCGATTAGCGCATCCCAGGCTCCCCAGACGCGCGCGGGGGAGAAGCGCTCGGTCACCTCCCGGGCGCGCGCCCCGTAGGCAGCCCGCCGCTCCGGGTCGCCCATCAGGGCAGAGAGTGCGGCGGCCAGGGCCTGGACGTCATCGACCGGAACCAGTTCCCCATCGATGCCGGGCCTGACGATGTCCCGGGGGCCGCTCGGCGCATCGGTGGCGACCACCGGCAGACCGCAGGCCATGGCCTCGCACAGGGCCATGCCGAAGCCCTCGACCCGGGCCGCGGAACAGAACAGCGACGCAGTGGCGAAGGCCTCTGCCGGTCGGGTGCTGAATCCCGGCAGGGCGACCCGGTCGGCCAGCCCGAGGGCCGCCACCTGGTTCAGCAGGGTCGAACGCAGGGGGCCGTCGCCCAGGATCCGAAGCGACCACTCCGGGTGCCGCGGGGCGATCCGGGCAAAGGCGCGCGATCAACAGGTCGAAGCCCTTCTCCGGGCTCAGCCGTCCCATGGCGACAACCAGGGGCTGACGCGTGACCCATCGCCCGGCCGCCCTCCGAGCCCCTTGGTGCCGCGACAGGGCGACACCGGGTTGGGGATCACCCGCACGCGATCGGGCGAGCCCACCGCGAAAAAAGTCGCCCGCCCCCCGGGAGTGAACCACGATGTGGCGGGCCCGTCCATAGGTCAGCCGCCGCAGCAGGGCCCAGGGACGGGGCAGCGGCTCATGGCCGGGGTCAGACTCCTCGGCGACGATCACCGGCAGGCCCAGAGGCCGGGCGGCCAGGAGGGTCGAGAATGTTGGTCGTGGTGAGAAAGCCGATCACCCGCTCCGCCCGCGCCCGGACCAGGGCCAGGCGCAGGGCTGCGACGCGCGCCCGATTGGCACTGCAAGGCCCCCAGCAGGCCCTGGCTGTCCGCCCGCAGTCCCAGCCCGATCACCCGCGCAGCCCGCCGGGAGCGGGAAAGAAGGACTGGCGTCGGGGTCATCCAGGGTCAGAATATCCACCCCGTGACCCTGGCCTAGCAGGTGCTCCGCAAGGCCAAGGACGAGACGCTGGGTCCCCCCGGCGCCGAAGTCGCTGAGACAGATGGCGCAACGCATCCGGCGCCCTAGGCCCGGTCCGGTGGCGAGGCTGGTGCGCCGCCAAGGGGCGCCAATCGCGGTAATGGAGGGTACCGACCGGGAGCTTGAAACGATCCGGCAGTGCCCGCTGGTAGAGAGCCGCAAGGGGCGGGTGAAAGGCAGACCCAGGGCAAAGACCACCAGCCGCCAACTGCGGCGGCGCTCGGGATGGCGCCCCGGCGGACCACCGCCAGGCGTGGCGCAGGGACTGGAGCATATAGCGGCGGGCGGGGATCGCCGGGTTGTCGAGCCCCAACACCGCGGCGATGTAGTAGGCAGTGGACAGGGCCTCGCCGCGCAGTCGGACCAGGGCCTCCGGCAGACTCGGCTCGGTCCAGGATATCGCGCACCGCATCGATCTTATTGGCCGCCATCTCCCGGTCGCGCCGCGCCTGGGAGGCACCGGCCGCATGATGGCGCCAGGTGGCCAGGGTGGCGGGGAGACGGGCGAAGGGACCGCGCAGGCCCATACGCAGCCACTGGTGGAAGTCGCCGGTGTAGCGGAAGCGGGGGTCCCGGGGGGGCGTGCCGGCGAGCCCGTCCCGTCGAAACAGACAGCCCGGGCCGATCATGCACAGGTGCTGGGCCAGCAGGACCCGATAGTCGTACTCCAGGGCCTGGCACCGCCTCCATCACCCGGCCCGCCGCGTCGATCTTGAGCCAGTCCGGATAGACACCTTGGAGGGCGGGGTCGGCACGCAAGGCCGCGACCGCCGCCGAGACCAGACCCGGCAGGATCGGATCATCGGCGTTGACGATGCCCAAGATCTCGCCCTGGGCCGCGGCGACCCCACGGTTGACCGCCGCCGCCTCCCCGCCGTTTTCCTGGCGGATCAGCCGGATCCGGTCCAGCATAGGGGGCGAGCCGGGTCAGGGTATCGTCGGTGGAGCCGTCGTCCACGACGATGACCTCCAGGGGCTCGTAGTCCTGAGCGAGGATGCTCTCAAGCGTCTCCGCGATATAGGCCCCCGCGTTATAGGCGGGCGTGACGATCGAGACGAGGGGGCGGTCCATCGCGCGGTCTTGCTCGGTCGCAGGCACGTCGCGCGCCTAGGCGCGCGACCTGGCCCAGCCAGTGGTGATAACCCAACGCAATGCGCACCACCGTATCGCTGACCGCGGGCGCCAGGTACTCCGGCGGCGGGCTCCAGCGGGGCTTGAGCGCCTGCACGGCGCTGACGCAGGCCAGCACGCTGTCCGCATCGGCCCCGCTCAGGATATTGCTGCCGCACTCCACGGTCTCCGGGACGCTCGGTCACGTCGCGCAGCGTGACGTTCGGAACGCCGAAGATGGCGCACTCCTCCTGCACGGTGCCGCTGTCGCTCAGCACGCAGGCGGCCTGTTGCTCCAAGGCCAGGAAGTCGAAGAAGCCGAAGGGGTCCAGGAACCGCACATCCGCATCATTGCGCCGCGATCTGGAACTGATCGATACGCAAGCGGGTGCGCGGATGGGTGCTGACCAGCACCGGCAGCCCATACTCCCGGGCCAACCGGAACAGGGCGTCGGTGAGGCTGCGCAGGCGCGCCTCCACGTCCACGTTCTCGGCCCGATGCAGGGTCACCAGGAAGAAGCGGCCCGGCTCCACGCCCAGATCGGCCAGGGCGGTGGAAGCCGCCACCCGGTCCGCATGGGCGTCGATCACCTCCTTGATCGGGTTGCCGGTGACATAGATGCGCTCCCCGGCGATCCCCTCCCGCAGCAGGTTCTGGCGGCTGCGCTCGGTGTAGGGCATACAGGACATCGCTGCGAGTGGTCGATCAGGCGCCGATTGATCTCCTCCGGGACCCGGTCGTCATAGCAGCGGTTGCCCGCCTCCATGTGCAGGACCGGGATGCCCATCCGTTTGGCGACGATGGCGCACAGGCTGGAGTTGGTGTCGCCCAGGATCAGCAGGCGGTCCGGCCGCTCCTTGCGGAAGACCTCCTCGGAGCGCACCAGGATCTGGCCGATCTGATCGGCAATGCCATCCCCGCGCACGCCCAGGGCATAGTCGGGCCGGCGCAGCCCCAGCTCCCGGAAGAACAGGGCGTTCAGCCGATCGTCGAAGTTCTGCCCGGTATCGACCAGCACATGCTCGGCGGCGGCATCCAGCTTGGGGACGATCCGGGAGAGCCGGATGATCTCCGGCCGAGTCCCGAGTACGGTACAGATCTTCACACCAGGACCTCGTCTTCGAACCGCAGCTCCTGATCCGGCATGAGACCGCGGCGGCGCAGCAGGTCGGCGACCTGCGCGGGGGACATCAGGTCATCGGCCGAGGTGTATTCGCGCTGCAGGCAACGACCCAGCTCCTGACTGGACTCCTCCCGCAGCTCGGGCAGGATGGGGGCCACCACGTAATCCCCATCGCGCTCGAAGGTGCGCCAGCCCTCCTCCTCGGAGACCAGCGATTCGTGGAGCTTCTCGCCCGGGCGCACCCCGGTCACGACCGTCTGGATGGGCCGGTCGCCGATCAGGGCAGCGGCCACGTCGACCATGCGCGCGGCCGGTACCCGCGGGATATAGGTCTCGCCGCGCTTGCCGGTCGCCACCGCGCGCAGGATCAGATCCACCGCCTCCTCCAGGCTCAGCAGGAACCGCGTCATCTCCGGGCTGGTGATGGTCAGCGGCCCGCCGTTGCGGATCTGGTCGTGGAAGAGCGGGATCACCGACCCCCGGGAGGCCAGGACATTGCCGTAGCGCGACAGCACGAAGCGGGTATCCGGCGCCTCCAGGTTGGCCTGGGCGTAGATGCGCTCCTGCAGCGACTTCGTCATGCCCATGACGTTCACGGGCTTCACCGCCTTGTCCGTGGAGATGCCCATGACGCACTCCACCGGCAGGCGCAGGTCGCGGATGGCGCGGACCAGGTTGGCCGGACCGATCACATTGGTCTGCACCGCCTCGGTGGGGAAGTACTCGCAGGTCGGCACCTGCTTCAGGGCGGCGGCGGCGAACACGATGTCGATGTCGTGCAGCGCCCCGCAGAGCGAGCCATAGTCGCGCACGTCGCCGATCCGGAACTCCAGCTTCTCGCGGAAGTTGCGGTAGATGATCTCGTCGGTGGCGGCGCGCCGGTGCTGGTAATAGACGCGGATGTCGTGCTGCTTCGCCTCGTCGCGGGAGAAGATCACGATCCGCGCCGGATCGCCGTGCTTGCCGCCGAGGAGTCGGCGCAGCAGCACCTTGCCCAGGGAGCCGGTACCGCCCGTGATCAGTATCCGTTTGCCGTCGAGTAACGCCATCGTTCGCTCTTCCTCAGCGCGGCCCGCTCACAAGAGGGGGTCCGCGTGCATGGTTTCTATCATGGACTGCCAGCGCGGGGGGGTCCAGCCGGTGGCCGCCCGGAAGCGGCTGCTGTCCAGCGCCGGTCGCAATGGAAAGCTCTCGTCCGGGTCGATGCGGATACCGAGTCCGTAGACCCGGTCCACCATGCACAGGAGCGAGTATTTGTCGATGGGGTCCCCGGACACCTGCCAGACCCCGGAAAGTCCCGGATGAGATCGTCGATCAGCAACCGGACCAGATCCGCCATGGCCCCGGTCGTCAGCCCGGAATACAGCGCATGGCGGTAGCCGCGCACCTGCCCGCCCCGCTGGGCGATGAACCACTCCAAGAGACCGGTCCCACGGCTGGATCTCCCGACCCACGATCGAGGTACGCAGGGTCAGGCAACCCGGTCTGTCCACCTCGCCCAAGAGCTTGCTGCGCCCGTAGAGGTCCATCGGGTCTGGCGGGTCTGAGTCGCGATAGGGACCGACACGCCCGGAGAAGACGCAGTCCGTGCTGAAATGGATCAGCCGTGCCCCCCGCTCCGCGCACAGGGCGGCAAGCTGATGGGGCAGCAAGGCATTGATCGAGATCGAGACGATGGCGTCCTTGGCGGCGTCGATCTGCTTGACGATTCCGATGCAGTTGAGCACCGCCTCGGCGCCCACCCGCTCCATGGCCCGGCGGATCGACTCGAGGTCCTCCCCGGATACCCAGCCGATCAGCCGCTCCGCGCTCCGATCCCCTGCAATCTCCGGGGCCTGCTCAGGCAATCCCCTGCACGTCCCCCAGACCTCATGGCCCTTGAGAGAGCTGCTGCAAGAGCTTGTGCCCGAGCATGCCGGTGGCACCGAGTACCAGAAGCTTCATGCGTACCGCCCGGTCTGCGAACCCATAACGATTCACACCGTCGTCAGCGCGACCGGCTAAGCACCTGAATCACCCCTGATCTGGCGCCACAGACCCCAGACCGGCGGATGCTCAGCGGTGCTCCAAGGGGTCCCTGGCAGCACAAGCCGCTCGTAGAGGGCGAGATGCCGCTCCACGTAACGGTCCATCGTATACTCCCGTAACACTCGCTTCAACGCCTCCGCGCCCATCGCCCGCCTAAGATCCTGGTTGTCCATCAGGTCCTCGATTGCCCTCCGCAAGGCCCCGTGGTCCCCATACGCGACTGCGACACCCGTACTCGGCGCCCCGATGACATCTGGCAACGCCGTGCCTTCGAAGCAAACGACCGGCACGCCGCACGCCATGGACTCCACGGCCATCACGCCGAATGACTCGGCGGTCGAAGGCATCAGAAACAGATCGGCGGCCTGCAGCGCCCGGACCACCGACTCCCGGTCCCCGACCCAACCGTGCTCGATGAGCGAGAAACGCTCACGGAGCGTGCTGAGCCCACCCATCTGATCAAAGGTCAGTAAATAGGTCTTACGCCGTGGTCGATAGGCGGTCAATGCCTGCACCAGATAGCCGGTGCCCTTAAAGGCCTGGGGCCGTTCCGAGGCCCGAAAGGCGAACACATCCGCATCGTCGGGAATACCGAGCGTCGCACGGGCCGCCTGTTTGCTTCCCGGAGAGAACAGGGCAGGGTCCACACCGAACGGGATGATCTCGTAGGGGAGATGACGCAGAATCGGACTCGCCGCCGCCTGCTGCTGCATCCATCGAGACGCGAAAACCAGGGTCATTGGGGCCTTGGCAAGCGCGTCCCGCTTGATCCGCCAGTTCAGTGCCGTCCGGTCGGCGCGCATCTGGAAATCGCGGCTGAGGTCCGGGCACTGACCGCAGCCGCTCCTCCAGCGACCGCACGCCAAGGGGTGCACGCAGTGCCCGGTCGTCAGCCAGGGATCATGGATGGTCCAAGCCACGGGCTTTTCCCGGGCGAGTCGCGGCAGATGCAGGAGACTGAAAAAAGGCCTGCCATGCATCAACTGCAGATGAACAACATCGGCACTGCGGTACTGGGGACTCCTGAACAACCCGAAACCCGCGACATCGATGACCGAGTGCAGGGACAGCAAGTCCTCAACCGGTTGGGCGATCCGGTTGAGCCGGTAAAGAAGCGGACCGGCCATCGTCCTACACCTGGATCCTGTCCGAAACGCTCATGCACGAGCATGCTCGACTCGATGCCCAATGCCGTCATGGCCCGATGCAAGGCGAGTCCATTGAACTGCTCGCCCATCAGGTCGTAGGCAGAGACTTGAAGGACTCTTCAACTCGCGCCCTCCAGCACCGAGAGGAAGCGGGCCGCCGCCACCTCTGGGGCAAATTCCGTCCGCGCCCGTTCCAGCGCGTTCTTGACCAAGCCGCTCGGCAAGACCAGGCTCGTGCAGGAAACGATGCACGGCGTTTGCCAAGACGCGAGGGTCGTCTCGATCCACCACCAGTCCACACGCGTGCTCCCTGAGATAACGCGCCAAAAAGCTATCCGAAGGCACCAAAGCAAGAATGGGCCGACCGCTCGCCAGGTAGTCGCCGAGTTTGCCGGGCGCGGAGGTGCGGACGATCACTCGGCACATCGGAGTCGAAGGAGAACCCCATAAACAATAGGTCCGCCGTCCGTTGTAGCGTGCAGCGTCACTGGGTCGACGTGTGGATGGAGATGCACTGCGGGTCCGTGTAACCCCTCCAGCTCCAACTGGCTTCGCATCCTGGGCCGAGTAGATGTCCAGGCGCGGCAGGACACCGGGGAGCAGCGCAAGGGCGGCGATGAGCGTTCGGAATGCGCCGTAGTTGACGTGGTAGACCGCGCCCGTGTAAACGATCGTAGGTATCCCAGAGACCTTCCGGGGAACCGTACAGCATCAGGCTCAGCAAGGGAGAACGCGGGGTTACGAATAACCACACGTCGACTCCATGACGCGTGCGGATCTCCTCGGCGAGCGCTTCGTTAGGGACGATGACAGCGGACGCCTTGGCGATGAACCTCCGCTCCATATCCCCGCCCAGCGCTGTACCTTGGGAGCAAAGCCCCACTGACTCAGATAGTCGTCGAACAAATAGACGACGAAAGGAACCTTAACGAGGGCGCAGGCCAGCGCCGTACTCGGCAGATCGATCAGATCTCCCGTGCCGGCGACCGCCACGCGACAGCCATCAGCGCGAATCGCCCGAGCGATCCGCCAACCTCGAAGCCAGTACTCGATAGGCGATCGTGAGAACCCCGAGGAAATCGCCTCGTAACCAGAGCCTCTTGCCAAGCTCGCTTGGCAATATTACCCTCTTGATGCCATCCTCGCTCGCGCACTGTGCACCAGACCCTTGCTGTGAGATCAGCAATACCATCTCGCTCGGAATACATTTGAGCACCCGTGCCATGACCATCGCCTGGCCCGACCAGCCGGGCGGAAGGACGTGCGAGATGAAGGCGAAGCGCAATAGGGTTTGCCGCACAATCCGCTACGATTTAGGAGTAAAAGTGCCGAAGTTGGCTGTCGACAATCCAGCAATCCTGGCGGAGAGAGTTTTTCTCATTGGCGCTGAGACAAAGCACGCTCGAGCCAGTGGTGATAGCCCAGCGCAATGCGGACCACCGTATCGCTCACGGCCGGCGCCAAATACTCCGGCGGTGGGCTCCAGCGGGGTTTGAGTGCCTGCACGGCGGCCACGCACGCAAGCACGCTCGCGGTGTCAGCCCCGCTCAAGATATTGCTGCCGCACTCCACGGTCTCGGGACGCTCGGTCACGTCGCGCAGGGTCACGTTAGGGACACCGAAGATGGCGCACTCCTCCTGCACCGTGCCGCTGTCGCTCAGGACGCAGGCCGCCTGTTGCTCAAGGGCGAGGAAGTCGAAGAAACCGAACGGGTCCAGGAAGCGTACGTCCGCATCATCCGCCGCGATCTGGAACTGATCGATACGCAAGCGGGTGCGCGGATGGGTGCTGACCAGCACCGGTAGCCCAAACTCGCGGGCCAATCGGAACAGGGCATCGGTGAGGCTACGCAGGCGCGCCTCCACATCCACGTTCTCGGCCCGATGCAGGGTCACCAGAAAGAAGCGTCCCGGCTCCACTCCCAGATCGGCCAAGGCGGTCGAGGCCGCCACCCGCTCCGCATGGGCGTCAATGACCTCCTTGATGGGGTTGCCGGTGACATAGATGCGCTCCCCGGCGATTCCCTCCCGCAGCAGGTTCTGGCGGCTGCGCTCGGTGTAGGGCAACAGGACATCACTGGAGTGGTCGATCAGCCGCCGATTGGTCTCCTCCGGCACCCGATCGTCATAACAGCGGTTGCCCGCCTCCATGTGCAGGACCGGGATGCCCATCCGCTTGGCGACGATGGCGCACAGGCTGGAGTTGGTGTCGCCGAGGATCAGCAGGCGGTCGGGCCGCTCCTTGCGGAAGACCTCCTCCGAGCGCACCAGGATCTGACCGATCTGATCGGCGATGCCATCCCCGCGCACGCCCAAGGCATAATCGGGCCTGCGCAGCCCCAATTCCCGAAAGAACAGGGCGTTGAGGCGATCATCAAAGTTCTGCCCGGTGTCCACCAGCACGTGCTCGGCCGCAGCATCCAGCTTCGGGACGATGCGGGAGAGTCGGATGATCTCCGGCCGAGTCCCGAGTACGGTACAGATCTTCACACCAGGACCTCGTCTTCGAACTGCAACTCCTGATCCGGCATGAGACCGCGGCGGCGCAACAGGTCGGCAACCTGCGCGGGGGACATCAGGTCATCGGCGGAGCTGTACTCGCGCTGCAGGCAACTCCCCAACTCCTGAGGGGATTCCTCCCGTAACTCGGGTAGGATCGGGGCCACCACGTAGTCCCCGTCACGCTCAAAGGTTCGCCAACCCTCCTCTTCGGAGACCAGGGACTCGTGCAGCTTCTCCCCCGGGCGCACCCCGGTGACAACGGTCTGGATGGGCCGATCGCCGATCAGGGCGGCGGCCACATCGACCATGCGCGCGGCCGGGACCCGCGGGATATAGGTCTCGCCGCGCTTGCCGGTCGCCACCGCGCGCAGGATCAGGTCCACCGCCTCCTCCAGACTCAGCAGGAAACGCGTCATCTCCGGGCTGGTGATGGTGAGCGGGCCGCCATTGCGGATCTGGTCGTGGAAGAGCGGGATCACGGACCCCCGGGAGGCCAGGACATTGCCATAGCGCGACAGCACGAAGCGGGTCTCCGGCGCCTCCAGATTGGCCTGGGCGTAGATGCGTTCTTGCAGCGACTTGGTCATGCCCATGACGTTCACGGGCTTCACCGCCTTGTCCGTGGAGATGCCCATGACGCACTCGACCGGCAGGCGCAGGTCACGAATGGCACGGACCAGGTTGGCCGGACCGATCACATTGGTCTGCACCGCCTCGGTGGGGAAATACTCGCAGGTCGGCACCTGCTTCAAGGCCGCGGCGGCAAAGACGATGTCGATATCCCGCAGGGCGCCGCACAGGGCGCCGTAGTCACGGACATCACCAATGCGGAACTCCAGCTTCTCACGGAAGTTGCGATAAATGATTTCATCGGTGGCGGCGCGCCGATGTTGATAATAGACGCGGATGTCGTGCTGTTTCGCTTCGTCGCGGGAGAAGATCACGATCCTTGCTGGGTCCCCGTGTTTGCCGCCCAGCAGTCGGCGCAACAGCACCTTGCCCAGGGAGCCGGTACCGCCCGTGATCAGAATCCGTTTGCCATCGAGTAACGCCATATTTTCTTTCCTCAGCGCGGCCCGCTCACAAGAGGGGGTCGGCGTGCATGGTTTCGATCATTGATTGCCAGGAGGGTGGCGCCCAACCGGTGGCCTCCCGGAAGCGCCGACTATCGAGCCGACGGTCACAATAAAAGCTCTCGTCCGGCTCGATGCGGATACCCAGTCCGTAAACCCGATTGACTAATTCCAGAAGACTACACTTGTCAATGGGGTCCGCAGAAACCTGCCAAATCCCCGAAAGTTCCGGGTGAGACTCCAAAACCCGCCACACCACATCCGCCATCGCCCGCGTGGTGAGCCCGGTGTAGAGGGCATGGCGGTAGCCACGAACCTGCCCACCCTGTTGGGCGAAAAACCAATCCAACAACCCCGTCCCACGGCGCAACTCCCGACCGACGATGGACGTACGAATGGTCAGGCAACCCGGACGATCCACTTCTCCCAGGAGCTTACTGCGCCCATAGAGGTCCATCGGGTCTGGCGGGTCCGCGTCCTGATAGGGCCCACTACGCCCAGAAAAGACGCAGTCCGTACTAAAGTGGATCAGCCGTGCCCCCCGCTCCGCACACAGGACGGCAAGCTGATGCGGTAACAAGGCATTGATCGCGATCGAGGTGACGGCATCCTTCGCGGCGTCGATCTGCTTGACGATCCCGATGCAGTTCAGCACCGCCTCCGCGCCCACCCGCGCCATGGCCTGGCGGATCGATTCGAGGTCCTCCCCGGATACCCAACCGATCAGCCGCTCCCGTCCGATCCCCGCAATCTCCGGGGCCTGCTCAGGTAATCCCCTGCACGTCCCCCAGACCTCATGCCCTTGAGAGAGTTGCTGTAAAAGCTTGTGCCCGAGCATGCCAGTGGCA
>CAVTDM010000003.1:0-26240 GCA_963733415.1 uncultured Gammaproteobacteria bacterium | reverse complement strand
GTACGGCCTGCCGCTGACGCCCGCCTACTGTGCAAGCAAGGCGGCCCTCAAGGCCTATGGTGAGGCCCTCGGGGGCTGGCTCGCCCGGGAGGGGATCGCAGTGACCGTGGTGCTACCGGGCTTCGTGGCGTCCGCCATGAGTGACCAATTCCCCGGTCCGCGACCCTTCCTGATGCGGGCGGAGCAGGCCGCCCGGCGCATTCGTTGCGGCCTGGCGCGAGGGCAGGCACGCATCAGCTTCCCCTGGCCACTGGCCTTCGGGATGTGGGGTCTGGCGGTGCTCCCGGCAGGGGTCTCCCGCTGGATAATGACCCGCCTGGGGTATGCAGGCCGAGGGGCGGGACACTAGTGATCGATCCGGGCATTCCTCCCCACGAAGTGCCCTCGAACCGAAGAGACCACAGGAATGGATCAGGGATTTGAATTACGGCCACGGCTCTCCTGTGGGGTGATGCGTTACCCTAAAAAGAGCAGTCAGCGATCAGCTTTCAGCATTTAGCTTCGAGTTTCAAGAGGTTTTAGCCAACCGGCGCATCACCTGGACGGTGAGCGCCTGCGGCTCCAAGCGGCTCGTAAGATGCCGATGCACATATCGCTGACGGCTGATCGCTGACTGCTCTTTCCAGGGTTACAGTTCCAGTACGCGAGTCCTACTTGAATTTATTTGGGTTAATTTCCAGGCCACTCATTTTTTTAGGCTCACCGAAGACACCGCCATGGATGCCCTAGGGGCGAACCACCTGGCCTTCATCAGTGGCTTGGCGATCGTTGGTCTGACCGCCTCCGTCGCGTTCGACCGATTGGTCCGCCCGGGGGGGCCCGGATTCGTGCGGCCACTGCCAGCCATCGCCATCCACGCGGGGATGTTCTTCGCCCTCTGGTCTCTGCTGTGGGTTATCGGCGCGCGGCCGGGGTTCGCGGCCGCGCTGACCCTCGCCGGACAGGGCCTGGTCGTCGCCGTCAGTAACGCCAAGTACCGTGCCCTGCGGGAACCCTTCATCTTCTCCGACCTGGTGCTGTTCAGCCAGGTGTTTCGCTTCCCCCGGCTCTATCTGCCCTTTCTGGGAATCGTCCGGGCCGGCGGAGCCGCGGCCAGTGTGGGCGGCGCCATCGCCGTCGGACTCTTGATCGAGTCGCCCTGGCCCGGGGGGACAGGCTGGGCTGGTGCCCTGCTCGTTGCCGGGCTGGCGTTGCTCGCCCTCGGAAGCCATGCGGCCCTGCCACCGAGTCTGGACCCGGTGGGTGACCTCAAGAGCCTCGGCCTGTTTCCCAGCCTTTGGCTGTATGGCCGGGAAGCGTTGGTCACAGCTCCAACGCCGCCGGAACGCCCCTGGCTTCGGGGCGCAGAGCCTGACCCCGACCTTAGCCTGGCCCCGCTGCCCGATCTGTTGTTAGTACAGAGCGAGTCCTTCTGCGACGCCCGCCGCCTCTACCCCGGCATTCGCCCGGATTTGTTGCCCTGGTTCGACGCCCTGAGAAACCGGTCCCTTGCACGCGGTCGCCTGTCCGTGCCGGCCTGGGGCGCCAACACCATGCGCACCGAGTTCGCCGTGCTGACCGGGATCGCCGCGGACTGCCTTGGCGTACACCGTTTCAATCCGTATCGCTGGTTTGCGCGCCACGACTGCCTCGCACTCCCCCACCGCCTGCGTGCCCTGGGCTATCGCACCCTGTGCATCCATCCTCACCCGGCCGAATTCTTCGGACGCGACCGGGTCTTCCCTGGCCTTGGAGTCGACCAGTTCATTGACATCTCCGGTTTCCCAGCAGCCTCCCGCGCGGGTCCCTATGTGGCCGATGCCGCAGTAACAGCCAAGGTCGCAGAGGTCCTGGCTGTCGCCGAAGGCCCCACCTGCATCTTTGTAATCACCATGGAAAATCACGGCCCGCTGCACCTTGAACAGGTACAGCCCGGGGACCACGAGCGACTCTACCGAGAGCCGCCCCCAGCTGGTTGGGAGGACCTTACGATTTACCTCCGGCACCTGGTGAATGCCGACCAGATGTTCGGTGACCTGGCCGATCTGCTCAGCGCACGGCCTCGCGGCGGCCTGCTCTGCGTGTATGGGGACCATGTGCCAAGCATGCCGCACGTCTATGAAGATCTGAGCTTTTCTGACCCCCGGACCGACTACCTGATTTGGTCCACCGCGTCCTCAGGCCTAGGCCAGCAGTGCGACCTTGCCGCCCACCAGTTACCAGAGACCTTGCTGGCAGCCCTCGCCACGGTTGCTCAGCCAAGAAAAACCGAGCTGTCCGCAAATAAACGCTGATCGGACAGCGGCTTGGGGGTCAGCAGTGATCATCCCCCGGGCGCTTAAACCTAGAAGGAGCAGTCAGCGGTCAGCCATCAGCCGTTAGCTATTTCAGAAGCACGACCTGCGCAAAGTTTTATGGCGACGGGCGCTCACCCCGTGGGCGATCCGTCAGGCGACGATAGCCATATGAAACTCAGGGCTGAACGCTGACGGCTGATCGCTGACTGCTCTTTTCAGGTTAAACGCCGCGTTCCCAGTCTTGAATAAGGCTTAACATTCCGCTGCCTGCGCCGGGTCTCTCCGGTTCTCCGGCTCCCGCCAAGTTCAGTCGTCTGAACAGATCAGGCCGACGTTAATGCCGATGGACAGGCGGGCATGGCCGCTGCGATTTGGCTCCACGGCGTGGGGGAGATCTGGAGGGAAGAACAGGATACTGCCTGCAGCGGGGGTGACGCGCAGGGTGAGGTGACCATCGTAGAGGATGAGGTCACCGGAGTCTGGCGGGGCCTCCACGTAATAGACAGCGGCGAGACGCTCTCCATTCTCGTCATGGGTGTGGCGGCTGGTGCTTTGACCCGGTTCCATGGCGTTGAACCAGAAGCCGCACCGCAACGCCGCGGCGGGCTCATCGAGGATCCTGGCGGCACAGTCCAGGGCGAAGCGCAGCACCGGCGCCAAGGTCGGCAGACGTTCCCGCGCGAGATACAGGTTCTCGAAACGCCCTTGGATCAGGTGAGAACGGCGGTCGAAGTCCCCGGGTGTCAGGGCCCGGAAGGCCGTCAGGATGGCCGCATTGACCGGCCCCGCTTGGGGCAGGGTTGCCCCGTGGATCGGCGTGCTGACCCAGGGCTGGGGCAGGACCGGGCCCGCGAGGACTCTAACCTGATCCTTCACTGCCCACCCTTGCCCGTTTCGATAGTGCCCTTGGCAGGCGGCGACCAAGGCTGAATGGCGACCACCGTGAGACTGTTCTTGGGCGAGCCCTCGATGACCCGGTCGCTGTAGGTCAAGTAGACCAACGCGTTGCGCGGGCCGTCGTAGAAGCGCACCACCTGGAGCGTCTTGAACAACAGGGAAGTGCGCTTCTTGAAGACCTCGTCGCCATTGCGTTTACCGCTGCGGATGTCGTCCGGCAGGTCGATGGGGCCAATCTGGGTGCATTCGATGTCGGCGTCCGAGGTGTCTTCCGCCACCCCAACCGCGCCGGAGATGCCGCCGGTCTTGGCCCGGCTGAGATAGCAAGCGACGCCGGGGAGGTCTTCGTCCTGGAAGACCTCCACCACGATCTTATCGTTGGGGCCGACGAACTTGAATTTGGTGCCCACACTGCCGATGACCTCCGCGGTGGCCGCGTTGAGCGGACCGATGAGAAGCAGGGGGATGAGGATGTAACGCATGGGGATGCTCCGGAGCGGCAGTGGCTGCGATCGATCAAGAAAAATCCTGAAAAGACGCAATTGGCCATCAGCCGACAGCGTTCAACTTCGAGGTTGATCGAGTTCTCATTGCTGGAAGGTCGACCGGCGGCGGGAACGCCCACCGCTCAAAAACCGATCGCAGCGTGTTGTTCTAAAAGAGCTACCGGCTGATAGCTGACTGCTTGTTACCAGGATCATCGGTCAGGCGGGCGCAGGCCCAAACAGCCGATCCGTTTCCCGGCGGGTGCGGGTCAGGGCGTCCTCGATGGAGACCCCGAGGAACCAGTTGCCGGTAATGGCCAACCGGCTGCCGGCAATTGCCTGGTCGAGCCGCTGCACGCGGGGGGTATGGCCTGCCCGCAGGGCCGGCAGGCGGTTATGCACCTGCCCCCGGGCGGCGATGCGCCCGGGGTCCACGCCCAGGGATCGGCAAGCCGCGGTTACCTGGTCCGCGTGGCAGAGTTCCCCGGGGCGGAAGTGGAAGGCGAAGCCGCGATAGGTACTGTCCGGCAGAAAGTCCCGTGAGACCGCGGAGTAGAAGGCACCGTCCACCGCGATCAGCCCCGCCAGGGCGGGCAGGTCCAGGTCCGTGCTGCGGAAGGCCAGGGTCAGGGTCTCGATCTCGGCCATCCCGAGGGTGCCAATCGCCTGCCGCGCCGCCTCAAAGCCGCTTGGCAGGAGTCGGACAGCGGCGTCCGGCGGCACCGCCAGGGTCAGGTAATCACAAGTGACCTCGGCGCCCCCCTCGGTGATGACCCGGAAGCCTCCCTGATCCGACACGATGGCGTCCAGGGTCTGTCCGGTGCGGACCTCAATGCGCTCCTGGTCGGCGATGGCCGCCGGGATCGTGGAAAGTCCATCAGCGAAGGTGAAGGCCTTGATCACGTCCTTACGCCGCGGTTTGCGCCGGAACAGGGCCTCTGCCGGGTAGTCGTCTGCGTCCTGGCAGATGACGGCCTGGAAGGCATGGCGCAGCAAGTCCCGGTAGTTACGCCGGCCCAGCACCCGGCCGTAATAGTCCGCCACCCGCTGTCCTTCCTTGCGGGTAGCGAACAGGCGCGGGAGCGAGACCGCGGCCTCGAGCACGTGCAGGGCGGAGCCGATGGAGCGGCGCTGTCCACCCTGCCACAGCCGGTACCCGACCTTGGTCTTGGGCTGAACCCGGGCAGTGAGGCCCAGGTCATCCATGATCCCGAGCAGGTTACCGTAGCTGTTGAAGCAGGTATGACTGCCGGCCTCGGTCCAGAAGCCCGCGAGCCCCGAGAAGGCATGGGTGTTAATGCAGCCGCCCACGCGGGGGGCGGAGTCCAGCA
Source organism: uncultured Gammaproteobacteria bacterium (assembly GCA_963733415.1). Taxonomy (GTDB): domain Bacteria; phylum Pseudomonadota; class Gammaproteobacteria; order Chromatiales; family Chromatiaceae; genus Thiodictyon. Next base: position 21,251 of record CAVTDM010000003.1, on the reverse strand, counting down.
CCAGGCTGGCGAGTCCGCGGCGGGCCGCAAAGTGGGCGGCGCCGAGTCCGCTGATGCCGGCGCCGATGACGATCTGGTCGAAATCCTTGGTCATCTTACGTGTTTCAGTACAGCTGTTGGTCGGGGTCATACCCCGCCCGGGGACGGATGGGCTCCAGGCGGAGATAACTGACGTCTGGTTCCGGGATAGGGGTTGGGGGTGGTTCGCAGTCCTCTAGGGTCCACTGATCCCCGGGAACCAGGCTCAGGTAACTCGTATCGAGTTCCACGCCGCCGCCTACCGGAGCCTCCTCCAGATTACCGGCCTGGGGGGCCAGGGTGAGGTGACTGGTATCGATGGGATCGGTTCGCTCGGTCGGTTCCGATGCGGCCGCGAGGTCCTCGCCGGGCACATCCGACGAGGCCACTTGGCTGACGATCAGGACCGCCCCCGCCTGGCTGAAGACCTGCGTAAAGCGGGCGGCCGTGGCCGCGTCCACGTTACGCTGGACGCTGACCGGCCGGCCCGTGAAGAGGCGCTCTGCTCCCTGATGGGTGAGCTTGAAGGTCTCGGTCAGTCGTCGGCGGGTCTGGACCGGGTCCGCGCCCGGCGTGATCAGGCCCGTGTAAGTCAAATCGAAACGTTGGTCGGACATGGTTCCACCGGCAGTTCCCATCTGTGCCCCCAGGCCCAGACCGGGTCCTGGACCAAGCCCGGGCGCGGGACCGATGAGGGCAGTGTTGCTACTGGATCGGGCTGGCCACACTGAAGGCCCCGCGAACATCCCCAAGAGCATAACCGCGGGCCGGGTCTCCTGGGTAGGCTTGATCCAGGGCAGCGGTCACTTCCGGGGTAATTTCGGTGCCGTGACAGGCCAGACAGACCTCGCCGGTGGGGATCGCCTTCATGAAGCGGAACTGCTGCTTACCGTCGGTCGCGACGACCTCCGCGAAGGCCATGGGGTCCACCGGCTCGCCGGCCGCCTTGCGCTCATCGAAGCGAGTGAGCACCTGTTTCTCCCAGACGTCCGGGGTGTCCAGCTTGGCGTTGCGCGCCTTGAGGCTCACCCGCCCGACCTCCCAGCCGGACTTGGCGGCGATATCAGCGGCAATGGCCGGTGCCCGCTCCTGGCAGACGCCGATTGCCTTGACCGGCCCACCGGCCTTCATGGCCGCCTCCAACTCGCCCTTGAGGGTACCGGCAAACTCCTTCACCAGGGACTTGGCCGTGTCCAGATTGGGGCTGGCGACCGCGGCCGGGGCGTTGGCCGAGGTCGTCGCGGTCTCCGCGGCCAGGGGTCCGGCGACGAGCAAGGCGACGGCAGTGGCGATGATGACTGGGTGCATTGAGTAAGCTCCGTCAGCGATTGATGATGAGACGTGTGAGACAGGTGAGAGAAGTGAGACAGGCGGCAAGTATGGCCGGTTCAGTCCCAGGGTACCCGGATCATTCGCAATTCAGAGCCCAGGCCCCGGGGAGTTCGGGCGCCCGACAGGTATAATCGAGACTCAGCCCGTGACCGGTGGGACGCGCCGCGTCCTCGCGCGCGGGCTGCGACGACCCGGGGGAGTACCGATGTCCGCCATTTGTGGTTGGTTGGGCCAAGTCGCCGACGCCCAAGTCTCGGACCAAATCCTTGGCACCATGCTGCGGGCCTGTGGTGACACTCCCGGGAGCGGGCGCATCGGCAATTTGGGCGGTCACGCCGGGTCCCTGGCCGGTGCCGGGCTGGTTTACGCGGACGGGCAAATGGTGGTCTGTCTCAGCGAGCTGGTCACCGGCGGCGCAGCGGCGACTCTGAATGCGAAGGATGTCGCGCGTCTCTTCCGCGCCGACGGCGATGCCCTGTTGGGGCACATCCACGGCAGTTTTGCTCTGGCGATCATGGATCTAAACCGTCGCAAGGTCCTGCTCGCGGTGGATCGGGCGGGGATCAGGCCGCTCTATTTCTGTCGTGTCGGTGCGGCCGTGGTGTTCGCGAGCCGGCTGTCTGCCCTCTCCGGCCTACCCGGATTCCAAAAGCGCCTGAGCGACCAGGCTCTCTTCGATTACCTCTACTTTCACGTCGTCCCGAGCCCCGGCAGTATCTACGACGGTGTCGAGAAGTTGCTGCCTGCCCAGGCGGTGGAGCTAGACCTGCGCGGGCGGCACGACTTCTTCTATTGGCGCATGCCCTACCGGGACGACAACCCAACCGCGGTGGAGGATTTGAGCCGGGAGTTCCGCCGACTGCTGCCGGAGGTGGTCGGTGACGCCGCGGCGGCCCCTGGGGCCAACGCGGCCCTCGGCTGTTTCCTGAGCGGCGGCACCGACAGTTCCACCGTCGCGGGCGCCCTGCGCCAATTGCACGGCGCCCCGGTGCGGACTTATTCCATGGGCTTCGCCGCCCGGGGCTTCGATGAGATGGCCTACGCCCGTATCGCGGCCGCCCATTTCGACACCGATCCCCGGGAATACTATGTCCAGCCCCAGGACGTGCTGGACGCCATCCCCCTGGTGGCGGCCTACTGCGACGAACCCTTTGCCAACGCCTCCATCGTCCCGGCCTATCTGTGCGCCCGCTGCGCCCGGGACGACGGCCGCACCCGTCTGCTGGCAGGGGACGGTGGTGACGAGATCTTCGGCGGCAATGCCCGCTATGCCAACCAGCAGGTCTTGGAAATCTACCGCAATCTGCCTCATTGGCTGCGCCGGGGCCTGGTGGACCCCGCCGCCGCCATACCCGGACTGGGCGCGGTGCCCATTGCCCGCAAGTTCAAGAGTTATGTGGACCAGGCCCGTATTCCCCTGCCGGACCGGCTGGAAAGCTACAACTTTCTCCACCGTACGCCGCTGGCAGAGATTTTCGACCCGGACTTCCTTGCCCGAGTCGACCCCCAAGCCCCGCTGGTCACCCAGCGCGCCTGCTATGACCGCGCCCGCTCCCAGGCCATGGTCAACCGTATGATGCACCTGGATCTCAAGATCACACTGGCGGACAACGACCTGCGGAAGGTCGTCCAGGCCTGCGGGCTGGCCGGGATAGACGTACGATTCCCCCTGCTAGACGAGCGGCTGATGGACTTTGCCGCCGGGGTGCCGCCCAAGCTCCAGATCAAAAACAACCGCCTGCGCTGGTTCTTCAAGCAGTCCCTGGCCGACTTTCTGCCCGCCGAGATCATCAGGAAACGGAAGCAGGGCTTCGGCCTGCCAGTGGGCCTGTGGATGGCCGATTACGCGCCGTTGAAAGCCCTGACCGATCAGAACCTGAACGCGCTGCGCGAGCGGGGCATCGTCAAGACCACCTACCTGGACTGGCTGCGCGCCCAGCACGCGGGCGAACACGCGAGCTATTACGGGGTCATGTTGTGGGTTTTTGTCATGCTGGAGCAATGGCTGCAGGCCCACGGCCATCCATCCTGATGCGAAACGCTGAACGCTCAGGGCGGATAGCCAACGGCCCAGTCCAGAATCAGCTCTCGGGGGGCACATAGCCCTCGGGCAGCGCGGCGCCCTCGCCGAAGAAGTAGCGCTCCATCTGTTCCTCCAGAAACTTGCGGGACTTGGGGTCCATGGGGTTCAGGCGGTTCTCGTTGATCAGCATCGTTTGGTGACGCAGCCAGTCGGCCCAGGCCGGTTTCGATACCTGCTCAAAGACCCGTTTGCCCAGGTCCCCCGGGTACGGCTGACGGTCCAGACCCTCGGCCTCGCGGCCCAACTTGATGCAGTGAACGGTGCGACTCATCTCGATTCTTCCTGTTCTTGGGGTTAGTGACCTGGGGATAGCCGATTGCAGGTTCCGCTCGCCAGTAATCGGTCGGAAGCGACGAAGGGTCAGCACCCCTGGCCATGGATTCCGGCAGCGTGGTGTCGGACTGATAACAGTGCGCTGCCGGCGACTTTCGTTGTCACCTGCACTAGCCCGCGCATTGACCTGGCATCGCCTGGGCCAGATCCGCGAGTATGGACCGCACGGGCGCCGGAAGGCCCAGTTTGGGTACGGCGGCAGGATCGAACCAAGACTGCGAGTCCTCGTCCGCGACGGCAGCCGGGGCGCCCCGAGTCCAGACCTCCGCGAGACCCATGGTCAGCGCGAAGTGGCTGAAGGTGTGACGGCGCGGCGGGTGCATTTCAACCCGCAGGGGCTCGGCGCCCGTGCGCTCCCGGCACCAATGAGCCGGGTCCTGGTTCGGGTCCGTCTCCGGCAGGCTCCACAGACCACCCCAGATCCCGGTGGGCGGTCGCCGTTCCAGCAAGACAGCACCAGCACGGTTACGGGCAAGAATCATGAGGGTAGCGCGCTCCGGCAGGCGCTTGGAGGGGCGTGACTCCGGCAGTTCCGCCTGGCGACCCTGGCGCCGGGCGATACAGAGCGCGGCCAGAGGGCAGCGCTCGCAGGCGGGGCGGGCACGGGTACAGAGGGTAGCACCCAGGTCCATCATGGCCTGATTGTAAGCACCGATGCGCACCACTGGTGTGAGTCGCTCCGCCAAACGCCACAACGCCGTCTGCACCGCCGCCTGCCCAGGCCAGCCGGCGATGCCGAAGCAGCGGGCCAGGACACGTTTTACGTTGCCGTCGAGGATGGCGTGGCGCTGACCCAAGGCGAGTGAGAGCACGGCCCCAGCGGTGGAGCGGCCGATCCCCGGCAATGCCTGAACACGCTCAATGTCGGTGGGGAAGAGCCCGCCGTAACACTCCTGGATCAGGACCGCCGCGCGGTGCAGATGTCGGGCGCGGGCGTAGTAACCCAGACCGGACCACAGGGCCAGCACAGTGTCGACCGGCGCCTCCGCCAAGTCCCCGAGGGTCGGGAAGCGGGTCATGAAGCGCTCGAAGTAGGGGATCACCACGGCCACCTGGGTCTGCTGGAGCATGATCTCGGAGATCCAGACCCGATAGGGGGTGGGTTCCCGCTGCCATGGCAGGTCCTTGCGCCCGTGGCGTTCGAACCAGTCGAGCAGGGCGGAGGCGAAGTCGTCTGGGGGCACGCCGGTCAACCGAAGAAGCGGATTTGGCAGCAAATTAACGCAAATTGGGCATTGCGGTTCGTCTCTGTTGCCCACGCGCGGGCGACTCTAGTCAGGGCGCGCCCGCCCGCAGTTCCAGCACAGGTCAAAGTCACCTTCGACCTGCTCGCTGCAAGCCGGACAGTCCCAGGGGGCGGAGGTCGTTAAGGGGGGCGGATTCAGGAAGCAATCAACCAAATCCCGCGCTCGGCTCAGGTCCTGGCCGTCGAGCAGCCACAGGGCGGGGCAAATGTCGGCGGGGAGTTCGCCAACCGCGCCGGCCAGGTAGTCCCCAAACACCACGGCATCGATCCGGTGGCGTTGCAGAAAGTCCAGGAGGAGTTGGGCCTCGACCCGGTCACGGGCCTGGTAGAGACACTGCATGGCCGGTGGAGTGCGGGAAGTTGGAGCGGGTGATGGGAATCGAACCCACGCTATCAGCTTGGGAAGCTGAAGTTCTACCATTGAACTACACCCGCGCTTAAACGATAGTCTAGGCACTCCCGGCCCATCGCGCAACATGCCCGTCGCGCAACACCCCGGGGCGATCTGCGATCACCGCCGGATCAGAGACCATCGACCGATAACGAGCGGTCAGCTCGCGGCTATCAGCCGTCGGTGCCTGCGGAAATCCCTTTTACGAACAGCCTATTATCGGCGGGCGCTCACCCCAAGGGTGCGCTGTCCGGCATCGAGAATCCGTTCCGGCTCAAAGCTGAACGCTGATGGCTGAGTGCCAACTGCGCTTCACAGGGTCACCCCTCCATGGAGTACATCTGCTCAATGGCTCCTTGGTAGCGCTCCAGGACCTGATTCCTTTTTACCTTGAGGGTGGGGGTAAGGAGACCATTCTCCACCGTCCAGGGTTCGAGAGTCAGCGTCGCCCGGCGAACCTTGGCGTAGCCGGGAAAGTCCTTGAGCGCCAGGCGCACGCGCTTGAGCATCTCCTTCAACAGGTTGGGGTCCTCCAGGCTCTGGGCGGACTCCGGGTCGATTCCCAACTCTCGGGCCAGGCCAATCCACAGGTCGCCATTGAGCACCAGCAGGGCGCTCAGATAGGAGCGACCCTCGCCTGAGACGATGGCCTGCTCGAACAGAGGGTCCATCGTGATGGCCATTTCCATGTCCGCCGGCGGCACCTTCTCCCCGTTGGACAGGACCAGGATGTCCTTGAGGCGCCCGGTGATGTAGATGTGCCCGTGGGCGATGCGGGCCTGGTCCCCGGTATGGAGCCAACCGTCCTGGCTCAGGATCTTGGCGGTGGCGGCATGGTTGTTCCAGTAACCGATCATGACGTTGGGGCCTTTGACCAACAGCTCATCATCCGCGCCAATGCGCACCTGGACGCCGCGTATGGGCACGCCCACGCTCTCCGGGATATTGTCCTGGAGGGGGTTCACGGAAATCACCGGGCTGGTCTCGGTGAGCCCGTAGCCCTGCTGCAGAGGCAGCCCGAGCCCCAGGAAGGTGCGGGCCACCTCAAAGGGCAGAGGCGCCCCGCCGCTCACCGCCGCGCGCATCCGCCCACCCAGCTTGGACAGGATCTGGCCCGCAACCTTGCGGCGCAACAGGGGCCACAGGAGCAGCAGGGGATGCCAGCGAGCGCGCCCCTGGGTGCGCAGGAAGTTGCGCCAGCCCGCCGCGACGGCCAGGTGAAAGAGCCGCCGCACCGGGGGCGGACGGGTGGCCAACTGGTCCAGGACCCGGGCGTAGACACGCTCGAAGACCCGGGGGACAGCGATCATTACCGTGGGGCGGATGGTCTGCATGTCCTCCGCGAGTTGGGCCACGGAGCGGGCGAAGGCGACGCAGGCCCCGGCCATCATCGGCAAATAATAGCCACCAGTCCGTTCCAGGGCGTGGGACAGGGGCAGAAAGGACAGGAATACGTCCTCCTGATAGCAGTCGATGATGGTCACGGCGCCGTGGGCGTTGGACAGCAGGTTGCGATGGGAGAGCATCACCCCCTTGGGGCGTCCGGTGGTACCAGAGGTGTAGACGATGGTGGCCAGCGACCCAGGGTCGCCTTGCCGGTGAGGCAGTTCCGGGGCGGAGTCAGACAGCCAATCGCTGGCGACCCTCACGCGCGGGTCTGCGGCGGCCAGGCGGATCGCCTCCCCGCCGCCATCCAGGAGCACCACCCGCAGGGGCCAGAGGGCCTCCCCGACCGCCTCGGCCAGACGCTTCCAACGGCCTGCGTCCTGAACCAGCAGCACCTTGACCGCAGCGTCCTGGAGAATATAGGCCGCGTTCTCCGCCCGATCATCCGTGTAGAGCGGCACCGTGACCAACCCCAGCGACATGGCCGCCTGATCGAACATCACCCATTCCGGGCAGTTGCGCAGGACCATGGCCACACGGTCTCCGGCGGACAGGTCCTCAGCGGCGAGGGCCGCGCGCCAACGGGCGACCGCCTGGGCAAGCTCCTGCCAGGTCATTTGTTGCCAGCCGAGGTCGCGGTCGTGGAAGCGGTAGGCGAGCCGTCCCGGGGAGCGCCTTACCCGCTGGAGGAAGAGGCCATCCAGAGTCCCGGCGCGCTCGATCGAGATCAGGTCCTCGGACCATTGGCTCACGGTGGTGTCCTCATCGCATGGTTCGTGTCTACGGCCCGGCGGGGTGACTGATCCCGACGGAACGCAGCAGGCCTTGACCCACCGGGGCGGAGATGCTCGCGGATCGGGCGGCTGGCTACCGCGCCCGGTACGGTATCGAGGACGCCATCAATTTTGCAATCCCGCCAACCCATTGAAAAAACGACGATCCATTTGATCAGGGTGCCCCCTGAACGCCCGAATGGCGGTAGAATCCCGAAGGTCCGACACGCAGCACTCCCCGAGGTTCTCCCCCATGCAGATCTGCTGTCAACGGAGACCTGACCGAGGTCCCGGACGCCATCCCCATGGCGGCGCTCATCGAAACCCTGGCCCTGACCGGCCGGCGCCTGGCCGTGGAGGTGAACGCGGAACTGGTCCCGCGCAGCCGCTTCGATCAACATCTGCTCCAACCCGGAGACCGGGTGGAGATCATCCACGCCGTCGGTGGGGGCTGAGCGACCCGTTGGCGCGAATGACTGCGAAAGCTGACGGGTCCTGGCTTCCGGTTTATCCTCAACCCCCATCGCACCCCAATCGGAGTCCCATCCCCATGTCCCAAGATCCGATCCATGCCGATCGATTCACCATCGCCGGTCAGGAATATTGCTCCCGCCTCCTGGTCGGCACCGGCAAGTACAAGGACCTGGACGAAACCGCCCGGGCCATCGATGCGAGTGGGGCTGAGATCGTCACCATCGCCGTACGCCGCACCAATATCGGCCAGACCCCAGGTGAACCCAACATCCTGGACGTGCTGCCCCCGGAACGCTACACGATCCTGCCCAATACGGCGGGTTGCTACGACGCGGACAGCGCCGTGCGGACCTGCCGCCTGGCCCGGGAACTGCTTGACGGCCACAACCTGGTCAAGCTGGAGGTCCTGGGAGACGAGAAGACCCTGTTCCCGGACGTGATTGCCACCCTCGCGGCGGCGGAGATCCTGGTCAAGGATGGCTTCGACGTCATGGTCTACACCAACGATGACCCGATCATGGCCAAGCGCTTGGAAGAGGTCGGCTGCGTGGCAGTCATGCCGCTTGCCGCACCCATCGGCTCCGGGCTGGGCATCCGCAACCCGCTGAACATCCGCACCATCGTTGAAAACGCCAAGGTGCCGGTGCTGGTGGACGCGGGAGTCGGCACCGCGTCCGACGCCGCGGTGGCCATGGAGCTGGGGTGCGATGGGGTGCTGATGAACACGGCCATCGCCGCGGCCCGCGATCCGGTGCTCATGGCCAGCGCCATGCGGAAGGCGATCGAGGCCGGCCGTGAGGCCTATCGGGCCGGGCGCATGGCACCCAAGCGCTTCGCCTCCGCTTCATCCCCTCTCGCCGGATTGTTTTTCTGAGGCGAGTCCCTCGTCGCTGGGGCGCCGCCGCAAGGCGGCGCTGAAGTCCTGACGCAGGTACCCGGTCTCGATCTCACAGACAACGCCCAGGTCCTGGGCCAGGATCTCGAATCTCCTCCGGTTGCCGGTAGTTGAAGGTATGACAGTCGTCCGCCCCGCGCAGGAGATTGAATACGAACCCCTCTCTTGAGGCGGCGAAGCAGCGCTGGATAAAGACCTTGGTCTCCTCAGGGGTCAGGGTATTCATGGCCCCGCTACACAGGTAGTAGTCCGCCGCAGGCAAGGTGTCGCACAGGGCATCGAGCAAAAAGACGTCCTGGTGGGTGCGCAGGCGGGCGATCTCCACCATGGGCTCGACCACATCGATGCCGATGTATGTCCCCGGGCGGTCGCCCTGAGACTCCAGGTAGCGGAAGAGATCGCCCAGACCGCAGCCCACGTCGACCAGGGTCAGACCGGACAGGTCTGCGGGCAGCAGTCGGCGCAGCACGCCAAAGCGAACCCGCTGGGTACGAGCGGACTCCCAGTGGGCGCCCTGGGCGTTGTGCCCGTACCGCTCCAAGGCGGCGCGGTAGAAACTATCGGGATCGACTCTGGGCATGGGCGCTCCGTGTCGGTCGTTGGACCAACCGTCCGCGGCAATGAAAACGCCCCCGGCGCGGGGCGACGGGGGCGTTTTGAGCAGGGGCAGAAACCCTGATCGGGACCGGTCCTCAGCTGGCCTTCAGCTTGCGCAGCTTTTCGATGGCACGCAGTTGGGCGATGGCCTCTGCCAATTCCGCCTGAGCCTTGGCGTACTCGAACTCGGCGACCTTGCCGGCCAGGGCGTCCTCGGCACGGCGCTTGGCGTCCATCGCCGCGGCCTCGTCCAGGTCGTGGGCACGGATGGCGGTATCTGCCAGGACCGTAACCACGCTCGGCTGAACCTCGATCATGCCGCCGGACACGTAGAAGTGCTCCTGTTCACCCTGCTCGTTCTGCACCCTCACGTCCCCCGGCCGCAGCCGGCTAATGAAGGCAGTATGGCGCGGGGCGATACCGACTTCGCCCATCTCCGCGGTCGCAAAGACCATGGTGGCCAAGCCGGAGTGGATAGCCCCCTCGGCGCTGACGATGTCGACGTGGATGGTTGCCATCGGAATTGTCCTTATTGGAATGGGTCTCAGGAGGCCATCTTCTGGGCCTTAGCCACGGCCTCATCGATGCCGCCCACCATGTAGAAGGCCTGCTCGGGGAGGTGATCGTAGTCCCCGTTGACGATGGCCTTGAAGTCCTTGATGGTATCCGCCACGGGGACATACTTGCCGGGGGCACCGGTGAAGACCTCGGCCACGGTGAAGGGCTGAGACAGGAAGCGCTGGATCTTGCGGGCCCGGGCGACCGTGAGCTTGTCGTTCTCGGAGAGTTCGTCCATACCGAGGATGGCGATGATGTCCTTCAGCTCCTTGTAGCGCTGCAGGGTCCCTTGCACCGCCCGGGCGGTATCATAGTGGTCGGCACCAACCACATTGGGGTCGAGGATGCGGCTGGTGGAGTCCAGCGGGTCCACGGCCGGATAGATGCCGAGTTCCGCGATCTGCCGGGACAGCACCAGGGTGGCGTCCAAGTGCGCGAAGGTGGTGGCCGGTGACGGGTCTGTGAGGTCGTCAGCGGGTACGTAGACGGCCTGGAAGGAGGTGATGGAGCCGGTGCGGGTGGAGGTGATGCGCTCCTGGAGGGCACCCATCTCCGAGGCCAGGGTCGGCTGGTAACCGACCGCGGAGGGCATGCGGCCCAGCAGCGCCGAGACTTCGGTACCGGCCAGGGTGTAGCGGTAAATATTGTCCACGAAGAGCAGCACGTCGCGGCCTTCTTCACGGAAATACTCGGCCATGGTCAGACCGGTTAGGGCGACACGCAGACGGTTGCCCGGGGGCTCGTTCATCTGACCATAGACCAGGGCGACCTTGTCGATAACACCGGACTCCTTCATCTCGTGATAGAAGTCGTTACCTTCACGGGTCCGCTCGCCGACGCCCGCAAAAACCGAGAAACCACCGTGGGCCTTCGCGATGTTGTTGATGAGCTCCATCAGGGTCACGGTCTTGCCGACGCCGGCGCCGCCGAACAGACCGACCTTGCCGCCCTTGACGATGGGCATGATCAAGTCGATGACCTTGATACCGGTCTCGAGGATCTCGGTGGAGGACGCCTGGTCTTCGAGCTTGGGGGCGGACCGATGGATGGCCCAGCGCTCGTCGGTCCCGACAGCACCCAGTTCATCGATGGGGTTCCCGAGCACGTCCATGATGCGGCCGAGGGTCGCCTGACCGACCGGGACGCTGATCGGCGCGCCAGTTGCACTCACCGCAACGCCGCGCTGCAGACCATCGGTGGAGCCCATGGCGATGGCCCGCACCACCCCGTCGCCCAATTGCTGCTGGACTTCCAGAGTCAAGCCGACGGAGTCGATCTTCAGCGCCTCATAGACCTTGGGCATCGCCCCGCGGGTGAACTGCACGTCCACCACGGCGCCGATGATCTGCACCACATTGCCGGAACTCATATGCTTTTCCTCAATTCATCGCCTAGGCAGGCGTCTGCGGATACGGAAGCTAATTCGGACATCGGGACCCTGAAGGGCGGCGTTAAACGGCGGCCGCGCCACTCACGATCTCGGAGATCTCTTGGGTTATCGCCGCCTGGCGGGCCTTGTTGTAAACCAACTGCAATTCACTGATCAGTTCTCCGGCGTTGTCGGAGGCGGACTTCATAGCCACCATGCGCGCCGCCTGCTCACAGGCCCCGTTTTCCACCACCGCCTGGTAGACCAGGGACTCGATGTAGCGAGTCATGAGCGAATCCAACACCGTCTTGGCATCGGGCTCGTAGATATAGTCCCAATGCAAGGGCATGGCGGCCTGGTCGCCCTGGACCAAGGGCACCAGTTGACGAATCATCGCCCGCTGGGTCATGGTGTTGACGAATTCATTGCTGACGATACAGATCGCATCGATCTCTTTCGCCTCGTAGGCGTCCAGCATGGCCTTAACGGTGCCAATCAGATCTTCGATGTGGGGCTTGTCGCCCAAGTGCGTCGCCTGGGCGACGACCTTGCCGCCAAAACGCCGGAAGAAGGCCAGGGCCTTGGTGCCGATGGTGCAGAACACGGGTTCCACGCCCGCGGTACGCTGCTCCTTGATCTCGGCCACCAGGCGCCGGAACAGGTTGCTGTTCAGCCCCCCGCACAGGCCCCGATCAGAGGAGACCACGATATAGCCCACCCGCTTGCGCTCCCGCTCAACAGCCATGAACGAATGCCGGTATTCAGGGGTCGCCCGGGCCAAGTGACTGATCACCTGGAGCATCTTTTCAGAATAGGGCTTGGAGGCGGACATGCGGTCCTGGGCACGGCGCATCTTGGACGCCGCGACCATCTGCATGGCCTTGGTGATCTTTTGCGTGCTCTTGATGCTCGCGATCTTGGTGCGGACTTCTTTGGCGCCGGCCATTTGCTCAAGCTCCCAGCTTCCAACCGCCAACCGCCAGTGACGCTGACGGCGCGGGGGGGTGAATTCGGTCGTGCAGGGCCGCCAGCCCCAGCGACCGACCCCGTGAGGGGGCCGGCGACTGGTGCTGGCAGCTGACTACCAGGTGTTGTTGGCCTTGAAGTCCTTGATCGCGGCGTGCATCGCTGCCTGGATGTCGTCGTTGTAGTCGCCGGTGCTGTTGATCTGATCCAGCAACGCGGACTGTGCCGACTTCATGTAGGACTGGAGGGCGTGCTCGAAGTCCACCACCTTCTTGACGTCGACATCGTCCAGGTAGCCTTCATTGGCCGCGAACAGGGACAGGGCCATCTGAGCGACGCTCATGGGCGAGTACTGGACCTGCTTCATCAGTTCCGTCACCCGTTCACCGCGCTGCAATTGCTTACGGGTAGCCTCGTCGAGGTCCGACGCGAACTGGGAGAAGGCGGCGAGCTCGCGGAACTGGGCCAGAGCCAAACGAATACCGCCACCGAGCTTCTTGATGATCTTGGTCTGGGCGGCACCACCGACGCGGGACACCGAGAGACCGGCGTTGATGGCCGGACGGATACCCGCGTTGAACAGGTCGGTCTCAAGGAAGATCTGGCCGTCCGTAATCGAGATGACGTTGGTCGGGACGAAGGCGGACACGTCACCGGCTTGGGTCTCGATCACCGGCAGCGCCGTCAGGGAGCCGGTCTTACCCTTCACCGCACCGTTCGTGAACTTTTCAACATATTCCGCGTTGACGCGGGCGGCGCGCTCCAACAGACGGGAGTGCAGGTAGAAGACGTCACCGGGATAGGCCTCGCGGCCGGGCGGGCGGCGCAGCAGCAGGGAGACCTGGCGGTAGGCCCAAGCTTGCTTGGTTAGATCGTCATAGATGATCAGGGCGTCTTCGCCGCGGTCGCGGAAATACTCGCCCATGGTGCAGCCCGCATAGGGGGCGATGAACTGCATGGCCGCAGACTCCGCCGCACCGGCGGAGACGATGATGGTGTGCTCCATGGCCCCAAACTCTTCCAGCTTGCGCACCAAGGTGGCAACGGACGAGTTCTTCTGACCGACGGCGACGTAGATGCACTTAACGCCGGTGCCCTTCTGGTTGATGATGGCATCCACCGCCACGGCGGTCTTGCCGGTCTGGCGGTCGCCGATGATCAACTCGCGCTGTCCGCGGCCGATCGGCACCATGGCGTCGATGGCCTTCAGACCAGTCTGCACCGGCTGGTCCACCGACTTACGGGCAATAACGCCCGGGGCCACCTTCTCGATCGGGGAAGTACCGGCCGCCTCGATGGGGCCCTTGCCGTCGATCGGGTTACCGAGGGAATCGACCACGCGACCCAAGAGCCCAGGACCGACCGGAACCTCCAGCACGCGGCCGGTGCAGCGGACCCAGTCGCCCTCGGTGAGATGGGTGTAATCACCCAGCACGACCGCGCCCACCGAGTCACGCTCCAGGTTGAGCGCCAGACCAAAGGCGTTGCCCGGGAACTCCAGCATCTCGTAATACTTGGCATCCGACAGGCCATGCACGCGCACGATACCGTCGGTCAGACTGACGATGGTGCCTTCGGTGCGGGCCTCCGTCTTCAGGTCGAACTGTTCGATCTTCTGTTTGATGAGATCGCTGATCTCGGAAGGATTCAGTTGCATGGCGGTATCCTGTTGATAGGCCCGTTCAGAAATGGAGTGCGTGGGCGAGCTGCTGGAGCTTGCCGCGAACCGAGTCATCGATGACCAGGTCCCCGGCGCGGATCTCAACGCCACCGATGAGGTCTGGGTCCTGCTCCACCGTCAGTTCGACCTGAGCGCCGAGACGGCGAGCCAAGGCGCGGGCGAGGGTCTGTTCCTGGTCGGCATCGACCGGGAAGGCGCTGCGCACCAGCACCTGCCGCACCCCCTGTCCGGCAATACGACGCTCCTCGAAGAGTGCCGCAATCTCCGGCAGGACGGCGAGGCGGGCATTCTCCGACAGCAGCCGCACCAGGTTGGCGAGCTCCGCCGGTAGCGCGTCCCCGCCGATGCCGATGATCAGGTCGCGGACGCGCGCGCGGGGCACATTGGGGTTGCCAATCTGCCCGGCCAGTTGCGGGTCAGCAACGATGGCGGCCAGGGTCTCCAAGGATTGGGACCAGACGTCGACCTGCCCAAGCTCCTGGGCGCGGGCGAATACTGCCTCCGCGTAGGGCCTGGCGATGGTGGTAAGTTCTCCGGCCATGGTTGCGCCCTTAGATCTGTCTGGCGAAGTCGTCAACGATTGACTGGTGGGCGCGGGCATCGATTTCCTTCTTGAGGATCTTTTCTGCCGCCGCCACTGCCAGGGTGGCAACCTTTTCCCGCAACTCTTCCCGTGCCCGGTTGGTCTCCCGCTCGATCTCCGCCTGGGCGGCGGTGACGAGGCGCTGACCTTCGGCGCGGGCGTCGTCCTTGGCCTCTTCGACGATGTCGCTGGCGCGTTTCTGGGCCTGGTTCAGGATCTCGGTGGCCTGGGCCTTGGCCGCGTTCAGGGTCTCCAGGGCGCGCTGTTCGCCCAGGCTCTTTTCCTGATGGCCGCGCTCGGCGGCGGCCAGACCCTCGGCGATCTTGTCCTTGCGTTGCTGGAGCGCCTTGACGATCGGGGTCCAGACATAGGTCATGGTGAACCAGACGAAGAACCCGAAGGAAATCATCTGGCCAATGAGTGTCAAATTGAAATTCATCTATTTGCCTCGGGGTGCCGTGAGTCTGGTAGGCGACCGGTCACTTGCGGGCACCTGATCCCTGACACCTGTTCCCTGATCAGGCGGCGAACATCAGGTATAGGCCCATGGCGATCGCGATGACCGGCAGAGCGTCGACCAGACCCATGACGATAAAGAACTGGGTCCGCAACATCGGGATCAGTTCCGGCTGGCGGGCCGCACCTTCGAGGAAGCGACCACCCAGGACGCCGATGCCGACACCAGCGCCGACTGCGCCCAGCCCGAGCATAAGGCCCGCGCCGATGAATTTGATGGCCATTGCGAATGCTTGTGCTGCTGCGAGTTCCATGGGTGACTCCGGTTGAGGAAAGACGGTTGAGAGTTTGGCGAGAAAACTGAAAGCCGCGACCGCTTGAGATCAGTGATGTGTCTGGTGGGCCATATCCAGATAGACCACGGTCAAGACCATGAAGATGAAGGCCTGGAGCGTGATGATCAGGATATGGAACACGGCCCAGACGAACTGCAGCAGGCCGGCGGACACGCCCAGAACCCATCCGCCGCCGTACATCAGCGCGATGAGGATGAAGATCATCTCACCGGCATACATGTTGCCGAAGAGACGCAGGGCGAGCGAGATGGGTTTGGAGATCAGGCTGATACCTTCCAGGACCAGATTCGCGGGCATCCCCCAGACGCCGAAGGGCTGAAGACTGAGTTCACCGAGGAAGCCGCCCACCCCCTTCATCTTGACGCTGTAATACAGCACCGTGAAGAACACCATGAGGGCCATGGCAAAGGTGGTATTGGGGTCCGTGGTCGGGACGATCCGCAGGGGAATACCGTGGGGCGGTGCATCGCCCCAGATGGGGCTCATGATCCATCCAAAGAGCCAGGGCACCAGGTCGACCGGGATCAGGTCCATCAGATTCATCAGGAAGACCCAGATGAAGATCGTCAGGGCAAGGGGCGCGACCATCGGGTTCTTGCCGGTAAAGGAGCCACGGACGTTTTCATCGATGAAGTCGACGATGGCCTCAAAGAAATTCTGCGCACCGTCCGGCACTCCAGCCGTGGCGCGCTCGGCGACCCTGCGAAAGAAGGTAAAGGCGAGCCAGCCGAGCAGCAGGGAGACCGCCATGGTGTCGATGTTGAGCGCCCAGAACCCCATTTCCGCGGCCTCCTTGGAGGTGTGCGCGAAATGCAACCCATGTTCCGGGTGGAATCCCAGGGTGAGATTCGTGAGATGGTGCTGGATGTATCCTTGAGCGGTGAGCGTTTCAGCGGTCGACATCGGTCATCTCTCGGTTCTGGTCGCGGGCACCCGACCGGGTGTCCATCTGGGCTGCAATCAGGGTGGATGCCACCTGGGTCACCAGGTACGCAGCCAGCAGGGCCGGAATACTCAGTCCGTCGAGGGCGACGAAGGCGACGACGAACAGGCCGACAATCAACGCGAGCTTTCCCGCCTCGGCGCCGTAAAGGCGCAACAAAAGCCGCTCGGGCCGTTGGGCACGATAGCGCCGGAAGACCCAAACCGCGAACAAGCTATTAGCCAAAAGGCAAGTTCCGGCACCAATCAGGACTGAAATCACCACGGAACTGCCGAAGGGCAGGGCGATCGCCGTCGCGAGGAAACCAAGGATCGCTTGGACCTGCAGGACCCGTTTGGCTAGCAGGGCATCCGCTTGTTGCATCCCACCCGACATCAACGATGAGCACGCTTAACGGAATCCACCCTTGCCGAACGGGCAGTATAAGGGGTCGCTAAAACGGGGTCAACGCAAGCGAAACCTTTCGATGCCCTGATAAAGCCGATACAGATCATTGGGGCCGCCGGGCTACTGGATGTGGGCAAGGATCCCGTCCAGTTCATCCAGGCTGTTGTAGGCGATGACCAGCTTGCCGGTGCCCTTGGGACCCTGCTGGATCTGCACCCGGGCACCCAGGCGGTCGGCCAAGTCGTCCTGGAGCCGGCGGACGTTGGGGTCCGGTTCGGCCTTGCGAGCGGGCTCGGCCTCCGGTTCCCCGGCCTGCTGGAGGCGCCGGACCAGGCGCTCGGTCTCGCGCACGGAGAGACCGCCGGCCACCACCTGCTTGGCGGCGGCGCTCTGCTGAGCGCCCTTGAGGCCGAGCAGGGCGCGGGCATGGCCCATCTCGAGCTGGGACTGCTCGACCTGGGTCTTGACGTCCGGGTTCAGCTCAAGGAGGCGCAGCAGGTTGGTGATGGTCGTCCGGGACTTGCCGACCGCCTCGGCGATCTGCTGGTGGGTCAGTTGGAACTCGATGAGCAGGCGCTCCAGGGCGCCGGCCTCCTCCAGCGGATTCAGGTCCGCCCGCTGGATGTTCTCGATCAGTCCGATGGCGACCGCGGTGGGCTCGTCGACTTCCCGGATGACCACCGGGATGTCCTTGAGCCCCGCCTGCTGGGAGGCCCGCCAGCGGCGCTCCCCGGCAATGATCTCGTAGTGGTCGCCCTCCATGGGCCGGACCACGATGGGCTGGATCACGCCCTGGACGGCGATGGAGTCCGCCAATTCCCGCAGGGCGTCGGGGTCGAAGTCGCGGCGCGGCTGGTAGCGTCCGCGCTGGAGCTGCTCCAGCGGGAGCCGGGTGATGCGCTCGCCGACCGGCTGGCCGTCGCCGCTTGCCGGGTCCAGGCTCGAATCAGGGGCGAGCACGGGCGGACGGGTTGCGCCGAGGAGGGCGTCGAGGCCGCGGCCGAGTCCGCGCTTCTTGGGCGATGTCATGGTGGGATCGTCCATGGATGAATTCGGCTCGGGGACTCGCGCGGTGAAATGGATCAGGCGGCCAGTTGCCGCTTGTCGTGGCGGCGCAGCAGTTCGCTCGCCAGGGCCAGGTAGGACACGGCCCCCTTGGAAATCGGATCGTACAGGAGGGCCGGCAGGCCATGGCTGGGGGCCTCCGCCAGACGCACATTGCGCGGGATTATGGTGCGATAGACCTGATCGGAGAAATGGACCACCAGTTGAGTCGACACCTGATTTGCCAGGTTATTGCGCGGGTCGTGCATGGTGCGCAGGATGCCCTCGATCTGCAGGCCGGCGTTCCGGCTCATGCGCACCTGGTCGATGGTGTCGATGAGGGCTGACAGGCCCTCCAGGGCATAATACTCGCACTGGATGGGAATCAACACCCCGTGGGCGGCGACCAGGGCGTTGAGGGTCAGCATGTTAAGGGACGGCGGACAGTCGATGATGACCAGTTCGTAGTCCTCGGCAACCGTCGCCAGGACCTTGGCGAGGCGCCGTTCGCGGTCGACGGACCCCATCAGGCCCACCTCGGCAGCGGTCAGGTCCCCGTTGGCCGGCAGCAGGTCGAAGCCCGGGGTTGGTTCGGCGACGCGCTGCAGGCAATCGGCGAAGGGGACGTCGGAGAGCAGCACGTCGCAACTGGAGGGTCCGATGCCGTGCTTATCGACCCCGCAGCCCATGGTGGCGTTGCCCTGGGGGTCCATGTCCACCAGCAGAACACGGCGCTTCATGGAGGCCAGGGAGGCAGCGAGATTGACGGCGGTGGTGGTCTTGCCGACCCCACCCTTTTGGTTGGCAACGGCAATGATTCGGACCATGGACGACTCACTCACGGCGGATCTCGATCAGGTGGCGTTCGCCTTCGAGAAAGGGCACATGCAGCGGATGCACGGCCAGGTCGAGGTCGCTGAGCGCCGGGTCTTGGAGCTCGTCCCGAGGATAGCGGCCCTTCATGACCAACAAGCGCCCCGGACGGTCGAGCAGGGGGGCCGTCAGTGCATGGATCTCGGAGATCGTCGCTACGGCGCGGGTCACTATGGTACTGAAGTTTCGTCCCGGCCGGTACGGCTCAATGCGGCTGTGAACCGGCGTCACCCGGGGCAGGCCCAGTCGAGAACCACTTGGCGCACAAAGCGGACCTTCTTCCCGTTGCCATCGAGCAGCCAGTAGTCCCGGGACGGGTCACAGATGGCAAGCGGCAGCCCCGGCAGTCCGGCCCCGGTGCCGAGATCCAACAGGGCGTGGCCGGCGAGATACGGCAGGATCGCCAGGCTGTCCAGCAGATGGCGGGCAACCATCTCGATCGGGTCCCGCACGGCGGTAAGGTTGTAGGCCCGGTTCCAGCGGATCAGAAGCCCCAGAAAGGCCAGGAGGCGCTGCTCCTGCCCCGGGGCGAGCGTCAGGCCCAGGGCGGCGGCACCGCTCGCGAGTCGCTCGGCCAGGGGGCCGGTATCGACCAGGTCCGCCAGACTGTTCGGATCAGCGTAGACGGGCATTGTTTATGAGGCGGAATACCGCTTAAGGTGGATCAGGAGCAGCGACACCGCCGCGGGCGTAACCCCGGGGATGCGCGCCGCCTGACCCAGGGTCTGGGGTCGCACCCGGGTGAGTTTTTCCTGTACCTCTGTGGACAGCCCGCGGACCCGGGCGAAGTCGAAATCGACCGGCAGGGCCTTGGCCTCTTGATCCCGCTGGCGATCGATCTCCGCCTGCTGGCGGCCGATATAGCCGTCATAGTGGCATTGGATCTCCAGCTGCTCGGCCACTTCCGGGGCCACCGCCGCCGGCGAAACGCCGCTCAACCGGAGTATGCCCCCATAGTCAACCCGGGGCCTGGCGAGCAAATCCAGGGCCCGGGTCTCCCGCCGCAGGGGCTCACCCAAGACCGCGACCTGATCCGCTTCGGGCACGGCTTCCGGCCGCACCCAGGTCTCACGCAGCCGCTCCCGCTCCCGGGCGATGGCCTCCCGCTTGGTCTCGAAGACCCGCCATTGATCGTCCCCCACCAGGCCCAGCTGGCGCCCGATCTCCGTCAGACGCAGGTCCGCATTGTCCTCGCGCAGCAGGAGCCGGTACTCGGCGCGGCTGGTGAACATGCGGTAGGGCTCGTTGGTACCGCTGGTGATCAGATCGTCCACCAGAACGCCGAGATAGGCCTGGTCGCGTCGCGGATACCAGGGATCTCGGCCCAGCACCCGCAGCGCGGCGTTGACCCCGGCCAAGAGGCCCTGGGCGGCGGCCTCCTCGTAGCCGGTGGTGCCGTTGATCTGGCCGGCGAAGTAAAGGTTCTCCGACCGGCTTGGTCTCCAGGGTGGCTGCCAGTCTGCGCGGGTCGAAGAAGTCGTACTCGATGGCATAGCCGGGACGGGTGATGTGGGCCTGCTCGAAGCCCGCGATGGAGCGCACCAGGTCCACCTGGACGTCATAGGGCAGGCTGGTGGAGATACCGTTCGGGTAGACCTCGTGGGTACTCAAGCCCTCCGGCTCCACGAAGACCTGGTGGCTGTCCTTGTCCGCGAAGCGCACGATCTTGTCCTCGATGGACGGGCAGTAGCGCGGGCCCACACCCTCGATGAGGCCCGTGTATAAGGGGGAGCGGGAGAGGCCGCCGCGGATCACCTCATGGGTGCGGGCATTGGTGTGGGCGATGAAGCAACTCACCTGCCGGGGATGATCCGCCAGGCTGCCCAGAAAGGAGAACACCGGGGTCGGCTCGTCCCCTGGCTGTTCACTCAGGCGGGTATAGTTGATGGATCGGCCGTCTATCCGCGGGGGGGTGCCGGTCTTCAAGCGCTCGACCCGGAACGGCAGTTGCCGCAGGCGCCGGGCCAGCGCGTTGGCCGGTGGATCGCCCGCCCGCCCGCCCTCATAATTCGCCAGACCCACATGGATACGTCCGGCCAGGAAGGTGCCGACGGTGAGGACCACGGCCCGGGCCCTGAAGCATAGGCCCATCTGGGTGCGAACCCCCGCAACGCGGCCCCCGTCCAGGATCAGGTCCTCCGCGGCCTGCTGGAAGATGGCGAGATTGTGCTGGCCTTCACAGGCGGCGCGCACCGCGGCCTTGTAAAGTGCACGATCAGCCTGGGCGCGGGTGGCCCGCACCGCGGGTCCCTTGCTGGCATTCAGGACGCGGAACTGGATCCCGGCGCGATCGGCGGCCCGGGCCATGAGCCCGCCCAGCGCGTCGATCTCCTTGACCAGATGGCCCTTGCCGATGCCGCCGATGGCCGGGTTGCAGGACATCTGGCCGACCGTCTCCACATTGTGGGTCAGGAGCAGAGTGCGGACGCCTAAGCGCGCGGCGGCCAGGGCGGCCTCGGTGCCGGCGTGACCGCCGCCGATGACGATGATGTCGTAGGAATCGCTCG
>CAVTDM010000002.1:0-56154 GCA_963733415.1 uncultured Gammaproteobacteria bacterium | reverse complement strand
GGGGCAGTGGGGGGTCTGGCGCCAACCCCCCGGAACTCAGGACCTGCCGCATCGGGCTGGAAACGCCCTTCGTTCCAGAGTTCTACCCGATTCTGCGGGTCGTGCTCTCGTAGTCGCGCGAGCCAAACAACGGCGACCCCCTAGCGACTCTGCTCAGCGTGCTGGTCTACTACGGCGAGCGCGTGCGCCACCTCGACGAGGGCGGGATTAAGGATCAGTGCGAATAGCTGCTGGCGATGGAAGACCGCACCAAGTCCGCCATCATCTCCGGTCAGGGCTGGCGAGCGCGCTGGGTAGAGAACCGTGTTCGACGAAGACCGCATCTCCGGCTTTTAGCTGTTTGCCAGCTGCTTTGAGGTGAGTTAGGCGCCGAGTGAGCGCGGCGCCATCAGCGCGTCCAGGTCCACCCCATCCAATTCGATCTCAGATAGTGGCACGTCCATGATTTCGGCCTGGGTCTTCACCACATCCAGGATGTCGACATACGCGAACAGCAGCGCCCGGCTCTCACTGTCGGAGTCGTCAGCGGCCTTTCCGCAGCGGCTTTCGCGGTCTTCACCACCTCTTGAAGCAGGACCTGGTAGTCAATCTGCGGCGTCATGTGAGTCGTTCTCCGATAATTCCCTTTATGATGTCAAGGTAAGCAGTATTGCGCGCGATATTGTGTGGCCATATCATCTCCACACACCGCCTGACCTCATCCACCCGCAGTCCAGGTGCCAGCTTCGCGGCAGGGTCATCGATCCATTGCTCATGGTCCGCGATTACCCTGATGTATGACCGCTCAACACGCCGCAACCGGGGCAGATACTGGCATTTTTTACCCACGGGCGCGGGGAATACGCTGGCGGGCCAAGTTGGCGACCTTGGTCAGCTCATCATGCCAGGCATGGCTGAGTCAGCCTGATAACCCGCGCCAGTCGTGGCCTGAGTATAGCAAAGCAGGGCAAGGTGCGGCGACCTCGCAGCCGGTTCATCCCTGTGGGCACGGGGAATACAACCGCAGCGAAGCGGTGTGCATCCATACCTACGGTTCATCTCCGCGGACGCGGGGAATACACCCCGAGCACGACGATGCCCCTAACAATAGCCGGTTCGTCCCCGCGGGCGCGGGGAATACTCCGGCCAGGATGGGCAGAGCGAGAGCGATGCCCACCAGAGGCCGCTCAGGCCGCTTTCGCGCGCAGCCCGATCAACTCCCCAGGATTGAAGCCAGCCATCCCAACGTCGGTCGCCGTCATCCCGACCGTTTCGGCCGCGGCCAGGATCGCCTGCAGCGCCTCGAAGTAGGCCATCTGCCGCCCTTCGTCGTAGGCATTTGCCCCGGCGAGTTCGGTTGCCTGGGTGCGCAAGCGCTCGACCGCCGCCAGCAGCACGTAGCGATAATCCTCATGCGTTGCCATCGTTCCTCTCCTCGATGATTCCACGCATCACGGCGATCTGTTCACGATAGTCGGCGATCTCTTCCGGCCAGCATTGGTTCGACCAGGATGCCGTCCAGCTCGTCGCGATCCGCGCGCTCGGCATCACTGAGCGCCAAGCCCGCCAGCCAGTCCCGCTCCGTCCGGGCCTCGGACCCGATCGGTGCAGCCTCCACTACCCAGACGCTGTAGATTCGCGTCCGGAGAGATCGCTGATCGTCCACGTTGGTTCTCCGATGCGCTTGAGATAATCCTGGTCCGGGGGGAAGACCGTCACCCGCCGACCGTTGGCCTCGATCACGGCCACCCGCTCTAGTGGCTTGGAGTAGACGCGGTAGCGCGTCCCGCCTTGAGGAACGCGGGTCACCCCGGCCGTTGCGTCGTGTCGCACCGCAGTCAATGCGGTATCCAGATCAGCCGGACCCTGCAACGGCCAGTGGGATGGGCAGAGCGAGAGCGATGCCCATCGTTCGCGTTACGCGCTACAGACCGCGCGCAGATGCCCGGGCAGCAGGTCAGCGGGAAAGGTGCGGTCGCGGATGGCGCCCAAGTGCCACCACCAGTTAGTGAGCGGCTGGGCCGGATCGTCCACGAGGATTGCTCCCAGCACATCGCCGTCGCAGACCGCCTCGATCAGGATTTCGTCCAGTTCGGCGAGCCCGGTCTCCCCGTCCTGGCCAAGGGTGTCCGTGGCCAGCCGCTCCCGAAGCTCGCGCACCGGGCCGCCGACCGGAGACACCTCCGCGGTCAGGACCCCGTACTCGAAAAGGCCGCCAGTTCGCCGATGGTCCACCGTTGTTCCTCTGATTGATCGGCGCCGACGCGAGGATAGGCTGTCCGCGCTGCCCGGACGTCTCCAAGATCGCCGCCCGGTCCAGCGCCCTAGAGTAGATGCGATAGCCCCCGCCCTGCAGATTCAAGGCCGCAGCCCGGTTGCGCAGCACCTCGCCGAGATAGGCGTCCATGCCCGCGGGATTCCCAATGAGCGCCCCGTTTCCGTAGCGCCGTAGGAGATAGTGTAGCTGGCGCGAGTCGATTCCTTTGCCGCCGCTTGCCTGGACGCGCGCCAGAAACTCCGCGACCTCCGGCGCCTGCGCATGCGGGGCGAGCAGCGCCTGGCTGCGCCGCCACTTCCCGCCGCTCAGACTGACCTCCTGGGTGGGCCAGCGCGGCTCCCGCACCGCCGACCCCAGCGCCTGCGCCGCCGCAAAGCGCTCGGTCCCCAACCGCTGCACCATCTCATCCTTGCTGGTCAGCCAGCGCCCCTCCGGGCGCTGCATCTGCTCGAAGGGCACCCCCAGGGCGCGCAATTTCTGCGCCCGGCGCGGCGTAAGCTGCTCACGCTGCGCCGGCGTCAGCCGCTCCATAAAGTCCGCAACGTCCGTCGCCCCCCGCTTCCCATCCTTGCGCATGCGCCGGGTCGTCGGGGTCACCGAACACATGCAATACGGGTGCGCCTTGGACTGGGGCACCCGGTCCACCGGCCACATCCCCGCCCCCAGGCCGAAGTCGATGTCTGTGTAATAGTCGCAGATGTCCGGCTCCGGGTGACTCGCCGGCAGCCGCCAGCGGTAGCCCGTGATATCCGGATCATCCTGGGTCGCCGCGATCACCGCCCGGTGATGGGCGGTCGCCATCTCGGTCCGCACCACCCGCCGCAGCGCGTACTGCTGGCGGTCATAAATCCACCATTGCAGATGCCGCTCCAGCAGGTCCGGCCGCCCGTCCGCCACCGCCTGGCGCATCGCCCCCAGGGCATGCTCGGCCTGGCGCCGTGTGCCGCCGTACTCCAGAGACCGGAAATGGGCCACCGCCTCGGTGTTTCAATCCACGCCCGGCCAATTGGCCGGGCGATGCCGGACTTGGCCTGGGTCGCCTGCAGGGCATCAATGGAATCATGCCCGGTCGCGGTCTTCAGCGCCGCGGCGAATTCCGCAGCCGCCTGGGCGCGGATCGTCTCCGGGGGCGGGGTCGCGGGCGTCGGCGGCTGCGCCGCATCGCCGGTTTGGGCCTGGGGGTCTGGCATCGGGGTATCTCCAATAGACAGAGCGGTCCGACGCGCGCCGGACTCACGGGCGCACCCTAGCTGCCGTCTCCCCGCCGTTTGGCACCAGTGGTGGAGTGTGCGGAGATTCTAGACCAGCGCACCCGCCACA
This sequence comes from uncultured Gammaproteobacteria bacterium, assembly GCA_963733415.1. GTDB lineage: Bacteria > Pseudomonadota > Gammaproteobacteria > Chromatiales > Chromatiaceae > Thiodictyon. The sequence goes on along the minus strand of CAVTDM010000002.1, from coordinate 52,577 downwards.
GCGGGCGGTCGATTAGGAGGCGATTTGAGGCCAGGACGACCCTGGTGGGACGATGGCATTGCCGCGGTCTAAGACCGCCTTGCGCAAGGCGCATGGCTTGCCTCAGTGGGGTCCGCGCGGGTTGCGCACCGCGGATCATCTGGGGCTCAAACCACGGCACTTCCCATCGCCCGCGTTGCGCTATACTTCACTTAGCCCACGGGGCCGTCTTGAACGTTAATGCGGGGGGGCGCAAGCATCCCGTACCGTGGGTAACCTCACCGCTTGTAGTTTCAATCCGCGCCCGGCCAATTGGCCGGGCGATGCGCGCCGCTACGGCGCCGGCCGCGCACTGGCATGGTAGTTTCAATCCGCGCCCGGCCAATTGGCCGGGCGATGCGACGAGCAACTGTGGCCGGCGGTATGGTGGCGGCACTGTTTCAATCCACGCCCGGCCAATTGGCCGGGCGATGCGATCCGTCGATGCCGTTATCTCGCAGCGTTCCGGAGCAGGTTTCAATCCACGCCCGGCCAATTGGCCGGGCGATGCGGTAACGGCGAAGGCGGACGCGGGCAGAAATCGAGCGGTTTCAATCCACGCCCGGCCAATTGGCCGGGCGATGCACCTTGAGCAGCCGCATGCTCGCACCCAGCCGCATAGTTTCAATCCACGCCCGGCCAATTGGCCGGGCGATGCCGTTTGCGGCTCACTCATGGCGTTCGCTCCACCCGTTTCAATCCACGCCCGGCCAATTGGCCGGGCGATGCATGGCTCGCGACCGCGCCGACCTGGCGCAGCTTCGTTTCAATCCACGCCCGGCCAATTGGCCGGGCGATGCCGGTCATGGACACGTCCGCACACGAAGGTCCTCTAGGTTTCAATCCACGCCCGGCCAATTGGCCGGGCGATGCACGATGCCGTCCGCCGACAGCGCCGGCGAGCTCCTGGTTTCAATCCACGCCCGGCCAATTGGCCGGGCGATGCCGACGGTCCGCGCGCTGCACCCGCCTTGCGCCGCAGGTTTCAATCCACGCCCGGCCAATTGGCCGGGCGATGCCCTTGCTGATATGGCACGGTTACAACTGCGCATCGGCCTGTTTCAATCCACGCCCGGCCAATTGGCCGGGCGATGCGTCGAGCCGATCCGGCGCTTGAGCGCGCGCCATGGTGTTTCAATCCACGCCCGGCCAATTGGCCGGGCGATGCCATGGGTCGGCCCGATCGGCCGCGTTGAGCTGTCGTTTCAATCCACGCCCGGCCAATTGGCCGGGCGATGCCCCGGACGCCGCCACCCCGGCCCGCGACTACAGCAGCGTTTCAATCCACGCCCGGCCAATTGGCCGGGCGATGCCCGCGCAGCCCCCGCGCTATGACGGTGGCGCAACGGGTTTCAATCCACGCCCGGCCAATTGGCCGGGCGATGCGGTGCGGCTGCGCGGCCAGCCGCGGCTGGAGTATGTTTCAATCCACGCCCGGCCAATTGGCCGGGCGATGCCGTTATCCGCCATCGGTCTCGGTGCGCAGGCCGTACGTTTCAATCCACGCCCGGCCAATTGGCCGGGCGATGCCGTCCGCGGCGCGGTGCCCGGCGCCGATCAACTCCGGTTTCAATCCACGCCCGGCCAATTGGCCGGGCGATGCGCCGCCTGCTCGCCGCCGATGCGCAGCCCGTTCGGCGTTTCAATCCACGCCCGGCCAATTGGCCGGGCGATGCGTGCGAGACTCGCCGGCGATCGGCGCATCCTGCGACGTTTCAATCCACGCCCGGCCAATTGGCCGGGCGATGCGCGCGTCGTGCTGGTTATGCGCTGGTGTCCAGGAACTGTTTCAATCCACGCCCGGCCAATTGGCCGGGCGATGCGGGTGCATCGTGATCGGCCAACAGCCGCGCGTACGCGTTTCAATCCACGCCCGGCCAATTGGCCGGGCGATGCCACCGCGATCGGTGACATCGGTCGCAGGCCCGCACCGTGTTTCAATCCACGCCCGGCCAATTGGCCGGGCGATGCCGCGAGCAACTGCGCGCGGTCGATTGCGCGCATGCCGGTTTCAATCCACGCCCGGCCAATTGGCCGGGCGATGCGCGTCGCATGCTCGCCGGCCAGCGTCCGCCATCGTCGTTTCAATCCACGCCCGGCCAATTGGCCGGGCGATGCCGCAGCTGGCCGCTGCAGGCCTCCAGGTCAGTGACGTTTCAATCCACGCCCGGCCAATTGGCCGGGCGATGCGAGCGCGACAGCGTGCTGGCACGCGCATCTGCCGGGTTTCAATCCACGCCCGGCCAATTGGCCGGGCGATGCCTTTGGGCAGCTAACCCGTCCAGCATCGATGCCGGCAGTTTCAATCCACGCCCGGCCAATTGGCCGGGCGATGCTGACGCGATCAGGCGCCGTACCGCTCCAACTCGGCGATGTTTCAATCCACGCCCGGCCAATTGGCCGGGCGATGCAGCTGACTTCGATACCGACAGCTCGACTTCAGCCACGCAGGTTTCAATCCACGCCCGGCCAATTGGCCGGGCGATGCGCTGGCACGACGGACCTGGTGATGTCCGCAGGTACTGGTTTCAATCCACGCCCGGCCAATTGGCCGGGCGATGCATCCGCAACGGCCCGGGCGAACGCGGCCTTGCTCATGGTTTCAATCCACGCCCGGCCAATTGGCCGGGCGATGCGTGCCGCACGCGGCGCCGGTGGCCAGGATGAGTCCGTGTTTCAATCCACGCCCGGCCAATTGGCCGGGCGATGCCGCGTTTACAGGTCCGAGTGCTGGAGCAAGTAGCGCGTTTCAATCCACGCCCGGCCAATTGGCCGGGCGATGCCGTGTACCGGCATCTGACGGCAGACCGCGAGATCGTTTCAATCCACGCCCGGCCAATTGGCCGGGCGATGCATGCCGTACGCCGACGCGCCACGCCGATCCAGCGCAGCGTTTCAATCCACGCCCGGCCAATTGGCCGGGCGATGCTGCGTTACGCTGGACTGTGGCCGAATGCGACACCGGTTTCAATCCACGCCCGGCCAATTGGCCGGGCGATGCTCCGGCGCCGCGTGGTCGCTGTTGATATGCTGTGACTGTTTCAATCCACGCCCGGCCAATTGGCCGGGCGATGCGACTGACGCTCTTTGTGGCCAGCTCAAGCCGCAGATCGTTTCAATCCACGCCCGGCCAATTGGCCGGGCGATGCTCCGCGCGTGCAACCGTTTGATTCCACGACGAAGTAGGGCGAGCTTGCGCGAACCTGGTCGCGTGCGCAAGTCTCGATTGGTGTCGGTACTGGGAGCGGTTTTCCAAGTTTCTAAAGATCAGAGGGTTAGACGTCGCGCGAACCTGCCGGGGTTTTCGCCGTCGCTTGGGGTTCGCGCGTCAGACGACGAGTGGACCGTCGAAGTCCACGGAGCGGAAGACGCCGTACTGCTTGACGCGCAGTTCATGCGGTTCGGTCAGCCGATAGAAGCGGAGATTGTCTTCTTCCAGGTCGATCTCGGCGAGCAGGGCACGTTCCAGTTCTTCGTACTGCATCTGGTCGACCTGGCACTCGAAGACCGATTTCTGGACGCGCTGGCCGACCCGTTCGCAGACCTTGGCGACCCGCCGCAGTCGGCGGCGGCCTTCGGGCGTTTCGGTCGAGACGTCGTAGGTGGCGATGATGAGCATGGGCGCACGTCCGCTGAGTCACTTGGCGAGATAGGGGAGATAGCCGTCCATGTCGCCGCGCAGGGTGCGGGCGAGGAAGCGGGCCTGGACGAAGGGCAGCAGGCCGAGCGGGACCTTGGTCTCCAGCAGGGGGTGGGTGACCTCCTCCTGCTTGCGCTCCTGCCAGGCGGTGACGACGACCCGGCGGCCTTGGTCGTTGAGCATGACGGCGCCGCCCTCGCGCTCGTCGAAGTCGCGGGCGCCGAGCTGGCCGCGGTTGATCAGGGTCAGGGCCAGCCGGTCGGCGAGGACCGAGCGGAATTCCTCCTGCAGGTCCAGTGCGAGCGCGGCGCGGCCGGGGCGCACGGCGTGCAGGAAGCCGAGCTGGGGGTCCAGTCCGACCGTCTCGGCGGCGGATCGGCAGTCGTTCATCAGCATGGAATAGAGAAAGGAGATCAGTGCGTTGAAGCGGTCGCGCGGGGGGCGTTTGGTGCGTCCGTCCAGGCGTAAAGCCGGCGCGCGCCTGGGGTTTGACGATGAGGTTGAGGCCGGCGAAGTAGCCGCGTGGCGGCCTCGCCCTCGAAGCCGCGCAGGGTGTCCAGGTCCGGTGCCCCGGGAACGGCGCGCAGCGAGGCGGCGAGCGCGTCGGCGGCGCGGGTCAGGGTCTGGGCCTCGGCGGGGTCGGCGGCCTCGCGGGCGCCGCGCAACAGGACCGAGCGGCTGTTGCGCAGCTTGCCGGCGACCACGGCGCGGGCGGTGGTCAAGCGCGAACTCGGGGTCGATCGCCAGCGCGGTGCTGGGCCTGACGCAGCAGGATGTTGCCGGAGACCGGGCCCTCCAGCCGCGCCTTGAAGCGGCCGGAGTTGTCCAGCAGGACCAGCGACTTGCCCTCCTCGGCCAGGCGGTGCATCAGGGCCGGCGAGACCAGGACGTTGCCGAAGCAGACCAGGGCGCCGATGTGATGCAGCGGGACGCGCAGCCGGGTCTCGCGCTCGACCTCGATGCGCACCGTGGAGTTGTCCAGGTGCGCATAGGCTTGCGGGGTCATCACGTAGAGGGTGTTTTGGATGCTGTGCATGTCCCTGAAATCCTGTTACCCATGGGGCGTTACACCCCGCTGCCATTCAGTGAGCGCCAACCACCGAGCCGGGCGGGGCATCCGCCCGGTCCGAAACGTTCTCGGTGGCCGCAGCAGGCAAGTTTGCCGGCGCCGTAAACGTTCGGGCCGGGGTCACGAGGGATCCTCATGCCGCGATGACCTCTTCTCGGGTGATATGTAAACGGATAATGCTCGGCTTTTCGGCCGGGTCGAAGTGACATTGCACGGCATCGCGGACCTGAGCGTGCAGGCCGTCAAAATCGTCTGCCTCGGTGAAAATATCGGTGCCGACGGCGCGGGCGAGATACCCGCCCTCGGGGGCGTCTTCGACGATGAAATGGATTTCGGTCATGGCTTGGTCCTGTGTCGATGGATTTGGTTGCGCCTCATGATTCATGCCGCCCCGTCCGGGTCGAACAGCGAATTGAGTCCGGCGCGGTGGCTGGCAAGGTGCGCTGCAATCTGCGGCTGACAAATCTCATTGAGCGAGCACTCCCGGCACCGGGCGTCGTTGACCGGTGGCGGCAGCCGGCCGGAGGCGAGCATGGCACGGATGGCGTCCGCGGTCTGCGCGACCAGTTCCCGCAACGGTGCATCGATTGCGACCTCCCGGCGGCGGTGACTGGTGGCGTGATAGATGGCGCCGTGGGTCACGGGGCGCCCGAGCATCTCCTCCAGACACAGTGCCTGGGCGGCCAACTGGATGTCGTCATGGACGGCGCCGCGCTTGCGTCCGTGCTTGAACTCCACCGGGTAGGGGGTGCCGTCGGGCTGGATCTCCACGAGATCCGCCTTGCCGATCAGGCCGAGCCGTTCGCACCACAGGGGCAGGACGCGCTCGACCTTGACCCCGGCCTTGAGTTCATAGCCGGGTTGATCCACCAGGTGATGAACGGCCTGACCGCGCGCGGTATGCACGTTGTCGGCGAATGCCTGCTCCTGATGGATCAGGGCGCATTGTCTGGGGCAGTAGGCCCAATGCTGGAGGGCAGATAGCGGAATCGGGTCTGATCGGTCGATTGATGCTGCTTCTGACATGATGGCTGTATTCATCCCGAGTGAAAACATTAGCAGGCCGATTCTCGCCGGTGGTCACTGTTCAACTCAGCTCCCGCTTGCAGGATTCGAGTTGCTCCCGGTCAACGAACGATCGGGCCATCCTAGTAGAGCGTTCCGTCTGATCTTGCCGGTCTATGTTCGCCGAGAGGTACCATCCGTGGCCCTGGATTCCGGCATCCTGCCGGAAGGACGGCGGTCGTTTTCCCGCAACTTCAGGTGGAGCACAGTACTAGCATCGGGTACGCAGCGTCAGCGGTCGCATCCGTGTTCCTTCCCGACCAATGACGGCCAGGTGCCCGTCAGGTGTCTCTGCGACGGCGCGCAGAGCCAATTCAAGCACGTCCTCAATCACGAAGGGCCAGGCTCACGCCGGCACCTGACCGGTCTCCGCCGCCGCCCGCATGATAAAGGTCTCATCCTTCATGCAATCACGCACGAAGGCGAAGACCGCCTGCAAATCCTGCTGGGTGAGGTGCGGGTAGCTGTCGAGGATCTGCGCCTCGCTCCACCCGTCGGCGAGTCGATCCATGATGAGGTCCACGGAGATTCGGGTACCCTTGATGATGGGCTTGCCGACCAGGATCTCGGGGTCGACGACGATGCGGTCTTGCCAGTCGGTCATGGATTACTCCTGTTCAACAGAGGATTTGCAGTTCGACGCCGGGATGGGCATCCAGGCGCCCGGCGGGCGGGGCGCTGATCGTGTAGTCGGTGATGCCGCGCGCCGGGGTGCCCGGGTCTTGCGCGCGACCTGGATTAGCTCAAACAGCTTGTGGGCGGGGGCGTTGCCCAATTCGGAGTCATGTTTGAACACATAGAGCCCGCGGGTGGTCATCTCACCGCGGGCGGCGGAGCGGTCGTGCTCGAACATCTGGCACAGGGCCTGCCAGAGCAGGGTTAGGTGCATCCGAGAATTGGGTCTGTTTGGCGAGGAAGGCGGAGACGAAGCCGTGGGAGCGGTAGAGGCCGTAGGGGACGGTGTGCTTGCGGCCCATGGTGCGCTCTTTTTCCAAATCCTTTTCGTTCGTCACCGCCATCCTGGTAATCGAATGCTCAAGGGTGATGATTGGATCGATCGACTTAGCAAAAGTGAGTTGCACCGGGCCACGCACCTGACCGGCGGTCTTCTTTAACTTGCTATCTTCTCCGCCGGATTCCTGCTCGTCGCCTGTCGTCATGACGGCGCCAAATGCGCGAATATCGAAGAAATTAAAGCACATCCAATCACGCGCTACATCCTCATAATGCCGTGGTGGTTTCGTTTCCTTCTTTTTGTCCTTTTTCCAGCGCTCCCAAGCCTCCATGCTCGATTTCACCGCCTCACTCATTGCGTATGCTTTCTCGATCTCTTGATTTAAGACTCCTCTCTCGCGGACAAAGATGTGATGACCAGCCTGTTCGGAGTCAATTTCGCCGAAATTACTGACCGACTCATTGTCTGAGTGAGGCTTCACTAAGGAGACGAAGTTTCGGATCTTGCGCTTGAGGCAAACGTCGGTGACCAGACCGTTGCCAGTCTCCGCGTCGACGCGGGGCATGTTGCCGGCGTCTGGGTCTCCATTGGGGTTGCCGTTGGTCACGTCGAACAGCAGCACGAAGTCATAGCGATTATTGAGGCTCATGGCGATCATTCCTTTTCGGAGTCGGAGTCGGAGTCGGAGTCGGAGTGAGACTTCGGGTCGGCCTTGGTAAAGAACGCTTGGCGTTGATGGTAATAGCCCAAGGCGAAACGGCCCTGTTCAGGCAAGGCGAGGTTTCCCGGAAAGTCAGTCAGTCCGCCCAGGATCTCGCCGATCAGGCTTTCCATCCACCTCGCGCGCTGGGGGCTGAGTTTCCCCATGTGATGATTCTTGAGCCGCAGCAGGGCGGCGAAGACGGCGATTGGGGTACCGGAGGCGGCGCCGTAGTAGCGGTCGCGTATGGTGGCATTGAGTCCGGGGCTCGCCTCTTCCTGTATCTTCTCCAGGGTGGCGAACAGGCGGCCCAGCCGGTAGGCCGGGTTGGGATTGGTGAGGTCGAGCACGGGCAGGAACTCCTTCTCTGGTTGGGGCTGGGTTTGGTACTGAACCGCGCGGTTGAGCCACGCCTTGATGAGGGCCGCGCGCGGGTAGGTGACAAGCCGCTCGGCACGGCAGCGCTGGACCGCGGCACTTAGCAGCGTGGCGGGATAGGGCAGGTCAGCAAGGATGGTGCGCATGAAGTCCCCACCCAGGTTGGGCGGGATATTGTCCGCCTTGCCCTGGACCGCGCAGGCGGCCAGCAGGCGGAAGAGCGAGAGGTGTTCGGGGTCACGGGGTCCGTGGGCGATCCGCAGGCCCTCGAAATGGCGCTGGATACGGGTCGCCAGCGCGAGCGCCGGGGCGGTCTCCCAGAGCCTGATGCTGATCCGGGCGGCGTTGGGGGCGAGGCCCAGGACGTGGAAGCGGTCGGCCGCATCGCCGACCATGAACTTGCCCGAGGCCACGGCGGCATAGAGCGCCTTGAGGGCGGCAGTCCCACGGTCCGGGTCGTCTTTGGGCGGCTCGCCGAAGAGGTCCGGGGCCAGGGTCTCCAGGTCGTTGGGCCGCTCGGCCCAGAAGACCGTGGCGATATCAGCGACTCTGATGCATTGGCGCTTATTGCCCAGCAAATAATTCAGCGCCGTGGTGTAGCGGAAAGCTGCACCTTCACTGACGGGTGCGTTCGCGCCTTGTGCCTTTCCATAAGAGTTGGATGCGTCGAGGTTGAACGAGTGAATCTTCGCCGTTGCTTGAGAGCCTGGAACAGGCGTTGCCTGGTGCAATCGCGCTAATGGTAGGTTCTGACCAGACACCAGGCATTGGACGATTTTAGGGTCATCGGGGTTCGAGAATTCTTGCAATACTTGCTGAATGACGGCTGGACGCTGCGCGACCAGTTCAAGATCGCTATGCAGTTGGAAGGCAACATTGCCGTTTGACTCCAGAAGGTCACGGAACACCGGGTGCTCCTTAATCTTTTCTACGCCGTTCTTCTCGTAGAATCGCAGCACTGCCGCGACGCCTTCGTCCAACACGGGCGGCGGGAAGCTGCGGTGAATCCTTCCGATAAACGACGCGAGTCTCTTCGGGGCGAGCGCGAGTTCTTTTTCCGTATCCTTCGGGGGGATTCCCTAGGACGTACCTTGGGTGATCCCAAAGCAAGAAAGCGGTCTGCCAGGCGCCCTGCCCAGGTCGGTCCGAACTACATGGAACACGCCGGAGGGTGCCGTGCTTTTGCTTTCCAGCGCCTTCTCGAATGTCGGCGAGATTTACCAGAATCCCCTGCACATCAACGATGATGATAAATGAGATAGGTGCGTCTTCATATCCTTCCGGCGGGAGAATGCCTGCTGGATATCTTTCGTAAAGAGTGTGGAGTGCTTGCAGGATCATCCCCGTACCTCCGCGCTGTCCCAGGCCGGGACCTGGACGACGCCGTTGTTCATCGCGGCGCGGAAGAATCGCGGTTGCGGGTCTGCCGGATTGCCGAAGTCCAGGTCGTAGAGCATGAAGCCCAGGTCGCGGCTGTCGTCGATGGGCAGCGGTTCCTGATCGGGGGCCGCGATCAGCCGGAAATCGGCGGCGAATTCCCGGCAACCGAGATAGGGCTGGTTGACGCATTGGCCTTTCTGGGCTCGCCGCTCGAACATCTCCTGGTACTTGAGTGGGCTCGCCTGCGGGTCGGCGTCGCGCCGGAACTCCAAGTCGGCGTGCAGCCGGTAGGCCGACGTCCCGCAGGAAGAGCCCGGCCGTGCTGGCGGTCGTCCTCGATCGAGAGCCCCAGGTCGCCGCTGCCGGTGCGCATCGCGGTCGTCGACGTTGCGGGTGGAGACGACACCGCCGACCTCATTGCGGCGGAGGCTGATCCAGCGGATGGGGCGCAGGACCTCGATGGTGCGGAGGTGCCAGCGGATGGCGGGCTTCCACAGGATGGACTCGAAGACCGCGCGGGCGGCGGAGGGGGTGATCAGGTCATAGCTGACCCGCTCCACCTTCATCTCCGGGCGGGTGAAGCAGGCGAAGTCGCCTGTGACCTCAAGACAGTAGAGTTTCATGGGTGTCCTCTCCCTCGTCGATCAATGGCAGTTCGTAGGATGGGCAAAGCCCGCGCACGGTGGTCGGGCCTGGTAACGGCGTTGGGCGGGCGTGCCCATCGATGCCGGCGGCGGTGTCGATGGGCACGGCGCGGCGGGCGCGGTGCGAGTCGGCCGGGTTCGCGGCGGCGCCTTTGCCCATCCTACGTGGCTACGAGGCGGACCGGACCCGCACATGACCGGCGTCGGCGTAGGTGAGGATCTGCTGGTCTGCGGTGATCAGGTCGAAGCCGCCAAGCCGGGCGGTGGCGATCAGGAAGCGGTCGGCGGGATCGCCGTGCAACTCGCCGGGGAGTTGGGTGCTCTCCAGTGCGGTATCCGCGTCGAGTGGCCGCAGGCGCAGACCGGGCAGGGCGAGGGCGCGGCTCATCCAGTCGCGCAGCGGGGCGGACAGGCCGATGCGCCCTTTGGCGACCAGCAGCCCGATTTCCCAGACGCTGATCGCACTGATGTGCAGCCGCCGCTGCCGCCGGGCCTGTTCGATCGCCGCTAGCGTGTCCGGGCTCAATCGATCAGGGACCCCCTCCGCGTACCAGAGCCAGACATGGGTATCGAGTAGCAGGCCGTTCATGGGGTCTGGCGCCGGGGCGGCAGATCGGCGTAGAGCGGTGCCTCATCGCCGCTTTCGGCGGACCAGGCAGCGGGTTGGGGGGCGAGGATGTCGCCTTGGAGCTTGACCGTGCCCTGCATGTAACCGAACCCGCGATCCCCGGTCTGGTCTTCGATCGGCATCAGCCGGGCGACCGGCTTGCCGCGCTTGGTGATGACCAGGGGCTCATGGGTCCTGGCGAGATCGTCGATCAGTTTCAGACACTTGGCTTTGAACTCGGTAGCGGTGATATCCATGATGGGCTCCTTGATGACCAGTGGAAGTGGTCATGTTAGTCCCAATCCTGGGGTCAGACCATCAAGACGGCGCCGGGCTCGGCGCCATCCGTCAACAGACCCAGTTCCGGGTGATAGAGGATGTCGCTGGTCTGGGCGAAGAGCCCGGGGATGACCTCCTCGATATCGCCCTGACCGAGCAGGCGCAGGGCGTCGCGCCGATGGATGTTGACGGTGTAACGCTGGAGCTTGCGCATCAGCCAACGCTCGGTGCCGTCCTTGCGCAACCGGCCGAGCAGACCGTCGCAGGTGTCGTCGGTCCCGTCCGGGCCGCGGTAGCGGACGATGACGGCGGCGCTGTCGGCATCGTCGATGAGGCGAAAACGGTCGGCGGCGGTGCGGAACCTGACCGCGAGCGTCTGGCCCTCGACCTTGAGTGCAGCGCAAATCTGCTGCGCGTCCAGGTCGCAGGCGTAGTAGAGGCGCTCGAAGTAGGCGGCGAACAGGGTGCGGTCCAGGGGTTCGCCAACGTGGCCGTGCAGGACGGCACGGCAGGCGTCCTCGGCCTTGCGCAGGTGTCCGGGCGGGGCGCGGTCGGGCGGGACGAAGACGACGACCTCGCCGGTCTCGGCCAGCCCCTCGCGGTTACAGCGCCCCGCGGCCTGGGCGATGGAGTCGAGCCCAGCCAGGGCGCGGTAGACCGCCGGAAAGTCGAGATCGACCCCGGCCTCCACGAGTTGGGTGCTGATGACCCGGGTGGGGATGCCGGCGGCCAGCTGGGACTTGATGCGGGCGATCAGGTCCGAGCGGTGGGCGCCGCACAGCAGGGCGGACAGGTGCAGGGTGCCGGCGCGGCATGAGCCGGTACAGGTCGCGGGCGTGACGGCGGGTGTTGACGATGGCAAGCACGCCGGCGTGTGCGGTCAGGCGCGCGGCCAGGTCCTCCCAGGTGGTCGGGGTGTGCCAGTCGGCGGGCAGCCGCACCGTCACCCGCTTGAGCCGACGGTAGAGGTCATCGGGGTCGGGGATGATCTCGCGAACCGGGTCCAGGCCGCGGACCTGCTTGCTCGGGTCGAAGTAGTCGCGGCTGGCCAGGGCTGGCTGGGTGGCGGTGGAGAGGACGACGGTGACGCCATAGTGGCGGGTCAGGAGGTTCAGCAGGTCCAGGATGGCTTGCAGGAAGTCCGGCGGCAGGAGTTGGGCCTCGTCCAGGACGATGACGCTGCCCACCAGATTGTGCAGCTTGCGGCAGCGCGAGGTGCGGCGCGGCGAACAAGGACTCGAAGCACTGGACGCTGGTGGTGACGACGATGGGGGCGTCCCAGTTCTCGCAGGCGAGCCGGCCGCGGGCGGTCGCGTCTCGGGGTCGGTCTCGGCGTTGCTGTGATGCTCGATCACGGCGTCCCCGAAGATCCGCGGAAGCACGTCGGCGGTCTGCTCGATGATGCTGGTGTAGGGGATCACGTAGATGATCCGGCGCTTGCCGTGCCGCTGGGCGTGCTCCAGGGCGAAGGCCATGCTGGACAGGGTCTTGCCGCCCCCGGTCGGGACCGTGAGCGAAAAGAGCCCCGGCGCCAGGGCGGCGGCGGTCAGGCAATCAGACCGGACCTGGCGGCGCAGTGCATTGACCGGGGTCGGGGCGGCGGTGCGGTCCAGTTCGGCCATGTGGGCGGCGAAGCGTTCACGCAGGCTGGACAGTCCCGGCCAATCCCCGCGCCGACCGAATTTGGCGGGGTCCATGAAGGACTCGGTGTCCAGAAAGTCCGCGTCCACCAGGCAGGAGAACAGCATCCGCACCCACAGAGCGAATCCGGGTGCGCCGCCCGGAATGCTGCGTAGGTCCGGGGTGAATCCGCCCCGGTCCAGAAGCGTTGAGGGCGGCCCGGCACCGAGACTCTCGGCCAACTCCCGGACTCCTTCGTCCTGGGACAAGCGGTACTCCAGACCATCGATCCAGTCGTGGAGGCCGGCATGATGCCCGGCGATCAGGTAGGCAAGTACGCGCCCGGCGGTACCCAGTTGTTGCTGCGCCCAGTGGGCACCGGCGGTGGAATGGGTGACCCGGTCCGGGCCGCCCTCAAGGTGAGCGCCCTGGGGGTCGAGGCCGGTTGCAGTGCGGATGTAGCGCTGGAAGGGCGGACGATATTTGCCAAGGTCGTGCCAGCGTCCCGCCAAGTCCGCCCAGGCCTCGGCGCCGAATGGCTTGGCGAAGGCCCTGGCCAATGCGGCGACGGCTCGCAGGTGGTCGTCCAGTCCATGCAGGCGCCAGACGCCGTCGGCAGCTTGCATGGCGTGGGCGATGGGGGCTTCGCGGGCTTCGTTCACTTGGCCTCCCGTGGCTTCGATAGGGACATTGGCAGACTACCAATGGTGCTCGAGGGCAAGGATAGCCGGGTGGTGACTCAAAACGTGAGTCCGCGGTTTGGGAACAGGAAAAAAAAGTTGACGGGAGGTGCCCAGTCTTTGGGCGGATGCGAACTGGATTCGCGACAGGGATGTGTCCGAGGAATCGCCGCACCGGGGTGCGAGCTCCTGGTGGTGTTCCCGGCGGCGGCGCCCCGAAGGGCGCCGCGTGGGGTCAGCGGATGTGGCGGGGTTCGTCCTTGACCAGGTAGGCCTCTTCCTCGGGGCTCAGTTCGACCTCGTCGAAGCCGGTGAGCATGGGGGTGACGTGCTCGCGGAAGGAGTGACCGACGGTGAGCATGTACACATGCGTGATGACGAAGGCGAGGATGGCGTAGGCGGTGGCGGTGTGGATCTGGGCGACCCACTGCAGCCAGGCGGTGGCGTTGGGGCTGTCGCCCCAGGCGAAGTAGAAGAGATAGGCGATCCCGGAGGCCCAGATGAGTGGGAAGAGAACGATCTTGAGCGCCAGGTAGGCGATGGCCTGCAGGGGGTTGTGTTTGCGCCAGAAGGCCTTGCGGTAGGGATGGCGTTCGCCCTTGAAGATCCCAAAGGAGTAGAAGCGCACCACCTGCCCGAGCCCGGCGGCGGTGGGTATGTAGTGCTTCCAGTTGCCGGTGGTGAAGAGCCAGAAGGTGGCGAGGATCCACAGGGCCAGGAGCGCCAGGGCGGCCAGGGTGTGCAGGGTGACGGCGACGTCGAAGTCAATCCACTCATGCACGCCGTGAATGGCGAAACCGGTGATCAGCATGGTGACGATCAGCGCCATCTGGGTCCAGTGCCAGAAGCGCTCGAAGATCGAATAGATCAGGACTTGACGGATACTCATGAGTGGGTTCCTCCGGTGGTGTTCTTGTTCCTGGACAGGCCGCGGATCACGCTATGGGTGAGGATCCCGCCCAGGATACCGGCGACCAGGAAGAGACCGGCTATATCCACCCAGAAGTTGCGGTCCCGCCCCGGTAGGTACATGCCCTTCACGGTCTCCAGGCGGCCCTCTTCGACGTGGCAGTCGCGACAGGCCAGGGCATTCTCTTTGGGTGCGACCATGTGGGTGATGGGCCAGTAGGAGACGGTCTCCAGGAAGCCGTATTGGCCGGAGTAGGGGAGTCCGAATTGTTTCATGCCGTGGGCGATGGCCTTGCCCATGTCGTAGTTGCCCCAGTAGGCATCCGTGTCGTCGCCCCACAGGTGGGTGTAGACCAGGGTGCCGTTGCCGGTGTCGAAGGGCTGCCAGGTGTGCATGCGCTTGAAGGGCCAGATGCGGGAGCGGCCGTCGTCCCGTGAGCCCTCATAGGCGTTGATGGGGATGGGCTGCTGATTCATGTCGAACTTGGTGTCGATGGTGGTGTAGCGCATCTGGCCGTCGAACCAGCCGTATTCGGGGACCACGTTTTCGGCGTAGGTGAAATTGCCCTTGATGGACTTATAGGTGTAGCGCTCCTCGCCATTGCCCTGGGTGTAGCCGTGCTCGTGGAAGCCCTCACCCTTTTTGGTCTTGCCGGCGGTGCGCCAGTCCCAGTCCACCACGGTGGCGACGCCGCCGCGGGCAAACTCGGGGATGTGGCAGGTCTGGCAGGCAACGGAAGCGACGTGGTGGTTGAGCTTGCGGTGCTTGACGGAGCCCGAGGCATGGGGTTCCAGACCGTGGCAGGACTCGCAGGTGGCCACGTCGCGGCGCTGGCCGGGGAGGGCCTGGGTCTCGTCCTTGGCGACGACGTCATAGCGGCTGCCGGCCCAGACATGGTCTTTGGTGACATGGCAGGCGGTGCAGGCGAAGTTCTGGCCCTTGGGGGACATATGCACGTCCAGTTCCCGGGGCGGGCTCTTGAGGGCGGAGGACAGGTCGCCGTGTTTGACGTTGTCACCGCCGCCGCCGTTGAAGTGGCAGGCGCCACAGTTGGCGCGCTCCGGTAGGCCCACGCCCTGGGCGACCGCGCTCAGATCGATGACGGGTTTGCCTTCGAACATCACGGCGCAGGCCTTGTTGCCGCCGCTGTTGGGGGTCTTGTAATAGGTGCCGGTCTGGTCGTGGCAGACCAGGCAGTCGATATTCTGTTCGTTGGTGAAGTCGAAGGTCTCGTCCTTCCAACCGTAGCCCGCGTGGCATTGGGCGCACATGCCCTCGTTGCCCCGGGCGTTGGTGCAGAAGTTGTTGATCAGGTACTTCTTGCCGAGTTGCTGGCCGGTCTCCGGGTCCTTGTAGGACCAGGTCCAGTGGACGTTCTTCATGAAATGCTGGCCGGACTCGGTGTGGCAGCGCAGGCAGGCCTTGGTGACCTCGGGCCCGGACGCGAAGGGGCCTTTCAGTTCCTCGAACTTGGTGTGGTCAGCGGTGCCGCCGGTGAGGGGACCGGAGACCTGGGGTGCCTTGTCGACCACCACCGGCGGGGTTGGCCAGTTATCCCGGGCCTGGGCAGCCGGGATGGCGAGGGTTAGCGATATCAGGGCGAGCAAGGCGCCGAGCAGGGCACGCATGGGGTTGTCCTCTGGGGTTACGGGACGCGCGACCCGGTTTTTTATTTCAGATACAGCAGCCCGGGTTTCGCCGCGGATCATGCAATCCTTTGGGCGACGTTTCACTGACCTTACGCAACCGGATGCGATTCCGGTGCGCGTTGACGGCCTGGGCGGCACGCCCGACACTAGCGCCCCCGGGCTCCTTCCTGGCCCCCTTGGAGAATTGCTGTGGTGGAACGTCTGGTCGAACGCGCGTTGTATGCGAGTCGCTGGCTGCTGGCCCCGATCTATCTGGGTCTCTCGCTCACCCTGCTCGCGTTGGGGGTCAAGTTTTTCCAGGAGCTTTGGCACCTGATGAGCCACATCCTGGAGATCGCGGAGTCGGACATGATTCTGGTGGTCCTGGCCATGGTCGACCTGGCTCTGGTGGCGGGCCTGGTGGTGATGGTGATGTTTTCGGGCTACGAGAACTTTGTCTCGCGCCTGGATCTCAGCCCGGGCGAGGACAAGCTGGGGTGGCTGGGGAAACTCGACACTGGCACCCTCAAGCTCAAGGTGGCCGCCTCGATCGTCGCGATCTCGTCGATCCATCTCTTGCAGGCGTTCGTCAATGTCCCCCAGGTCCCCAACGATAAACTGATGTGGTATGTGATCATCCACCTGACCTTCGTGGTCTCGGCGGTGATGATGGGGGTGTTGGACCGCATCGCCTTCGCCAGCCATCGGGACCATGGGGCGGGGGACGATGGGCACTGAGACGCGGGGTTCGAGGAGGGCGGGTGGATGCGGTGACGAAAGTACCGCATCGCCGGCAATGGCAGTCGCGCGGGATGCGGTTTGTACCTCACTGAAGCTCATTTGAGCCTATATGAGTAACTCCCCCCGATGCCGGCGGAGCCACTCCAGGGCGGCCTCCTCACCGTTGAGGCGGCGGCCGTCACGGACCCAGATCTCCCGCTTGTAGTTTTCGATCTGGCACACCTGCTCCACGATGTGGTGCTTGTGCGGGTCCTGTCCGGCGAAGCGGACCCCGACCTCGAACCCCTCCGTCGCGGGCAGGCACCAGGCGACGACTCCGTCCGTCTCGAACACGGGATCGACGACGGGGATCTCGATGTGGATGGTGGTACCGGCGTCAAGCGCCACCGTCGATCGGAAGCACAGGCCGCCGCGACTGATATTGCGCAGATATTCGCGGCCCGGCGGGACCACCTCGCTCAATCGCACGTCGACCGGGCAATCCGTCTTATGTCGGATGAATCGGCGCATGGCGACTCCAGCGGCGGGCCTTGTTGATGTTCTGTCGCACCATGGCGAGATGATCGGCGATTCGCGGCCGGCCGGCAATCCGAATCCACGGGGTGCGGAGTGACGGGGCGTCGGGACTGAGGGGTTTTTGCGCCGGGAAACACGGCTGGGAATCCGTCGCGTCATCCCGGCCGCGGGTGCGATCAACAGTGATGTGGTCGGCAACGTGCGGAGAATGAGCAGAGCGGGAGCGATGCCCATCTTGCCGCTGTCTGACGCTACCAGGCTACAGCAGTCTTGATCACACCCCCCGGCCGCGGGTGGATGGACGCGGCCCCCCACGGGGTGTATAGAGCCAGCTTTGAATCTGTGGGGGACGCGGCGTGGCTTGGGCCTATCTGGTGTTGGCGGGTGTCTGTGAATGGGGCTGGCCCGTGGGTCTCAAGTACGGGCTGACCGCGTCCGGGTTGCGTTGGGGTTGGATCGGGTTCGCCGCCGTGTGTATGGTGGCAAGCGGCGCCTTGCTGCTCGTCGCTCAACGGACGGTTCCCATGGGGACCGCCTATGCGGTCTGGACGGGGATTGGGGCGGCCGGCACCTTTGTGCTTGGGATCTTCCTCTTCGCCGAGCCGGCGACCCTGGCCCGGTTCTTTTTCGTCGGACTGATCATCCTCGGCATCGTCGGGCTAAAATTCGCCTCGCCCCATTGAGGCATGGCCATCGTTGTCGTCGCCGAGAAGCCCAGCGTGGCCCGGGATATCGCCCGGGTCCTGGGGGCAGACCGTAAGGCCCAGGGCTATCTGACGGGAAATGGCTACTGTGTGACCTGGGCCCTGGGGCACCTGGTCCACCTGGCGGAGCCGGACGACTATGGCCCGCCCTGGAAGGGCCGCTGGTCCGCTGGCCAACTGCCCATGATCCCGGATCAGTGGCGGCTGAAGCTCTCGCCCAAGACGGCGGAGCAGTTCCAGGTGGTCAAGGGGTTGATCACGGATCCCGCCCATGAGCGCCTGGTCTGCGCCACGGACGCCGGGCGGGAGGGGGAGCACATCTTCCGGCTCATCTATGAGCAGGCCCGCTGCCGCAAGCCCTTTGACCGCCTGTGGGTGTCGAGTCTCACCGACGAGGCCATCCGCGCCGGTTTCCACGCCCTCAAGCCCGGCAGCGCCTACGATCACCTGGCCCAGGCCGCCCGCGCGCGAGCCCAGGCCGATTGGCTGATCGGCATGAATCTGACCCGGGCCTATACGGTGCACAACCGGGTGCTCTGCACCATTGGGCGGGTCCAGACCCCGACCCTGGCCATGATTTGCGCCCGGGATGCGGAGATCGCGGGATTTACCAAGACGCTGTTCTATGAACTGGTCGCGCACCTGGCGGAGGGCTTTTTCGCCCGCTACACAAAGGACGGCGAGACCCGGATCGACACGAAGGTGGAGGCCGAGCGCCTGCACCAGGAGATCGAGCAGGCGCTGAGTCCCCACCGGACCGGGACGGTGCGGGAGCTGGAGCAGCAGGTCCAGCACAATCGGCCGCCACCCCTCTATGACCTGACCACGCTCCAGCGGGACGCCAACCGGCGCTTCGGTATCACCGCGGCCCAGGTCCTGGAGCTGGCCCAGACCCTCTATGAGACCCACAAGTTGATCTCCTATCCCCGCACCGAGAGCCGGCATATCGGGGAGGACCTGGTCGAGCAGTTGCCGGGCATCCTGAAAGGGCTGGACCACCCTCAGGCTCCGGCGGCCCTGGCCCGGTGGGAGGCCGGTCACCGTCTGGGCCGGGCCTATGTGGACAAGACCAAGCTCACGGATCACCACGCCATCCTGCCCACCGGGCGGGCGGTACCGGCGGGTCTGAGCGGCCCCTTGCGGCGGGTCTATGATCTGGTGCAGACCCGCTTCGTCTGTGTGTTTCTGCCGGATCAGGTGGTGGAGGAGACCCGGGTCCTGCTGGATTTGGGCGGGGCGGACTTCGTGGCCCGGGGTTCCCGGCTCATGGACCCGGGCTGGACGGTGGCGGAGGGGCGGGGGGCGATGCCCTCGCCGGGCGCGTCGGCGCCCGCGTCGATACCAGAGGCCCCGCCGGGGTCTGCGCCGGACTCCCCAGGGGTGCCGGCGGCCCAGGATGACCAGACCCTGCCGCCCCTGGTGGTTGGGCAAACCGTGCATCTGGACCGCCTGGAGGTGCGGGAAGGCGAGACCAGCCCACCCCGGCCTTACTCGGATGCGAGCCTGCTGGCCGCCATGAAGAACGCCGGGCGCACCATCGAGGATCGGGACCTGGCCCGGGCCATGAAGGCCAGCGGACTGGGTACCCCGGCGACCCGGGCCGAGACCATCGAAAAGCTCATCCGCACCGGCTATGTGGAGCGCAACCGCAAGCAATTGCGGGCCACTGAGAAGGGAAGGGTCCTGATCGAGCGGGTCGCGTTACCGCTCAAGAGCCCGGAACTCACCGCCGGCTGGGAACAACAACTGCGGGAGGTGGAGGAGGGCGCCCGGCCCGTGGACCAGTTCTATCAGGGCATCCTGGACCTGGTGCGGGACCTGGTCCCCAAGGTCTGGCAAGGACCGGCCTTCACGCCGGAGCAGGCGGCCAAGGCCCAGATCGGCAGGCCAGGGGCGGCGACCCGGGGCGGCCGCAAGGGTGCGGCGCCGCGGGCCGCGGGGCTGGGGGGCTGTCCAGTCTGCAAGCACGGTGAGATCCTGGAGACGGCCCGGGCCTTCGGGTGCAGCCGTTATCGGGAGGGCTGCGGCTTCACGGTCTGGAAGACCATGGCGGGGCTCAAGTTGACCAAGGCGCAGGTCCGACAGCTGCTGTCGGTTGGGCGGGTCGGTCCCCTGGAAGGTTTCCAATCGAAGGCGGGCAAGTCCTTCAGTGCGGTGCTGCGGCTGGGGGAGGACGGCAAGGTGGCCTTCGACTTTGGTGAGCCGGGGTCCTCGGGGAGTGGAGACCGAGGGCCATCGGAGTCGCCGCGGGAGTCGTCATCCGCAGGGAGTGATGAACCGGCAGCGCAGCCCGCGTCCCGGGAGCCGGCCCCGGTCGGGCTGCCTTGTCCCAAGTGCGGCCAGGGTCGGATCATCCAGGGTCATCGGGGTTTCGGCTGCAACCGTTATCGGGCCGGCTGCGACTTCGCGATCCTGCGGGAGTTGGCGGGCAAGCCCTTGACTGACCTGCAGATCGCGGCCCTGATCCGGGACGGGCGAACGCGGGTCATCAAGGGGTTTCGGGACGATCAGGGCGGCCAGTTTTCGGCCCGCCTGGTGTTGGATGTGGGGTCCAAGGTCCAGATTCAGTCCGTGGGGAACTGAGCGGGTTAAGCGCGCGGGAGTCAGGCCGGTTCCGGGCTATGATTGCGGTGCTGTCCACTGGGTCAGGCAGCGCCTTGACCCGCTGCCCCGGAACCTTCTGATGACCAATCTTTTCGCGATCTTCTTCCTACTGCTGCTCGGCTGGTTTTGGCTCGATAGCCTGCGGGCGCGGGAGATCGCTTTGGGTGTCTGCCGTGCCGCTTGCGAGCGGCGCGACCTCCAGTTCCTGGATCAGGCCGTCGTGCTGCGCCGTTTGGGGCTGTACTGGGGCGCTCAGGGGGTGCGCCTGCGTCGGGTCTACCGGTTCGATTTCAGTGAGGAGGGGTTGGGCCGCCGCAGCGGCTACCTGGTGATGCGTGGGACGGACCTGGAAGACCTGAGTTTTGGACTGCCGGAGGCGGCGGATGATGCCTGATTCCGGAGGGCAGGTCGTTCTCTGGAAACAACAGCCAAAGGTCAAGACAGCAAGCAGCTAGCCCGCCTTAACCCCCGGCTGCTGCTATTTGACGACCTTGAGGGTGGGTCCGCCGCGGCTCTTGCCCTTGCCCGGCTTGGGTTCGTTGCCCTTGGGTGGCGTGCGCCCCACGGGGCGGGGGGGTTCGGGTCTTGCTGGGGTGGTCGCGGGGGCTTGGGGCGCGGGCTGCTCGGCCGGGGGGAAGACCATCCCCTGATGGTTCTCGCGGCTGAAGATGCCGAGGACTGCCTCGCTCGGGATCTCCAGGTTACGGGCCACCCCGCCGAAGCGGGCGTTGAATTGGACCCACTCGTTATCCATCACCAGCCCTTGAACGGCGCTGGGGGCAATGTTGAGGACGATCTGGCCGTCTTCCACAAACTCCGCGGGTACCCGCGTGCCCGGGTAACTGGCATCCACCAGGAGGTGCGGGGTCATCTGGTTGTCCAGAATCCACTCGTAGATGGCCCGCACCAGGTAGGGCTTGGTGGAGGTCATGGGATGATCTTGGGTGTTCATGCGCAACTCCGGGGCCAGGATGCCCGGGAAAGCGCTGTCGGCGATCCGCCGTCAGCGCTGAGCTTTGAGTTTGAATGCGGTGTCTTGGCAGGAGGTCAGGTTAACCCATCCGGTGTCAGAGGGGTATCCTGGGGCGTTTGCACGGCGCGGTTCTAACGCCGCTCACGGGTGACGGCTGACCGCTGATAGCGTCTTGGCTGCTCACAAATCTGCGACCAGTTCCCGTTCGGCCTCGGTGAGACTGGAGCGGAAGGCCTCCCAGGCAAAGATCCGGGTCATGTAGTTACGGACCGCTTTGGCCTGGTCCGGCAGTTCGATCCCCATGGCGGGCAGGCGCCACAGCAGTGGGGCGACACAGCAATCCACCAGGGAGAACTCGTCACTCATGAAAAATGGGTGGGCGGCAAAAATCGGTGCCGTGGTGACCAGGCTATCGCGTAACTCCTTACGGGCGGTGGCCTGTTCTTGCGCGCTGCCCTTGAAGTAGCGGTCCATCATGGCGTACCAATCATTATTGATGCGGTACATGAAGAGCCGCGCATTGGCGCGCGAGACGGGGTCGACCGGGAGGAGCGGCGGGTGGGGGAAGCGCTCGTCCAGATACTCCATGATGATGCGCGACTCGTACAGGCGCAGGTCCCGATCGACCAGGGTCGGCACGGTGCCGTAGGGATTGAATTCCAAGACCTCGGCGGAGAGATTCTTGGCGTCCACATCCACCACGTCCACCGCAATCCCTTTCTCGGCAAGAACCATCCGGACCCGATGGCAGTATGGACACAGGGGATCAGAAAATAGGGTCATCACAGCTCGTCGGCTTACGGCCACTGTCGGCGTTCCCTCTTTCAGCGCCAAGGCTGAGCCCGGCAGCGACCGAAGAAGTCTAAGCGCAGACCCTTCCGGGCCGCGCGTCCTGGTGTCGGCGGGTGGCTTGCCTCGGGGGAGGCCGGGGTCAGGGGTGCACCTGACAGGGGTAAGAGAAGGGGGAATGCACGCGCCGCAGCGTCCGGAGTATACCGTGTCGGGACCAGTCCCGATGGGGCTTTTTGCGCGGTATCGAGGCGACTGGCGAAATGCGCGGCGACGGCCTGGCGATTGACTGCTGGCGATCGCCGTCGGCCTTGTGGCCGCCAAGTGGGAAGGCCGGATTAATGGCCGGCGTGGGAGGCGGCGTGAGAGACGCCCGGCCCCCGGAGAGCGGGGGCCGGGCGGGTCTGCTTCAGTGGACGTCCTTCCAGAACTCTTTCTTCATCAGATAGGCAACGACGAAGAAGATGCCGAGGAACATCAGCACATAGACGCCCAGGCGCTTGCGCTCCAGTTGCATCGGCTCACCGACATAGGTCAGGAAGTTGGTGATATCCCGCACCACGACGTCATATTCCTGAGGGCTAAGGCTGCCCGCCTGGACCAGCTTGACGCCCTCTACGACTGGGGCGCCCGCGTGGTGCTCAGCCATAACCGGCTCCTGAACACCCTGGAGTCCGGCCAGCACGTGTGGCATGCCCACGGCGGGAAACACCAAATTGTTCACTCCCCAGGGACGCGTCGGGTCCGTGTAGAAGCTTTTGAGATAGGTGTAGACCCAGTCCGGGCTGCGCCACCGCGTGACCAGGGTCAGGTCCGGCGACGCGACCCCGAACCACTTCTCGGCGTCCTCCGGGCGCATGGAGTTGGTCATGGGGTCGCCAGGCTTGGCGTCACCGACCAGAACCTTGCTGCGCAGGGTGGCGTCGTCGATTCCGATGTCTGCGGCCATGCGGTTGTAGCGCATGTACTTGAGGGAATGACACCCCATGCAGTAGCTCGTGAAATACTTGGCCCCGTTCTGCAGGGAGGCCTGGTCGCGCAGGTCGATATTCGCCTGCTCCAGGGTTTGCTCCGTGCTGGCGAACCCAAGCGTGGGTACCAGCGACAGGGCGAAGGCGGCTAACAGCTTTTTCATGCGGTGACCCTCTCCGGAACCGGCTTGACCTGGTCCAACTTGCTGTAGATCGGCATCAGCAGGAAGAACGCGAAATACAGGGCGGTAAAGATCTGCGACATCAGCGTTGAGATGGGGCTGGCGGGTATCAGGCCCAGATAGCCCAGCGCCACAAACGACACCGCGAAGATGGCGAGCGCGATCTTGGAGAGCCGGCCCTTATAACGCATCGATTTGACCGGGCTGCGATCCAGCCAGGGCAGAATGAACATGATCAGGATCGCCGCAAACATCACCACCACGCCCGGGAACTGGGAGTCCCACATGGGCGGTACGGCACGCAGCATCGCGTAGAAGGGGGTGAAGTACCAGACCGGGGCAATGTGCACCGGGGTCACCATCGGGTTGGCCGGCTGGAAATTCGGTGCTTCCAGGAACAGACCGCCGAAGGCCGGGGCGAAGAAGACAATGGCACTGAAGATCGCCAGAAAGACGACGGTTCCGACGATGTCCTTCACGGTGTAATAGGGGTGGAAGGGGATACCGTCGGCGGGGGCATCCGGGCTCCAGCGGTTACCCTTGGGCCCGTATTTGATTTCGACCCCATCCGGATTGTTGGAGCCGACCTTGTGCAGGGCCACGATGTGGACGAAGACCAGGGCCGCCAGGATGAAGGGCACCACGAAGTGGAAGGCGTAAAACCGGTTGAGCGTCACGTCAGAGATGACGTAGTCACCACGCACCCAGGTGGAGAGGTCCGGACCGATATTCGGTACCGCCGCGAACAGGTTCACGATGACCTGTGCACCCCAGTAGGACATCTGGCCCCAGGGCAGCAGATAGCCAAAAAAGGCTGTCGCCATCATGGCCAGATACACAATCACGCCGATGATCCACAGCAGTTCCCGCGGCTTGCGGTAAGAACCGTAGAGCAGGGCGCGGAACATGTGCAAGTACACGACAATGAAGAAGGCGGAGGCGCCAGTGGAGTGCAGGTACCGGATCAGCCAGCCCCACTCAACGTCGCGCATGATGTATTCGACGGAGGCGTAGGCCTCGGCCGCCGAGGGCTTGTAGCTCATGGCCAGCCACAACCCGGTCAGGATCTGAATGACCAGGACCAGAATCGCCAGGGACCCGAAAAAGTACCAGAAATTGAAGTTCTTCGGTGCGTAGTATTGGGCCAGGTGCTCGTTCCAGACCTTGGTGGCCGGGAATCGCTGGTCCAGCCAGCCCATGAAGCCGGTCGTGCTTGTCTGTTCTTCGCTCATTTAGGCGGCTCCTTGGTCCTGACCCACCAGGATCGTGGTGTCATTGAGGAACATGTGGGCCGGGATCACCAGGTTGGTGGGCGCGGGTACACCCTTGAAGACCCGACCCGCCAGGTCAAACCGGGACCCGTGACACGGGCAGAAAAATCCACCCTTCCAGCCCGCGCCCAGGTCATCCGGCGCCACTTCCGGACGGAAGGCTGGTGAGCAGCCCAGGTGGGTGCAGATGCCGATCGCCACCCAAATGTCTGGCTTGATGGAGCGGGTGGGATTCTTGCAGTAATCCGGCTGCTGTGGCACCGCCGAGGTTCGGATCCGTCAGTTGCGAGTCCAGGGTCGGCAGGGCGGCGAGCATCTCCGGGGTGCGCTTGACGATCCAGATCGGTTTGCCGCGCCATTTGACGCGCAACAGGGCGCCAGGTTCCAGCTTGCTGATGTCCGCTTCCACCGGCGCGCCGGCGGCACGGGCCTTGGCGCTCGGATTCATGGACGAGATGAATGGAACGGCCACAAAGCCGGCACCGATGGCGCCGACGGTGCTGGTCGCGGCGACGAGTAACCGTCGCCTGCTCTTGATTTACGCCTGGTGCGCTCATTTCCGAACTAACCCCCGGGTGAGACAGGTTTTGCCGACTCCCGTTAAGCCGGCATCGCGCGTGTGATGGAAAGGGAAGATAAGAATATGCTGATTCTCTGCAAAACCGACCGGGCATTCTCCTTGATTCGCGGGCGCGCGGTCAAGGCGAACACCTTATTAACCAAGCGAAATCGTCGGCATTGTCGTCCTTGAATCAGGGGTGCCGACAATGCCCGGCGGCATCGGAGCGGGAACGCTTAAGGTCCCGTTGACAGTGCCAAGTGTCAAGCAGGATTGTCAATCTCGACGTAGCGGTGGTCGAGTCCGAACTGCTCTGCCAGGTGCCGGCCCAGGGCCTGGATGCCATAACGCTCGGTGGCATGGTGACCGGCGGCAAGGAAGCAGATCCCAAGTTCCCGGGCGGCAGTGCGTGGTCTGCTCGGAGATCTCGCCGCTCAGGAAGGCGTCGACCCCGAGCGCCGCAGCGGCCTCCAGGTAACCCTGGCCGCCGCCAGTACACCAGGCCAGACGCTGGATCGGACGTTCCGCTCCGACCACCAGGGTGCCGGTGCGCCCCAGCCGCGCGGCGACCTGTTCGGCCCAGACGACCGGGTCGGTCGGCGCGGCGAGCCGCCCGTCCCACACGATGCCGTTGCCGATTGCCGTTGGCGCAGGATCAGCGATCCCCAGGTGGGCGGCGAGTGCCGCGTTGTTGCCGAGGGTCGGGTGGGTATCCAGGGGCAGGTGGTAGGCGATCAGGCTGGCGCCACCGCGGATCAGGGCCCGGGCCCGCCGCCCCTTGGGGCCGGTCAGGCAGGGGTTCTCGCCCTTCCAGAACCAGCCGTGATGGACCAGCAGGGCATCCGCATCCAGCGCCAGGGCGGCCTCGATCAGGGCAGGCACTGGCGGTGACACCGGTCACCAGCCGTCGGATCGGCCGTTCACCCTCCACCTGGAGCCCGTTAGGGGCGTAGTCAGTGACAGCTGCAGCATTGAGCAACTGGTCGCAGTAGATGGTCAGGGCCTGGGGGGTGGTCATGGTCTATTACCCTAAAAAGAGCAGTCAGCGATCAGCTTTCAGCATTTAACTCTGAGTCACAAGAGGCTTTAGCCACCCAGCGCATCACCTGTAGGGTAAGCGCCCGCGGGTCCAAGACGGCTCGCAATATGGACTTTCCCTCGACTTGGCGCCATGGCTGAGGGGCCGATGGCAATCCGCTCATGGTAACTTAGCGCCATGCGCAGTTTCGGTCCCATTGAGCTCCTTGCTACCGCCCTGGCCGCCGGGTCGGCCGGCGCTTGGCTGACCCTCTGGGTCAGCGGGCCGTCGCCCAGCCAGTCGGCGCCGGCGCCGGTGCAGGATGCCGGGAAGGCACCGCTCCACGGGGGCTCGTTCGCCGCTGCGGTTGCCCGCTCTGCGCCCGCGATTGTGAGCATTTACGCCGGGCACCCGGCTTCTATACAGGCTTCGGTCAGTCCCAGTCCCGATCCCCGGGCCCCCGGTCCTTATCCGATGCCGTATGCCCAGGGGGAGAGCGGTCAGACGGCTTTGGGCTCGGGGGTCATTCTGACCGCCGATGGGCTGATACTGACCAACCGCCATGTGGTGAGGGGCGCTGCGAGCATCCGCGTGGTCCTGGCGGATGGCCGGGCCTTGGTGGCGGAGGTTCTGGGGCTCGACTCCGATACCGACTTGGCACTGCTGCAGGTTGCGGCCACCGGCCTCCCCACCGCCCCGCTCGGCGACCCACAAACCTTGCGGGTGGGGGACGTGACGCTGGCCATCGGTAATCCCTTCGGCGTCGGTCAGACCGTGACCCAGGGGATTGTCAGCGCCATCGGCCGGGCGGAACTCGGGCTCACGCCCATTGAACACTACATCCAGACCGATGCCGCCATTAATCCCGGCAACTCCGGGGGGGCGCTGATCAACGCCCAGGGGGAACTGATCGGCATCAACACGGCAATCTATTCCGAGTCCGGTATCTCTGGCGGGATCGGCTTCGCGATCCCTGTCGACCTGGCCCTCGCCGTGGCCGGCGCCATTGCCGACCAGGGGCAGGTCCAGCGGGGCTGGATCGGCATGAGCGGGCGCAGTGTGACCCCGGAATTGGCCGCAACCTTCGGGCTGCGTGCGCCGCGGGGGGTGCTGGTGTCATCCACCCTACGGGACAGTCCGGCGGAACAGGCTGGACTACGGCCGGGCGATGTGGTGACTCAGGTCGGCGACCGTCCAGTCCAGACACTGCAGGACCTGCTTGCCGCCATCGCCGGGGCCGGGCCCAATCAGCCCGTGTCCCTGGAGGTCTGGCGCGGGAGCGAACGGCTCAAGGCGAGCACCGTTACCGAGCGGCGTCCGGACCCCGTGGACTGATTCGGACGCCGGCAGCGATCGCGCCCCCCGGTGGGGGCGGCGCACCCGGGCGCTCGGATGGCACTGAAGAAATCAAGCTCTTTGCGCAGGGGTCGCTGGTAAAAGGCCCGCGCCGGGTGGCAAGATTGCGGCTGACCAGACCGCTCAGCGTTTGCCTGCTGATCAATACCCAGGTCTGGATTCCGGTCTGTCGAGCCGTCAACAGGGCTCGGCGGTTCTCCCCATGCGACCGAGCATCACTGAGAACAGCATGAGATTCATAAGAAATATCCTGGCCTTGATCGGTCTCCTCGCCATCCTGGCGGCGGGCGCCGCCTATGTGGGTTTCGGCAGTCGGCTTGGCGCCTTCGATCCCGGTTTCGCTAAGGTGTACGGGGAGTTTGCCGAGCGGCTGCTGAAGACCGGCGACCCGGGAGTGGCGATGATGTGGGCGGTCCCGGTCAAGGAGGGTTTGACCCCGGACGAGGTGATCGAGTCAATGAAGAGCATTGCCGCTTCCCGCAACTTTCTGTTCGTGGGTGAGTCTCCATTTTACAAGCAGATCAAGGCCCTCACCGGGGAAGATTACCGCTACGTCAACTTTCTCTCCTTCTGTGACGCCCGGGTGGGCAAACAGATGCTCGAATACCGGGACCAGTACAGCGGCTTTATGCCCTGCCGCATCGCGTTGGTGGAGGACAAGGAGGGTCGATTGTGGCTCTACAGTATGAACTTGGACCTGATGATCTACGGTGGCACCCAATTACCCGATGGCCTCAAGACCTCGGCGTTGGCGGTTCGCGACACCATCAAGCACATCATGGACGGAGCGGCGGCGGGCGAGTTCTGAGGATGTCGGGATCCTTGGCCAAGGATGGCACACTTGTGGTCGTTTAAGGTCTTGCAGCATGCAGTCGGATGGTCGGTTATCGACCCGCCGCAAGTTCTGCCGGGCACGAGCCGTTTTCGTGAGGCGAACGATTTTTGTATGTCTATGGAACCACGTCTGATCCTGTTGCTCGTCCTGACGAGCGCCCTGCTTAGCGCGGGCTGCGCCCATCGACCCGCACCCGACGAGGGTGGGCGAGCGCCTGAGCAGGCCGGGACCGAGGCGCCGGCGACCACGCCCGCCGGTGCCGCAGAGCGCGCCGTCGCGAAACCCGAGAAGGACCCGCGCTACCACCTGCCCCCGGCCCAGAGCCGCGCCTTGAGCATTTTCCTGGGCTCTCAAACTTTTGAGTACGTGGAGGACGGGCAAGTCGTCGTCAGCGGGGAGGTTTCGACGGGTACCGCCGAACACCCGACGCCCACGGGGGAGTTTAGGGTCCAGAGCAAGGACATCAATAAGCGCTCTGGGAAATATACGAATTATTTCAACGAAAATACCCCGATGCCCTACTCGCTCCAGTTCCACGGACCCTACTTCGTCCACGAGGGCTGGGTGCCTGGCTATGCGGACTCCCACGGATGCGTGCGCCTGCATTATGAGGATGCCCGCCTCCTGTTCAATCGCATCAAGGTTGGGGATCCGGTCCGGGTCAAGGCGCAAGGGGCCGCTCGACCCGCCAATCCTTGGCCGGATCTGTTTCCCGTCTTCTGAACTTGAGCAATCGCCGTCCGGGCGATTGTTCACGGCGATGATCCATCCTGCCCGGCGAGCCGCCGCTCAATGTCTCGCCCCAGGCGTTCGCAGTCCTCCGCGGGAACGCCGTATTCGTCAAATCGCGCGCGCCAGCCGGCGACCGCGGCGGTGACCTCGGCGCTGATCCGCCTCGCTCCCTGGCGGGAGAGGCCGAAGGGTCCAGCCAGGGCATGAACCGAAACCACATCAGGGCGGTGTCCAGCCAGCCCGAAGTGCAGGCAATGCTCGCCGCGTTGGGCGACGTCCGGCAGCAGGTCGAAGGCTGGGGTGAGGGACCAGCCGGTGGGTTCGCGGCGCATGGCGAAGTTCTTCAGGTGGTCGTCCGTGTTCCCCAGCACGGCGTTGAAGACCATCTGCCGAAAGAGGGCGGGGATGTCCATCTCGGGTCTGGCGCTCACGCGCCGCACGCAGTCCGCCAAGTCTCCGTAGCCTCGTTGGTAGAAGCCTTCGGCCCCGGTCAGGGTCTGGAGGCTGAGTACATGGTAACGACCGCCCCCTGGACCCTGGTCGAAGCGTTCGATGAGCAGGGCGGAGCGGCGCCCGAAGGACTCGATGCGAAACGCCGGCACTGTGAGTCCGGCGTCCCGGGCCAAGGCTAGGCAGGCGGCCTCCACGCGCACCATGTCCACCGGGTCGCGAGCCGAAGCCAGCTTCACGAGATAGCCGCGGCCGGCTCGCTCGATCAGCAGCTTAGGGCGGGCCCCGCCGGGGGAACTGGCGGCGTGGAACAGCAGAGCCAGTTCGTTGGCGCCGAGGGCGCCGGGGTCTTGGTCGTAGCGTTCCGCCGCCACGATGAGCGACTCCAGGTCCAGGTTAGCCGCGGTATCCGCTAGGACCGGGGTCGCCGGGTCAGTCGTATAGGCGAGAGCCCCGAGACCCGCGGTGCCGAGCGCGGCCAAGAGCGATGGTGGGGTCTGACCGGACCGCGGGAGGGCATGGCGGCGGATCAGGAGGCCACGTCCCCAGGCGTCCGGCAGGGAGTCCTCGAAGCAGCCATGGATGCCCGCGTAGGGGCGGTCGGCCTCAAAGACCCCGGACCTCAAAGGCAGGTGGAGGGGATCGAGGGCGAAGGCGTCCGGGTGGTCCAAGAACTCCGCTCGGTAGCGGAACTCTCCCCGGAGCAGGCCGCCGCGGCGGGCGTCTGGGTCTGCAACTCGGATTCCCCGGCCGCCAGTAGCTGATCCGTAAGGGTGCGGAGCCAGACGTGGAGATGGATCATCCACCACTCCGAGGGGCCCGCTGGCGAGGCGCGGCGGCCGCAAAGAGTGACTCAGGAAACAGCAGGGTCAGATCGTCCAGACCGCCGTAGAGCCGAAGGGCCCGGACCCAGACGCCAATCTGAGCGCCCGGGTCGCCTTGCTCCAGCTTGCGGTAGGTGGGCAGGGAGACGCCGACCCGGCAGGCGGCGCGGTGTTGAGGCTCGCCCGCCTGGAGGCGCCGTCGCCGCAGACGGGCGCCCAGGTGGGCGAGGGCCTCGGACTCATCTTCAGTAACAGAAAACATCGTTTCTTTTATTAACTCATATTTTGCTTAAGTATAACGCTCGTTTCCTTAATCATATGGAGGCTGGGGCTGCACGACGCCTTACCCGCGCGGCCTATGGGTGGGGCTCCGGGTCTCTCCCGATTCCTGAATCAGTGCTCGGTTTCCGTGTCGGCGGATCCTCGCCGCCGTGCCTGCGGGTGGCCGCGGGACGGAGTCTCCTATAAAAATCCCAACTTTCGGGGTCCAGTCGGCCTATGCTTAATCCAAGCCCCGCGCGATGGGAATGTCTCTATAACCGTTTGGAGTCCGTCTCAATGAATCTCACTACTACCTCTAAGCTACTGATCCCCGCGATCATCCTGGTCTCCCTCACCGGGTGCGGAACTACCACCGGCTCGCGGACCGGCAGCGGCGCGGTTCTCGGCGCCGCCTCTGGAGCGGCGATCGGCTCCATGAGCGGAAACGCGGGTAAGGGCGCCCTGATCGGTGCCGGTGTCGGCGCCGCCGGCGGCTACATCTATGACCAGGACCAGAAGAAGAAGGACCGCAACCGGAACTACAGTTACTAGCAGCAGTCCCGGGGCGCTTTTTGGGTCTCGGGAGTCGGCTCACCCTTGGCGGTCCCGGACTTTTGTTGGCACCAACAAAAAAGGGCCTGCACCTTGGGTGCAGGCCCTTGTTTCTATTGGCGCTCCCTAGGGGTTTCGAACCCCTGTTACCGACGTGAGAGGCCGGTGTCCTAGGCCACTAGACGAAGGGAGCGGTACGCGTGAAACGAAGCGCGTATTATACGGGGACCGCGCCGCACCACAAGCGGCTGTTACACTATCGCCATGCCAGGGGCCATGCCGGGGGCGATCCCGGGCAGCCCCCAATACGTTGCTCCAGCCCAGACCCTATCAGGATCCCCTCGATCACGTGATGCAGGAAACTCACCCCGAGGCACCGCGGACCGCCACGGCGGTGCCGCTGATCGTGCCCCGTGCCGAACACAATATCTCCCGGGCCAACATCAGCGAGTACGCCCTCAAGGTGCTCTATAAGCTGAAACAGGAGGGCTTTGCCGCCCATCTGGTGGGTGGCGGGGTGCGCGACCTTCTGCTCGGCCACGAGCCCAAGGACTTCGACGTGGCCACGGACGCCACCCCGGAGCAGGTCCGCCAGGTCTTCCGCAACTGTCGCCTGATCGGACGCCGCTTTCGGCTGGCCCATGTCCATTTCGGTCGAGAGATCATCGAAGTAGCCACTTTCCGCGGCACCGGTGAGGACGACGTGGATGCGGACCGCCACGTCGAGAACGGGATGATCGTGCGGGACAACGCCTACGGCAGCATCGCCGAAGACGCCGTGCGTCGGGACTTCACCATCAACGCCCTCTACTACGACATCAGCAACTTCTCCCTGATCGACTATGCGGGTGGGCTCGATGACCTGCGCAACGGCCAGTTGCGCCTCATCGGCGACCCGGATCAACGCTATCGGGAGGACCCGGTACGGATGCTGCGGGCCGTGCGGTTCGCCTGCAAACTCGGGTTCAACATCGAGCCGGCGACCGAGCGCCCGTTGTTCGATCTGGGATTCCTGCTCGGCGACATCGCCGCTGCCCGGCTCTTCGATGAACTGGTAAAGCTCTTTCACACGGGCTACGGGCTGGAGTCCTTCGAGAAGTTGCGCCACTACGGGCTCTTCGGCTACCTGTTCCCGGCCACCGAGGCCTGTCTGGCGGAGGAGGACCAGTCGTTTCCCATTACCTTCGTGAGTCGCGGTCTGGCCAACACGGACCAGCGCATCCAGGGAGACAAGCCGGTCGCCCCCTTCTTTCTGTATGCCGTCCTGCTCTGGGAGCCGGTGCGACGCCGCTACGAGCAACTCCTGTCCAAGGGCGAGGCGGAGGCGCGACGCCATGCTCCAGGCTGCCAATGAGGTCTGCGCCCGTCAGCAACCCCTGATCTCGATCCCGAAGCGCTACTCGCTGCCCATGCGCGAGATATGGTATCTCCAGCCCCGCCTATTCCAGCGCGACGGCAAGCGGCCGGCGCGTCTGGCCGGACATCCGCGCTTTCGGGCGGCCTACGACTTCCTGGTGCTGCGGGCTGAGGCGGGGGAGGTGGACCAGGAGATCGCCGATTGGTGGACCCGCTTCCAGGGGGCCGACGGCGATGAACGCACCACCATGACCGAGGGTGGGGCCAAGCGCCGCCGTCCCCGGCGGCGGCGCCGTGCCAGTGCGGGTCTCCAGTTCGGCCGCAGTCGAGGTGGTTTGATGACGTCGCCCGATCACCCGCCTTCTGTGATGGCCTATATCGGGCTGGGCAGCAACCTTGCGGACCCCTGCGCCCAGGTCTTGCGGGCCATGGACGCCCTGGCCGCGCTGCCCGGTTGCACCCTGTGTTTTCGTTCGTCCCTCTATGCGACCAGCCCCGTGGGACCCGTGCAGCAGCCGGACTTTGTCAATGCCGTGGTGTCTCTCGCCACCACCCTGACGCCCCACGCGTTGCTTGCCGCCCTGCAAGGGATTGAGCGTGATCAGGGCCGGGTCCGTGACGGTACCCGCTGGGGCCCGCGGACCCTGGACCTGGACCTGCTGGTCTTTGGTGAGTCCCAACTCGCTCTCCCGGGCCTGGTCCTACCCCACCCCGAGATCGCCGGTCGTGCCTTCGTTCTGGTCCCCCTGGCCGAGATCGCCCCCGCGGGGCTCTCGATCCCCGGTCAGGGACACCTGGATGGACTGCTGGCCGCCCTGACAGACCGGGGCGACGTCCGTCTCATCACGAAGATCCCTGCCACCGCCCGGGCGGCCACGCCCACCGGCCCCGGAACCTGTTGTTGAACCGCAGAGACGCGGCGCGTTCAAAGAGGACCTGGGATCGTTAGTGTGAGGTGTGCGCACCAGCGGTGCGTTGATCTCCTGAACGCCGGCGCGCTGTCCTCATTTGCGCTTGTTTGCGCACTTCGCATTGTTTACCCCACTGTCTGCCGGAGCCCCTATGCCCGCCGCGCCGATCACAGTCGCGACCCTCGCTGCCATGAAGTCCCGGGGGGAGCGCATCGCCTGCCTGACCTGTTATGACGCCAGCTTTGCCCGGCTGCTGGACGGCGCCGGGGTGGACCTGCTGTTGGTGGGCGACTCCCTGGGGATGGTCCTGCAAGGACATAGTACCACGGTGCCAGTCACCATCGATCATATGGCCTACCATTGTGCCTGCGTCGCCCGAGGAGGAACTCGCGCCCTGTTGGTAGGTGACCTGCCGTTTCTGGCCTGTGCCACGCCGGAGCGGGCACTGACAAGCGCCGGCCGGTTGATGCAGGAGGGCGGTGCCCAGGTGGTCAAGCTGGAGGGCGGGGCTGCGGTGCTGGAAACGGTTCGGTGTCTGACCGCCCAGGGGGTGCCGGTCTGCGGGCACCTGGGGCTGCTGCCCCAGTCGGTCAACCAGATCGGCGGCTACCGCTTTCAAGGGCGTGACGCGGACTCCGCCGCGACCATCCGCCAGGACGCCCTGGCCCTCCAGGAGGCTGGCGCCAGTCTGCTGGTACTGGAGTGCGTGCCCGCCGCACTGGCTGCCGAGATCAGCCAGGCCCTGACTATCCCGGTCATCGGCATCGGCGCCGGGGCCGGGTGCGACGGTCAGGTGCTGGTCCTCTACGACATGTTGGGCCTCAATCCGGGCCGTCCGCCCCGCTTCAGTCGGGACTTTCTTCGCGGACACGATACGGTGCCGGAGGCCCTGGCCGCCTACGTGGCGGCGGTACGGGACGGCAGCTTCCCCGGTCCTGCTGAGACCCCCTACTGAGGAAGACCCCTGACTGAGGATGGCTATGGAAATCGTTGCGGCGTTGGATGAACTCCGTGGACAGGTGCGTGCCTGGCGGGCGGGCGGCGAGCGCGTCGCCTTCGTCCCCACCATGGGTAATCTTCACGAGGGCCATATCACCCTGGTGCGAGCGGCGGCGGCGCAGGCCCAGCGGGTGGTGGCAAGCATCTTCGTCAATCCGCTCCAGTTCGGTCCGACCGAAGACCTGGTCGCCTACCCCCGCACCCCGGAGCGGGACCAGGCCCTGCTCGCCGCGGCGGGTTGCGATCTGCTGTTCGCCCCAGCAGTCGCGACCATGTATCCGAGAGGCCAGGACGCCCAGACCCGGGTCGAGGTTCCGGGGGTTTCAGACCTCCTGTGCGGGGCCAGCCGCCCGGGGCACTTCATCGGTGTGGCGACCGTGGTGTGCAAGCTGTTCAACATGGTCCAACCGGATTTGGCCCTGTTCGGAGAGAAGGACTTCCAGCAACTCCTGGTCATCCGGCGGATGGTGGCGGATTTGGCCCTGCCGATCGAGATTATCGGTGTGCCGACCGTGAGGGAAGCGGATGGGCTGGCGATGAGCTCTCGCAACGGGTACCTATCTGTCTCCGAGCGGGCGCAGGCACCAGCCCTCTACCGGGCCCTGACCGCCGCGGCTCAAGGACTGATCGCGGGGCAGCCGATCCCGGCAGTGGAGGCGGAGGCGATCCGGGCTATCGCAATGGCGGGCCTGCGACCCGACTATGTGAGTGTGCGCCGGGCAGGGGACTTGGGTGAGCCCACTGGGTCGGACCTGGACCTGGTGGTGCTGGCCGCGGCCTATCTCGGGCGGGCGCGGCTGATCGATAACCGGCGCGTGATTCGGCCGGGTGAGTAAGCGTCTGGCAGGCGTCGCAAAAAAAAACAATGGTGCGGTGCAGCATTGACTGCGCTAGAATTTCACCTAACTGAAATCATACGGGTTTCCTTGGGGGCTGAATGCCCCGGAGACTCCGCCCCAAGGGGCCGATGGGAGGACTGAACAGATGCAACTGACTCTGCTGAAGTGCAAGCTGCACCGCGCCTGTGTGACCCACGCGGAGGTCGATTATGAGGGCTCCTGCGCCATCGACGAGGACCTGCTGCGGTTGGCCGGGATCCGTGAGTACGAGCAGATCCAGATCTACAACGTCACCAATGGGGAGCGGTTCACCACCTATGCTATCCGCGCTGAGGCGGGGTCGCGGGTGATTTCGGTGAACGGGGCGGCCGCACATAAGGCGGCGCCCGGGGATCGCGTCATCATCTGTGCCTATGCCGGAATGAGCGAGGCCGAGGCGCGGGTCTTCAACCCCAGCCTGGTCTACCTGGATGAGGCCAATCGGGTCACCCGCACCAGCGAGTCGATTCCGGCCCAGGCGGCCTGAGAGGTCGTGAAAGAACCCCCCGGTAGGTTGGACCGAGGAACGAGGCCCAACGACAAGGCCAATGTAACCCTCTGATCGTTGGGCCTCCTGCGTCGGCCCAACCGCCGGGAAACTGCGGATTCGCCCGCCGAGAACGGGTATTTTCACATCCTCTGAGGTGGCCTTGCTGCGTCCGAGCAAACGCTGCTTCAACCCCGGATTAGGTATGTGCGGGTAATGCAGCGCCGTCATACCGGCGGGATCCCGGCATCCGGCGACAGGGATCGCCGCTCTCTGTGATCAGGGAATCCTCAAGCGCACGCGGGGCACGATGCTAGGCCGCGGCTGCTTCCCTGGCGGCAACATCGGCGTCCGCGATGCGCCGCTCTGCCATGGCATCCTCATACAATTGCAGGTACGAGCGGGCGCTGGCCTCCCAACTGAAGTCCTGCGCCATCCCGGCGGTCGCGAGGCGCCGCCAGGCGTCCGGGTTCCCCCGGTAGAGGGCCAAGGCCTGCTGAATGCAGAGCCAGAGGGATTCCGCGCTCGGCTCATCGAACAGGAAACCGGTCGCGGTCCCGTCTGCCAGGGTCTCGCGAGTCGCGTGAACCACGGTATCCGCCAAGCCGCCGGTGCGGTGGACGATGGGCGGAGTGCCGTAGCGCAGGCTGTAAAGTTGATTCAGGCCGCAGGGCTCGAAACGCGAGGGCATCAGGAAGGCGTCGCATCCGGCCTCGATGCGGTGGGCGCGGGTCTCGTCATAGCCGACTGAGACGGCCACCTGCCTCGGATAGCGAACCGCCAGGGCCTCGAATTCCAGCTCCAGGGGCCGTTCTCCGGAGGCCTGAATCACGAATTGGACATCGGGGTCCTGGAGCAGACCAGGCAGGACGCTCAGGATCAGGTCCACCCCCTTTTGGGCCACCAGACGTCCCACGTACCCCAGCAAGAAGGCACCCTCGTTGCGCGTGAGCCCGAACTCCCGTTGGAGATCCAGCTTGTTCTCCGCCTTGAGTCCGAAACTGCCCTCCGCGTAGGCCTGGAGGATCAGGGGGTCGTTGCCGGGGTTCCATTCACGGTAGTCGATGCCGTTCAGGATGCCGGAGAAGCGTGGTCCGATCTGGCGCAGCAGCCCGCCCAAGCCGCAGCCCTGCGGGTCGGTGCAGACCTCCCCCGCATAGGTCGGGCTTACCGTGTTGACGCGGTCCGCGAAGACGATCCCGCCCTTGATGAAGGACATACCCCCGTGGAATTCCAGCCCGGCCAGACCCCAGAGGGATTGTGGCAAACCGATTCGCTTGAAGGTGCCCGCGTCAAACAGCCCTTGATAGGCCAGGTTGTGAATCGTGAAGATCGTGGCCGGGCGTTCCGGGAGCCCATGCAGCAGGGCGGGGGCGAGTCCGGTCTGCCAGTCATTGGCGTGCAGCACATCGGGCCGCCAACCCAGGGCCGGCAGACCCTGGGCAATCTGGGTAATCACCCGTGCGAAGAGCAGGAAGCGCTCCGCGTTGTCGCCCCAGTCGCGCCCGGAGAGGTCCAGGTAGGGGTTGCCCTCCCGACAGAAGTGCTCGGGGGCGTCGACCAGATAGACTGGCAGGTCGTTATCGGGGAGACTGCCCCCCAGGATCCGGACGTTGTTCCGGGCGCCTGGCACCTTTATCTCGCACACCGTTCGCGGTTCCCGCAATTGCCGGGCAGCCCGCGGGTAGGCCGGGATGATCAGGCGCGCATCATGACCCAATTCACGCAAGGCCACCGGCAGGCTTCCCGCCACGTCGGCGAGGCCGCCGGTCTTGATCAGGGGATGTGCCTCGCTGCTTGCCATCAGGACGCGCAGTCCGCTCGGGTTCGGATAGCGAGAGAGTGATGGCTCCATAGCGGACCCCTGAAGGCAAGCGGACGCGCCGGCGTCCGTAATCTGGATTAACATCGCCAAGCGGTATGGCAGTTTTTTGACGGCTGTCACGTTAGCACATTTTTTCGTCCGCCGAGGGGGGCCTTCATGCTGGACCCATGCACCGTCGTGATCTTTGGGGCCACGGGGAATCTGTCTCATTACAAGCTCCTCCCGGCCCTCTACCACCTGGAGGCGGCGGGGCACCTGAATCCCCAGACCCGGCTCCTCGGCTTCGGCCGTCGCCCCTGGTCGGATGAGGAATGGCGCGTCGAGGTCGAGGGCATCCTGAGCGGACGCATCGTTGGCGGACCCCAAACGTCCGTGTTGGAGCGCCTGTTGGCCCGATCTCACTTTGTCGCCGGCGACCTGGACGCCCCGGACGGTTTCGCCGCCCTGGCCACGCGCCTGGCCGAGGGTCAGTTCCCGGGCAACCGGGTCTACTACCTGGCGGTGGCGCCCCACCATTATTCCGTTGTCGCAGAGCAATTGACGGCCCTGGGGCTTCAAGCAGAGGGGTCCGGCTGGTCCCGGCTGGTTGTGGAGAAGCCCTTCGGCTTCGATCTGGAGAGCGCCCGCATCCTGGATCAGCGTCTGCACCGCTGTTTCAGGGAGGATCAGATCTATCGGATCGACCATTACCTGGGCAAGAGCACGGTCCAGAATGTCCTGGTCTTCCGCTTCGCCAACCTGTTACTCGAACCCCTGTGGAACCGCAACTACATCGACCATGTTCAGATCTCCCACGCGGAGGCCAGGGGGATCGAGGAGCGCGCCGGCTTCTACGATGGGGTCGGTGCCATGCGTGACATGATCCAGAGTCATCTGCTGCAACTGCTGACCCTGGTCGCCATGGAACCTCCGCCCAATCTGGACGCGGAGGCCCTGCGGGACGAGAAGGTCAAGGTCCTGCGCTCCATTCGCCCCATCCCGCGGGAGGCCGTCCACGCCCAAGCCTTCCGTGCCCAGTACGTCGCGGGTCAGGACCACAAGGGCAAGGTCCCCGGCTACCTGGATGAGCCAGGCGTGGCCCACCATAGCAGCACCGAGACTTACACCGCGCTCAAGCTCTATATCGACAACTGGCGCTGGCGCAACGTGCCCTTTTATCTGCGGACCGGCAAGCGCCTGGCGCGTACCAACTCGCTGATCGCCATCCGCTTCAAGCACCCGCCCCAGCAATTGTTCCAGCACACCGCCATCGAACAGATCAAGCCGAACTGGATCCTGCTCAATCTCCAGCCCCACGAGTGCATGCGCATCGAGCTCCAGGTCAAGCAGCCCGGGCTGGAGTTGCGCGCCCAGACCGAGCGCCTGGACGCCGCCTCCTGCACCCTCTCGCCCGAACACAACGAGGCCTATGAGGCCCTGATCCTGGACGTCATCGAAGGGGATCATACCCATTTCCTGCGCTCGGACGAGATCAACTGGGCCTGGCAGGTGGTAGACCCGATCCTCAACCGCTGGGCCACGGAGCGGGACTTCATTCACACCTACCCGGCCGGCTCCTGGGGGCCGGCGGAGGCCAACCGCCTCTTCGACCGGGAGGACCAGGACTGGCGCAACGGGCTGGATGACGAGTAAACCGTCGGCTCCGATGCCGGTCGACTCCCTTAAACGCAGCATCAACTCATTTTCAACTCATTCAGACCCCAAGGAGTAGCACCCATGTCGCTCGTCACGCAGACCCCTCAATGGCAGGCCCTGGAGCGGCATTGGCAGCAGATGAAGGATACGCAGATGCGCGACCTGTTTGCCGCCGACCTCCAGCGCGCCGAGGCCTTGACCCTGTCGGCGGCCGGGCTTCACGTGGACTACTCCAAGAACCGGGTCAATCGGGAGACCCTGCGGCTCCTGTTCGACCTGGCGGAGGCGGTGGACCTCCAGGGCTGGACCCGGCGCATGTTCGCGGGCGACCAGATCAATAACACGGAGCAGCGGGCCGTTCTCCATGTGGCCCTGCGCAACCGCTCGAACCGCCCCATCTATGTGGACGGCCAGGACGTGATGCCGGAGATCAATGGGGTCCTGGCCCGCATGGAGATATTCGTCGATCAGATACGTTCCGGGGCCTGGAAGGGTCATACCGGAAGGACCATCACGGACGTGGTCAACATCGGTATCGGCGGCTCCAACCTCGGTCCCAAGATGGTCTGCGCCGCCCTGGGGCACTACCTCAGTGACGACCTGCGCGTCCATTTCGTCTCCAACGTGGACGGCACGCATCTGCGCGAGACGGTCCGTCTTCTGGACCCCGCGACGACGCTGTTCGTGGTCGCCTCCAAGACCTTCACCACCCAGGAGACCATGACCAACGCTGAGAGCGCTCGGGCCTGGACCCTGGCGGCGCTCAAGGA
Organism: uncultured Gammaproteobacteria bacterium; assembly: GCA_963733415.1. Taxonomy (GTDB): domain Bacteria; phylum Pseudomonadota; class Gammaproteobacteria; order Chromatiales; family Chromatiaceae; genus Thiodictyon. Next base: position 12,805 of record CAVTDM010000002.1, on the reverse strand, counting down.
CCCGGCAGCGGTCGCCCGTCACTTTGTGGCCGTCTCCACCAATGGGGAGAAAGTTGCGGAGTTTGGCATCGACACCGCCAATATGTTTGGCTTCTGGGACTGGGTGGGTGGACGCTATTCCCTGTGGTCGGCCATCGGGTTGCCGATTGCCCTGGCGGTCGGTTACGACCGCTTCGTGGAACTGCTGGAAGGCGCCCATGCCATGGACGAGCACTTCAGCAGCGCTGACATCAGCGAGAACATTCCAGCCATCCTGGGGCTGATCGGGGTCTGGTATGTGGACTTCGCGGGCGCCCGCACCCATGCGGTACTGCCCTATGACCAATACCTGCGCTTCCTCCCCGCCTATCTGCAGCAGGGCGACATGGAGAGCAACGGTAAGCGGGTTACGCGGGAGGGCCTGGCGGTTGACTACAGCACGGGCCCGGTGGTTTGGGGCGAACCCGGCACCGACGGCCAGCATGCGTTTTATCAGCTGATCCATCAGGGCACTCAGATGATCCCGGCGGACTTCATCGGCGCCGTTCATAGCCACAATGAGTTCGGTGATCACCACCTCAAGTTCATGGCCAACTACTTCGCCCAGACCGAGGCCCTGATGCGCGGTCGCAGCGATGAGGAGGCCCTGGCTGAGATGATTGCCGGCGGGATGCCCGAGGAGCGTGCCCGGTTTCCTGGCCAGCCACCGGACCTTCCCCGGCAACCGGCCCACCAACAGCATCCTCATGGAGCGCCTCACCCCCTACACCCTGGGCGCCCTGATTGCGATGTATGAGCACCGCATCTTCACCCAGGGCGTAGTCTGGGGCATCAATTCATTCGATCAATGGGGCGTGGAACTTGGCAAGCAACTCGCTGGCGTCATCCTCAAAGAGCTATCGGCAGGCGCTGTCAGTGCCGACCATGACGGTTCCACCAGTGCCCTTCTGACGCACTTCATGCGGCATCGAAGGTGAGCGCCAGGGCGCTGTTCGTGCCTCACCGCTATCATGTTTAACTTGTTAGTTGACCGTTTCTTAAATAGCCGGATGGCGGTCCCGTCTGCCGGTGAAACGAGAAGAACGCCGCCTCAGCTTATCCGGCGGCCGTCTCTCCCGCCCGCCCCACCCAGTCCCGGGCGAACTGCCAGGCGGTGCGGCCGCTGCGGGAGCCGCGGCGCAGGGCCCATTGCAGGGCGGCCTGTTCCACCGGCTCCCAGTCCGTCGGGTGTGACCCCAGGCGGTTGCACCAGTGGCGGACCATGGCCAGATACTGGGCCTGGGTGAAGGGGTGAAAGCTGATCCAGAGACCGAAGCGGTCCGAGAGTGAGATCTTTTCCTCCACGGACTCGCCCTGGTGCATCTCGCCATCGATCAGATGGGCCTCGCGGTTCTCGGCCTGGAACTCCGGGCATCAGGTGGCGCCGGTTGGAGGTGGCGTAGATCAGCAGGTTGTCCGGGGTGGCGCTGATGGAGCCCTCCAGGGCCGCCTTGAGTGCCTTGTAGCCCGGTTCGCCGGCCTCGAAGGAGAGGTCGTCACAGAACAGGATGAAGCGCTCCGGGCGCTCGCGGATCAGGTCCAGGATGTCCGGCAGGTCCCTCAGGTCCTCCTTGTCCACCTCGATCAGGCGCAGTCCCTGGTCCCGGTAGGCATTGAAAATGGCCTTGATCAGGGATGACTTGCCGGTCCCCCGGGAGCCCCAGAGGAGCAGGTTGTTGGCGCCGCGTCCGGCCAGGAACTGGCGGGTGTTCCGCTCGATCTCGGCCTGCTGACGCTCCAGGCAGAGCAGGTCCGCCGGGTCCAGGCGCTGGGGCGAGCAGACGGCATGGAGCCAGCCGCGGCCGTTGCGGGTGCGCCAGCGGAAGGCCGGCGCCGCCCAGTCGGACGCGGCCGGGGGTTCCGGAAGCAGGCGCTCGAGGCGGTCGATCAGGGCGTCCAGGCGGTCAATCAGGCGTTCGGGGTCGTACATCCTGAAAAAGCGGTCAGCATCAGTCGTCAGCAATGAGCTTTGAGTTTGATGGGGACTTGGGACAGGTTGCGGGCCCCCGGTCCAACCGGGGCCGCTGGCTCAGGCGGAGAGCCGCCGGTACTTGAGGCGATGGGGTTGATCCGCCTCGGTCCCCAGGCGGCGATGGCGGTCGGCCTCGTAGTCCGCGTAGTTGCCCTCGAACCAGGTCACCTGGGAGTCGCCCTCGAAGGCCAGGATGTGGGTGGCGATGCGGTCCAGGAACCAGCGATCATGGCTGATGACCACGGCGCAGCCGGGGAAGGTCAGCAGGGCCTCTTCCAGGGCGCGCAGGGTCTCCACGTCCAGGTCGTTGGTGGGCTCGTCGAGCAGCAGCAGGTTGCCGCCGCTCTTCAGGACCTTGGCCAGGTGGACCCGGTTGCGCTCGCCGCCGGAGAGGTCGCCGATGCGCTTCTGCTGGTCGGTCGCCCTTGAAGTTGAAGCGCCCGCAGTAGGCCCGCGAGGGCATCTCGTAGCGGCCCGACGATGATGGTGTCCGAGCCCGTCGGAGATCTCCTCCCAGACGGTCTTGCTGTCGTCCAGGGCGTCGCGGCTCTGATCCACATAGGCGATCTGCACCGTCTCGCCGATGCGCAAGGTCCCGGCGTCGGGCTGCTCCTGCCCGGTCAGGAGGCGGAACAGGGTGGTCTTGCCCGCCCCGTTGGGGCCGATGATGCCGACGATGCCGCCCTTGGGCAGGTTGAAGGACAGATTCTCGTAGAGCAGACGGTCGCCGTAGGCCTTCTTCAGGCCCTGGGCCTCGATCACCAGGTCGCCCAGGCGCGGGCCCGGCGGGATATAGATCTCGTTGGTCTCGTTGCGCGCCTGGAATTCCTGGGACTGCAGCTCGTCGAAGCGGGCCAGGCGCGCCTTGCTCTTGGCGTGGCGCCCCTTGGGGTTGGCGCGCACCCACTCCAGCTCCTGCTTCATGGTCTTGACCCGGGCGGCCTCCGGCTTCTCCTCCAGCTCCAGGCGCTTCTCCTTCTGGTCCAGCCAGGAGGAGTAGTTGCCCTCCCAGGGGATGCCGTAGCCACGGTCCAGTTCCAGGATCCAGCCGGCCACGTTGTCCAGGAAGTAGCGGTCATGGGTGACGGCGACCACGGTGCCGGGGTAGTCGTGGAGGAAGCGCTCCAGCCAGGCCACGGACTCGGCGTCCAGGTGGTTGGTGGGCTCGTCCAGGAGCAGCATGTCGGGCTTGGAGAGCAGCAGCCGGCACAGGGCCACGCGCCGCCGCTCGCCGCCGGAGAGGGTGGCGACGTCGGCGTCCCAGGGCGGCAGGCGCAGGGCCTCGGCGGCCACCTCCAGGGTGCGGTCCAGGTTGTGGCCGTCGGTGGCCTCGATCAGGTTCTCGAGCTCCGCCTGCTCCTTGGCCAGGGCGTCGAAGTCCGCATCCGTCTCGGCGTAGGCGGCATAGACGGCGTCGAGGCGCGTCAGGGCGTCCTTGATGTGGCCCAGGGCCTCTTCCACGTTGCCGCGCACGTCCTTGGTGGCGTCGAGTTGGGGCTCCTGGGGCAGGAAGCCGACCTTGATCCCGGGCTGGGGGCGGGCCTCGCCCTCGATCTCGGTGTCGAGGCCGGCCATGATGCGCAGGAGCGTGGACTTGCCCGAGCCGTTGAGACCCAGCACGCCGATCTTGGCGCCGGGGAAGAAGGACAGCGAGATGTCGCGCAGGATCACGCGCTTGGGCGGCACGATCTTGCCGACCCGATTCATGGTGTAGATGTACTGTGCCATGGGTTGAGCGCTTTGAAACCGGATGCTTGGGGAAGGAAGAAGTTCGCGTCGCGGTGGGCCGGCCCGGGGGTGGGGCGGCTTCCACCGCGAGTGGGGGATGCATTGTGGAGTGCGGTCAGGGAAATGTCCAAGCAGCGGGTTTCACGCTCCTGAATCGCCCTTGCGCTTAGAATCCGCGAAGCCATTGGAGAATCGTTCATGCCGTCACACCCCATCCCCGTCATCGGCTTCGTCGCCCCCAGCGGCAGCGGTAAGACCACCCTGCTGCGCCGCCTGGTGCCGCTGCTCAAGGCCCGGGGCTTGCGGATCGGCTATCTCAAACACGCCCATCACACCTTCGATCTCGACCGGCCGGGCAAGGACAGCTTCGAACTGCGCGCCGCCGGGGCCGACCAGACCCTGCTGGCCTCCACCGAGCGCTGGGCCTTGCAGGTGGAGAACCGGGTGCGGGGGGCGGACCCGGACCTGGACGAGATGCTGGCGCGCTTCGAGTCTGACCGCCTGGACCTGGTGCTGGTGGAGGGCTTCAAGTACGCCGCCTACCCGAAGATCGAGGTCTACCGCGCCGTCGTGGGTGAGCCGCCCCTCTATCCCCGGGACCCGGACATCATCGCCGTGGTGACCGATGACCCCCTGCCCGCGGGTGAGCATCCGCCGCGCCTGGGTCTGACCGATGCTGAGGCGATCGCGGACTTCATCCTTAACCGGCTGGGTGTGCAGCCTGGACCGGGCGGTGAGCTATCAGCCGTCAGCACGCAGCGCTGAGTTTCATGGAGGTATCGTCGCCTGACGGATCACCCCCAGGGTGAGCGCCCGTCGCCAAAAAACTGTACGCACGTCGCTGTTCTGAACTCGCTGACGGCTGACGGCCAACCGCCGACTGCATCCTCCGCGCTCAGGGCTCGGCGGACAGATAGGCGATCCAGCCGGCGTCCGGCTCCCCGGATTCCACCGGCTCGAAGCGTCCGTCCGGGCGGCCATCCGCGTCCCAGCCCTGCCAGTAGACCAGGACCCGGGAGAAGCCGGCCTCGGCCAGCATTTCCCGGATCTCCGGCAGGGACCACAGTCGCCAGTCGTAGCTGAAGGCGCGCTCCAGGCGCGAGCCGTCCTCGAAGTTGAAATGGATGTGACAGACCAGACGCCCGCTGACCGGGTCATAGAGGGCCTGCTCCCATTGGTAGACAAAACGCCCCAGGTCCGGGTCCTCGAGTGCGCGCTCCTCGATGATCAGCCGATAGGAGTCGTAGCCGCCGTAGGCGTCGAGGAAGAAGACCCCGTCCGGCGCCAGGGCCGCGCGGACCTGGGCGAAGTAGTCCCGCAGGGCGGCGCGCCCGGCCAGCAGCCAATAACTGAAGTTCATGGCCAACACCAGGTCCAGGGGGCGGGTGGCAGGCGTCAGGACATCCTGCTCCAGCAGTTGGATGCGGACACGCTGGGTCTCGGAGAGCACTGCCAGATTGTGGCGTCGCCCCCAGCCCAGCACCTCCGGGTCCAGGTCCACCCCGATCGCCCGGTTGGTCTTGCGCCGCCGCACCCATTCGCAGCACACCGCGGCGGTCCCGCAGAAGTCCTCCCGCAGCCAGCGGGCACTGCGCCCGCGCAGCTGCCGGTAGGTCCGGTCCACGAAATCCACCTCTGCCCGGGGGTTCTGGACCGCGCGCTCGTAGAGCCGGTGGCGGTCCGCGGTCTGCGCGACGGTGGGTGGGGAGGCGAGTGGAGCGGCTGTCATCGTCGGGGGAGAGGTTGTCAGGGCCTGGCGGGACGGAGCGGCGATCGGTGTGATCGCGGCGGATGAAATCGCCGAGGTTGTGGATTGTAGATTGTCGGATGGTTGGGGTCGTAGATGGGCAGAGCGCGAGCGATGCCCATGTGTGACCGGCATGCTAGTCGGCTAGTTGGTGCAAGTCCAACCGTGGCCCTTGGGAGAGGGGAACCCGTAGGCGAAGGCAAGGGTGCCCGAAGAAACTCCCCCTGCACCTTATGGACGAGGAGGACGGCAAGGCAGCTGCCGGACGGGAGCCAATGAGGGATCTGAAAGAAGCCGGAGTCCAAACTCGCCACCTAAGCGCGAGCGAACCTTTGTTGAGGCGTACCGGGTTGGGCGAGGTGCCATGGACCACCGAAGCCCGATGGTCTCCACGTAATCCCGGTGCGTAGAAAAGGTAGGTGGGCGGGAACAGAGGCGACTAGCTTACTTAGGTGTTGCGGCCGTCGATTCTGGGTCGGTGTAACGACGACACTTTAAGCCCTAAGCGGCGCGGAGACGTGACACGTGATGGGACGGGGGCCTGCAGACGAAGCCGTAGTAATCGTAAAGCCCGGTGCCGATGAGGTTGCGGTGACGTAGCGGAGGGTAAAACATCGGGTCAGCGGCAAGGAGGCTGGAGGTGAAGGGTGGAACATGTAAGCGGACTGGGAGATCCATGAGAGACCTTGCGGTCTAGATCGGCCGGAGCAGGAGCCGACGTTGGGGCGAGACGTAGACATCGCCATCACGACAGCGGTGCAGATCGTCGAAGGCCGCACGCAAAGAGAGTGACATGTATCAACTGGGCCTCTTGACCGACGAGCGAAGACTCTTCGAGGAGCTGTGCAAAACCGAACGGTTGCGCGGCGGTTTTCAGAGCGTGAAGAAGAACAAAGGAAGTCCCGTGTCGATGGCTACCGAAACCTGCCGATAGTTGGCGGATTGCGCGGGCAATCGCCAGCGAGGGTGGTGAAGACCGATCGGTCGCTGGGGGGCGAAGGGGTTGGGAGCGAGGGGAAACGGGAGAGTGTATGGTCCCGTGGTTGCGGCTCGGCGCCGGGTCCGTCCCCGGCGGAGCGTAGCGCAGCCGGGGACCGAGCCGACGCGGCCCACGCGCCTGGGACAGACGCAGGACAGGCCCCCGCCCCACCGCCAACGCGTGCTGGCGGGTGTCGCCGATGAGGCAGATGACAAGGACCACGCGATGGTCTGCAGGGTCAGTGCCGTTGAGACAGGTACGGCACTGGTCGCGACCGCCACAGTCTTCTCCAGTGCCGCACCCGGGAGCGTGCGTGGCACGTGCCGTGGGTAAGTATCGCCCGCCGGTGGGTGGTGATCCAGGTCGCATCGGCGGGAGCTGCCGATGTGCGCGACCGCCCGCTTGTTCAACTGCGCCCGTTGTGGCCGGCAGGTGGTGATCTGTCGCCACTGCGACCGCGGCCAGCGTTACTGCGGCCCGGGCTGCGCCCAGGCGGCGCGGCGGGCGGCGGGTCGCGCGGCCGGGGCGCGGTATCAACGCAGCCGCCCGGGCCGCATGAACCACGCCCACCGCCAGCGGCGTTATCGGACCCGGCGACGGAAAGTGACGCATCAGGGTTCACCGCACCGGTTTCCCAGTGCTTCACTGACCCCCGCGTCGCGTGCGGCGGCACCGCCCCCTGACGAGCCTGCAGGAGCACCTGCCCGTACGGGTCTGCGCTGCCATTGCTGCGGACGGGTCTGCTCGGCGTTGGTCCGTCTGGGGTTCTTGCGCCAGCGCCGCGATGGGCCAGTGATGCCACGGCCACCCCACACGCGGGCGCAAAGCCCGTGAGCACCCCGGTGGTGGCTCGGACGAGGAGCAGACGGGCGTGACCATCCCTGCGGAACTCGAAGCGAAGATCCTGCGCTACTTCCATGTGGAGAAATGGCCAGTGGGTACCATTGCCCGACAGTTGGGCCTGCACCACGGCACCGTCGACCGGGTGCTGTCCCAGGCCGGACTGCCGAAGCTGGAGCGACCCCATCGGGCGTCTTTGCTCGATCCGTTCCTGCCCTTCGTGCGGGCCACCTTGGAACAGTACCCGACGCGCTGCGCCAGTCGGCTCTATGCCATGGTGCGCGAGCGCGGCTATCACGGTGGCCCGGATCACTTTCGCCACCTGCTACTGCATTACCGCCCACGCCCGCAGGCGGAGGCCTATCTGCGCCTCAAGACCCTGCCGGGGGAACAGGCCCAGGTCGATTGGGGCCACTTCGGCACCTGCACCGTCGGCCGGGCCGTGCGCCCGCTGATGGCGTTCGTCATGGTGCTGAGCTGGTCGCGTCAGATCCTGCTGCGCTTCTTCCTCGATGCCCGCATGGCCAACTTCCTGCGCGGTCACGCGGCGGCCTTCCAGGCCTGGGGCGGGTTGCCCGCGGGTGCTCCTGTACGACAATCTGAAAAGCGCCGTGCTCGAACGCCAGGGCGACGCCATCCGCTTCCATCCCACCCTGCTGGCGCTGGCCGCCCACTACCGCTTCGAGCCGCGGCCCGTCGCGGTCGCCCGCGGGAACGAAAAAGGGCGCGTGGAGCGGGCCATACGCTATGTGCGCGACGCGTTTTTTGCCGCCCGCACGTGGCGCGATCTGGACGACCTCAACGCCCAGGCCACGGCCTGGTGTCTGGGTCAGGCGGCCGATCGGCCCTGTCCCGAGGAGCGGACGCTCACCGTGCGCGAGGCCTTCGCGCAGGAGCAGCCCCGGCTCCTGCCGCTGCCCGACAATCCGTTTCCGAGCGACGAACGCGTGGAGGTCAAGGTCGGCAAGACCCCCTATGTGCGCTTCGACCTGAACGACTATTCGCTGCCGCACACCCATGTCCAGCGCCTGGTGACGGTGGTGGCCAGCCCGCAGGAGGTGCGCATCGTCGATGGGGCCACCGTCCTGGCCTGCCATCCGCGCAGCTACGACCAGGGCGCGCAGATCGAGGACGCCGCCCATGTCGCCGACTTGGCGACCCGCAAACGCGCCGCGCGCCACCATCGCGGCAAGATCGCCTGGCCCAGGCCGCCCCGAACAGCCACGACCTGCTCGCCGCCGCCGCCGAGCGCGGGGAGAACCTCGGCTCGCTCACCGCCGCCCTGCTGCGTCTGCTCGACGCCTACGGGGCCAGCGAGCTGCAGGCCGCCATTGCCGAGGCCCTGGAGCGCGAGGTGCCGCACCCCAACGCCGTGCGTCTGAGCCTGCAGCGGCGGCGCGAGGAGCGCCACCTGCCCCCGCCGTGTCCCCGACCCTGCCCGATGACCCGCGCGTGCGCGCGCAGGCGGTACGGCCGCACGCGCTGGCCGACTACGACCGGCTGCAGACCCGAGGAGCCCCGCGATGACGACCGCCTGACCCGTTGACGACCGCGCCAAGGCGCTGCATCTGCATGGCCTGCTGGCCCACTGGGAGGAGGTCGCCGCGCAGGCTGGGTGGCGTCCCTCCTCGCCTGGGAAGAAGAGGAGCGCGCCCGCCGCGGTCTGGAGCGCCGCCTGAGTAACGCCCATATCGGCCGCTTCAAACCGCTGGCCGACTTCGACTGGCAGTGGCCCACCCAGTGCGACCGCGCCGCCATCGAGGAGTTGATGGCGCTCGACTTCCTGCGCGACGCCACCAATGTCGTCCTGGTCGGCCCGAATGGCGTCGGCAAGTCGATGGTGGCGCGCAACATCGCCCATCGCGCCGTGCTCGCCGGCCACACCGTGCTGTTCACCAGCGCCGGACAGCTGCTCGACGAGCTGGCCGGCGCCGACAGCGACTCTGCCCTGCGCCATCGCCTCGCGGTCTATGCCCGCCCGCGTCTGCTCGTCGTCGACGAGGTCGGCTATCTCTCCTACTCCAACCGCCATGCCGACCTGCTGTTCGAGCTCGTCTCGCGCCGCTACGAGAACAAGTCCACCCTGGTCACCACCAATCGCCCCTTCGCCGAATGGGGCGAGGTCTTCCCCAACGCCGCCTGCGTCGTCTCCCTGGTCGACCGCCTCGTCCACCACGCCGAGATCGTCGCCATCGAAGGCGAGTCCTACCGCCTCAAGGAGGCCAACGAACGCGCCGAGCAGCGCCAGCAGACGCGCCTGGGGACCAAGACCCCGAACCCGCTCGCGTCCAAACCCCGCCACCCCACCGGAGCACCGGCATGAAGACCCCGCAGATTCCCGAGCACTGGTCGCCGCCAGAGGCCTTGGCGGTCTTCGAATTCATCGACACCCTCCGCGAACGCATCTGGGACCGCTACGGAGCAGCGCATCCAAGAGTGGGAAGCCGCCGACCGCGTCACCGACGCGGACTCCGCCCAACTCGACCTGTTCGACACCGACGCTCCCCTGCCTTTCTGATCCGCATGACGGGCGCTCCCGACCGAGCGCCCTACCTCAGCTGTCCCCACTGGTGTAGCGTGTGCCTTCGCCAGATTTACGCGCTTTTTAGAAGCCGCTAACAGTACCGGCACCGCTCGCCGTGGTGCGGTGCCAATCTGCCTGCCGGGGGGACAAACCCGTCGGCACTCTCCAACCAAACGTTTCGGGGCTCAATACCTTCAAGGTCGGCTCCACCCGTTACCTTTACACCTCGCCTGCTTTCGTGCCTACGCATCGACGCGCCCGTTGCCGGTCGCGCCGCAAGGCTCGATACTGGGCTCGTGGCTAGCGATTTCCCAGGTGGGAATTTCACCCACTAGATTACGCGGCATTGCCGAGCCGCACTGTCCCCGTAACTCCGGCCGGGAGCTGCCCGATCTGCCAGATGCGGCTATCAGCGGAACTGGTCGCTACACGGTTTCGGACGCCCCGGGGCTTATTGAGAGTTACATATACTGTCCCCGGAACTCGAGGTTATCATTCGGCATCAACCAACCACCGGGAGATGCTGCCATGGAACCTATCACCGCCGCCGCCATCGTCGCTGCTAGCCTGCCTTACCTGGACGCCCTGCTCGCCGGCTCCCGCGATCGGCTCAAAGAGGTCGGCAAGGACCTGACCGGAGAGGCCATCGAGCGCCTGCACGGCTTCTGGCAGCGGTTGCTGCAAGTGCAGCCCAAGGCCGGCGAGTTGATCCGCGCGGACGCCGACCCTGAGCAGCGCCGACAGCTCGAAACCCTCGTCACCGAGGCCGTTGCCCAGTATCCGGACTTGGCGGCGCTGGCCCAGCAACTGCGCCCGGTCGCGCAGATCGCCAACCAGAGCGGCGGCACGACGCAGGTCACCGGCCCCGGCGGTCTCAACGTCGCCGGCTCCGTCCATGGCGGCATCAACATGAACAACAAGTTCTGAGCGCGCCGCGCCACCCTGCCGCCGACTGACCGCCGCAACACGTGCGCGACCAGAAGCCCAAGACCCGCCAACACGCCGGCGCCGGCGCGGCCAATGTCGCCGGCGGGTCCACCGGCAACCTCACCATCAGCAACTACCTGAGCCCCAAGGCCCTGGGTCCCGACGAGGCGGCCCTGCAACGGGGCTACCTGCAATGGGTCATGGCCCATTGCCAGCCGTCGCGCTCTCTGCCTTCGACGCACTGGCCGGCGTTCCAGGCGCACCCAAGACACAATTGGAGGATATCTACACCGGGCTGCTGACCACGGCGCGTACGCCTCGGCCGGACCAGGCGCGTGCCGGGATTGCAGACGCGCAGCCCCTGTCCGCCCTCGGGTTTCTGGGGCAAGAGCGGCATGCCGTGCTGCTCGGCAAGCCCGGCAGCGGCAAGAGCACCTTCGTCAACTTCGTCGCCCTGTGCCTGGCCGGCGAACTGCTCGCGGACCCGCGGATCAATCTGACCCGCCTCACCGCCCCCTTGCCTAGGGATGACGGCGAGGACCAGGCCGAACGCCAGCCCTGGGGTCACCCGGCCCTGATCCCAGTGCGTATCGTGCTGCGGGACTTCGCCGCCGGCCGGCACCTGCCGCCGGTGGGGAGCGCGCCCGGCGCCGATGCCCTATGGCAGCACCTCCGCGACGAACTGGCCCGGTGCGACAAGGCCGACTACCTGCCTCATCTGCGCCGCCGCATGCTGGTCGGCGAGGCGATTCTGCTGCTCGACGGCCTGGATGAGGTGGCCGACGCGGACGGCCGCCGCGAGCGTGTGCTGGGCACCATCCGCGCCTTCGCCGCCGCCCATGGCGATGCCCGCATCCTGGTCACTGCCCGGCCCTATGCCTACCAGCGCCCGGAGTGGCAGCTCGACGGCTTTCGTGCCGAGCAGCTCGCCGACTTCAGCGATGGCCAGGTCCGCCGCTTCATCCACTGCTGGTACGCCCGCCGCGGGGACGACGCCGCCGACAACATCGGCCGCGCCCACCTGCTGGAGCGGACCATCTTCGGGCGCGCGCACGGGCGGCTGCTCGACCTGGCCCGCCGGCCCCTGCTGCTGACCCTGATGGCCCATCTGCACGCCCAGAAGGGCCGGGATCTGCCCAACAAGCGGGTCGCGCTCTACGCCGAGATCTTGGATCTCCTGCTGCGCAACTGGGATGGCGGGCAACGCTTCAAGGTGGACGCCCAGGGCCAGCCACGGCTCGACCAGCCGGCGCTCAGTGAATATCTGGAGGTCGGCCCCGACCAGGTGGACGCGCGGTGCTGGAGCGGCTCGCCTACCTGGCCCACCGGGAGCAGGGCGCCGGCGACCCGGGCGGGACGGCCGACACCGCCGACCTCGCCGAATCCGCGCTGGTGGACGCGCTGATGGAGATCAACCCGGACAACCAGAACATCAAACCGCGCCAGCTCGTGCACTATCTGGAACATCGCAGCGGTGTGTTGACCCAGCGCGGCCCCGGCGTCTACACCTTCCCGCACCGCAGCTTTCAGGAATACCTGGCCGCCTGCCATCTGTGCGGCTCCAACCTCGACTTCGAGGACCCGGCCTTGCCGCCACTGGGCCCCGATGCCCTGAGCGACCATCCCAACCTGATGGCCGCACTCGGGCGTGGCGACCCGGACCGCTGGCGCGAGGTGGTGCTGCTGGGTGCCGCCCAGTCCGAGCATCTGGCCTGGGACGTGGCCGATTCCCTGGTGCCGGAGCCCTTGCCGGGCGACTGGCTGGGCGACGGCGTGCCGCTCGCAGCAGCCGATGCCTGGGGCGCCCGACTTCGCCGGCCAATGCCTGCTGGAGTCCACCGAACCCGCCAAGGCCAACCGCAGCCGCGCCCGGGTCCGCGACCGCATCCGCGACGGCCAACTCGCCGTGATGCGCCGCTCCGGTCTGCCGGCGGCGGAGCGCGCCGCCGCCGGGGACTGCCTGTCCGTCCTGGGCGACCCCCGCTTCGACCCCGATCGCTGGTCCCTGCCCAATGAGCCCCTGCTGGGTTTCATCCCGATCCCTGCCGGGCGCTTTGTCATGGGGAACGA
>CAVTDM010000001.1:0-88454 GCA_963733415.1 uncultured Gammaproteobacteria bacterium | reverse complement strand
TCGTGGTCTCGCGATCGCACTTGACAAAGTAGGCCTCGCGCGGCGACTTACCCTGGAAGGCGCCCTGACGGAAAAGGTTCTGCATGAAAGCGCCGATATTCAGCCGGATCTGCGCCGATAGCGGCTCGTCGTTGGGCTCAATTCACCCATTGGGTGCCGCGGTACAGGCTTTCTTCGAGGAACAGCGCCATGCGGCGCACGGGGATGATTTCCACTCCGAACCGCGGTCGCTCTGCCCATGCATCGTGCGCGAACCCCAGACTACAGTGCCGTAGACTGGTAACGAGCGCAGGCAGTTGATGCCCAGAGGATTCAACTGGCCGTTCTCGGCATCGCTCATCGTAATGGCCAGGCCAGTGGCGCCGTTGAGCGACGCTTCGCTGCCGGCCGGCGCCTTCCATACGCCGCGCGTACTGTCGGTGCGGGCGAGTACACCTGCCACAAAGCCGGATGGAGGAAAATCCGCCAGCGCATTTTCCTGTAGCGGGTCGGGTGCCTTTACCGCACGGGAAGAAGTATGCAGCGTTTGGGGAGTCGGAGGTGATTAGAGCCGATGGGAAACCTGTGTTGAGCGAGGTTACCGTTGCGTTGCTATCCGAATCGGCGATCAGAAAGGCGTGCCGCCTCTTGCAGTGTCCTTGAAGTGTGGCAAGCGTGGGCGGATCGGTCTCACCCGGGACGCACACGATGTTGAAGAGATCGAGTCGATCCGTGACCGAGCCGACACCGAATTGTGCCAGCAGCGCGGTGTGGAACGGGCTGTGGGCCACTCCAGTGCCTGGCGTTAGGACCGCGCCTTCGGTGCCACCAGTGAGGTCGGTAGTGCCGGCGGCCGGTGGGGTGTTCGTGGCCACCGTAACCTTGATGAACGCCGAGCGGTCGTTGATCACACTTTGCGCGAAGCGGCCGTTAGGGTCGGCGCTGTCCATCGACAGGTTCTCGAAGCTCTCGACCAGGGCATTGTTGTTCTTTCTGTCGAGCACTCGTAGCTGGAAGCGTGCAGCATCGGGTGCCGGCCTGCGGGTTATCGTGACGGTATAGGCATCACCCCATAGGCCGGGTGAATTGGCCTCAACGGTGAGTGCGCCGATAACCACCTTTGACGCCAAGGCCGCGCCGTCCGCAAGGCGCAATACATACGCGTCGGAGCCACCGTTGTCGAAGAACTGTTTCACGCCGTAGCCCAGCAGTGAGCGCTTGTCGAGCGCGCCAAATCCGCGTTGGTAGTCGCCAAAGTTGGTGATGCGCACGGCGCGATCGGTAGGTCCGCGTCCAGCCCAGCCGATGAATAAGGCGATCGATGTCGCCACGCCGCTGATGGTGCGAACTCCGCTCGACACCTCCTCGATGTAGACGCCGGGATAACTCAGAAGCAGCGGGCATAGGTTCACCTCCTGATGCAGTTTGAAGTGGTCGCTAGGGCGTGGCATCCCGGCCAACCAGGACGTCCACCGTCGCGTCCGCGCCCGTGTTGGTGTTGGTGAACTCAAGTTCGGCATTGCCGTCGCCCAGCAGGGACACGGCTCCGGCACCAATCAGGCTGTGGGTGGCATCGAGTGGGATCGGCGGCTCGCCAGACTTGACGCTGAACTTGACCGAGCCGTCGCTAACAGAAGGCCGGATTAAGAGGAGTGATACGTTGGCCCAGGTACCTGGCGCTACACTCACTTTGATGGTCGTACCGGCGACGACCTTCACCGAGATCTGGTCGTAGGCGTCGACCTCGACGACGCCCGTGGCCTGCATAGTGGGTCCACCTTCGATCCAGGCGTCACGCTCCAACCGATGCCCTGCATCATCTGGTTTCTCCTGGTCAGTTCAGCGTCGTCGAATACTGTGCCGGCAACGAAAGCGAAGCCGGTAACACTCGGTCGCGCGTGCGGTAAGGTCGTACCCTCGGCAACCTGAACGGTGATACTCCAGTTCTTGGTGGCCTAGGCGATCTCCGGAAAATCTGGTACCAGCGATCGTCAGATAGGATGTAGGTGCGACTTAAGTCGCACCTACATCTGGCGGTATGCCCATTGTTGGAAATCGCCTCAGGCATTCCCCCCCAGGACCGACTTTTTTATGGCATGAGGGTCGGCGCTCCTCTACTGACAAAGCGAGATAGCTGGGACCCTACCTTGCCTGGCTGGCCCAATCTTGCGGGTCGTAACGTCCCAGACCGCACTAAAACGATTGACCTAAACTATAGTCGGGGTCGGCAAGAGTGTTTGACTATCTTCTTTGTATGGTTTCGGCGGTACACGAAAGAGTCCAGGGCATGGATGTCCTTCGAGATGGCAACAGTCAGGAGACGGCCATTGAGTCTCGATATTCCCTTGCTAAGCAGGTACTTCCAGGGTCGGGTGCAGCACCTTGGCGTCACGCATGACACTCATGCGGCAACCGGGTCCCCCAGGATGGAAGAGACCGCTGTCCACGTTGCCAACGAAGCGCCAGCGGGTTTGTGGCGTTCATGGCTCGCGCGACCACCCCAGACGAACCATTTTGATGGCGAGCAGGAGCCACGGCGTCGCGTGCATTACGAGGTCGAAGATGTCGATCGGGCGCACCAGGTCCCCGGCGGCCAGGAGCTTGAGCTTCTCCCAGACGTGGGGCTCGGGGAACGAGGGGCGAGCCCCAGGGTCAGGGCAACGACGAGGAATACAGAGATGGGCAGGCGGTTCATCCAGGCGAGCATCGGGTGAGTCCGGTTGGCTTCAAAGGGCCGGGCCGATGATGGGCTGGGAGGTGGTGCCCACCGGTGTCTCGGGGACTGTTGTGGCGAACCGCAGTCAGATTCTGGCGTCCTGATGGCGGCCCAAGTCTGTGGGACCTGGTTTGTCCGAGTGTCGGGCGATCCGATTAACCGGGTACGCCCGATCAGGTCCGTGGGCCGCGGGTCTTGGTGACGGGTGCGGCGGCCAGCGGGTCCTCCGGCCAGGGGTGTTTTGGGTAGCGACCCCGCAACTCCTTGCGGACCTCCGGATAGCCGCGCGTCCAGAAGCCGGCCAGGTCACGGGTGATCTGGACCGGCCGGCCGGCAGGGGAGAGCAGGTGCAGCATCACCGGGACCCGCCCGGCGCAGAGGCTGGGGGTCTCCCGGGTGCCGAAGAGTTCCTGCACCGGGACCGGCAGGACCGGCTCCGGACCGGCCAGGTAGTCGAGCCGGCGGCGATTGCCGGCCGGAGTGGTCCAGGTCTCGGGGGCCAGGGTGTCGAGGCCGCGCGCGCTGGCCCCAGTCCAGCGTCCCGCTGAGGACCTCCACCAGCCGCAGGGCGCGCACCTCCGCGAGGCCGCGCTTGCCCTGAAGCCAGGGGGCGAGCCAGTCATGGAGCGTGGCCGCAGGTGCTCGTCGGTGAGGTCGGGCCAGCCGCCTTGGGGATCGTGGGTCCGCAGGAGATTGACCCGCGCCTGGAACTGGCGCGCCGCCGGTTCCCAGGACAGGGCCCGGTCGAACTGGCGCTCCACCTGTTCCAGGACAGCAGCGTCAGGGTGCGCTGCGGGTCCGCCGTGGGCAGGGGTTGGGAGTCCAGGACCAGGGCCCCGAGTCGGGTCTCACGCCGGGCCGTGACCAACTCCAGGGTCGGGTCCCAGGCCAGGGTCTCGGTGGTCTGAAGGTGCTCCGCCAGGGTCGCCGCGCAGGTCCGCTTCACTGATCGGCAGGGCGAGTTGGATGCGGGCGTCGGGACCGCGGGCGTCCAGTTCCGCCGCCACCAGATAGGGGTGGACGGCCAGGGCATCGTCGTGGGGCAGTTCGGCACCGGTGCCGCCCGCCAGGAGGTAGCGGGAGCCCGGCGGCCGCGGCGCTGGCAGACCCGGTCCGGGTAGGCGAGGGCGAGCAGGGCGCCGGTCCCAGAGTGGCTGGACTCGGGGTGCTGGCCGTGCGCTCTGGGTCGGCGGCGGCGCGTCCCGGTCCCGGCAGCCGCAACCAGGCGGCGGCTCAGGCGGTCGGCGGTGATCAGCCGCCCCGGCTCCATCTCGCGCACGGGTCGCCCGGCCCGAAAGGCCTCCAGGGCGGCGAGGCGCAGGCCCAGATCCGCCGGCCGCCCCTGCCCGGGGTGCCGATCCAGCCGTCACGCTCGGCCAGCAGGGCCGCCAGGTCCGCGGCCAGTTGCTGCCCGCGGCCGGGCGCGGGCGGCACACAGCATCCGCCCCAGCCGCGGGTGCAGGGGCAGTTCGGCCAGGCGGCGCCCGAGCGCGGTGGTGGCCCCCGACGGTGTCCAGGGCGCCCAGGTCCCGGAGCAGGGTGACCGCCTGGGCCCAGGCGGCGGCGGGGGGCGGGTCCAGCCAGCGCAGTGCGCGGGATCGCGCACGCCCCACAGGGCCAGATCCAGGACCAGCGGGGCCAGGTCCGCGTCCAGCATCTCGGCCCGCCGGTGGGGCGCGCGGCCGACCTCCTGGGCGCGGGTCCAGAGCCGGTAGCAGACCCCTGGGCCGAGGCGCCCGGCGCGCCCGGCGCGCTGCTTCGCGGAGGCCAGCGGGATCGGTTCGGTCACCAGCCGGGTGAGCCCGGAGCCGGCATGGAAGCGGGGCTTGCGGGCCAGACCGCCGTCGATGACCGTCGTGACCCCTTCGATGGTCAGGCTGGTCTCGGCGATGTCGGTGGCGAGCACGACCCGGCGGCCGGCCTCGGCCCGGGACCAGTGCGCGCTGCTGCTCCTCCACCGTCAGGGAGCCGTGCAGGGGCAGGACCTCGATCCCGTCGCTCAGGGTGCCGCGCCAGACGACCGCGCGACCCGCTCGATCTCCCCGGCCCCGGGCAGGAAGGCGAGCAGGTCCCCGGGTTGCTCCCGCAGGCCTCGCGCACCGCCTGCTCCATGGCGGCCAGGGGATCCCGCGGCGCCAGGTCGGCATAGCGGACCGTGACCGGGAAGCTGCGCCCCTCGGCGCGGATCACGGGTGCATCGCCGAGCAGGCGCGCCACCGCCTCCGCCTCCAGGGTGGCGGACATGACGAGGATGCGCAGGTCCGGGCGCAGGGCCGCGGCCAGGTCCAGGGCCAGCGCCAGACCCAGATCGGCCTGGAGGCTGCGCTCGTGGAATTCGTCGAAGATCAGGAGCCCGACGCCGGGCAGGTCGGGGTCGGACTGGAGCCGACGGGTGAGGATGCCCTCGGTCAGGACCTGGATGCGGGTGCGGGAGCCGATGCTGCCGCTCGAAGCGACCTGGTAGCCCACGGTCTCCGCCGACTGGCTCATCGAGCAGGTCCGCCATGCGGGCGGCGGCCATCCGGGCGGCCGGGCGCCGCGGTTCCAGCATCAGGATGGAGCGGCCCGCAAGCCAAGGGGCGTTGCGCAGCAGGAGCGGGACCCGGGTGGTCTTGCCCGAACCGGGCGGGGCGGTGAGGACCGCGTGGCCCTGGGCCAGGGCGGCCTCCAGGGAGGCGAGGGCGCCGTCGACGGGTAGCGGCGCCCCGAGTGCGGCCGCGGTCAGGACTCGGTCGACTCCTCGGCCGGCGCGGCCTCGGCCGCTCCGGCACCGGGGCCTTGACCTTCGGCGGCGGGATCAGGGCCTCCGCCAGCAGGATGCGGGCCTTATCGTCCGCGTGGACCCACTGCTTCTTCTTGTCCGGACCGCGTAACGGCCGGACTTCTTCTGGTAGATGGTGTAATCCGCGGTCTTCTTGAGTTGCTGCATGTCTGTTCTGTGGTTGGTGGTTAAAGGGAGTATGTCAACGTGGTGCGCGTGTGCTGTGGGCGCGGCCTGTGGCCGCGACGGGCCTTTCAGGGAACCTCAGCGACGCGTCGCCGTCCCCTCCCACGGTACGTCTCCAGTTCCCCGGTGGCTGGGCGAACTCCCGTGATCGCTAGTGGGAGTCGTCATCGCCCGGGTCCGACTTGGCCAGGGCGGACGGCGGCGCGTCTGGCTCCCGTTCGATCTCGATGCGGAACTGGGCGATCAGGGCCGCCATTGCGCCCAGGGCGGCGAGCACCGGGGCCATCAGGGTCAGGAGCCCGGCGACCCCCAGGCCGACGTTCAGGGGGATCTCCACCAACGCCTCGCCGCTGGGCCGGCGCACGATCAGCCGCCGCACGCTGCCCTGCTGGATCAGGCCCTTGACTTTATCCACCAGATCGCTGCCAGCGACGGTGATCTCCTCGGTGAGGGGGCGTGGGTCCTTACTGATCATGTGTGGGGCGCCGTGTGGATTAGTCTCGGGGCGAGACTTTAACCGTTTTCGGTGTTGCCGTCACAGCCGGGAGCCCGGCCCCCGGGCTTTTGAAGACTGAGGTCTGGCAGGGTGCCGCGGTCCTCGGTCACCGCCGGGGGCGCGTTGCCAGGCAAGGTCCTGGCCCGGGGCCAATCGTTCGAC
Source organism: uncultured Gammaproteobacteria bacterium (assembly GCA_963733415.1). Taxonomy (GTDB): domain Bacteria; phylum Pseudomonadota; class Gammaproteobacteria; order Chromatiales; family Chromatiaceae; genus Thiodictyon. Next base: position 82,154 of record CAVTDM010000001.1, on the reverse strand, counting down.
CTTTGGTGAAACCCGGTTCCAACCGCGCGGGTTCTGCCAAGCGCGCTCCATGGTACGGGTCGGCCTTTTTGCCAGCCTTGATAGTCGGGCATGCCGCATGGGCCAGCGAATCTGATCGCGATGTGTCGCCTGTCGTCCGCTTCGCCCGATCGCTTCCGCTGTCGCAACGGACGCGCGGCGCGCGGCAGAATCGGTGGCGTTCCGCGCCCCATTTGTGCTTCATGCGGACAGTTAACCGGCAGCTCGACCAGTAATCCGCTGATCCAGCGGGCGATAAACCGGCCGAGGCCGGCGATCAGGTGCGCACCCTCAGTCCCGGTCGCGGCGCTCCACGGTCTCCGGGTCGGCGATGATGGGGCGATAGATCTCCACCCGGTTGCCGTCCGCCAGGGGGGCGTCCAGCTTGGTGAGCTTGCCGAAGATACCGACCTCGTTGCGTGCCAGGTCGATCTCCGGGAACTGGTCGAGGATGCCCGAGCGCAGGATGGCGTCCTGCACCGTGCTGCCATCCGGCATGTCCAGCTTGAGCCAGGTCTGTTTGAATTTGTCCGCGTAGGCGACGCCGACGTGCATGGGGGACCTCCGAATAGGAACCGCCAACGACAACGCCAACGACTGCGTTTGTGTTTAACTTGTTCTTGACTCGTTACTTATCCCAGCACCGGGACCTCGCTTCTGGGTCTGGCCTTGCGCTCCGCCGCCCGGGCGTCGATCAGCCGCTTGGCGGCGAGCATGAAGCCCAGCGCCAGGAAGCCGCCGGGGGGCAGGATGGCGAGCAGGAAGCCGCGGTAGTCCGGGATCAGGTGCAGTTCCAGGAATCCGAAGGCGGGTCCCAGCAATTGGGCGGCCCCGGCAAAGAGGGTGCCGCTGCCGATGATCTCTCGCACCCCGCCCAGGACCATCAGCACCAGGGTGAAGCCGAGTCCGATGGCGAGCCCGTCCAGGGCGGAGGCGGCGGCTGAATTCTTGGAGGCGAAGGACTCGGCGCGTCCCAGGATGGCGCAGTTGACCACGATGAGCGCAATGAAGAGCCCCAGTACCTTGTGCAGTTCATGCGCATAGGCATTGAGGCCCAGGTCCACCAGGGTGACCAGGGTGGCGATCAGCACGATATAGACCGGGATGCGCACCTCCGGCGTGACCACATTGCGCAGCAGGGACACCAGGATGTTGGAGAGCACCAGCACGGCGGTGGTCGCAAGCCCCATACCGAGTCCATTGGTGGCGGTGCTGGTGACCGCCAGAGTGGGACACAGGGCCAATGCCTGGGCGAGGATGACGTTATTGCCCCAGAGTCCGTCGCGGGCGATACGGCCCCAGTCGGTCGCGGGCTTGGAAGTCTTGGCCTCGGTCATCGGTTGCTCCGGTATTTGCGCTGTGCGTCGTCGCGGTCATTGGCAGTCATTGGCAGTCATTGGCGTTCACTTGCGGATAAATCGTTCCCCGTCTAGCAGCAGGGGTGGTGCCAGTATGGCCCCGCGGTTGCTGGCGAAGAATTCGAGTCCGCCCTTGAGGGCCGCTTACCACGGCACGGGGGGTGATGGTAGCGCCGCTGAATTGGTCGAAGTCGCCGCCGTCCTTCTTGACGCCCCAGCGCTCGGCGGGCGGGTCACCCAGGGCGCGGCCGGCGAAGGCCAGGATCCAGTCGTCCTTGGCGGCCTCGATCTTGTCTCCCAGCCCCGGCGTCTCTTTGTGGGCAAGAACCCGGGTCCCGAGCACCCGGCCCTGCGGTGTCCAGCCCCATGATCAACTGGATTTCGCCCGCGTAGCCGAACCCCTTGACCTGGAAGGCGACGCCCGTTACTTGCCCCGCGCGCACCGCGCGGTAGACGGTTATCGGTTGACCCTGTGGATTCGGTCAGCAACGAGCGGGTCCTTCGCCAGCGCGTTGTCGTGGATTCGGTCTGGGATCACCTGGCTCAGGGAAGCGCTTGAGTCCTCCGCCTGACGCAGGGCGATTGGCTCCCGCGTCACCCGGTCCGCGACTGCCAGCAAGGTCGCCGCCAGCAGGGCCACGCCGCCGAGCAGGATGGCCTGGTAGTGGATGCCCCGGGGCGTCGGGGCAGCGGGCTGGGCGGCGGTGGTCATGGGGTCGCGCTCCGCGTCGTCTGGATACTCGATCGGGGCCCCCTTGCGGTCGCGGCCGTAGACGCGTGGACGCACATAGTGGTCGATGAGGGGGGTGCAGGCATTCATCAGCACGATCGCGAAGGCGACCCCTTCCGGGTAGCCGGTCCAGGTGCGGATGCACATAGACCAGGAGCCCGAGCCCGGCCCCGAACAGCAACTGGCCCGCGGGGTGACACCGGCGAGGTGACCGGGTCCGTGGCGATGAAAAAGGCCCCCAGCAGTGTGGCGCCGGCGACCAGGTGATAGAGGGCGTCCGGGTAGTGGGTCGGGTCGATACAGGTTCATCAGGGTCGCGAGCAGGACCAGGGTCCCGAGCATGGCGACCGGGATCTGCCAGGTAATGACCCGCTGCCAGAGCAGCAAGAGCCCGCCGAGAAGCAGCAACAGGGCCGAGGTCTCTCCCAGGCTTCCGGCCAGAGTCCCGACCGCATCGGACCAGGGGCTGATAGACCCCGGGCAGGATCTGCTCCAGACCGTGGCCCTGGCCCAGTTCGGTGCGGACATGGCCCAGCAGCGTTGCGCCGGTCACCGCGTCCTGGTCGCCCAGGCCGAAGGTGATCGCGCAGACCCTCAAGGGGCCCGGGGGCCTGCGGCCGACAACAGCGGTGCCGGCGCGACGAAGCGGGTCAGTTCCGCCGGGAAGGAGATCAGCAGGGCCACGCGGGCGACCATGGCCGGATTGAACAGGTTCTGGCCGATGCCGCCGAAGACCTGCTTGGCCACCACGATGGCGATCAGGCCGCCCAAGACCCCGATCCACCAGGGTGCCCAGGGCGGCAGGCTCATGGCCAGGAGCCAGCCGGTGAGGACGGCCGAGCCGTCCAGCAGGGAGGTAGCGCAGGGGCCGGCCCGCGATCCGCAGACACAGCGGCCTCCGCCGCCAGGCAGGTGCCGATGGTGATCAGGAACAGACAGATGGCCGGCCAGCCGAACTGCCACAGGCTGAACAGGGTGGCGGGCAGCAGGGCCAGGACCACCAGCGCCATGATCCGTGAGACGCTGGTGGGGGCGTGGGCGTAGGGGCCGGCGATTGGGGTTTCGATGTGCATCCTCTACGCCTCCGCGCCGGACTCGGCCGCGGCTGGGGCGGTCTGTTGGGGCGTTGCGGCCGGCTTGGCGGCGGCCTCGCGCTTGCGCGCGGCCATGGCCTCGCGCTTGGCCCGCTGGATCGCCTCGATGCGCTCGGTGCGCTGTTCGATCAGACGCTTGGTCTCGGCCTGCTTCTGCTTGGCGCGCCCGCGGGCGGCCATCTCGCCCTTGGCGTAGTTGAAGAACTGCACCAGCGGGATATGGGCCGGGCAGACGTAGGAGCAGGAGCCGCAGCCGATGCAGTCCATGAGCCCCAGACGCACCGTGCCATCCAGGTCCCCGGCCCGGGCATGGGCGGCCATCTCCAGCGGCAACAGACCGCAGGGGCAGGCGCCGACGCAACTCGCGCAGCGGATACAGGGGGTGGGTTCCCGGGCATTGACCTCATCGGCGGTCAGGGCCAGGACCCCGTTGCTGCCCTTGACGATGGGTACCCGGGTGCTCGGCAGCGGCTGGCCCATCATGGGGCCGCCGCTGACCAGGCGGGCCGGGTCCTCCCGGAAGCCGCCGCAATGGTCGATCAGGTGCTGCACCGGGGTGCCCAGGGGGACCCGCAGGTTGCGCGGCCGGGAGATGGCCCCGCCGGTGACCGTGACCAGGCGCGCGACCAGGGGCCGGCCCAGGCGCAGGGCCTGGTGGACCGCGAAGGCCGTCGCCGGGTTGTGAACCACCACGCCGATGTCGGCGGTCAGTCCGCGGGCCGGGGTCTCCCGGCCGGTGAGGGTCTGCACCAGGTGCTTCTCCGAGCCCATGGGATAGCGCATGGGCAGGTGGGCGACCGCCACCTCCGGGTGGGCAGCGGCGGCCTGCGTCATGGCCGCCTGGGCCTGGGGCTTGTTGTTCTCGATGCCGATGATGATCCGCGTCACGCCCAGGGCGTGGGCCATGATGCGGGCGCCGTCCAGGACCTGGTCGGCATGTTCGCGCATCAGTCGGTCGTCGCAGGTCAGATAGGGCTCGCACTCGGCCCCGTTGATCACCAGGGTGTGGAGCTGGTACTTCTTGCGCAGGTTGAGCTTGACCGCCGAGGGGAAGGTCGCGCCGCCCATGCCGACGATGCCGGCCGCGGAGACCCGGGCCGCGACCTCGTCGGGCTCCAGGGCGAAGGGGTCGGACACGCCCTTCAGGCCCTCCAGCCAGCGATCCTCGCCGTCCGGCTGCAGGGTGATGGTCCGCACCGAGAGGCCGGAGACGTGGTGGGCCGGGAAGCTCCCGATCCCCATGACCCGCCCCGAGGTCGGGGCATGGACCGGGGCCGAGATGGGCCCCTGGCCGGTGGCCAGGACCTCGCCCTTGGCCACCCGCTGGCCGCGGCGCACCGCGGGGGTGGCCGGGTTGCCGATGTGCTGCTGCAAGGGGACGTGCAGCAGGGGCGGCAAGGGCAGGTCCTCGATGGCCTGGTCGGCCGCCAGGTGCTTGCGGTCCTCCGGGTGGACGCCGCCGCGGATCTTGAAGAGTTTCATTGTCGACTCCGGCCTTAGGCGCAGCTTCAGGCGGTTAGGGTGGCCGGATTGGGCCAGAACCAGGTCTGGAGGGTCGCCGCCACCGGGCGCATCTCGATGCACTCGGTGGGGCAGACCTCGAAGCACTTCTCGCAGCCGATGCAGGCGTCGGCGAAGACGCTGTGGATCATATTGTTGGCCGCCCATGATGGCGTCCGACGGGCAGCGCTTGAAGCACTTGGTGCAGCCGACGCAGAGGTTCTCGTTGATGTGGGCGATGGTCGGGGCCTGTCTCGGCCACGCCGGCCAGGTCGACTGACTTGCCCAAGCAGGCTCGCCAGTTCCTCGGCCACGGCCCGGCCGCCGGGGGCGCAGATGGTCAGCGGCGCCGTGCCCGCGGCCACCGCCTCGGCGGCCGGGCCGCAACCGGGATAGCCGCACTGGCCGCACTGGGAGCCGGGCAGCAGGGCCGCGACTTGTTCGGTCAGCGGGTTGCCCTCGACCCGCAGGTAGCGTGCGGCGAGGCCGAGCAACCCGCCCAGGGTCAGGCCGAGAAGGGTGAGACTGCCGATGGCGGCGAGCATGGGTCCGTACCTCTCATTCAGCCGATTCAGCTAGAAGCGATTCGCTCGGTCAACGGTCACGCAAGCCCCGCGAAGCCCATGAACCCGAGCGACAGGAGTCCGGCGGCGATGAAGGCGATGGGCTGGTCCGGCGAAGGCCGCCGGGACCTGGGCCAGGGCCAGACGCTCGCGCAGCCCGGCGAACAGGACCATCACCAGGGTGAAGCCCAGGGCTGAGCCCAGACCGTAGATCACGCTCTCGAACAAGCCGTGGCCCTCCTGGGCATTCAGCAGGGCGATGCCGAGCACGGCGCAGTTGGTGGTAATCAGCGGCAGGTAGATCCCCAGCACCTGATAGAGTGCCGGCGAGACCTTACGCACCACCATCTCGGTGAAGGTCACCACGGCGGCGATCACCAGGATGAAGGTCAGGATGCGCAGGAAGCCGATGTCCAGGGGCTCCAGGATCAGATGCTCCAGCAGCCAGCCCGCCAGCGTGGCCAGGGTCAGGACGAAGGTCGTGGCCAATCCCATTCCGAGGGCCGAGTCGATCTTGTTCGACACCCCCATGAAGGAGCAGAGCCCCAGGAACTTCACGAGCACCACGTTGTTGACCAACGCGGTCCCCAAGATCAGTAGCAGGTAATCGCCCATGCCTGGAATCCGCCTTTGCAATCGTGCCTGAGGCAACTTCTGCAAAGTCGGTGCCAGGCCCGCCCCAGCCGTGCCCCAGGGTCTGCTCGGTACCCGGAGTCCGGCGCGCTTCGGGGTCAAGTCCATGAAACGATCAGGGGTTTGAGGTCGGGGCAGACCGGCGTAATTCCGTTTTCCAGTGTTCAGGCATCCCCCGGGGCTGTTGACGACCCGACAAGTCCAATGCTGCACCGCAGCGAAATTGTCGTAAAATCGACAAGGCGACGAGCGTTGCGCCATGCTGCTTTCGGCACAGGGCTCGCGCATAGCCGGGTATGCTTCCTGCATGCTCTACCCGAGATAATCCCAACCTGGAGAACGCCGTGTCGGCCCGACCATCCCCGGAGTCCGCGGAGCAGATCGTCGCCAGTGCCTTGGGCGAGTTCCTCGCCTCGCCCCCGGCCGGCACCCCGGGGGAGGTGATCGAGGCCCTCAGTCTGATGGCGGGTAATCCCACGGACCCGCTGCCTCCGCGCCTCTTTTTCGAGGCGGTGGAACAGGCCCCTTCGGCCATCTCCATCACGGACGCACGGGCAACCATCCTCTACGCCAACCGCGCCTTCGAGATCCTGACCGGCTATAGCCGGGACGAGGTCATCGGGCAGAACGAAGGCAATCCTCTCCAACAAGGCGACCCCGGCAAACATCTACCAGCACCTGTGGCGGACCATCCAGCGTCGCCAGACCTGGACCGGGACCCTGGTCAACCGCACCAAGCAGGGCGGGGACTACCTGGCGGAACTGACCATCGCCCCGGTACTGGATCGGGATGGGCGGTTGAAGTATTTCCTCGGCATGCACCGGGACGTGACCAAGGTCCATGAGCTGGAAGGGGAGCTACGCCAGCAGAAGATGCGCATCGAGGCCGTGCTGGACGCCGCCCCCGTGGTGGTGGTCCTGCTCGACGCCCAGGGGCGGGTGGTCCTGGACAATCAGGAATACAAAAAGCTCTCGGGCGACCTGCGCGGACAGGAACCGGCCGAGGTGCTGGCCACTGCCCTGCGGGAACAGGTGGGTCTGGACCCGCTGGCCGAGTGCCTGAAGGGGCGGGCCTTCAAGGACCTGGAGATCAGTATCGCGACCCCGGGTGGGGCCGGTCCCCGCTGGTTCTCCTGCTCCGGCACCCCGGCAGATGAACTGGACCCCAGCGCCCGGGGTTTCTTCGGCCGCCAGCAGCGGGGCGAGCAGCGCATTCTCGTGCTTGCCAACGAGGTGACCGCCCGCCGCCGGGAGATGGATCGTGCCCACCTGGAAAACCTGCGCGCCCGCCTGGCGGAGCAGCAGTTGGCGCACGGCATGCGCGAGGCCCTGGCCGCGGCCATCTATCAGATCCAGGCCCCCATCAATGTGATCCAGGCCGCCGCCAGTCATGGCCCGGAGCGGCGGCGCCAGCCTGGAGACCCTGGCCGGGATGCTTGAGGAGATCAGCCGCTCCGGCGCCAAGGCCCTGGAAGCCCTGAAATCCGCCCTTCCCGAGGGGCCGTGGGAGCCGGGGATGATGGTCAATGTCAATGAACTCCTGCGCCAGGTCCTGGAATTGGAGACGGACCGCTTGCTGGCCGCCGGTATTGTGGTGGACTGGCGTCCGTCTCATCTGTTGCCGGAGCTCCCGGGCCACAAGGACTCCCTGCGCTCGCTCTTCAAGCACCTGATCGACAACGCCATCCAGGCCCTGAACGAGTCCGGCCGTCCCCACCGGGACCTGCTGCTCGCGACGCGCGGACTGGATGGGGTCGTGGAGGTGGCGATCCAGGACAACGGCCGCGGTATTCCCCGGGAGGACCGCTACCGGGTCTTCGAGCCCTTCCACATCGGCTGGCGCAACCGTCGCGGCCGGGCCGGCATGGGGCTCGCAATAGCCCAGGAGATCGTCAACGCCCACGGTGGCTCCATCGAGGTCGACCCGGACTACCAGGACGGCTGTCGAATCCGTCTCACCCTGAATGCCGTCCAGGCTGATCAATGAATCGCGACCCTTCGGAAACACGGATGGCCACGGACCCGGCCCGGCTGGACCTGCTGGAAACCCAGTTGGCCGCCCTCTACGAGGTCAGCACGGTGCTAAGCCGTTCGCTGGATCTCCGCCAAACCCTGCGCGAGGTACTGCGGGTGCTCCACGACCGGGGGCGACTCTGCTATGGCCTGGTCAGCCTGCTCGATGAGGAGAGCGGCGAACTGCTGATCAGCGCCCTTTACAACAGGGATGATGCGGACCCTTTTGAGCCCGTGAGCTACCGCCCCGGCGAGGGCGTGATCGGCCGCATCCTGGAGAAGAACCAGCCCTGGATTCTGCCGCGGGTGGGGGACGAACCCCGCTTCCTTGACCGGCTCAATCTCTACCAGCCGGAGCTGCCCTTCATCGGCGTGCCCATCCGCATCGGGGAGGGGGCGGCAGTGGGGGTCTTCGCCGCCCAGCCCCCGGTGTCGGACGGGCTCCTGGAGGAGCGCGCCCGTTTTCTGGAGATGGTCGCCAACCTGATCGGCCAGGCCATCCGCCTGGCCCGGAAGGTCGAGGCCGATCAGGCGGCCCTGCGCGAGGAGCGCGACAAGCTGCGCCGCGAGGTCAAGGGCGTCCACGGGTTCGACAGCATCATCGGACGCACCCAGCCCATGCGCCTGGTCTTCGACCAGGTGCGCCAGGTCGCGAAATGGACCACCACGGTCCTGATCCGCGGTGAGTCCGGCACCGGCAAGGAGCTGATCGCCAATGCCATCCACTACAACTCACCGCGTGCCCGGGCCGCCTTCGTCAAGCTCAACTGCGCCGCACTGCCGGACAACCTGCTGGAGTCCGAACTCTTCGGTCACGAGAAGGGTGCCTTCACCGGCGCGGTGAACATGCGCAAGGGCCGCTTCGAGCAGGCCGACGGCGGCACCCTGTTCCTGGACGAGATCGGCGAGATCAGCCCTGCCTTCCAGGCCAAGCTCCTGCGGGTGCTGCAAGAGGGCGAGTTCGAGCGGGTGGGCGGCGGGCGGACCCTCAAGGTCGACGTGCGCGTCATCGCCGCCACCAACCGGGATCTGGAGGCCGAGGTCCGGGCCGGGGAGTTCCGCGAGGACCTGTACTACCGGCTCAACGTCATGCCCATCCGCATGCCGGCCCTGCGCGAGCGTATTGAAGACGTGCCCGATCTGGCCCGCTTCCTCGTCACCAAGGTGGCACGCATGCAGGGACGGGAACTGGAGATCACCGACAGTGCCCTGCGCATCCTCATGCGCCACGACTGGCCCGGCAACGTGCGCGAATTGGAGAACTGCATGGAGCGGGCGGCGGTCATGAGCGCCGACGGCACCATCGACCGCGGCGTGATCGAACTCACCGGGCTCGATGTCAGCACCTGGGACGGACGGTCCACCAGTCCGGCCGCAGGTGCCAGTTCCGGTGCTGGTTCCGGCCCCGCATCCCCAAACGGGGCGGACGCAGGCCCCAAGGTCGACCTGGACGACCCGGACCTGGACGAGCGCGAGCGGGTGATCGCCGCCCTGGAAGAGGCCGGTTGGGTCCAGGCCAAGGCCGCGCGCCTGCTCAACATGACCCCGCGGCAGATCGCCTACCGCATCCAGACGTTGAACATCAAGGTCCGGCAGTTCTGAGGCCTGGGAGCACCGAGCACCAGCTGATTCTGCAGCCCGGAACTGGACCGATGGTGAGATGACGCCCAGATCCCAGCCCACTGCGATTTCATTGACCTGGATCAATACACCTCCTGAACCGATTCGGTAGTTTATCCCCTGTTCCTCTGTGGTATTGCAGCCGGCCGCCGACCGGATCCCATCGAGCGTTCAGGGAAATGTCATGGATTGCCAAGCGCTCCGCCGTTCGGTCGACCCGCCCCCGATCCCGCTCGCCCCCATTTTTTTCCCCTGGGTCTGCGTCTGCGCGGCGGCCCGCCCAATTCCGCGGCAGGCCGTGGACAAGGTTGGGCGACCACCCCTTTTTCTTGCTCACCGTGGACCGTCGCCCCGGCGATTTCGCGGCGAGGGCCTGTCCAGGACCCATCACTCATCGACCCGGAGGATTGCCGAGGTGACCCAGCGTCAAGTTCAAACAACCGCGGCGACAATCGCCCTCGTCGCCGCAATGGCCGCACCGACCCTTCCATTGGCTGCTGACTTTTCGCTCACCTGCCAGGTCTTGGACCCGGTGACCCAGGCGCTGCGCACCACCTTTGCCGTCGGCGACGAAGTGCTCGTGCGGTTCGCCCTGCAGGTACCGCCGGAGGCGGCGGACCGCGAGGTCAACCTTAAGCTCGCCGCCCACATTCGCATTGCCGGGATCAGCATCCCCTACACCCTTGACGAACTTCAACTTAGCCTGCCAAACCAGAGCCCGGACCCCAGCGGGGACAGCGAATGGGAGCAGTCGGGAACCGTATCCGAGTCGAGTCTGGTCGAGATCCCGGAAGGGTTCCCGGCCGGCACCTACAGCCTGCGGGCCAAAGCGAGCATCGAAGGGGTTGGTAAACAGGCCTGTGAGATGAAGGTAGAGGTCTCCGGGGCGACCGCGCCTTAGGTCCAAGGGCGGTAACCACGGGGGTTTCTCGACCCCGGCTGCTGGGGTCCGTTTGGCTCGAATTCATTCGGGATGGCTCACGTCGTGGCCTCAGGGGGCTGGAATGTTCATATCGCTTTCATCGCTTTCGCCCACCGGGGCCGCACGGCCCAGTCTCTGGCGCGTGGTCATCGGGCTCGTGGTCCTGGTCGCCGCGATCCTACCCGCTGGGGCGACGACGGTGGCCCCAGGCCTCGGGATCATGGCCTCCATTCAAGACGCTGGCAGTCTCTTCGATGCCGTGGGATTGGCGGTCAGCCCGACCAGCGCGGACCTTTATGTCTTGGCCGAGGACACTGTGAGTCACTATCGGCGCGACCCCACCACCGGGTATCCGACCCGCGTTGCCGTCTATGTTGATGGTGCGGACGGGATCGTCGGATTGGTGGACGGACGCGTCGTGGCGGTCGCCCCCGACGGCGCCCAGGTCTATGTTGGCAGTCGCCGTGGGCTCCTGGTCTTTGCCCGCGATGCGACCTCCGGTGCTCTGACCTTCCGCGAACTGCTCCCCCGCGGTGCGATATCTGCGATCGCGGTGAGTCCCAACGGCGCCCAAGTCTATCTGGCCTCCTACTGGGACGATGCCATCACGGTGCTGGCGCGCAACGCCACCAGCGGCGCCCTCACCCAGGTTCAGGTGCGGACCAACGGCGTTGGCACGGTCCGGTTCCTGGGGGGACCGCGCGCCCTGGCCTTCAGTCCGGACGGCCTCTGGCTCTACGCGGCCAGTGAGTGGTCGGATGCCATCGCCGTCTTCAGCCGCGACGCCGGCACTGGGCGGCTGACCTGGCGCGGCGCTCATGTCGAAGGGGTAGCGGGGGCGGTTGGGCTGACCGAGCCGCGGGCGCTTACCCTGAGTGCCGATGGCACACAGTTGTTCGTTACCAGTCCCTGGTCCGATGCGCTGACTGTCTGGACCCGCAGCGTCACCAACGGGGTCCTAACGGCACCAAGCCAGTTCATCGACGGCGAGTTGGGGGTCGCGGGACTCTCGGGGGCTGGCGCGGTCGCACTGGACGAAGGCGGGGAAGCGCTCTACGTCCGCGGGGAGGATGCACTTGTCGCCTTTGCTCGGAGCACAACAACCGGGGGGCTGAACTTCAACCACGCTTATCTGGACGGCGCGGGCGGGATCGGAGGGCTGTCCGGCGGTGGGTCGGTGCTACCGGTGGGCTCCCAGATCTACCTGACCAGCGACCAGGGTGATGTCATCACGGTTCTGTCCCCACTGGTGGCTAATGGCGGCGGCCTTGCCGGGCGCGTCTCGGCCCAGGCGGGGGGCTGGGTCGGAAATATCGACGTGAACGCCTATCGGCTCAATGCCGGTATCAGCGCCTGGCAGCAGGTCCGTTCCACACGCACGGACGGGGCGGGCACCTACACCCTGGCGGGTCTCGCCCCGGCCACCTACCGTGTCTGCTTCGCGGGGGCCGCAGACGGGCATTATCTCCCGGAGTGTTTCAACAATGCGGTCGACGTTGCTCACGCCAACGGCGTCGCGGTGGCCGCTAATGCCACCCGGACCGGGATCAATGCGGTGTTGGCAGAACGGCATCTCAGCGGGCGCGTGACCAACACGACCGGGACCCCGCTGTCGGAGGTCACGGTTACCGTGGGGATCTGGCGTGAAGACGCGGAACTCATCGGCAATTGGGTCTCCAGCACCTCGGTCACCACCGGCGCGGACGGAAGCTTCGACCTGGGCGGTCTGGCCGACGCCAGCTACCGCGTCTGTTTCTCTCATCCGGCCCATGCGGACACGTGCGGTGACGGCGTGTTGCGGGATGCGGTGCTCGACATCCAATTGGCGGCGGCGGGTCATCTGGTCGGCACAGTGACGAAAGACGGCGGCGGCGCCCTGCAGGAGATTGCGGTGTGGGCCTTCGTCCGCGCTACCGGGTCCAGCGAATGGCGCCCCGTCACACGCGGGATAACCAGCGCGACCGGCCGTTACGATCTGCGACTCGGCTCCGGGACCTATCGCATCTGTTTTTACTCCCGCTACCACCTCCCCGAGTGTTACCGCAATGCCGCCGACGTTGAAACGGCGACCAATGTCGCACTGACGGTCGGCCAGACCAAGACGGGCATCAACGCCCAACTGACTCCGGTGGGACGTATCGCCGGACGGGTGACCGCCCCCGACGGAGTGGCGGCTGAGGCTACGGTGAATGTCTACCGGCCCTTTGTGGACAATGGCGGCAACCTCCGATGGGATTGGATCGTCGACGGCGAGACCGACCGCGACGGTAACTACGACCTCGGTAAACTTGCCGGCGGGCGCTATTGGGTCTGCTTCGAGCCCCCATGGGATGAGGAGATCGGCGGGCGGCTCTATGCGCGTGAATGCTACAACGACAAACCCTACCTCTCGCTGGCAGCGCCCCCCGAGAACGTCAGCGTGGTGCCCGGCACGACGACCGGTCATGTCGATGCGGCCTTTAAACGGCCAGGGAGCATCTCCGGGCGGGTCACCGACAGCAGCGGCACCGGGGTCAGCAATATCTTGGTCAGCGTCGGCCATTGGATCGATCGTCCCAATGGCAGCTATTACAGCTTCGAAGCCTGGGCGCGCCCGACCGGGCCAGACGGCGCCTACCAGCTGGGCGGACTCGCCGAAGGCAACTATCAGGTCTGCTTCGACGCCGGGTATGCCAATCCATATCTGAGTGAATGCTGGAACGACAAGCCTTACATGAGCCGCAGCGAAACGGTGGCCGTCACCTCCGGTCGCGATACCTCGAACACAAACGCAATTCTGTATCGCAAGGCTGCGGATGCCTATGAGCCAGACGATACGCAGGTGAGCGCGGTCCCCATCACGTCGGGGCAGACCCAAGCACGGAGCCTTTATCGGGCCAACGGCACCGATCAGGATTGGGCAAGCTTCACCCTGACCCGGACATCGGTGGTCCGGCTGGAGACCTTGGCTTCCACTCCCCACGACCTGCGGCTCTATAACCCGTCGCAGATGCTCGACTGGTCAGGCGCAATCGCGGACGGGCAAGTCCTTCGTGCGACGATCCAGCGTGAGTCCTGCACGGTTAACGCCTTGTCGGCCGGCAACTACTTTGTCTCGATCAATCAATACGATACATTTCGCGACCCACGGTACACCCTGAGCTACCGCAGCGCCCCATGCGCGGCGAACGTGGATACCGACGGCGACGGTCTTGTGAATACACTTGATAATTGCATCTTCGATGCAAACGCGACGCAGGCGAATCAGGACGGCGATTACCTGGGCGACGCCTGCGACGCTGACGACGACAACGATGGCGTGAGTGACTTCAAGGACAGCAACCCATTGGACCCCGCTGCCGGGGGGGCGGTCGTCGCCCTGCCGCTTAACCGTGTTGACACTGCTCAGCATGGCTGGGGCTGGGGGGATCGCGCGTATCGGACCACTCTTGCCGCGACCTTCACTGGTGATGGGGGCGACCGGCTGCTCCACGTCCAGGGTTATGACCTTGACAGTGCCAGCGAGCTTGCCCTCTGGCTCAACGGCAAGCGGCTGGGCTATCTGACCGCCACCGCCAATAATGCCATGGGCACTGGTGGCCTCTGGTGGCTCCCGGCCACGGCCCAGATCAGCGGCGTAAACCGCATCGAGTTCCGCCAGAAGACCGCCGGAGAGGCTTGGGGTGTGACCCAGCTCGGGCTTTACGCACCGGGGGCCGCCTTCGGCAACCTGACCAGCGCCCTGATCGCCGATCGTGCTCATGGTGGCGGATTTGAATTGCACTTTCCCAAGGTCTCTGCGGGCTATCTTCTGGGCTTGAGCGGCTATGACAGCGACACCGACAACGAGATCCAGCTGCAGCTGAACGACGCCGCCCTGGTTGACCTGCCCCAGGGGACCGACGCCGCCTGGACCACCCGCTACCAACTCCTGCTGCCGGGGAGTTGGCTGCGCAGCGGTGATAACCGGCTGTTGATCAAAAACCGCGGGGCGGCCACCGAGGACTGGGGTCTGCGCCTGGACGGGCTGCGTCCCTTCGGAAGCAACCTGGGGTTCCTCACCAGCATCCCCGGGCCATTACAGTTCAGCGACCACTTCAACCTGCTGATCGCCCCCGCCGCCACCGCGAGCGTGCTGGACTACCGCTGCTACGACACCGCCACCGAGGTGCGCAGGGTCCTGGACGGCAATCCCGCGGGCACCTGCCCGGCGAGCGGCCCCAACACCTGGAGCGCCGACCAGCGGCTCGCCGTCAGCGGCGGTGTGCGGCACGTCCTGACGTTCGACAACACCCTCAATCCCCCCGGAACCGACCCCTGGGCGGTGAAACTGCTCGCCTGGCTGGTCGACACTGACGCCGATAGCGTCCCCGACAGCAGCGACAACTGCCCGAGCGTCGCCAACCTGGACCAGGCCAACCTGGACGGGGATACCGACGGCGACCTTTGCGACACCGACCTGGACGGCGACGGCTATGCCAATGCGGTGGATGCCTTCCCGCGCGACCAAACCGAGTGGCGCGACACCGACGGCGACGGCACGGGCGATACCGCCGACCTGGACGATGACGGCGACGGCTTCGCCGACGCCATCGACCCCGATCCGCTGGATGCCGGCAAGGTCCCGCCCGCCCGCATCGGCGTCTGGCGTCCGGGCACCCGCGCCGTCATCCTCGACCGCGACGGCAGCCTCAGCGCGGATACCAGCGAGACCACCGCCGGTCCCCTGGGGGCCAGCACCGATCTGCCCATCAGCGGCGACTGGAACGGCGACGGGACGGACGAGCTGGGCTTCTATCGCCCCAGCAACCACCGCTTCTATCTGGACTGGGACGGAAACGGCCGGTGGAACAGCACCCTGGATCGGTCGAGCGTCGCCTTCGGGGCGCTCGAGGCGGTCGGGGACGTCCCGGTGATCGGCGACTGGGACGGCGATGGCGCCGACGAGATCGGCACCTACAACCCAACCACCCGCCAATTCACCCTGGACCTGGACGGCAGCCTGAGTCCCACCGGGAATGACCTGACCACCGCCGCCTTCGGGGCCGCCGGCGACCTGCCCCTGAGCGGGGACTGGAACGGTGACGGGCGTGATACGGTCGGCGTGCGGCGTCCGGGCACCCGCAAGTTCCTGCTCGACAGCAACGGCAACGGTCAGTGGGACGGCACCGCCGGGGGCGATACCCTGACCAGCGCCGTCGGTGTCAGCGCCGACCTCCCGGTGTGCGGCGATTGGAACGGTGACGGCACTGATGAGGTCGGTGTCTACCGCCCGAGCGAGCTGCGATTTTATCTGGACTCAAATGGGAGCAACAGTCTGACCGCGGACGACCTGACCAGCGGGCCCTTTGGGTTAGCGGGGGACCTGCCGGTGGCCGGGAGGTGGTAGGGGTCACATTGGTAGCGGCAGGGCCCGGAGGTCGTTCGCGAGCGCCAGCCGGGTCGGGGCATTGGCCTCGTCCCCATCGCAGGGGTCTCCGCCCCCGGGTCATCCCCGACGAGCTGACCGCACCGAGCTACCGCGGGTGGAGGACAAGCCAGGTTTCAACACCCCCTGCTCCGCCTGTTGTTCGCGGAGTGCAGACGCTCGAACCGGACGTGGATCCGATGATGGGTTTAGCCCCGGAGTCGGCCGTCGCTAATGGTCTGGGGGATGGGATGACGCTGATGGGATGACGCGGATGGGATGACTCTGGGGAGTATTGATTCGCTTTCCCTGAATTGACAGGACCTTGGGGGCCCAGGAGCACCCCTTGATTATCCTGTCACTCCTGAAAATGCCAGTCCGATGTCCCGCCCGCCGCCACTACTTTTCGTGTGGTCTGAGGCGTCGGCTCGCCAGGTCTGGGTTGGGAGGCACACCCCCCGCGTGGCGTGGACGCGGGCGGTGGCCTGGCTCCGGCGGGGTTCAGGACTGGCCTGAACCGCTTAGATGTAGAGGCAGATGTCGCTCTGACCGGCGAACTCGAAGAAGGCAGCGGCGCCCGCGTACTCGACGCCGTCGATGAAGGCGCCGGGGTCAAGGTCGAACAGGTCCACGGTCATCTGGCAGGCGATCAGCTTCACCTCGGCCTCCTGGCACAGTTCGCGCAGCTCCTCGATGCTGGCCACGCCCTTCTTCTTCATCTTGGCCTTCATCATGCTGGTCATGATCCCTTCCATAAAGGGGAGGGCCGTGACGATGACGGGCATGAATTTTTCCATGCCGCCGGGCATGGGCATGCCGGGATTGCCGAGCGGGGTCACCTTCAGGTCCAGGTCCTTTTTGAGCAGTTGCAGCCCGTAGAAGGTGAAGAATATCTGAACCTCATAGCCCAGGGCGGCGGCGGTCGAGGCGAGGATAAAGGGTGGGTAGGCCCAGTCCAGGGAGCCCTTGGTGGCAATGATGGCGAGCTTCTTCTGTTCCATCGAGTCCTCCGGAAGTCGGTGTTATTCAGTGGGGGCGATCCTGACGTGCGATGCGGGCACCGCTGGCCGGTGCGATCAGGACTTCTTGATGAGGAAGTGGAACTTGCCGCCTTCTTCCTTGGATTCGACCAGCTCGTTGCCGGTCTGCTTGGCGAAGGAGTCGAAGTCCTTGACCGAGCCCGGGTCGGTGGCGATCACGTGAAGGACCTGGCCGGCGCTCATGGCGTTCAGGGTCTTCTTGGCGCGCAGGATGGGTAAGGGGCAGTTGAGACCGCTGGCGTCGAGTTCTTGGTCATGGGCCATGGAGTACCTCCAGTATTTCGCTGTTTTAGAATATGTGAAAACTCAAGAGCGGGTATTTTTAGGCCAAAGCCTGGAAAAACGCAAGGAATGGGCGCCTCGGCAGTGCTGATCAGGTGCTCGGCTCAGGGTTCCGGGAAGGCAATCTCGTAGCCGTGCCGGGCCCAGGCGATGATCCCGCCGCGCAGATTCAGAACGCGTCCCCAACCTTGCTGGGCAAGGTAGGCGCAGGCTTGGTAGGACCGGGCGCCGCTGCGGCAGTAAAGGACGACGTCCTGGTCCTTGGGCAGTTCGTCCAGGCGCAGGGGCAGCAGGTGCATGGGTAGGGTTCGGGCCTTGGGGATGAGGCCTTGGGCGACCTCGCCGGGGGTGCGGATATCCACCAGCAGGAGGTCCTCGCCGGTCGCCAGCCGCTGGTGCAGGGACTCTGAATCGATCTCGTTGATCACGCGCTCAGCCTATGCTGAATCTAAGTATTTAAGTATATTAAGGTGTTTTGCACGCTAACTCAACGATGCGACCCGCTGCGAGCCCTATGGAATTTCTGCCGATTTTTCAATCCGTCACGGGCAAACCGTGTCTGGTGGTGGGCGGGGGCGCAACCGCCCAGCGCAAGGTCACTAACCTGCTGCGGGCCGGTGCGGCGGTGACCCTGATCGCCCCGCGGCTCACGGAGTCCCTGGCCCGCCAGGCGGCGGCGGGTGCTTTTCGATATCTGGAACGTCGATTTGAGGCGCCTGACGTCACCGGCATGAAGCTGGTGATCGCCTCCACCGACGACCGGGTGGTGAACCGGCGTATCGCCGAACTCGCCAACGCACAGGAGATCCCGGTCAATGTCGTCGACGACCCGGATGCCTGCACCTTCCTCCTGCCCTCCATCATCGACCGGGACCCGGTGGTGGTGGCGGTCTCCACCGGCAAGGCATCGCCGGTGCTGGCGCGCCTGCTGCGCACCCGGCTCGAATCGCTGATTCCGGCGGGCTATGGCCGCCTGGCGGACCTGTGCGGCCGCTATCGGGATCGCGTGAAAGAGCGCTTCAGCGATCAACGGGACCGCCGCCGGTTCTGGGATCGGGTGTTGGAGGGGGCCGTGGCCGAGCGCATCTTCGCCGGCCAACTGGAGGAGGCCGAGGCGGCCATCGAGCGGGAACTGGCCCCCGGCGGCCTGGACCAGGATTTGGGCGAGGTCTACCTGGTCGGCGCCGGTCCCGGCGACCCGGATCTCCTGACCTTCCGGGCCCTGCGCCTCATGCAGCAGGCGGACGTGGTGGTCTATGACCGGCTGGTCGCCGAGCCGATCCTTAACCTGACCCGCCGCGACGCCCGCCGCATTTACGTCGGAAAGGAGCGCAATAACCATGTGATGCGCCAGGAGAACATCAACCGCCTGCTCGCGGACCTGGCGAAGGACGGGCATCGGGTGCTGCGGCTCAAGGGCGGGGACCCCTTCATCTTCGGCCGCGGCGGGGAGGAGATCGACACCCTGGCGGCGGAGGGTATTCCCTTCCAGGTCATCCCCGGGATCACCGCCGCCTCCGGCTGCGCCGCCTATGCGGGCATCCCCCTGACCCATCGGGACTATGCCCAGTCCGTCACCTTTGTCACGGGGCACCTCAAGGACGGCACCATCAACCTCAACTGGCCCCAGCTGGCCCACCCGGGGCAGACCCTGGTGTTCTATATGGGTCTGGTCGGGCTCCCGGTGATCGTTCGGGAGTTGGTCGCCCACGGGGTTGTCCCCGAGATGCCGGTGGCCCTGGTCCAGCAGGGCACGACCCACATGCAGCGGGTCTACACCGGGACCCTGGCGAACATCCTGAGCGTGGTGGAGGCGGACCCGCCCAAACCCCCGACCCTGGTCATCGTTGGCGAGGTGGTCAAGCTGCGGGACAAGCTGTCCTGGTTCCGAACGTTCGAGGACCCACAACAGGGGGCCACGACGCCGATCCTGCCGGGGAGTTGAGTCGTCCTGGAGGTCCAGTTGGCGAACCGCAAAGGCGCGAAGGGAGTAAAGGACGCGAAGGAAATGAACGATTTGTCCGCCGTGGCCCCGTCAGGCTAGGTGGTTGGTCTTCAGCGTTGGTCACCGCTGCAGCGACTTTACGCGGTCTTCGCGCCTGTTACGCGCGCTGCGCCTCTGTGATTCGTTCTCTGTGGTTCGATTCTCTGCGGTTCTGTGCTTTGTGGTTAAATGCCACGCTATGTTTCATCCTATCCCCCTGTACATCGGCCTGCGCTACACCCGCGCCAAGCGCCGTAACCACTTCATTTCATTTATTTCCCTGGTCTCCATGCTGGGGATCATGCTCGGCATCCTGGCCCTGATCGTGGTGCTGTCCGTGATGAACGGCTTCCACAAGGAGATCCGCGAGCGGATCCTCTCCATGGCCTCCCACGCCACCCTGTCCGATCCCTACGGCAGCGGCATGGCGGACTGGCGCGAGACCCTGGCGAAGGTCCGCGCCCACCCGGACGTGGTCGGCGCCGCACCCTTCGTGGAGGTACAGGCCATGTTGGTGGGTCCCTCCAACGTGAGCGGCGCCTTGGTGCGGGGCATCCTGCCGGCGGAGGAGGACCAGGTCGCGGAGCTGCGTCGGGATGTGGTGAGCGGCACCGTGGACGATCTGAAGCCCGGGGAATTCCGCATTATCCTGGGGCGGGACCTGGCCGCCTACCTGGGAGTGAGCATCAGTGACAAGGTGACCGTGGTTACCCCCCAGGTGAGCGCCACCCCAGTGGGGGTGATGCCCCGGCTCAAGCGCTTCACGGTCAGTGGCATCTTCTCGGTCGGCATGGCGGACTATGACCGCAACGCGGCCTTCATCCAGATGGAGGATGCCGCCAAGCTGATGTCCCTGGGGGATGGGGTTACCGGACTGCGGCTCAAGCTCACGGACATGTGGGAGGCCCCGCGCCTGGCCCGGGAGATTGCCTATGACCTGGGCGGCGTCTACCGGTTGGTGGACTGGACCCAGGTCCACGCCAATTTCTTCCGGGCCCTGGCGATCGAGAAACGGATGATGAGCATCATCCTGTCCCTGATCGTCGCGGTGGCCGCCTTCAACATCGTCTCGGCCCTGGTCATGGTGGTCACGGACAAGCGCTCGGATATCGCCGTGTTGCGCACCCTGGGGGCGTCCCCGGGCAGTGTCATGGGGATCTTCATCGTCCAGGGTACTGCGATCGGGTTGGTGGGGACTCTGCTCGGGGTGGTGGTCGGGGTCCTGCTGGCCTTTAACCTCTCCCCCATCATCGCCAGCATCGAGTCCCTGTTCGGGGTGCACTTCCTGGACCCGAGTATCTATTACATCAGCGATCTGCCCTCGGACGTTCACTGGCAGGACGTGGTGGTGATCGCGGGTGCGGCCTTCCTGATGTCCGTCTTGGCGACCCTTTACCCCGCCTGGCGCGCGGCCAACACCCACCCCGCGGAGGCCCTGCGTTATGAGTAGCCCCGCGACGGCCTCGGCGAACGTGACCGACCCGACAACAGAGGCGGTCCTGGAGGCCAGGGGGGTTGGCAAGATTTTCAGCCAGGGTCCCCAGGAGGTGGAGGTCTTGCGGGCGGTGGACTTGCGCGTGGCCGCCGGTGCGCGGATCGCCATCGTCGGCTCCTCGGGCTCTGGTAAGAGCACCCTGCTGCACTGTATCGGCGGTCTGGACCGTCCGACTACCGGCCAGATCTTCTGGCTGGGTCAGGACGTGGGACAGCTGTCGGAGAGTCGCCGGGGCCGGCTGCGCAACCGCCACCTGGGCTTTGTCTATCAGTTCCACCACCTGCTACCGGAGTTTACGGCCATCGAGAACGTGGCCATGCCGCTTTTGATCGGTGGTGCCTCGCCCGCCGAGGCGCGTACCAAGTCGGCGGCGATCCTGACCCGGGTGGGCCTGGAACATCGGTTTGCCCACAAGCCCTCGGAGCTCTCCGGCGGCGAGCGCCAGCGAGCCGCCATCGCCCGCGCCCTGGTGACCCGCCCCGCCTGCCTCCTGGCGGATGAGCCCACGGGCAATCTGGATCGCCACACCGCCGGCCAGGTCTATGGGCTGATGCTGGAGTTGAACGCGGACATCGGCACCAGCCTGATCATCGTGACCCATGACCTGACCCTGGCGGCGCGCATGGATCAGGTCTGGCGGTTGGACGATGGGGTCTTGGCCGCCGCCCCGACTGAGTCGGCCGCCGCCAGCGCGCATTAGCGCCCACGACAGGTGGCTTTTCGCTCCGGGTTAAAGGTCAAGGGTGAAGACAATGGGAAGATGTTCAGCAGTTCACCGGACTTTCGCCCGCTCAAACGTCACCTGATGACCTTTGACCCCCAGGTCCGCACACCCGCCGGCGGCGGCGAGCCGTCTCGCCCCCCTCGGACTGGCCTTTGCAATCGGGGTTGGCGTCTTTTATCTGCTGCCTGCCCTGCCGCCAACCTGGACCATCGTTCCCCTCGGCCTGGTCGCGGTCATCCTCCTCCTGTTCGAACGATCCCGGATCTCCAGCCGATTCTGGCGCCCGCTGGCCGCCCTATTCGCCGGCACCCTCTTCGCCTTGATCCATACCGAGATCCAGTTGGGGGAGCCCTTTCCGGACCGCCTGGCGCGCGCGCGCCTGACCGTTGCGGGGCGCATCGTCTCGATCCCCGCGGAGACCGGATTTGGGACGCGGTTTCTCCTGGAGGTGGAGACAACCAGCGCTGAGGGAGACCGCGTCCCCTTCACCGGCCTGGTGCGACTGTCCTGGCAAGGGGCGCCCGCGGACCTGCGCGCCGGGGAGGTCTGGCGGTTACCGGTGCGGCTCAAACCTGGCCACGGCTTCGCCAACCCCGGCGGCTTCGATTATGAGCGCTGGCTCTTCGAGCAGGGCATCAAGGCCACTGGGAATGTCCGTGCGGGGGAGGGGGTTGCACGTCTGGATCCAGGCCCAGGCCCGGCCCGGCTCACCCGGTTGCGGCAGGACTTTGCGACCCATCTGGAGGCGGTGCTGGGGGAGGCCCCGGCCCTGGGTCTGATCCAGGCGCTGACCATCGGCGATCAGTCAGGTTTTGAGCCCCAGGACTGGGAGGTCATGGCCCGCACCGGCACCAATCACCTGGTCTCCATCTCCGGATTCCACGTGGGTCTGATCTCGGCGGCGGTGTTTTTCCTTGCCCGTTGGATCTGGTCCCGCAGTGCGGTCCTGACCCTGCGTCTGGCCGCCCCCCGCGCCGCCGCGGTGGCCGCCGCTTTGGCCGCCCTGTGCTACTCGGCCCTGGCCGGCTTTGCGGTCCCCACCCAGCGGTCCCTGATCATGCTCGCGGTGGTCCTGGGCGCCCTGTTCTGGGAACGGACCTTGAGGCCTTGGCACGCCCTGACCCTGGCCCTGGTCGGGGTCCTGCTGCTCGACCCCCGTGCAGTCCTGTCCGCCGGGGCCTGGCTGTCCTTCGGGGCGGTCGCGGTGCTGTTCTTCAACCTGGGCCAGCGACTGCCGAGCCGAGACCTCTGGACCCGTTTCGGCCGGGCGCAATGGGCGGTGGGGATCGGGCTCCTGCCCCTCCTGTTCTTCCTGTTCGGACGGGCCTCCACGGTCGCGCCACTCGTGAACCTGGTCGCAGTGCCCTTGTTCAGCCTGATCCTGCCCCTCGTCCTCGTGTCCAGCCTGCTCAGTCTCGTGCCTGGCCTCACCCTGCCACTCCAATGGATGGCGGAGCTGTTGGCCTGGTGCCTGACCGGGCTGGCGTGGGTGGCGGATTGGCCCGGGGTAGCCGTGACCCTCGCCGAGCGGTCCTTGTGGGTCTGGGCCACGGCTCTCGTGGGCGTCGTCCTGCTGCTCGCGCCCCGCGGGCTGCCAGGGCGCTGGTTGGGGTTGGTGCTGGTGTTGCCGATGTGGCTGGTCAGGCCGCCCGTCCCCGGTCCTGGCGAACTCTGGTTCACCCTGCTCGATGTGGGGCAGGGCCTGTCGGCGGTCCTGCAGACCGGTGATGGGACCCTGGTCTTCGACACCGGTCCGGGTGTCGACGGCGGCTTCAACGCGGGCACCCGGGTCATCGCCCCTTTTTTGGCCGCGGTCGGGGTCAACCGAGTGGAGGTGCTGGTGCTGAGCCATGCGGACCGGGACCACACCGGTGGGGCGGGGGGCCTGATGGCGCGGCTCCCGGTGGGGCGCGTCCTAAGCGGCGAGCCCGGCCAATTGGGGCTGCCGGATGCGGAGCCCTGCCGGGCCGGGGCTGGCTGGACTTGGTCCGGGGTGCGTTTTGAGTTCCTGAATCCCCTGAGTGTGCAGGGCGCGGCCAAGACGCCGGTGGGAAATGACGCCTCCTGCGTGCTGCGCGTTGAGACCGGCGGGCACGCCATCCTGCTGACCGGTGATATCAGCCAGCGAATCGAGTCGCGTCTAGTCGCCGACTTGGGAAAGGGAATGGCGAGCACGGTCCTGGTGGCTGGTCACCACGGCAGTGCGACCTCCACCGGGGCCACCTTTCTGGATACCGTTGCGCCGGGCCTGGTGCTCTATGCCTCTGGTTACGCCAACCCCTTTCGTTTCCCGTCCCCGGAGGTCCAGGCGCGGGTCGCCGCGCGGGGCATCCCAGCCCTCGACACAGCGGAGACAGGTGCCATCGAGCTGCGGCTCAGCCCGGATGGTTCCCTGGTGGGTCCCGCGACCTGGCGGACCCGGGCGCGGCGGTTGTGGACCCACGTGCCCGCCGCACCTGATCCGCTGTTCGGCGGCAGTGCCGTGCCGGGGGTAAGGTTCGATGCGCGATGATCCTGACCCGGTCTGGCCGAAACTGGACGCCAGAACCGCTGGCGCGCAGCTGCGTTCGCCTGCTCCCAGGTTGGACAAACGCCGCCGGCTCTGAAACACTGCCGGGCTGTGGTCGCTCGGGGATCTCGGCCGATCTGATCCCGAGCCTCGACCTTCTGCTCAACTGCTGCGGTGCCTGACGCTGGTGCATGAACTTCTGATCGCAACGGCCCTGCTCTTTGTGCTGGAGGGCATCTGGCCCTTTCTGAGCCCCGCGAGTTTTCGCCGGGTGCTCCTCGCGGTCGCCGCAGAGGCGGACGGTCCCCTGCGATTGTCTGGGCTGATCAGCATGGTGGTCGGGGTCGGCCTGCTCTACCTGGTCAATTGACCATTTCCGAGTCAACTGAAGAGACGTCGATGGACGAGGAACGCTGGCTGCTGCCTGCCGGGATGGAAGAGGTCCTGCCGCCCCAGGCCCAGGTCATGGAGGCCCTGCGCCGGGACCTGTTGGACCTCTATCGGGGCTGGGGCTATGAACTGGTCATGCCGCCCTTCATCGACTACCTGGAGTCCCTGCTGACCGGGACCGGACAGGACCTGGACCTCCAGACCTTCAAGCTCACGGACCAGCTCAGCGGCCGGATGCTGGGGGTGCGGGCGGACATGACGCCCCAGGTGGCGCGCATCGACGCCCATCACCTGCGGCGGGACACGCCCACCCGGCTCTGCTACTTGGGCACGGTCCTGCACACCCGGTCGGACGGCTTTGCCGGGACCCGCAGCCCCTTTCAGATCGGCGCAGAGGTCTATGGACACCCGGGGATTGAGAGCGAGGTCGAAATCCTGTGCCTGATCATCGAGACCCTGCGAACCGCGGGTATCGCCGGCACCTATCTGGACCTGGGGCATGTGGGCATCTTCCGGGGCCTGGCCCGTCAGGCGGGCCTGACGGGACCCAGGAACACGCCCTCTTCGACGCCCTTCAGCGCAAGGCGATCCCGGAGGTGGAGGCCCTGGTCGCCAGTTTCGAAGTCCCCGCCGCCGCGCGCGACATGCTGGTGGCCCTGGCCGAACTGAACGGCGATGATGCCCTGGAGCGGGCGGAGACGGTCCTGAGGGCCGCCGCCCCGCCCGTGCTGGCCGCGGTGGCGGACCTGCGGCGGCTGGCCGAGGCCCTGGGTCAATGGTTGCCGGAGGTTTCGGTCCACTATGACCTGGCGGAATTGCGCGGGTATCAGTACAAGACCGGGGCCGTCTTCGCCGCCTTCGTCCCCGGCTGGGGCCTTGAGATCGCCCGCGGCGGGCGTTACGACGACATTGGCCGGGTCTTCGGGCGGGCGCGGCCGGCGGTGGGTTTCAGCTCCGATCTCAAGGGCTTGCTGCGCCTGGGCGCGGGTCTGGCGCAACGGTACCGGGAGCGGTCGGCGATCTATGCGCCCTGGTCGAGCGATCCGGCCTTGCTGGCCGAAGTCGCACGGCTGCGCCGGCCGGGGAGCGGGTCATCACCGGCTTGCCGGGCGGGGACGCCCACCTGGATCTGGACCCGCGACCCCTGGGGTGCGATCGGCGCCTGGTGGCGTCTGCCGCCGGTTGGAAAATTCAAGCGATCATTTAGCGTAGGTAATCTCGCAGATGGGCAACAACGTAGTCGTCATTGGCACCCAGTGGGGTGACGAGGGCAAGGGCAAGGTCGTCGATCTGCTCACTGACCGGGTCGCCGCCGTGGTGCGATTTCAGGGGGGCCACAACGCGGGTCACACCCTGGTCATCAACGGGGTCAAGACTGTCCTGCACCTGGTGCCCTCCGGGGTCCTGCGGCCGGGCGTCCGTTGCCTGATCGGCAACGGGGTGGTCCTGTCGCCCGAGGCCCTGCTCGAGGAGATCGCTCACCCTGGAGAAGTCCGGTGTCCCGGTGCGATCCCAGTTGGGCATCAGCGCCGCCTGCTCCCTGATCCTGCCCTATCACGTGGCCCTGGACCAGGCCCGGGAACTGGCCCGCGGGCGCCAAGGCCATCGGCACCACGGGGCGCGGCATCGGCCCGGCCTACGAGGACAAGGTCGCGCGCCGCGGCCTCCGGCTCGGCGAGTTGCTCGATGCCGGAGCACTTCCGGGAGCGCCTGCGGGAGGTCCTGGAGTACCACAACTTCTCCCTGGAGCACTATTTCAAGGTCGCGCCCCTCGACTACGCCGCGGTCCTGGACGAGGTCCTGGGTCAGGTCGAGCGACTGCGGCCCATGGTAGTGGACGTGCCCGGGGTCCTGCACGACGCTGCGCGCCCAGGGCGCAGATATCCTCTTCGAGGGCGCCCAGGGGGCCCTGCTGGACATCGACCACGGCACCTATCCCTATGTGACCTCGTCCAACACCACGGCCGGCGGGGCGGCCTGCGGCAGCGGTATGGGACCGCGCCATCTGGACTACATCCTGGGGATCGTCAAGGCCTACACCACCCGGGTGGGCGCCGGTCCCTTCCCGACCGAGTTGTTCGATGCGGACGGCGATCGACTGGGCGAGCGCGGCCAGGAGTTCGGCGCCACCACCGGGCGCAAGCGCCGCTGCGGCTGGCTCGACATGGTGTCGCTCAAGCGCTCCTTCGACATCAACAGCATCACCGGCATCTGCATCACCAAGCTGGACGTCCTGGACGGTGTCGAGACGCTCAAGATCTGCACCGGCTATCTGATGGATGGCGAAGTGCTGACGGTGCCCCCCGTGGGTGCCGAGGCCCTGGCCCGCTGCATGCCCCAGTACCTGGAGATGCCCGGCTGGTCCGCATCCACCGTGGGCGCCAGACCCTGGAGGATCTGCCGGCCAATGCCCAGTCCTATCTCCAGACCTCGAGGACCTGTGCGGCCTGCCCATCGATCTCATCTCGACCGGTCCGGATCGCGACCAGACCCTGGTGCTGCGTAACCCCTTTGAGGTCTAAGGAAAGGTCGTCGTGGAACCGACAGTGGCCGAACTCCTGCTGGAAGCCCTGAAACTGATGGTCATCGGTATGACCACCGTCTACGGCTTCCTCCTGTTGCTGGTCGGGATGCTGTTCGGCATGTCCCGCCTAGCCAATCGGCTATCCCCGCCGGTCCCGGTCACCGGGGGACCGGCGACGAGAAACCTGCAGGACGGCGCTGAGGGTCGCCGTGTGGCCGCGGCCATCAGTGCCGCGGTCGAGTACCGGCGCCGTCAGGAGCCCTGAGTTTCCTAGGGCCAGGGGGTCGACCGACCCCGGTGCCGACCGGGGAAGCCCCTCCGGAAGTCCGCTGTAACGGGCCGCTCCAACTGCAACGATCATTCCGCCCGAACGGCGCAGCTGCTCCGCAGCAACGCGGTGGACTCGCAGGTTTGATTGCTTAGCCCGGTCACCGTTGCCCGCTCACCGTCGATGGGAATGCGGCTCCGGCCATCAAGCCGCAAGTCGACCTGCGTTCATTGGCGCTCATTTGCGGACATCGGCTCGTTCTGGAATCAGGAGTCCAAGGCATGACCCAAACCCGCCCACTCGGCATTACCGAACTCGTCCTGCGCGACGCCCACCAGTCCCTGCTGGCCACCCGGATGCGGATCGAGGATATGCTCCCGATCGCCCCCAAGCTGGACCAGGTCGGTTTTTGGTCCCTGGAGACCTGGGGTGGGGCGACCTTCGACGCCTGCATCCGCTACCTGGGGGAGGACCCCTGGGAGCGCCTGCGCCAACTCAAGGCGGCGATGCCTAAGACCCCCATGCAGATGTTGCTGCGGGGCCAGAACCTCCTGGGCTATCGGCACTATGCAGACGACCTGGTCGCGGCCTTCGTCGAGCGGGCAGCCGTCAGCGGCATGGATGTCTTCCGCATCTTCGACGCCATGAATGACCTGCGCAATCTGAAGGCCTCGGTCAAGGCCACCCTGGCGGTGGGCAAGCACGCCCAAGGCACCATGTCCTACACGGTGAGCCCGGTCCATGACCTGAATTACTGGGTCGACATGGGCCGACGCCTGCAGGACATGGGCTGCCATTCCATTTGCATCAAAGACATGGCCGGTCTACTCAAGCCCTATGTGGCCTTCGAGCTGGTCGCCCGCCTCAAGGAGACCTGCACCATCCCCATCGCTATGCAGAGCCATGCCACGACCGGCATGAGCACCAGCACCATCGTTAAGGCGGTGGAGGCGGGGCTCGACATGGCGGATACGGCCATCTCCTCCATGAGCATGACCTACGGGCATTCGGCCACCGAGTCGGTGGTCGCCATTCTGGCGGATACCAATCGGGCGACTGGCCTGGACCTGATCCTCCTGGAGGAGATCGCCGACTATTTCCGGGAGGTCCGGAAGAAATATGCCAAGTTCGAGGGGTCCCTGAAGGGCGTGGATGCCCGCATCCTGGTCGCCCAGGTCCCGGGCGGGATGCTGACCAACATGGAGAGCCAGTTGCGGGAGCAGGGGGCAACCGACCGGTTCGCCGAGGTCCTGGCGGAGATCCCCAGGGTGCGCGAGGAACTGGGGTTCCTGCCACTGGTGACGCCCACCTCCCAGATTGTTGGGAGCCAGGCGGTGCTCAATGTCCTGATGGGCAAGCGCTACAAGACCATCACCGGCGAGACCGCGGGGGTGCTGAAGGGGGAGTACGGGGCCACCCCGGCCCCAGTGGACGCGGCCCTGCGGGCGCGGGTCCTGGCCCCCGGCGAGGAAGCCATCACATGCCGCCCGGCCGATCGTCTCGCCCCGGAGTTAGAGCGGCTGACCAAGGAGTTGGAGGGGCTGG
The DNA here is from genome assembly GCA_963733415.1 of uncultured Gammaproteobacteria bacterium. Taxonomy (GTDB): domain Bacteria; phylum Pseudomonadota; class Gammaproteobacteria; order Chromatiales; family Chromatiaceae; genus Thiodictyon. The sequence continues at coordinate 53,556 of CAVTDM010000001.1, read as the reverse complement.
CCCGGGAGCGCGCGATTACCCTGGCCGCCGCTCCCATCGACGACGTGCTGACCTATGCCCTGTTTCCCCAAGTGGGGCTCAAATTCCTGGCCAACCGAAATGACCCGGAGGCCTTTCGAACCCGCGCCCTGGAAGGAAGCCGCCGCCACGCCCGCACCGCTGTCGGCGCTGGCGCCGGCGAGCGCCCGGGCACTGACCGAGACCTACCGGGTGGAGGTGGATGGGCATAGCTACCAGGTGCGGGTCTCCCCCGAGGGCGTGGTCGCCGCCGTGGCTACGGTCCCGGGCGCGACCCCGGCGTCGCCCACCCCCAACCCGGCGGCGCCCGGACGCCCGGTACCGGCCCCGCTCGCCGGGACCGTGGTCCAGGTCAGGGTCAAGCCCGGGGACCGTCTCAAACGCGGGGACCTGATCCTGATCCTGGAGGCCATGAAGATGGAGACGGAGGTCCGCAGTCCGGAGGCCGGATCGGTCGCCACCCTGGTCGTCAAGGCCGGTGATGGCGTCCAGCTCGGTCAGCCCCTGCTGACCCTGGAGTAGGCCTGTCGGAAGCCCTACTCAAACTCTGGGCGTCCATGGGGATCGCCAATTTCACTGCCGGTCAGGCCCTGATGATGGGCGTCGGCGGGCTGCTGGTCTCGGCTGGCCATTGCCAAACGGTTCGAGCCCCTGCTGCTGGTGCCCATCGGGTTCGGCTCTATCCTCTGCAACATCCCGGTGGCAGCGATCGGTGGCCCGGACTGGGCTCATCGGTATGATCTACCACGTCGGCGTGGAGACCGGGGTATTTCCGCTCCTGATTTTCATGGGAGTCGGCGCGCTCACCGACTTCGGGGCGCTGATTGCCATGCCTTGGACCCTGCTCCTGGGGGCGGCGGCCCAATTTGGCATGTTCGCGACCCTGCTCGGCGCCATCGCCCTGAATTGGATACCAGGGTTCGACTTCACCCTGGCCGAGGCGTCGTCCATCGCCATCATCGGCGGGGCGGACGGGCCCACAGCCATCTTCCTCACCGTCCCGCCTCGCGCCCGCATCTGCTCGGGCTCATCGCCGTCGCCGCGTACTCCTACATGGCCCTGGTACCGCTCATCCAGCCGCCCATCATGCGCGCCCTGACCACCCCGGCAGAGCGGCGCGGTCGTGATGCAGCAGCTGCGGCCGGTCATCCCAACCGGAGCAGGATCCTCTTTCCGCTCTGGGGTGTTCGTCCCTGTGATCCTCTGTCCTCCGCGATGCAGCGCCGCTGATCGGCATGCTGACCGCTGGGCAAATCTACTCCGCGAGAGCCGGCGCGGTGGAGCGCTTCAAGCCGTTCGGCCCAGAACGAGGTCATCAACGTCGTCACCCTGTTGCTGGGGCTGGCGGTCGGGCTCAAAGCTCTCTGCCGGACAAGTTCCTGCACCCTGGAGACCCTTGGGCATTCTCGTCCTGGGTGCCTGCTGGCCTTCTCGTATCGGCACCGCCGCCGGGGTCCTGATGGGCAAGCTCATGCACCGCGCTCACCGGCGGCAAGATCAACCCCCTGATCGGCGCGGCGGGAGTCTCAGCGGTGCCCATGGCCGCACGGGTGGTCGAACAAGGTCGGGTTGGAGGCAGACCCCCACAACTTCCTGCTCATGCACGCCATGGGGCCCAACGTGGCGGGCGTCATCGGCTCCGCGGTGGCCGCCGGGGTCCTGCTGGCCTTGGTTGGGAATAGCGCGCCGCTGATCCCAATTGACGTCAAGGCCGAATCGGTTACTTTGCCGCGCTTATGTCGGCGCCCCTGCCCCAAAAACTCGACCCTTGGCGTGCGGTCAAGACCGGCGCTGCTTTCGCGGGTAATGCCGACCTCGGCGACTTTCCCCGGCTGGCTGAGGCGGTGCTCGGGGCGGTTGGACCAGCGGCCTTTGAGCTGCGTTTCGGCCGGGACGAAAAGGGGCAGGCAGTGGTCCTGGGTCAGGTTCGGATGGACGCTGCGTCTGCGTTGTCAGCGCTGTCTGGGTGAGGTCACCTGGCAGGTGGACGCACCCATCGCTCTGGCCCTGGTGCGGGCAGCGAGTGAGTCGGATCGCCTGGGGTTGGTCCAGGTGCACGGCGTTGCCGACCATCTGGACCCGCTGTCAGTCGGGGATGAGCCGATCTCTCCCCTGGACCTGATCGAAGACGAGTTGCTGCTCGCGCTGCCTCAAGTGCCTAGGCACCAACCGGGCGACTGCGTGGCGACCCTGTGTCGCAACGCTGGACCCCGACCCAGACGAGGGGCCGGCCGGGAAGATCGCTGAGCGGCCCAATCCCTTCGCGGTCCTGGCTGAACTGAAGCGGAAGGGTTAGGGCGAGGGGCCTGAACCAAGTCGAATTCAATTCGCGCGCCGACTGACCGGTGCACAATTGCAGTGATCATCGATCGTGATTTGAAACTGCGCGCGTCGGCGGGCTGTGGCCCGGGGCGCCTACACGGAGAAGACCATGGCTGTTCCCCAGAACCGCAAGACCCGTTCCCGGCGTGACATGCGTCGGTCCCATGACGCCCTGAGCAGGCCCACCTGTCGGTCGAGTCCACCTCCGGTGAGATCCATCGCCGTCACCACATCTCTGCCGACGGCTTCTACCGCGGCCGTAAGGTCCTGGACAAGTCGGAGTGACCGGGGACCCGGAACCTGCCGTCGTCGTCTCTTCGGAATCCGGTAAAGATTGCGCCTCATCCCTCGTCTCGGGACGCGGTCCGCCGGGGTGCGGGGCCGTCCATGATCCGTCAGCACACCATCGCCCTGGATGCCATGGGCGGGGATCACGGGCCGCAGGTCGTCGTCCCTGCGGCCCTGCGCTTCCTTGCCACTAACCGGCTGGTCGATTTGATCCTGGTCGGGGATCAGGCGACAGATCCTGGCCCAGCTCGGAGGCGAGGTCCCGCCCCGGGTGCGCATCCACCACACCACCGAGACGGTCGCCATGGACGAGTCGCCGTCCAAGGCCCTGCGCAACAAGAAGGACTCCTCCATGCGCGTGGCCATCGACCTGGTCAAGTACGGCACGCCCATGCCTGCGTCAGCGCGGGCAATACCGGCGCGCTGATGGCCACCGCGCGCTTCGTCCTCAAGACCCTGCCGAACGTCGATCGGCCGGCCATCATCACGGCGGTGCCCTCCCTGCACGGCCACACCCATATGCTGGACCTGGGTGCCAACGTCGATTGCACCGCCGAGCACCTGCTCCAGTTCGCCGTCATGGGCAGCGAACTGGTCAAGGCCGTCGATGGCCTGGCCGAGCCCAAGGTCGGCCTGCTCAACATCGGCCAGGAAGAGATCAAGGGCAACGAACAGGTCAAGCAGGCCCATGAGCTACTGTCCCGCAGCGGGCTCAACTACATCGGCTATGTCGAAGGCGACGACATCTATCTGGGGGACGTGGATGTGGTGGTGTCCGACGGCTTCGTCGGCAATGTGGCGCTGAAGAGCAGCGAGGGCGTGGCCAAGTTCGTGCGCCATACCTGAGCGAGCAGTTCAAGCGCAACCTGTTTACCCGCCTGGCGGGTCTGGCGGCCATGCCCATCCTGAATGCCTTCCGCCGCACCATGGACCCGCGGCGCTACAATGGTGCCAGCCTGCTGGGGCTGCGCGGCATCGTGATCAAGAGTCACGGCGGGGCCGACGAGATCGCCTTCGAGAACGCCATCCGTATCGCCGAGAAGGAAATCCACTGCGATATCCCTCGACGCATCGCCGAGCAAGTCGGTCGCCACCTGGGTGACGACCTTCCTGGTCAAGAGCAGTTGCGAGCGACCGCCTGATGATTTACTCCCGCATCATCGGGACCGGCGGCTATCTCCCTGAGCGGGTGATGACCAATGCGGAACTCGAGGCCATGGTCGATACCACGGACGCCTGGATCCGCGACCGCACCGGCATCGAGCGGCGCCACCTGGTCAGTGACGGCGAGACCTGCTGCGATCTGGCCGAACGGGCCTCCCGCGCTGCCATGGAGGCCGCCGGCATCAGCGCGCAAGACCTGGACCTGATCGTGGTTGCCACCACGACGCCGGACCAGTATTTCCCGAGCACGGCCTGCCTGCTGCAACAGCGTCTCGATGTCCATGGCTGCCCGGCCTTCGACGTCCAGGCGGTCTGCGCCGGTTTCGTCTATGCCCTGAGCATCGCCGACAAATTCATCCGCACCGGGTCCGCCCGACGTGCCCTGGTGGTGGGGGCCGAGACCTTGTCCCGGATCCTGGACTGGACCGACCGGGGGACCTGCGTCCTGTTCGGCGACGGGGCCGGGGCCGTGGTCTTGGAGGCCGGCGAGACACCCGGCATCCTCTCCACCCACCTGCATGCGGACGGGGCCTACAAGGATCTGCTTCAGGTCCCGGGCGGGATCGGCAACGGGGACTTCGACAACCGCTGGGTCACCATGAAGGGCAACGAGATCTTCCGGATCGCCGTGACCACCCTGGGGCGGATTGTGGACGAGACCCTGGCGGCCAATGGCCTGACCAAGTCCGATATCGACTGGTTGGTCCCGCACCAGGCCAATCTCCGCATCATCCAGGCCACCGCCCGCCGGCTCGACCTGCCCATGGAGCGGGTGGTCGTGACGGTGGACGATCATGCCAATACCTCCGCCGCCTCGATCCCCCTGGCCCTGGACCAGGCGGTGCGCGACGGGCGCATCAAGCGCGGCCAACTGCTGCTGATGGAGGCCTTCGGCGGCGGCTTCACCTGGGGCTCGGTCCTGGCGCGCTTCTGACGCTCTTGAACTGAATGTCCGATGACCCCATCGCTTGCCGCCTGCTTTCCCGGTCAGGGCTCCCAGTCCGTCGGCATGCTCGATGCCCTGGCGGACGCCTTTCCGCTGGTCCGCGAGACCTTCGCCGAGGCCTCCGAGGCCCTGGGGCGGGACCTCTGGTCGCTGGTCACAGCAGGGTCCCAAAGAGGCCCTCGACCAGACCGAAAACACCCAGCCCGCCATGCTGGCCGCCGGGGTCGCCGTCTGGCGGGTCTGGCTGGCCCAGGGCGGGGCCGGCGCCGATCCTGATGGCCGGGCATAGCCTGGGTGAGTACGCCGCCCTGGTGGCGCCGGATCGCTTGAGCCTCGCGGACGGGGTGCGCCTGGCGGCCGAGCGTGCGCGCTTCATGCAGGCGGCGGTGCCGGTCGGGGCAGGGGGCCATGGCCGCCGTGCTGGGTCTGGACGACGAGCAGGTGATCGCACTCTGTGCGCCGAGCAGGCCCAGGGGGCGGTCCTGGAGGCCGTCAACTTCAATGCCCCGGGTCAGGTGGTCATCGCCGGCGAGCGCGGCGGCGGTGGACCCGGGCCATGGCCGCCGCCAAGGCGGCGGGCGCCAAGCGGGCCTTGGTCCTGCCGGTCAGCGTCCCATCCCACTGCGCCCTGATGCGGCCCGCCGCCGACCGACTGGCGGAGCGCCTGGCGGCCTTCGACCTGCAGCTGCCCCAGGTGCCCGTCCTGCACAACGTGGACGTCGCCGCGGCGGATTCAGCCTCGCGTGCCTCCGGACGCGCCTGTGCGAGCAACTCTACCGGCCGGTGCGCTGGGTGGAGACGGTCCAGGCCATGGGCGCCGCCGGGGTCTCGGCTCGTCATCGAGTCCGGCCCGGGCAAGGTGCTGACCGGCCTGAACAAGCGCATCGACAAGACCATGACCACGCTGCCGGTCTTCGACCCGGAGACCCTGGCGGCGGCACTGGAGGCGACGGCACATGCTCAAGGGTGAAATCGCACTGGTCACCGGGGCCTCGCGCGGCATCGGTCGGGCCATCCTGCTGGCCCTGGCGCGCAGGGTGCCCGCGTCGCCGGCACCGCCACCACCCAGGCCGGCGCCGACGGCATCGCGCCAGGCCCTGCGCGACGCCGGCTCATGACGCCGGCCTGGGCCTCGTGCTGAATGTCACCGATCCGGCCTCGGTGGAGGCCGCCATGGCAGCAGTCGCTGAAGCGCTGGGCCCGCCCAGCATCCTGGTCAACAACGCCGGCATCACCCGCGACAACCTGCTGATGCGCATGAAGGATGAGGAATGGCAGTCGGTCATCGACACCAATCTCGGGTCGGTCTACCGGATGTCCAAGGCCTGCCTGCGCGGCATGACCAAGGCCCGCAAGGGGCGCATCATCAACATCGCCTCGGTGGTCGGGGCTCACGGGCAATGCCGGTCAGACCAACTACGCGGCGGCCAAGGCCGGCATGATGGGTTTCACCAAGTCCCTGGCCCGGGAAGTCGGTTCCCGCGGCATCACGGTCAACTGCGTGGCCCCGGGTCTGATCGACACCGACATGACCCGGGCCCTGGCCGAGGCCCAGCAGCGAGGCCATCCTGGCGGACGTCCCCCTGGGGCGGTTCGGGCAGCCGGAGGAGATCGCCGCCGCGGTGGTCTTCCTCGCCTCACCCGGTGCGGCCTACATCACCGGCGAGACCCTGCACGTCAACGGCGGCATGTACATGGCCTGAGGGTCGACCGCCCGCGGGTAAACCCGAGCAAAATCATTTGGTTAATTGAGTGGCGTCGGCGCCCTAATCGGCTTTCATCGCCCTCTCGATTGTCACTAGAATACCGCCTGGCCCGACCCTCGGGCCGTCATTTCCATGCGGAGGATTCAGACTCATGAGCAGCGTTGAAGAACGAGTCCAGAAGATCGTCGTCGAGCAATTGGGCGTCAAGGAAGAGGAGGTGACCCTGGAGGCCTCCTTCGTCGACGATCTCGGTGCGGACTCCCTGGACACCGTGGAACTGGTGATGGCCCTCGAAGAGGAGTTCGAAACCGAAATCCCCGACGAGGACGCCGAGAAGATCACCACCGTCCAGCAGGCGATCAACTACATCAACGAGCACCTTGGCTGAGGCGCGCCGCTTCGCGGACGGAACGGCCGCCGCCCGGCGCAGGGAAGCCGCGTGCGGCGCTTGCCCGTCGAGTCATTTCGAACGAGAGGGGTAGGCAATGGCAGGTAGAAGGGTCGTGGTCACCGGTCTGGGCCTGGTCGCCCCGGTTGGTCTGGACGTTAAATCGTCCTGGGAAAATATCCTGGCCGGGCGGAGCGGCATCAAGCCGATCACCCACTTCGACGTGGAGCCCTTCAGCACGCGCTTTGGCGGTCCCATCTACGGCTTTGATCCGACCCTCTATGTCTCGGATAAGGACGCCAAGAAGATGGACAAGTTCATCCACTACGGCATGGCGGCGGGCATCCAGGCCATCGACGACTCCGGGCTCGTGATCGATGACTCCAACTGCCGGCGCATCGGCGTCGCGATCGGCTCCGGCATCGGCGGTATCACCGGCATCGAGAACAACTACGAGGCCTATCGCTCCAAGGGGCCCCGGCGGATCTCGCCCTTCTTCGTGCCGGCCAACATCATCAACATGGTCGCCGGGGACCTGTCGATCAAGTTCGGGCTCAAGGGGCCGAACTACTCGATCGTCTCCGCGTGCAGCACCGGCAGCCACAACATCGGCGAGGCGGCCATCATGATCCGCCACGGCTATGTGGACGTGATGATCGCCGGCGGGGCCGAGATGGCCACCTCCCCGGTGGGCTTGGGCGGCTTCGCCGCGGCCCGCGCCCTGTCCACCCGCAACGAGGACCCGGAGCGTGCCAGTCGGCCCTTCGATAAGGACCGGGATGGCTTCGTGCTGAGCGACGGGGCCGGCGTGGTCGTGCTGGAGGAGTACGAGCGGGCGGTGGCCCGCGGGGCGCCTATCTATGCGGAGCTGGTCGGTGTCGGCATGAACTCCGACGCCTATCACATGACGGCCCCCTCGGAGAACGGTGAGGGCGCCTCCGACTGCATGCTGCTGGCCATGAGCGACGCCGGCGTGAACCTGGATCAGATTCGACTACATCAATGCCCACGGCACCTCGACCCCGGCGGGTGACGCCGCCGAGACCATGGCCATCAAGCGGACCTTCGGGGAGCTTGCCTACCAGGTGCCGGTGAGCTCCACCAAGTCCATGACCGGGCATATGCTGGGTGCCGCCGGTGGGGCCGAGGCCATCTTCACCATTCTGGCCTTGCGCGATCAGGTTGCCCCGCCCACCATCAACTACGAGACCCCGGACCCGGACTGCGATCTCGACTATGTGCCCAACACCGCCCGGGAAATGCGGATCGATGTTGCGCTCAGCAACTCCTTCGGTTTCGGCGGGACCAACGGTACCCTGGTCTTCCGCCGGGTCTAGTCCAACGGGCAGTGATGGCGCCGGTTGCGGGCTCACGAGAAACGCGACCGCTTCGGGTCCTGATCGACGGAATCGAGGCTGATTCGCTACCGGCCTGGGACCGGGGATTGGCCTACGGCGATGGGCTGTTTGAGACTCTTTTGATCCGGGCGGGCCGGCCCTGTCAGTGGTCCAGACATCTCACCCGGTTAGAGCAAGGTTGTCGGCGACTGGGCATACCCTGCCCGGATGCGCAACAATTAGCGTCCGAGGTGCGCTTCCTGGTCGACTGTGATAACCAGGTTCTCAAGATCCTGGTCACCCGGGGTACCGGAGGCCGCGGTTACCGCCCGTTGGAGCATCCCGAGCCGCGGCGCGTCCTGTTCCTTTATCCCCTGCCCCTTTATCCTACCGCGTGGGGCAGGGCGGGGGTCATCGTGCGCTGGTGCGCGACCCCGGCATCCCAGAACCGTACCCTCGCCGGGCTCAAACACCTGAATCGTCTGGACAGTGTCCTGGCGCGGGCCGAGTGGGACGACCCGGAGATTGCCGAGGGGCTGATGCTGGGCGCAGATGGCCAGGTGGTCGGGGGTACCATGACCAACCTCTTCGTCTGGACCGGCACGACCCTGATCACCCCGGCCCTTGATCGGGCAGGGATCGCCGGCACCGTGCGCGCACTGACCCTTGAACTGGCGACCCAACTGGGCCTGGACTGCCGTGAGGCGGATCTCACCCCGTCGGACCTGACCCAGCGAGCTCAAGGGCTTTTTCTCACCAACGCCCTGATCGGGGTCTGGCCGGTGCGGCGCCTTGACAGGCATGACTATGAGATCGGGCGTTTGCCCTGGACCCTGCTGAAAGCCGTTGCCACGGCCACGCAGTCCGCGGAGTCGCCCGGCCCATGATACCGCGCGTGTTCCTGGTGCTGCTCTTGGGGGTCGCCACCCTGGCAGGCGGACTTCTGGGTTGACTACCAGCGCTTCCTAAGGACCCCACTGTCCCTCGCGGGGCCTGGGGCGATCCTTGAGGTCGAGCGGGGGAGTGGTTGGCGGCAGGTGGCGGACGACCTGGTCGCCCAAGGACTGATCCGACATCCTTACTATTTGCTCGTCCTCGCCCATGAGCGTGGCGACGGCCCGCGACTCAAGGCCGGCGAGTTCGAACTGATCCCTGGGCATGGGTCCGGTCGAGGTCCTGGACCTGCTCATCTCCGGGCGCGTAATCCAGTACCCGATCACCCTTGTGGAAGGCTGGACCTTCCGTCAGGCCGTCGCAGCGATCCTGGCCAATGGCCGGTTCGGGAACGATCTGGCCGGGCAATCGGACGCGGACCTGATGACCGCCCTGGGCCGCCCCGGGGAGCATCCAGAGGGTCGGTTCTTCCCTGACACCTACAGTTTCCCGCGCCGTACCACTGGTGTGGACGTGCTGCGGCGGGCCCTCCAGCGGATGGATCAGGTGCTGGCCGAGGAGTGGGCCGGGCGTGCGGATGGGCTGCCGCTGAGGACGCCCTATGAGGCCCTGACCCTGGCCTCGATCATCGAGAAGGAGACGGGGCTTGTCGCCGAGCGCCCGGAGATCGGCGGGGTCTTTGTGCGCCGGTTGGAACAGGGTATGCGGCTCCAGACCGACCCCACTGTGATCTACGGCATGGGGGAGCGTTTCGACGGCAACATCCGCCGCGCCGACCTCCAGGAGGCGACTCCTTACAATACCTACGTCATCCCCGGATTGCCGCCGACTCCTATCGCCTTGCCCGGGCGGGCCGCTATCCACGCGGCCCTGCACCCGGTCCCCGGCGACAGCCTCTATTTTGTGGCCCGGGGCGACGGTGGGCATGTTTTCTCCGCCACCCTGGATCAGCACAACCGGGCGGTACGGGAGTACCAACTCCGCCGGCCGCGTGGACAGAAACCGGAGTCAGAGACCGACTGAGTCCGGATGCAGAAACTCGAGCCGTAACGGCGCAAAGGACGAACAGGGCACAACGAAGTGGCCGGAGTCTAGGGTTCTCGGGTCTCGGCCCCCAGAATTGGAGGGTTTTTTCGCACGCTTTTGGCGTGGGGCTGCACACCCGTCGGATGATGGGGAGCATACAGACGGCCACTGGTTTTTTTCGGCTTGACGCCTTGGGCTTAGTAGTTACCGGATCCAGGATGAAAAAAGGTGAGATTGCAACACGCGGGCGCTTTATCACCTTTGAGGGGATCGAGGGGGCTGGCAAGTCCTCCCAGATCGCCCCGCTGGCGGAGTGGCTGCGGGCGCGCGGCCTCGCCGTGGTGACCACCCGGGAGCCCGGGGGCTCGCCTATCGCCGAGCGCATCCGCACCCTGTTGCTCGACCGTTCCAACACCGGGATGGACGGCACCGCGGAATTGCTGCTCGTCTTCGCCGCCCGGGCTGAGCACCTGGCCAAGGTCATAGCCCCGGCCCTGGCGGCGGGAACCTGGGTCCTTTGCGATCGCTTCACCGACGCCACCTATGCCTATCAGGGTGGGGGCCGCGGTGTGAATGCGGGACGCATCGAACTTCTGGAGAGCCTTGTCCAAGGGGACCTTCGACCGGACCTGACCCTGGTCTTCGACCTGCTCCCGGAGATCGGCCTGGCCCGGGCCAAGGGACGGGGGGAAGCGGACCGATTCGAGTCGGAGCGGCTGATCTTTTTCGAGGCCGTGCGGGACGTCTATCTGGAACGGGCGGCTGCCCAACCGGGCCGCTACCGTGTGCTCGACGCCACTCGAACCCTGGCCGAGGTCACCGCGGCAGTCAGACAGATCGCCGAGGACCTGGTCACGGACTGATGTCCGTTCAGGCGATGCACGGAGAATGAGTAAATGACCCAAGACGCGTCCGCTGGTGAACTCCTGCCCTGGCTGACTCCCCTGTGGGTTCGGCTGCAGCAGGCCCGGGCCTCGGACCGGCTACCCCATGCCCTGCTGCTCGCCGGCGCCCGCGGTCTGGGCAAGCGCCGGCTGGCAGGGCTCTTGGCGCGGAGCCTGTTGTGTCAGACCCCGAACCCCCAGGGGCTGGCCTGCGGCACCTGTGTGGACTGCCGCCTGAACGGCGCGGGTACCCATCCAGACCTGACTCGGGTGGCGCCCGACCCCGAGTCCAAGTCCGGCGAGATCACCATCGACGCCATCCGCGATCTGACCGAGCTGGCGGCCCTCACCCCGGTGCGGGGGGCGCGCAAAGTCATCCTCATCGACCCCGCTGACCGCATGAACGGGGCCGCTGCCAATGCCCTGCTCAAGACCCTGGAGGAGCCCGCCGGGGATACCCTGCTGGCCCTGATCGCGGAACAACCGGCGCAGCTGCCCGCCACCATTCGCAGCCGCTGTCAGTTGCTCAAGGTGCCGATCCCGTCGGAGGGACAGGCGCTCGCCTGGCTGACCCCAAGGCTTGGCGAGGCAGCGCTCCCTCGACTGCGTCTGGCCGCGGGGGCTCCCCTTCGGGCCCTCGAGGAGTTGGATCAGGCCACCCTGGACCAGCGGGAGACCCTGATTCGCGGCCTGATTGGGATCGGGCTTGGCGGACTGGACCCAGTGGCGGTCGCCACTGCTTGGAACGGGGTGGGACCACGGCTATCATTGGAATGTCTTGCGGGCTTTCTCTGTGATCTGCTGCAACTGGCGGTCTGTCCCGCGCCGCCGCGCCTCACCGACCCAGCGCTCCAGTCGTCCCTCGGCGGACTGGCCCGGCGTCTCGATCTCCCTGTAGCCCACCGGCTCCTGCGGCGGGTACTGGAGGCCCGGGGGCTCATGGACACGACCGTCAATCCGCTGCTTCAGATGGAATCACTCCTGATCGATTGGAGTCGCATCCCTCAGCACTGAGGGATGGGGCACCCCAGCCAGTGGAACCCCGATCCCGCGGACCCATCGCCGAATGAGAGTAGCCAGCGCCATGAGCACCCCGCGGAATCCGAGCAGCAGTCCAGGCGGTTACGGTTCTTCCGGCGGCCAGCAACGTATCCTGAACTTTGCTATCAAGGACAAGGCCGCCCTCTATGCCGCCTATATGCCCTTTATCCGCAATGGCGGGCTTTTCATCCCCACCACCAAGCGCTACCAGTTGGGGGACGAGATTTTCCTCCTGCTCCAGTTGATGGAGGAGCCGGACCGGATCCCGGTGGCTGGCAAGGTTATCTGGGTCACCCCAACCGGCGCTGAAGGCAACCGTGCAGTGGGCGTCGGGGTTCAGTTCAGTGAGCAGGACAAGGGCGTGGCCCGGCGCAAAATCGAAGAATACCTGGTCGGTGTCCTCAGCTCCGAGCGGCCGACGCATACGATGTAAGCACTATGTTCGTTGACTCCCATTGCCACCTGGATCGGGTGGACCTGATTCCGTACCAGGGCGACGTCTCCCAGTTGATGGCCGCGACTCGGGCCGCCGGGGTCAGCCACCTGCTGTGTGTCTCCATCGATCTGGGTCAGTATCCCGCCATGCGCGCACTGGTGGACCCGTACCCGAACGTGGCAGTCTCCGTCGGCGTACACCCCAATGAAGCTCCAACGCTTGACGGCGAGCCCACCGTGGAACGTCTGGTGGACTTGGCGGCGGATCCCCGCAACGTTGCGATCGGCGAGACCGGACTCGACTATTTTCGTAGTGACGGCGACCTGGAGTGGCAGCGGGAGCGTTTTCGCATCCACATTGCTGCGGCCCGCGCCTGCAGTAAACCGCTGATCATCCATACCCGAGATGCCCGCGAGGACACCATCCGCATCTTGCGGGAGGGGGGGGCAGAGGCCGTGGGCGGGGTCCTACACTGTTTCACCGAGACTTGGGAGATGGCCCGCCAGGGCCTTGATCTCGGGTTCTACGTCTCCTTCTCCGGGATCGTCACCTTCAAGACTGCCGCGGCCCTCCGCGAGGTCGCCCGGCAGGTGCCGTTGGACCGGCTTCTGATCGAGACCGATTCACCCTATCTGGCCCCCGTCCCGCACCGCGGCAAATCCAACGAACCGCGCTATGTTCCCCAGGTGGCGGCCTGCATCGCCGAGCTGCGTGGCCTGCCAGTGGAGGAACTGGCGCGGGTCACGAGCGAAAACTATTTCCGACTCTTCGGCGCGGCTTAGCCCCAAGGCCAGCCCAGCGTCTTCCATTCAAACCAGGAGGCTTTCGATCCATGCAGACGGGATCAGAGTCCGGTGCAGGGCCGCTTGGCTTCGGCCTCATCGTCATCGGTGACGAGGTCCTGAACGGACCTCGCACGGATGGTCATCACCCCTTCTTCAAGACGCTGTTCCAGGGGCGCGGCCATGCCCTGGCCCGCCACTGGCTGTTGCCGGATGAGCCGGCGGTACTCATCGACCATCTGCGCTACTCGTTCATCCGGCCCGAGCCGGTGTTCGTCTGCGGCGGGATCGGGGCCACGCCGGACGACCATACCCGCGCCTGCGCCGCAGCGGCGGCCGGAGTAGACCTGGTGCGCCACCCCCAGGCCCGGGCCTTGCTCGAGGCGCGTTTCGGCGAGGCCGCTTACCCGCACCGCATCCTGATGGCGGACCTGCCGGCTGGTTGCGACCTGATCCCCAACCCGGTCAATCAAATCCCGGGCTTTTCACTCTCCGGGCACTGGTTCCTGCCCGGTTTCCCTCAGATGGCCTGGCCAATGGCGGAATGGGTGCTAGATCACCACTTCGGCACTGCCGAGCCTGTCCGGGAGGCCGCCCTTGAGGTGGTCGGGGTCCCGGAGAGCCAGCTGGTCCCGATGATGGAGGATTCTGGGCCAGCGTTTCCCGGAACTGAAGCTTTTCAGCCTACCGCACCTGGGGCAGGACGCTCACATCCTTCTCGGCTTCCGGGGGCGCGGTGATCTGGGGCTCGCCATGACCGCCCTGCGGGAGGATCTCGCCCGTGAGTCGATGACCTACCGGGAGCGGATCGGCGAGTGATCCTTAATGCCGCCCCGCCTAATGGATTTGGTTAACTTGATTTTAGCCGTTCCTTAAAGACCCGCTGGTCTGGCAATTCTGTCGTTGATGTGCAGAAAGATACGCTCTGCAATTTTTCTATTTCCCTTGTCTCCGAAATGGTAAGAGTCCAAAAATGTCTCTTCCTGCTCGCTCTCATCATCGAACATCCCCGACAGATCAATGAATCTATAGTGCTCCTCGTACAGGCTCGCCAGTCCTTTGGAAATCAGTGCATAGCACTCCCGGAAATAGTCTTGCTGCACCACTCGCTCCCTTTCCCGAGGAGTCAGTTCCTTATTGCTGACGGCCAAGGTCGGCTGTAGCACAAAGACATAGTCACTCTTCGCTTCAGATAGCACAAAGGCGCTGATCCTGGCGTTCTTTAGCAGCCTTTCCGCGACGATGGAGGGAGCGACGGGGCCCGGCTCGATTCGTATGTTTTCCGGAATGGCGGGCTGGCCAGTGATCTTATAGACTACTTTGATCAGGGACAGAAAAAATTCGTCAGCATACGAGCGGAACCATAAAATATCGCGTCCCAGCGCACCCCAATGCACGTCGTTGTTTCCGGAAAAGGCGATCACCATATCAGGCTGCAATTCGGATAGCAGGTTTTCAATGACGATGCGTTCATGCGTTGACGCCCAGGCCGAGTTGGCCATGGTAAAGACCTCGTAATTCAGCCCAGTCGCGGGAGTCAGTTCCCGCGCGAGGATCGCGTTCAAATAGCCGGCGATCGTCGTGTCGTCACTCGGCGCGCCGTTACCGTATGCCGTGGAGCCTCCGGTGAAAAAGATCCTGTAGGTGCGGTCAGGCTTCGGTATCGTGACTTCCTTGGCAGCCCGGAATTGCATGGAGTTGATGTGGGCATTGCCGTGCCGCCCCGGCGTTGGCGCGGTCCCCACGAATGGGGTGAGGTTGTTGGGAACGGCCCATGAGAAATCGTCCATGCTCTCCAACACTTTATCCTGGTCATAATAGGCACTTGCTACCGCCTTTCGTTGCTCCGGTTGATCCTTCAGCAGGCGTCCGAGGGTATAGGCTCTGGCGTCTCCCTCGATTTCATGGACAAAGATTCCTTTTACCAGGTAGTGGCAAGTAAAAAACCCCGCACTAACCAACAGGAGCGCAATGATGGAGGGCGCCAACATCGTGAGCAGTTTTTTTGGCGGCATGCGTGAGTCATCCCCGGCTGAGGTTTTCGGCTACCGTCCAATGCGGTGCTGGCCCAGGTGCTGACCATTCAGAAAAGCGCATAGATGAATGGCGCAACTGCTGAGCTGGGGGCAAAAACGATCAGTGCGCCCAAGAACAGCGTGACGACGATAATCGGCGCCAGCCAGAATTTCTTGCGTTCGCGCATGAAACCCCAGAGGTCTTTGAGAAGTTCAAGCATCAGAAGGGTCTCTCCATGGACTCGCGCGCCGCAGCCTGGCTGATCACGCGATAGGTGGGAGCATCGACTTGCAGGCGCCGACGCAGCGGGTCGTGCCCGGCCAGGCGCATGATCACGCCGATCGGTACGAACACCAGAATAAAGGGGATCCCGAGGATCAGCGGCGCCGTCACGCGGTTCATCAGGAGTCCAAAGCGCATCCATCCGCGGTAAATCGGGCGCAAAGTCTCAGGCGCAATCAGTCCCCACAGGATTAACGCGGCGGCCAGCATGAATGGCCACCATGGAATCGGCCAGCCGAACAGGAAGGGTAGCAGCAAACCGAACAGCACCGCGATAATGCCGCCCGTGGACAGTGCGAAGTGCCGGAGTCCTTTGCCATCAAGGTTCGGGATTTCTTGCATGAGTCACCCCGGCTCAATCGAGTGCGAATTCATCTTGCCAGGCGTCGTTGCGGACTACCTGGGGTTGCTCGGATTTATCGAGCAGGAAGTTCTCCAGAACCAGATAGTCCATTTCCGTGCGCATAAAGCACCGGTGAGCATCCTCGGGTGTGCACACGATGGGTTCGCCGCGGACATTGAAAGACGTGTTGATCACCAATGGGCAGCCGGTGCGCTCGGCGAAGGCTTCGATCAACCGGTGAAAGCGGGGATTGGTGTCAGGCTGCACGGTCTGCAGCCGTGCGGAGTAATCGACGTGGGTGACAGCCGGTATCTCGGAGCGTGGTACCTTGAGCTTGTCGATCCCGAACCGGTACCCTTGCGCCTCGGTCGTGGCGATGCGCTTGGATTCGGTCACCGGCGCGACCATCAGCATGTATGGACTCGCCCCCGTGTACTGAAAATACTCTGACACGCGCTCGGACAGTATCGCGGGCGCGAATGGTCGAAAGGACTCCCGGTACTTGATCTTGAGATTCATCACCGATTGCATCTTGGGATTGCGCGGATCGGCGATGATTGAGCGCGCCCCCAGGGCTCTGGGGCCGAACTCCAGGCGCCCCTGGAACCAGCCGATGACATGCCCCCGATCCAGCAGTTCGGCGAGCCGGGGCATCAGAGTAGCGTCGTCCAACCGGCGATAGGGTATACCCGCGCCGCGCAAAAAGGTCTCGATCTCCGAGTTTCCGAAGGCCGGCCCCAGGTAGGCACCCTGCATCAGGTCCTGGCCGTTGCAAGTTCGCGGTTGAACAAGATATTCGTGCCAGACCGATAGTGCCGCGCCTAGGGCACCGCCGGCATCCCCCGCCGCGGGCTGGACCCAGATATCCGTGAAGGGCCCTTCGCGCAGCAGCCGGCCGTTGGCAACGCAGTTGAGCGCAACTCCGCCGGCCAGACAGAGCCGGTCTATTCCGAGCTCGTCATGTACGGTCCGAGCCAGGCGCAGGACGACCTTCTCGGTGACCGCCTGAATGGAGGCGGCAAGGTCCATTTCGCGTTGCGTGACTGGGGCTTCGGGCTGACGCGGCGGCCCGCCGAACAGCCTGGCGAACCGCTTGTTCGTCATGGTCAGGCCATTGGCATAGCTGAAATAGCGCATGTCCATGCGAAAGGTCCCATCGTCCTTCAATGCTAGCAGCCGCTCCAGGATCAGGTCTTCGTACCTGGGCTCTCCGTAGGGCGCCAGGCCCATCAACTTGTATTCGCCGGAGTTGACTTTGAATCCGCAGAAGTAGGTGAAGGCCGAATACAGAAGTCCAAGCGAATGCGGAAACTGGATCTCCCATTGTGGTGTCAGGCGGTGGCTCTCACCCAGCCACACGGAGGTCGTCGCCCACTCGCCCACGCCGTCCATACACAGTATCGCGGCGCTCTCGAAGGGGCTCGCGAAAAAGGCTGAGGCGGCATGAGACTGGTGATGCTGAGTAAACAGCAGTGGCGGTAGCTCAGCGACCGTGAGTCCGCCAATGTCGGCAAGGCTCTTCCGGATCAAGTCCTTGAGGAAGAGTTTCTCCTTCAGCCAAATTGGCATCGCGGCAAGGTAGGAGCGAAAGCCGGCAGGTGCGTAGGCGAGGTAGGTTTCAAGCAACCGTTCGAATTTGATGAGCGGCTTGTCGTAAAACACCACATAGTCGACGTTGGCAAGGCCAACGCCACCCGCGCTTAGGCAATACGCAATCGCGCCGCCGGGAAACCGCGCGTCGTGCTTCTTGCGTGAGAATCGCTCTTCTTGCGCCGCCCCAACGATCTGACCGTTGCGTACCAGGCAAGCGGCGCTGTCGTGGTAATAGGCCGATATACCCAGAATATTTACAGCCATGGCAACTGTGTCGGTCAGCGCTTAGATTTGGCGACATAGTTTAACAGGCTTTATGCGCCGCCTGTGCAGCGGTTCGTCACGGCTTAAACAGGCATTGTGGACGCCAAACGGACCGCAGCGCGCCGAGTCTCGGGAGCCAGGCGCGGACGCCTTCTGGTCCGAGGCGCGCCGTCCCGGGACCGATCGTGCTGGAGGTTCCCGACGAGATGATTTGGGAACCCGTTGGACAGACCGGGCAACCTTGTCCATCCTCGGGCACTACATTCTGCAGGCTGACGGATGTCTCGGTCTGCCAGGATACTGCCTACCCCATCCATCGAGGAGTCAGAAAATCATGAAGAATGCCCCTAAGTCCGCTGCCACCTCTCCCGCCAAACGGGGTGCCGCCACTCGCGATCTGATCGCCCGCCAGGTCGCGGGCGTCGATGCCATCGAGATCAAGGTCACGATCCCGGACGCCCAGATCGAGGAGGCCCTGAACCGCTTCGCGCTCACGGTGGACAACGACGAGGAGCGCTTCATCTACTTCTTTGATACGCCGGACCTTACCCTGTTCAAAGGGGGGATGATCGCCCGCGCGCGGCGCATCGTCGGGGATCAGCACGACAGCACCGTTAAGTTTCGCCCGGTGGTGCCCAACGAGGTGCCGGCGAGTTGGCGGGATTTCGAGGGCTTCAAGCTGGAGGCGGATGCCAGCGAAGCGGGGGTGACCAAATCGGCCTCGCTCACCATGCCGGTAGCCAAGGGCCTGATCAGGCAGGTAATTGCCGGTGAGAAGGGGATTGCGAAGCTCTTCACCAAGGAACAGGAGCAATTCCTGGCCTCCATCGGCAAGCAACACATCGACTACGAGGCCTTGCGGGTGCTCGGGCCCTTAACGGCCCACCGCTGGAAGTTCGCGGACCCCGCCTGTCCCTGGCCGATAACCGCGGAACTCTGGAAGCGGGCCGATGGTGCGCGGCTGATGGAGGTCTCGATCAAGGCCCCGGTGCTCCAGGCGGCGGTGGCCATCGGCGGCTTTATGGCGCTCCTGGCCGAGCTAGGGGCCGAGCAGGATAGGGCCCAGCAGACCAAGACCCGCTGGGCCCTGGAGCATCACGCCCAGGCCCTGCAGGAGCCGGCGGCGGCCCAGGACGCGGTCGCTCCGGCCCCGGATTCGCCCCGGGCCCTGGGGGACAAGTCATGAGGCCCATCCCGAACCGCGGCTGCGGGTGCTTCCCGTCCACGGGGAGACAGAGGCGCGCCTTGCCTGCTGCTGGACACGTCTCGCCAGCAACAGTGCGCGGTCAGCGATCGGGGTCTGCGCCATGGGGTGCTGATCGAGCGGTTGTCCACCGGATGTGAGCGGCAGCGACTGGGAACGTGGGTTTGCGCCGAGTTGCAGAAGAACATTAGAATTCGCTGAACTGTCGGCTCGCCACTCAGGACTCCCCATGCAGGACCCCATCACCCACTCGGACGCCAGTGTCGGCCGGGTAGAGGTCAAAGAAACCACCTGCTACATGTGCGCCTGCCGCTGCGGCATCCGCGTCCACCTGCGCGATGGGGAGGTCCGCTACATCGAGGGCAACCCGGATCACCCCCTAAACCAGGGGGTGATTTGCGCCAAGGGGTCCTCCGGAATCATGAAACAGTACTCCCCGGCGCGGCTCACCAAGCCGTTGCGGCGCAAGCCCGGGGCGGAGCGGGGGACCTCTCAGTTCGAGGAGATCTCCTGGGAGGCAGGCCTTTGAACTGCTGGCCGAACGGCTCGCCAAGTTGCGGGCCGAGGACCCCAAGCGCTTCGCGCTGTTCACCGGCCGGGACCAGATGCAGGCCCTGACCGGCCTCTTCGCCAAACAGTTTGGCACGCCCAACTATGCGGCCCACGGCGGTTTCTGCTCCGTCAACATGGCCGCCGGGATGATCTACACCATCGGCGGGTCCTTCTGGGAGTTCGGCGGGCCGGACCTGGACAAGGCCAAGCTGTTCGTGATGATCGGCACCGCCGAGGATCATCACAGCAATCCCCTCAAGATCGCCATCTCCAAGTTCAAGCGGCGCGGCGGGCGCTTCATCTCCATCAATCCCATCCGCACCGGGTACTCCGCCATCGCGGACGAGTGGGTGCCAATCAAGCCGGGGACCGACGGTGCCCTGCTGCTCGCCATTATCCGCGAGATCATCCGGCTCGGGCTCTATGACCGGGACTTCCTGATTCAGTACACGAACTCCGCGGAATTGGTCATCGATGACCCCGCACGCACCGACCACGGGCTCTTCCATCGGGTGGCCGGGATCCCGGTCGAGGAAGGCTGTATCGATCCGGAGAATAAGCTCTGGTGGGACCGTGAGAAAGGCCCCGTTGTAACGCACACCCCTGGGGCGGACCCCCGCCTCATGGGCAGCTACACCCTGGAGGATGGCACTCCGCTCAAGCCCGGCTTCCAATTGCTGAAAGAGCGGGTGGAGGACTATACCCCGGAGTGGGCGGCCGGCATCACCGGTATCCCCGCCGATACCATCCGCCGCCTGGCCCAGGAGATGGGTGTCATGGCGCGGGATCAGAAGATCGAGCTGCCGGTCCAGTGGACCGACTGCTGGGATCAGGAGCACAACTCGGTCACGGGGAACCCGGTGGCCTTTCATGCGATGCGCGGTATGGCCGCCCATTCCAACGGCTTCCAGACCATCCGGGCTCTGGCCATCCTGATGACCATTCTGGGGACCATCGATCGCCCCGGTGGTTTCCGCCATAAAGCCCCCTTCCCGCGCCCCATCCCGCCCTGCCCCAAGCCGCCCCATGGACCCGAGTGCGTGCAGCCCAACACCCCGCTGGATGGTATGCCCCTGGGCTGGCCTGCGCGGCCCGAAGACCTGTTTGTGGATGAGCAGGGAGAGGCGGTACGCCTCGATAAGGCCTTCTCCTGGGAATACCCGCTCGCCGTCCATGGGCTGATGCACAACGTCATCACCAACGCCTGGCGGGGCGATCCCTATCCCATCGACACGCTGTTCCTGTTCATGGCCAACATGGCCTGGAACTCGACCATGAATACGGTCGAGGTCCGCAAGATGCTCACTGATAAGGGCGAGGACGGGCAGTATCGAATCCCCTTCCTGGTGGTGTGCGACACCTTCGCCTCCGAGACCGTGGCCTTCGCGGACCTGGTGCTGCCGGATACCAGTTACCTGGAGCGCCACGATTGTTTCTCCATGCTCGATCGGCCCATCTCTGAGTTCGATGGCCCGGTGGACGCGGTTCGGATTCCGGTGCTGCCCCCCAAGGGCGAGTGCCAGCCCTTCCAGGATGTGCTGATCGAACTGGGCTCGCGGCTCAGGCTCCCCGCCTTTGTACGGGAGGATGGCAGTCGCAAGTATCGGGACTATCCGGACTTCATCGTCAATTATGAGACCTCCCCGGGCTCCGGCATCGGTTTCCTGGCCGGCTGGCGCGGCAAGGGGGGTGAGAAGTTCCTGAAGGGCGAGCCGAACCCTCGCCAGTGGGAGATGTACGCCAAGAACGGTTGCAACTATCACCACGAGCTACCGCGTTCCTACCAATATATGCGGAATTGGAACAAGGGCTATCTGCATTGGGCCCGCGCCCACGGCATGACCCGCTACGCGGAGCCCATCCTGCTCAATGTCTACTCAGAGGTCCTGCAGCGCTTCCGTCTGGCCGCCCAGGGCAAGCGCCCCGGCCGTCGGCCCCCGGAGCGGTTGCGCCGGCGCATCGAGACCTACTTCGACCCCTTACCCTTCTACTACGAGCCCCTGGAGTCCCGGCTTACAGATACCCACCGGTATCCGCTCAATGCCCTGACCCAGAGGCCCATGGCCATGTACCACTCCTGGGACAGCCAGAATGCCTGGCTGCGCCAGAATCCACAGTCACAACTACCTGTTCGTCAATCCGCGGGTGGGGGCAGCCAACGGCTTCGGTGACGGGGACTGGATCTGGGTGGAGTCCACTCACGGCAAGGTGCGCTGCATGTGCCGCTTCTCGGAGGCGGTGGAGCCCGGCACGGTCTGGACCTGGAATGCCATTGGCAAGGCCTCGGGGGCCTGGGGTCTGAGCTTCCGGGCCGACGAGTCTCGCAAGGGCTTCCTGCTCAATCACCTGATCAGTGAGGAATTGCCGCCCCACGAGAGCGGCGAACATTGCTCCAACTCCGACCCCATCACCGGCCAGGCCGCCTGGTTCGATGTGCGGGTGCGGGTCTACCGGGCGGGCCCAGAAGAGCCCAAGGAGACCTCGCCCCAGTTCGACGCCATGCCCATCCTGCCGGGACAGGAACGGCGGCGAGGGAAGTGGCAGGCGTATGTTGCTGGGATCTTCGGAAGGTAGAATTTCTCAATGCCAAATGATTGACCGGGAACAACATGACTGACCTTGCCGCCGATCCCCAAGCGGATCACGAACGTTTCGTCCGCGAAGTCCGCGCGTCCGGCCTGGTCTGGGGGCTCCAGTCCGACCAGGGGTGGGCGGTCTGCGAGTCCAATGAATACGAGGATACGG
The DNA here is from genome assembly GCA_963733415.1 of uncultured Gammaproteobacteria bacterium. Classification (GTDB taxonomy): domain Bacteria; phylum Pseudomonadota; class Gammaproteobacteria; order Chromatiales; family Chromatiaceae; genus Thiodictyon. The sequence goes on along the minus strand of CAVTDM010000001.1, from coordinate 31,325 downwards.
ACGTCTACCCCTTCTGGTCCTCCGAGGCCGAAGCGCGCGTCCACAGCACGGACGACTGGGCCGGCTACAAACCCGCCAGCCTGGACCTGGACCTCTTTATCGATACCTGGTTGGCCGGGATGAGCGAGGACGGGGTGCTGGTCGGGACGAACTGGGACTCCGAACTGATGGGCCTGGAGGTGGAACCCTCTGATCTGGCGGAGGAACTTCTGATCGAGGACGACGAGGAGGTGGACGAGGACGACCTCGACGACGATGACCTGGATCGCACTTGATCCGCGGCGACTTGGTACCTGTTCGGATTCGCGACGCCAATGAGAAGTAACCACCCATGACCCAGTTGGCCTTGGTCATCGACCTCAATGTCTGCGTCGGGTGTCACGCCTGCGTGACCTCCTGCAAGCAGTGGAACACCTCCGGCTGGGCGGGTCCTTTGGTGGACCAGAATCCCTATGATGCGGACCCCACGGGGACCTTCTTCAATCGGGTACAGACCTTCGAGGTCGGAACCTTCCCGGATACTGAGACGGTCCATTTCCCCAAGAGTTGTCTCCACTGCGAAGAGCCCCCCTGCGTCCCCGTCTGTCCCACCGGGGCCTCCCACAAGCGGGCGGACAACGGCGTCGTCCTGGTAGACTACGATAAGTGTATAGGATGCAAGTATTGCTCCTGGGCCTGTCCCTATGGTGCCCGAGAGGTGGACGAGCAGCAGAAGGTGATGAAAAAGTGCACCCTCTGCATCGATCGCATCACCGATCAGACCTTACCCGAGCGGGAGCGCAAACCCGCCTGCGTCCTGGCCTGCCCCACCAGCGCGCGTCTCTTCGGCGATGTGCATGACCCGGCCTCGGAAGTCTCCGTCGCCATCCGTGAGCAGGGTGGGTACCAGTTGCTTCCCGAGTGGGGTACGAAACCCGCAAACCACTACCTGCCCCGGCGCAAGACCCGCATGTACATCGATCCCGAAGAACTCATGCGCATCGACAATCCCCTGCGCAAAGAAGACCTCACGACCTATACGGGTGAGGAGACCTTGGACGATGTGACCTGGTAAGCAGTGACTAGTGGATAGTGATTAGTGGATAGAAAATTAATGGCCTTTAAGTTCAGGCTTGCCATGGTCGAGGAAAAGAGAGGATGGCTGGACCCATTGGATTAGATTCAGGGAAAACGACAAGCCAGCAATCCACTATCCAGCAGTCACTATCCTCTAGGAAGCCCCCATGCACCCCGCACTCTCAGTCATCCTCCTGACCACCCTGATCGGCGCCGGCCAGGGGCTCTTTCTCGCCCTCTATACCGGCCAAATCTACGCCCTGGCCAATCTCCTGCCGGCCCAGGGGGATGACTTTTACGCCTTCGGCAGCCTGGTAGCCCTGATTCTGCTGGTGGCCGGCCTCATCGCCTCCTTTTTCCACCTGGGTCGTCCGGAGCGGGCCTGGCGGGCGGCGGCCATGTGGCGCACGTCTTGGCTGTCCAGGGAGGTGCTGGTCCTGCCCCTGGTCATGGCCCTGATATTCGCCTACGGGCTCGCCCATTGGTTCGGCCACACGCAAGCCCTGTTCACCCTGGGGAACTGGCTGGCGGTTGATCCTACCCTTTTGATCGGCCTGGCCGCGACGCTCGCGACCTTTGCCCTGTTCGTCTGCACGGCCATGATCTATGCCAGCGTCCGCTTCCTGGAAGAGTGGCACTCCCCATTCACGGTGGCCAATTTCACCTTGTTTGGGCTCAGTTCCGGCTTCCTGCTGGCGGCCGCGTACTCGGCCTATATCGGGAATCAATTGGTCGCATTTTTCGGGACCTGGTCGGTGATCTTCACGGTCATGGCGCTATTCACTCGCCAGGCATCCCTGAACCGTAACGCCAATCTCAAGCACAAGAGTACGGTCCAGAGTGCGATCGGGGTGCGTCACCAGGCCGTCGTCCAGAAGGCCCAGGGGGCGACCGGCGGCTCGTTCAACACCCGGGAATTCTTTCATGGCCGCACCCCGGGAACCCTGCGGTCAGTGCGTCTCGCGTTTCTGGTGCTGGTCTTCCCCGTCCCTGTCCTGCTGATCGGTGCGGCCTATGTCACACAGTCTGAGACTTTGCCGATTTCGGCCTTCCTGGTCCAGTTTCTCGGTCTCCTGGCCGAGCGCTGGTATTTCTTCGCCGAGGCCAAGCATCCTCAGAATCTGTATTACCAGAGCGTGGCCTAGGGGAACGCGTCGTTTAATTCTGACAGGTTTGCGCTTGCTGGGAATTACGATCCCTGATCCGGCTTTCCGCCTCCCTGTCGGAATGCCGGCGGTGCGTTAAAGGAAACCTGAGGTGGAATGGGGTCGCCGGTCTCCCTGGACGCTTTCTCGATGCTCAAAGTTTTCTTCACAGTGGATGTTGAGATTTGGTGCAACAGCTGGCAATCCATCGACGCGGAGTTTCCCGGCGCCTTTCAGCGTTATATCTATGGTCAGACGCCCCGGGGTGACTTCGGTCTCCCGTTTCAGTGCCGGGTGTTGAATGATCATGGCCTCACCGGTGTCTTCTTCGTCGAACCACTGTTCTCGATCCGCTGCGGGGCGGCGCCCCTGGCTGAGATTGTGGGCCTCCTGCATGACGCTCGTCAGGAAGTTCAGCTCCACCTGCACACGGAATGGGTAGATGAGCTGCTGGCCCCCTTGGTGCCGGTTGTCGGGGGTAAGTGCCAGTATCTCCGGCACTTTGACCTTGCGGCACAACAGGTCCTTATCGGCGTCGCCCGGGACCTTCTGGCGCGTGCCGGGGCGCCGGAGACCAGCGCCTTCCGCGCCGGAAGCTTCGGGTTCAATCGCGACACTCTGCGCGCCTTGGCAGCGCTCGGTATCCCCTTCGACACCAGCTATAACGGAGCCTGGCTCGGACCGGAAAGCGGGGTAGCGCCCGGGACCCTGCTGTTGGATGTCAGTCAGTGCGAGGGCGTAACCGAGTATCCGGTGACTGTGTTTCGCGATGGTACCCCGAAGGTGCGGCCGGCTCAGTTGACCGCCTGTTCTTTTGTGGAGTTGGAAGGGATGTTATGGCAGGCCGCGGAGCGGGGTTACCGCAGCTTCACCATCCTCTCCCATAGCTTCGAAATGCTGAATCCCACCCAGGCCGGAGCGGACCTGACCGTCATTGATCGCTTTCTCAAGCTATGCGCCTTTCTGGACCGCCATCGCGATGTGTTTTGGGTCCGGGGATTCCAGGGCTTGGAGTCGGTTCCAGAGGGCCATGTGCCACCCCTCCTGGAGTCGCCCATCTGGCGCACCGGCGGTCGGATCATCGAGCAACTGCGCCGCCGCAAGTACCGCTGATGTGGGCCCAGCGCCAATGACTGAGCGGCCTGGGTGGTCAGCGGCGCTTTGTGCTGTCTGCTTCGTCCAGCATCCCCTTGAGTCGGTACAGGGTCTCCAGGGCCGCTCGGGGGCTGAGTGAATCCGGATCGAGTTCGCGCAGGGCAATGTACGTAGGGTGTTCGTTTGGCCGCACGGGTTCCGGCGGAAACAGCGACAGTTGCATCGCCCCCTGCTCCGCATGACGACGGGCGGCATCCTCCAATTCGCGCAGGCGCCCCCGGGCGCGGGTGATGACCCCCGGCGGAATCCCGGCCAGGGCGGCGACCGCCAGGCCGTAGCTCTGGTTGGCCGGACCCTCCAGTACGGCGTGCATGAACACAATGGAATGGCCGTGCTCCACAGCGTTCAGGTGGACGTTGGCGATGCCGGGGTACTCGTCCGGCAAGGTGGTGAGCTCAAAGTAGTGAGTGGCAAAGAGCGTGTAAGCGCGGATGCGTGTGGTCAGTTCCACCCCGCAGGACCAGGCGAGCGAGAGCCCGTCGAAGGTGCTGGTGCCGCGGCCCACCTCGTCCATCAGGATCAGGCTTTGCTCGGTGGCGTTGTTCAGGATGTTGGCGGTCTCCTCCATTTCCACCATGAAGGTGGAGCGTCCTCCGGCCAGATCGTCGGAGGCACCGATGCGGGAGAAGACGCGGTCCACCGGCCCCAGGGTGGCGGCGCGCGCCGGCACGAAGCTCCCCGCATAGGCGAGCAGCACGATCAGGGCGCACTGGCGCATATAGGTGGACTTGCCGCCCATGTTGGGGCCGGTGATGACCAACATGCGGCGGCGCCCGTCCAGGCGCAGCCCATTGGCCACGAACGGGCGGTCGATGACCTGCTCCACGACCGGATGGCGGCCATCCTCGATCGCGATCAGGGCCTCGTCGGTGAGTTGGGGGCGGGACCAGTCCAGGGCCTGAGCGCGTCGGGCCAGGTTCACCAACACGTCCAGTTGGGCGATGGCCGCGGCGCTGGTCTGGAGCGGCCCGATCACCTCGGCCAAGGTGACAAGCAACGCCTGGTAGAGCGCCTTCTCCCGCGCCAGGGAGCGTTCCCGGCTGCCCAGTACCTCGTCCTCGAAGCGCTTGAGCTCGGGGGTGATGTAGCGCTCCGCCCCTTTAAGGGTTTGGCGCCGCACATACTCCGGTGGCACCTGATCGGCCCGTGCCCGGCCGAGTTCGATGTAATAGCCATGGACCCGGTTGTAACCCACCTTCAGGGTCGGGATGCCGGTGCGTTCCCGCTCCCGGGTCTCCAGGTCCAGCAGGAACTGGTCCGCATTGGTGGAGAGGGCGCGCAGTTGGTCCAACTCTGTATCGTAGCCGGGGGCGATGACCCCGCCGTCGCGGATCAGGACCGGCGGCTGCGGGACGATGGCCCGTTCCAGCAGCCCCACCAGGTCTGGATGCTCGCCGATCTGGTCCCGGAGGTCCCCGAGCAAAGGGTCGTCGATGTTCGCCGACGCGTTGCCCAAGTTCGGGCACAGGGCCAGGGAGTCCCGCAGCACCGCCAGGTCCCGGGGTCGCGCCGTACCCAGGGCCACCCGGGCCAGGATACGTTCCAGGTCGCCGATGCCAGTGAGAACCTCCCGCAGAGGCTCCCCCGCGGCCGCGTCGATCAGCGTCCCAAGGGCCTGATGACGGCTCCGCACCGTGCGCGGGTCCCGCAGGGGCCGGGCCAGCCAGCGGCGCAGGAGCCGGCTGCCCATGGCGGTGGCGGTGTGGTCCAGGACCCCGGCGAGGGTGTTCTCCGGTCGGCCGGAGAGACTCTCCGTAATTTCAAGGTTTCGGCGGGTGGCGGCGTCCAGGATCACCGCCTCGTCCCGATTCTCCGTGATCAGACCCCGCAGGTGGGGCAGGGTGGCGCGCTGGGTGTCGCGGACATACTGGAGCAGGCAACCCGCCGCGCCCACCGCCAGGCGCAGTCCCGCACAGCCGAAGCCCGTGAGGTCCCGGGTGCCGAACTGCTCGCACAGCAGCCGCTCCCCGCTGTCGGCGTCCAGGTGCCAGGCGGGACGGCGGGTGGTGCCCCGGTCCAGCCCAAGGGCGTCGGGGAGTCGGCTGTCCTCCCCCAGCAGGACCTCCGCCGGGCGCAGGCGTGCCAACTCGCTCATCAGGCCCTCCTGGCTCTCCAACTCCAGGACCGAAAAGCGCCCGCTCGACAACTCCAGGGCCGCAACCCCATAGCCTTCCGGACCTTCGGCAATCGCGACCAGCAGATTGTCCCGTTGCCCATCGAGCAGGGCCTCATCGGTCAGTGTCCCGGGTGTGACAATCCGCGCGACCCGCCGCTCCACCGGGCCCTTGGATTTTGTGGGGTCGCCGATCTGCTCGCAGATGGCCACCGATACCCCCTGACGTACCAGTTTGGCCAGATAGCCCTCTGCTGCATGGTAAGGCACCCCGGCCATGGGGATGGGCTGCCCGGCGGAGGTTCCGCGCTTGGTCAGGGTGATATCCAGAAGGGACGCTGCGCGCTCCGCGTCCTCATAGAACAGCTCGTAAAAATCGCCCATGCGGAAGAAGAGCAGCAACCCCGGGTGCTCCGCCTTGAAGCGGAGGTATTGCTGCATGACCGGGGTGTGTTGGGGCTGGTCCGTGGGCATGGGTTGGCGGTCTTGCGGATAAAGCCGGCAGTCTAGGACGGGGCGCGAGGGCGGGGAAGGGCGGCTTAATTTGGAGCCGCCCGCGGGGTGGCGGCTCCCGGTCGCGACCGGGCCTTGTCCGGTGGCGGTTGGCCTCGTCTGGCGCCGCGGTAAACGCCGTGCGATCATCATTGGCACTGGTGCGGTCCCCTTCGGGATCGGCCGACAGCGCAGTGGGGAGCGATGGCAGACAATACGATCTTTCATGCCCTGGGGTTGCACATGCACCAGCCGCCGGGCAACCTGCGCCTGCTGATCGAGGCCAACCCCTGGGAGGCCGAACAGATTATCCGGTGCTACGAGCGCCCGGTCCGCTACGCCAACCTGTACCGTGACGTGGCCCGGCTGCATATCGGATTTTCCGGGATATTGCTGGAACAACTGCTGGACCCGGAGATCATCGACCGCTACCGCCACTTCCTGGACATCCCCGAGATGCTCGCGCGCTATGCCGAGGCGGATAACATCGAGCTGATCGGCATGGGGCACTATCACCCCATCTTCCCGCTGATCCCGGCGGTGGATTGGCCCGAGCAACTGGAGCTGGGCCGGGCGATCATGCAGCGGGCCTTCGGGCGCACCCCGCGAGGCTTCTGGCCGCCGGAGATGGCCTTCACCATGGAGATGATCCCCGCCCTGGTCGATGCCGGTTACGACTATGTGGTGGTGGACGGGGTGCATGTCCGGCCGGAGGACGGGATCAGCGATGTCTTCCGCCCGTATCTGGCCTGTTTTGAGGGGGTCTGCATCACGATCGTACCGCGGGACCGGGACGTCTCCAATGCCCAGCAGAGCGGTCTTGACGCCACCTGGTTCCAGAACGAAGTCCGCTGGCGCACCGGGGGCTCCGCCCGACCCCATGAGGCGCGTCTGGTTACGACCTGGTCGGACGGCGAGAACGGGGGCTGGTTTCGTCAGACCCACGAGGGGTCTGGCTTCTTCGGTTACTACTTCTCTCCTTACATGGAGCACTTCCGGGGGGGCGAATACCCCATTACCCCGGTGGCGCTCAGCGCCTACCTGACCCAACACCCGCCAGCGGCCCGCGCCCAGGTCCAGACCGGCGCCTGGAATGTGGGCTCCACCTCGGGCTTCGACCTGTCCCAGTGGGCCGGCAGCCCCCAGCAACTGGCGGCGGTGGCCGAGGTCAACCAACTGAGCGCCCGCTATTGGGACCTGCGGAGGCGTCTCCCGGCCGCCGATCCGACCTTGGCCCAGGCCCGTCGTCTGATCCTGGAGGCCGAGACCAGTTGCTTCCTGTTCTGGGGGGATGCCTGGATTCCCCACCTCTATGAGCGCACGGTCCCGGCCGGGGCAGCCCTGGATGCGGCCGCACAGGCCCTGCAGACTGCGCCGGTCTTGGACGCCGCGGTCGCCGCGGTTGGGACCGCGGCCGCCCTGACGCAGGCCGTGCCGGAACCCGTAGTTCCGGGTGTACCGGAACCAGGGGTCGTTCCAACTCCTCTCGACCTGGCGAGTGTGGCCCCTATGGATGGCCCAGTTGCCGGTCCGGTGGATACAGGACCCACGGTCGAAAGTGAAGCGACGCGAGCCATCCTGGAGATCGGTCCCGAGCCGCAGTCCCCCGCCACGGTCTCAGGCGCTCGGCCCGGCCCGCAGGGGCAGGCCGGGGCGCCCCATGACAAGGGAGACCGGTCCCAGGAAGGGGTCTCAGCAAGCAGGAAGGCCTCCGCGAAGGTGCCGACGGCCGAACAGGCTGGTCGCCAGTCAACCGTCACCAAGACTGCCTCCGAGACGACGAGGCCCCGCCGAGCTTCCCCGTCCCCGACGTCCGGCGCGGGCAGTCGCGGACCCGGGCGGAAGTCCGGGCGCTGACAGCGGGTGACGAGCCTTGGGCCTGGGGGCGGATCACCCGCGTCGGGACCTTCCATGAGCAACGCCCTTGGGGAGGACGGCTCGCGCGGTTCGCCGACTCCAGCCTCGGTTGGAAGGGTGCCTCTTGGGGAAGTCGATCAGGTCACGGCGTCCCGGCCACCTGAGTTGAATCCAGACCCTGGCTTGGACCTTGATTCAGACCGGACAGCGACGCCCCTCGTACCCCACTTCCCTGGCCCGGAGCGCCGGACCGGCGTGATCCTCGTTGACGGCAGTCGCGGCGCCCTCGGCGCCCACTGGTGCCTGGAACCGAACGATCTGCGGCGGGCCGTCGGCAATTTCCCTGGCGAGGGTGGTGGTCCCCAACCGGTGCTACGGCTGCACCGCACGCACTCCGGTAGCGGAGCCGAGTTGGTGGATGAGGTAGGGCTGACCGGGGTGGTCCGGGAGGGCGTTGGGGAGACCCAATTCCAGGTGGCCGCAGACCACGGGCGCTACGTCGCGGAGCTCGGACTGACCAATGCCGGCGGCGGCTGGTTGATGCTGGCTCGCTCCAATGAACTGGACAATGTGTCCCCGGTCGGGATTGATCTCTCCGGTCTGGCCGCGGCCCCGAGGACGGCCCCGGCCTTGCTCCCTCTTGGTCATTCAGAGCCCGCCCTGTCCAGTCCAACACCGGAAATCCCGGAGCGCCTGGGTGACGCCTTCCCGGTGGCCGTCGTCCCGATAGTGCCCCCTGCCGGGCCGTCGCCCGCACCCCCGGGGCCACTTTCGGCGCCAACGGACGCACCCGTCCCGCGGGTCCAAGGGCCGCTTGCGCCGCGGGTCGCCGCTGCGCCCGTTGCAGGTCCCCCCCAAGTCCGATGGGGCTCTGCTGCTGCGACCCTGACCGGGTCCTTTCCCCCGGTCTCCCCAGGGGACAGCGCTGGCCCGGAGGCGCCCACCCCATTGTTCGGGGCCGGAGCCGGGCAGAGCGAATTGCCCGGCCGACCGGTGCGACTGGAGCCTCCGCCATTCGCCGATGACTCGCTGGGGAAGACTGGTGCCCTCCTTGCGGACAGGAATCAAGTTGGCGCGAACCCAGGGAGTCCCGGCACGCCCCTGGTCTACGGCCAACCTCCGACCCGGGTGACCGGCCTCCAACTGGCGGCGGAACTGCGGATTACTGGGCAGGCGGCGCCCGGGACCCTGATCGACCTCTTCGGCCACCCCTTTCGGGTCGGTCCGGGGGGACGTTTTCAACTGGTTCTGCGGGTGGATGACGCCGCCCTGCTGCGGCGGGCCCTGGAACTCCACCCCCCCCCGGAACTGACCCGCCCGCGGGAGGATTGAGACCGGTCGATTCGTGTTCTTCGCGGACTCATTCCCCGTCTGGTCGGTTCGGCCCGCTGCTCCCCCGCCCCGGGACACCAACCAGGGGCCGAAAAACCCTTGGTCGGTGCGTATACTGCCCCTAGGCCAGGGGCCGGACTCGGGATCGTGTGCCCGCGGATCGGCCCAGGGATCGGAACCAACAGGGGTGGCCTGCGTCGCCGCTCCCACACGAGCCATACCATAGGGGGCAGGGCGTATGTACATCGCCATGGTCAGCGCCGAGTGCGCACCGATCGCCAAGGCCGGCGGTCTTGGGGACTTCGTCCAGGGGTTGGCGCGGGAGCTGTCGATTCGCGGCAACCAGGTCGAGATCTTCCTCCCCAAGTACGACGTCCTGCGCTACGACCGCATCTGGGGCATGACGAAGGTCTACCGGGACCTCTGGGTACCCTATTACGACCAATGGGTTCATTGCGATGTGGAGTACGGTGAGGTCGACGGCCTCAAGTGCTACTTCATCGACGAGCACGCCCGGGAGAATTTTTTTCGCCGGGGCAAGATCTATGGGGAGCCGGACGACGCCAACCGCTTCGCCTTCTTCTCCCGGGCGGTGCTGGAGTTCATGCTGAAATCCGGCAGGCACCCGGACGTGATCCACTGCAACGACTGGCAGACCGGCCTGATCCCCGTGCTGTTGTTTGAGATCTATCAGGGCCTGGGTATGACCCATTCCCGGGCCTGCTATACCCTCCATAACATGGGGCATCAGGGGGTGGTGGGGGAATACATCCTGCGCCAGGTAGGCCTCAAGCCCGACCGCCTCATGACCATGGAGCGGATGCTCGATCCGGTCAATCACCGGGCGGTCAACCTGATGAAGGGCGGTATCGTCTTCTCAAACTTCGTCACCACCGTCTCGCCGCGCTATGCCTGGGAGATCCAGCACACGGACCAGGGGATGGGGCTCCAAGGGCTGCTTCAGTACTACGACCGAAAGTTCGGCGGCGTCTTGAACGGCATCGACTATTCGGTGTGGAACCCGGAACTGGACAGCCACATCCCCCAGCCCTTCGGCCCGGATACCTTGCCCCAAAAGGCGGTGAGCAAAAAGACGTTGCGCCAGCGGGTGGGCCTCGATGACGTCTTCAAGCCGATCGTCGCGGTCGTCAGCCGGTTAGATCGCCAGAAGGGCGTGGACCTGATCCGCCGCGGTATCTATTACGCGCTGGAGCGCGGCTGTCAGTTCGTGCTCCTTGGCTCGGCCCCGGAACCGGCGGTCAGCGATCAGTTCTGGCGCATTAAGCAGGAAATGGACCCGAGCCCGGATTGTCACCTGGAGTTGAGCTATGACGAGGAGCTTTCCCATCTGATCTACGCGGGGGCAGACATGATTCTGATTCCCAGTGTCTATGAGCCCTGCGGTCTGACCCAGATGATCGCGATGAAGTACGGCGTGGTTCCAATCGTGCGTCGGGTCGGCGGACTGGCGGACACGGTGTTCGACGCAAATTACTCAGACAAGCCCTTTGAGGTCCGCAACGGCTATCTGTTCGACGAACTCACCGAGGCGGCAATGGAGGGGGCCATGGGCCGGGCCATCGGTCTCTGGTTCCGGTTCCCTGAATATTTCCGCCAGTTGCGGGTCAACGGCATGCGCGCCGACAACTCCTGGAATAAGCCCGGCCAACAGTACCTTGATATCTACCATCATCTCAGAAATTAAGGCGTTTTGTCCGGACGTCCACGCAAGAACAGGATTCGGGCGCAGAGACATTTGGGCTGCGGCCCTGCGGGACTGGTGCTTGTGCTCCATTTCAGAGATTCGATCTTGCCGGTGTCCGCGCCGAGTATGATCTGGACATGAGAGCCAAGGCTTTGGCCAAATGCGAGCTCACCGGGGAAACCGTCGTTGGGAACCGCGGCGCGCGAATCCCATGGACCCGTTGACTGGGGGATTATTGCATGTCCGACACGAGCTACCTGAAAGACTTGATCCTGCTCCGTAACGACCCGTCCAAGGTGCCGCTGATCCGGGAGCGGGCCTTGGCCGGTGAGATGGACGCCCAGTACGCCATGGGCCTCATCTTTGCGGAGGGGCGGGGCGTCGAAATCGATCTGGCCCAGGCCCACTACTGGTTGTCGCTGGCGGTGGCCCAGGGGGATCAGGACGCGGAACTCCTGCGTAACATCGTCGGCAGTCACATGACGGACGCCGAGTATGAGGTCTCCAAGCGCCTGCGCGCCGTCCCCCTCCTGGACGCGGTCCGCGCCGACTAGATGTGCTTCGGCGCTGGCGCCAGCCCCATGATCACTGACCCGGATCGACTGGTGGACTGGATCGGCCTGAGTGCCGTGGCCATGATGGCCGCGGCCGGGGTGCTGGAGGCGGGGCGCAAGCGGTTTGACCTGTTCGGGTTTCGTCCGGCCTTGCCCGTGGCCGCGATATCAGGCGGGCATCAAAAGGTCCGCGACATACTCCTGAATTGCTGTCGCGTCCTTCCCGGTCAGGTCCTTGGCCAATTCCCCTTTGACCACCCGGGACAACCGACCGCTCATGTGCTCCCGCACCAGGCCGAGAAAGTGCGGTGAGGCCACCAGATAGAGGGCCTCGAACCGGTCCTCATTCAGCCCCGCCTCCAGGGGCTCAAGTACGCGCTTGGCGAACCGGATGGCCGACTGTTCCCGCGGGTCCACCGGAGTTTGCATGGCATGCCGTTGGCCGCCATGGGAATCGACAGCCCGTCCAGGCTTGTCCGTCTTGAATTCCTGTTGATGGAGTCGATCGTCCGGATTGACGAGAACCGAGATCTCTTGCAGGGGGGCGTCCTTGCGGGCGGCTGCAAACAGGCGTGCGCGAGCGGCGCTTGCCACCATCACCCAAGTCTTCATCTTTGGCCTCCTCCCGATGCTGCAATCGGGTCTGACTCTCGTAAGGAACCGCCGGGTCGGGACGATCAGGATGGGCTCCGGAGCGCTCCTGACTGGTCAGTCGACCGCCAGGGGGCGCGACGCCTCGTCGATCTCTTGCTCGGCCTGGAGCCAATCGTCCAACTCCCGGCCCGGGACGAATCCCCGCCGCTCCGCATTGAAATAGGCCGCAACTCGAATCCGCTCCCGACGCGCTAGAATCATTTGCGTCAGGGGATCAGGCCGCCAGTCACTTTGGGTCTCGCGGATATTACTCATCTCTGATGCCTCCTCATTACCAAGTTTAGTTCTCGCGAGGCCCTCGGACACAGAGATTCGTCGGGGTTGATGTCCGGGCCCTGAGTCAGGCCCCGAGTACTGCGGGAGATGGGCCCATGCCAGACGACCCCTTCGAGACAGCGCTTTCCCGCCACATCTGGGACAGCCGCTACCGTGCTTGCGCCGCTGGGGAGGTGGGCGACCGCACGCTGGAGGACACCTGGCGCCGTGTTGCCCGGGCCCTCGCCGCTCCGGAGCCGCGGGATCAGGCCCGCTGGGAAGCGCGTTTCTACGGGCTCCTTGCCGGCTTCCGCTTCCTTCCCGGCGGACGCATCCTGGCCGGCGCCGGCGCCGGCCGGAACCTCACCCTCTTCAACTGCTTCGTCATGGGTCCGATCGGCGATTCGCTGGCCGCGATCTTCGAGTCGCTGAAGGAGGGCGCCATCACCATGCAGGCGGGCGGCGGGGTGGGCTACGACTTCTCAACCCTGCGACCCCAAGGGACTCCGGCCTGGCGGGTGGGAGGTCTGGCCTCCGGCCCGGTCTCCTTCATGGGCATTTGGGACGCCATGTGCGAGACCCTGCTCTCCACCGCCTCCCGGCGGGGCGCCATGATGGCGACGCTGCGTTGCGATCACCCGGACATCGAGACCTTCGTCGACGCCAAGCGCGGCACTGGGGTGCTGCGCAACTTCAACCTCTCGGTCCTGGTGTCCGATGCCTTCATGGCGGCAGTGCATGGGGACCGCCCCTGGCCACTGGTCTTTCCCCTCGACGGGTTGGGCGGCGTCGAGCGACTCGGTGACCGGGCGCTGGTCCAGCGTCGCCTACCGGGTAGTCGCGACCCGGTAGCCTGCGCCGTGCTGAGAGAGATCCCCGCCCGGGGCCTCTGGGAGCGGATCATGGGGGCGGCCTACGAAAGCGCCGAGCCCGGCGTGCTCTTCCTGGACCGCATCAACCGGGAGAACAATCTCTGGTACCGGGAGCGGATCAGCGCCACCAACCCGTGCGGTGAGGTCCCATTGCCCCCCTATGGGGCCTGCAACCTGGGGTCCCTGAATCTGGTGCGGTTCGTGGAGCAGCCCTTCGCCCCGGGGGCCCGGTTAGACCTTGCGGGGCTGGAGGCCGCGGCGGGCATGGCGGTGCGCTTGCTCGATAATGTCATCGACGCCTCACACCTGCCGCTACGCCAACAGGCCGAGCAGGCCCGCGGGGCGCGTCGGCTCGGCCTTGGCATCACCGGGTTGGCCGACGCCCTGATCATGCTGGGCCTGCGCTACGGCAGCAGGCAGGCCCAGGTCATGGCCGCGCTGGCCATGAAATGCATCTGCCACGCCGCCTATCGGACCTCGGTGGCCCTGGCCCGGGAGCGTGGGCCCTTCCCATTCTTTGAGTCTGGTCCCTACCTGGACGGACCCTTCGTGCGCGCCCTGCCCGATGACATCCGCGCGGAGATTCGCGCCCAGGGCATCCGCAACAGTCACCTCACGGCCGTTGCCCCCGCGGGGACCATCAGCCTTCTCGCCAATGGGGTCTCCAGCGGCCTGGAGCCGGTCTTTGAGCTGGAGTACCGGCGGCGGGTGCGGGACCGAACGGGGCAACTCACCTGGTACCCGGTGACCGACTATGCGCTGCGCCACTGGCGGCTGCTCCATGGTGATCGCGCTCTGCCCGACGCCTTTGCGGATGCGCGCAGCCTGACGCCGGAGGATCACCTGGCCATGCAGGCGGCCCTGCAGCCCTTCGTCGATAACGCCATCTCCAAGACGGTCAATGTCCCGCCAGGGATCAGTTTCGATGGGTTCAAGGGGATTCTATACCGAGGCCTATCGGCTGGGCCTCAAGGGCTGCACGGCCTTCCGCCCCAATCCGCTCACCGGGTCGGTGCTGAGCGGGGAGGGGGACCCGGACGGGCCGGCGGTACCGGCGCCTGCACCCGGATGCTGTGGGGTGGATCGCCATGACGACTGACACCAAAAGAGCCGGGGCATCCCGCCCCGAGGGCTTAGGAACGGTTCTCAACCGTGGTAGACCATTTGGCAGTTGCCGCGAATGGGGGCATCCTTAGCACCGGTTTTTCCGCCAGGCGCTCGTTCCCCCATGTCCATCGCCCCGCTGACACCGGCCGAGCTCTATCGGCGCTGCGACCCCGCCGGGCTCCGCGTTCGCGACCACTGCCGAACTGGAGGCGCTCGCGGGGCTCATCGCCCAGGATCGCGCCCAAGACGCCCTGCACTTCGGGATCGGTATCCGGCAGGATGGCTACAACCTCTTCGCCCTGGGGCCCGCCGGGACCGGCAAGCTCACCCTCATCCGGCAGACCCTGGAGGCCCGCGCCGCCGCCCAGCCGGTCCCGCCCGATTGGTGCTATGTCTTCAACTTTCAGGACGCCCACCGTCCCCGGGCCCTGCGTCTGCCGGCCGGGCACCGGCGCCAAGCTCCAGCGCGACATGGAGCAACTGGTGGAGGACCTGCACCGCGCGCTCCAGAGCGTCTTCGAGAGCGACGAGTACCGCACCCGTGCCCAGTCGATCGAGGAGGAGATGGACGAGATGTCAGGAGCGGGCCATGGGCGTGATCCAGGCCATGGCCAAGGACAAGTCCGTGGTATTGGTCCACACCCCGACTGGTTTCACCCTGGCCCCGCTGCACGACGGTAAACCGCTCGGTCCCGCGGAGTTCAACGCCCTGCCAGAGGAGGAGCGGCAGCGGATCGAATCGGACATCGAGGCCCTGCAGGCCGAGTTGCGCAAGGCCCTGCACCACGTCCCGATCTGGAAGAAGCAATTCGAGGAACAGATCCAGACCCTCAACCGCGAGATGGCCGCTGCCGCGATCCGCCACCTCCTCGATGCCCTGCGGGACGGCTACCGGGACCTGCCCGACCTGATCGCGTACCTGGACCAGGTCGAGGCCGACGTGGTGGAGCACTTCCGCCAATTCCTGCCGGACCAGGAAAAGCACCCGCCGCTCTTCGGCATCCCCCTGACCCCGCCGGACGAGGGGCCGCCCTGGCACCACCGCTACCGGATCAACGTGCTCCTGGGCCATGACCAGAACGGCGGTGCCCCGGTGGTCCACGCGGACCTGCCGGCCCACATCAACCTCGTCGGTCGCGTTGAACACCGCGCCCATCTGGGCGCCCTGGAGACCGACTTCACCATGATCCGCCCCGGGGCCCTGCATCAGGCCAACGGCGGCTACCTGATCATCGATGCCTTGAAGCTTCTGTTGCAGCCCTTTGCCTGGGACACCCTCAAGCGCCTGCTGCAGGCCCGGCGAGATCCGCATCGAGTCACTGGCCCAGGTGATCAGCCTGATCAGCACCGTCTCACTGGAGCCTGAGCCGATTCCCCTGGACGTGAAGGTGGTGCTCTACGGGGAACGTTCCATCTATTACCTGCTGGCCCAGTTGGACCCGGAGTTTCCGGACCTCTTCAAGGTCGCCGTGGACTTCGAGGACCAGGTGGAGCGTAACCCCGAGACCGAGCACCTCTTCGCCCGTCTCATCGCCACCTTCGTGGGGCGGGACGGGCTGAGGCCCTTCGATGCCGCTGCCGTCGCCCGGGTGATCGAGCACGGGGCGCGTCTGGTCGACGACAACGAGCGCACCACCAGCCATATGCGCTCCGTCAGCGACCTGGTCCAGGAGTCCGACTACTGGGCTGGACAGGCCGCACGGGAACTCGTCAGCGCCACTGACGTGCAGCGGGCCATCGATGCCCAGACCCAACGGGCGGACCGGGTGAGCCGGCGCCTGCGGGAGGAGACCCTGCGCGGCACCCTTCTCGTCGACACCGCACGGGGAGCGGGTGGGCCAGGTCAACGGCCTGGCGGTGATGGACCTGGGCAATTACCGCTTCGGACACCCCATGCGCATCACCGCCCGGGTGCGGCTCGGCAAGGGCGAGGTGGTCGACATCGAGCGGGAGGCCAAGCTGGGTGGCCCCATCCACTCCAAGGGGGTGCTGATCCTGGCGGGCTTTCTCGCCGGGCGCTATGCCCCGGACCATCCCGCTGTCGCTCTCGGCCAGCCTGGTCTTCGAGCAGTCCTACGGCGGGGTGGAAGGCGACAGCGCCTCCTCGACTGAACTCTACGCCCTGCTCTCCGCCCTGGCCGGGGCACCGATTGCGCCAGTCCCTGGCGGTCACCGGGTCGGTCAACCAACTGGGCGAGGTGCAGGCCATCGGTGGGGTGAACGAGAAGATCGAAGGCTTCTTCGATATCTGCGCCGCCCGGGGGCTCACGGGCGGCCAGGGCGTGCTGATCCCGGCAGCCAACGTCAAGCATCTGATGCTGCGCGAGGACATCCGGGAGGCCGTGACCGCCGGGCGCTTTGCGGTGTACCCGGTGCGGACCGTGGATGAGGGGATTGAGCTCCTGACCGGCCTTCCCGCGGGCGAGCGGGACGCTCAGGGGCAGTTCCCGGACGGTAGCCTCAACCAGCGCGTGGAGGCCCGCCTGATCGGCTTCTCCGAGCGCCTGCGTGAGCTGCGCGCAGGTGAGGCCGGCGGGCGTTCGGCATGAACACCGAACCGTCGCGGATCACGACTCGCCGCATCGCCGTCGCCCTGGATGCCTCCACCCATGGGTTGCGGCTGCTGGACCTCGCCGCCGGGGTCGCCGCCCTGCTGGAGGCGGAGCTCGAAGGGATCTTCGTGGAGGATACGCAGCTCATCCTCTCGGCGGGGCTGCCGTTCCTGCGCGAGCTGCGGCTCGCCACCCTGGACGAGCCCCAGCTGGACGCCGGGCGACTCCAACGGGAACTGCGGGCGGTCGCCCGGCGGGTCCGGGAGACCCTGGAGCAGTCCGCCCGCACCCGCGGTGTCGCCTGCTCCTTCCGTGTCTGGCGTGGCGACCTGGGGGCCGAGATCCTCGCCGCCGCCATGGATGCTGAATTTTTTGCGCTGGGACGAATGGGCCGCTTCGCACCCCTGGGCTGGCGACCCAAGGGGACCCAGACCCGACGCGCCGCCGGGGAGCTGACGCTGGGCGTCCTGTTCAACGGCAGCGCGACCTCCGCGCGAGCACTGGCCACGGCCGCCGAGCTGGCCAGCGACCGCCGGGCGGCCATCTCGGTCATCCTGCAACCCCGGGACGGGGCGGATCAGGCGGCCCTGAGCGAACGCGCCAGCGCGATTCTCGCGGGTACCAAGACCCGCATCCATGCGCTTACCCCGGAATCGGCCGAACCCGGAACCCTCGCCCGAACCATCGTCGATGCGGGCATCTGGCCATCTCGGTCATCCTGCAACCCCGGGACGGGGCGGATCAGGCGGCCCTGAGCGAACGCGCCAGCGCGATTCTCGCGGGTACCAAGACCCGCATCCATGCGCTTACCCCGGAATCGGCCGAACCCGGAACCCTCGCCCGAACCATCGTCGATGCGGGCATCGACCTGCTTATTGTCGATTCCGCAAACCCCCTGCTCGCCGCACCCACCCTGTGGGAGCGCCTCGAATCCATCGATTGTCCACTCCTGATCCACCGTTCCGGCCCTTGAGTGCGACGGCGATCGGTTGGTCGGTCGCCGGTGCACTGAGAATCCGTGGCCTGCACGCGTCCCTTCGGCGCAACCAGGACCTTTGACTGGCTCGTGGCGACCACCTGGCCGGCGGCCCCGGTCGCATCCTCCACCGTCAGGCCGATCCTGCCGCGTAAGCGGACCGCGACGGCGCCGCCCTCGATCGCGACGCTGCCTGCCGCGCGCAGGGCGAGGTTCCAGGCAGCGATGCCGTCCATGAACATTTGTACCGCCATCATGATCAGCAGCATGCCGGTCAGACGCGCCAGGGCGCGCAGGGCGCGGGGCCGATCTTCTCCAGCAGGAAGGTGAGCAGGATGATCGCGGTGAAGGCCGAGGCCAGCGTCAGCGCAGCGAGCCAGGTCCACAGGCGCGTCGGGTCCCGGCTGACCAACGGCAGGGCCGCGACCGCGGACGGCCCGGCCAACATCGGCACTGCCAGGGGCACGATGAAGGGTTCTTCCGCCGGTGTCGAGGCCGCCGCGGTGCCATCTTTGTCCGGAAATACCATCCGCGGCGCGATGATGAACAGCACGGTTTGACCTGCGTTGGACTCCCCGCGACCCCATTGAGATCAGACGCCGGCGACGCCGAAGACTTGGCCTATCCCTGATGGCTTGAGATTGCGGCCGCGGCGCACCGGTATCCCAGGTCGATCATCTCCCGGGCGCGGTAGAACTCGTGGGCGCTGCAGGAGTCACGCGGTATGTCGATGACGACATCCGGCGCATAGGCGGCAAGCTTCAGGGCACTGATGGCATTCTGCATGGTTTCGAACGACCGGGTGACCAGTTCGAAAATCCCGAGGTCCCGTTCTTGCGGCGGCATCAGCTCCTGCCCGATCGTATCCAGGAATTGCAGGATGCGCGAGCGCAGGTCCAGATCGACACTCTTGCGCCCGTTCTCCGGAGCGCCCTGCTGCGCCGGTTCAACGGCTTCGGTTATGCCATTGAGGTTTACCGCAATGGTCAGATCGGTGAGGTCCCGAAAGGTCGGGGCGATGGGGACGGGGTTGAGCAGGCCGCCGTCCACCAGGGTCAACCCCAGGTACTGATGGGGCATGAAGACAGTCGGGACGGCGATGGAGGCGCGGATGGCGTCGAAGAGCGGACCCCGGGAGAACCACACCTCCCGCCCACGTTCGATATCGGTCGCGACTGCCGTGTAGGCGATCGGCAGTGACTCGATGGCGCGCTCGCCCACCATCTCCCGCAGTGCCTCCATGATGCGGTCACCCTTCAGCAGGCCCCCGGCACTGAAGGCAAAATCGAGGAAGCGCAGCACATCGGTCCGCCGCAGGGCGCAGACCCAGCGGCTGTAAGCCTCCAACTCACCGGCCGCGTAGACACCCCCAATCAGGGCGCCCATGGATGAACCGGCGATGGACTCGATGCGATAGCCCTGCTCGGTCAGCCAACGGATGACCCCGATGTGGGTCAGACCCCGGGCGCCGCCGCTGCCTAGCACCAGCGAGACGCTCGGTCTGGTCTGCAGGTTCGTATTCAATCGAAGTGGTCCCGCGGTTCTTTGAGACCCTGGATCCGGGTCGGCATCAGCGCTTGGCATCCTGGCCTCAATTGGGTCTTCGCCGCAGGAAAAAGGCACTCCTCGCCGGGGATGAATCCCACGCCCAACACGTCCCTGCGGGCATCTACGATTGCGAGATCCCGCTCGATGACGTTCAACTAATGCCCCGGGCCGGCGGAGAGGCGCCCTGTGAGCACCTTTAGGGTCCCGCTGTCTACGAGGACGAAACACATGGATGAACCCCGTCTGTACCAGGTTGCAGGATACACCAGGATCAGGAGTGCCAGGACCTCCACCCGCGCGAGGTGCATATCCAGGCTAAACAAAGCCTTTAGGAGCGCCGGTGAGTGGACGGTTGATGCGTCGGCCGCGGCGATCAGTCCTCGGCCAAAGGCCACAGCAGGTCCGCGACGGTGCGCACCACCGGAAAGACGAAACGGTTGTGCCAAAGCAACCGCACCGGGAGTGCTGGAATGGTCTTTACTTTAGACGAGATCAACGGCCCCGAGTGTCCACAGGTCGATCCGATCGATCAAAGATAAGGTGCTCCCGATGATGCCCGGCACCAGCCGCACGGGCGCAGGGGAAGGGAACCACCGGGGCAAACCAGGGTTTAGTAGGCGCTTGCGGCTGTCGATTGATCGCCGACTGTCTATTCTTGGACGAGGGACGACGCCATGACCACCGAAGAAACGTTCCTGATGCCAGAGACCATCGGCTGCGACGCGGCCCGCACGCTCCCGGGACTCTTCCGGCAACGGGTGGAGCGGAGCCCGGACGCCGTTGCCTACCGGCAGTTCGAGGGCGGCGCCTGGCGGGACTACACCTGGTCCCAGATGGCGGGGTTGGTCGCCCGTTGGCAGGTGGGATTAGCGGGCGAGGGCCTGCAGCCGGGGGACCGGGTGGCGCTGAGCCTGCGCAATGGCGTCGACTGGGTCTGTTGCGACCAGGCGGCCCTAGGTCTGGGGCTGGTGCCGGTCCCCCTCTACACTACCGACAGCCCGGCGAACATGGCCCACATCCTGGCGGACTCCGGGGCGCGGTTGTTGCTGATCGACTCGGACCGACGCTGGTCTGACCTCGCCCCCGGGCGTGCGGCCTATCCGGCGTTGTTACGGGTGCTGTGTCTGATCCGCGAGGCGCCGGTCGTGGACGAGGCCGTGCGTTACCTGGCCGACTGGCTTCCCCGCGATGCACCAGGGTTCCAGGATCGCGTTGAGGACCCCGATGCCCTGGCGACCATTGTGTACACCTCCGGCACCACCGGGCCCTCGAAGGGGGTGATGCAGTCCCATCGCGGCATCCTCTGGACGGCGGAGGCGGTGCTGCGCCGTATCCCGGCCTGGCCCGCGGACTGCTTTCTTTCCTTCCTGCCGTTGGCCCACAGCTTTGAGCGTACCGTGGGTTACTATCTGCCCATGATGGCGGGCTGCAGTATTTGCTACGCGCGATCGGTGGAGTTGTTGCGCGAGGACCTGACCACTGTGCGCCCGACCGTGTTGCTCGCCGTTCCCCGGGTCTATGACAAGATCTACCTGGCCATTCAGACGAAACTTGGGGAGGGGGGGCTCAAGCGCTGGTTGTTCGAGACCACCGTCGCGCTGGGCTGGCAGCGTTTCATCGCCGCTCAGGGGCGTGGCCCGGCTCTCGGCCTCCTCCAGCGGGCGGCGGGCGCCCTGCTGCGGCGCCTGATCGCGCGAAAGGTCATGGACAAGCTCGGCGGGCGGCTGCGGGTGGCAGTGAGCGGCGGGGCGCCCCTGTCGCCGGTGGTGGCGCGCTTCTTCATCGGGCTCGGGCTGCCCCTCACCGAGGGCTATGGGCTCACCGAGGCGTCCCCCGTGCTGACCAACACCCGGCCCCAGGACTGCGTGCCGGGCTCGGTTGGTGTGCCACTGCCCGGGCTCCAGGTCCGGATCGGTCCCCAGGGGGAGGTCTTTGGCAAGACGCCGGGGTTGATGTTGGGCTATTGGCACCAGCCCGAGGCGACCACCCAGGTCATCGATGGGGAGGGCTGGCTCCATACCGGCGATGTGGCCGAGGTCCGCGACGGTTATGTCTACATCCGCGGGCGGCTCAAGGAGATCCTGGTCACGTCCACGGGCGAGAAGGTGTCCCCGGCCGAGATGGAGATGGCCCTGACCATGGACCCGCTCATTGACCAGGCCCTGATCCTGGGCGAGGGCAGGCCCTATCTGGCCGCGCTCCTGGTGCTGGAACCGGGTGCCTGGGCCGGCCTGGCGAGGGAGTTCGGGCTCGCTCCGGATGACCCCGGGGCGCTGGGGCAGTCCGCGGTCCTCGCCGCCGTCCTGTCGCGGGTGCAGGAACGTCTGAAGGCCTTCCCGGGTTACGCCAGGGTGCAGGCGGTGCACCTCAGCCTGGCGCCCTGGACCGTGGAGAACGGTCTCATCACGCCCACCCTGAAGGCGCGGCGTGAGCAAGTGGAGGCTCGGTTCGCCGATGTGATCCAGCGCCTCTATGGTGATAGCGAGGTACCGTGGGAGACACCGTGAAGCCAGAGTCGTACACGCCCATGACGGCGGCCGACAGCGACCGTCCGGCCTTGCTGCTGTCCACCCTGCGGGGGCTGGTGCGGGATTCCCGCCTGCCCGAGCCGCCGGGGGGCTCACCCTCGACACCCGGCTGGAGTCGGACCTGGGGCTGGACAGTCTGGGACGCTCGGAGCTCCTGGCGCGGGTGGAGCGGGCCCTGGGCGTCGCCCTGCCGGATGAGGCCATGCTCGCGGCGACGGGGCGGGACCTATTGACCCTGGCCCCGGCGGCCCGGCCCGGCGGATTGCCAACCGGAACCCGGACCCCGGTACCCGCCCCGGCGGCCGTGACCCCGGCCGGGGTCGCGGTCGGGCACCCGTCCGAACCCCTGTCCGAACAAGGCGCGCCCGGGTCCGCCGCCACCCTGCTCGAGGTCCTGGACTGGCACCTGGAGCGGCACCCGGAGCGTGTCCACATCCTGCTGTATGGGGCGGATGACCAGACGGCGCCCATCACCTATCAGACACTCGCCGCGGGCGCCGCCCGGGTCGCCAGTCGCCTGCGACGGGAAGGGCTCGCCAGCGGTGAGAGCGTCGCCCTGATGCTGCCCACCGGGGAGGAGTATTTCTTCAGTTTCTTCGGCATCCTGGCCGCCGGCGGTATCCCGGTCCCCATCTACCCGCCGGCACGCCCGCAGCAGATCGAGGACCACCTGCGCCGCCACGCCCGGATCCTCAATAATGCCGGTACCGCCTACCTGATCACGGTGCCCCAGGCCCGCACCGTGGCCCGGCTGCTGCGGCTCCAGGTCTCCTCCCTGCGGGCCTTGCTCACCCTGGAGGGGCTGGAGGACGAACCGGCGCTGACCGGCACCCGCCCGTCCCCTGGCCCAGGATATCGCCTTCCTCCAGTACACCTCCGGCAGCACCGGGGACCCCAAGGGGGTGGTGCTCTCCCATGCCGACCTGCTGGCCAACATCAGGGCCATGGGAGCGGCCATCGGGGTGCGTCCCGATGACCGCTTCGTGAGCTGGCTCCCCCTCTACCATGACATGGGCCTGATCGGTGCCTGGCTGGGCAGTCTCTACTATGGCCTGCCGCTGATCTCCATGTCGCCGCTCGCCTTTCTCGCCCGGCCCCTGCGCTGGCTCCAGGCCATCAGCGATCATGGGGGCACCCTGTCTGCCGCCCCGAACTTCGCCTATGAGCTGTGCCTGACCCGCGTCCCCGACCAGGCCCTGGCGCGTCTGAACCTGAGCACCTGGCGCTGGGCCTTCAACGGGGCCGAGCCCGTGAGCCCCCAGACTCTGCGCCGCTTTGCCGAGCGCTTCCGCCCCTGCGGTCTGCGGCCGGCAGCCCTGGCCCCGGTTTACGGGCTCGCGGAGGCGGCAGTGGGGCTGGCCTTTCCGCCGCCGGATCGGGGCCCGCGGATCGACTGCATCGACCGGGAGCGCCTCGCACGGTGTGCTCAGGCCCTGCGGGTGCCCTGTGACGACCCCAAGGCCCTGGAGGTGGTGGCCTGCGGCCGCCCCCTGCCGGGCTACCGGGTGCAAGTCACGGACCCCCGGGGGCAGTCTTTGCCGGATCGCCAGGAGGGACTCCTGGAGTTTCAGGGACCCTCCGCCACCCGGGGCTATTACCGCAATCCCGCTGCCACCGCCGGACTGAT
Organism: uncultured Gammaproteobacteria bacterium; assembly: GCA_963733415.1. GTDB lineage: Bacteria > Pseudomonadota > Gammaproteobacteria > Chromatiales > Chromatiaceae > Thiodictyon. The sequence continues at coordinate 7,797 of CAVTDM010000001.1, read as the reverse complement.
CCGGGCGGGCTGGCACAGCACCGGCGATCGGGCCTATCTGGCGGACGGGGAAATCTATCTCACCGGCCGCGTCAAGGACCTGATCATCCGCGGCGGCCGGAACCTCTATCCCTACGAACTCGAAGAGGCCCTCGGCGAGATGCCCGGGGTGCGCAAGGGCTGCGTGGCTGTCTTCGCCGCCGCCGATCCGCGCCAGGGCAGCGAACGACTGGTGGTGGTGGCGGAGACCCGCGAACGGCAGCCGGACCGGCGCGCCGAACTGGAACAGACCTTGCGCACCCGGACCATCGACATCCTGGGGATGCCGCCGGACGAGGTGGTCCTGGCCCCACCCCGGTCGGTGCTCAAGACCTCCAGCGGCAAGATCCGCCGGGGGGCCACCCGGGACCTGTATCTCGGGGGGCGTCTGGAGGCCAGCACACCCAGTGCCCGATGGCAGATCCTGCGGGTCGCGGCCTCCGGGGTGATTGGTACCGGGTGGAGGTGGCTGAGGCACTCACCCGAGTATCTCTATGTCGGCTACGCCTGGACCCTGGTCGGGCTGATCCTGCCCTGGGTCTGGCTGGGGGTGGCCACCATGCCCCGGCTTGCGTGGCGCCTGGACCTGGTGCGCGGCAGCCTCCGCCTCCTGCGCTGGCTGGCCTTCATACGGCTGGAGATCGAGGGGCGGGAACGGCTCCCGCCATCCGCCCAACCCTGTGTGCTGGCCGCCAATCATCAGAGCTACCTGGACGCCCTGCTGCTGATCTCGGCGCTGGACCGTCCCCTCTATTTTGTCGCCAAGCAGGAGCTTGCCTCGAACGCCTTCGCCCGCACACTGCTCACCCGCACCGGCACCTTGTTCGTGGACCGCTTCGACCTCTTGCGCAGCGCCGGGGAGTTGGGACGTCTGACCGATCGGCTGCGGCAGGGTGAGACCCTGGCCTTTTTCCCGGAGGGCACCTTCCGGGAGGAGCCCGGGCTCCTGCCCTTTCGCATGGGCGCCTTTCTCGCCGCCGCCCAGGCGGACGTGCCCCTGGTACCGGTCGTCCTGCGCGGTACCCGGGCGCTATTACGGGGGGCGCACTGGTTCCCGCGCCCGGGTCGGGCGACCCTGATCATCGGGCCGCCCCTGACTGCCGCTGCCGGAGACTGGCCGGGCGCGGTGCGCCTGCGGGAGGAGGCCCGGGCCTTCATCGTGGAACACTGCGGGGAGCCGGACTGCGCTCCGTGAGGGGAAGGTGCGGCCACCGTACGATCCCCGGTGCAGTCCGGTGGCAGTCACAAGGTATCCAGACCCCCCATCAGAGGAGACGGGCGCTGACCTAGCTGACATCTGCGCACGACCTCCCGGGGACACGGGAGCCGAGGCATCTCCGTCAGTGACAGGGAAAAAGCGCAAAATTTTACACGCGGTTCCGCGGAGTGCAGCGGCTTCTTCACCACAACAATATAATAAATAGAGCGATTTTCCAGGCCCTGAAAAAATCCACCGACCACATCGCCGAAACCGTCACGTTCTTGTTACGTCGCTGATGCAGTCGGTGGATCTCCATCTAAAATTATGTTTTTCTTGTTTTTTGTCTTTTTCGACCTGCGTGGAAAGCGGTCCTGAAGCCTTCCGGCAGGAACCAGCGCTTTACAGGGTCGGGCTGGGACCGCTCGGAGGACGGTGTCGACCTGATCGGGCAGCCGCTCAGTCCCCCATCCAGGCTGATGGGGTATCGGCAGGTTGTTCAGGGTATAAGTGACTGATCGAACGGACGAGACCGGTGGCGGGAGAGATGACCAGGGGCCCGTTGTCCGTCGCCCCGCTGGCCCGTTACGTTCGCTGGAAGATGGCAGCCAGTGCCCTGGCACGTCATTTGCCTCAGCAGATGCGACCACGCAGGGAATTCGGGTTTAACCGCACGGCCATGCTGTGGCCTTGCGGGGAGGGCTCCCAGGATCGAGGGATCGGAACCGAAGCCACTCATTTCATTAGGTCTTAACCTTTCAACAGGTCTTAACCGCGGAGAGAATCAATGAACCTTCTCAAGACGCTCAGTTACTCAGCGTTGGTTGGAGCAGCGGTCGCTTTTGCACCTTTTACGGCTGCTTCGACCATCATCATTACCGACGTTGATGGCGTATGGACTAGTACCACCGGAGGAAATGTTACCGGGGTGGGGACCAGTCAGATCCGTTGGGGCGGGATGTTTGATAACCCAAAGAGCGGTTACGACTTCGACGACAGGTCCACCCCGTTTGGCGTGGCTCTGGTCACCCCATTCGAACTCGGGACCTTCACTCACCTCAATAACCCGATCAGTGCGGGAACCAGTATTACGGCCGCGACCTTGAAGATCACCACGGATCTGACGATAGACGGCAATCCGTTCGAAGTCGATTCCTTCTTCGATTTCGCCCATTGGGAGACCCCAAATGGCGACAATCCGTGCGCGAACGGCGGCGCCAATGGAAGCGGCGTCAACAGTAACGGCTGTGCCGATCGGGTGAAATTCACGCTCAATGTTGGTAGTTCGGAAAGCTTCTTCATCGGAACCACGGAGTATGTCGTCAATATCTCGAGCTTCCTAATCAGTGGTAACCCTGCCACGGAGTTCTGGACCAAAGAAGAAAGAGATAACTCAGCGAAGTTGCAGGGCAGCATCGTCGAGAAGGCCAGCGTGGTTCCGATTCCCGCCGCTGCCTGGCTGTTCGGCTCGGCCCTCATGGGCATGACTGGGCTCGGCTATCGCCGCCGCCGCGCTGCCTAGGCCCCGGGGCGCCCTCTGCTTGATTCAATGGCGGGCCCAAGCGGCCCGCTTTTTTTCGTCCCAGAATCCTCACGGCGAGGCTCGCGCGGTCAGCTCCGGCCAGGGTCGGTTGGCGGCCAATTGACGGTTTCGACTGGTTCGCCTCGGCGATCTCTGCGTTTTCGCGCTTCAGCGGTTTTCTCAAGGTCAGCGGCTTTCTCGAGGTCCAATGGCTTGATACGCCGAGCCGTTGTCCGGTCCGTCCGCTCCTGTACCATAGCCCCACCTTCAGGGTCGGGTGGGCGCGGCTCCTGCTGGATCTCCCCCGACCGGAACCCAGGATCCCCCCATGCAGCTTGACCCCGCGGACTGGCGGCGCTTTCAGCGCCTGCGTTGGAGCATCTATGCGATCCTGATCCTGGCCTACATTACGGTGTACTTCCACCGCATGGCGCCGGGGGTGGTCGCGGGGGACCTGATGGCCACCTTCCAGACCAGCGGGGCGGCCCTGGGGTCTTTGGCGGCCATGTATTACTACATCTATACCGCCATGCAAATCCCGGCCGGGGTCCTGGCGGATACCCTGGGTCCAAGGGTCGGCGTGGCCCTGGCGTGCCTGGTGGCGGGGGTCGGGTCGATGCTGTTCGGGCTTGCGGAGACCTTCGAGATCGCCGCCATGGGCCGCTTCCTGGTGGGGCTTGGGGTCTCGGTGGTCTTCGTGGGGCTCATGCGGTCTAACACCCAGTGGTTTTCGGAGCGCAACGCCGGGGCCATCAGCGGGCTTACCCTGCTGCTCGGTAACCTGGGCTCCATCCTGGCAGCGGGGCCTCTGGCGCTCCTGGTCGCCGCCGTGTCCTGGCGCGATGTTTTCGTCGGGATGGGCGCCCTGTCCGTCGCGACCGCCCTGCTCACGGCGCTCTATGTCCGCGCCCGCCCGCAGGACGCCGGTCTGCCCTCGGTGCGCGAACTGGAGGGCCTGCCTCCCCATCCGCCGCGGGACCAGCATTGGCTGCTGGACCTGCGCGGAGTCTTCGCCACTCCGGCGATCTGGCCCGTCTTCTTCATGATGTTCGGCGTGACCGGCAGCCTGTTCGCCTTCGCCGGGCTCTGGGGCGTGCCCCTGATGCGGGATGGATTCGGGGTTGAGCGCACCGCGGCCTCCCTCTACACCACGGTCGCACTCATCGGCTTCGCTCTGGGGTGTCTGCTGACCGGCGCCTTCTCGGATTGGCTGGGCCGACGCAAACCGGTCATCGTTGGTGCCAGTCTGCTGTCGGTGGGGGCCTGGCTTGCCCTGATCCTGCTGCCCTGGGGGCCAGGCTGGACCGGGCTGACCCTCTACGTCCTGCTGGGCTTCAGCGCGGGGGGCTTCGTGGTGGGCTACGTGGCCGCCAAGGAGGTGGTCCCCCCGGGGGTGGCCGGTATGGCGATTGCGCTGGTGAATACCGGGCTCTTCCTGGGGGCGGCGATCATGCAGCCGGCCTTTGGGTGGGTACTGGACCTGACCTGGGACGGGAGCCTGGTGGACGGGGTTCGCCGGTACTCCCTAAGCGATTACCACCATGGCCTGTGGCTCTCCTGCGGCTTCGCGCTGTTGGCCCTGGTCGCCTCCCTCCTGGTGCGCGAGACGCGCGGCCGCAACCTGACCGTCGGGACCTGATGCGGGCTTGACGAACACTGCCAAGATTGGGTTCAGTCGGAAGCGAGGTTGTGCACAAGCGTGATCCTTGGGTGTTGTCGGCGACGATTCGGCCCGGTAGTGCTTCCCAGCCCTGATAAAAAGCCTACTATTCTGATTTCTAAGCACTCTTATGACACTGCCAGGCTGTTCACCGAAACCGCTTAACCTGAAACGAGCCAATGATCAAGGGGGCCAGGGCTTTCGTCCACAGAGTTATCCACAGGTTCTCGGCCCTCTCCGGAACTGTTTCCGCGGCCCGATGGTGCATCCATCCTGGGCTTGTTTTGCCTTCGGGGTCCGTCAGGACGCGGCCGTCTGCCATTCCGCCGCGGCTCACCAGGAGGGGCGCTGATGGTCGATGAACGAGGCGTCATCGAGGGGTTCGCCGACATCCTCTGGATGGAGCGGGGCCTGAGCCAAAACACCCTGGCTGCCTACCAGTCGGACCTGCGAGCCTTTGCGGTCTGGATCGAGCGGGAGCGCGGGCGTTGCCTGTTGGAGGCCTGCCGGTTGGACCTGCTGGATTACCTGGCGCTGCTATCCGTGCAGGGCCGCAAGCCCCGATCCGCCGCTCGCCTGCTCTCCTGTCTGCGGCAGTTCTATCAGCAGCAGGTGCGGCAAGGCCTGATTCAGGAGGACCCCAGCGCGCGGGTGGACGCCCCCAAGCTCGGGCGGCCTCTGCCTAAGAGCCTGACCGAGGCGGAGGTGGAGGCCTTGTTGGGGGCGCCTGACCCCCAGGACCCGCGCGGGCACCGTGACCGCACCATGCTGGAGGTGCTCTATGCCAGCGGTCTGCGGGTCACCGAGCTGGTGACCCTCACGCCGGGTCAGGTGAGCTTGACCCAGGGGGTGGTGCGGGTCATGGGGAAGGGCAGTAAGGAGCGGCTGGTCCCCCTGGGGGAGGACGCGATGGACTGGCTTGCGCAGTTCCTGCGGGGGCCGCGCCAGGACCTGCTGGGCGGGCGGATGAGCGATTTTCTCTTTCCGACCAGTCGCAGTGACTGTATGACCCGCCAGGCCTTCTGGCAACTGATCAAGCGTTATGCTGTCCAGGCCGGGGTTGTGAAGCCGCTCTCGCCCCACACCTTACGCCATGCCTTCGCGACGCACCTGTTGAATCACGGGGCAGACCTGCGAGTCGTGCAGCTGTTGCTTGGCCACAGTAACCTGTCGACGACTCAGATCTACACCCATGTGGCGCGGGAACGGCTTAAGCAGTTGCATTCACAACACCACCCCCGGGGCTAGGGCCGGTCCTGGATTGTCCAACGACGTTGTCCAACGACGGTTACCTGGGCATTTGGCGGGCGTCAGCGGCCATCCGGGCCGGCAGGGTGCCGGGAGCCGCGCGACCCGAACGATGATGACGCTCGGCCGGCGCCATCCGATAAATCTGGCCAACAGATCAGGATTGCCGGCGGATGATGACGGGCTGAGGCGCCTTGGCTTATCTTAGTGAAGTTCTGGCACCCGCTCCCGGAGTCGCGGGACTTACAGCCAGGCGTTTACCGCCCCGAATGCCCCTTTAGGACCGATTTCCATGCCGTCATTCGACATCGTTTCTGAGATTGACCTGCAGGAGGTCCGCAACGCGGTCGACCAGGCCAACCGGGAGACCTCCACCCGTTTTGATTTCAAGGGCGTCAAGGCTACCTTTGAGCTGGTCGATGGAAAGATCCAGATGGTCGCTGAGCAGGAATTTCAGCTTCAGCAGATGATGGACATTCTGCGTCAAAAACTTGTCAAACGTGCGGTCGATCTGAAATCCCTGGACCCCCAGAATCCGGTAATCACGCTTAACGCGGCCCGCCAGGAGATCCTTCTCAAGCAAGGCGTGGACACGGACACCGCAAAGTCCATCGTCAAGTTTATCAAGGGCGCCAAGCTCAAGGTCCAGGCCCAGATCCAGGGGGACCAGGTGCGGATCACGGGCAAGAAGCGCGATGACCTGCAGGAGGCGATCGCCCTGTTGCGCGGTGAGGATTGGGGCCTGCCGCTCAATTACAGTAATTTCAGGGACTGAGCCCTGGCAATTCACGGATACCGGAGCCCTGAACAGGGCGCGGTACCCCCCGCTACAAACGACTGAGGAACTCATATGCACAGCCTTCGCCTTGTTGCCGCCGCGGCTCTGACATTCAGCGCCGGGGGCCTCCTTGCCGCCCCGGAAGACAACATCCGCTCCGCCCTGACCAAGGTCATTCCGGACGTCAAGATCGAGACGATCTCGGCCTCGCCGGTCAAGGGGCTCTACGAGGTCCTGGTCGGCACCCAGATGATGTATGTGACCGGGGATGGCCGCTACTTCGTGGACGGTCGCATCGTGGACCTCACAACCCGGGAGGACGTGACCGAACCCCGCCTGTCCGGGGCTCGTAAGCGCCTGGTGGACGGGGTGGGGGAGTCCGAGATGGTGGTGTTTGAGCCGTCGGCGCCGGCTCAGCATACAGTGACGGTTTTCACCGACATCGAGTGCGGCTACTGCCGTAAGCTGCACAACCAGATCGCGGACTATGGAAAAGAGGGTATCCGTGTCCGCTATGTCTTCTTCCCCCGTGCCGGTAAGGGCAGCCCGGCCTACAAGGAGGCGGTCTCCGTCTGGTGCGCCGGTGATGCGGCGGCCCGGCGTGTGGCGATGACCGACGCCAAGGCCGGCAAGCCGGTCGCGGAAAAGACCTGCGACAACCCGGTGGATCAACACATGGCCTTGGGGGAAGACCTCGGGCTGCGCGGCACCCCGGCCATCGTCACCGATACCGGTGAGATGATCGCCGGTTATGTGGAGCCAAAGCGCCTGGCCGCCCAGTTGGCAGCCGCTTCGACGGGTGCTGCGGCGCGCTGAGCCGCCCGGGTCAGGCGAACCAGCCGAGGGTCCGATGCCGGATTCGGTGACGGTGTCCATGGGACCCTTGCAGTTCGAGTATGCCTGGCGCACTGACCGCGGTCGGGTGCGCCGGCATAATGAGGACGCGGTCACCGTTCTCGCCGACCTGGGGTTGGCGGTGGTGGCCGACGGGGTCGGCGGGTCGCGTGCCGGGGAAGTGGCGAGCCAGCTTGCCGTGGATACCATCGGTGAATTCTTTCGGGCTCAGGACTTGACGCGGACGCAAGGGGCGCAGGCTCGGCTCCTGGCAGAGTCGGCGGTGGTGGAGGCCAATCGGGCCATCCGGAACCGGGCGCAGGCCGAGGCCAATTTGGTCGGGATGGGAACCACCGTGGTCCTGGGGGTTGCCGGTATCGGGTGGTTGGCCTATGCGAATGTCGGTGATTCACGCCTCTACCGCCTGCGCAACCGGGTCCTGGAGCAGCTCTCAACAGACCACTCCTATATCCAACAGGTGGTCGATCAGGGGCTCTTTCGCAGCCGGTCCGAGGCGCGGCTCTCCGGCATCGGCGAGA